>NZ_BAAHYU010000007.1:0-72010 GCF_054657395.1 Desulfobaculum senezii | reverse complement strand
GCTTAAGCCAGCGGTCGTACTTGGTGCCCATGCCATTCTTGATCAAGATGTTTTGAATGGTAGGGGAGCTCACCGAAACACCGATGAGTTTGAGCTGATTGGAAAGGCGAACGCACCCCCAAGCAGGATGAGCTAGGCTCAATTCCAAGATTTGCTCGACCACCTCCTCGGAGGTGGTGAAAGGGTGGGACTTCGGAATAGGCGGCAGATCTTTGAGCCCTTCAAGGCCATGAGTCTGGAAACGCCTTGTACTCGTAGAATTGACTACGATGCACACCGCGTCGCCGGCAGGCTTCGCTGACGTTTCCCAAGCGCTCTGCAAGCTCAAGTACACTCATAAGCTGGCGGGCGACTTTCTCTGCAGCTTTCATAGGGCCTCCATCGTGATGACTGTACCCCAAAATCTGTCTGAAGACTAACCTAGTAGGTCAGATTACCAAAGCACAGCGCGGCCTAGGCAGACCAGTCCGGCAAGGACAATGACGCCCATGAGCACCCGGCGGAACAGCCTCACATTAATGCGGCTGACCACGGGGAACGAGCACAGCGTCCCAAGGATGGTGGCGGGGACGCCGTAGAGCAGGTAATCCGCAAGGATGGGCGTATACAACCCGGACGCCGCCTGCAGGCCACAGGTCATGCTTCCACGAATGATGAAGAACACGCCAAGGGTGCCGAGGAAGACGCGGGGCGTCCAGCCAGTGTAGAGGCCGTAGGCCCCAACAGGCGGACCATCAAAAGAAATAGCCGTGCCCAAGAGGCCCGCGCCAAACCCCGCAGCGCCGCCACGCGCCCACGATTCACCGCGCTCGCCCGTGACGCGGAAGGAATGCTGCCAATAGACATAGTAAAGAAGCAACGCCCCAACCGCGCCTTGCAGCATGGATCCGGACACCACATTCAGGATAAACAGCCCAATAAGCGCGCCGGGCAGAGAGCCCACAAGCATGGGCCACAGCGCCGACACCCGGCAGTGCCGAAAATGCATGCACGCAATACAGCCGTCCATAACCACGTTCAGGATGCAGCTGAGCGGCACCAGCTCATGCATGGGAATCATGAGCGCGGCCGTGGGCACAGCCACCATGGCCCCGCCAATGCCGCTGACGCCCGAGACGAACCCACCCACAAACCACGCGCAGAAGACGAGAAGGAAAACCGGTTCAGGCATCAGCGCACCGTGACGACTCCGCCGCCAACCGGGCTTCACACTCCTCCAAGCTGTCATGACCAAGCTGGCGCATCAAAATCTCGTAGCGCTCGCGCACAAGGTTGCGCCCAGCCACATGGGCGTCCTCCACACAAGCCTCATACGCTTCAAGGCTCTCGCCGGAATAGGTTTGCAGTTCGCACCCGAGGTACAGGCGAAAGCCTGGCTGGCCATCGGCCTGCACCACATGCGGAAAGTCCTTGGTCACCTCACGCCGCCACGCACATTCTGCGTTGAGGATGACATCAATGCGCGGGTCCGTACTCAGCCGAGGAATGCGTCGTTCCATCAGCGCGTATTTTTCCGTCATGAGGTTGCGCCCTGCCTCTTCTGCACGGCGCACGTCCACGGCGTAGGCCACCAAAAAATCATCGGACAACACAGCGTGGGTCATTTCACGCATGAGACGGAAGGATTCCGGACGCTCCTGACATATGGATCGCCCCCGGCTGTTCACGGCCTGAAACATACGCAGTTCACCAGCAATAATATCGTTAATCAAAGCCTTGCGGCGTTCTTCGGTCATAAAGGTTTCTCCTGAATTGCACCGTTCTTTTGCCGCGCGAAACAAGCTCCTTTCGCGCGGCACCATCCTGCGCGTGACGTTTCTTCAAAGATAACGCGGGGCAGGCAACACAGCCTGCACTCCGAGCGCACAGAACTCCGCCCAGCCCAGCCGTGGCGCGGGCTGAACCACCTCAGACTGGCCTCAAAAAATGCTAGACGAGCCCCCCGTTCTCGTGAAATGAGTCACGACATTGCGACAGCAAACTTGGTGCCGATTCACCGGACATGCTTGTGCAAAACTCCCCGTACCGCGCAATCGCCACGAAGACCGCTCTTTTCTTCATTTTCCTCGACACAACGCCGCCACTCAGATGTTTCACCCAGTGCAAAGACGCGAACCGCTGCGGGAAAAGAATTTACGCAAATGGAAAGTTTTTTTTCGATTGCGAAAATATCTTTTTGCACCCCCTGGCGCCCATATATTATGCTCATGAATTTCTACAAGAATACCGGGATATTGAACGGATAGTGAAGTCTTTCACGTGCTGGCATTCAACTTGCTGGTTTTGTCACAAGCAATTCGCGAATCTGCTGACTCCCTGAAGGTGATGACCTCGTAGAGACCCGCTTGTTCAACTCTGCGTGAGAGGCTCGCCATGCACCGCCCTGCGGTATGTCGCCACGACGCATGGCACACAAACCCTCGACGTACACCCGCTGTGCGTCTACGGCAGGCCGTCGCCCTCCCGGCGCGACCAGCCGGCGGCACCCCCAACGTGTACGCCCGGACCTGCCCCAAACGACCAAGGCGCCCGCACACCGGACGCCTTCGAGAGGATAGTCGTGTCACAAGATGAACAGTTAGAATTGCAGAAATCCCTTTCCCCGGCTCAGGTCTGGGCTTTGGCCCTTGGCTCCATCGTTGGTTGGGGATGTTTCGTCCTCCCCGGCGATATGTTCCTTCCCGAAGCTGGCATCATGGGAACCCTGATCGGGTTTGTTGTCGGCGCCCTCCTGCTGTGCTTTGTCGCCACATGCTACAGCTACATGATCAAATATACCCCCGTTGCTGGTGGCGCGTTTGCGTATGCCTACGTCGGCTACGGTCCCACCGCCGCCTTCATCTGCGGCTGGGCACTCGTCTTGGGGTATATCGCCATTGTCTGCATTGATATTGCGGCCCTCGCCCTTATTTTCCGCTTCCTCTTCCCGGGGGTCTTTGCATTCGGGCCACTCTACTCAATTGCGGGCTGGCAGGTGTTTACCGGCGAAGTGCTCCTTATGACCGGCGCAACCCTGCTTTTTGGATTCCTGAACTACCGGGGCATCAGCTTTGCCGGTAAACTGCAGGTCGTTCTGGCCTTCCTGCTTACGGTGGGCATTATCTCGCTGTTCGCGGGTACGGCTTCCATGGAGAGCGCCCAGCTGAGCAACCTCACGCCGCTGTTCTCGGACCACCGCTCGCCCTTGGCATGCGTGCTGCTCATCTTCGCCATTTCGCCATTCCTCTTTGTTGGCTTTGACACCGTGCCGCAGGCGGCGGAAGAGTTCAGCTTCAATCCGGCCAAAGCGCGGAACATCATGATCATCGCCATCCTGTGCGGTGTTGTGCTCTACAGCTTTGTCACGCTGTCCGTCGGCATCGTGATTCCCTACCCCGAGATGCTGGCCAAAATGGACGCCATGCGCGCCGCTGGCGGCACCGCATGGGCCACCGGCGAAGTCGCCAAGATGGCCTTTGGCAAATTCGGCGCCGTAGTCCTCTCCTGCGCCGTGATGGGCGCGGTATGCACCGGCATCAACGGCTTCTACATCGCCACCTCGCGCCTGCTCCTCAGCATGGCTCGCGGCGGCATCCTGCCCAAGTGGTTCGGCGATATTCACCCCAAGTACCGTTCGCCCTACAAGGCCATTCTGTTCACCATCGCCATCGTGCTGCTGACCCCCTTTGCGGGCCGCTCCGTGGTCGCATGGATTGTAGACATGAGCTCCCTGGGTACCGGCATGGGGTACCTGTTCACCTGCCTCGCCGCGCGCCGCGTGCTGCTGGGCTCCCCGGCTGAAGCCAACCGAGGCGTGCGCCTGTTCACCTGCACCATGGGCACCATCACCGCCGTGATGTGCATCTCGCTGCTGCTCATCCCCGGCTCCCCGGCCTACATCGGCGTGGCTTCCCGCTGGTGCCTCGTGATCTGGATCGCCCTCGGCCTGTTCTTCTACTTCTCCAACAAATCCGAATGGGCCAAGCTCCCCGAGGCGCAGCTGCGCAGCAACATCCTCGGCAGCACGGACATCCCGGTCTTCTTCGGCAACTCCGCCCCCGAGACCCAGTCCGAAAGCCCCGCAAAATAACCGCCAAACACCCGGGCACGGTCACCCAAGACCACCGGACGTACGGCGCCCCCGCATGGACATCCATGCGGGGGCGTTTTTACGTGTGGTTTTCGGGTCGCCTTAAAAAAGCAACGCCCGCTCCCATCACACCTCTATCCGAAACTTCTCCATCTTGGCGTAGAGGGTATTGCGGCCTATGCCGAGGGCTTTGGCGGTTTTGCTGATGTTGCCGCCATGGTAGTCGAGGGCTTCGCGGATGGTGTCGGCTTCGCGCTTGGTCAGTTGGAATTCGCCGTCGGCCTCACAGGTTGGGCCTTTGGCGTTCTGACAACGCTCTGTCAGGTACTGCGGCAGGTCGTCCGGGGTGAGTTCGTCCCCGGCGAAGTTGTTGACGGCGTGTTCAAGGCAGTTGATGAGCTCCCGGACGTTGCCCGGCCAATGGTAGCTTTTGAGGAGATGCTCGGCCTCAAGCGTAAGCCGCGCCTCTGGAAGGCCGAATTCGGTACACAGACGGCGCAGGTGGTGGCGCACAAGGACCAGGACATCGTCGTTTCGTCGGCGGAGCGCCGGGATGGTGAGGTGGACCACGTTCAGCCGATAGTACAGGTCCTCTCGGAACGCCCTCTGTTCTACAAGACTCCAGAGGTCCTTGTTGGTGGCCGCCACGACCTTCACATCCACCTTGCGCGGGGTATTGCCGCCAACGGGAGTAACCGCGCGCTCCTCCAGCACGCGGAGCAAGTTGACCTGCATGGAAAACGGCATTTCCGAAATTTCATCGAGGAACAACACACCCTTGTGCGCTTCCTCAAACTTCCCCACCCGGCCCTTCTTGGCCGCGCCGGTAAACGCCCCTTCTGTGTAGCCGAACAGTTCGCTCTGGATCAGTTCTTCCGAGAACGCGCCGCAGTTGATCGCCACAAAGGGGCCTGCACTGCGCGGGCCTGCCTTGTGGATGCCCCGCGCGAACAGCTCCTTGCCCGTGCCTGACTCACCGTTCAGGAGGATGGTGGACGGGGTTTTGGCGGCATTGGCGGCGCGCTCCACCACCTTGCGCATGGCCGCACTCGTATGCAGCACCTTTTCAAATCCCGGTACAGGGGCATCCTTTTTCTGATGAATGGGCACCGCCCGGGCCCGGGGGCGCTGCACCTCGCTCACGGTGACGATGGTATCGTTCAGGCTTCCGTTGGCATCAAATATTGGTATCGCACGGACAAAGAGGTCCGGATTGGCAAAGCACCGCAGGACAACAGGCTCGTTCATGGACGCGGACTTCATCTTGCCAAGGTAGGCGTCGTAGTCGAACAGCGTATTGCCCCGCCGCCCGCGCAAACTTTCGCCGGGGCGGGCCAGCAAGGTTTCGGCCACCGTATTGGAACTGATAACGCGCCCTGTATTGTCCAACGTGACAATGCCCATCATGACGGAGTTGAACATGGACGAGAACAGAGACGTCATCTTGCCCTCAATCTCGGAGCAATAGAACTGGCACAGGCGCTGTTCCATGGCGCGCGCAGCCTGCAGGACCAAACTCAAAGACATGGAGTGGTCAGCGCTCTTCTCGCCGGAGATATCGATGCTTCCCCACACGCTGCCATGCGGGTCGTAGATGGGGGCGGCGGTGCAACTCCAGCTGTGGTGGCTGCGGCAGAAGTGTTCTTCGCCAAACACCTGCATAGGCTGCCCCGTAGCTAAGGCCGTGCCGATGGCATTGGTGCCCACGCTTTTCTCCGACCAATTGGCTCCGGGCCCAAAGTTCAACTTGTAAGCGCGGCGTAGGATGTCCTTATCACCACATGTTCTGGCCACTCTGCCTTCAGCGTTGGTGATGGTTATGAGCAGATCCTTGCCTTGGATGGCCGAATAGGTCGTATCGAGAATATCCGGGCTGACCTTGTCGAGAACAGAGGTAAACCGCTCCAGTTGCTTCATGGGGACGAAGTCCCAGCAGCTTCGCGGCGCAGGGTCCACCCCTAGGGCGAGACAACGGCGCCATGAATCCACTAGCGACGCATCCATCCCCCCATCCGGCAGCTTTCCCTTATCCATGAACTGTTTCCAGTTCGTGTAGTCCACCCCCGGCTCACGGCGCTGTGGGCGCATGGGCGGCGTCACCACATGCGACGCCGACACATCTGGAGTGTTGGGACGTATACCGAAGCTGTCACCTTCCCGGAAAAGCGAATACATGGATGGCCTCCATTTCGTCAGAAAGCGTCACTCGTTATCGACAGGCACGTGTTCACATCCCTACAAGTCAATGCCTTCGTCAAGTGTTCAATTCTGGAACACTCTCCCCGCCTATCAGAACCATATTATTTATAAATTACGGGAAGTTATCATCATTTTCAGCGCCAAACTTGCGGAGGCTCCTCTGTTGTCCCGTTCCCGAACAAGTGGCGTTGTTTCACGCTGCCTCTCTCACATAACATTCTGAAATATCAGTTTTTCTTTTCGTGGCACCTCCGTTGCAATCCGTCATGGCACCGACACGAAAATATTCAGGAGGAACGTCATGGCCCAACAAGTGATCATGCCCAAATGGGGCTTGACCATGAAGGAAGGAAAAATCGTCCGGTGGCTCAAGGCCGAGGGCGATACGGTCACCGAAGGTGAGCCCCTATTCGAGGTGGAGACTGACAAGATCACCAACTCGGTCGAAGCTCCTGCCAGTGGTATTCTGTTTCAAATCATCGTTCCCGAGGGCGACGTTGCCGCAGTGCAAGCCCCCGTGGGCACCATTGCCGCCGACGGTGAAACGCCGGAACGCGTAGACGGCGGCGCGCCGGCGCCCGCGGCCACTGCCGAGACTCCAGCCGCCGACGCTGGCGCAAGTGCGGCAGAACCTGCAAGTGAAAAGGCTCCCGCCAGAGAGGACGGCTTCATCCCCGCCATGCCCGCCGCCCGCAAGCTCGCCGAAGACCTTGGCGTTGACCTCGCCTCCGTTGACGGAACAGGCCGGGGCGGCGCGGTGACAAAGCGCGACGTGCAGGCCGTGGCCGACGCAGGTGGCGGCATTAACGCCAGCCCCAAGACCATCGCCTTTGCCCGCAAAAAGGGCATCGACCTCAGCCAAATCACCGGCACCGGCGACGGCGGCAAGATTACCAAGGCCGACATCCTGCGCGCCATGAACCCCGCCGCCCCATCCGAGCCAGCCCCGCAGCAGCCTGCCACGCAGGACACCATTGTGCCCATGGAAGGCGTACGCAAAATCGTTGCAGACAACATGCACGCCAGCCTGCAAACAAGCGCCCAGCTCACTGTGTTTGTGGAGGCCGACGTCACGGAGATGGTCCGCCTGCGCGACACCCTGCGCGGGCGCAACCGCCGCAACCCCGACTACCGCCTCTCCTACAACGACATCATCTGCTACGCCGTGTGCCGCGCCCTAAAGCGCCATCCAGTCATGAACTCCACCCTGCAGGACGACGGCATCCACATGCACGAACACGTCAACCTTGGCGTTGCCGTCTCCCTGCCCAGCGGCCTCATCGTCCCCAACGTCAAAGAGGCCGACACCTACACCCTTGAAGAGCTCAAAACCCACGTCCGCGACGCCGCCGCACGCGCGCGTCAAGGCGGCCTGAGCATGGACGAAATCTCGGGCGGCACCTTCACCATCAGCAACGTCAGCATGCTGGGCGTGGACGGCTTCACCCCCATCCTGAACCCACCGGAGACGGGCATTCTGGGCGTTGGCCGCGTGGTGGAAAAACCCGCCGTAAAAGACGGAGAAATCGCCATCCGCAGCATGATGACCCTGTCGCTGACCTTCAACCACATGGTCACCGACGGCGCACCGGCTATGACTTTCCTGCGCGAACTCGCAGACATGCTGGAAACCCCCGGCCTCATGACGATGTAGGAGGCCGCCATGCCGCACAAACGATTCGCCATCGAACTCGGCTACGCCGCAGACATGCACGGCGAGGACATGACCAAGGCCGCTGTGCGCGCCGTACGCGATGCCATGTCCCGCACCTGCCTGTGCGGTCTTGTGGAGATCTGGGGGCGCGACGCCTTCCAGGGCGTGTACGTCCATGCGGAAGTAGCCGTCCCGGCGCCGGAGCGCGTTGACACCGAGGCTGTGCGCGCCGTCATCCCCATTGGGGAAGCCTCGGTTTCCGTCACTGCTGGCGGCATGACCGCGGCAGGCATCGAGGTTCCCTGCTTTGCGCCCGGGGTCAGCAATATTGTCGTGGCGTGCGCCGCCCTCACCATCAGCGTGGACATGGACAAAGCGGATGCTCCGGGCTGCGAAGCATGCGCCGCGCCCTCACAGGCCGAATAATTCATCAGAGAAAAAGGAGCGACAACAATGGCTCTCAGCAAGAAAACATTGGTTCACATGTTCGAAACCATGAACAGGATTCGGTTTTTCGAGCAGAAACTGCAGGAGTTTTTCGCCGCCGGTGAAATTCCCGGCTTCGTGCACTTGTATCTGGGCGAAGAGGCCGTAGCCACCGGCGCCTGCGCCACGTTGACCAACAAGGACATGATTACCAGCACCCACCGCGGGCATGGTCACCTGCTGGCGAAAGGCGGCGACCTCAAGCTGATGATGGCCGAAATCTTCGGCAAGCAGACCGGCTACTGCAAAGGCAAAGGCGGCTCCATGCACATTGCCGACCTTGACCTTGGCATCCTTGGCGCCAACGGCATTGTTGGCGGGGGGGGGCCACTGGCCGTGGGCGCAGCCCTAGCCGCCAAGTACCGCAATACCGACGACGTGGCCCTGTGCTTTTTCGGGGACGGCGCGTCCAATCAGGGCACCACGCAGGAATCCCTGAATATGGCCAGCGCATGGAAACTGCCCCTCGTCTTCATCAACGAAAATAACGGCTACGGCATCTCGTGCCCGCAGTGCCGTTCCATGGCCGTCGTCGACATCGCCGACCGCGCCGCCGCCTACGACATGCCCGGCATTGTGGTGGACGGCAATGACGTGCTGGCCGTGCACGAGGCCGTCACCGAGGCCGTTGCCCGCGCCAGAAAGGGCGAAGGGCCCTCCCTTGTGGAATGCAAAACCTACCGCTGGCGCGGCCACTTTGAGGGCGACGCCTGCACCTACCGCTGCGACGAAGAGCTGGAAGAATGGATGGCCAAGGATCCTATCCCCCGCTTTGAACAAAAGCTGGTGGAAAGCAAAACCCTGACGGCAGAGAAAGCCGCAGAGATTAAAGACCGCATTGCCGGTGAAGTCGAAGAGGCCGTGAAATTCGCGCAGGACAGCCCCCTGCCCCCCGCCTCCGCGCTGATGGACGACGTGTACGCATAAGACGCAAGGTCAGCATTTCCGAAAAATTCGACCCAACGGAGCAAGACAATGGCCGAGAAAACATATTTGCAGGCACTGAACGACGCGCTGCGTCACGAAATGGAGCACGACGAAAACGTGTTCATCATGGGTGAGGATGTTGGACAGTTCGGCGGGTGCTTTGGCGTAACGCAGGGCCTGTACGACGCCTTCGGCAAAGAGCGCGTCATGGACACCCCCATCACCGAAAGCACCATCGTCGGCGCGGCCGCCGGCGCGGCCGCGTGCGGTCTGCGTCCGGTGGCGGAGCTGATGTTTGTGGACTTCATTGGCGTGTCCATGGACCAACTCTTCAACCAGGCCGCCAAGATGCGCTTTATGTTCGGGGGCAAAACCACCGTCCCCATGACCCTGCGCATGCCACAGGGCGCGGGCATCGGCGCGGCCGCGCAGCACTCGCAGTGCCTTGAATCGTGGTTCATGAATATCCCGGGACTCAAGGTCGTCATCCCCTCCACCCCCTACGACGCCAAAGGCCTGCTCACCAGCGCGATCCGCGACGACAATCCCGTGGTGTTCTTGGAACACAAGCTCCTCTACGGCGTGTCCGGCGAGGTTCCGGACGAGAGCTACACCATTGAAATCGGCAAGGGCGATGTGAAGCGCGAAGGTACGGATGTGACCATAGTCGCCACCTCCCATACCGTGCATGCGGCCCTTGAAGCCGCAAGCCAGCTGGAAAAGGACGGTATCAGCGCCGAGGTCATCGACCCGCGCTGCCTGCTGCCGCTGGACACGGACCTTATCGTCGAATCCGTCAAGAAGACCAACGCCCTGGTCATCGCCCACGAGGCCGTGCAGTTTGCCGGGCCCGGCGCAGAGATTGCGGCCATGGTGGCCGAGGAAGCCGTAGAGTATCTGGATGCGCCCATTAAACGCGTTGGCGCACCCTTCTGCCCCGTGCCCTTCTCCCCGCCGCTGGAACAGCACTACATTCCCGGAGCAGACAACATCGTCTCGGCGGTGAAATCCATCCGATAACTCGCGCAGCGGGAGGCGGCCACGGCCGCTTCCCGCCTGCCATTTGGGCACGAAGGAGTCGCCTTGAGCACCGTAGGCATTCTGGCAAATCCGGCATCAGGCAAGGATATACGACGCCTCGTGGCCCACGGGAGCGTCTTCGACAATCTGGAAAAAATCCGCATGGTCCGGCGGCTCATCCTCGGCATTGAGCAGGCGGGCGCGTCGCGCATTGTCTATATGCCCGACGCCTACGGCACCGTCCCCCGCGCGCTGGACGCCATTTCCCCATCCATCCCCGTTCAGGCCCTTGATATGCCTGTACGAAACTCCCAGCAGGACACCACCTCCGCGGCCAAGGCTATGCACGACTGCGGGGCGGGGTGTCTGGTCGTCCTCGGCGGCGACGGCACCAACCGCGCGGCGTGCAAAGGGACCGTGGACGTGCCGCTCCTGCCCCTCTCCACCGGCACCAACAATGTGTTCCCCTCCATGGGCGAGGCCACCATTGCCGGACTGGCCGCAGGCATCGTGGCCAATGGGACATTTCCCATAGTCGACTGCTGCACCACGACATGCATGTTCCATATCTATTTGGATGAAACGCGCGCGGATATCGCGCTGGTGGACGCCGCCGTCTACGACGACATTTTTGTCGGCTCACGGGCGGTGTGGAATATGGACAAGGTGCCGCAAATCTTCCTCACCCGGTGTGATCCCTCCTCCATCGGTCTCTCTGCCGTTGGCGGACAGCTGACGACCATCCGCCCGGAGGAGCCCGCAGGCCTCGCTCTGGACCTTGGGCACGCGGACGAGGCAACGGTCACCGCCCCCATCGCGCCGGGACTCTTCGCCACGGTTGCCGTAAGCCAGTCGCGCCGCATGCAGCCCGGAGAACACTACGCCATAGGCACCGCGCCCGGCCTTATCGCAGTGGACGGCGAACGCGAAGTGGACATTCCCAGCGGCTGCCGCGCCTCCATCGTGCTCAGCACCGAAGGCCCCAAAGTCGTGGATGTGCCACGCGTTATGGCCCTCTCCAGCAGGCATGGACTCTTCACCCAATACCATACGCCCGAGACGACTCACAGGAGAACAGTATGAGCACTCCCCTTAAGGCCGCGTTTTTATTCATCGCCCCCGGCGGGTCCCCCTCCAAGCACAAAGCCTGCGTCACAACCGACGAAATCGAACTCGTGACCTACGCCGTGAGCAACTACAAGCACGCCGAGTCGCTGGCCCGCTATCTGGTGGAACACGACGGCATTGGCGCCATCGAGCTGTGCGGCGGCTTTGGGCACGAGGGGGCAGCCCGCATCGCCAAAGCCGTCGATATTCCCGTTGGCGTGGTACGCTTCGACGTGCACCCCGGCCTTGGCGGAAAAAGCGGCGACAGCATCTGGGGCGGCGGCAACGACTAGCGCAGCCCCTCTTCCAAAAGGACCCTGCCCAGCCGAGCACAATGCCGGGCCGGACAGGGACCATTTATTTCTCTACCATGCGCCGTCCTTCTGCGTCCCCCACCCACTCGGGCTAGCGGTCGCAGGTGGGCGGCGCGCCTACTTACCGTCCAAAACGTGCCGCGATGGCACAAAGCACGTGAACGTGCCCGTAAAAACGCACTCGTCGCCGCAGTGCACGTCAACGTGGACCAGCCGCTTCTTGCCCTCCGGCGCTTCCTCGCACGCTGTGGCGATAAGCTCGTCCCCACGACGCGAGGGCTTCAAAAACTTCGTTTCTGCCGCACCCAGCACAACGTTCGGGTGATTCACCGCCAGCATAGCCGCATAATCCGCCAGCCCAAAGATAAAGCCGCCGTGAATAAGGCCGCTTGTGTCTGCGGTCATGTTCTCGCCGCAGATGAGGCGTACGCGGCTGTAGCCGTCCCTTATCTCCTGCGGCTCACCGCACAGGGCCTGATCAATTCCGTGATGGGTCTGTATATCCATGGATTCCTCCTGAGGGTCTTGTCTCCGCCATCTGTACAGAGACACGGGCCCACAACGCAAGGCTTCCGGGCCCGTGTTTCCACTGGCCCGGAAGCATACTGTGCCTGCCGCATTCGATATGATTCACAGAAGGTGTCCCGGGAGCGGCGCGCGTGCGGCGAAAAGCGGCGCGCCAAATGTGGGCTGGATGGCACGCCCGACCGCGTCCAGAATCGCGCACGCTCCCGGAGGAGGGCTTATGGGCCGCTAGTCGAACAGGTCTTCCAGTTCCTCAAAGACGTACTTCATGTACATAACCTTGGGCGAACCGCCCATGGAAATAGCAAGCATGGCCGCCTGCATGATTTCTTCCTTGGTGGCGCCATTGCTGGCCGCGCCCTGAATATGCAGGGAGATGCACATCTCGCACTGCGACATCATGGAGCACGCCACGTGAATAAGTTCCTGGGTCTTGTGGTCTATGGAACTGAACTGGCTAATTTCCTTGGTGAACTCAAGATACTTCGGAAACACATTGCCAGCATCCTTCTGCATTTTCGCCAGCGTCATCGCTGCCATTTCTGCCGCGTCCATACTATCCTCCTAGGGTTTGATGTCATGCCTTTCCTCAACATGAGCAAGGAGCGTGCCCGAGGTAGGAATTCGAAAATTTTACTACATATTCAGACAGTTAAGCGTCAAAAGCGGATATTCTCTCCTCTGCCTGGCGGTGTCCTGAAGACGAACAATGCTCCAGAATGGAACACCCGGCAGACCACGGGGACGCCGCCAAAACTCGCGCGTGGCACAGACAAAACCACACAAAGCAGCGCCTAACGAACACGCCCGCCCCTGCGCCGAGTTGGGCGCGGAGGCGGGCGGTAATTCGCTTGGTAATGGTGGGGGATGCAGGCGCGCAAGCGCCACGAAAAAGGGAACCTAAAGCACTAGAACAGGCACCCTACAAGGGTGTCCCGGTCCACACCGAGCATGTACTGCTCCAGAGAAATGCCGTCCAAAACCTGCGCCAGTGCAGCCCGGTCGTGGCGGCATCCAGTGAGCTCGGCCTCAAGGTGCCCAACATCGCGGGTGCCGAAGTATTCCCCAAACAGACGGATACGGCGGATGACGCCGGACTGGACGTCCACATGCGCCTCGACCACGCCTCCGGGGGTTCTGGTCGTCCGGCTGAAGCCGTATTTGGGCGAGGAGCCGAAGTTCCAGTCCCACGAGCGGTACCGCGAGTCCGCGAGCGCCTCAATGGCCTGCGTCTCCTCTTCGCCCAAAGCCGCAGCATCCTGCCCGCCGCCGGAGACATCGGCCATAATGCGGGCCATGCTCGTTTCCACATCCATGGGCTCAGGCAGGTGGTCGGCGATATTCGTCACGCGCTTGCGCACGCTCTTGACGGCTTTGTCCTTGTACTTTTCAGGGTCCACGCGCAGCGCGCCTGATATGTCCGTCACATCCGAGGAAAACAGCAGTGTTCCGTGATGGAGAACGCGCCCCCCCGCGATATGCTGGGCATTGCCCGAGACCTTGCGGCCATCAATGACAAGATCATTTCGCCCATCAAAAGAGCACGTCACGCCCATGCGCCCCAGCGCCTCCACAATGGGGGTGGTGAACCGCAGAAAATCCAGCGCGCCGCCCCCGGCATCATTGGATATGAACGTAAAGTTGATATTCCCGAGGTCATGGAACACGGCCCCGCCGCCGGAAAGACGGCGCACCACGGGAATGCCGCGCTCACGGACAAAGTCTGCATCAATCTGCGCCAGCGTATTCTGATTGCGCCCCACAATCACCGCGGGGGCATTGCGCCACAGCATGAACACTTCATCCTGCGTGTTCATGAGCAGCCACTCTTCCGCCGCAAGGTTAAACGCCGGGTCCGTAGACGTATTCATAATATATCGCATAAAGCCTCCTGCCCGGAATATCTGCAAAACACGGGCCTTCATCGTATATCAGCACGTCTTCCCGCGGCGGCATCCTGGCGACGGGCACGGGGCTCGGCCCGCGTCTCCAGCCACCGCTTTTTCACCAATTGATGGCATATGGCACATGTGCACCACGGCTGCGCTCCAGCCTGTACGCTTGGCCTGCCTCTCCACAGGAGAGGCTCGATCCGAAAGGGCACAAAACCACGACCTTATCCCTATGGTGGATGACTTCCGGGAAAAATTCTCCCCGCTTTGCTCCCCGCGCAATTCTTCCTGAAATTCAAGCAATACGGATTTTGCGTACCGAAAACACGAACACAACATCCCGAAATCACTGATTCTTCAAACCGGGGAGAGTCCCCCCACCCAGCTTCCCCATGAAGTGGAAAAGATAGAGCCATGCAAAAAACCGCTTGACAAGACAAAGCATAGCCCTTGACTTTCACCCTTTTTAGGGGAACATATCCGTATCAATACAAAAAGAGAGGAATTCCCGCATGGCCACCGTAATCTCGTTCTGCAACCAGAAGGGCGGCGTCGCCAAAACGACGAGCGTCATAAACATCGCGCACTGCCTGGCAAAGTACCATGGCCAGCGTGTTCTGGTTATCGACACCGACCCCCAGCACAACGCCACGCTGATCCTTGGCACCATGTCACCCTTTGACTACCCGCTCACGTTTGCCAACATCATCCGGGACGAAAAGACCGAGATGGGGCTGTGCATTTTCCCCACCAAGTATCCGCGCCAGTCTGAAAAGAGTGATTACCCTCGCCTCTCCCTCGTGCCAAGTAATATGGACATGTTCGGGCTGGACAGCGGCGGCGTGGAAGCCAAAAACGCCTTTATCGCCCTCAAGAGCAAGCTCACGCCCGAGGTGCACGAGCAGTACGACTACATCCTTATCGACTGCCCGCCAAATATCAACGTTGCCCTCAACAACGCTCTTGCCGCCAGCGACTTTTACCTCATTCCGGTTAAGTCCGAGGACTGGTTCGCGCTCAAAGGCATGCAGCAGCTCCTGAGCCACATTGAGTTCATCAAGGAATCCTTCAACCCCGATCTGGATATCATCGGCTCGCTCATCACGATGATCGACAAGCGCACCAAGCTGTCCGAATCCATGAGCACCGCCATATCCACATTCTTCCGCGACGCCATCTTCGACGCCGCCATCCGCAACAATACGGCCATCAATCGCGCCACCTCGCGGCAGAAGACCATTTTTGACGACGACCCCAAGTCCAACGGTGCGGCGGACTATCAGGCCGTCACCAAAGAAATACTCCAACGCGCGCAGGAGTAACCCATGGCCGCAGGCTCCTCCTACTCCGATATGATCAAGCAGGCGAAGGAAGTCGCCGCGCAGGAAAAGGCAAAGAGTGCCCAGCGCTCCGCCAAGCGCAAGAAAGCTTCGCCCAAGGAAGACCCAATGGCCGCTCAGCTCTTGGCGGACCTTGAGGATAATCCGTACCAGAAGTTTACCCACGATATTTCGGAGGACGCCACAGACACTACTCCCGCCCCGGCAGCGCAGAGCGCGGCTCCCGTTGCTGAACCGGCGCCAAGGACACCGGACGCATATCCGGACACCATACCGGACAGTCCGGAGTCAACACCGGATACAATCCGGACAGGTGACCGGACTGTATCCGGAGAAAAAACCGGACAGTATCCGGTGTGTCCTCAGGACAGTCCGGTATCGCATACGGACAGCACTCCGAACACAACACCGGACACTTCCCAAAAGCACAACCGGACACATACACCGGACACGATAAAGGACACCCAACCGGATACAAATCCGGATGCCACGCCGGACACATATACCGAGCAGGATTCCTCCTCTCTGCTGGCCATGTTCGAACCGCGTCAGCGCCTGCGTATTTCCGGCAAACGAGCTGAAATTTTGCGCCTGCTCATCGCCATATCCAAAGAGAAAGGCGACAGCATTATCACCGTAACGCTCAGCGCCATCGCTAAACATTTTGCCACGAACTATGACTATATCCGCCACTCCATCACGGCGCTGGAGAAAAAGGGCGTCCTGACCAAACTCCAGAGCACCAAGCGCTCCGGCATCCAGATCAGGCTGGATAAATCCCTGTGCGCCGAGTTCATGAAAACCATATCTGCGGACCCTGTACCGGGCTTCATATCGGGCAACATACCGGACAGAACACCGGACACCCATCCGGATAGTGTCAAACAGGTCGATACCGGACATAAGACCGGACACCTAACCGGACAAGGTGACCGCCCCCCCAAGTCCCCCCTATTAGTAAGTAAGAAAGAAACTTACTTGCAGAGGGAAGAGCCGGAAGAAGCCGAAAGCGAACATGAAGACGCAACAACATGGGGAATGAGCTCCGAGACCATCGCCGCGGCATGGCCTCATCTCGCCAAGGCAGGCTGGACCCGAAACCAGATGCGTCAGCTTAGGCAGGTCTTCGAAGGCCGAGGCATCGACTTTGCTCCCTTACGGCAAGCCCTCAATCACGCAGAATGGGAACTGGCCACAAAGGGACAGCTTTCGGACAAAAGCGGGACCACCGTAGCCAATCCTGTGGCGTGGCTTTTTGGGGCCCTCAAAAAGACGGGGTACTACGCCCGTCCTGACGGCTACGAAAGTCCACAGGAACAATACGCCCGTGAGCAAGCTGAAGAAGCCCAGCGCATTGCCAAGTATCGCAAAGCCGCCGAGCAGAGGGAAAAGCAGGACGCCACGGACGCCGCAATGCAGTGGTACAGGCAGCTGCCCGAAAAGGAGCAGGAAAACATCCTCAAGCGCCAACCCGGTGGCGGAACCACACCGCAGGAGCCGTGGATTTTACGCGAGTATAAGCGCACCAAGAACTCTTAAGCCAGAGCACGTGGTCGTGCCGTAAGCCACGCCAAGGAGCACGCATGGCACGGTTTCTCAAAAAGCGGCGACATAAGGCGGGACAATCTCCCGGCGCTATTGTTTTCGTGGGTGAACGCAAGATTGAGACGCCGCGCCTTCGGGTGATGGATTTTGACGAAGTCGGCGTGCGCGAGGCGGTTCCCGAGGGGCCGGGCGAGCTTGCGCAGTACGTGGCTAAGCCATCCACCAGCTGGGTGAATGTGGACGGCGTCCATGACGCCCAGCTTCTTCGCGAGATGGGAGAGGCATTTGCTATTCCACCTCTCGTGCTTGAGGACATTGCCAATACGGGGCAGCGTCCGGTCTTTGAGGCCTTTCCGGATGTGCTTTTTGTGTCGCTTAAGATGCTTTCCCTGGCTGAGGACGGCCTCACCGTCCGGGCGGAGCAACTCAGCGCCGTGCTGACCCCAACGTGTGTGCTGACGTTCCAGGAGCGTCCCGGGACCGTCTTCGAACCTGTGCGGGAGCGCATCCGCAGGCCTTCTGGCCGTTTGCGCCGTCTTGGGGCCGCATACCTGTTGTACGCTCTCCTCGACTGTGTGTTCGAAAACGCGCTGAGGGTGGTGGAGACTCTTGGCGAGCGCATTGAGGATCTCGAAGACGAGGTCCTTAGCGATCCCGGTCCGGAACTGCTGGAGACGCTGACAACCGCCCGGCGTGAGATGGCCTATGTCCGCAAAGCCGTGCGTCCGGCGCGTGAGCTTGTGCTCAAGATGCTGCGCAGCGACAGCGACTTTATCCCGGAGTCCGTCATCCCCTATCTGCGCGATTTGCGCGACATGGCGGAGCAAACCGTGGACGTGGTTGAAGTCTACCGCGAAATGCTGGGGGACCATTTGGCCGCCTACAATATGGCTGTGGCCAACCGCCTGAATGACGTCATGAAATTCCTGACCATCTTCTCCACTATTTTCATCCCCCTGTCCTTTCTTGCCGGGGTCTACGGCATGAACTTCGACGTGATGCCCGAACTGCACACGCGGTATGGGTATTTTATTCTGCTGGGCATCATGGGTACGGTCGCCGCCGGAATGCTTGTGTATTTCCGCTATCGAAAGTGGCTGTAGAGCCCCGCTTCCTCCCTCTTTGATGAGAGGATGTCCCGTGGTGGCTGTGCGTTCACTGTGAGGGCATACGAGGGCTGCTGCGCTCATTGTTTATGGTCGATATTTCTTTTCCCACCTCCCACCGAATTCTCATCATTTTTTGACGTAGGACGCGTACGTTTTTAGCCCAAATGAGGAGCCTATCGTTGAGTGGTTCCCACTTTGCGATTCCGTGGTGTTTTTGTCTGTTTTTCGGCAATTGGTGATCACGATCAATATGCTGGTATACTTGGCTAAAATGGAAAATTCATTTTCCTGAAAAAACAGCTTTACATTGGGGGAAATCTGTCTATTTTCCATGCCGCCCCAATCCGCCTTGGGGACATCCATTCACATGTTACGGAGTGTTGCCGGATACTGTGTCCGGTACGGTGTAGCGATGATTCAGACAGATTCGAAGAAGGCGACCACGGGCTTTATAGCATTGCTCGGGGCGTACTTCATTTGGGGAACCCTAGCTCCCTATTGGAAAAGCTTGTCCCATATTGACATCTACACGGTGCTTTCCCACCGTTTGATATGGCTTGTTGTGTTCACTTTTATCGTGCTGCTTCTGCAAGGGCGTCTCGGTGAGGTCCGTGCAATCCTGAAGGATCGCAAAACCACAGTGCGCCTTGCGCTGTCTTCGGTGATGTTCGCCCTGAATGCACAGACGTTCTATATCGCGGTGAATTCCAACCGCGTGCTGGAAGGGAGCCTGGGCGATTTCCTCACACCGCTTATGACAATTGGCCTCGGCTGTCTCATCTTGCGTGAGCGTCTCTCTGTGCTCCAGTGCCTTGCGGTGGTGCTGCCCTGTTTGGCGATGGTGTCCAGCTTTTTCACGCTTGGAACCGTGCCGGTTATGGCTCTCGTCATTGGCGCGTCCTTCGCTTTTTATGGCCTTATCCGCCGCGAAGTGACGGCCAAGCCGCTGCCGAGCATGTTGGTTGAGAGTTTTACGCTGCTTCCACTGGCCCTCGCATATCTGGCGTATCGTAAAGCCACGGGCTTTGAGGTGTGGGGCGGAGCCGATGCCCCGACGGTGCTGCTCATCATGGGCACCGGCGTTGTCACTGGTTTGCCGACGCTTCTTTTCGCCCTTGGCGCGCCGCATGTGCGGATGGCGACTCTTGGCATCATTCAGTACCTGTCGCCGACGCTTATCTTTCTGATGGGCGTTTTGCTGTACGATGAGACACTGAGCCTTTCCACGGCGCAAACTTTTGCCCTGACGTGGACGGGCATTATTCTCTACTCCTTCGACAGCATGAGGGAACGCCGACGCAATCGCCGCCGGCTGCATCCGCCAAAGTCGGCGCACGCCCACAGCTAAACCAAGACTTCCAAAACAGCCCGTCAGGTTCCACCCGGCGGGCTGTTTTGTTTGGATTTATGGTTTTGTGTTGAGGCTGATCTTGTTGAGGACGCGGCCGGGGTACCGAGGCGTCAGGTAGGGGCTTTCGTCGTAGATTTGCGTGGTTGTGATGTCGTTGTGCCCGGCGTGGCGGGAGACGTCCTCAAGTGAGGCGCCATGCTGCCGGAGCATGGTGAGGTTGGTGTGACGGAAGCTGTGCGGACCAATACGCCGGCCTTGGAGCCTGTCTCCAAGGGCGCTGTGCACGATATGCTTGACGATACGCCACACGTGCTTGGATGTGATGGGCGAAATAAGCTCCCCAGCGCGGCGTCTACGGCTTCCAAAGACAGGAAAGGATGCAAGCCCCGGTGCGGGGCTGTAGGGGGCCGCACGGAAGACGTCAAAGCGATAATCCATGAGCGCTTCCATGAGCGGATCAGGAACGTAGACCTCGCGCTCCTTGGCGCCCTTGCCCCGGATCACGAGCAGCGAATAAGCACTCTCTGCTCTGCCCCGCCGTTCTATGTCCCCCCATGTCAGCCGGACGGCTTCTGCTGCGCGAATGCCTGTGTACCAGAGCGTTTTAAGCAGGAGCACGTCGCGGGGTGAAACGCCATTCTCCTCGGCCCACGTCATAATCTGCCGCATTTCCTCCAGCTCAAGAATCTTCGTGTGATGACCGGGGCGCTTGCGGTCTTTGGGGGCGGGGATGTTGGCGGCGGGATTGCGCCTGAGCCACCCCTCATTGTGCCAATATCCCTGCATGGATTTAAGCGTGGCCAGACGGTTGGTCACTGTTGCCGCACTGATGCCTTTGCTTCGTTGTCGGCGCAGATAAGCGGCAATGGCGTCGCTGGAGAGTGCGTCAAACCGCGCGCGGCAATCATTGAGGACGTCGCAGATATTGAAGCTGTAGGTCGTTATAGTCTTCATGGAACCGGTGCGGGGGAATACCTTGGTGGCGAGCCAGATGAGAATGGCGGCGGTATTGACGTCGACGCGGACAGAGGTCGCGAGGTAATCCCGCACGGGGATGCCCTTACGATTCATGTCATCAAATAGCGCGACGATGTCCCGCGCCTTCAGAGGAACGAATTCGTCTGTCCAGAGGCGGACGCCTTGAGACTGTGGGGGGAGGGGGTGCGTCATGGAATGTGCCCAGCGGTTTGGGTTGCGGTGTACGGTTTTGGAAGCAGAGGGAGGGAACGGCAGCTTTGCTGTTTCTCCTCGCGTCTCAGAGCTTCTACGGGCGGGCGGAGTGCGTCGCATGTTGATTCGAGGTTCTGACTCCTCTTTGAGCTTCAGGGTGTGGGGGTGAGGGCTCGAAGCGGCTTCGCTTGAATGCCTCCCTCCATCCTCTGGCTGAAGGGAAGCCTCGATGAAGTGCCAGCCTGCATCCGCCGTCGTGATGTCTTTCTACAACCGTTAAGCGCACTAAACGCGTTTTATGCGAATAAATCCACATTTATTCGCATAATATGGTGTGCAAATGAGAGGTTTCTGCTTGAGGGGCACTGAGGTGGATGTGGAGGGCAGGGAAGATGCGAAGCGAAGATGGGCGTGGGGCTGTTTGAAGGAGCATGTTGGAATGGGAGTGAGAGAAACCGGATAGTGTACCGGACAGGTAGACCGGATATGTCTGTGCTCATGAGCGGTGGCTGATAGTTGGCTGTCCGGTATGTGTGTCCTGTATGTGTGTCCGGTATCTATGTCCTGTGTTGGAGTTCTTCTGTTTCAAGTTTTTTGATGAAAGACGTTCTAATAAGCTTATATTATTCATTTTAGTTGTCAGATTACTCATTAGCTGTACTTCTGAATCGCTATCTTATCCGGCGAACAAGACCGGACAATGAATACGGTGCCTGTGTCCGGTTTATGGGTCCGGTTTGCTGGGTGAAGGGTATTTCTCTGAGAGGCGCTTAGGGTGAGGGGGAGAGGTGGATTTGCGTAAAGGGACGCTCTAGCCTTCCGGTGAAGAGGCTGATATGTTTCCCGATAGAGGAGCAAAGGCGTATTCTCATGATCAAGACATCACCCATCATCACGACAGTTGCGGAGTGCCTCGCGGTGTATCCGGATATTCACATTGGCATCGTCTATGGCTCCGCCAGCGCAGGGACCATGCGGGCGGACAGTGATGTGGATGTGGCGATTCTTGCCGATAAGCCGCTTTCACTTGAAGCTCGGTTGGACATCATTCTAGAACTCAGCCTTGCCCTTGGCCGTGAGGTGGACGTTCTCGACCTCCACACCGCCCATGGTCTCATTCTCCGTCAGATCCTGACAAAGGGGACCGTGGCTCTTAAGCGTTCCACCGTAGCCTATGCACGACTCATGAAGCGGATGCTTCTCGACTATGCCGATATGGAGCCCATGCGCCGGACGATCGTCCAGAACAGCTTGCAGCGGGGATTTTGATGGATACAGACGTTATAGGGCAGAAGCTCGTATCGCTGCAGCGCTGCATCCAGCGCGTCCGAGAGAAGACGCCGGCAAGCGCAGACGCGCTCGAAGCCGATTTCGATTTGCAGGATATCATTGTCCTGAACCTGCAACGCGCCGTGCAAATCAGCATCGACATCGCCACCCATATCCTCGCCGAATCCGACGCTGTCCCGACCACCATGGCCGAGGCCTTCATTATGCTTCACCAGCAGCAGGTCCTCTCTAAAGAGGTTGCCAAAAACATGGCCCGAAGCGTCGGCCTACGTAATGTCGCCGTACACGAATACACCAATCTCGATTGGAACGCGGTGTACGCTGTGGCGAGGACGCACCTTGAGGATTTTACGGCTTTCGGGAAGGAAGTTCGGGGATGGATGGAGCGGGGGAAAGATTTGTAGTACGAAATTTTCTTGCGAGATAGAATCCAAGTTTTTTTAATTTAGACACAAAGAAGGAAGAGGCTTCGTGGAGAAACACGCGACGTGTCTGGTCACCGGCTGTGCCGGTTTTGTCGGAAGTCATCTTGTGGAAGCATTGTTACAACGTGGACATAGCGTTGTTGGGGTGGATAATTTCTTCTCTGGGTACCGCCAGAATATGGCGAATTTCGAAGAGCACCAGAGGTTCGTCTTCTATGAGGAGGACATTCGAGCTTCGCAGCTTTTAAAGCGTTTACGCGAAGATCACCCGGAACTCTCTATCATATATCACCTCGCGGCGATTGTGAGTGTCCCGTATTCCGTAGAGCATCCTGAAGAAACTTTCGAGGTCAACCTTAAGGCCTCTCGCAATCTGTACGAAGAAGCCCAAACGCTGAATTTTGAGACGTTCGTTTTCGCAGGGTCAGCAGCTGAGTATGGAGAGGCCGCTTCGGTCCCGATTCCCGAGAATGCGGCCACGCCTTTTGTCGAACACGCGAGCCCGTACGGAGAGGCTAAGTATTTGATTTCGAAGTGTATTGACGATGCTTCATTTGGCACCTCCCTTCGTTTTTTTAATATCTATGGCCCCCGTCAGGATCCCTCTAGCCCATATAGTGGCGTCATCTCAAAGTTTATAGACTGCAGCCTTGCAGGGGAGTCTATGACCGTTTTGGGTGACGGAAAGCAGACCAGAGACTTTATCTATATTGAAGATGTCATCCGAGCATATCTTGCTGTTGCAGGGCTTGGTTATGGGGGGACATCCCCCGTGCCAGGCATATTTAACGTCGCAACAGGTAAGGGAACTTCGATTGTAGAGCTTGCAGAGACCGTTGGGGCTTTGACTGGAAATACGAAGGAAGTTCTTTTTGGTCCTCCGCGTGTTGGGGATATAAAGCATTCAGTTGCTGATATTACTCAACTGGAAAAGGCAATTGGTCCTTTCGTCAACTATTCTTTGGAGAAAGGCCTCCACCAGACCCTTTCTGCCTATATGGGGGCGGCCCCTGCCGCCTCGTTGGCCTAAAGAGGTGCGAGTAAGCGCAATCTTCTCACCAAAAGAAGGCCGCCCGGCATTGCCGGGCGGCCTTCTTTTGGGCGATGTTGAGCCTGCTAGAAATGTTTGATGATGCTTGTCACCGCGCTGATCCCAGAAAGCAGGAAAATCAGCGGGCGGGTGAAGCCGCTGTCGAGGTGGCGGGTTATGAGGGTGGATAGCAGGAAGCCGATGACCACCGCCGGCGCGAGAATGCAGGCGAGGAGGACTTCGTCCCGGCCGATTTTGCCGATGGAGACAAGGGCGATTTCGGCCATGATGATGGAGAGCAGGCCAACGCAGGCGAGGGTGCCGCGCAGGCGCGGGCCGGGTTCGTTTTGCAGGGCTAGGGCGAGGGGCGGCAGGCCAACGCCGCTGACTGTGCCCATGAATCCGCCGATGATGCCGGCAGAAAAGAGCACGCGACGGTTGGGCGGCACGGACAGACCTGCGGCGCTAATGCCCACGGCAACGAGGATAAGTCCGCCCAGCAAGAGCGCGGTCTCGCGCGCGGGCAGCGAGGTGAGCAGGGCGGCGGCAAGGCCGGTGCCGAGAAGGTAGCCCACCAAGGTCCGCTTAACGTTGGTGACGTTCACCGCACTGCGTTCTTTAAAGACTATCAGCGCGCAGACAAGGCTGACGAGTAGCACCACGGGGCCGGGCAGAAACATGGGATCCACCATCACCAACAAAGGGCCAATAAGCAGGGCAAGGCCAAACCCTGCCACACCCTGACTCAGCGCCCCAAACATCACTATGCAAAACGCCAGCAGGAGCTCCTGCGGAGCGAGTTCTAATCCAAACATTTCTCTTCCATATTTTCTTTGAGGAGTTCTTACACCCCGCGCAGTGAGGCGCGCGGGGGACTCGAAGCCCTACGGCAGAAGTGCGTCCCTTGCAACCCGGAGCAGGGGCGATTGTGTGCCATCGCGGCGCTTCAGGCATTTTGGTCACCCAGTAATCCTTTGAAAGTCCGAAGAATTTGCTTCTTCGTTCTGAGGGCAGGCCAAGAACAAATGGAGAGAGAGGATTCCGTGAACGGATTGAGGTGCAGCGCTCCGGAGGCTTTTCCCCAGAGCTGTGAGCAACCTTTCCGTGCGGTATCGCGTCGAATTGCCCACGCCAGTTTCCGCGGGGAGGCGCGTTCACACAGGACAGGCGCAAGGTCACAGATTCTGCCATTTTCCTGTTGACAAGAGGCCATGAGCGGCAGTAGTGACATCAAAAGTTTAAGCGTTCAAACTTTATTTACGCCGACGTACTCAGGGCGTCTCATATTCAGTGGGATGCCGAAGCGATTTAGACAAACCCGGAGGGGTGATGGATTCACATATGCGTGATGTCTCAAACCACACTGGTGTTGATAATGAAAGTCATACTCATGGCGGCAAAGTGCAATTGTTTCGCAATGCGCTTTCTGCTGAGCAGCGCCAGAAGTTTTTCGCCAACGAAGGCGTCGACCCGCTGACGCAGGCCTTTGATGCGAAGCTCGCCATCCATGCTGGATTTGGCGGGACCCCTGTCCCGGAGGGGCAACGCGCCGAGGTACTCGCTGGGCTTATGGCGCATCCGCGCACAGGCAAGACCGCGGCCTACATTCATGTGCCGTTTTGCGAAACGCACTGCCTGTACTGCGGGTTCTACAATCGCGCGTACCGCTCGGGAGAGAGCGCGCGCTACACGGATGCCCTCCTGCGGGAGCTTGCCATGTGGCGTGAGGCTGCACCTTCGGACACGGCGCCTATTCATGCGGTGTACTTTGGTGGCGGCACACCGACCGCCCTTGAAGCCCCGGACCTGCGGCGCTTGGTGCGCGGCGTGCGCGACGCGCTCCCCCTTGCCAATGACTGCGAAATCACCGTGGAAGGACGCATTCATAATTTCAGCCCGGAGAAAATGGACGCGTGCCTTGAGGCCGGGGCCAACCGTTTCTCCCTTGGCGTGCAGACTTTCAATACCGAACTGCGCCGCTCCATGCGCCGCATCGCGGACCGGGACACCATCATCAAGAGCCTCATCCGTTTGCGGGATCAGGACCAAGCTGCGGTTATTATCGACCTTATCTACGGCTTTCCCGGTCAGTCCCTGAACGATTGGCGCAAAGACATCGAGCAGTTCCTTGCTCTCGATTTGCATGGCGTTGATCTCTACCAACTGAACGTGTTCAGGGGCAGCCCACTCCATGACGCTATAGAAAAGGGCGACATGCCCCCTGCCGCGAATATCCCTCAACAGGCCGCTATGTTTGTGGAAGGGGGGCGCATTATGCAGCAGGCCCATTACCGCAGGCTTTCGGCCAGCCACTGGGGGCGCGATACCAGAGAGCGCAACATCTACAATCATATGATGAAAGGGCCTTCGCATTGTTTGCCTTTTGGCCCCGGCGCTGGCGGGAATCTTTTTGGCCACTTCCACTTTGTCAAGAGCGATTACGAAGGCTGGCACGAGGCCATAGCCAGTGGGCAAAAGCCCATCGACATGTTGGTTGGTCCTGCCCCCAACGCGAAACTGGACAAGACCCTTGCCGCAGCCTTCGAACTCTGTCGTGTGAATCTTGCCCGTATTGGTGAGGAGTTCGGCATGCCCCTACCTGCCCTTGTTGCGCCATTAACCGAGCAGTGGGAGCGGGCGGGGCTGGTTAGCTGTCGTAATGGATGGCTGGAGCTCACCACCGCCGGAGAATTTTGGCAGGTGACCATGGCCCAGCTCATAATTGATTATCTTCATCTCTCTAGTGAAGAGGAGAAAGCTTCGTGACTCCCAACTCATCCCCACACCGCACCGCCTCTGCTGCGCCACTGCGCGCGCTGCTTGTGACGGCGGGTCTCGTTATCCTGTCCTGCGTCCCTGCCATGGCGGCAGAGCAGGAGAAGACACCAACTGTGCAACTGGAAGGCATGACTGTGACGGCCACCAAGGCCGAACGCGATTTGAAGGACGTCCCCGCGTCGGTCTCCGTGCTGACGCAGGAAGACATTCGCCGTTCCCCGGCAAACACCGTAGGCGACCTGCTGCAGGATATCCCCGGCGTTGAAGTCTTTGACCAGTCCTTGGCGGGGGCCAAACGCATTATGATGCGCGGCGAGAGCGGCTCGCGCGTGCTTATTCTCATTGATGGTCAAAAAATATCTGAACAGAAAAGCATGGACGGCGCGGCGCTCCTCATCGGTGCGGACCGTATTGAACGCATCGAGGTCATCAAGGGCCCGGCGTCCGTCCTCTATGGCTCCGAGGCTATCGGCGGCGTGGTGAACATCATCACCAAGAAAGGAGGCGATCGGCCCCTGCAGGGGGAGACGAGCCTGACGTATGATTCGTCCACCGATGGGGTGGCGTCCTATCTGTCTCTGTTTGGTTCCTCCAAGGGCTTTAACTATCGCCTTTCTGGCACCTGGACGGACCACGGTGACCGCCGTACGGCGGATGATACCCTTGATGATTCATCTTTCATGAACCGCGACCTGAGCGCCTTCCTCAGTTATGACTGGGACAAGGTGACCGTTGGTGGCGGGTATGAGAGCTATTGGAGCAACATCAATTCCGTGACGCCTGAAGATTTGATTGATGAAAGTGTTTTGTTTTTCAACATTGATGTTCCCAGGTGGGAACGGGAGAAGGTCCACGCCTTTGTCGAGGCTCACGATGTGACAGAGGCTCTGGTTCGGATCCGTGTTGATGGATTCCACCAAAACACGCGGAAGCTTATGAAGAATAGTATTGATGCTCGAGAGATTAAGGCACCAAGTATATTTACAGATGTGTCCAATCGGATAACGACGGAAAACAAGCAAAGAACGACCGGGGGGACGCTTCAGACAGATTGGACTCCGCATGAAGACCATTATTTTATCGTTGGAATGGAAGCGTTGTGTGACTCCTTGGATGCGACGACGGATAAATTTACGACGATACAGCCTCCAATGGGCCCCTCGACAAAAATCCGCTCTGAATATGACTACGACGCAACGATGCAGACCACCGCGCTCTTTGTGCAAGATGAGTGGACCCTTCCTTCTGATTTTGCGCTGACGTTAGGTGCCCGGCAGACGTGGGTGGCATCCGAGTTGGTGGATACCGACGATCCTGACCTTGAGGAAAAAGACAGCTCGGAGTCACATCCCGTGTTTAGCGCCGGATTAATTTACGGAGGCCTAGAGAATATTGCCCTGCGGACACAGTTTTCACAGGGGTATAAGGCGCCGAATCTGCAGCAGCTCTATATGGGGACATCTCATGGCGGTTCTACGACAGCACCGAATCCCGATCTCTCGCCCGAGACGTCGAACAACTATGAAGTCGGTGCGCGGTATTCCGATGGCGCACTTATGGTCGATGTTGCGGCCTTCCTCTCTGAAGCCGAGGACTACATCACCACGGCGCGTGTCCCCGGGGGCCTGCAATTTGACAACGTGGATGAAGCCGAAACCTACGGCGTAGAGTTGGAAGCTTCATATACTTATGACCCATGGCACTTGACGCCCTACGCGCAGGGGACGTGGATGAAGCGTCAGTTTGTTACGGACGACGCCTCCACCTTTAAGACTGGGCATCCTGAATTCAGCGGTCGCATTGGCCTGCGGTATGACCGCGACTTCACCGCTCGCGGTATGCGAGTGTATGGCGATTTGTACGCTCGCGGCGCAGTTGAGGCTAAAGATAAGGATCTTTCTAAAAACACGGTGGAAAAATACGCCCCGTGGGAAACCCTCAATCTCTCCATGGGCTGCGCCTTTGGCGAAGAGCGCCAGCATTTCGTCAACGTCAGCCTGAACAACATCTTTGACCGCAAATACTCCATGGCCTCGTCCTCCATCGACGAAGCCGGGATGAATGCTGTGGTGAAGATAGGCACGTCCTTTTAGTTGAAATTGAGAATCAAAACCAATACACCCATCCGTAGGCCGGGTTGTACGGCCCGGCCTACGGAGGTGACACTTTTATGAACACACATTCAGTCGACACAGCCAAGCACTACTGGGAAGTCCGCGAGCTTGTGGTCATTGGCATTTTTGCGGCCATTACCAAGGTTTCAAGCCTGCTTGTGGCCCTTGCTGGCGGAGGGATGAATCCGTTGTCCCTCATGCTTAAAAATGTGGTGTTTACGGCCCTCATCATCGTTTTGCTTTTCAAGGTCCGCAAGTTCGGCGCGCTGACGCTCTTTATGGTGGTTGGGGCGGTGTTCTCCATGCTGCTGATGGGAGGCGGGTTTTTCCTGCTCCCCGTGATGCTGGTGGCCGGGCTTATGGCAGAAGGGTGCATCGTTCTTTTTGGCGGCTATGGCCGCAATAGAAATATCGTTCTGGGCGTTGCGATATATGACATTGTGTCCAAGCTTCTCGCTGTTGGGGTGTCCTACCTCTATGTGCGGGAACAACCGCAGATGCTGATTGTGACGGGCATTATGGTGGGTATCGGGTACGTTGGCGCCATTGCCGGCTTGTTTGTTGGAACCGCCTTTGTGAAGGAGCTGCGCCATGCAGGTATTGTCCGCGCCTAGCCCCGGCCCGCACCATTCTGTCATCCACAGTTTGGACACACGCACCAAGATGGGACTGAGCCTCGCCTCCTCCGTTGCCGTGCTGGTGCTGAGCGATCCTGTTTCCCTCGGGCTTCTTGTTGCGGCGAGTACGCTCTATGCGTTGGCGCTACGCCGCTATACCGCTGTGGCCATCTGCTATGGGCTTTTCATCGTGCTCAGCGTTGTGGCGTACGGATTTATCATGGGCATGCACTGGCTGTGGCCCAAAATTCCTGCGGCGGAACCGGCGAAGATGGTTATCCCCTTTTTGCGCTCGCTCGTTATGGCCAATGTGGTCATGGGGCTGGCGCTTTCGTCCCGCGTGCAAAGTATTCTGACCGCACTGAAGAGCCTGCGCCTGCCGTATTGTATTTCCATCCCCACGGCAGTGATGATCCGTTTTATTCCGTCCTTCCTTACGGACATGAAACAGATCGCTGAAACCATGCGGACGCGCGGACACCGGTTGACGCCGCTTTTGCTCATCACCCGCCCACGCATGACCCTGCGCCTCATCCTTACGCCCATGCTGTTTCGCGCGCTGCGGACTTCGGACGAGCTCGCCATTGCGGCAGAGCTGAAAGGCCTTGGCACCCGGCGGCGCATTACGCCGTATAAAACATCGCACTTTTCCCGGCGTGACGGCATTGCCGCCGTTCTTGCCGCGCTGCTCCTTGTTGCGGGCGTGGTCCTGCATGTTGCTATGGGCAGCCCATCTGGAGCCATGTTCTGATGATACGACTCAGCAATGTCACCTACACGTATCCATTTCAGGCGGCGCCTGCCCTGCGCGGAGTGTCCCTGCATGTTCGCCCCGGCGAGGCCGTGTTGTGCACGGGAGCCAGCGGTTGCGGCAAGTCCACGCTGATACGTGTCGTAAATGGTTTGTGCCCGCATTCCTTTCAGGGGACGCTTTCAGGCTCCGTCACTGTTGCGGGCGAGGACAACCTTTCGCGCCAACTCCACCGCATTTCGCAGGACGTGGGCACCTTATTTCAGGATCCGGAGCAGCAGTTTTTTGCCCTGAATGTTGAGGACGAAATAGCCTTTGCCCACGAGTGGCAGGGCGCGGCGCCGGAGGACGTACGCCGCCGCATTGATGCGGCAACGCGGGAATTTGATATCACGCATCTTCGTGAAGCGTCGGTCCATGATCTTTCCGAAGGGCAGAAGCAGAAGGTGGCCCTTGCCTCCATCATGTCCCTTGGTCCGCGGATTTTGATTTTGGATGAGCCCACGGCAAACCTTGATCCGGAGTCCACCCGCGCCCTTGCGGAGAAGATTGCGCGTCTCAAGGCCGCAGGCATGGCCATTCTTATCGTGGACCATCGCCTGTATTGGCTGGAGGGCGTGGCCGACCGCGTGGCCATCATGCAAAACGGAACCATCGCCACGGAGTGCTCTTTTGTCGGGCTCGATGACGAGACTGTGTCCCGTTATGGCCTGCGCCGTGCGCAGGTGGCGGACGCGCGGGATGCGCTCCCCGACGCGGGCACGGGCGAGCCGTTTGTCTGCGCGGAGGGGCTGCACTTTGCCTACCGCAATGGTCCCGAGCTGTACGGGGGCTGCTCACTTGCCATGCCGCGTGGGGTGACGGGCATCCTCGGTGACAATGGCGTTGGAAAGACCACCCTTGCCCGCTTGATGACAGGCCTCAGCGCCGCGAAAGCAGGGCGCATCTCCATTGGCGGCATACCGTGCGCCGCGCGCGACGTGTTGGCCCGGGCGAGCATTGTTCTGCAGAACACCGACCACCAACTGCATATGAAGACCGTGTGGGCAGAACTGGATATTTCCGCGCAGGATGTCCCCAAATCAGAACGCCGCCGCCTCATCGAGGATCTTTTGCGGCGCTTCAACATCACTCATTTGAAGGACCGACACCCCCAGTCCCTGTCCGGCGGGGAGAAACAGCGCCTTGTCATTGCCTGCGGCATGGCCAGCCGCCCGGATATTCTCATTCTCGACGAACCCACAAGCGGCCTTGATGGGGAAAATATGCGCCTCATTGCCGACGCCGTGACGGCGGCGTCGCGGGGGGGCGTGTGCGTTATGCTCATCAGCCACGATCTCGAACTGCTGGGCGACGTGTGCGATTACGCTTTGCGTTTGCCCCTAGCCGCGCCAGCACCAACACCGACTACGACCCAGGAGACTTGCCATGTTTAACGCCTCCGTCTCGGACGACACGCGGCGGCAGATTCACGACGCCGTTGCTGAAAACCCAAGCATTATGCTCCATGAACTGGCCAAGACCTACGGCCTGAGTGAAGCCGAGGCCTGCACGGCCCTGCCGCTGGAGATGCGCACCTTTGCCCCGGCAGAGCGCTTTGAAGACGTGTGGAAAGCCATGACCACATGGGAGCGCACCACCTTCATCCTCTCCGGGCCCTCGGCAATCGCCGAGGTGAAAGGAAAGCTCCCGAAAGGCTTCTTTGGCCATGGGTTCTTTAACCTTATGGAAAAGGACAATCCGCTGGGCGGACATCTGCGGGTGGATGAGCTTGCGGCCATCTGCTTTTTGACCAAACCGTTTTTTGGCTTAGAAAGCCTGTCCGTACAGTTTTTCGACACTGAGGGCCGCCAGATGTTTGCGGTGTACGCGGGTCGCGAAAAACGGGAGATTCTTCCTGGCGTCAAGGACGCCTATATGACGCTGCGTGAGGAGGTGTGCCAATGAAATCCCTCGTCGTGTATTCTTCATTGACAGGCAACACCGAGCGTGTGGCCCGCGCTGTGTACGAGGCGCTTCCCGAGCCGAAGACCATTGCCCCTGTGGCCGACGCTCCTGCCCCTGCCGGGTTCGACTTTGTGGCTATCGGCTACTGGGTGGACAAAGGTATGCCGGATTCCCGCGCGCAAAAGTTTATGGCGACGGTGCAGGGCGCTCATGTCGGGCTCTTCGGTACCCTTGGCGCGGAGCCGGATTCCGACCACGCCAAGGATTGCATCCGCAAGGGGGAGGAACTGATGGGGGGGAATACCGTCCATGGTTCGTTCCTCTGCCAAGGCCGCATTGACCCCAAAATTATTGAAGCCATGCAGAAAATGGCCTCAGACGTGCACCCCATGACGCCGGAGCGCATTGCCCGTATCAAGGAAGCTGAGAAGCACCCTGATGAACGGGATCTTGCCAATGCGCGCGAGGCTTTTGTGGACATCTTCCAAAGCGCCAAGGAGGCCATGGCCCATGCGTGAAATGACCGCCGATGAGATGCGCCTTATCCTCGACCGCTGCAACTGGGCGACAATCTGCACGTGCTCCGAAAACGGTGTGCCCTATGCCGTGGAGGCGACGCCATATCGTGATGGGGATGACTATTGCTTTATGATCAATCCGCGCGGCGGAACATGGGCGAATGTGCAGGCAAATCCTAAGGTACTGCTCAAGTTTACCCTGACCAGCCGAAACCTGTCTTGGTGGGCCGGGGTGTCCTGCCATGGGACGGGGGCTTTTGAGCATGACCCGCAGGCCATACGGGACGGCTTTACCGCCCTTGGCGAGATTATGGGGCAGGACTACAGCGCGGCAGGGGAGCGTTTTGCCGCGATGCCGGACCGTTCGCCACTTTTCCGTGTGCGGGTGTCGGAGATCACTGGCCGGTGCAGCGCCGTGGAGGGCGAAACCCTAACAGGGAGTACCCTGGATGCGGCGGCAAACGGGTAAAGCCGTTTGCCATCGAATACAAACAGGCTCGCGAAGCAGAGTTCTTCGCGAGCCTGTTTGCGCCTGAAGCCGGGCGGCTATGGCGCTGGTCAAAAAGGGGGCAGGTTTTGTACCCTTGGGCGGAAGCTCTTAGCTTTCGTCCTCGTCGCGTTTTCCCGGATGTGGATCTTGCGCCATGATGCGGGCGTATTCGTCCTGCCAGTGCTCCCACGGCAGATCGCTGCGCTCGATGTACAGCACAAACTGACCCAGCCGTTTGATGACGGCAGCGTCCACGGCGTGTTCGACTTTGCAGGCCACGGCGTCGGCATGGCCCGGCTCAAGCTGTAGAACGCGGTGGAAAAATTCATTGAGAATGAAATGCCGGTGCGCGATGTCCCGCGCAATGACCGCGCCGCTTTCCGTCAGCCGGACAAGGCTGTACGGCTCATATTCAATAAGCCCCCGCGCGGCGAGGCCCTTGAGGGCGCTGGTGACTGAGGAGCGCGATACGCCAAGATCATCGGCAATATCCCGTGAGCGGGCTGCGCCGAGGGTTTCCTCCAGCTTGAAGATGGATTCCAGATAATCCTCCTGCGTGGAGGTCAATACAGGCGCATTCTCGGACAAGGCAGGCTCCTTTGGCTTTGCTGCGGACGGATTCATAGCCCGAAAGGCGGGCGCTTAACAGAAGAACTTGGAAGCAGACCACATGAACGACACCACGCAGCCCTCTCCCTCTGATGTGTCCATATCGACACTTTTCCCGTTTTTCAAACCCTATACGCCCCGGCTCATCGCTGGCGCGGCCTCGAGTGTTGCCGCGCGGGTGTGCGATCTTGCGCCGCTCGCCATCGTCGGGCCGGTCATGGATAGTGCCGTGCAGGGCACGGGAACCCCCGCCAGCTTTACCATGTTTGCGGTTATGATTCTTGCGGCCTTTGGCGGTATGGCTGTCTTTCAAAGCTGGAGTGACTATCTCCTCGGGAGCATGGCGCAGAAAATCCGCCACGACTTGCGTATGCACCTTTTCGAGCACGTGCAGAGTCTGGATATGGGGCGGCTTGAAACGCGCCGCAGGGGGGACATCCTGTCCATTATTTCCGTGGATGTGGACTCGCTTGAGAGCTTTTTTGCCCAGACGACGGTGAATATGGTGCGCATCGTGGTGGCGTTTACCGGGACCTTTGGCTATCTGGCGTGGCTCAACTGGCGGCTGGCGTTGCTGCTTGCCGCGCCGCTTCCGCTGGCGTTTATCGCTATTCGAATTTTTTCCACGCGCGTGCGTCCGAAATATATGCAGTCCCGTTTGGCAATCGGAGCGTTCAATAGCATTTTGGAAAACAGCCTGCACGGACTTCCCATCCTGCAGGCCTACAACGCCGAGCGCCACGAAGCCGAGCGCCTGCGCAGCGAGTCCGCCCGCTACCGCGATTCCGCCATCTCCGCGGCGCGGACACGGGCGTGGTTTATCCCCGTGGTGTATCTTGTGGCGGGCTTGTCCTACGCCAGCCTCATCGGTGTGGGCGGCTGGATGACGACCCTTGAGGGCGGCCCGAGCATTGGCGACTACACAACGTTTGTCCTCATGGCCATGCGCCTCATTGTGCCGGTCTTTGGCCTCGGCTTCATCGTGAACCAGCTCCAGCGGGCGCGCGCGGCGGCAACGCGAATCGCGGACCTGCTCGACACGCGTCCAGCTATCAAAGACAGCGCGGACAGCGTGCCTCTCGTCGGCGTTCCGGAATGTGTGGAATTGCGGGACGTGAGCTTTGCCTATCCGGGACGTGGCGAGGCGCTGAGCAGGGTGAGCCTCTCGGTGAAAAAAGGCGAAATGCTGGGCATTGCCGGCGCCACGGGCGCGGGGAAAAGTACGCTTATCAAACTGCTCCTCAGGTTCCACGACCCAAAGAGCGGAGAAATCCGCATCAACGGCATGCCCATGCCGTCCCTGACGCTGGCGTCCGTGCGCCAGCATGTTGGCTACGTCTCGCAGGACCCTTTCATCTTTCACGGCACCATTGCCGAGAACTTGCGGCTCGGCTCGCCGGATGCCGATATGGAGGCCATCCAGAACGCGGCACGCCTCGCCGGAGCGGACGAGTTTATCGATACGCTTCCAAACGGCCTTGATGAAATCATCGGCGACAGCGGCCAGCGCCTGTCCGGCGGCCAACGCCAACGCCTCTCCCTCGCCAGAGCCCTCCTCAGAAACCCCGCCATCCTCATTCTCGACGAAGCCACCTCCGCTGTGGATGTCATCACCGAACGTCTCATCCAAGACCGCATCGAACACCTGCGCCAAGACCGCATCACCATAACCATAGCTCACCGCCTCTCCACCATCCGCACCGCCGACCACATCGTGGTCATGAGCGGCGGAAGCGTGGCGGAACATGGACGGTTTGAGGAGCTGGTGGGCAGAGGAGGAGCGCTCGGGGATTTGTGGGCGGCGCAGGGGTGAAGGGAGTCCTTAGCTGGCGGAGTGGTAGAGATTTTTACCTTTGAATTCGAGGTAAGGAGTGGTAACGAGGGCACACATAGAGAGATTCATATGTATTGATGACAGAATACGACCCTGCAACCTCCTCAGAAAAGCACGATGAAAAAAGCACTCATTACTGGAATCACCGGTCAGGACGGGGCCTACCTCGCTGAATTTTTGCTGCGGAAGGGATACGAAGTCCATGGCATAAAGCGCCGCGCCTCGCTGTTTAATACGGACCGGGTCGACCATCTCTACCAAGACCCCCACAACGGGGAGCGCAATTTCTTTCTCCACTATGGGGACCTCTCCGATTCCAGCAATCTCATCCGTATCATGCAGGAAGTGCAGCCCGATGAGGTGTACAACCTTGCGGCGCAGAGCCACGTCCAGGTCTCGTTTGAGTCGCCGGAGTATACTGCCGATGTCGATGCGCTGGGCACGCTCCGCTTGCTTGAGGCCATCCGTATCACAGGCCTCGCGGAGACAGCTCGCTTTTATCAGGCCTCCACATCAGAGTTGTTTGGCCTTGTACAGGAAGTGCCGCAAACGGAGAAAACTCCGTTTTACCCCCGCTCCCCGTACGCTTGCGCTAAGCTCTATTCCTATTGGATAACAGTGAACTACCGCGAAGCCTACGGCATGTACGCATGCAATGGCATCCTGTTCAACCACGAGTCCCCCATACGCGGCGAAACCTTCGTCACGCGAAAAATCACCCGCGCCTTGTCCAGAATCATGCTGGGCCTTCAGGATTGCCTCTATCTAGGCAACCTCGACGCAAAGCGCGATTGGGGTCATGCCCGAGACTATGTCGAAATGCAGTGGCTCATGCTCCAGCAAGACCAGCCTGATGACTTCGTCATCGCCACTGGGCGGCAGTTCTATGTGCGTGACTTCGTGAACGCCGCGGCAGCCGAAGTCGGTTTGACACTCGATTGGCAGGGAAACGGCGTCGAAGAGATTGGCATCGTAGCCGAAGTCGATACCGCCCAGCTCAGCCAAGCCGCAGGCGGCCGTAATGGCCTCGATTGCCCCGTGAAGCCCGGCGACACCCTCATCCGCGTCGACCCCCGCTACTTCCGCCCAACAGAGGTCGAAACCCTGCTCGGAGACCCTGCCAAGGCCCAAAAGCAGCTTGGCTGGACACCGAAAACCAGATTTGAAGACATGGTCGCCGAAATGGCGCGGGAGGATCTTGCGCTGAGTATGCGTGATGCGGTGTGCAAGGTGGCGGGGTTTAAGGTGTTTGGGCATGGTGAGTGATGCCCACTTTGGGGCGTGGTTTCCTAATATTTTAATGAGAGCAAATCTGAAGTTGAGGTCTATTATGTCTTTCAAGCCTGTTCGCAGTAAAGACAATTTTCTTGTTTTTGGTTCGCCCCTCATCGAGCAGGATGAGATTGATGAAGTCGTAGCCAGCATGAAAACCGGTTGGCTTGGCACCGGTCCCAAGGTGGCTAGGTTTGAAGCAGACATGAAGGTCTACAAAAAAATGTCCCATGCCGTGGCGGTCAACTCATGCACAGCGGCTTTGCATCTGTCCATACTGGCTGCGGGTATCCAGCCCGGCGACGAAGTCATCACCACTCCGCTCACCTTTTGCGCCACGGTCAATGCCATCATCCATGCCGGGGGCACGCCGGTCTTGGCTGATGTCGACCCTGTGACCATGAACATCGATCCGGCGGCTGTTGAAGCCCAAATTACGCCTAAGACCAGGGCGATTCTCCCGGTCCATTTTGCCGGACGTTCATGCGATATGGACCGTATCTGCGCCATTGCCCGCAACCATAATCTGAAAATCATTGAAGACTGTGCGCATGCTATCGAGACCGAGTACCACGGCCGAAAAGCGGGCTCTTTTGGCGATCTTTCCGCACTGAGCTTTTACGTGACCAAAAACGTGGTCACCGGTGAAGGCGGGATGATTCTGACCAATAATGAAGAGTATGCCTGCCGTCTCAAGGTACTGGCCCTGCACGGCATGAGCTGCGATGCTTGGAAACGATTCTCGGACGAAGGGTACAAGCACTATTTGGTGACCGAGGCCGGGTTCAAATACAATATGATGGACATTCAAGCCGCCATTGGACTTCACCAGTTGAAAAAGGTCGACGGGTATTGGGAGAAAAGGCAGCAGGTTTGGAATTCGTATAATGAAGCGTTTGCAGCGCTACCAGTGAGCATGCCTGCAAATCCCGAGCCGGATACCCGCCATGCCTATCATCTCTACACTCTGCTTATTGACGAGGAGCGGGCAGGCATAACCCGGGATCAATTCTTGGATCAGATGAACAAGCATAATGTTGGAACCGGCGTGCACTATCTGAGTATCCCGGAACATCCCTATTACCAACAGCGCTTCGGCTGGAAGCCAGAAGATACTCCTAACGCCATGCGGATTGGCAGGCAGACCGTGAGCTTGCCGATTTCTGCCAAGTTGACGAAGGGTGATATTCAGGATGTGGTTGAGGCGGTGAAGACTGTGCTCGCGTAAGTTGTCAGGGCTTTTTAATGACTGTGTCGTATGGAACTTATTGTTAGGGAATATTCTTGGCTCTTGCCGCTAGTCTTTCCACTGAGTAATGTTCGGGAGATGGGGAAGAGGATCGGAGGGGAATTAGAGATTTAGGAAGTGTAGTGGCCTCATATCCTTTTTGTATTGCAATGTGCAAAAAACCAAAAAAACTTGAGCAAGTGTTCTCAACAGAAATTTCGGAGAATTTAGGTATGCTTCCTAAAATTATAAAACATTTGGGCAAAAAATTTTTAACTCCTTTTCATAAAATGTTTTATATTTGTAATAGAGAAAAATTTTTACCGCCAACCATGGTCTACGGTAAGTATGAAGATAAACAGGGTAATAATGTATTAAGAACGCGATATAGCAATACTGTTATATTTTATTGTCCTGGGAATATTGAAATTGAACAAAATGTGTTCATTTGGCATTACACAATACTTGATGGAACAAAAAAAATATTGATTGAAGAAGGTTGTCAAATCGGAGGATGGGTCGGAATATTTACTCATTCAGCGCATATTGCAATAAGGTTATACGGAGAAAGTTATGGGTTCGACTCAGAAGATGAGCGGAAGGCCTATTTTGCTGGTGAAGTGTCAATAGGAAAATACTCCTTTGTAGGTGCAAAATCAATCATTATGCCAGGTACAAAAATAGGCAAGGGATGTTTAGTAACAGCTAATAGCTATGTTGGTGGGGGTGAATTCCCAGATTTTTCTATAATATCTGGAAATCCTGCGGTGATTACAGGTGATACAAGAAAGATTGATGCTGCTTTCTTAAAAAAATATCCTGAGTTAAGAGAATACTACAATCAATGGACACGAAAATAATCAAAATTAGTAATAGGAGCTTATTGTGAAAGAAATCAGTAAAGACAACGTGATTGATTTTGTCATTAATACTGTAGCATATTACGCTCAAGAAAATAATATTCGATTACTTTTAAATCCTGAACCTTCCACCAGGCTTTATGGTGCGAATGCCGGGTTGGATAGTCTGGGGTTGGTTGTTTTTATCACTGAGCTTGAAGAAGCTATAGATGAAGCGTATGGTGTCGAGCTTACCCTCGCCGACGAAAAAGCGATGAGTCAGACGGCTTCTCCTTTCCGTAGTATTGCCTCCCTTTCAAGTTATATCCATAAGCTTTTAGCTGTAACTGAAGGGTAGCCCATGTCCAGCAAACATATTGTCATTACTGGATCAACCAAGGGGATTGGAAGATTTCTTGCCGAAAGTTATCTTGCTGAAGGGCATGTTGTTGCTGGTTGCAGCCGCTCAACTTCAGACTTGGTTCATGAAAATTATACGCATTTTGAAGTGGATGTTGCCGATGATGTGGCTGTCAGTCGAATGGTTAAAGCTGTTAGGAATAAATTGGGCGGCATTGATATTCTGCTGAACAATGCCGGCATGGCGGCCATGAACCATTGCCTGACAACACCGAGTAGTACTGCCCAAAAAATTTATTCGGTAAACGTTCTGGGCAGTTTTTATTTTTTGCGTGAAGTAGGCAAACTGATGATACGTAAAAAATATGGCCGGATTGTCAATTTCTCTACAGTAGCAAAGCCTCTTCGCCTTGAAGGAGAGGCCGTATATGCATCCAGTAAAGCTGCATTGGAAACCTTGACTGCTGTAACAGCCAATGAGCTTGGTGAATTCGGAGTAACTGTCAATGCTATTGGTCCTACTCCTATTGATACAGATCTTACCCGGGCGGTACCCCAAAAGAAAATGCAGGAACTTGTTGAAAAACAGGCCATAAAAAGAATGGGCAAATTTGAAGACGTTAAAAATGTCATTGATTTTTTTATCAATGACAAAAGCGATTTTATTACCGGACAGGTCGTTTATCTTGGAGGAGTTGGGTAATGAAACACTGGTTGCTGGAAAAATTCAAACTGGTTGGTGAGCGTTCTAGTATTTCAGATAGAGGTGGTGATTACAGCTATAATGATTTGGCATGTGAAATCAAACAGCTCACCATAAAATTTGATAGTATTCCAGCCGGAAGTGTTGTCTCCATTTGTTCAGATTATTCATTTCATGCCATAGCTGCGTTTATTGCTCTTGCGCTCAAAAAATGTATTCTCGTTCCCATTACGATTCAAAAGAAAGAAGAAATTCAGGTCAGGGTTCAAGAATCCTTTTCACATTTTGTCATTAGCCCTGATTCAGATAAATGGTTTATTACCAGAGTTGAAAGAACCGGCAATCATGATTTCTTGAAGCAGCTGCAAAGTACAGATCGGGCCGGGCTGGTGCTTTTTAGTAGCGGAAGCACTGGCAAGCCCAAAGCCATGATCCATGACCTGGATACCCTTCTTGGTTTTTATCAGGACCGAAGGCAAAAGCCTGTTGTTTTTTTAATTTTTCTGATGTTTGATCACATCGGTGGAATCAATACGCTTTTTAATGCGTTAAGTATGGGGGGGCATTTGATTTTGCCGGAAAATCGAGATGCCGAACATATTTGCCAACTTGTGGAAAAATATAAGGTTAAAGTTCTTCCCGCTTCTCCTTCTTTTTTGAACCTATTATTGATTAGTGAAGCGCATAACCGCTATAACCTTAAATCGCTCCGCCTGATCACCTATGGCACAGAGGGAATGCCGGAGAGTCTTCTGTTCAGGATCAAGCAGGTCTTTCCCAAAATCAGACTGTTGCAAACCTTTGGAACTAGCGAAACAGGTATTGCCAGGACCAGTAGCAAGGCCTCAGACAGCCCCTTTTTTAAAATTGATGATCCAGATGTAGAACATAAAGTTGTTGATGGAGAATTGTGGCTAAAAAGCGGCACACAGGTTTTGGGGTACCTGAACGTTGATGATAATGCCTTTGATGAACACGGCTGGTTCAGGACCGGGGATATGGTCGAGCAGGTCGATGATAATTATATGCGTATTATTGGAAGAAATAAGGAAATTATCAACGTGGGCGGCGAAAAAGTTCTTCCTGTAGAAGTAGAAAATGTTCTTATCCAGATTCCAGAAATAGCTGATTGCATGGTCTATGGGCAATCAAATGCAATTACCGGACATCACGTTACAACTGATGTTGTTTTGAATCAAGAAGTGAGTAGGAAGGATGCAAAAAAAATAATCAGACGATTTTGTCAAAGCCATCTTGAACAATATAAGATTCCGGCTAAGATTAATTTTGTAGAAAAAATAGAGTTGGGAAGTAATCTTAAAAAAATAAGAAGAAAGTAAAAGTTAAAATTTTCGATGAGTTAATTTGCATGATATTGTTTGTTTTTTCTGTAAAGTCCCCGTAAAAAAGGTCCATTGCAAAGCAGAGACTTCTGGCCCAGAGTGGGGCGGAAGTTTTGAATGCGTAAGTCGAAGTTCAGCGGGTACCAGATTGTCATGATCCTGAAGGCAGTGGAAGGCGGACGGACTGTTGTCGATGTCTGCCGCGAGTACGGCGTGAGCAGCGCCACGTACTACAAGTGGAAGTCAAAGTATGGCGGCATGGAGGCATCCGACATCCAACGGGTGAAGGATCTCGAAGCGGAGAACCGCAAGCTCAAGCAAATGTTCGCCGATCTCAGCCTAGAAAACATGGCGCTCAAGGATGTGATCGAAAAAAACTCTAAGGCCAGTTCAATGCAAGGAGTGTGTCATGCACATGGTCAACGCGTTTGAGTTGAGCGTGCGCAAGGCATGCGCGGCCATGGGCATCAGCAGGAGCTACTACACCTACAAGCTGCATCCGCGAGACGACAGTGATGTCATCGCAGCATTGACTGCACTAGCCGAAAAAAAGCCTACATGGGGCTGCAGCAAGCTTTTCAACGTCCTTCGACAGCAGGGCAAACCCTGGAACCACAAGAAGGTTTGGAGGGTTTACTGCCTCTTGAAGATGAATCTGAAGCGTAAGGCCAAGAAGCGGCTTCCGCAAACCGCTCGGACGGCTGTAGCCCCGCCGCTTGCGCCAAATCATTGCTGGTCGATCGATTTCATGCGGGACCCACTGTACAGTGGTCGCGTCTTTAGGACGTTCAATGCTGTCGATGACTACAATCGAGAGGCCTTGGCCGTGGAGATTGATACCAATATGCCAGCAGGACGGGTGGTAAGGGTGCTGGATTGGATTGTCGAAGTGCGTGGCGGCTATCCTGAGACCTTGCGAATGGACAATGGTCCGGAGTTCTCGGGGAGTGTCATGACGGCCTGGGCCGAATCGTATAGCGTGAATCTGGAGTTAATTCAGCCTGGCAAACCCACCCATAACTCATACGCCGAACGGTTCAATCGGACCTACCGAGAAGAAATACTGATTTCGTATTTTTTCAACAGCCTGAACGAAGTTTGGGCCATTAGAGAAGGCTTTATCCGTGAGTGTAACGAGGAACGTCCTCATGAATCTCTGGGTTATATGTCGTCGATAAATGTTGCTACCCGGCGGGTAGCCCCCTGAAAACTGCCAGGGGCTCTACCCTTAGCTGGCCCTAAGAAAAGGGGGCTTTATAGCGAATTTGAACCCTTTAGTGGAATTTTTGACTGTCAATAGGCGTCCAGGTTGGGGCGGATGCCCCCCCAACGGGCTTGTGCAGTGGGGGGATATTTGAGAAAATATAATTTGTTATTAGTGCGCAAAGGTGTCAAATGCATGAAATAGACTATACAAAATATAACTGGCTAGTTTTTAAAATAGGAAATCGGTGGTTGAAAACATGGGCCGAGAATATCAATGGAATAGTCTATGATCTTGGTTGTGGTGAAAGACCGTATGAAAAATTCATCCTTGAACACGCTGATAAATATACCGGTGTTGATTGGTCTAATACACTTCATTCCTTGAAAGCAGATATTGTTGCTGATTTGAATAAGCCGCTTGATATGATTAAAAATGAGTGTGCGGACACTGTTTTTACCGTGTCAGTGATGGAACATTTATCCGAACCTCAGAATTTTTTAAACGAAGCGTTCAGGATTTTAAAACCTGGTGGGGCAATGCTTTTGCAGGTTCCTTTCCAGTGGCATGTACATGAAGCCCCTTATGACTACTTTCGTTATACCAGATATGGTTTGAAGTACATGTTCAGTAAGGCAGGGTTTGACAGTGTTGATGTCACCGCCAATACAGGATTCTGGTCTATGTTTGTATTGAAACTCAATTATCAGACTTGCAGATATATCCGGGGCCCAAAAATATTGAAAATTATCATTCGAGCGTTGCTGATTGTTTTTTGGAACATTGGACAATTTATTGCCCCTGCTTTGGATAAACTAGATCGGAATGAAAATGAAACAGCGGGATACACTGTTATCGCCAGAAAATCGGAGATACAATAGTGTCTATTAAGCAAAAAGCTGTTTCTGGTGTGAAGTGGTCAGGATTTTCGATGGGGGCTGTGACCGCTTTACAGTTTATTACAGTAGCTGTTTTAGCTCGATTACTTTCCCCTTCAGACTTCGGCTTGATGGGGATGATAATGGTTGTTATCGGCTTTGCTCAGGCGTTTGCTGATATGGGGTTGAGCAATGCTGTTATCTATCGTCAGGATGTTACGGACAAGCATCTATCAAGTTTTTTCTGGTTGAATATTTGTCTTGGAATAATAATTTTTTTATTTATTCTAACGCTGCGTCCGATTATTTCCGGGTACTTTCAAGAAAAACTTCTTAACGATTATTTGATATATTCTGCCTTCATTTTTTTGATAACCCCACTGGGTCAGATTTTTACCACACTCTTGCGCAAGGAATTGCGTTTTAAAATATTATCAAAAATTGAAATTTTTTCCACGCTGGTTTACTCGGTCACTGCTATCATATTAGCCGCTTTAGGATATGGGGTTTTAAGTCTCGTTTTTGGGCAGTTTGTACGAAGTGTTTTTCAGGTAGTATTCTTGTTTTTTGTTTTTAAAAACGAATGGTTGCCTAAACTTCATTTTAATTTTCATGAAATAAAGTCTTATCTTGCTTTTGGCGGGTTTCAGATGGGTGAGCGTGCTGTGAATTATCTCAGTGCGAATATAGATTATATCATTATAGGGCGTTTTCTTGGACCTGTTGCGCTTGGATACTACACCCTTGCGTATAATATAATGATTTTTCCTCTGACCAAAATAAACCCTATTATTACTAGAGTTGCGTTTCCTGCTTTTTCAAAAGTTCAGTCTGATAACTTAAAAATTCAAAAAGGATATTGCAAGATACTTAAATATATATCTACAATTACTTTCCCAATGATAATCGGCATGTTGTTAGTCTCTTCTGAGTTTATCCCCTTGGTGTACGGTGAAAAATGGACTCCGACAGTTTCAATTCTCCAAATTTTTTGTATTGTTGGTATATTCAAATCTTTAGGAAATCCGATGGGAGCTGTCCTGTTATCAAAAGGAAGAGCTGATATTGGTTTTTATTGGAATATTTTTGTAGTTCTTTGTGTGTGTATTGCGGTATTTATAGGCTTGCAATGGGGTGTTGTTGGTGTTGCTTGGGCGATATTATTTTTGCAGATACCTTTTTTTTGGATTATCCAACCGATGGTAAATAGAATTATCAGTCTAAATTTTAAACACTATTTTAATTCACTCAAAACTTCTTTTTTTTGTTCTCTTATTATGTCGTTTTCAGTAATCATGACTAAAATAATTTTTGAAAATTTTTCAATGCCAATTGTATTCATGTTAAGCATATTGGTGGGGAGTTTGAGCTATATTATTTCATATTATCTGATAGAAAAATCATTTTTCATTGAGATCAAATCCTTTTTGGTTGTGAGATAGTCAATGCCTGGACTTGCAGGGTTTATCGGAGATTTTGAACAGGGGGCATCGATTCTGATTCAGATGCAAAAATTTTTGCATCTTAAGGATTCTTATAAAGATGATGAATGTCTTTATGATGGTTTGGTGGGATGTACTCGATCACATACAAACATTATTCAAAAAGAATCGCAGCCATATATATATAATGATGTTTTTATATGGCTTGACGGCGAATTTTATAATCAAGATGAGTTGCTGGATAACTTTGTTTCTTCAAAGACAGATCCAGAAATTTTGTTTGAATTATATACTGCCCATGACACCCTTGATTTTTTGAAAAAAATTGACGGTATCTTTTCTGCTGTTATTTATGACAAAAAGAAGCAGCAGGTTTTTCTGCTTACGGACAGATATGGTCTGCGGCACTTGTATTGGTCGAATACGAAGGGTGTTTTGTCTTGGGCTTCAGAGGTCAAAGCCTTTTTAGCCTGTCCGTGGATTACTCCGACAGTCAACACAGATTCTGTTCATGATTTTTTTTCAATCGGCTATCTTCTTGAAGACAGAACATGGTTCAATGAAGTGGAGCTTTTGCCCTCGGGTACCGTTCTTCGCTATGATTTACGAACACAATCGACGACTCAGAAAAGATATTGGTGGTGGGATGAGATTAAACCCTTGGAGGGTAGAATTGATGAAAGGGAGCTTGCAGAAGAACTTGGCAGGCTGTTTATTGAATCCGTCAAGAAAAGATGTCGATCCGGTGAAAAAGTCGGACTTACCTTAAGTGGTGGCCTGGATTCCCGGGCCATTTTGGCAGCCATGCCGGATACAGGGCACCCGATTCATGCGGTCACTTTTGGAAAATCCGGCTGTGATGATGTTCGCATTGCAAGTCACGTTGCCAGGATGAAAGGCGCTGTTCATCATGTCGAAACTATTGATGATCAAAATTGGATTTTGCCTAGAATTGAAGGCGTATGGTGGACAGACGGGCAGTTTGATTTGTTGCATATGCATGGCATAGAATCTTTGCTAAGCCAATCTCAAAGGATGAATATTTCTTTGAACGGGTTTTTAGGCGATGCTATTCTGGGCGGATCTTATTTTAATGATTCTCGTTGGAGTACAATTCAGAAGTTTGAAAATAGGGGGAAAAAATTCGTTGCTTTTGGTCCTATTACAGTAAGTAAGATTATGAATTGCAGGATTCCTTTTTTCGATAATGCTTTAATGGAGCTTACTGTTTCGATCCCTGAATCTCTTCGCCAAAATTCATATATTTACAATAAAATGCTTTTAATGAGCTTCAGTAATTACTACAAAGATATCCCCTGGCAGAACACAGGCTTTCCTATTAACATTTCTCCAAAAAAGGTTATGATTCATTCCTTTTTTAACAGAGTAAAAGGAAAGCTGGGGCGAATGACTGGGCTTTCATCTGGAACAAAGAGCTATTCAAATTATTCGGATTGGATCAGGACTAATTCCGGCAAGGATATTTTTACTTCATTTTTGAATGATAGAGATGCATTATATTCTGAATTTATTGATCCCCAAAAGGTTGAATCTGATTTGCAATCGCACATGAATGGTGCAAATAAATCTGACAACTTATGTCGCTATCTGACTTTCGAACTTTGGCTCCAGCAGGTTTACAATAAAAAATTTCGTCACGGGCTGGAGTCATGAGTCTGAAAATACTCCATACCTCCTCCACTTGGCTCCCTCAGACTCAAACCTGGATGCACACCCAGTGCAAATATCTTCCTGCTCCTTTTGAGCAGCATATCCTCTGCACCCGAACACAGAATCTAGATCAGTTTCCCATGGCTAATATTCATTGCTTTGAGCAGGAAGCCTCCCCCTGGATGCAGTTTACCCAAAAGGCATGGCGCAAGGTCTGGTCCCAAATGGGCGGTAGAACTAATCTGCCGTACATGGCGGGAAAGGCCAGGCTGATCGGGCCGGATATCGTGCATTCTCATTTCGGCGATCAGGGCTGGGCGGATATGCCGCTGGTAAAAAAAAGCGGGACGCGGCATGTGGTTACATTTTACGGAGCTGATATCAGTAGATTGCCCGTGCAGCAGGTCTGGCGCGACAGGTACGCAGATCTGTTCAAAAGCGTGGACCGCTTTTTGTGTGAAGGCCCGCATATGGGGGGCTGCTTGGAATCTCTCGGTTGCCCGGCGGACAAAATCAGGATTCAGCACCTGGGCATCGAACTGGACAGATATCCTTATCAGCCGAGAGCCTGGAAACAGGGTGAACCGCTCCGCGTTCTGCTGGCCGGGAGGTTTACCGAGAAAAAGGGGCTGCCCTATGCTGTGGAAGCTCTGGGGAGAATTTCCAAAGACCATGATGTGCATCTGACCATCATTGGTGATGCTCCACCCGGGTCTAAGGTTTGTCTCAAGGAAAAACAGGAGATCCTGAGCGCCATTGAGCGCCATGCGCTGAGTTCCAGAGTCACATTTCTCGGATACCAGCCCCATGCCCGCATGATTCACGAAGCGTACAACAATCACCTTTTCGTTTCCCCCAGCGTCACCGCTGCATCCGGAGACACCGAAGGCGGTGCTCCCGTATCGATTATTGAAATGGCCGCCACCGGCATGCCCGTAATCAGCACAACCCATTGCGATATCCCCTCGGTGCTCAATTATGGAGAAGAGGGTTGGTTGACCGAAGAACGAGATGTGGACGGTGTGGTTGCTATTTTAAAGAAATGGCTGATCGCTCCTGAGCTGTGGAAGCAGCGGGTTGCCTATGCTCGCAAGCACATTGAGTCCGAATACGATGCTGTGACCCAGGGGAAGCGGCTGGGTGAAATTTACCAGGAGCTGGATTAACAGCGTGTTGAAAAAGTCCTTATTTGACCTACTAGGTTAGTCCTCAGACAGATTTTGGGGTACAGTCTCACGATGGAGGCCCCATGAAAGCTGCAGAGAAAGTCGCCCGCCAGCGTATGAGTGTGCTTGAGCTTGCAGAGAGCTTGGGAAACGTCAGTGAAGCCTGCCGGCGACGCGGTATGCATCGTAGTCAATTCTACGAGTACAAGCGGCGTTTCCAGACTCACGGCCTTGAAGGGCTCAAAGATCTGCCGCCTATTCCGAAGTCCCACCCTTTCACCACCTCCGAGGAGGTGGTCGAGCAAATCTTGGAATTGAGCCTAGCTCATCCTGCTTGGGGGTGCGTTCGCCTTTCCAATCAGCTCAAACTCATCGGTGTTTCGGTGAGCTCCCCTACCATTCAAAACATCTTGATCAAGAATGGCATGGGCACCAAGTACGACCGCTGGCTTAAGCTTGAGCAGAAGCAAGCTGGCGAACCCATTGAATTATCGGGCGAACAGGTCGCTTTCATTGAAAAACAAAATCCCGTTTTTAAAGAACGACACGTCGAGAGTTCTCGCCCTGGGGAGCTGTTGTGCCAAGACACCTTTTACGTGGGACGTCTCAAAGGGGTGGGGCGAGTTTACCTGCATGTCGTCGTCGATTCCTTCTCAAGCTATGCCTTCGGCTTTCTGCATACCAGCAAGCGCCCAGAGGCTGCCGTTTCCGTCCTTCACAACGACGTCATGCCGTTCTACGAGGAAAAGGAAATTGCCGTTTCCGCTGTCCTTACTGACAACGGCAGGGAATTTTGCGGAACCGAGACCCATCCATATGAACTCTATCTGTCCCTCAACGAGATTGAACACCGCCGTACCAAGGTGCGATCACCTCGGACAAATGGCTTTGTCGAGCGGTTTAATGGCACTGTGCTTGATGAGTTCTTTCGAGAAGCCTTCAGAACAACGCTTTATGAGACCGTAGAAGCACTCCAGGCCGACCTGGACACCTGGCTGACCTACTACAATACTGAACGCTCACACCAAGGGTATAGAAACATGGGACGTCGTCCCATAGAAACCATTAACGAGTACATCGAATCTGTCAGAGAAGAACGTTAGTAGGACAGTGTAGGACATCGCCCATCAGGTTATGCGTATAAGCCCTCTCCACTAACGATTCGCCGTTGATTGAAGCGCTTCTGCGGCTGGCCGTGAAATATCTCTGGTACGGTTTAGGCAAAATTCCCTACGTGATACGAAAAACAGTCTTTGCTGGAATCACAAACGGGTCTTTTGCGTCTACTGTTGGTTCAATTTAAATTCACGTCGCAAAGGAAAGATACCCTGTCCCTTGATACCCCCAAGCCCCTTGAGGTCCCTCCTAACGTAAAATATGTGTGACGCATTGGTCAGCGAAAAGTGTTGTGAACGTTTAATGTCATTGACGACTTTAGACCTGAGTGTCTAGGGATTGCTTCTGCTACTGAGTTTTGAATTTTATGTGGACCTCTAGTTTCGCAATCTCCTTTTAAATTGTGAACTCTAAAGTGTTGTATTACGTAAAGTAGGTATGTCGGTGGTGACAAAAAATTACGCTTTGGTCAGTGTTATTGTCCCTGTTTTTAACAGGCGCAGTGTTATAGGAAGAACCTTAAACTCTTGTCTGTCTCAACGTTATCCTCATATTGAAGTCATTGTTGTGGATGATGGGTCGACTGATGGAACAGGTGGTGTCGTAAAATCTTTTAAAGATAGATTTGAAAGTTCCAGTAAGTCCCTGTTGTATTTGGCGCAGGAAAATCTTGGAGCCTGTTCTGCACGTAATTTAGGAATGGCCCATGCTTCTGGAGACTATATACAGTTCTTGGATTCTGATGATGTGTTAGAACCTTGCAAAATTTCGGATCAGATTTCTAGCCTTGAAAATTCGGAAGATTCATTTGCGCTTTGTGATTTTGCGTATGTCGATAGTAATGGGCGAACTTTAAAAAAAGTTACCAATGATGGGGATATTTTTACTTATATGAAGCGTTTTAAAAGTGTCTCTATTATGGCTCCACTTTTGCGAAAGAGTTCTATCATAAAGGGTTTACAGTGGAATACTGAATTGGAACGCAATCAAGATATGGATTTTATGTTCAAATATTTCCTGACTGTAACCACATGGGCTTATGTGCCAGGTTGTTATTGCAAATACTATATGCATGGTGGCGACCAAATTAGTGACTCTTATTCAAAGGGTATACAGTATTTTGCCTTGGTTAAGTCTATGTGTGCTTTTTATAGCGCCAATAAGCATCTAATACCACTGCGGAACCGGTCGCTGGTCCCGCGTTATGTGCTCCGCTTGGCTTTGATGTTTTTGAAAAGCCGTTTTAAGAAAATATTTTCGTTTGGTCTCCCCTCCGGAAAAGAGTGGTTCTGAAAAGTATAATTTTCTCGTGAACCTAACCGATGAGATTCGACATGAAGAAATCGTGTTACTCTGACTCGCAGATCTTGGGGCTCCTTAAGCAGGCCGAGAATGGTATCCTTGGTGCTCAATTTTGCCGTGAACGCGGTATGAACAGTGCCACGTTTTACAAGTAGCGAGCTAAGTACGGCGGGATAGATGGCATCTCTGAAGGCTCGAATGAAGGAGCTTGAAAGAGAAAACGCCTTGCTTAAGCGCAGTTATGCTGAAGAGAAGATGAAAGCGGAAGTTGTTGCTGAGTCGCTTGCAAAAAATTTTTAAGGGCGTCTCGTCGCCGCGAGATGGACAAAGAAGCCGTGATGGACAAACTCAACATTAGCCAAGCCTGTGAGGCGGTTGATATCACCCGGGCTAACTCTTGAAAACGACTTGATTGCTGACAGGCTCATCTGGTTGACACGCAATCAGTGAAACTTGAGCTTCGGGCTGTTCTTACTACATTTGGGCAACGTGCAGGGCTTTGGCTGAAACCATAAACGGGTGTACCGGTTCTACTGCCAACTGGGTTTGAATATGCGCATCAAGCTTAAGAAACGCCTCAAATGCGAGAAACCAGAACCGCTGACCCAACCGAAAGAAGCAAATCTGGTCTGGTCCATGGATTTCATGCACGACCAACTTGAGAATGGCAGAACTTTTCGGCTCCTTAATGTCCTTGATGACTTCAATCGCGAGGGATTAGACATCGAGGTGGATTTCTCACTACCGACGGAGCGCGTCATCCGTAGTCTGGAACAGATCATTGAATGGCGGTGCAAGCCGGACGCAATTCGCTGCGACAACGGGCCGGTATATGTGAGCAGAAGCTGCAGCATTGGGCTGAAAAACAGGGAATCCGGTTCGAATAGATTCAGCCTGGTCAGCCGCCGCACAATGCATACGTCGAGCGGTATAATTGCACTGTTCGTTATGACTGATGAGTCAGCATCTGTTAGCGAGTATCGAGGAATTCCAAGACTATGCTACACGCTGGCTCTGGACCTACAACAACGAAAGGCCCAACATGGGCATTGGCGGCATCACCCCAATGCAGAAACTGAGAATGGCTGTATAGCCTCTACTTTTCAGCCCTCCTAAAAATGGGAGGACTACCGAATGATCTCGAAGCCGCGAACCGCAAGCTCAAACAAATGTTCGCCGATCTCAGCCTAGAAAACATGGCGCTCAAGGATGGAATCGAAAAAAAACTCTGAGGCCAGTTCAACGCAAGGAGTGTGTCATGCACATGGTCAACGCGTTCGAGTTGAGCGTGCGCAAGGCATGCGCGGCCATGGGCATCAGCAGGAGCTACTACACCTACAAGCCGCATCCGCGAGACGACAGGGATGTCATCGCAGCCTTGACTGCACTAGCCGAAAAAAAGCCTACATGGGGCTTCAGCAAGCTTTTCAACGTCCTTCGACAGCAGGGCAAATCCTGGAATCACAAGAAGGTTTGGAGGGTTTACTGCCTCTTGAAGATGAATCTGAAGCGCAAGGTCAAGAAGCGGCTTCCGCAAACCTCTCGGACGGCTGTAGCCCAGCCGCTTGCGCCAAATCATTGCTGGTCGATCGATTTCATGCGGGACACACTTTACAGTGGTCGCGTCTTTAGGACGTTCAATGCTGTAGATGATTACAATCGAGAAGCCTTGGCCGTGGAGATCGATACCAATATGCCAGCAGGACGGGTGGTAAGGGTGCTGGATCGGGTTGCCGAAGTGCGTGGCGGCTATCCTAAGACCTTGCGAATGGACAATGGTCCGGAGTTCTCGGGGAGTGTCATGGCGGCCTGGGCCGAATCCCATGGCGTTAATCTGGAGTTCATTCAGCCTGGCAAGCCAACCCAAAACTCATACATTGAGCGGTTCAATCGGACCTACAGAGAAGAAGTCCTGGATTTGTATGTGTTCAACAGTCTGAGCGAAGTTCGGGCCATTACAGAATACTTTATCCGTGAGTACAACGAGGAACGACCTCATTAATCTCTGGGTAATATGTCGCCGATAAATTTTGCTGCCCGGCGGGCTGGGGGCTGCCCCTGTCCGCCGGGCCAACCCCCTGAAAACTGCCAGGAGTCTCTGCCCTTAGCTGGCCCTAAGAAAGGAGACTTTACAGCATCACCCCAATGCAGAAACTGAGAATGGGTGTATAGTCTCTACTTTTCAGGCCTCATAACAATGGGAGAACTACCGGGCGTCTTGCACCTTTCATGAGGCTTCTGTCGAGAGGCTGTATTCCAAAATCTGTATGAAGACTAGCCTAGTAGGTCAGATTTTTAACCGCGTCTTGGAGATGTTCTGGCTATGTCAAGTTTTACTAGCCTTTCTTTTGTTATAGCAACCAAAAACTCTTCAGATCTTTTATACAAAACCCTTTCATGCTTTCCCGCTACTTCTTCTTTTGTATATGAGATCGTTATCCAAGATGGTTGCTCTTCAGACGAAATAGACAATGTTGTAGCTAACTTTTTACCGTTTTTGCCGATTAAGTTCGAATCCTGTCCAGATGATGGAATTTACGATGCTTGGAATAAGGCGTTAAGGCGTATTTCAGGTGATTGGGTTGTGTTTGTTGGGGCTGGAGACACATTGATTTGGGATAATTTGGAGCAATGTATCGAGGCTCTGAAAGGTCTCTCTAAGGCTTATGAATATTATGCAACTCCAGTCCATCTTATCAGTCAGACAGGTCAAATTCTTGATAACCTCAATCCTGCGGTAAGACCTTGGCAGTCTCTTGCCCAGGGGATGAGTATACCTCATCCTGGCCTTTTCCATAAGCGTTCACTTTTTGAGGATAATAAATTTTCTACTAAATACTCAATTGCAGGTGACTACGAGTTCCTGTGCAGAACGCTTCGAGAACACAATGTGCTTATCGGGGCCTGTGTTTTTTCAAATATGCTTGTAGGTGGGGTAAGTGGTGATTTAAAATCTATGGTGCGAAGTGAAAAGGAATTGCTACGTTGTTCTCGCTTCTATTTTCCCAATGATTTCCCTATTAAACCTTTTCTCCGACTTGTAAGGACATGGTTTTGCTTAGCTGCTAGTCATTTTTTTGGACAAAAAGCTGGCCTCATAATTGCTGATATGCCTCGCCTTTTACACGGTCGGAAAAGACTTTGGACTGCTCCGCTGCACAACGTTAATATGCCACGCTTATCACGCTCTCCACAGGTAGATTTGCTTGTAGCGACGGTTGGGCGAAAACGGGAATTAAGACGCCTGCTGCGTTCTATAAGACATCAGAGTTATAAGAATATAAAAATTTTCATAGGCGATCAAAACTCTAATGGGTACCTAGAAGACCTCCTAGATGATTTTCCCGATTTACGCATTGAGCATCTTAGACTTCCGAAAAAAGGCGTCTCAGTTGCACGTAATTCTTTGTTAGACAAATCGACTGCTGACATCGTTGCTTTCCCCGATGATGATTGTTGGTACACAGAAGACACACTGTCTTCTGTCGTTAAATATTTTCAAAGTACGCCCAGTTGTGGAGCTTTGCTTGGGGTATGGACTCCTACCCTGGATCATGCTTTGCCCTCGGTAGAGGATGGAGTCATGTCAAGGCGTGGGCTTTTTTACCATGCTGGGACATGTATCCAATTTTATCGTCGAGAAAGCCTCGCAGAAATACAATTTGATCCTGAATTAGGACCAGGTTCCGGCCTCCCGTTTGGGTGCGGAGAGGATACCGATTTTCTTCTTTCTGTCTATCAACACTCGGAGATTCATAGAAGTTCTAAAATTCGCGTCCTTCACCCCTCCCCGTTTGACGCAAATTATTCTGACAGAAAGGTCAAGCTGTATGCCGCAGGAAGAATGCATCTTTTAAGGAAGCATAAATTTAGTTTGCTTTTCAAGCTATCTAATGTTTTTTACCCACTACTGAGACTTCCCTTCGAATCCATTAGGAGAGGAGCCCTTGGATGTAAATATCGTTGGGCAATGTTTTCTGGCCGATTAAGTGGCTTATTGGGTCGCCATCCTCTGGAATGATCTACTATGTAATGACATAAGTGTCTTATATCTCGCCCCCCACAGGCAACACCACACTAAACCGCGTCCAATGCCCAGGGCTGGAATCTACGGAGAGTGAGCCGCCGTGGTTTTGCGTTATGATGAAGTAGGACACGGACAGGCCGAGGCCTGTTCCTATGCCGGTGGGTTTGGTGGTGAAGAAGGGTTCGAAAATTCTGCGACGGAGGTCGGGGGGGAGGCCGGGGCCGTTGTCTTCGATTTCGATGGCGACGCCGCCGGGGTCCTTGCGAGTGCGGATGGTGACTGTTGGGGTTTTGTCTGGTGCCTCTTCGTCCGCCATGGCCTGCGCCGCGTTTTTCAGCAGATTGAATAGCACCTGTTCAATTTCAGTCCGTGAGCAAATTATATCTGGCAGTCCTTCGGCGAACTCCCGCACGATGGTGATGCGCAGAAAGTCGTAGTTCTTCTTGAGGTCATAATCCTTGGTGGCGAGGTCAAGGGACGCCTCCACAAGCTGCGTCACGCTGATGGCTCTTTTTTCAGACTTTCCCGGCCGGCTGAACTCCAGCATATTAGCCACAATGTCCGCCGCGCGTTTGCCGGACTGGGCAATGCCGTCCACGATTCGCAGAATCTTCCGCGCTTCCAGGTAGGACTGCATCGTCTCCAAAGGACATCCTACGGCTTCAGCGGCTTGAATGTTCGCTTTGATATCAGGCGAAAACCGCCGCCGTAGATTTTGCGCTCCCTGCAGGATGCTCCCAAGTGGGTTGTTGATTTCGTGAGCCATTCCAGCAGCGAGTCCGCCTACGGACATCATTTTCTCGGTCTGGACCATAATTTCTTCCATGCGGACCTGTGCGGTTACGTCGTCCATACGCACAACCACCCCGCCCATCTCCCCGCCAACGAGAGGGAACACTGTCACATCATAGAGCGTCAAAAGGTCGCTGTTTACGCTACGCCGCTTGAGCGTACAGGGACATTCCTGCTCTTTGGTTGCGCCGTGTACCACAGAAACGATATCCGGCTGATCTGCAAAGAAGGCCTCCAGCGGGCGGGGACCTTTGGTCATGTCGGCCTTCTCGCCGAAGATCTCCCGCGCCCTCGTATTGCACAGCCGCACCACATGCTCCTCATCCACCCAGATGAGCACCGAGGGCATAGAGTCGATAACGCTTTGGAAAAACGCCCGCGAGACGCGGAGTTCCTGTTCCCGCTCGCGCACTTTGGCCGACATGCGACCAAAGACCTTGTCAAATTCCGCGAGCTCTGAATACTCGCTCCCCTGCGCCGGCGGCGTGGGGTATTCCCCTTCGGCCACCGCGGTGAGGCCCTCACTGTACCGCTGCATAGGCGCAATGACATTGGTGCGGAATTCCTTGGTTAAAGCGACAAGCACCATCATGAAGACACAGAACGTCAAAAAGGCGATGAGCACGCCAAAGACCACAACAGGCCGGAAAATGGTCCGCGCCTTGGTGGCAACCAACAGCCGCCACCCCGTCCCCGGGATATGCGTCAGTGTCCCAAAATAGAGGGTGTCGCCCGCAGTATAAAACTGCGCCTCATTGGACTGCGGGGGCTGGGTGAAGATATCCAGCGAGCCAATATTGTACTGCACCCGCACCAACTCCTGGTCCGGGTGCACGATGAGGTTGCCGTATGCGTCGGTGAGGATAATGGTCCGCTCCGAGGACACAAATCCATAAATAAACTGCTGGAGGGCATCCAGACTGAGTTCGGCCACCACCTTGCCCCCCGCATCCGTCGGGATGCTGGTAAAAACCACCAGCTTGCCGGAATGCGGGGAGATGATGGGGGAGGTCAGCACATGGCGCTGGGTGTTTGATTGCGTCAGATGGATAGGGAAATCCACCCCGCGGATGCCGCGCGGCGCCACGGCCACGATGTTCCCGTCACTGTCCAAAAAAATAAGGTTCATCTCCCAATTCCGGGGAAGGCTGCTCTGATTTTGAGAAAGAAGTACTCGTCGTCGAGAAAGCCGTAGGCCATCCGTTTGATCACCTTGATCTTGTTATTGATCCCTTCGAGTAGGCTGGTGTGTAGCGGATATCGGCAGTGTGAGATAATGCCCGAGATGTAGGGTTTGAGGCGCTTAGCGAATTTAATGAGCGGCTCGACTCGGCTTTGCATGGCGCGGCGGTACCAACCTTTCCAAAACCGCTTGGCAGCTTTGGAGTATCGGTAGTCCCAGAGTCGCTTCAAATCCTCCTTGAGGATATAAACCTTCATCAAATTTTTGTTGGCTCGAAGCAGGTCATAGAGCCGGATTCGATCTTCCTGTCGCATGAGATTCCGCCTGTTGCGCAGGAGCAGCCATCGTGAGCCTTTGACAACCTTACGGGCGTCTTTGTCATGATTGAGGCGTTTGGCCTCATCGTTTCGGACGCGGTCGATTACTTCTCGGCCATACTTGGCAACGACATGAAATAGATCGTAGACGATCTCGGCTTTCGGGCATTGCGCCTTCACCTCGGCGGCATACGCACCATTCATGTCCATTGCAACGGCCTCAATTCGGGCACAACCATCACGGCCAAGCAGTTCAAAGAATGGTCGGATGCTCTCCCGGCTGTTGCCTCTTCCTACCCACAGAACCCGCTTGGTGTAGGGCTCGACGATGATCGTGGCGTAGCGATGTCCTTTGCGGATGGCAAACTCATCCATTGCGACAACCTTGACGCCTTTCAAGTCAATGGGATTGAGTTTTTCCGTTAGGTACCGCTTGTCGATTGTCTTCACGGTCTTCCAGTTCAGGCCGTAGCATTCCGCGATGTGCTTAATGGGAAGTATGCGGCAGAGCCGAACAACGGACTCGGCCAGCCGCCTTGTGACACGCGAATACCTGTCGAGCCAAGGAAGCTGCTCCAGCTTTGGTCCACAGACGGGACAATGGACCCGACGCCGGATAACGAGCAAATGCGTTGCCGCGTCGAATACAGGCAAGTCACGAACCCAGCGTTCGACATAGTCGTGAACTGCGCAGACAAGCCTGCCGCACCCGCTGCATCTCATTCGCCTTCGCCTGATTGGAATCAACTCGATCCAGACTTCGGGGTGCTTCCGAGCTTCGCTGGCTTCAAGGCGCTGAACAGTTCCAACACGATACCCTTTCCAGTCTCCCAACAACCGGGTAATCTTGCCCTTGGACAACGGTGCCCTCCTTGTAGCTCTCGTCTGTTGTGCAACTGTCGAGATTACTGAGGGTTTCCGTTGTCCTCAATTTTTTATGTTTCCCCCGGAATTGGGAGGTGAACCAAAAATAAGACGTTCAAAGCGGTCAAAATAACGCCCCAGTCCCTCAAAGGCGTCCTCAAGACCTGTTTCCTTATCGCGCGGTGTGAGCAGGGTAACGGTTTGCAGCACATCTTCAGCGCCATCCATATAAAAACCGACATTCTTGGACAGAGAGCGTGCCAGCTGGCGCGTTTCGCGCTCCACAATGCGCAGTTGATTCACCGCGACAAGCGTCACCGCCAACGCAGTGAGCAAAAGCCCAGGGATAAGTATCCACTGAATAAGCTTTTTGCGAAAGACTGCCGTCAACGAAGCCCGACTCATTGCGCGCCTCCATCTACTGTCACAAACTGACCATCCCGGACCACAACGATGGTACCGGTCCGTTGGACATCGCCATATTCATCAATGGCAAACGGCCCCATAATGCCAGAGGAAAAGGTCATCCCGGGGATAATTTCTTCCAGCCCGCGCGTACTGCCGCCATTACGGCGGACGGCTTCAGCAAGCACCTGCACAGCCTCATAGCCAAAGGCCGCGGCAAAGTTCGGCTCCCATCCAAAGCGCTTTTGGTAGCGCTCTTTGAACGCTTCGTAGTCTGAGTGAGGGTTGTCCTCTGAAAAATGCACGGCAAAGAAGATACCTTCTACGCTCTTCCCCCCGGTCTGGATCAGCTCCTGGGTAAAGCCCCACATGCTGCTCATGATGGTCCATGGCGCCTTGTACAGCCGGCAATACTGGGCAAACACCGCAAGATCGCGCGCGGCGGTCACGGCCACGACCACATCGGGACGCATGTCCTCCAGAATTGCCACCACGTCCTGCCAGTCAACTTGCCGCTTGGAGTCCACAGGCACCGCGCCAACGACTTCGCCGCCCAGCCCCTGAAAATACTCGGCAAAGGTGTCTTTATACGGCTCGGTAAAGGGTGCGTTGGAGGTGTCCCAGATAAAGGCGACCCGGCGTTTGCCCTGGTGCTTCACTGCGTAGCTTGCAAGATTCTTGGACAAGTCCGTCAGTGTTGGAACCACCCGGAAGAAGTTGTCTTTGATTCCTTGAATGCGGTCCGTAGAGGTGGTGGGGGAGATATACACGACATCATCGCCGTGCGCTTCCAGCGCGGCAAGGGATTGGGCGCTGGTCATGTGCCCGATGATGACGTCCACCCCAGCGTCCAGCAATTCCCTATCTGCCCGAATGGCCCCTTCATCGGTGCTGGCATCGTCGCGGGTGATAAGCTTCAGCTCGCGACCGTCCACCCCTCCTGCGGCGTTAATTTCCTCAATGGCCAGCGTGACGCCGTTGCGCCCCTGCACGCCCAAATCGGAATACTTCCCCTTCTGCGGTCCGGAAAAGCCCACCACGATGGGCGAGTCCGAGCACGCCACCACGAGGCTGGAAAGAAGCGCTAAAGCGACGGCAAAGCAGATGCCGCGCGGCGCAAATGGTAGTCCGCCCATACTCGTTCTCCTCGACGTGTTAGATCCCTTGTATGACTGTACACGGAACACCCGCCCTCTGCCAATTTACGTAGAGAAAGGGACCCCAGGCTCACCGAATTAACGAAATGTTATATCTTCTACGAGGGCGCTTGCGTTAACTGTCTTCCTAGAGATGCCCACCTCTCAGCCTTCTTCTGTCAAATCCAATCGGAAAAGGCGAATCTATCAAGGATTAAGCACTTGACCCCCAGTCTCCAGACAACTTAGTAAGTTGTCGAAAAGACGAGGAGATAAAAATGAGAAAGAAAAGAATCTCGGGGGCAGTCGGACTACAAAGCCCCCTCCTAAAATTGGTTTCCGCCGAGGAACAGTATGGGGCTCACGTCATTCAAAAAATGATCGGTGAATTACCTCCGTTAAGTCGGGCATTGGACATCGGTGCTGGCGCTGGACGTGACCTTGATCTTATCAGAAAACATTCTCCTGAGGTTCAACTTCACGGTATCGAATTTGATACAAAACAATGCGAAATACTCAAATCGAAAGGAATAAATACATACCAAGTTGACTTGGAATTCGCTTCTCTTCCATTTGAGGATGGCTATTTTGATATTGTTATTATTAATCAAGTCCTTGAACATATTAAAGACATTTTCTTTGTACTACACGAAGCGAGTCGGGTGCTCAAAAAGAATGGACATCTTTTGATTGGCGTCCCAAACGTTGCTTCATTTCATAACAGACTCCTGCTGATGGCCGGCCGACATCCTACGCAAGCAAAGTCCTATTCAGCACATATAAGAACATTTTCAAAAGGCGATACTAAGAGCATGATCGAAGTTGCAAGTAATGGCTCCTTGCGCGTTGTAGATTTTGCTGGTTCTCAATTTTATCCATTCCCCAAAAGCATTGCCCGGATCCTTTCATCTTATTTCCCTAGTCTTTCTTTTTCCATTTTCTTCCTCGCACAAAAAAACAAAGATTATGTTGATGCGTTTTACCAGTATGGCAAATCGCTTACTGCAAGCACTTTTTGCAGACATCAAATTTAAGCAAGTCCGGGCAACGTTTGCGACATATATTCCAGTTTGCGAAGTTGCAAAGGTTAATATATCTAACTCCCCAATCGAATATTCTTTGGCAAAAGGCCCCCGCACGCGCATGCGGGGGCCTTTGTGATGGAGGGTGGCGTCATGCTTCCCCTTGGAAAGCGTGGTGCCTAAAACTCCTCGGCCGTGACCACGACTTCCTTATTGTCGTCAAACGCCACGGAGTACGTCTTGCCGTACTTGAGGAGGAAATCTTCGTGGGCAATAAAGGGCAGGTCGCCCACGGTGACCGCTTTATCCTCGTCCTCTTCCGGTTCGTCCAAACCAAGGCCGAGTTTGATCTTGGAGCTGCATCCGCCGCCGCACTTGTACTCGCGCAGACGCACGCAGGTGCCTTCGTCTTCGTCCTCCAGCATGGAGCGCAGGCGCTCAATCATCTCTTCGGGAATGTTTACGGTAAACATAGTAGGTCCTCCTCTTGTTTAGGGTGTTGCAGGTCGACGCTTTTGGTGCCGCCTGCGGGGCGTATCACGTACAACACAGATGTCCGCCACAAACCCGGGGAGGAAAACGAAGAGGTGGGAGGCGCTCCAGAAAAAGCGCCCCTTGCCAAGACAACAAGGGGCGCACAGAGCAAACCGACAAGGCACGCGGAAAAGGCTACGCTTCCAGCGCAGTCAGCTCCACTTCCTTGTTCTCGTTAAACTTCAGGGAATATGCGGAGCCGTACTTGTCGAGAAAATCCTCTTCTGCGGTGAACGGCACGCCGCTCACCTCAATCTGCACGTCTTCGTCTTCGTCGGGTTCGTCCATGCCCAGACCGAGCACAACTTTGGCGTGTCAGCCGCCACCGACCTTGTATTCGCGCAGGCGAACACAGGTCCCGTCGTCCTCATCCTCCAGCATGGAGCGGAGGCGTTCGAGCATCTCTTCGGGGATGGAAACGGTAAACATGTGGTTTCTTCTCCGTCTGTGTCGAATGATGATGGGTTACACAATGACGGGCGTGAGCCCGTGCCGTACAAAACGTTCCTGAACCACGGCCAGCTCCTCAGGCGTATACTGCGCCAGTTCGGGAAGCGGCATGTTCAGGGCGAGGTATTTGCTCTTGCCAAACAGGTGGCAAGGCATAATTTCCACCTCAGTGCGGCCGTATTCGGCCAAAAATTCCGCCATCGCGGCGATGTTCTCTTCCGAGTCGTTCATGCCCGGCATAAGGGGCATACGAATGCGCACTTCCGTGCCGGATTCCAGCGCCGCGCGCATGTTGCGCAGGATGAGCGCATTGTCCACACCGGTCAGGCGCTTGTGTTCGACGGTGTCCATATGCTTGCAGTCAAACAGGAACAGGTCGGCAAGCTCGATGGTTTTGTCGAACCGCTCCTCCGGACAGTAGCCGCAGGTATCTACCGTGACGTGGAAGCCCTCGTCGTGCACGGCCTGCACCATGTCGAGGAAGAACTGTCCGCCGGAGGTTGGCTCGCCGCCGCCAAAGGTCACACCGCCGCCGGAATTCTCGTAGTACAGGGCGTCCTTTTGGATGACGTCCATGACCTGCTCGACGCTCATCTCCTCGCCGGACATGACGCGCGCCTTGGACGGACAGCTGGACACACAAGCTCCGCAATGGGTGCAGACGTTCATATCGCGGCCAAACACGCCGTCCTTTTCGATGACAGCGCCGTGCTGGCAAGCGTCCTTGCAGGCTCCGCAGTGGGTGCACAGGTTCTCAAACACCAGCATCTGCGGCGACGTGCGCTGCGACTCAGGATTGCTGCACCATTTACAGCGCAGCGGGCAGCCCTTCAAAAACACCGTGGTCCGAAGCCCCGGGCCGTCCTGCACTGACATTCGCTGAATATTGTAAATAATTCCCTGACTCATCATCGTCTCCGCAGATGCGTTATGAAAAAGGAGCGCCCCCGGGTCTCTATCCCACCCCCGGGGGCGCATATGAGGAAGCAGTGGAAACGCGGGCGGGATCCCCACCTCGGTGCGAGAGTCTTCCCCCCGCCCGCGCTTCCGGTTCCGGTACTAGGATGCGTACTCGGTACGTTTGATGATCTCGTTCTGCACGCCCTTGTCGAGGCGTGTGAAGTAGGCGCTAAAGCCTGCCACACGAACAACGAGGTCGGAGTAGTCCTGCGGGTTCTCCTGCGCGTCCTTGAGGGTTTCGGAGCTGACGCAGTTGAACTGGATGTGCGATCCACCGTAGTCGCAGTAGGTCTTGATCAGGGACACGAGCGTCCTCATGCCGTGCGGACCTTCGATGATGGAGGGCGAGAACTTCACGTTGAAGTGGTTCGCGCCGTAACGCACGGTGTCGATGGCTTCCGCGCCGGACTTGATGAGGGCGGTGATGCCTTCATGGTCGGTGCCGGGCATAGCGGAGACACTGCCGTCCGTCAGTGCCACGCCGGACTTGCGGCCCGTGGGCAATGCGCCCATGAGGGAGCCAAAGTAGTTGTGGTAGGACAGGGAATACGCGTCCAGCGGGGTGCGGTGGCCGAAGCAGTCCGGGCCCTGCGAATGGTGGATTTCGTCCACATCGCGGTAGAACTGCTGGACCACGCTTTCCACCTCGGGCACATCGTTGCCGTGCTTGGGCGCCTCGAAGCACATCTTCTGGATGTCCTCGTAGCCGACGAAGTTGGCTTCCAGAGCCTCCAGCAGCTGCTGCATGGTCAGCTGCTTGGTGTCGAACACCAGATGCTTGATGGCCAGCAGGGCGTTGGCAGCGTCGATGCCCGCGGTCATGATGGGGTTCACCTGAGAGTAAGTGCAGCCGCCGGCTTCCTCGCACACGCCGTTCTCAATGCAGCCATCGTACATGGCGGAGCGGAAGATGCTAGGCACAACCTGCACACGCGCCATCTGGCTGAGATCGGAGTGCTTGCGGGAGATGTTGAACAGGTGATCCAACTGCTTCTTGGTGGCTTCGTACACGTCGTCGAAGGTCTCGAAGGTCAGGGGATCGCCGGACTCGACGCCAACCTTCTTCTTGGTGACGGGGCACTTGCCGTTGTGGAGCATCAGTTCCACAACCTTGGCGAGGCAGGGCTGGTCTTCCTGAGCGATGAAGCTGCCCTTGCCGCACACGCCGGTGGACACGCAGCCGAAGTTGCCGCAATTGCGGGCGTCCTCAAGGGTAATGCCGTTTTCGTACTGGGAGAAGCGGGCAAGGTTACGCTGGACGACGACGTCGTTGTTGAGAATCTGCGGCTGGCCGGAACCACCACGGATGCACTCAACAACCTTCTTCATGTAGGAGTCCTTGAGCTTGGGATGGAAGAGCAGCGTCAGCGTGGGCTGGATGTTCTTCATCTGAATCTGGGTATCCAGAAGCAGTTCCTCCAGCTCGGTGCTGGCGTCGTTGCCGTTGGCGTCCACGCCGCCGATGGTGATGCTCTGGCCGGTGTGGCCGGACAGGGTCAGCGCGTAGGAGTTACCCTGGTACTCAGCCAGCTCAAGGTGCTTGATCCACTGGAACTTCAGGAGCGTAAGCACCTGTTCCTTGGTGAGGCGGCCTTCCTCGATGTCCTTCTTGTAGAAGGGGTACATGTACTGGCCATAGCGGCCCGGAGAGGTGGCGCAGGCCATCTGCTCAATCTCGATGGCGAGGTGCGTGAACCAGAAGGACTGGATGGCTTCGCGGAAGTTGCGCGCCGGGTACTCGGGCACGCGGCGGCAGATTTCAGCGATTTCCAGCAGCTCAGCCTTGGCCTTGGGGTCGCTCTCGTCCTCGGCGGTCTTCTCGGCGAGGTCGGCGTAGCGGTGAGCGTGCTTGATGCAAGCTTCGAGGGCCACGATCATGGAGCGGTAGAGATCGTGCTTTTCCTTGTTCTCCAAGGTGGTGGGGCAGTTCTCGAAGCGGGAGCGGATGTCGTCGATGAGCCAGCGCAGGCCCTTGTTGAGCACCATGGGATAATCGGCAATGCCGGAGCCGCTGGCGACGCTGACGTTCTCGTAGTACATGCCGGCCTTGGCAAACGGCTTGGGATTGATGCCGTACTTTTCCTTGAACATCTTGTTGTTCAGGTCGATGCAGGTACGGCCCTTCCAGCGCTTGTAGGTCTTTTCCAGAAGTTCCTGCGTCTCGGCGGGGATTTTCATCTCGCCAAGGGAGGCCATCTTGGCCATCTGCATTTCTTCCTTAATCCAGGCAACGTTCCACTCGGGGTAGGCGTACACGCCGGCGCGGACGCCGGTGAGGGTACCCACGATGGGGTTGCCGTCCAGGAAGATGTTCTTCTTGGTCAGCACGCGCTCGAACAGCTTGGCGCGAATGTAGTAGGTGGATTCACCACGGAACTCTTCGTACACCTCGTTCAGGAACTGCAGGCGTTCGGGGTCCATGACCTGGGGGGCGGTCATCAAAAAGTCTTTGAGTTCCTTCACGCGGCTGTCGGCCGTATCCCAATTGATGCCGTATCCCGCGGCAGCGGTTTCGGCAGGCTTATCACACGTACACGTCGTCATTTCCGTCTCCTGTTGCTGTAAAGATTATCCCTGAGGTGATGATCCTTGCGGAGCTTTCTTGCTTGTTCGATTTGGAACTTGCACGGGGTGTGCCAGAGGGCACAAGCGGTGACGATGTGCACTTAACCAACTGTCTTCACAGGATATTTTACATTTTGCAGGCTTTACTTTTTGGGTGAAAAAAGTTTTTAATTCGAAAAAATTCTTTCTTTTAGCAAACAATTCTTTCATTGTGCTAGGGCCAAAAGGGTGGCAAAAGCCCTCCCCACCCACAAATGCAGCAATGAGGTTGTGAAAAATGAACGTTGACCCACTCGCCTTTGCCAATGTGTCCCGCAGGGACGTCCTGACTTCCGCCATGCGCACCATTTGGGAGAATCTTGGCTTTGGTGTGGCCGTGGTGAACGCGGACGGCATCTGTGAATACATGAACACCATCCAGCGCCGCGTGGACGGGTTCAGCCGCATCCATGTCGAAGGGCAACACATCACCAGCCTCTACCTGCCCTACGAGCTCTCGCGCATTCCCACTATGGAATGCCTTGAAGACGGCAAGCCCCTGCTCAAAAAGTCCTATTACTACAAGACCACCAACAACTATTTGGCCAGCACGGTATCGGACTTTATTCCACTCTTCCGGCGGGGGAAGAAGGACGGGGTCATTGCTTTCACGCTGTGGACAGGCACCACATCCGTCGCCGACAGAGCGCGGGGGTGTGCTGGTTCGGCGCGCAGCTCCGGGAAGAATACCGACTGCTATACCTTTGACTGTCTGGTGGGTGATGATCCGGCGCTGCGCGAAGTGCTGGACGAAGCCCGCACCGCCGCGGCCACGCCCTCGCCAGTGATGATTTGGGGCGAGAGCGGCACGGGTAAGGAAGTGTTCGCGCAGGCCATCCACTCGGAAAGCGATCGGCGCAGCAAGTCCCTTGTGCCGGTGAACTGCGCGGCTATTCCGGAGAATCTGCTGGAGGGCATCCTCTTTGGTACGGCCAAAGGCGCGTACACCGACGCCCCGGACAAGCCCGGCTTGTTCGAGGAAGCCGATGGTGGCACCCTGCTCCTTGACGAACTCAACTCCATGCCCCTTGGCCTGCAAGCCAAACTCCTGCGCGTGCTGCAGGAGAAACGCGTCCGCCGCCTTGGCTCGCATTCGGAAATTCCCGTGGACGTGCGCGTCATCAGCATCCTGAACGAGGACCCGTTCACCGCCATTCAAAATGGCCTCCTGCGGCGCGACCTGTTCTACCGCCTTGCCGTCGTGGGCATTGCCGTACCGCCCTTGCGCGAGCGCAAAAGCGACATCCAGCTTTTGGCGCGAACCTTTATTGGGCGCTCCAGCCTGCCGGCATCTGGCAAACCCGTTGTTCTGTCCGACGACGTCCTGCACATGCTGCAGGACTACGACTGGCCGGGGAATATCCGCGAACTGCTCCATGTCATTGAGGGCAGCCTTGCCCTACTTGGTGAGCGCCCCGCCATTGAACGCGACTGTCTGCCCCGACACTTCCGCGATGCCTACCGCACCGGCGTCTCCCTAGGCGGCCCCAGTCTCGGCGGGGCCCAGCAGCCCCAGCCGGCCCCGGCTCCTGAGCCGGAACCCGCCTTCTTCGACTACAGCACCGTAAAGAAAAGTAGCGTCATCCCGCTAAAGGCCTGCGTGCAGGAGTACGAAACCCAGTGCATCCGTAACGTCCTGCGCCTCACCGGCGGCAACGTAGCCAAAGCCGCGCGCATTTTCCAAATCACTGGTGCCGGCCTGCGCTACAAGATGCGCCAGTTGGGCATTGAGGATGAGGACTAGAGGTTGAGAAGTGGACTCAGAAAACTGGACCAGCCGCTAAGGTGGTCATAAGCTGTCGCGAGGAGGCAGTTCATGTCCAAAAAGAGAAGAAGGTTCAGCTCCGAGTTCAAGGCTCGGGTCGCGCTTGATACGTTGGCCGGGGAACTCTTTCTGAGTTGTCCACCAAGTATTGAGTTCACCCCAATCAAATTTCCCAACGGAAAAGGTAAGCCAAAGAAGGAGTGGTCTCATCATTCTCTGGCAAGGTCCAAAATGATCAGCAGAGCTATGAAACTCAGATTAAAGAATTACATGCCAAAATCGGCCAGCTGCCGGTGGAGAAGGATTTTTCGCAACAAGCCTTCGCCAAAATCTGAGCTGCGAACAAAGGCGTATGCTGGTCGAAAAGGACCATCCAGCGCTCAGTATTCGACGGCAGTGCGAGTTGCTGCATTTGAATCGGTCGACGTTTTACTACCAACCTGTGGGCGAATCGCCATTCAACCTTAGGTTGATGCGCCGTATTGATGAGTTGTTCATGGAAATGTCATTCTTGGGGAGCCGGCAGATGCGAAAGATGGGCCTGATGGCCGTCATGGATTGGTATAGTCGGGCCGTGCTGTCATGGCGCCTGTCAAACACCATGGATGCCGAATTTTACGCATCCGCTCTGGAAGAGGCCATGAGCAGATACGCGTGCCAGAAATCTCTACTTTTTGCTGGGGCTAATATACGGGAGGGTTACACTATGATTTCACCCGGACACTCCGCGATGCTTGTGTCTATATATATCCATGGCAGAGGCCGCTGGATGGACAACGTCATGATCGAAAGGCTGTGGCGTTATCTGCAAGCTTAAGCACGCTCAAACGCTGGCGGGCGACTTTCACTGTAGCTTTCATGGGGCCTCCATCGTGAGACTGTACCCCAAAATCTGTCTGAGGACTAACCTAGTAGGTCACCTGTTTTGCCGCCAAATGGTCCGAACAAACCGGACCACTTCTACATATTCAATCCGCCCAACTTGCATGTAAAGTCCCCTCTCAAATTTGGACTTTACACCCCTATGTCCTTCAATTATCACCCTATAATGTATTAAGGCAGGGATAAGATTGGACCTTCCACATACTTTGTAATTTGGCAACCTGCATAGAGGTCTATACTTCACAGACCTTTTCCACCTTGGAGTATCTATGAGACTGTTATCACAGAAACGCAATAAAAAATATATTTTTTATATGTTGGCCATAACTATTATTTGGTGGCTCGAAGTTGCATTCGTCCAAGAATACACACTAGAACCTAGGTTCGTCAGATGGTTTTCTTGGATTGGTAAGCATGGAATCCGTTGGGGGATATCTTTCTTTTGCATCCTCTTTGTGTTGGCTTTTTTTCGTAAACGTCTAGTATTTTTCTTTATGTTTTCACATTTACTCTATTCTACAATACTAATAACGTATTTCCAGTACTTTGGTTATCCGTTATCTGAACAGGTCGTTTTCTCGCAGGCCTCAGAGGGTGGTGCTGTTTTAGATTATGCCTTACAGTTAGTTGATGCAAAGATTGTTGTGAGCTTGACTACTCTATTGGTATTGAAAATTTATCTGTACAAAAAATTGTATTTAAACAAAGTAGTAGAAACAAGTCCATTACTTTCGCGGTGGGCTGCGTACGGATGCGGATCTTGCATTGCTATCTCTTTACTCTTCATGCCTTCTTTTAGCTCTGTTGGCTCCTGGGGAAGCTGGAAAATTTTTGGCGAAGTTTATGGCTATCTTCCCGCTTGGGCTATTAACGGTGTGTACTGTGCAGATTCAGAGCGATTACTCAATTTGGTGATGGCGTCGACAGAAGTCAAAGAAAGTTCAAAAATAACCGGCATAGATCCCTTCCCGCCTAAAACCCAAAACATCGTCATAATTCAAGTTGAAAGCTTGGATTACTCCATTCTTTTTAAGAAAACGCAACAAGGGGAGTACGTCACTCCTTTTATAAATAAAATAAGCAAAAAGGCATTGTTCTACAAAGCCTTCCAAAGCCATACCTTCGGATCAGCAGGGGCCGATTTTCAAATGTTAACTTGCCGAGTGCCAACAAGAGGGAGAATACCATACAAAGTAGAAGGATACCCTTTTTCAACACTTAAAACTTTGCCGCGAGTTTGCAAAAGTAAAGGGTTTCATTCAGCTGTGTTCCATGGGAACTACGGGTACTTTTATAATCGACGTCTACCTTTTATTGAGTCAGGCTTCGATGAAATTTTTTTCATTGAAGATATAAAAAATGGAGCCGTGCCCAAATGTAAGGGGTATGTACTCGATGGCGATTTATTTCAGTTCTCATTAAATAAAATCATCAAAAAAAGAAAAAACTTACATTTTATTATCACTATAACTTCACATGGGCCGTGGAGACTCCTCCCAGATTCGAGGCGAAAGCTGGTGGACAACATGAGTGATATGTTTCCCAGATATGTTAATTCAATTAACTATGTGGACAAATCCTTAGAGAAATATGTCTCAGACCTGCCAGACGGAACTGTTCTAATCATTTATGGTGATCACAGTTCTGGCATCCAATATGAAGGTTCTGAAGATGGAATGGTTCCATTTATAATATACTGCAAAGGGACAGACCTAAGCAAAGGACAAATGAGTAATTGCAGAAACAACAACCTAGGAAAAGGTTCCCTTAACTTTAGCGACCTAGTCAAATTTGTTTATGACTATATAGACAGTATGGACGAGCACGCTGATCCTGCTACATAGTTGTGGACAGGCAATTGAAATACCCTGCCTATAGTGCGACCTTATCAGGAGCATTCTGGAGTCGCTGGAAGTCCCATACCGGACGGACTGTTGTCGATGTCTGCAGCGAGTACGGCGTGAGCAGCGCTACGTACTACAAGTGGAAGTCAAAGTATGGCGACATGGAGGCATCCGACATCCAACGGGTGAAGGATCTCGAAGCGGAGAACCGCAAGCTCAAGCAAATGTTCGCCGATCTCAGCCTAGAAAACATGGCGCTCAAGGATGTGATCGAAAAAAACTCTAAGGCCAGTTCAATGCAAGGAGTGTGTCATGCACATGGTCAACGCGTTTGAGTTGAGCGTGCGCAAGGCATGCGCGGCCATGGGCATCAGCAGGAGCTACTACACCTACAAGCTGCATCCGCGAGACGACAGTGATGTCATCGCAGCATTGACTGCACTAGCCGAAAAAAAGCCTACATGGGGCTGCAGCAAGCTTTTCAACGTCCTTCGACAGCAGGGCAAACCCTGGAACCACAAGAAGGTTTGGAGGGTTTACTGCCTCTTGAAGATGAATCTGAAGCGTAAGGCCAAGAAGCGGCTTCCGCAAACCGCTCGGACGGCTGTAGCCCAGCCGCTTGCACCAAATCATTGCTGGTCGATCGATTTCATGCGGGACACACTTTACTGTGGTCGCGTCTTTAGGACGTTCAATGCTGATGATTATAATCGAGAGGCCTTGGCCGTGGAGATTGATACCAATATGCCAACAGGACGGGTGGTAAGGGTGCTGGATCGGGTTGCCGAAGTGCGTGGCGGCTATCCAGAGACCTTGCGAATGGACAATGGTCCGGAGTTCTCGGGGAGTGTCATGACGGCCTGGGCCGAATCGCATGGCGTGAATCTGGAGTTCATTCAGCCTAGCAAGCCAAAACTCATACATCGAGGGTTCAATCGGACCTACAGGGAAGAAGTCTTGGATTTGTATGTGTTCAACAGCCTGAGCGAAGTTCGGGCCATTACAGAAGACTTTATCCGTGAGTACAACGAGGAACGTCCTCATGAATCTCTGGGTAATATGTCGCCGATAAATTTTGCTGCCCGGCGGGCTGGGGGCTGCCCCTGTCCGCCGGGCAACCCCCTGAAAACTGCCAGGAGTCTCTACCTTTAGCTGGCCCTAAGAAAGGGGACTTTACAGTGTGGCAGGATCACACACTGTTGCATGATAAGCAGAACATCTTTCCCAAGCTAGGGCATAATAAACGCTTGATCGTTATTGCTTTGAAATTTACTCCTTAATACCGAGCTGGAGTTTTACCATGTCTCAATTTGAACTGCACAAAAAAAATTAATGTATTTGTTTACATCCAATATCACAATCTTCTGTTTTTACTTTTTTTTTCTTTGTGTCTCCCATCATAACGGCACTACACTTATTGACATCCAGAACTTTTGGATTTTATTCGTAATGACGATTCTTTTTTCAACTGTTTTTGCTATATGTCCTAATATCAAAAAAACGTATATCATCATTATTGCACTGTTTGCTTCTTTTTTTAGTGCCGCACAATACGAGTTTTTAATTTCTTTTGACAGCTTCTATTGGTCATACATTTTCTTTTTCGAAGATGTCTTTAACAGAACTGAAACCATTACGATTATTTTCCTTCTTACTTCTTTTGCATCCTTTTTAACTCTCTTTTCTATTAAACCGGCAAACGACAAAAAGAGAACAGCGAAGGATGTAGTTTTTTGTTATACACTTTTTTTTGTAGTCAACGCTATCACATTGCCATTTGTGTGCAACAACTCGTCTTCACTTTCCGAACGGCTAGGGGTTCACGAACCGCATGCAATGAAAAAAAATATTGACTCTCGAACAGTGCACAGAGTTGCCCATGCTTGCGGAGCCATTGACGGCCTTACTTATTCTAACAGTCTTCAAGCGCTCGAAAAATCGGCATCAAACTACCAGCTCATTGAGCTTGACTTTTCAAAAACATCCGATGGGGAATTTGTCGCGCTGCATGATTGGCATCGTGCATTTAATCATTTATTTAAATTCGATATTGACTCCCCACTCAGTGAAGATGAATTCAAAAATCTTTTGGTGCGTGGCAAGTATGAAACAATGACATACTTTGATGTGGTTTCTTTCTTAGAGAAGAACAAAGACATACAAATCATAACTGATGTGAAAGACGATAATATAGACGCATTGCGATATTTTGCAGATCATTATTCACAAGCAACGGAACGTATTATTCCCCAAATTTATACACCTATTGAATATGGCCCTGTAAAACGACTAGGATACAAAAAAATTATTTTTACAATATATGCATATAAAAGGGCTAAGGACATCAATCTACTCAACAGGTATGCTAAAAGTTTCAAATTTTACGCGCTAACTGTTCCTAAATACAGATGCACTGCAGAGTTTTGCTCACTTATATCGCAAAACACGAGAAGGCTTTACGCCCATACAGTTAACTCCTGTGAAGAACTATCAACTCTAAAGAATCGCGGTGTAACTGAAGTGTACACAGATTATTTAGCTCCTATAAAAGGCAAAAAAGCATTTTAAACCACCCGTATATTGGTCCCAACAAAAAGTATAAATTCTGGAAAAGTAGATCATCACAAGAGGGAAAGCGCCTTCCATTACGAGATTCCAAACATCTTGAAGCGTCCTTCTGACGCAAACAAGGGTTGGGCTGTTGATTTTATGCATGATGCCTTGATTAGCAGCAAAACGTTTCGAACGTTCAATGTCATTGACGACGATTGAAGCCGATACAAATCATTCTGCAGCGCAAGTCGTACGAATCATGAATCGGATTGTCGCATAACGTGCCCTGCCAGAAAAGACTCGGATGGACAATGGCCCCGAACTTGTCCCCATAACGCTCGCAGACTGGGCCTAAACGTATGGTATTGAGCTAAAGGTTTATTAGTCCTACTACCGTTCTTCTCTGACAGATTCGAGGTACTCGTTAATGGTTTCTATGGGACGACGTCCCATGTTCCTATACCCTTGGTGCGAGCGTTCAGTATTGTAATAGGTCAGCCAAGTATCCAGGTCGGCCTGGAGTGCTTCTACGGTCTCATAAAGCGTTGTTCTGAAGGCTTCTCGAAAGAACTCATCAAGCACAGTGCCATTAAACCGCTCGACAAAGCCATTTGTCCGAGGTGATCGCACCTTGGTACGGCGGTGTTCAATCTCGTTGAGGGACAGATAGAGTTCATATGGATGGGTCTCGGTTCCGCAAAATTCCCTGCCGTTGTCAGTAAGGACAGCGGAAACGGCAATTTCCTTTTCCTCGTAGAACGGCATGACGTCGTTGTGAAGGACGGAAACGGCAGCCTCTGGGCGCTTGCTGGTATGCAGAAAGCCGAAGGCATAGCTTGAGAAGGAATCGACGACGACATGCAGGTAAACTCGCCCCACCCCTTTGAGACGTCCCACGTAAAAGGTGTCTTGGCACAACAGCTCCCCAGGGCGAGAACTCTCGACGTGTCGTTCTTTAAAAACGGGATTTTGTTTTTCAATGAAAGCGACCTGTTCGCCCGATAATTCAATGGGTTCGCCAGCTTGCTTCTGCTCAA
>NZ_BAAHYU010000006.1:0-10834 GCF_054657395.1 Desulfobaculum senezii | reverse complement strand
CCTCCACCTCCGACACAAACCCAGCGCCACCGAGTCGATGCACAGCCTTGGTGGCGCTCCACGTTCCGGCTATGCCGTGGCGGAAGCCTCTCAGTTCCATTTTACACTCTGCCTGCAGGTCTGGCCTTCCGGGGAGTGTTAGGGTTACCGTTTGCTTGCCTTTCTGGAAGGCTTCCAGCTTGGCGCGGGCGGCCTTGGTTGCGGCCTTTCGGGAAGGGTAGGTGTGGCGTATGCGGAAGGCTGGTTCGCCTTCGCCCACGGTTTCGTCCACGTCCTGCGCGGCGTCCTTGTCGCGCCATGTCGCTATGACGCGGCGGTAGGCAGCGCGCTCGGTGATATCCACGCTCCAGTTGGTCACATCCTCAGGCGTTAGCGTGACGGTGTGCAGGGGCTTGCCGCTGGCGGTTTTGCCTTCGCCCTTCTTCACGAACACCAGCGCTCCGCCGTTGGCCTTGGCGACCATACCCATGTCGGCGGCGACGCGTGTAAGAAGATTCATGTCGCTTTCCCCGATTTGATCAAGGTGCCCCAGCGGCTCGCCCGCCACGTCTTCGGCAATGGCGGGGGCAAGGCCATGCTCCGCCGCTATGGTCCGCACCACGTCGCCCACAGTCCCCGGCGTCCATGAGCGCGTGCGCTGCGTCTGGAGCTGCGAATAGGTTCCGCTCTTCTCGAACGGTGCGCCGCTAGCCGTGATGGCCAATTGTCCCGGTGGGCCAGACAGGGTGAGGCCATCCACAACATACAGCCCCATATACCGCGCGCGATCGCCGTACCCCAGCCACACACGCAGTTCCGCGCCCGTGGCCGGAAGGCGGATGTGTGGCGCTGTATCGGCAAGGGTGATGCTCAGCGCGTCGGACTGCATCCCGGCTTCGTCTGTGATGGAGAGCGACGCCAACCGCTCGCGGATCGCGCTGGTGATGTCGCTCCCGTTCGCCACCACGCGGAAGGCGGGCGCGTAGAGTTTGCGGTCTAATCCCACAGGCTCACCCCTTCATCAGGCTCCGGCGCGGGCAACTCCGGCAGGACGATCACCACGCCCGCATCCAGCACAGGGCCGAGATCAGCAAGGTCGGGATTCGCCTCCAGCACCGATTCCACCACGCCCGCCGTACGCCCGTAATGGCGCTGGCAAATGGCGTCCACCATGTCACCATCCTTGGTGCGATACCGCATCGGACTCTCCGTAGTATTTGAGCTTCAACGTAAATTCGATCTTACGCGGCACGCCGTCGGCAAAGACGGTGCCCCGTGTTTCGTCCACGTTCAGCACAACCCACCTGCCATGGATACGGCCAAGGCCATCAACCAAGAGCAGCGGCTTGCCCTGCCCCGCCTCGCGCCGCATGTCCTCCACTTGCGACAGTCCGCCCCGGAAATGTGGATACACCACGCCGGACAGGCTGATGGATTCCTCACCCGGCCCAAGGAACTGAAGCGCCGCCTCGCGCCCGTGCCGCTCCTGCGCGGCCCAGCGGTACGCGGTGCTTCGCTGCACCTGATCATACGCGGCGGAATTCAGTCCGAAGGCATACCGCCCCAGCTTCATCATGATGTCCGACATATCGCCTACCAATCATACAGCGCCTGCCGCTTTGCGGTGCGCTGCATGCCGTTCAGTTTCCGGATAACCGCCGACGCAAGGGCTTCCTCGTCCTGCCCCGGCGCGGCATTGATGGTGATGCCGCCGACCTCCATAGCCACGCCCGCGCCGCCCGCCTTGGGCAGGGACTCCGGCACGTTCAACGCGGCGCGCGTACCACTGGCCGCGCTCTTCTCCTTCTCAGCCAGCATACTGCCCACTTTGCCGCCCAACGCCTCGCCGCCAAAGCCGCCAAGGATCCCACCGACCAGGCCACCAACAGCCGTGCCGACAACCGGCACCACAGAACCAATAGCGGCCCCGGCCAGCGCGCCCCCTGCGGAGCCGCCAAGGCTACCAAGGTTCTTGCCCACGCCCTCCTTGTCGCCGGAGCGCACTGCGCTGTACAGGCCAGCGCCCGCCATCATCACGCCGAGGGGCTTGGCGAACTTTCCAAGGAGCCGTCCGCCGCCGCGCAGGAGCTTCCCCACGCGTCCAAGCTTGCCAAGTTTCCCCAGCCTGCCCAGCTTGCCCAAACGGCGTGAGCGCCGCCCCTTGCCCTTGCTGCCCGAGCCGCCAAAATCATCGGAGCCATAACCGCCACCGCCGTTCACCACGCGCACGGGGATGGCTCCACCGCGCCCGCCGCCCTTGCCGCTGGCCGCACGGCCAAGCTTGCCCATCGCGCCCACGGTGCCGACAATGCCACGGCCAAGGCGCGCCATTCCCATCGCCGCCTTAGCGCCCACAAACGCCACGCCGCCAATGGCCGCCGTCAGCGTCCCCCACGCGGCCACACGTCCGGCCATGCTCACGGCATCGCCCACGCCAAACAACCCGTCGCGCAGGTCCTGCACCCACGCCGCCATCCGGATGCCTATACCGTTCACCAACGGCGCAAGCGCGCCGCCGATCAGCCCCGCGAACTCGCCCGCCGTACTGCCGACCACCGTACTCAGCCGTCCAAAGGCGCGGTTGTACTGCTCCGCCCCGGCGCGGCCCTCGTCGGAAAGCTGGTTCAACGCCTGCTGCTGGGCAAGCAACGTCTCTACGCTTTCCTCACGGGTGCGCAGATAGCCAAAGAACTTATTCGCCTCGCCGCCCATCAGGATATCAGCGGCGCTCACGGCCTGCGCGTGGTCGTCCACACCCTTAATGGCTTCGGCAAGACGCAGGAACTGCTCCTCCGGCGCAAGGTTCTGCAAATCCTCAAAGCCGAGGCCAAGGATTTGCAGGGACTCCTTAACAGGAGTGATTTCCTCAAGCCCTGCGGATTCGCCGAGCTTGTTGTTCATCTCCTCCATAAGGTCGCCGACGTGGTCGGCCTCGAACCCGGCTTCCTTGGCAATGCCGCCCCACGCGGCGAAGGTGTCGGCGCTGACGTTGAGGGACTTGGCAAGCGCAGTCTGCTTGGCCGTGAGCTGGTTCGTCATGGTCATGGCCGCGCCAGCGACGCCGATGGTCCCGCCAACCACAGCGGTATAGCGGGCCGTGGTCCCAATCATGCTCTTGAGACGGGCGGCGCGCTCCTGCACGCCCTGCATCCGCTTGTACTTCGTTTGCAGGCGGTCCATTTCGCGCCCAAGGCGGTTCGTTTCCTGCGCCGCCGCGCTGGTGTCCACGCCCACGGCTTCAAGCTGCTTCTCCAGCCCCTTCAACTTCTCGCGCTGGGACTGATAGGCGCGGCCAGCCTTGCGCGCGGCTTTCTCGGCGCGCTCCACCTGCTGCCGTGCCCGCTTGGTCGGCTTTTTGGAGCGCTCATACTCACGACGGAGGCGGGCCGCCTCCCGTTTCAATGTCCGGTACTCGCGGCCCGCCTCGCGCACCCCTTGCGGGTTGAACTTTTGCAGCTTGTCCTGCTGCTCCTTCACGGTACGAATGGACTCCCCAATGCCGGAGAAGTCGCCCTTCACGGCCTTGGTCGTCGTGCGGAAGGAATCGGATACCGCCGCGCCAATCTCGACCACGGCGGACATTTTCTTGCGCATCAGCTCGCGTTCTCCTGCGGTAGTTCAGCTATCCAATCAAGCATGTCCTCCACGGCCATGCCCGTCAGCTCCGCGCACGACCACCCCGTGTAGCGCGCAAGAAGCAGCACGCACCGCCGCGCCTCTCGCGGCGTTAGGACAAAAAATCCCGGTACACCTCCTGAAGCTTGGTGTAGTCCTTGAGGTCCATCCCTTCGAGCACCTCGGGCGACACCTCGCACAGGTTGGCGAACAGACGAAGCTCCTGCTCCACGTCGGTCCCGGCGCGCTGGACGGCGATCTGGTCGCGCACCTTGGGGCGACGCATGTTCAGCGTCTCCAGCTTTTGGCCCTTGTATTGAACCGGGTACTCAAGCGTAATCCGTTCCACTGTGTCCTCCTTTAGATGCCGCAGGCGTCGCGCAGTTCTTTGAGTTGATCGGTACCGCCGATGACGCGCTTCATGTTCAGGGCGTCGATTTCGTGCAGCGTTTTGCCGCCCTGTTCGCGTTTGAAATAGGTCAGCGCCACAGTCACGGACAGCGAGGCCGCTTCGCCAGGTTTCCACGCGCCGTCCTCAATCTTGGTCACGGTGCCGCGCATCTTCACCACCACGGGCGTCACCACCCCGTCGAGGCTTTGCAGACCGCCGCGCGCCGTAAGCTGAATGCCGTTGTTCTGAATGACGCCAAAGCTGCCGAGGATATGCTCGCACTGCTTGGACAGCGTGAACGTGGCCTCCATTTTCTCCATGCCCATATCAATGGCGATGGACGTATCCATACCGCCCGCGCGGAAGTCCTCGGTCACGAGACTCAGCGCCGGGAGCTGGAGTTCCTTGCATTCGCCGACGTAGCCGCGTCCGTCCACGAACAGGGCAAAGTTTTTCAAGATGTTCTCTGCGGGCATTAGTTGAAGACCTCCTCGATGTAGTCATTGACCAAATGGCTGCGGAACGTGACGTGCTCCGCCGGATACGGGGGCGTGAAGTCAAAGTCGAAATAGACCTTGCCCTGCTGGACTTGGTCGGGCGTATTCAGTTCCGGATCCGCCCAGCACTCGCCGCCAAGGATCGCGCCCACGGCTTCGAGGTGACGCAGGTAGGCGTTCACGCCTTCCACCACGTCGTCCACGTAAGTTTTGGTGATGTTCCGGTCCACGGCCCACAGGTGCGCGGCAAGGATGGACTCGTTGATCATGTCCGCCGTGCGGCGCACGGACAGGAAGGACCACTTCGGGTCGGTGCATCCGGTGCGGTTGCCCCACAGACGGTAGCCGCCTTCGTTGATGATGGTGGCGACGTTCTTCTCGTTCAGCATGTTGGCGCGGCAGTTGACGTCACCCAGGGTGAAGTCCACAGGACGCGCGGTGCCGGAAATGCCCATCACCTGCTGGTTGGAGGGCGACCACCAAAAGCCCCGGTCGTTGTCGGAACGGGCAATCATGCCGGCCACACGCGCGGATGCAGGCTCGGCAACGTATTCGCCGTCGCGGTAGACCTTCACCCACGGGTCCACCATGAACACGCGGGCGGTGCCGAAGTCGCCCATGGCGGCGATGGCGTCGGTGTCGTTGGAGTTCGGACCATCCACGATGACCACAGCGCGCAGACGCTCGGCAATGCCTTCCAATTCGGCGGTGACGGGATTTTTGAGGAAGGAACCGGGATTGTCCGCATCCTCGGCGCGCTGATGCGTAAAGCCGGGAGCGAGCAGAACGCGCGGGGTAAAGCCAAGGACAGACGCGCTGGCGCGCAGGGCCTGCACGCCCATGTACTGCCCGGTGGCTTCATCCACGCCGCCGACCACGTTGGTCATGGTCGCGGCATCATCCGCACCCTCGTCCACACGCACCACGACAACCATGGCCCCGGACTGGTCCAGAATGCCGTCCAGCGCGGCAGGTAGCGTGCCCGCGCCATCGCCCACGGTATCCAGCTTGGCGGCCTCGCGGCGGTTGCCCGCAACAAGGACCGGAGTGTTCAGAGGAAAGACGCTGGCGTCGGCGTCCGGAGCCGTGCCCACAATGCCGATGACGGAGCTTTTCACGGTACGAATGGGACGCGGACCACCATCAATCTCGACGACTTCCACGCCATGCAGAAACTGTTCAGGCATTAACTTAGACCTCACTGGTTGCAGGTTCAGAGGCGGACGCACCAGAGGCGCCTGCGCCCCCAGCTAAAGACGGCTCGGCAGGCGCTTCCGGCCAAATGATGTCACGGGGAAAACCTACTTGTTCGGGCACAGCCTCCAGCGCATTAGCGTACGCATCCCACTCCGCAAGCTGCGCATCGATGCCCGCCGTGTCGCCCGAGGCGGCCACGACAACGCGCCGCTTGCGCAAGAGCTGCATCACGGCGGGGTCGTACTCCTCGCGCATGAGACGGTCCCGCTCGGTGCGGGCTTGTGTAGCGAGCAGTTCAGACTTTTTGGTTTGGTCAATTTTAATCAAACGCATTCGATTTCCCTCCAAATCCGTCGGTCAGGTCGGCGGCGTCGATTGTCCAGAGGTCGCGCTCTGTGCGGTCAACAGGAATTTCGGATGCATCAACTATTTTGTAGGGCGTTCCAAAAGGAACATCCTTTTTGGCAATAGCTTTTATTCCGTGCCTCAGTAGAGCTTCTGGCGTTGGGATGATTACCGCTACTTTGTTACCGTCTGTTTTGTAAATTATTCTTTTCATGTGTTTCCTCTTAGCAAAAGATTTGTAGAACAGTTGATGGCGAGTCATACTTTTTGTCACTGTAAACCACAATAATTTGCAAACTGGTCGCTGTTTTGGTCATAACTGGCGCTCTCGACACAGTAACATAACCACCACCTTCTACTGGGTCGTCCGCGCTTGCACTCCAAGAATAATTTGCATCAGGCATCGCGGTAGTGAAATTAACCGTGTAGTTCCCAACACCATTATCTGTAATACTACTTACGTTGCCACTTGCTATAATTGTAGGTGTATCCATCCCGTTGAAGTTCACCCACGCCCTGCATAAATACAGCGGCGCACTTCCCGGTGCTGTGATTGCTGCTTTGTCGAGTTTGTTCCCATTAATCACCGCCACTTGGTCAGCCAGCGCCATCATGTCCACCTGCGCGGCGTTCACGGCCACGTCGGCTACCTTGATGCAGGGGAGCACTGCGAGTGAATTAACAAGGTTCTCCCCTGCGCCATCAGTTGAGGTATAACCTTGATATTCTGGTTGTTCCTGGGAGTTTCCCCCACTAGCTCCTACAAATCCGGGCAGGTCCTCAACCGTACGCCCGTACACAGACACAAAATCACTTCCACCTGCATCGGTCACACCGTTTTTATGCTTATGGGCCAGCACCTCCCCAGCGATCCAATCTCCAACCTCTCGACCAGTGACACCTTCCTGCGCCGCAGCAAAGTAATGTTTGTAGCACGGCAAGATAATGTGCGTGTCCGTCACACAATACCGCCCACACGAACCATCCTGTGCCGCCGCTTCCGCGTCCCACGCGGCCTCGTCGGTCAGGTAGTTCCCGGCGGCAAGGACGGCCTCGTCCAGCTGCGGGTACAGGCCGCGCTGGAACTTTTGTTTGACGTTGGCTGGGACTGTTCCGGGCAGGGGGACTCCGAGCGAGGACCAGCACAGTTGCCCCACGGGGACACCCGCGACACTTCCCCACGCCACGCTGCCGTCCTCCTGCATCACCAGCACCTGCCCCGGCTCTCCGCCTTCGGGGATAGTGTGGTGGGGATCGTCGGTGCGGGCGATGTGGGTTTCCAGCAGGGTGCGGACTTCCACAACCTGCGCGTCCACATAGCCGCGGCTTGCGAGCACCACCGTCGGGTCCACCTTCAGTTCCACGGCGGCGGTGTTGCTCACCTCCATAACAAGGCGCACGCGCAGTTCGGCGGCGGAGCCTTCGGCAATCTGCGGTTTGTAAGTCTCAGGCAGGTTGCCCACGGCAAACAGATCGCCATCGGCGTCAATGATGCCTGCCTCGCGGATGGTCCAACCGCCTTCCTCGGACGGGATGACCAATTCGGCCACGATGTATGCCGGGTTGTCCGGGTCTGTTTCCAGCGTGTTGAGCTGGGCGCGGTAGACCTCGCGGGTCAATGCAGTCTGCGCCGCATCCGGCGTCACCATCTGCCCCGCGCCATCGCCTACGGCGCAGTGCGTCAGGGACACAGTCCGGCCAAGCGCTACGGCATTCGCCAGCTTGGCCCGGCCCGTCTCGGTGAGGATGACAAAAAAGTCCTTGGCCATATCGTCCTCGCTAGGGTTGAGCGGTTACAGTCGTAAACGTTTGCAGCGTCGCGCCGACATGCAGCGGCGAAGTCTGCTCGATATTCTTAGGACGCCACGGCAACACCGTGAGGGCTGCGCCCATATGCAGGGCCATCCCCGCATGAACGTATCCGCGCGAGGTCGAGACCACGGCAAAACCGCGCAGGTGCGAGCGGGCGTTCTTGGCCGCATCCACCACGCGCGTCAGCATGCCGTACAGGCCTGCATCCACGCCGCGATCATCCACCTCGATCTCAATGGCGAAGGTGTACGGCTCGCCCTTTGGGTTTTCCTCCCACCATTCGCGGATGCGCACCCGGTAGCCAAGGGCGCGCACCGCCCGGTCCACCGCGCCGCGCGTCCCCTTGTGCCTGTGCACCCACACGGCCGCGCGGATGGCCTCGCGCTTTTGTGCTTCGGTCCAGCTTTCGTCCCATGCGTCCACGGACAGCGACCACGCCAGCCACGCAAGCAGCGGCTCCGGGCATTCCCCCGCGCGCCACACAGCGCGCAGCGGCACGCCAACGTCAGACAACCGCGCCACGGCCTCGGACAGTGCCCGTTCCATGGCCGTTGCGCTTGGCGGCAGCAGGTGCCTAGGCACGCTCCACCTCCAGTTCCACGCCCGTGCAATACGCGGCCTGATGCGGCGCACAGGCCACATCCGCCACAGGCTCGGCCAGCGTCACACGTGCAACACCCTCCACCTGCAACGCCGCATAGACCTTGGACAACGGCATCCCCGCACCCAGCACATGCCCTGCCTCAGCCACGACCCACATATCCGCAAAGGCTTCGTCACGGACGGCCTCCGCGCTAGGGCCGGGCTGAATGGCAAGGGTTGCGCGGACGGCATAGGTGACGACCTCTGCCGCCTGCACGGTGACGTAATCCGTCAACGGACGCGTTTCCGCCGCCATCAAGGCGGCCTCCACGGCAGACAGCACCACCGGGTCCGGCGTACCGCTGCCTTCACGGCCGAGCACATGGACCACCACTTCACCGGGCGCAGGGCTGCTTACGGCAGCATCCCGCACACCCGGCACAGTCAGAGCATGAAAGATATACGCGCGGTCCGGTCCGGCCACGCTAAAGCCTTCAGGCGCAAGCTGGATGCGGCGGCGGAACTCGGCATCGGCCTCCCACGTTGGCGGCACAGGCGGATACGCCTCCGGATCACCGGGAGCCACAAGTTTGCGCTCCAGCGGCACCAAAGCCGCAAGGTGATCCAAATCCGTCCCCCCGGCATAGGCCAGCATCACACTACGGGCCGCATCGTTCACGCGCTGGCGAAGCAGCGTTTCGCGGTAGGCGGCGGTCTCTAAAATCTTGTATGCGGGATCAGACTCCACAAGCGCGGTGTGCTCCGGATGCCGCGCACAGAAGTCCGCCAGCATTTCGCCAAGCACGGTTTCGGCGTCCAGCTCCTCCACCACCTGCGGCGACGCAAGCAAGGACAAATCAATATCCGAGAACCCGCTCATACGATGATGCCCTCCATGGTCACGGGTCTGCCGTCCGGCAGGTAGATGCCGACCAAATCAAGCTCCACATGCCCCGGCCCAGCTTCGCGCGCGGTGACGCGCTCCACACGAAAGCGCGGCTCCCACATGGCGATGGCCTCCGCCGTGGCCGCGTAGAGTTCCACAAGCGTCTCGCCATTGAGTGGCGCGTCAACCAGCTCGAACAAACGCGAGCCGTATTCCCGCCGCATCACGCGCGAGCCGATGGGCGTCGTCAGGATGTCGCGCACGGACTGACGCAAATGGTCGAGGCCGGACAGATCGCGGCCCGTTGTGGCATCGATGCCGCGCACTACTTCGGGCCTCCGGTGTCGCCGCCATGCGGACAGGGATGAACGTGGCCGTTCAGGGACACCGCCGCGCATACGTCCGCGTCCGTGGTGATGTCGCCCACGGTGTGCAGGTTGCCCTTCAATGTGGCGTTGCCGCCGCCGGAGCCGCCGCCCTGCGTCATAGGACCGTTCAGAAAGATAGTGCCGTTCAAGGTAATCTGCGGCGCAGTGACTTCCACAGCGCTCCCGGCCGTAGCGCTGATGACGCCGCCCGCCTGCACAGTCACATTCTTGGACGCCTCGGCCACGATGTCGCCGGGGATGACGGCGTGCAGGCGGTGGGCGCTGCGGTCATAGTCTATGACGGCACCGTCCGCGTAGACGCGGCGGTCTACATCCGGCGAGGACGCGGGCGCAGGGTGCGCGGACTGATAGATGCTGCCAAGCACCACGCCCTGCCCGGTGTCGCCCGATGGCGACAGCACCACAACCTGCTCCCCCACCTCCGGCGACCACCATGTGCGGTCATTCCCGGCGCGAAGCGTCAGCCACGGCAACCAGTCCGAAACGGCCTCGCCAAAGGCCACGCGCACCCGCGCGGCAGAATAGTCAGCCTCGGCCACGGTGCCCACGCGGATTACCGACGCAAGCCGCCGCTCCATGTCAGAGACTCGGAAGTTCATCAGCCGTTACCTCGGTGTACTTATCCTTGTGGTCCTCGCCGACCAACGGCGCATACGACGCCAGAACCTGCTTCACAGGCACGCCCTCGCCATCCCACACGCTCTCGCCCAGCGGCACATCAATTTCAAACTCCACCCGCCACGACAACGCGCCGGAAAAGCTCGGTTCAAATTCATTCGGCTCCGCCGTCAGAAACCGCGCGGGCGCGACCTGCGCCCCAAACCGATTGTCCTGCACCAGCGTGGCCGCAGCCGCCGCCATACGCCGAAGCTCCTGCTCCACGCCGCAGACGCGCGCGGCCACCACAAGGAACACCTCCCAACGGCACTGCACCCACAGGCGCTCGGTGCCGTCGTCAGCCTCCCCGGCCCGCTCCATCCCGGCCAAATGCACCACAGCAAGCGGCGCGTTGAGCTTCCTGTCAACGCCATAGTCCACCACATCCCGCAGCCCCGGCAGCCCCTGCCTCAGCGCCGCACATATCCCAGCATGAACCACGTCAATCACTGCCAACCTCACCGCGCCTTACTCACTTCCCAGC
>NZ_BAAHYU010000005.1:0-232692 GCF_054657395.1 Desulfobaculum senezii | reverse complement strand
ACCCCGTCGAGGCTTTGCAGACCGCCGCGCGCCGTAAGCTGAATGCCGTTGTTCTGAATGACGCCAAAGCTGCCGAGGATATGCTCGCACTGCTTGGACAGCGTGAACGTGGCCTCCATTTTTTCCATGCCCATATCAATGGCGATGGACGTATCCATACCGCCCGCGCGGAAGTCCTCGGTCACGAGACTCAGCGCCGGGAGCTGGAGTTCCTTGCATTCGCCAACGTAGCCGCGTCCGTCCACGAACAGGGCAAAGTTTTTCAGGATGTTCTCTGCGGGCATTACTTGAAGACCTCCTCGATGTAGTCATTGACCAAGTGGCTGCGGAACGTGACGTGCTCCGCCGGGTACGGGGGCGTGAAGTCAAAGTCGAAATAGACCTTGCCCTGCTGGACTTGGTCGGGCGTATTCAGTTCCGGGTCCGCCCAGCACTCGCCGCCAAGGATCGCGCCCACGGCTTCGAGGTGACGCAGGTAGGCGTTCACGCCTTCCACCACGTCGTCCACGTAAGTTTTGGTGATGTTCCGGTCCACGGCCCACAGGTGCGCGGCAAGGATGGACTCGTTGATCATGTCCGCCGTGCGGCGCACGGACAGGAAGGACCACTTCGGGTCGGTGCAGCCAGTGCGGTTGCCCCACAGGCGGTAGCCGCCTTCGTTGATGATGGTGGCGACGTTCTTCTCATTCAGCATGTTGGCGCGGCAGTTGACGTCACCCAGGGTGAAGTCCACAGGGCGCGCGGTGCCGGAAATGCCCATCACCTGCTGGTTGGAGGGCGACCACCAAAAGCCCCGGTCGTTGTCGGAACGGGCAATCATGCCGGCCACACGCGCGGATGCAGGCTCGGCAACGTATTCGCCGTCGCGGTAGACCTTCACCCACGGGTCCACCATGAACACGCGGGCGGTGCCAAAGTCGCCCATGGCGGCGATGGCGTCGGTGTCGTTGGTGTTCGGGCCATCCACGATGACCACAGCGCGCAAACGCTCGGCAATGCCTTCCAGTTCGGCGGCGACGGGATTTTTGAGGAAGGTGCCGGGATTGTCCGCATCCTCGGCGCGCTGATGCGTAAAGCCGGGAGCCAGCAGAACGCGCGGGGTAAAGCCAAGGACAGACGCGCTGGCGCGCAGGGCCTGCACGCCCATGTACTGCCCGGATGTCTCATCCACGCCGCCGACAACGTTGGTCATGGTCGCGGTATCATCCGCGCCCTCATCCACACGCACCACGACAACCATGGCCCCGGACTGATCCAGAATGCCGTCCAGCGCGGCAGGCAGCGTACCCGCGCCATCGCCCACGGTATCCAGCTTGGCGGCCTCGCGGCGGTTGCCCGCAACAAGGACCGGAGTGTTCAGAGGAAAGGCGCTGGCGTCGGCGTCCGGAGCCGTGCCCACAATGCCGATGACGGAGCTTTTCACGGTACGAATGGGGCGCGGACCACCATCAATCTCGACGACTTCCACGCCATGCAGAAACTGTTCAGGCATTGCTTAGACCTCACTGGTTGCAGGTTCAGAGGCGGACGCACCAGAGGCGCCTGCGCCCCCAGCTAAAGATGGCTCGGCAGGCGCTTGCGGCCAAATGATGTCACGGGGAAAACCTACTTGATCCGGCACAGCCTCCAGCGCATTGGCGTAGGCATCCCACGCCGCAAGCTGCGCATCGATGCCCGCCGTGTCGCCCGAGGCGGCCACGACAACGCGCCGCTTGCGCAAGAGCTGCATCACGGCGGGGTCGTACTCCTCGCGCATGAGACGGTCCCGCTCGGCGCGGGCCTGTGTGGCGAGCAGTTCAGACTTTTTGGTTTGGTCAATTTTAATCAAACGCATTCGATTTCCCTCCAAATCCGTCGGTCAGGTCGGCGGCGTCGATTGTCCAGAGGTCGCGCTCTGTGCGGTCAACAGGAATTTCGGATGCATCAACTATTTTGTAGGGCGTTCCAAAAGGAACATCCTTTTTGGCAATAGCTTTTATTCCGTGCCTCAGTAGAGCTTCTGGCGTTGGGATGATTACCGCTACTTTGTTACCGTCTGTTTTGTAAATTATTCTTTTCATGTGTTTCCTCTTAGCAAAAGATTTGTAGAACAGTTGATGGCGAGTCATACTTTTTGTCACTGTAAACCACAATAATTTGCAAACTGGTCGCTGTTTTGGTCATAACTGGCGCTCTCGACACAGTAACATAACCACCACCTTCTACTGGGTCGTCCGCGCTTGCACTCCAAGAATAATTTGCATCAGGCATCGCGGTAGTGAAATTAACCGTGTAGTTCCCAACACCATTATCTGTAATACTACTTACGTTGCCACTTGCTATAATTGTAGGTGTATCCATCCCGTTGAAGTTCACCCACGCCCTGCATAAATACAGCGGCGCACTTCCCGGTGCTGTGATTGCTGCTTTGTCGAGTTTGTTCCCATTAATCACCGCCACTTGGTCAGCCAGCGCCATCATGTCCACCTGCGCGGCGTTCACGGCCACGTCGGCTACCTTGATGCAGGGGAGCACTGCGAGTGAATTAACAAGGTTCTCCCCTGCGCCATCAGTTGAGGTATAACCTTGATATTCTGGTTGTTCCTGGGAGTTTCCCCCACTAGCTCCTACAAATCCGGGCAGGTCCTCAACCGTACGCCCGTACACAGACACAAAATCACTTCCACCTGCATCGGTCACACCGTTTTTATGCTTATGGGCCAGCACCTCCCCAGCGATCCAATCTCCAACCTCTCGACCAGTGACACCTTCCTGCGCCGCAGCAAAGTAATGTTTGTAGCACGGCAAGATAATGTGCGTGTCCGTCACACAATACCGCCCACACGAACCATCCTGTGCCGCCGCTTCCGCGTCCCACGCGGCCTCGTCGGTCAGGTAGTTCCCGGCGGCAAGGACGGCCTCGTCCAGCTGCGGGTACAGGCCGCGCTGGAACTTTTGTTTGACGTTGGCTGGGACTGTTCCGGGCAGGGGGACTCCGAGCGAGGACCAGCACAGTTGCCCCACGGGGACACCCGCGACACTTCCCCACGCCACGCTGCCGTCCTCCTGCATCACCAGCACCTGCCCCGGCTCTCCGCCTTCGGGGATAGTGTGGTGGGGATCGTCGGTGCGGGCGATGTGGGTTTCCAGCAGGGTGCGGACTTCCACAACCTGCGCGTCCACATAGCCGCGGCTTGCGAGCACCACCGTCGGGTCCACCTTCAGTTCCACGGCGGCGGTGTTGCTCACCTCCATAACAAGGCGCACGCGCAGTTCGGCGGCGGAGCCTTCGGCAATCTGCGGTTTGTAAGTCTCAGGCAGGTTGCCCACGGCAAACAGATCGCCATCGGCGTCAATGATGCCTGCCTCGCGGATGGTCCAACCGCCTTCCTCGGACGGGATGACCAATTCGGCCACGATGTATGCCGGGTTGTCCGGGTCTGTTTCCAGCGTGTTGAGCTGGGCGCGGTAGACCTCGCGGGTCAATGCAGTCTGCGCCGCATCCGGCGTCACCATCTGCCCCGCGCCATCGCCTACGGCGCAGTGCGTCAGGGACACAGTCCGGCCAAGCGCTACGGCATTCGCCAGCTTGGCCCGGCCCGTCTCGGTGAGGATGACAAAAAAGTCCTTGGCCATATCGTCCTCGCTAGGGTTGAGCGGTTACAGTCGTAAACGTTTGCAGCGTCGCGCCGACATGCAGCGGCGAAGTCTGCTCGATATTCTTAGGACGCCACGGCAACACCGTGAGGGCTGCGCCCATATGCAGGGCCATCCCCGCATGAACGTATCCGCGCGAGGTCGAGACCACGGCAAAACCGCGCAGGTGCGAGCGGGCGTTCTTGGCCGCATCCACCACGCGCGTCAGCATGCCGTACAGGCCTGCATCCACGCCGCGATCATCCACCTCGATCTCAATGGCGAAGGTGTACGGCTCGCCCTTTGGGTTTTCCTCCCACCATTCGCGGATGCGCACCCGGTAGCCAAGGGCGCGCACCGCCCGGTCCACCGCGCCGCGCGTCCCCTTGTGCCTGTGCACCCACACGGCCGCGCGGATGGCCTCGCGCTTTTGTGCTTCGGTCCAGCTTTCGTCCCATGCGTCCACGGACAGCGACCACGCCAGCCACGCAAGCAGCGGCTCCGGGCATTCCCCCGCGCGCCACACAGCGCGCAGCGGCACGCCAACGTCAGACAACCGCGCCACGGCCTCGGACAGTGCCCGTTCCATGGCCGTTGCGCTTGGCGGCAGCAGGTGCCTAGGCACGCTCCACCTCCAGTTCCACGCCCGTGCAATACGCGGCCTGATGCGGCGCACAGGCCACATCCGCCACAGGCTCGGCCAGCGTCACACGTGCAACACCCTCCACCTGCAACGCCGCATAGACCTTGGACAACGGCATCCCCGCACCCAGCACATGCCCTGCCTCAGCCACGACCCACATATCCGCAAAGGCTTCGTCACGGACGGCCTCCGCGCTAGGGCCGGGCTGAATGGCAAGGGTTGCGCGGACGGCATAGGTGACGACCTCTGCCGCCTGCACGGTGACGTAATCCGTCAACGGACGCGTTTCCGCCGCCATCAAGGCGGCCTCCACGGCAGACAGCACCACCGGGTCCGGCGTACCGCTGCCTTCACGGCCGAGCACATGGACCACCACTTCACCGGGCGCAGGGCTGCTTACGGCAGCATCCCGCACACCCGGCACAGTCAGAGCATGAAAGATATACGCGCGGTCCGGTCCGGCCACGCTAAAGCCTTCAGGCGCAAGCTGGATGCGGCGGCGGAACTCGGCATCGGCCTCCCACGTTGGCGGCACAGGCGGATACGCCTCCGGATCACCGGGAGCCACAAGTTTGCGCTCCAGCGGCACCAAAGCCGCAAGGTGATCCAAATCCGTCCCCCCGGCATAGGCCAGCATCACACTACGGGCCGCATCGTTCACGCGCTGGCGAAGCAGCGTTTCGCGGTAGGCGGCGGTCTCTAAAATCTTGTATGCGGGATCAGACTCCACAAGCGCGGTGTGCTCCGGATGCCGCGCACAGAAGTCCGCCAGCATTTCGCCAAGCACGGTTTCGGCGTCCAGCTCCTCCACCACCTGCGGCGACGCAAGCAAGGACAAATCAATATCCGAGAACCCGCTCATACGATGATGCCCTCCATGGTCACGGGTCTGCCGTCCGGCAGGTAGATGCCGACCAAATCAAGCTCCACATGCCCCGGCCCAGCTTCGCGCGCGGTGACGCGCTCCACACGAAAGCGCGGCTCCCACATGGCGATGGCCTCCGCCGTGGCCGCGTAGAGTTCCACAAGCGTCTCGCCATTGAGTGGCGCGTCAACCAGCTCGAACAAACGCGAGCCGTATTCCCGCCGCATCACGCGCGAGCCGATGGGCGTCGTCAGGATGTCGCGCACGGACTGACGCAAATGGTCGAGGCCGGACAGATCGCGGCCCGTTGTGGCATCGATGCCGCGCACTACTTCGGGCCTCCGGTGTCGCCGCCATGCGGACAGGGATGAACGTGGCCGTTCAGGGACACCGCCGCGCATACGTCCGCGTCCGTGGTGATGTCGCCCACGGTGTGCAGGTTGCCCTTCAATGTGGCGTTGCCGCCGCCGGAGCCGCCGCCCTGCGTCATAGGACCGTTCAGAAAGATAGTGCCGTTCAAGGTAATCTGCGGCGCAGTGACTTCCACAGCGCTCCCGGCCGTAGCGCTGATGACGCCGCCCGCCTGCACAGTCACATTCTTGGACGCCTCGGCCACGATGTCGCCGGGGATGACGGCGTGCAGGCGGTGGGCGCTGCGGTCATAGTCTATGACGGCACCGTCCGCGTAGACGCGGCGGTCTACATCCGGCGAGGACGCGGGCGCAGGGTGCGCGGACTGATAGATGCTGCCAAGCACCACGCCCTGCCCGGTGTCGCCCGATGGCGACAGCACCACAACCTGCTCCCCCACCTCCGGCGACCACCATGTGCGGTCATTCCCGGCGCGAAGCGTCAGCCACGGCAACCAGTCCGAAACGGCCTCGCCAAAGGCCACGCGCACCCGCGCGGCAGAATAGTCAGCCTCGGCCACGGTGCCCACGCGGATTACCGACGCAAGCCGCCGCTCCATGTCAGAGACTCGGAAGTTCATCAGCCGTTACCTCGGTGTACTTATCCTTGTGGTCCTCGCCGACCAACGGCGCATACGACGCCAGAACCTGCTTCACAGGCACGCCCTCGCCATCCCACACGCTCTCGCCCAGCGGCACATCAATTTCAAACTCCACCCGCCACGACAACGCGCCGGAAAAGCTCGGTTCAAATTCATTCGGCTCTGCCGTCAGAAACCGCGCGGGTGCGACCTGCGCCCCAAACCGATTGCCCTGCACCAGCGTGGCCGCAGCCGCCGCCATACGCCGAAGCTCCTGCTCCACGCCGCAGACGCGCGCGGCCACCACAAGGAACACCTCCCAACGGCACTGCACCCACAGGCGCTCGGTGCCGTCGTCAGCCTCCCCGGCCCGCTCCATCCCGGCCAAATGCACCACAGCAAGCGGCGCGTTGAGCTTCCTCTCAACGCCATAGTCCACCACATCCCGCAGCCCCGGCAGCCCCTGCCTCAGCGACGCACATATCCCATCATGAACCTCGTCAATCACTGCCAACCTCACCGCGCCTTACTCACTTCCCAGCGGAGTTCTTGCTCAAAAAACTTTGAGAACTGCGCATCCAAACGGGGGAACACATCAACCTCTAAAACTCTGCGAATTTCATCATCCACGCTGTGGTACTGCTTAAAGATTGGATATGCCGAATCACCCGAGCGACGGAAAACGTCCCGCTTACCGTCACGGCCTGTAACGATAAACGCATGCCGTCGATCTACTGGACCTGCGGATACACCTGTTGCGGTCTGCTTCGGTTTCAGCAACCTCAAGGGTACGGGCCACAGGCCAAACCAAACTTGAACACCTCGTTTGTTCTTCCCAAGAGTCAGGCGTACGCGGTCGGCTAAAACCTTTCGCTGTACGCCCGAATCGCGCGCCCCTTCGGTCAGCGCTGTGGAGCGCACCCAGCGCCCCAGCTTATTGACGGCACGCCGCATGGCCGCTTCAATCTGCTTTTGATCCGCAGCAAACAGCCGAGCGATCCGGTCTGCACTTGCCGCATCCAAGGGGATTTCCGCCACACCGCAGGTGGACATTACCAGTCCACCTGCACGGTTACATCACATGTGGCGTCCAGCAGGACCTCGACGATTCCCGTACCATCAGGACGCACGGCACTTACGGCGTATTCAGCACCATCAACCCATACCGCTGTGCTCTTCCTTGTGACACCTGCAACGTCCCGAGCCTGACACGTCAACTTGTACGCGGCAGTTTCCACCGCGAAGTCTTCTAAGCGCGGCTCCAGATAAGGCGCATCAAAGTAGGCTTTGAACGTGCGCCGGGTTCCGTCTGCCAAGACCACCGTCACGTCCTTTGCGTCCAGCCCGGTGAAGAAACCGTCGAGGTCAGTGATCATCACTTACCCTTCCCGCCGCCCTTGCCCCCACCCTTTGCGGAAGCCTTTCGGGATTCCTCGGCGGAGGCTACAATAGCCTTGGCGGCAGCACTGCCAGCCGGAACAGCACGTTCGCGGTAGATGAGGTTCTTTCCCACAGAAAGAGGCACCGTCACTTCATCACCCTCGCGGCACATCTCCCCATCAATCAGAATACCCACATTGGCGGCACCCTCCGGTGCCACCACAACGACGGTCATTTCCTTTTTATTCTGCTTTCTCATGACTCCCCCTTTAGGCGCTCGTGCCCACGCAGAAGGATTCTGCATTACGGACACCGATGTCCGCATCCTGCATGGCAATGATGCGCAGGCGTCCCTTCTGACTGTGAGTGTACGGGTCCAGCGTCAATTCCAGTCCACCCCACATGGCGATCATCAAGTCAGCCCAGTTGCCGAAAAAGACATCCGAACCCTGCACCTGATTCGTAACGCCGACGGGGTAGCCATTGATCTGCCCCCCATCGGTCATAATTGCCTTCTCGCCACTCGGCATACGCGGTGTGGTCTTGCAGTGTCCCCGCATCCGCGCGTTAAGCAAATAGGCCATGCTTTCAACGTCAGCGTCGTCGGCGCTGATTTCGCTTTCCATCTGGACCATTTCCTTATGCGTGGGCTGGCTGGCCGTTCCAAAGGTGATGGCGTTAACCCCGGCGGTAAACTTGAGGCCCAAAGGCTCGTCAGTGCCGGTGCCGTAAAAACCAAGGCTATCCAGCTTCAGCGCCACGGCCTTCGACAGGTCGGAACGGATCGTCGCCTCAACGTCCAGACTGGCCTGCATCAGCAGGCGACGCGAGACCTCGCACATTCCACCAATGGTGTAAGGCGACAGACTCAAAGTCCCAAAGTCACCATCGGACTCCGGCACGTCCTGATCCTCACCAACAACATACCCAGTGGCCCCGCTGATCTGCTTCGGGATATCAACGTTGCCGACAAGGCCGCCGAGCTTGGAACCAAGCTGCATCAACAGACAACGTTTCCTCAGCAGCTCGATGAAGCTGCCTTCCAGCAAATCGGTGCCGACCAATGCACCACCGTGCGGAGCGGCCCCGCTGTCGGTGGTGTAGGTGCGGGCGAGCGGCGTTTGCAGCACCTCAGGGGGGACAACGATGCCCTGCACTTCACGCGCAAGGTGCTGGGCGGCGGCATTGGAAACTTCCAGTTCGAAAGCTGCGGCTTCGCGTGCGCGCAGGTTGTTCGGGTCCAGCGCTCGCAGCACCTTCACGAAGGAATAGCGCTTGATTTCACGTTCGCTCAGGCCCACATCAGCGTTCATCTCGTCGGGGCTGGGTTTGTCAGCCTTCTGGTTCATCCGCTCCAGCAGGAGCTGCCGGAACTGATCCGGCGACTTGCCTTCACGGACAAAGCGCTCGGCCTCTTCCGGGGCGTTATACTCCCGGCCCATATTCAGCAGATCGTCCATGCGCTGCCGTTCGGCCAGAACAGCAGCGTCGCGCTCGGCGGTCACGTCAACAGGGGGCACGCCCGCGCCGTCTTCACCTTTAGGAGTTGCGCCTTTCTGGGGCATTCCTCTTCCCTCCATCGTTTCAGGTTTCGGCGCGCCACCGTGGTCACGCCCCACACCCACAGAATCATCCGCGGGGATGGTCACGAACGAAATTTCGTAGGGCGTCCATTTCGTCGCCCTGTACACATCCACATCATCCTTGCGGCTTTCCACCAGCTTGACTTCATCCACCTCAAACCCGACGGAAACATGCCGCAGAACGCCATCAACCACGTCCCGGAACTTCTCTTCCCCGAGTGGTGATCGGCTAAAGCGCACAACCGCGCGCCCCTTGCCGTCCCCATCAATTCGGGCCGACTCCACAACGCCGATATGAGCCGAGCGGTTGTGGTTGAACAGCACAGCCCCGCCGTTGTTCAGGCGGTTCAGGTCACATGCGGATGCGCTATGCTCCAACACAAGGATCGTGAGCCAAAACTGTTCAATCTCCCGATCCGAGGAAAACGCGATTTCCACCGTGCGCTTTTCCTCATCGACGGAACGGACCATCTCAACCGGGAAATACGCTCGGCAATTCTGGCTCTGAATCTGCTCAAGCGTCGGCTTCGTCTTCGGCATCATCGCCTCCATGCTCCTGCCCCTTCGGAGCGGTTTGTTTCACCGGGGCCGGGGCCAGTCCCAATTCCTCCCACCGATCCCGATCTTCCTTGATCTCTTCAAAGACCTCTTCAGGATCACGCCCCTGTTCCCTGATCGTGTCGGACACAGAACGCATCAAACCGTTCTGTGCTTCACGGGCGGCCTTCACATCCTTTTGCGGGTCAACCCACTGCCAGCGCCGCGCCTGATATCGCGCGCGCTTATACTGCTCGACGCGTTCAGCGCGTAAGGGAGTCAGGCCGATCTTGATGGCCCCGGCCAACACTGCCGTCGCAATCCAGTCTTCAAAGACGGGTTGCACCAGCTTGTCGATGAACCACTGTTGCAGGTCCATCCACTGGTCCCGCTCGTCGAGCACTCCGGCCCTGATGCTGGAATAATTCACGCCTGACAGGTCGCCAGACAACGAGGCGTAGGACACGCCAAGACCTGCGGAAATGGATTGCAAACATGACCGCACAAAGACACCGAACTCGCCTTGTGGGTACTGCGGATCCCATGCGCGAAACTTGTACCCATAGGGCAAGCGCTCCATGGTTCCCGGCTCGGCGTCCATGGGAAAAACCTCTTCGTCTTCGTCGTCATCAAACTCCGGAACTTCCATTTCGGGATCGGACTCAAAGAATCCCATCTTAGACGCGCCGATACGGGCGTTGATGACTGCGGCGGTCTCGTACCTCGACAAATGGTGCATACGTGTCAGCGCCGTGCCCATCCACGACACCCCACGCGGCTGGTTGATCATCTCCGGGACAAATAGGTGGTATATTTCTTCGGCAGGGATACGCTCGTACCTCGCGCCTCCGTAATCGACACCACTGATATAGTCGTCCTGATCGCCACGCAGGTAGTACGCAACAGGACGCCCTTCCGGCGTGAACTCAATCCCAGCCCGAATGCGATTCCCGTTCGTCAACTTCTCGCGCATTTGCACCGGGACACGCACGGGATCAATCAACTGGAGCTGGTAGTGATAGGCCCCAAAACGCCGACCGCGCAGCCTGCGGACAAAGACCTCGCCATCCCGAGCGACGGTCTGAACGGACAGACCTTGCAGTTCGCGCCATGTCAGTGTGCCTGTCACCTCAGGGTTCTGGCCCCAATGCTTCCACGCATCAGACAACGCCTGCCGGGCCAACGCATCGGGGCTTCCATCCGCAAGCTGTACGGTCGGCACCACAGCGACACCGCGAGGCCCAACAACGTTTGTCCGCACCAAGCGCAGGAAACGCTTGCCGTGGTCGATATTGTTGGCGGCCTCGCGCCCGCGTGCGCACAAAACACGCCACGAGCGTTCAACCAATACGGACGCGCTCATCGGCTCGCTGGTCCATCCTGCGGTTGTCCGATTCGCTGACGCGGCGTCAAACGAGCCGGACTCGGCCCCATAGTTCCGCCGCCCAAACCGGGGCGGCAGCGTCCTGCGACGTGGGGCCGGGTCTGCCTCAACCGCGCGTCCCCGGAAAATATCCAACAGACTCACAGGCGCACCCCTATGGTTTTGAATCCGTTTTGCCCACGCTCAGAACGAACGCGGACAACCAGCTGACCGCGCAGCTTCCGCAGCTGGTCAATGCTGTAGCGCTGGAGCTGCCTCCCTGCGATCTGGTATGACCACACAGCATCCCCCGCACAACCGGACAGCGCCGCGTCCACGGCCTCTAGAGCCTTCTCGGCTTCCGTCCGTCCGTCATAGGGTCCATCGACGCCAAGGAAATTAGGGACCACCTCCAGCTTTCCGGACTGCACAACACGCAGCTCATCACTACGCGTGGCAATGAGCTGCCACCAATGCCGCCCCGCAGGCAGTGTGCAAACAAACGAAAAGACAAAGGCATCACCATCGGCAACGCCTTCAACATCAGTGGAACCCTGCCCCCGAAGGGCGAGCGTTGCCGCCCACCCCTCGGATGCAGGAAGCCCAAGGAGGATTCTACAGGAGGTGCTTTCGCTTATGGCAATCTGGCGTGGTAGCTCGTTGATCATCATCCCATCACGAAGTTAGAACGCCGCTTCCGACGCTTTTTGACTTTTCTCTTCTTCCGTTCTTTCGGAGGATTTTCCTGCACCTCGGCTTTTGAAACCACTGCGTTTTGGGACGCTTCGGCAGGTTCAGAGAGAGCCACGACTTCGCTTTGGGATTGCAGACGGGATTCAAGTTTCTGGAAATTCGGGCGGGCAATCAGGAGGGCCGCATAGGCATAGACCCGGCAATCCAGCGCCTCGTTACGTGGCCGGGTCTTCACCCACTCACGTTTAGGGAAGCCTTTCACGTAACGGGTTATGCACTTCTCGGCAGTGATCTGCTGGAAGTATTCGTCGAACTCCGCATACGTCGCCGGGAAGTGCAGACGCCCCGGCCCTGATCCGTCCAACGGCAAACGCTTGTAGAGCAACGTCTTTGCCTGATCGACGCCAATGGAGAACAAGCGGACAGGCCGCCCCTTTTTTCCTTTTCCGGTCTTGAGCTTGCGGGGAGCACCGACAATCGGCACGCCCTCCCCGCCCTTGCCCTTGATCGCCCAACGGCGCGCGGCCCAACGGGATCGGCAGTAGTTGTACACGGCTTGCGTATTGCTGCCGCCGGAGTCGATGCACGCCGCATGGATCGACAGCTCCACCCCGGACTCATGGAGCCACCGACGTTCAAGGTAATCGTCAAGGGCTTCCCACACGGAGGACTGATCCGGATCGCCGTAAATCACGTGATAATCAATGCTCCACGATTCTTCCTCATGCCCCCACGCAACCACTTCAATTTCCAATCGGTCCGGCTGCGTATCAACGCCAGCGGTCAGCAACAGGCCCGCCATGGGCACAGGCGCGGCGTACTGCTCGCAACGGTTCCGAAGCCCCGTCTCGTCAACCTGCTCGCCTTCCTCTTCCCATGTCTCGGCAAGCGACACATTGACGAAGCTTTGCAGGTCGCCCCTGTGCTTCTTGTCCAAAAAGCTTTGGGCGATATCGCGCCAGCGACGCCAAGGGGAATACAGTTCATTCAAGTGGAACGACGCATGCCCTCGAAATGGCTTCTCCGCGCGCCACTCACCAGCCGCCAACATCGCGGGCTTGTCCTTGTCCTCGATCACACACCCGCAGGACTCGCACACGTAATACGCTGTTTCCGGGAGGTGCCCGCCCTGTTCATCATGATCCCATTTCACATTTCCCCATTGTAGCGTCTGGAAGGCTCCGCAATGCGGACACGGCACGTAATAGCGCCGCTTGTCGCCAGCCTCGAACGCCTTTTCGATGCGGGAGAATCCCTTGATGGTGGGCGTACTGGATTCGATCAGCTTCTTCTGATCGCCAAAGGTCGAGGCGCGTTGCCACAGCAATTCGATAGGGTCGCCTTCCTCAGTCATGCTGTAGCCGTCCACCTCGTCACATATGATTATGGGCGCTGATCTGCCGCGCATGGTCCGCGTGCTGCCGCTGTAGGCGAGCAGCAAGATGCCGCCGGGGTATGACTTCATGGTGGCGTTGTTCACGCCGTCGCGCCCTCGTGGCTTGGCGACCTTCTCCCCAACCTGCGGCGTCTCATTGATAAGCGGCGTCAGCTTGGTTTCCAGCCACACCTTGCCGTCGGACTGCGTGGGCTGCATCATGATGCAGCTCTTGGGGTTCAAGTCGATGTAGTACCCTATCGCGTTGTTCTCGCACTCAGTCTTGCCGACCTGCGCCGACCACATGAGCGACACCCTATAGGTTCGCGCATCACTCATGCAGTCCATAGGCCCACGCTGATACGGCGCATTGTCCGTGCGCCATGGGCCGGGCATCGCGTTGGCGACGCTGACGCGGCGGTACTTGTCCGCCCACTCGGAAACCGTCAGACGCTCTGGCGGCCGGAACATTCCCATGAGTCCTCGGATAGCCCGCCGAATGCCTTCCTCATTGCTCAGGTCTATATCAGTCTGCGGCATCTTCAATCTTCTCCAGCAAATCAGTTTCCGCGAGCGAGGAAAGCGCCAAGTCTATTTCCTCCCGAAGTATCTCCTTCACCGCCGTTTCATCAGTGGCGGCCATAACGCGCAGCGCCAGCCTATCAGGCAAGGCAAGCATCGCCTGCCGCACCTCCACAAAGGCGGAAGCTATGACGCGCTCCATCTCTTCAATGGGCGCGACTTCACCCAACTCCCGCGCCGCCGACACACGCTTGATCTTCAGCTCCTCCACAAGGAGCAAGCGTTCCAGCTCCCCCTTGCTGATGCCGTCCTCGACATCCCCAACCGCCTTGGACACAGCCCGCTCGGTGTGCCATGCGACACACTCCGCAAGGTCAAACTTCCACGCCTTACCCCTGCCCCCCTCCTGCACGCAGGGCATCCCCTCGCGTACCCGCGCCCGAACCGTGGGCAAGGACAGGCCCAGCGCAAGGGCCAGTCCCTGCATGTCCACCACGGCTTGTGCGGTCTGCTTCTCCGTTTTCTGTTTTTTCTTTTTCACTTCGCTCATTATTTCAACCAGTTATCAATGTTGTTCACAGGGTTTTGATCGTCGAAACAGAAAGTCATTTCCCGAAGCCACGCAGAAAGAAAACTTCGTGCCTCAGCTCGACCCACTCTTTTCCCCCCTTCGGGAAGGACCCGTTGTGTTCCTGGCTTCGTTTGCAAGCGTCTAGCGGCGTCTAGCTCTCAATCCGTAAACTTTATGGGGAATGTTGCATTTCGCTGCCTAGAATCATGCTGCGGCGGCAAGCCTGTGCCTGTGAACCACCGTCCTCACTGTGCTTGCGGGCACTCCAAGCCGCCGCCCTATCTCCCCTGCGCTCAAGCCCTCGGCCCGCATATGAATGATGCGTGCGTCGCGCTCGGCCTTTTCCACCCGTGCGCAGCGGGCTAACGGCAACTGCATCCCCCTAAACTCATCCACCAGCGCTTGCGCTGCCTGATCACCCACCACATCCCGCAACCAATGGCAGGCGGGCAAACGCTGGGGCACGTACAACGAACGAAAGCGGCACGCCTTGGCAAGGGCCAACGTCCGCGCTCTGCCGATGACTTCCGCCACGACCTGCGCCGTCGGCGGCAAAGGAGGCAACGCTTGCATGGTGTCTTACCTCTTGTTTGTTGGGTTGAAGGTCTTGGCGGCGGCGCATACACGGTCTGCGATAATGTCGAGGAGCTGCCCGCCCGCGTACCCGGCAACGCCGACGCAGGCTTGCCGCATCCCTTCGGGGACGAAGGCGACAGGCTCCAGCAGCAGGTGAACCATGTATCCCGTAAACGCCGCAGTAACGATGGTGGCGAACACGTACCGGGCGGAGCACGCTCCCGGCCCGCGCAGGACGCGCACAGTGCCGCCAAACAGCGCCAGCAGGACAGGGGGCAGAACGCCCCCCATCAACTGCATCAAGGATTCAATGCTCATGCGCTCCGGCATTACGCGGCCCCGTCACCGTCCGGCGAGGGGACCACGCGCAGCCCGTGGGCCAGATCAGGCAGGTCGCGCAGCTCATCGGTCCGGCGCTGGAACTCATCCAAAGCCGGGACGTCATAGCCTTCCGCCTTCAAGCGCATGGCGGTTTCGTAGGCCTGCACACCAAGGCGCAGTCCGGATTCAATCAGGGCAATGGTTCCATCCTTCATGACTTATCCCCTCCGTCGAGATACTGTTTCGCGTTCATGATCAAAGCCGCGCACGACGAAAACGCCCGCCGCGCATCGCGCAGCAAGGCGTCATATCCTTCCGGCTCCGTGTCGGTCCGAGCGTAGACCTGCGCGGCGTCGCGATAGGCCACGATGGCACGCTTGGCGGTATCCATGGCCGGGGCCACCTTGGCGTGCAGAAACGCCACACCTTCGGGCGGCAACGCCTCATGCAATTCGCCATACTCGGCATACAGGCCGACATAGTTGATCCTCAGCTCCTCCCCGACGGCGAGGGCGCGATCCTGCGGCGACAGGTCGGCCAATGCGCACGCCTGCAAGGACAGCGGCACGCACAGTGCCAGCACCAAGAGGGGCTTTGCGGCCCCTTTTGCTCCCTTCTTCACGCTCACTTTCTTGGACGCCTTCATGCGGCCATACACGGTCGCCACAGCGCCCACAGCCGCGCCGATAGCCACCCCGCAATCAACCAAGCCCGCTTGCGCCTCTGCGCCCACACCATGGCCCCACAGGGCCGCAATGGTGCTGATGAAGGACACAACCACACCCCAAAAGGTGCGAGACTGATAGATAGGTTTCACATCGTCCATGCTAACCTCCACAATTTTGAGACGATAAAACACAATCGCCATACAAAATAAAAAAGCGCCGCCATAATGGCGACGCCTATATACATGGATATGCGGTATCTTTTCTTCTATGTTTGTTCTTCTTGCATGTGCGTGCGGGACAACGCCTCGATAAATCCATTCATTTCTGTATTCATCAGTTCCGTTGTGGTGAACCTATGGCTACAGCGTTTGCACTCCCGCAGACGGACAACAGTCCTGTAATCATCCAGCGACCGCACCACCATCGTATCCGCTCCGCACCGTGGACAACTGAGCATTAGTCTTCCTCTATCCCCACCACTTCACGTTCATCCAAAAACGCCTCAAGGCTGATCGCGCGGATGCGGTAGCGTGGGCGTTCAGGCGTTCCGAGGTTGCTGGCCCGCAGTTCCCCGCGCCGGATCAACCCCCGGACGTATTCCGGGCGGCATTCAAGCCGCTCGGCGACCTGCCGCACCGTCAGCGTCTTCCCCATCAAAAATGCCTCCCATAAATTGGATCGCGGCCCTACGGCGCTCGTCGCGGAAACTCAAATAGTGGCGCGTGCTGGCCGGGTCTTTGTGGCCGAGGGCAAGGCTCACCTCCGTGAAGGGGTCCACGGCCTTGCCCGCCGCCACCTGTTCCAACATGTAATCATAGAGCCGATTCGCAAACGTCTTGCGCAAGGTGTGCGTGCCGAGGTTCTCGCTGATGCCACTGGCTTCGAATGCATGGATCAGCACCCGGTACGCCTGCGACCGCGAGATAGCCCCCCGGCCCGACTGCGACAGGAACAGCGGCGTATCAGGCGACGGCCACCCCAGCGCCCTGATCTGCTCCAAGATCGCCACGCGAGCCTCGCGCGCGAGGTAGACCGTCCGGCTTTCGTGCCGCCCTTTCATATGACGCCGCGCCACCCGCACGGAACGCCGCACGCGCTTCTGCGCCACCACGTCCCGCACATGCAGGCTCAGCATTTCGGAGACACGAAAGCCCGCCGTAACGCCAAGTACAAACAAGCACCTATTGCGCACGGCGAGCCTTCCAGAAAACGACGAAAACGCTCGGCGGATTTCGTCCTCAGTTAGCGGGCGGCACCCTTTCACGCCGCCACCTTCTCAATATACCCCGGCAAGCCAGCCCGGTCCCCGTGAGGTCCGGGGATGACGCGAATGGCTTGGCCATAGCGCTTGTGCTGGCCTACATCGATGTGCGCCCACGACATCCCGGCCCCGGCTTCAATGCGCTCTACATGCGCGAAGGTCGGGTCCGTGGGGTTCTTGAGCATGTCGTCCCAAATCTCCTGCGGCGTCACGTAGCGGAAGTGCCCATCGAAGGCGCGAAACCAGTAGTGCTCGGACAGGTCCGCGCCAACGCCGCACCCAAAGGGACGCCACCCGCTATACCGCAAGGCGTTCGGATCATCCCCGCGCCATGGCCAGTCGTTCACGGTGAAGACACCGTACCGCTTGCGGAACAGGTCCAGCGTCACCAACAGCCGACGATCAAAGCACCGGAACAGCATAGCCGGATAATGCCGATACGCACGCTGCATATTCTCCGGCAACAACTCCGGCGGCGGCACCAGTTCTTCAATGCGAAACCACTTGCAGGTATAAAACATCATCGCTCCTATGCGGCCTCGGTGGCGCAGATCTGCCGCCAGCGTGCCGCGCGCATGATTGGGTACACGGTGTTGATGGTCCTCTCGAAGGCGTCAAACCGCTCGCCATCGAAGGCACCCCGCATCAAGATCACGTCCACGCGCCGCCCGCCCAAATGCTCGTGGCAATCAACTTCAAACTCCACCACCTCGCCACGCGGCGGCAGGAACTCCACCGGGAGGCGTCCGGCAACCATCGCCGGGATTTCTATCCAACACCCCATCACTGCAACCTCTTCGGTTCGGCCCTCTCCAAAACGGCGAGCGCCTTTTTCCGATCACCGACAAGGACAACACTTTCTGTCCCCCTGCGTCCGGGCAACGCCTTGGCGTGCGTGATGCCTTCCTCGGCAAACGCCACATACCGCCGCACGAAGTCCTTGCGGAACCACTTTTCTTCGCCTTCGCGCACGCTGTCACACAGCAGCCCCCAGCCTCCGAACCCCCGCCACACCACGGCGGCGGTTACGTGGTCGTCAAAGGCTACGGCGTTGTATGCGCCATACTCGGCAATGGCCTTGAGCACCTTGTCTGCCTCCAGCTCAGCGCGGGTTTCAACTCGCCCTTGCACCAGCTCGCGTAGCTCAACCGGGCGCGGAAAGAAACGCCCGTGCATGATAGCCTTGCCAATGGCCGTTTTCACCTGCTCCACCGTGAAGTCCTGCAAGGCGCGGTGGTAAATCTTGGGCAACTGCTCTGTGCACTCCTTGCCAAACGTCTCGCACAAGGCCGCAAAGCTCGCCAAAAACTGCATCCGTTCGTTCTTGTTGCTCCATTCCATGTCGCTACCCCTCCGCCGCCAGTCGCTCGAACACGCTGCGATTCTTCTCGCTCACACTTTGCTTGCCCTTCGGCGCCCCCTTGGCGCTTGCCTCGGCCTGATCGTGGTACGTGCCTTCGACAACCTTGGTCAGGTTGCTCGGGTTTACCAGCCAATCAAAGTTGGCGCGGAAGCCATTCTTCTGGCCGCACAGGAACGGCGAGCGAGAGACGTACTCGAAATAGCTGTCCCACCACTCGACGCTCTGCCGCTCCGGGTTGCTTTGCCACCGTGCGCGCACGTGCTTCTTGCGCTTGTCAGTCAACTCACGAACGGTGGGGAGATACTGCCCAAGCCGTACGTTGTAGGCCTCCACGATGCGCTTATACGGGCAAGCGGCTTTCTTTGGCGCTTCTGGTGTAGGCTCGGTGTCTTCCACTTCGCAGGTCGTTTCAGGCTGTTCAGGAGCAGGGCGCGACGTGTCGCCGTCGGCAGACGGTGACGAAGCTTCGCAAGAAGCTCTCTTCTCTTCTTCCTGCGTAGCAGGAGAAGGAGAAGGAGAAGGAGAAGGAGAAGGAGCTAGCGAAACCTTAGGGTACCCCCCGGGGGTGTCTTGGGGTACCCCGGGGGTACCCTGTGGGCACCCCGGGGGGGTGTCGGGGGTGGCTGGCGAATCGCTCGGGGTTTCCCGAGCGGTCGCTGGGCGATAGTCCTTCCACCCTGCGTATTCGCTGGGGGTCAGGCGGTCGATTCCCCGGGCCTCGCACTCTAGGAACGCCGCCTTGTTGAACTGCTTCAACTTTGAGAGCCGCGCCTTGTCGCTACGCTCCTTTGCCTCGGACGCCCACGGGTTGTGCTCTTGCCAGTCGTGGAGGTGATAGATCCCCTCTTCGCACTGCTCCAAGAAGCCAACATCGCAGAGGGTCTCCACCAAGGCCTGCGGGTCGTCTTCCCATTCTGCGGAAATGGCTATGTCCTCAGCATCCATGCCCATGAGGGAGCCTTCCGGCTTGAACTCTGCGGCATAGGCCCACAAGGTCAACACGGCATACGGCCCTGCTAAGCCAAGTCGGCGCTTGAGCTTGATGGTTTTGTGGTGGCGGAAGAAGCCTGTGGAAACTCGGAAGTCCTTGTTCATGCCGCCCCCTTCTCGTCGTAGATCGGTCGAGGGTGGGCAACGTCGATGACCTCCGCGCAGTCGCCAAGTTGCTCGCTTAGCACGCGCACAAGGGCGGCCACACCGGGGCGCTCATCTTCAACCAGATCGGAAATCTCAGACAGGGCGTCACTGATGGTGAAGAGACGGCAAACAGCCTCTTCAGGGGAAGGGGTGGGGGTCGGGGCCATAACGGCACCTCCTGTGGTAGATGAACAGTTCAGCACCTCTGCGCAACGCAAAAAAAGAGGCACCAAGAATTGTTCGCGCCTACCACAGCGCCCCCCATACCTCACGATATGGGGATTCTTGGTGCCCTCGCTATCAGGTGAGTTGGTAAAGCTACACCCGTCAGCTACGAGACTTTCGCTAATGCGATTGTGTGCACCCCCTGCAAGGCATGAGAGCGCTGTGGTAGTACGAACAGCGCAACCATTGCCCAAGGGCCGAAGTATTGTCAAGGGAACGTATGTTTTCATGCGACCCATTTCCTTGCGTTTTCGCATGCTCCGTGGCATACTTTGGTTTCGTCTTTAAGGTATCTAGCACCCGCTAGAACCCTGCCCCCCGGTAGCCGCCGGGGGGCTTTTTTTGTCTTCACCTTTCTGGTATCGCCTTTCTTGTCAACTTCATTAACCACCTAACCAGAAAGGAGAAATCATGTCAGAAAAACTAAAACAGCCTAAGGGTACGACCGAATGGGCATTGCTTAGAGGTGTCCTCGAAGGAAAACCCCAAAACTACAAGCTTGCCTACCTCATGACCTATAGCACCCTGAAAAATGCTGGCGAGCCTGAGCAGCCCACGGCCTTGTTTAACGACATTCTCACCATGCTTGACGAGGCTGACAAAAGTCATCCCTCTCATAAAATGAAGGATTAACCCGATAGCCAAGCACGTTTAAAATCTCGTCCTTGGGGACGCCCAAGTCTCCAAGGACATTCACGATATCCACCAGCTCACAGCCAAGCTCACTCTCGACATTCGTCTTAATCTGTACCTTTTCAGCTTCCGCCATCGTCCTTACCTCCTTACGTTCTTAATCTTCACGGCCTTCACCTCGCCAACCGTCTTCACCTTCCCAACATCAGGATACCTGCGCAGGCCGTTGCGCCCATTGAAGCACCCGGCGCTACAGTACGGGCGCGCAGTCGGCGCGCCGCAGATCGGGCAGCGGTGCTGCTCCATTGCTACCTCCCTTCTTGTTCGTTGCGGTATGCCACCACGGTTTCGTCCACTTCGCGCTTCACCTCCTCGGCCAAGCTCTCAATCGCCCGCACCCCCTGACCCGAGCGGATGGCATCATGCAGGGCAACAAGGCACGGGTAGTCGTCCAAGCATTCATCCTGCATGTTATCCTTGTCCGGCGTTGCCGAGGCATTGGGCACTACATGGACACCTAGGGGAACCGCGATGTAGTTCAACATGGCCCGCGCAAGCTCACTTGCCCCGGCGTTGTCGAGGTCGTGCAAGACCATCCTCACGCGCTGGATAACGGGCCTATGACTTTCGCCACCGAAATCCGGGTTGCGCATTTGCTTGTAGAGCGTCTTATCCCCGGTCATGAAAATTCGATTAAGGGCAGACATGCCGAGCGCGTCTTTTGCAGCGCGCATCATTTCCCATGGTTGCAACCCTTCGAGGTTATCTTCCATTGTCATTTTCCACTATTGTTTGAAAGGTGCTCCTCTATAGTGTATCGGGAAACCACCACAGATTCACAAACACCTATAAAGGAGCACCAAATGCCAGTTCATGGTTCACCACGTCACAAAGACTATCTCGCTAAAAAGAAATGGTTCGAAGGACGTGGATTTACGCGTGTCAACCCTGACGCTGAGTTGCAAGAAGGTCAGTATAAAGTTCGTCAGGAACAAAGCATCTCGCACAATGGAAAGCTCTCGACTTCATGGACCTTTGAATGGCGCGAAACAGAAGAAGAGCGCCGTAAGTTGGACGCCAGTCGTCAATTGAAGCAGAACAAGACCCCTCGTCGTAAATAAAGAGTCCAGCGCTAACCCCTTCCTTATGGGCGGCCTTCATAAATGCAGCAGCGAGGTCGTCCATTTCTTGCGTCGGGCACATGAGGCCACCCCGATGGAAGCAAGTATGAAGGCGAAGCGTAGGACTCTCTGAATATTCATTCTCCAAATCACGCTGGAGGTCCGCCTGATGCCGGACATGCGCCCTGCGCGACGGCTCATGTTCGACCTGCAACGCCTCATCCACCTTGCGCAAGGCGTACTCGTACCCCCTACGGGCTGTGCCATGTATCTCGGCATTGACGGTTTCTTCTCCATTCGCAGCAAAAACGATGCGCAACTTCAAGAGCAGGCGAAGCGCCTTGATACGTTCATCAAGCGAGCCTTCAAGCTTGGGAAAACTAGGCAACACGCGAAAGCGCTTGAGGTCTTCCACTGAGACGTCATTTTCCATGCACCATGTGCAAAGTTTTCTGGTTGCTCTGTAAAACCTATCCGAACATTCAGGGCCAACAGCTTTCATCCTCATTCCCTCCGCCGAGACAATCGCTCGCGCGTTCGCTTAGCTGCCGCGCGGGGTTTGGGTTATACTGTGCCAAACTTAGGCGACCTTCTTTGGTTCGCCGTTGTCGGCACATGGAAACTGCTTGAACAAATCCGGGCGAAGATGCCGGAGCGGGATACCCAAATGGACGGAATAGCGGATGGCCGCTTCCCCGCCTATTGGCCGCTCACCCTTACAGTGCATGAGGACAGTGGCCCGGCTAAGCCCAGCACGCCTACCAATTTCAGCAAAGGTTAACTTCTTAGATGCCCGGAATTGTTCGAGTACGTTTTGCATGGCCGGAATGTTAGCGAAGATTAACAACTTAATCAACCCACAAGGGAGCGTTGCTAACGTGCGCCAAGATAATGAAATGGGTATGGATAGTTATCGTGTTAATGAACGGGCATGGACAGCTGTTATCCAACGCTTGCATGAGTTGCGAAACGAAGGGCACTCCATGGCGGCTATTGGCCGACTTTTAAAGGTCAACAGGGCAACGATTAAGCAGTGGCTTGATTATAGCCGTGGAGGAGACCGGATATCCTTCCGCAACATGGTGCAGTATCTCGATAAGCTTCGAATTCCCTTAGAAGAAATCTATGGGGTCAGCATTGACGTGCCCACTGACCCACCCGCCACCATGCCTACTCATTATGAAGAATATGTCGCGACTATCCTCCGTGATGGCGCGCAATTACTCGGGAAAAGAATCGATACAATCACACGAAAAGCGTTCGGAGAAGATTCCGATTCAGTAGCCGTCAGCGAGATGCTCGAAGGAAAACGGGCAATGACCGTTGGCCAATTCATCAGCATCTGCAAAGCCATAGGCATCGCTCCCGCCAACGTGCTCGAACGAGCCACCGAACTTTTCGAAGAAGAATCAGGAGAAGACCACACCACTAGGCGCACAGCCTAAGGGTGGTTGAGGGAGGAGGCCGACCGCGGCCTACGGTGAGGTATGATCCTGACGAACATTTTTATATCCGCTTAGTACGTCTATCCGATAAATAAACCTGACAATAGTTACAGGCTGGCAAACACATAGAGCCAAAATGGAGTTGGGGGGCGCAGTTCCGGGCAACAAGACACCCCCACACTTGCCCCCCTACTTGCCTACTAACTTTTTTTTGCTCACATCATGTTGACGAAGTCCACAAAAGTGCCATAATGATATCAAGGCGGTTAAAGGTGACGAAGTACACTCCCCATCACGACCTCAACCAAGTCAAGGACCTGGTCGAACGAGACGAATACACCCTGACCCGAAGCGCAAAGCGCAGGTGTCGTGAAGAAGTAGGCATCGATCCAGATGAAGCTCTTCCTCAGGTAATTGCACAATTATCCAGACGGAACTTCATAAAGTCGGAGTCAGACTATTATCGTCAGGGGGAATGGCAAGATGCCTATCACTTACTCTTTGAAGGGAGTGATCTCTATGTCAAATTCAAGCTCACAACGAGCAACGACAACATCATCCTAGTCACCTCGCTCCACCTTTATCTGGAGGATTAAAATATGCTGCATGAAGGACTGCCCTGCCCTATGTGCTCTGCTGGTACTTTGGAACGCGTCGTTTCAGAAGAATCCATCACTTATAAGGGACGCACCAAGAGTGTCCCCGGATACATTTCTTATGCCTGCCCTAATTGTCATGAAGAGCTGACAAACCCCAAAGAAAACCACGCGATTGAGCAAGAATTGCTGGCTTTCAGGCGCGAAGTAGACGGTCTGCTGTCACCCAAGGAAATTTTCAATCTTCGTGACTCCTTGGGCCTTACACAGCGAGCATTCGCGGAAAAGCTCGGAATTGGTGAAAAATCCTTTGCTCGTTATGAAACAGGGACGGTGACTCAAAGCAAGGCGATGGACAACCTTTTACGCGTTATAAAAGAGTATCCACAGGCCATGGACACCATAACACCGTCGAGTAGAGAATGCGTCGAAGGCAACGCCAAAATCGTCAAATTTGTTCAAACCTCCAAGGCCAAGCCCAGCGAATTTCGCTTTCGAGGTCTCCTCAAGTCATCGACAACATGTGGCCCTGCAAATAACCTTTGTTGTGCCAATGGATTTTAGCGATGAACATCGAACACATCTCTGCGACCGAATCTCACTTCAAAGTCAATAAAGATTTTGAAAATGGTGATGAGTTAAGCATCGACACTCAAATCGCCGTTGAATCGTGCTACCATAAGGACACCCAACAAGGGGAACTTTCGCTTACTGCAACCACGCATGGTCCCCAATACCCCTTTTCTTTTTCGGTGACCTTTGAAGCTGCGGTCAACTTCTCCGAAGAGGATCAAAAGCACATAGACCAATTGTGCAATGTTAACCTCCCAGCAATTGTCTTCCCGTATGTCCGTGAGTTTATCGCGGACCTTACACGAAGAGCGGGCTTCCCCCCGCTCCACATCCAAGCAATAAACTTCGCGCAAGCGGCGAAAGACAAAACCACCTCACAAGAAACACAACAGATCACCGAATAGCACCCCCACCAACCCCGCCCCGGCGGGGTTTCTTTTTGCCCTTCTCCCTCCTTCGTTAAAAACACCATGCTGATGCATCCTCTAGTGTGGGACGACTCCACTTGCCCAGCGTGTTACCTTTCGACAACATACTCTTGACTTAATCGTTAGCAAGTGTAAACATTTCTCCAACGCAACGCTTCCACCCACTCTGAGCCGTTCGCTAGGCGCTCCCCGGAGCTAGACGAACATGCGGCGGACTGGAGCACGCCGGAAGCTGCACAGATTGTTCCTTGATGACTGGCCGTAGCACCCAAAATCCGCCACACAAGGAGGGCAACACCATGCCTGCACAGTTCCGTAGAACCCTGCATACCGTCGCCCTTCTTGCGTGGCGCACCGTAGGAGCCGTTTGTTTCCTCGCCGCATACATGGCCCTCGTGGCCGTAGGGCAGTGGATAACCGGCACCATCTAACCCGCAACGTAAAAGGAGGGAAAATGCCTGACGAGAACAACAGGCAAGCCGAATGGAGACCAAATGGAGTCAACATTGAAGTCTTAGACGGCAATGAAGTGATCTTTGGCTTCTACGCCGACAACAACGTCTTGCTGTCCACCTCACCCCAGCGCCTTCGCGAAAGTTCCGAGGCCCTCACGAAAGCGCTGGAGTACCTTAGGCAACTATCAGTTACTGATGGTGTATTTCTTCCACGGAATACTTGAGACGGGGACATTCACAAGGAAGTCCACTAAATCCTGACGTCCCCAAAAATCATGACGCCCGCGGCTATTTTGAGCCATCAGCACCACAGGGTTTTGGAAAAAATGCGTGAATTGTCGCTGAACATCTTCCCGCTGAGTGGAATTATTCAGCACATGCTGTTTTACGACGACAATTGCAAATGTCACGCCCTGTTCTTTTATCAGGGCACCTTCGAACTGCATCTTTCATACTCCTTTACTGGTTAATAGGTGAAGCAAAATACAGCCTGACCAATAACGCATAGTAATGACAGATGCAAAATCTACCAAACCCGCAACCGGAGGTTCTTCTTATGCCTGAAGATGGATACGTCTCTCTTGCCAACCTCAAAGGCGGTGCCGCTATCGAGGCATTCGACTACTGCTTGAGCGAGGCGTGGGACAACATTCTGGACCCCAACACGGACCCCAAGAAAAAACGCAAGGTCACGCTGGAAATCACCCTCACACCGAGCGCAGACCGCCAGAACGTCACGTGCCAGATCGGCACCAAGACGGCCCTTGCCCCACAGGCCCCCATGGACTCCACCCTCTACGTGGATAAGGACCAGACCGGAACAGCCGTAGCCGCCGAGCTTGGCCCGTACAACCCCGGCCAGCACCTGTTGCCCGAAGTCGAACCCGATAACGTCACCCCCTTCCGCAAAGCAGGAGGCGCTAACTAATGCTCAAATCCCTTTTTGAAAGCGTTCTCAAAGTAGGGGCAGAAAATGAACGCCCCGAAGTCATTGAAATTGAGGGACGCAAGTACCTGACCAAATCGGCGCACGAAGTCTTTGCCCCCATGCCGGAAACCTTGCGCGTCTCTACGCTGACCGCGCTGGTCAACTACCTCATCGACAACCGCGACAACTTGGAACTGGAAAACCTTGTCGTCCACGTCGATGGCCCGACCAAAGTGGCAGTGCGCGACAGGCTGACGGGCGACTTCCTCCAGCGCCCGAACTACGTGACCGCCGCCCCCCTGCTTCCTTCGTATGTCTTCGACCAGTGGACTTCTACGGATGAGTTCATCACGAACTTGCAGGCGCAGTTCGGCAAAGGCGGCGACCGAGAAGCCATGCTGAAAATTGTTGCAGGAGTCCGCGTGGAATCCTCCACCGATATCATCGACGACGGCGTCACCCAGCACGTCAACGCCCGCGCCGGAGTCGCCCGCGTTCAGCAGGTAGAGCTGCCCAACCCCTGCAAGCTGTACCCGTACAGCACGTTCCATGAAATCGAACAGCCCGAACGCCAGTTCGTGTTCCGCATGTCGCAGGACGAACGCGGCGGCGTAGTATGCCGCCTCATCGACGCCGATGGCGGCGCTTGGAAACAGGGCGTAGCCATCGCCATTCAAAAATACCTCCAGACGAACCTGCCCGAAGGCGTGAGCGTGATCGCATAGCTCACCCAAGGGGGCCGGGCCTCCCCTCCCCGGCCCCCTTGCCATCACGCCATCACCAAGGCCCGCGCATGGGCGCGGCCCCTGTTCATGGCCTGATGCATCAGCCGACACTCTGAACGCATTGGAGATACGACTATGGCACTCTTCACGGATTGGATGCAGGAGCTGGCCCACACAGCGGCCAAAGACTTCGGCTTCGCCCCCGAAGCAATCGCCACCTTTGATTCAAGGGAAGGCTGGGGCGGCCAGTGGTGGGCCTTCTGGAACGAAGGATACACACCCTTCAACGCGCTGTTTGAAGCGCTGTGTAACGGCGAGGTTTAGACGATGAAGGAACCGACAACGGACGAACTCATACGGACCATCGCGCAAACAAGCGTCCCCCTGTCTCAAAGATTCCTAAGACAGATCGCACGCCGACTGCACCAGCTCGACACCATAAACGCCGAACTGACGCGCCAGCTCGGCGAGGCGCAAACCCGCTGCGAAGCCCTTGAGCAAGTGCTCAAGCCCACCAAGGCAACCAAGGTCGCGTTTTCAGGCGAGTTCTCGTTTACCCGCGAAATCGTGGGCGATGAGGACGAAGCCACCATAGAAAAGCTTTTCATCCCATGGGACTCCGTAAAAGACATTATGAAAGCCATGCGGGAACGAGCTGACGAAATGGAAAGGAGGGCTGCGTAAATGCCCGGCTTCAACCTGTTCCTACTCTCAATACCCTGCATGTTCGCTGGCGCGTTCCTGAGCAAAGAACTGAATCTGCACAAGATAGGAACCCTCGTCCTGACTTTCGGAATCATGCTGATGTGCATGTTCTGGTTTGCAGGCGGCATAATCACGGCGTTCAAGAACCTTGAGCACACCCCTGTCTATCAAGTCAATGACGGCTCGAATAACGTAAAGATGACCCTCAAACTCGGTGCATTCTCGTACACGGTCATTGTCCCTGAAACAAAGGAAGAGGTGGCAAAATGAGCGTTAGCGAACTCAGCGCAGCGGTGAACCATCAGCATGAAAGCCATGCGTAAACGAACTGACAAAATGGAAAGGAGAATCGCATTATGGAACGCAGAACATGGGAAGAATTTCGAAAGCTCGGCCTCTTGTGGTTCATCAACCGCATTCTCCACGTCTTCGGCTGGGTAATCGCAATTGACCCTTCCGACGGCAGTGCCTACCCCGCACGTTGTGAGTATCGGGGCCTCTCTCTGGAAGACGAAGCCCTCGGGTACAAACGAATGAGGAAAACTTCACCCAAAATCAATGGCACGATACAATTTAGGGAGCCTAAACGATGATCACGGAAAAGCAAGCTCGTCTAAGATGGTGCCCACATGTCCGCTGCGTCGAGATCAACGAAGCGGAAGACTCTCTGGAAGGGCCTTTTAATCGTTATCACTGCGGGTCTTCTGCCCCCCATGTCACCGATCAATCCCGGTGCGTTGGCTCTGACTGCATGATGTGGCGCTGGGGTTTTGAGGAAGTTGAAAAGGATATAGACCGGCCCCATCTTGGGACTAAAATAGTTCCAATTGAAAAGGGAACTGGCGAGTTTGTCGATTGGGTTTGCGAATACTGCGACGGGGAACGCTTTGATTCGAAAACCATGTCAGTCGATGATTGGTGCAACGAGTGCGAAGGGTTGGGTCACGGACGGTACGAAAAAAAGGCTCCCTGCGGATATTGCGGCCTCGCTGGCAAGCCGGAGGGGGCGTAGGACAATGCACTGCCCCCTCTTCATCCCCCTCCGCCGCGAACACTTCGAAGCGTTCGCGCGTGGGGACAAGACGACCGAATATCGCAAGCCCGGCGGCCCATGGAACGAACACACCTGCCCCATAGGCCGCCCCGTTACCCTCTCGCTTGGATACGGCAAGGCGCATCGCCTTCGCGGAACGATCAAAGCATTCACCGTCCGCCCCACAGCGGCTCTACCAGATGACGACCTTGCCAAAGTCGCCTGTATTGAAATCGTAATTTTTCAAGGGGAAGCGTAATGTCCAGATTCCTCAAAATGGGGCAAGCCTGCGAACTGCTCAACGTCTGCCGCAAAACCATGCGGCGCTACTGTGTTGAAGGCATCGTCGAGGCGGAGCAAATCCCGGCCGGAAACCGGAAGGACTGGAGAATATCCGAAGATAGCTGCCATGCTCTCTTGCAGGGCAGTGAACTTAAAGCAAGAGTGCTTGAGCATGTGAGGGGCCTGCGGTAATGAAAGGCATGGGGCTTCGAAAACCATTCAAAATACCCGGCTCGCCCAACTACTATTACGAGCTGAACCGCAAGAGGCGTTCCCTCGGAACGCCTCATAAAGCGGAGGCTCTGCGCTTGTTCAATGAAATCAAGCGCCAGTATCTTGCGGGCAAATTGCAATCCCTCACAGGAGAATGCGGCATCACGCTTGCGGAGTTCGCCGCAGAGTATGAAGAATGGGCCGACGTAAACCGAAGCCCCGCAACCGCTCGGGCAGACATGCTGGCCGTCAAGAATCTCAGGCAGGTCACGGGAAGCACCACGCGCCTAGACAGACTCGGCACCAAAGAAGCCGACAAGCTCATCACAGCTGGCCGTAAACGTGGGCTGAAACCAACATCCATAAACAACTACATCCGCCACTTGCGCTCAGTCTTCAACAAAGCCGTCGAATGGAAATACCTCAAAAGCAATCCGTTCAAGGGCGTCAAAGAACTGCGCGTAGAAAAAAAGGCCCCCGCCTTCCTTGATAAGAAGGACGTTGCCCGCATTCTTTCGACCATCGAAGACGCCGATCTGCGCGCCCTCGTTATGGCCTACCTTGCTACAGGACGCCGCCGTGCGGAACTGCTCAACCTCGAATGGACAGACATAGACTGGAAGCGCAACCGCTACTTTATCCGCAAGAGCAAAACCCATCTTTGCCGCTGGTATCCAATGTCGCAAACCTTCAAGACTATCTTGGACAGCATCCCAAAAGGCAAGGGGCGCATTTTCTCGCGCTGGGAACACCCGGACACTATCAGCCACAACGTGAAGGCTGCACTCGTCAAAGCGGGATTCGGCAATATGCGCCTCCACGATCTGCGCCACTCTTTCGCGGTGCTCTTCCTCGAAGGCGGCGGCGACCTCCGAACCTTGCAAGACCTCCTCGGCCACACCCGATATGCCACGACAGAAATCTACGCCCACCTGTCTGACGACCACCTGCAAGACGAAATCCAGCGCGTAAACTTCCCCCTTGTCCGAATCAAGTAACGCGTAAAATTTGCGTAAAGTGTCCCCGCAAACCAAGCAATACCGTCATTTCTCATATTCTTCGTAATCAGCAGGTCGTGTGTTCAATTCACATCGCTGGCTCCAGAGAATACAAGGGTTTACGGCTTTCACAGCCGTAGACCCTTTTCTTTTTTCCACGTTTGTCCCACGCAAAAGCCAGTTTGTCCCACATCTGTCCCACGCCCCCTAGCTTCTTCTTTTTGGTCGGCCTGCGATTTTGACGCGGTCGCTCCTGCGGCCGCGACCGCAAAAGGGGTGCGCGGATTTCCTCTTTTCTCCCCCTTCCCCCTTGTAAAGAAACAGCCCAAAACTCAAAGCGCCAGCACGAGCCTATGGCGTGTAATGGGTCCTTTCCTCAAATGCGCCCAATACGGGTCGCAGGTGAGCGCGGGATTTTTTTGTGTTGGGGCATGAAAAAAGCCCCACCGGGTGAACGATGGAGCTTTTGGCGTGGCGGGGTTAGTTGGCGTCAGCGCTGTCTGGAAAATCGGCATTAGAGGGCCCGGCGCACTCCCCGGCCTCTCTGCGGCGGCGTTCCGCCACCAGGTCTTTGAACCATTGTTGGTCGCGGACAGCGGCAAGGTCGAGGTCGGATGTGAGGTGGTCGGCGGTGGGGTCGCCGTTGTGCTGAAAATTGGTAGCGAGCCAATGGCGACATGTGTCGGGCTGGCCGCGGAGGGCGGCGACGCAGGCCAAGTCGTAGGCGCCAGAGCCGGGGCAGAGTTCTTCGGCTTTGCATAGCGTCTCTTCGGCCTGATCCAAGAGTAAGACCTGCTCGTTACCGCTAGAAAGTTGTGCCCAATCACCAAGCGTAGTGCCCCAGTTGCTGTACGCAAGGGCGTGTTCCGGATTCAACGTGGTGGCCTTCTCGTACTTGCGGCACGCATCGGCAAAGTGCTTGACCTGCTCTTCGCCGCTGGAAATCTTTGCCCAATCACTAAGCTCAATGCCCCAGTTGTTATACGCATCGGCGTGTTCCGGATTCAACGTGGTGGCCTTCTCGTATTTGCGGCACGCATCGGCAAAGTGCTTGGTCTGCTCTTCGCCGCTGGAAATCCTGGCCCAATTGCCAAGCGCAATGCCCCAGTTGCTGTACGCATCGGCGTCTTCCGGATTCAGCGTGGTGGCCTTCTCGTACATACGGAACGCATCGGCAAAGTGCTTGGCCTGCTGATCACTGCTGGAAATCTTCGCCAACTCGCCAAGCGCAGTGCCCCAGTTGATATACGCAAGGGCGTGTTCCGGATTCAACGTGGTGGCCTTCTCGTATTTGCGGCACGCATCGGCAAAGTGCTTGGTCTGCTCTTCGCCGCTGGAAATCCTGGCCCAATTGCCAAGCGCATTGCCCCAGTTGTTGTACGCATCGGCGTATTCTGGATTCAGCGTGGTGGCCTTCTCGTACTTGCGGCACGCCTCGTCAAAGTGCTTGGCCTGCTGGTCACTGCTGGAAATCTTCGCCAACTCGCCAAGCGCAGTGCCCCAGTTGTTATACGCATCGGCGTCTTCCGGATTCAGCGTGGTGGCCTTCTCGTACATACGGAACGCCTCGTCAAAGCGTTCGTCCTGCTCGTCGCCGCTGGAAATCTTCGCCCAATCACCAAGCGCAATGCCCCAGTTGTTGTACGCATCGGCGTCTTCCGGATTCAACGTGGTGGCCTTCTCGTACATACGGAACGCATCGGCAAAGTGCTTGGCCTGCTGGTCACTGCTGGAAATCTTCGCCAACTCGCCAAGCGCAGTGCCCCAGTTGTTATACGAAAGGGCGTGTTCCGGATTCAACGTGGTGGCCTTCTCGTATTTGCGGCACGCCTCGGCTAAACGTTCAGCCTGCTCTTCGCCGCTGGAAATCTTCGCCAACTCGCCAAGCGCAGTGCCCCAGTTGTTATACGCATCGGCGTATTCTGGATTCAGCGTGGTGGCCTTCTCGTACATACGGAACGCCTCGTCAAAGCGTTCGTCCAGCTCGTCGCCGCTGGAAATCTTCGCCCAATCACCAAGTACGTTGCCCCAGTTGTTGTACGCGGCTGCATGACGCGGCTCGATCGCTATGACGCGTTCATAGTGCTCCGCAGCCTTCTGAAACCAAAAAACTTTTCGTGCAGGCTCCGCCTCTGCCATCATTTGGGCGCAATACCCTAAGCGGAAATGGGCCTCTGGGTCTTTCGGGGTTTCGGCGACGAGTGTTTGCCAGTGGGTGACGGCTCGTTGCCAGTCTTTCTTCGATTCGGCCTGAAGAGCCTTAGCGGTGAGGCGTTTCAGGAAAGAAGCGGACTCGTCGGCGGCCACAGTGTCCACCTCTTCTCGCCGCACGTCATTCCAGACGATTCCATCAGATGTTCTATCGCGGGCAAGTTTGTCGATGATATCGGCCTTGGATTCCGCCTTCTCCAACAACTCCTTGATGCGCGCCACATCCTTATTGCACTTCTCGCTTAGTTTGGCGGCATCCTGTTCTATAGTGCGGCGCAGCTCCTCAAACTTGATGTGCATGTCGTTGAATTTTTCATTTTGCTGCGATGTCGCGCGCTCCCATTCGGTTTTGGCGGATTCCAACTCATTTTTTGCCCGCTCCCTGATGGTGAAGAAAAAACCCGCAAGAAGGAATGCCGCCAATGCTCCACCGATCGTCACAATGAGTGTCACATTCGCGATGAGCGAATCGGAACTTTGGACGGCAGACTCTGCCCAGCGTACGACTTCCGATCCAGAATAGTTGTGAAGGTTGTTCAAGCGCCCCTGCAGCTCATCGACGTTGGCCTGCAACCCCGCGACGGAGTTGCCCATGCGCCCTTGATTGTCCTGCAGCTCCTGCACGTTTCGCGCTTGCCACAGTTCGCGCACGGACATTTGAAGCGCCTCGATATCCCCGCTTAACTGCGAAAACTGCTGCGAGACCTTATCCGGCACAATACGGGGCGGCACCGTTCTTTGTGCTTGCTCGGCTGCGTAAACAATGGTGCCGCTGACCACGGCTATAAAGACCACAGCCCACAGGAACGCATGGGATCGCGAGCTGTTCACTTCTTTTTGACCGGACCTGTTCTGTCTGGATGCATCAGACATGTTCCCTCTCTCTCATATCTCTTAATGGCATTATAAATCTGTTTTGCGCACGAGGCGCGTGCGGCAAGACAACGTTTCCTCTCCAAAGCCTCCGGCTATAGCGCGGGCTTTGGGGAAAAGGATTCGTCCGGGACATTGGACGGCGGCGGGGATGCTGGGGTGACGCTCTCCCCTGCCTCGATGCGGCGGCGCGGCAGAGTAGTGTGCTGTGGCGTGTGTGCATAGGCGGCGTGTTGGGTTGAAGTGTTTCTCTCGGGCGCGCCTGGCGCGCGGCGTTCGCGGCGCAAGGTACGATGATTTGTGAAGAATTAAAAGAGATTGCGTAGCGTTCTTGTTGTTCGCGCAGAATATAGCGCAGTGCGGGGCGATGTGGCGCTTTATTGTATCGGTCAACCTATGAGCCGCCCCCCAAAAAACCGACGCTGCCGTCGGGGCGGTGGATGCGTACGTCCTGTGCCCCCGCTCACCAATGCATCCTGTTTGATCATCAGGACACGCACGGGAGACGCGCCAATGGCGTGGCTATCCTAGGCACGCGTTCGCAGGGCGCAGTCTCTGCTTGAGACCAACGCTATGAGTATGGAAGAGATTGCCACCGCCACCGGATTTGGGACCACGGCGGCGTTGCGGGACAGCTTTCGGCGGATTGCCGGTGTCAGTCCCACCACGTGGCGCAAGGCATACGCGAAAAGGTTGGAAGAGGCTCCTTAATGCCGTGTGATGTACACGGGGCACGGGGCCTGTTTGACGACTTTGGAGATGATGCCGCCCATCAGCAGGCGGCGCAGGCCGCGATGGCCATGGGGACTCATAACGATGAGGTTGGCGCTGCGCTCCGAGGCGATGCGGCGGATGGCTTCAGCGGGCGCGCCTTTGGCGTAGAGGGATTCCACGGCCACGCCCAGTGCGCCAGCCCGGGCTTCAACCTCATGAAGGCAGGCGTAACCCTTCTCCATGCTGCCTCCACCCTCCTCCACTCCGGAGCAGGCGTGGTCATTATTCTCGACGTAGAGGGCCAGCACTTCGCCGCCAAACAGCCGCCCGAGGTCCAGCGCCTTGTCGGCGGCATCAAAACCGGCGACCGAACCGTCCACCGGCGTCACTATCACTGAGCAGTCAAAGTGCATTTCCGCAGGAACCACAAGCATGTCGCCGTAACCGTATCCAATCACGCGGCGCACGGTATTTCCGGCCACAAGGCGGTCCATCAAATTATGGCCGCCGCCAAGCACGGTAAGCTGGGCGTTTTTGGTACTGGCTACATCCACCAGCCGCTCCCAAGGGCGGCCATGCTCCAAAACGCCTTCCGCGTCGGCACCCATGCGGCGGGCTTCTTCCACGGCGGCGTCCAGAATCTCACGAAACGGGGCGCCCAAGTCATCCCTGACGCGCCCCATCGTGAACACATACATATTCCCCTCATAGGGCGGCACCACCGCAACGATGGTCAGCCGCCACCCAAGGGACGTAGCGATGCGCACCGCTTCCCGCAGTGCGCACCGCCCGGCGTCTGATCCGTCGACACCGACGACAAGATTGAGTTTACGCATGCCGCGCCGCGGTTACGGCAGCTTCTTCCGCCATTTCCGCCTTTCTGCCCCTGTACATGGCACGCAGAATAATCCACGAGCCAACAAACAGTGCAAAAACCATAAGCACGAAGCTGCTCTTGGACATGATGCCGGTGGTCTGATCCGTCCAATGGAGCAGGTCCAGCGCCACGAGGTACTTGGGCATAGCCAGCCCACGACTAACGGCAACGATAAGCATGATCGTCGACATGACCAACTTGATGACATAGTCCTTCACGTACGTGGTGCCGATGGCGCCAAGCTGCACACCAAAGAGCGACCCCGCGAGGATAATCATGGTCAGGCGGACGTCCACCATGCCGAACCATGCCCAGATGAGCGTGCCGCCAAGGCCCATAACAAAGGCGACCACAAGCTCTGTGGCAGAGGCCACAAGGCCGGACAAACCAACCACATAAATCAGGCCGGGAACGCCCACAAAGCCGCCAACGGCGATGGTTGCCGCCAGAATGCCCGCGCCAAAGCCAACCGGAACCGTAAACCACAGCGAAATGCGCTTGCCGCTGTGCTTCAGGGTAATCATGGGCCAAAGTTCAATCTTCTGCAGGCGCTCAGCGAGGGTTGCTGCGCCGCCATCGACCCCGGCACTCTTGAGCCGTAGTGCGTCGCGCAGCACAAAGGAACCAACCGTCACCAGCACGATGACAAAAGCGAGGCTGACGTACAGGTTAGACCCCGCCTGCCCCCACGTTTCGAGGACGAAACGTTGAATGCGTATGCCAAGCTGCACGCCACACTCAGCCGACACACCGACGATGAGGCCGAGCTTGATATCCACCTGACCGTACCGGTGGCGCTTGATGGAGCCCACCAAAGCCTTAGGGAATTTGTGACACATGTTGCTGGCCACGGCCACGGTGCCGGGCACGCCAAGGCTCATCATGCCGGGAGTCAGAACGAAGGCTCCGCCGGAACCGATGAAGCCACTCACCATACCGCCCACAAACCCCATAAAGAGCAGGAAGCAGATGGACATGGCGTTCAGATCGATAAAATTGAGGGCGTCTGCCGCTACGCTGTGATCCATTGTCGTTTTCTCCTGTTGTCGAGGGTTAGGCCTGCATCGTGGCGCGCGGGCGCGGGGTCTGACGGGCCGGGGCTTCCTTCTTGGAGGAAACGGACTTGCGCGATGCATTCACGCCAAGAGCGGTCCACACATTACTGGCGAATGAGCCGTGCACGTACGACACGGTTATCACCGTCACCACCGGCAAAATATTGTAGAATCCGCCTTTGGTGAAATACTCCATGACCAATTCGGAATTGCCGAACACCGCGCCATAAATGGCCGCGCTCAGCACTCCAAAGAGGAGGGCCTTGGACCGAGCCTGCTTCTTACTGGTTTCTGCCATAGCGTGAGCTCCTTGTTTCTCGATTTCCCTCGATATTGTCCCGAAGGTTCTGGCATGAGATGCTGTCTTCCCCTTGCCGACAGCAGAATGCGCAGCCCCCGCACCAGTCACGGAAAACACCGGGACAGGCAGACGCTGCGCAACTTCGGCAAGAGGAATGCTTGGCTCCACCAGCACAAAGGACACGTGCCTGTGCTCGTGAAGGATGTCCGACAAAACCCGCCGCACCTTGCCGTTGCGGCATAGGTGGCGAAACGCCACGCCCCTTTTCCGCGCCCTGCGGCGCTGGCCGTCCGTACTTGCCGCCGAGTCTGACGCAAAACGCAAGGAGCGCTGAGGCTCCTGCTCATCGTTCATATCGGGCAGCGTGTTCACGGAAAGCGCCAGAATGTCTGCGCTGAGGCGCTCGGCTACGCCTAGGGCGTATTCGAGCGTTCCCGCAGCAAAGCCGCTGTCCTTGCTGGCCACGATGATTTCCGGCCGAGGCAGGGTTGGGCTCTTCTGGGCTTTGGGGATGGGCTTGCGATCCATGGTTTCCTTAACTCCATTTGATCCTGACGGCTGTTTTGTTGCAGAACCGAACAAAAACCAAGCGCTTGTGATGAAAAGAGCAAGCTCAATGCCAAGCGCCTACAAGTAAACCTATACACTTGAAATACAAGGATAATTTTGAACGATCGCCGGCGAAATACCAGCAAAAGTGTTGCATCTTGCAACCGCTGCAACAACGCTGTGCAGCAGTATTGCAGTACGCAACAGCGCCGTGCAGAGCCATGCAAGCGCGAGGACAAGGTCAGCCCCCGCACTCCCGGCGCAGAGCGCCGCATGCTACCCCACAGGCATTGGGCTTCCCTCAAAACCGCTTGATTGGTATGGAACTTGTAGCCGTAAGGCCATGCCCGCCCTCGGTGGACATGACACGACGCCCCAAGGAGAGACGCATGCTGTTCGGACGACGGACTGAAGACGAAGAGGAAGGGCGCGGGGAACGCGCCCCGCAAAGCGAACTCAGAACGCGCATCGACGGCGCGGACCTGCCGCCGGCGGCGCGCGAGGCCGCCCTCGCCGAACTGAAGCGCCTTGAAACAACCGATCCGTCCGTTGCGGAATATCCGGTGGGGGTGAACTATATTGAATTTGTGCTGTCCCTGCCGTGGAATACGACAACCAGCGACAATCTGGATCCAGCCCGCGTTGCTGGCTTGCTGGAGTCGCGGCACTACGGGCTGACCCGGGTTAAGGAACGCGTGGCGGAATATCTGGCCGTAAAGAGCCTGCGCGACAAAATGCGCGGTAGCGTGCTGGTGGTGGACGACGAACCCATTGCCCGCGAAAACGTTGGGCTGTTCCTCCAGCGCAAAGGCTATGAGACCACGCTTGCCAGCAGCGGTGAAGAAGCCGCCGCCATGATTGAGGACCGCGAGTTCGACATCGTGATTACCGACCTCAAAATGGGGCCGATGGACGGCATGACGCTGCTTGACGTGGTGCGCCGCAAGCGCCCTGAAACGCAAATCATCATCGTGACGGGCTACGCCACCGTGGACAATGCCGTGGACGCCTTGCGCCGGGGCGCAGAGCACTACCTCAGCAAGCCGCTGGATATGGCGGAACTGGACACAACCGTCGCCCACGCCATGCACCACCGCACACGCCTGCGCACGGCGCGCGGCCCGGTGCTGTGCTTTGCCGGACCTCCCGGAACAGGCAAGACCTCCATCGGACGCGCCGTGGCCCAGGCGCTTGGGCGGACCTTCGTACGCTTCTCACTCGGCGGCGTACGCGACGAGGCCGAATTCCGCGGGCACCGGCGCACGTATGTGGGCGCCATGCCCGGGCGCATCCTCAAGGAAATTGAGCGCTGCGGCGTCAACAATCCCGTCTTTATGCTGGATGAAATCGACAAGCTGGGGAATGACGAGCACTTCAAAGGCGACGCCTCGTCGGTGCTTTTGGAGGTGCTGGACCCGGAGCAAAATGCCCAGTTCATGGACCATTACCTTGATATCCCCTTTGACCTGTCGCAGGCCATGTTCATTGCCACGGCAAACATGGTGGAGCACCTACCCCGTCCCTTGCTGGACCGGCTGGAGATTATCCACTTCCCCAGCTACACCGAGGGCGAAAAGGCCGTTATTGCCAAGCGGCATATGCTCCCCAACCTCCTGCGCGAAAGCGGCCTTGCGCCGGACGCCGCGCACTTCACCGACGCCGCCGTGGACCTTGTCCTACGCGAATACACGCAGGAAGCAGGCCTGCGCAGTCTGCGCCGCGAGTTGGCAAGCGTCTGCCGCAGGCTGGCCCGCCGCAGCGTTGAAGAGGACCAGCTCGGCCCGTTCACGGTGGACGAAGCTCTGGTACGCGGCATCCTCGGTCCGGCGCGCCGCATGCGCGAGGTCACGGACGGAACGCCACGCGTTGGCGTAGCCATAGGTATGGTGTGTACGGAGTTTGGCGGGGAGATTATTTCCGTGGAAACGGCGCGGATGCAGGGCGCGGGACAACTTATCCTCACGGGATCACTGGGCGAAGTCCTGCGCGAATCCGCGCGGCTGGCCCTGTCCTACGTGCAGAGCAATCACGAGCGCCTCGGCATCGCGCCGGAAGCGTTTCAGGGAATGGACGTGCACGTGCATATCCCGGCGGGGTCCGTGTCCAAGGACGGTCCGTCGGCGGGGGTGCCCATTGTCATGGCGCTTATTTCCCTGTTTACGGGACGGCCCGCGCGCGGCGATGTGGCCCTTTCTGGCGAGTTAAGCCTTGTGGGGCGGCTTCTTCCTGTGGCTGGAATCCGTGAAAAGCTCGTGGCGGCAGAACGCGCCGGAGTCCGCACGGTCATCCTCCCTGCACGCAATGCAGGTGATGTTGAGGCGCTGGAGCCAGAGATTCGGGACCGGGTGGAACTGGTGCTGGCAGAGGTGCTGCCGGAGGTGGTGGACCGGGTGCTGCTCCCGGCGGAAGGCTAGTCTTCGCCTTCGTAGCGCTTGAGCTTGCGCCACAGGGAGACGCGGTCAATGCCGAGGATTTCTGCGGCGCGGGTCTTGTTGCCGCCCACTTCCTCCAGCACGGAGTAAATATACCGCTTTTCGTTTTCCTCAAGGGTCATCCACGCCTGCGGTTCGGCCCGTTGGAGGAGCCCGCCGCCAACGATATCCGGCGGCAGGTGGCGCATTTCAAAAACGCTCCCCTCGCACAAAGCCACAGCGCGCTCAACGATGTTTTCCAGTTCGCGGACATTGCCGGGAAAACTGTAGCCCATCAGCGTTTCCATGACCTCGTCGGAGATTTTCAAAAGGGGCCTGCCGGACGGTGAATGCTTGGCAAGGAAATGCCGGATGAGGAGCGGGATATCACCGCGCCGCTCCGCCAATGAGGGGAGTTGAAGCGTGATGACGTTGAGCCTGTAGTAGAGGTCCATGCGGAATTCGCCGCGTTCGACCTCCTTCTTCAAATCTTTATTTGTGGCCGCGATGACGCGCATATCCAGCGCGATTTCCTTGGTATCGCCCACGCGGATAATCTTTCGCTCCTGCAGCACGCGCAGCAGCTTCACCTGCATGGAGAGCGGTAGTTCCCCGATTTCATCAAAGAACATCACCCCGCCCTTGGCCGCCTCCAAAAGCCCCTGCTTGCCCTTTTCCGCGCCGGTAAAGGCCTCCTTGGCGTGGCCGAAAAGCTCGTTATCGATGAGTTCCGCCGAAAACGCGCCGCAGTTGACGGCCATAAAGCGCTTGCCCGCGCGGGGCGACAGCTCGTGGATAATGCGCGCCACCAGCTCTTTGCCGGTGCCGGTTTCGCCATTGATGAGCACGCTGCAATCCAGCTGGGAAACCTGCGCGATGTTTTCCTTGAGGGCGACGATGGCAGGGTCCTGCCCGATAAAGCGGGTGATGCCCTTGTCCGACTCAATGCGCCGCCGCAGCTCGGCAATTTCGCTGCGCATGCTGCGCTTTTCGAGGGCCTTTTCCACCAGCGCCCGCATTTCGGCGATGTCGAAGGGCTTGGAGATATAGTCGTACGCCCCCGCGCGCATGGCTTCCACAGCGGTATCCACACTGGCGTAGCCTGTCATGAGGATGACTTCACAGTCCGGGCGCAAGCGTTTAGCGGCTGCCAGCAGCCCCAGGCCGTCCATGTTCTTCATGCGCAAATCGGTAATGACCAGATCGAAATCGTGGTCTTCGAGCAGGCGAACGGCGGCAACGCCATCCTCCGCAGCGGCGGCTTGGAAGCCCTCCCGCCCGAGGATATTGGCCAGATTGTCGCGGGCGATGGAATCGTCATCCACGACAAGGATATGCGGTGTCTTCACTCAGTCTTCCCACGCAAAGGCGTTTCTGGATGTCCTGTAATCAGGGGACCATACGCGGAAGGGTTGCACATTGCAATGCACGAGAAGTCTATTGCATTCTGCAACAAAAGGCACCAACGCTGTTGCAAAACGTTACACGCCCCACCACGGCCAATGCGCATGAACCGCCCTAAAAGCAAGGCGTTATCGAGGAAAGGTTGAAAACGCACCTTTTGGCACCGTCCTTGCTCAATTCAATATACTGGAAGGGGCGGGTGCCCCGCACCCGATATGATTACAACAAGGAGTGGGGAATGGACTCGGAATTCCTGTTTATTGAATTCTGTGCTGTGGTGTGTGTGGTCACACTGGCGTTCCGCGCAAGGCGTATCCTGCGCAGGCGGATGGGCAATGGATCCCAACATTCGGACACGTCAGCCCGCTTCGACCACTGGTACTGTTTTTTCAACCCACGCAACTTCCACCGCTCCCCGGCGCTGCGCAAGGCGATGCAGGCCCAAAGCGCGGCGCGGCAAGGCAAGGCGGCCTCGCGCCCCCGCGCGCGCATGTCCTGCCGGTAACGACGAAGCGGCCCGGCGCGCACGGTTCGCCCCGCAACAGCGACGGCCTGCAGCAAGCTTGGAGCACGGCGCAGAAGTGCGCCGCGGGCAACGCGCCCCAAAGTGAGCCAAGGGCGTGTTGCAGGTAAGGACGCGCGGCGCACAAAGCCGCCTCACGACAGCCTGCTACCCAACAGTTTTCCCATCACAATCCCCCTCTGCGGCTGGGAGATCGACGCGAATGTTGGTCCCCCGGCCCTCCTCACTGTGCACGTGGATGGAGCCTTCGTGCCGCTGCACAATGCCGTAGACAACGTACAGACCAAGCCCCGTGCCCTGCCCCACATCCTTGGTGCTGAAGAAGGGATCAAACACGCGTTTCAACTGCGCCTCGGGAATGCCGCGCCCCGTGTCATGAACCGTGAGCGAGACGGTTTTGCCCTCTACGCCGGGAGCGGCGGAGATGCGGATGGAGCCGCCTTGATCCTCCATGGCCTGAGCAGAGTTGATGAGCATATTGATGAACGCTTCCTGCATCTTCTGCGGGTCCATGCAGGCCATCAGCGGTTCCGGCACATCCACTGTGACGTCAATATTCGCGGGTATCTGGCTGGAGACAAGGGTGACCGATCGGTCAACCATCTCCCGTACGCTGTGCGGGGCCAGATGAAAGTCCTTGTGGCGCGAGAATTCCAACAGTCCCTTCACGATGTCCCGTGCGCGCAGCACCTCCTGACGGATATTGGCCAGCATCTTATCGCCAAGTTCCCCGGCTTTTCCGCCAAGTTCATCTTCCAACAGGTGGCATGAGGTGGCGATGTTGTTGAGCGGATTGTTCAGCTGGTGCGCAATGCCCGACGTCAGGGTGCCGATGGAGGCCATTTTTTGCGCATGCACAAGGTGACGCTGGCGCTGTTTCAACTCCGCCACCATATGATTGAACGCGCGCATAACGCTTTCCACTTCGTCCCCGGTGTTTGGCGTATCCACGAAGCGGAATTCCCCCTTGGCGATGCGGCCTGTGGTCTCCTCAACAATTCTGAGCGGGCGGACGACAAAACGGCGGGTTCCAAGGAGCATCACCGCCGCCAGCGCCACCAGCGCCGTCAGCGACGCCACAAGGTTCACGTTCAGCTGATTGATGATTTGAATAATGCGCTGGCGCTCCATGGCCGCCAAACGGTGCGAATCGTCCACCAAGCGTTTGCCAAGGGCGCGTAGCTCATTGATGGCCGCCTTGCCCGCAGCGGTTTCGGCTTCGACGCTGGCCGGGGCAACCTTGAGGAGCTCGGCATACTCCTTCACCTCCGCGCGCAGCGTCTTGAGCAGGGTCCGGCTGCGCTTCCAGCTGGCCAGCGCCTCGGCCTGATCCAGCGCAGAGGTCGTCTTTTCCAAATACTCCGCGCCCTGACGCAAATCGTCCTTATGCCCATAGAGCAAATAGTTCTTTTCGTAGCGGCGCGCCTCAAGGATGCCGCTTTTGAAATCGTCGCACACCTCAACAAGCCGGACCTTACGCTCCATGAGTTTCAGGTTGTAGGCCGCGAACCCGCCAAAGATGCACAAGGCCAACAAGGCTCCACCAAGTCCCAGTGCGACCTTTTGACGGATATTCAACTTGGGAAAGGACATATGATTCTCCTGCGTCACGGGGTGCTGTATTCTGCAACAACGCGTTCTTGCCTCAACGCCTCACAGAAAGCGCGATCCACACAGCACTACTGCGCCCCCGGCTTCGGCGCAAGCGCCTGTGGCGGCGCGCTCCCCTGCATTGATGCAAAAATCATTCTCCCCCGCCCACACAAAAAGAGGGAACAGCCCATGGGCTGTTCCCTTTCATACTCATGCGGTGGCGTGGCGAAGCGGATTACAATTTGGCGCTGATGGGGGCGAGCCAGGTGGCGACGTCGTCCGCTTCGGGGTCGCCGTCAATTTTGAGGGTGTCGCCAAGGAGGATGGCACCGAGGGATTCGGACTTTTCTTCAATGACGTCAACCGCGCCGCAAAAGTGCTCGTAGGAGGTGTCGCCGCATCCGAAGACGGCGACCTTTTTGCCGCTCAGCCCGGCCTTGTCCAGATCGTCATACAGGGGGATAAAGTCGTCTTGGAGTTCAATCTCGTCGTCGCCCCACGTGGAGCAGCCAAAGAAGACGGCGTCGTAGCCTTCCGCAAGGTTCTCAGCGCTGACATCGCCTGCGCTCTGCACCTCGACAGTATGCCCGCCGTTGGTCAGTGCCTTGGCGATAACGTCGCTCACGCTTTCCGTGTTGCCCGTGGTGGAACCATAGACGACCAGTACTTTACTCATACAAACCTCTCTGCATATCGAATTGATATCGTGCTCACGCAGAGCACCGGGCTTTCCCGCACGGGGAAAGCAGTTCCATACAGTGAGGCGTTCTCTGCGGCAGCATTGCTGTGTGGTCCGTGTGCGTCATTGTTCGTCGTCCTGTGTGTGGCCTTGTGTATCCTTGTGCATCGTGCACCCGCGCCTTGGCACCAGTGCGCATCATGTCGCCGCCACGGGGCGGGAGAAGGGCCGCGCGGCGGGCTCGGGCTACGCGCCCTTCACCCCGTTCCCCATGTGTGCTCCACCCCTACCACTCTTGATATTGACTTTCAACATCAATCAGCGCTAGGTGTGAATTTCCTCATTCATTCACATCACCCGATTTTTCGGGCGGTTCTTGGAGAACACCATGCAGGACTCATTGACGGGCATTCCGGAAACCATGCTCATTCCCCTTTGGGCGCGGGCCGTGGAAACCAACAAACCACACCCCATCATCCGCGACGAAAAAGCTGTGGAGATGGTCTCCCGCATTGCCTATGACTTTTCGGTCTTTGAAAAATCGTGGATGTCGCAGGTTGGCGTGTCCGTCCGGACCATGCTACTCGACAACGCAACGCGCGACTTTATCGCCCGCCACCCCGGCGCGGTTATCGTCAACATCGGGGCCGGGCTGGATACGCGCGTGGAGCGGATGAAAAACGAAAACATCACCTTCTGGTACGACCTCGACGTGCAGGAATCCATCGGGATGCGGCGGCAATTCTTTACGGAGGGCAAACGCAACGGCTTCCTTGCCGCATCGGCCTTTGACCATGACTGGATGGACCAGATAGACGCCCATGACAAACCCGTCCTGTTCATCTGCGAGGGGCTGTTCATGTACATTGACGAGCGCCACCTGCGCCCGCTGTTCCGCCGCCTTGCCCAGCATTTTCCCGGCAGCGAAATGCTCTTTGACATGCTGCCCCCCTTCCTTGTGGGCAAGGGCAAACACCACGACGCCGTCAATAAGTTAGGGTCGTTCAGCGATTTCAAGTGGGGGCTCAAGAGAAGTCGCGACATCGAAAACTGGAGTCCGGAACTCACCTTCATAGAGGAGTGGGACTATTACGACTATTTCAAGGACCGCTGGAGGTGGTGGGGCTACATAGGCCGGTGCCCCGGACTGCGTCCCTATCTCTCCAACAGAATCGTCCACTTCGGCTTTGCGGCCTGACGCCCCGCCCCGGCCATGCCCCCGCGGCAGCCGCAGCACGCAGCGCACACAACAGCGCCCCCGGAACATGCCGTCCCGGGGGCGCCCGCTTGTTGCCTGTGCGGCAGAGGCGAAGCGTTTAGGCTCCAGCCTCGCGGCGCTGTTCAAGCTGCGCCATCAGCGTGTTCAAATCCTCTGCCAGCTGCGCCACGTTGGCGATGGATTCCACGGACTGGTTCACGTTTTCCGAGGTTTCATTCGCCACGCGGTTCACTTCCGTGGTGCTGCGGGTGATGGATTCACTGGCGGATGCCTGCTGGTCCGCCGCCGTCGCGATGGACTGGATATGGTCGGCAGTCTCGCTGACGATGTCCACAATCTGGCCCAGTGCCTGGCCTGCATTATGCGTCAAATCGCTGCTGCGCGAGACAGCCTCGGCCACCTTTTCCATGGCCGCCATATTCGAATTGGCCCCGGCCTGAATGCCGGTGACAGAGCCACCAACTTCCTTGGTGGCCTGCATGGTCTTTTCCGCCAGCTTGCGGACCTCATCGGCCACAACGGCAAAGCCGCGCCCGGCGTCGCCCGCGCGCGCCGCCTCGATGGCGGCGTTAAGCGCCAGCAGGTTCGTCTGGTCCGCAATGTCGGTAATAACGTTCATAATCTGGCCGATTTCCTCCACGCGGCGCCCCAAATCCTCAAAGGCAATCTGCATGGAATCCACTTGCGAGTTGACCTCGGCCGTAGCTTCCACCACCTCGTGGACAATATCCGCGCCCTCGCGCGCCTTGCTGCGGGCAATGTCGGCCTCCTCCACAGCGCGGGCGGCGTTGCTGGCCACCTCCGCCACGGTGGCGTTCATTTCCTCCATGGCGGTGGCGGTCTCCTGCACGCGGTCGCGCTGCAGACTGGCGCCACTGTTGATGCCCTGCATCTGCTCGGACAGCTCGCTGGATTCGCGCCCAATCTGCGCGCTGATGCCCGTGGCATGCTGCGCCGCAGTGGTCACTTCGCCAAGGAGCGCCGTCACGCGCTGGCGTCCGGCGTCGGCCTCCTCCTGCGCGCGGCGGGCGCTCTCGGCCTGTTCGCGCGCCTTGTCGGCCTGCTCACGCGCTTCGGCCATGCTCACCTTCAGATTTTCCGCCATATGTTGCAGGGCCTTAACCATGTCGCCCACTTCGCCCTGCAGGGCCGAGGCATCAACGGCGGCGTCATAGTCGCCCGCAGCGATGCGCTCTGTGTACGCGGTGGCCTGCCGGAGCGGCCCCAGCACCGCGCGCAGAAGCAAAACGCTCAGCACAACAATAAAGCCCGTGACCACGGAGCCCACAAGGACCACCGTCCGCCGCGCCTCGCGAAGCTGAGAGTCATAGGCCGCAACGGAAGCCTTGTAGAGTTCATCCTTCTGCTTGACCAAGGTCCCAAAATGCCTGCGGGACTTCTGGGCCAGCGGCGTGGCGGAACGCCCGTAGTCCGGATATTTTGTGTAACGCTCCGCCTTTGGCAGGTCGCGCAATTCGCGGGCAAAGCGCCTGCCGTCCTCCACAAAGCCAAGGGCGGCGGACCGGGCCTGCCGCATAAGCTGGCGCTCCTTCTGCGAAGTGGCGGAGGCCTCCAACACGTCAAAATTGGATTTTATGGCGGCTATGCGCGCATTAAGCTTGCCGAGGTCCTTTTCAATGTCACTGCCCAGCATAATGTTACGCGTCAGGCGGCTGATATAGTTCACATCGCGCGTGATGGCGAGGGAAGCCATCTGTCCATCCAAGGCTTCCTGCTTCATGATTTTGAAGTCGCGTTCCACCTGCAATAGTTCCATGAAGGACAGCAGCAAAATGCCCGCAATGGACACAATACAAAAGCCGACCACTCCGGCCAGCTTCACTTTCAGCGTCTGAGCACTCTTCAGCAAGAGACTTCCCCCTTCCTTTCCTCGTCACGTGATTTTCCCCGAATAGCGGGCCTTGTGAAACAAACCACATTCTGAGCAAAAAGGGTTCCACCTTTGCCCAACACACGTTATGGAAGCATAACACTCTGATTTATTGAGATTTCCTGCCCCGCCCGTTCTGAAAAGCCGCCATCCCCCCGGCCCGCACATGCCAACCGCGGGCAACAGTCTGCCTTCTCAAGTTGGCACATCACCCCGTCATACAAGGAAAAACTTCCAACGCACAGCGCCCCGGCAGGAGGACCTGTGTCCTTCCCACCGGGGCGCTATGGTGCGTGTGATGTGACGCGTTCTAGAATTCGCAGTTCATGCGCCGGAAGGCCTCTTCAAGGGCGCGGCGCTCCTCGCTGCCAAGCTGCGCGGTAATGTCGCGTGTCAGTTGCTCGTGCAGGGTGTGGTGCTCTTCGGCAAGGGCTTTGCCCTTGGGGGTCAGTTCCACAAGGATGGACCGGCGGTCCTCTTCATGTGGGCGACGGCGGACCATTTCCAGCCGCTCCAGCTTGTCGATTTGAATGGTCAGCGTACCAGTGGTCACGCCCATGCGCTGGGCGAGTTCCTTCATGCGCAGCGGCTCGTGCGTGCCGAGGATTTCCAGCGTATGCATCTGCGGCAGCGTCATGCCCTGCTCGCGCACCACACTCAGCTCCCACGAGGACAGCTTTTCATAAAATTCCACAATCTGATTTGTCAGATTCGATATATCGTCCACTCTGCCTCCTAGGCCAAGTCAATATAGAGCGACCACGCGCCGAAAACCATCGTCATCATCCCCACAGTGCGCATGACCAGCGGCTCAATCCACGGCTGCTGCAACCGGCGGATCATACTCGTTACCTTGAATATGACGAAAATCACGCCCGCAAGGGCAACGCCGGTGCTCACGGCATACGCGCCAAACACGCCGACCGCGCGGGGGATGCTGGCGGCATCTATCGCGTAGGAATACATCATGGCAAGTGTTGGGCACGGAACGATAACGTTCACAAAACCGATGGTGGCCAGCCCAAGGGCCGTTTTGCGGCGGAGGTCCCCGTTGTGGCTGTGGTGCCCGTGATGGTGGCATGCGCCGTGGTGGTCGTGCGCATGGTCATGCGAACACGTTGCCCCATGATGAGTGTGCCCGCCGTCCTCATGGTCATGATGATGGTCATGGTCGTGGCTGTGGAGCACGTGGGGCTTCACCAGCATAATAGCCCCCAAGATAATAATCAGCCCCGCCGTCACGCAGTCCACCACATAGCGCGCGGACTCCGGCAAACCCGTTGAAAGCGCGCCAAGCGCCACGGCAATGGCAATGCACCCCGCCGCCGTCCCGGTGATGAACGCCGCCGTCAAAAGCGATACGCGCCATCCGCTTTTCTCCCCCGCCACAAAAGGCGCCAGCACAACCCACGAATGCCCGCAGGGATTCACACCATGAATCAGCCCAAGCACAAGCCCACTCTGCACTGCCACAAGAAAATAGGTTCCAGCATCCATACCAACAGCTCCAGAAAGTTTGATTTTCAAACTTTCTAATCCTCGGATAGTTTGAATGTCAAACTAAAATCGCCCATCCTTTTGCGCTTTATGGCGTGGGCGCTTTGCCCGTTTTTGGCAAGCACCCGCCATACGGGAACAAATTCGAGCGCCACAAAAAAACACATAATCATTTGCAAATACCCGCAAAATTCGAGTAGACACATAGCGGCAACCGTGTTTTTGCATTGCCTCGTTACCGCGCCCGCTCCACATGGGGAACGCTGCCCCGCGTGGATGGCGCATTGTTCATCCATCAAGGATTCAAGTATGAGCACCCACAAAACCGACAGCCGCTTTGCGCAAGCCAACCGCGAGGCGCTCCTCGCCCTTGGCGCATACGGGCTGTATTTCATCTGGTGGTATGTCTGCGCCTACGGACTGGGCGACGGCGACCCGGACACATACACATACGTGCTGGGCCTTCCCGCATGGTTCTTCTACAGCTGCATCGTTGGCTACCCGCTGGTGGTGGGCCTGTTATGGGTTATGGTGCGGGTCTTCTTTAAGGACATCCCGCTGGACGACGAAGCCGCCGAGCAAAGCGGCACGGACGAGCCGCCCCGAAAGCGCCCCGCCACCACAACGGCTGGGAGCGAAGCCTCATGAGCGTGCACGTTCAGGCCATAATCCCCGTCATCCTCTACCTTGCCTTCTCCTTTGCCATTGCGCTGTGGGCGCGGGGCAAGGCCAATGCGCAAAGCTCCTCGCAGGGCTTTCTTGAGGATTATTTCATTGGCGGGCGGTCCATGGGCGGCTTTGTCCTCGCCATGACCATTATCGCCAGCTACACCAGCGCCAGCAGCTTTGTGGGCGGACCGGGCGTGGCCTACGCCCTTGGCCTGAGCTGGGTGCTGCTGGCCATGATTCAGGTTCCGGCCACGTTCCTGACGCTGGGCGTTCTGGGCAAGCGCTTCGCCATCATGGCGCGCAAGACCAACTCCGTAACGCTGACGGACTTTCTGCGCGCCCGGTACAAAAGCGACGCCGTGGTCATCCTGTGCAGTGTGGCGCTGTTGGTCTTTTTCATGGCGGCCATGCTGGCCCAGTTTATCGGCGGCGCGCGGCTGTTTCAGGCCGTGACGGGCTATCCCTACATTGTCGGGCTGACGCTGTTTGGCATCTCCGTGGTGTTTTACACCGCCATTGGCGGCTTTCGCGCCGTGGTGCTGACGGACGCCATTCAGGGTATTGTTATGGTGGTGGCGGCTGTTGTGGTGCTCAACGCCGTGGTGACGGCAGGCGGCGGCATGAGCCAATGCATCGCCACGCTGAAAAGCATCGACCCCGGCCTGATCACCCCCACAGGGCCCAAGGACGCCGTGCCACAGCCCTTTATCCTCTCCTTTTGGATACTGGTTGGCCTTGGCATCCTTGGCCTGCCCCAGACCACGCAGCGGTGCATGGCCTACCGCGACTCCCGCGCCATGCACAACGCCATGATCATCGGTACCATTATCATTGGCTTTATGATTCTGTGCGCGCACCTATCCGGCACGCTGGGCCGCGCCGTGCTTCCGGACCTGCCCGCGGGCGACCTTGCCATGCCAAGCCTTATCATGGAATTGCTGTCGCCGTTTTGGGCGGGCGTCTTCATCGCCGGGCCACTGGCGGCCATCATGTCCACCGTGGACTCCATGCTCCTGCTGGCCTCCGCCGCCATCATCAAGGACCTGTATATCCACTACCGCCTTGGAGGCGACGCCTCGCGCATGACCTCCGCCAGCCTCAAAAAAAAGAGCCTCATCTCCACCGCCGTCATTGGCCTGCTGGTCTTTTTGGCCGCCATTCAGCCGCCGGACCTGCTGGTGTGGATCAACCTCTTTGCCTTTGGCGGGCTGGAAGCCGTGTTCCTGTGGCCCATCATCCTCGGGCTGTACTGGAAACAGGCCAACAGCACCGGCGCTGTGGCGTCCATCCTTGTGGGCGTCGGCACCTTTTTCATCCTGACCATCGCCAAGCCGGACATGGGCGGCGTGCACGCCATTGTCCCAACGACGCTGGCGTCCCTTGTGGCATTTGTTCTTGGCTCCTATGCCGGGCCGCCCACCCATCCCCGCGTCATCGACCTTTTCTGGGGGGAGAGCCGCTAGGCTCCCCCCTTTTTCCTTTCTCCCGCCGCGTTTTTCCGCTTTCGCCCACTCCCGCCTCAGCCCAATTCCCCAAAATTGGCTGGGGCAGGCTGATTTTCACCGTTCAACAAAGCTGACCCGCCCCTGTCCGCAAGGCGACACGGCCCGCCCAAACTGTGCGCACAGTCAACAGCAGGAGGCTGTCTTTCGCCTCTTGCCACCCGTCATTCCTGCATTTTTCTCAATACATCCCTAAGTTTCTCAACAATCCTGTCGATAATTTGTCAAAAGACTTACGTATTTCTCACACAATCCTGCTCTCAAGGAACCGTTTTATACAGCGCCGTGCTCCCACGGCCATCAGGAGGCGATCGTGAAGGTGTTTCGAAATCTCAAAACCATGTACAAGATCATGCTGCCGACGACGTTGCTCCTCATCGTCGCGTTTGGCGCAATCGGGTACACCATTTCGCAACAAAGCACGGACGCGCTGCGTCACGTGGCGCAGCGCGAGATGGAGGCCCTTGGCGGAGAGTACGGCAACGCCGTCAAGGCGCGCATTGAGGTAGGGCTGAATCAGGCCGAGGCCTTAGCACGCGCCTTTGCCGGCATGCGCGAAAACGGCGACGTGATGGACCGTGACCTCGCCGTACAGCTGGTCCAAAGCGTTATCGCAAAGAGCACGCTCTATCAGGGCGGCAGCACGGGCTGGGAACCGGACGCCTTTGACGGCATGGACGCGCAGTTCCAAAACGCCCCCTACCACGACAAAACCGGACGCTTTGTGCCCTACGTCTATCCCGAGGGCGGCACGTACAAAGTCACGGCCCTGCCGGAATACGACGTCCCCGGCGATGGCGACTATTATCTGGTGCCCAAGCGCACCCGAAAACCCTTTGTCACGCCGCCCTACCACTACACCATCAACGGCAATGAACTGCTGCTGGCCACCACTTCGGCCCCCATCATGGTCCACGGCTCGTTCAAGGGCGTCGTCACCCTTGACCTGTCCATTCAAAGCCTGAACGACATGGTGGACGCCATCACCCCCTACGACACAGGCTTCGCTTTTCTCATGACCAGCGGGGGGAGCGTGGTGGCGCACCCGAACAAGGACTACGTCCTCAAAAATATTTTTGACGTGGTGAACCTGGAACACGAACGCGACCTGCGCTCCGCCATGGCGCAGGGCAAGCCCTTCTCCAGCGAACACATCTCGCAGGTGACGGGCGAGCGCTCCCTTGTGCAGTACATTCCCATCCCCCTCGGGCAAACCGGGCAGTACTGGTACCTTGGCATCAACGCGCCTATCGCGAAAATCACCGCCGAGGCCACGGCGCTGTCGCAGGCCATTATCATTGCCGCTGTCATCACCGTGCTTCTCCTCCTCGTCGCCCTGTACTTTGTGGCGCGCAGCATCTCAAAGCCTATGGGCATGATGGCATCCATGGCGCAGGACGTGGCGCAGGGCAACTTTGACGCCAAGGTCGATGCCTCAGGATTTGGGGGCGAGATTCTTACCCTGCATTCCGCCATGGAGACCATGGTTGCCGGGCTGGTGAAAAACATCTCCAAAGCCGAGGAGATGACCAAAGAAGCCAAGGACCAAACCGCCAAGGCGCAAGTCGCCCTGCGGGACGCCGAAAAGGCGCGCGAAGAGGCAGAAAACGCCAAGCGCGAGGGCATGCTTGAGGCCGCCGACGAACTGGCGGGCATTGTGTCGCAGGTTTCCAGCGCCACCGAAGAACTTGCCGCGCAGATTCAAGAATCCAACCGCGGCTCCGATGTCCAGCGCGAGCGCACCAGTGAAGCCGCAACCGCCATGGAGCAGATGAACGCCAGCGTGCTGGAAGTGGCGCAGAACGCCGGACAGGCCGCGGAATCCGCAGATCAGGCCCGCAAGGAAGCCGAATCCGGCGGCGATGTGGTGGGCAACGTGGTCACCAACATCACCCGCGTGCACGAAATGTCCACCAGCCTGGAGCGCAGCCTTGGCGAACTGGGCGAGCAGGCGGAGGGCATTGGTCAAATCATGAATGTGATCACGGACATTGCGGACCAAACCAACCTGCTGGCGCTCAACGCCGCCATTGAGGCCGCACGTGCTGGCGACGCCGGGCGCGGGTTCGCCGTTGTTGCCGACGAAGTGCGCAAGCTGGCGGAAAAGACCATGGCCGCAACCAAACAGGTTGGCGAGTCCGTCAAATCCATTCAGAACGGCACGCACACCAACATCTCAAACATGGCGCAGGCCACGGCCGAGGTCACCAAGAGTACGGAACTGGCGCAGCAAGCCGGGGAAGCGCTGGAACGCATCGTCTCCATCGTCGACTCCACCGCTGATCAGGTCCGCAACATCGCCACAGCCTCGGAAGAACAATCCGCCGCCAGCGAACAAATCAGCCACAGCACGGAAGAGGTGAACACCATCGCGCAGGAAAACGCGCAGGCCATGGACGAATCCACCCGCGCCGTCACGGAGCTGACCACCCTCGCAGGTAGGCTCTCCACCGTCATCGACCGCCTGCGCGACGCCTAACCCCGCCGCCCGGCGCCCCGCCATCGCCCCAACCACAACCAAAGCCCCCGGCACAAGCCGGGGGCTTTTTTGCGCCCTCAAGGTGGCGGATGGATGTGGGGTGGTTAGGCTGCCCAATCAATCGCGCCACAATCCGAACATACATACCGCTTGTTCATTACCCACTTTACAACCTGCTTCTTGAACGCAAGCAGCCCGACACCTCCTGTAATGATGCTGATAACTATCGGCATGGCAAGACCTGTCCCTGCAAACAAATACGTAGTCCAAGCCCAAAAGCCGCCTAATGGCATTGCTCCACCGATGATACTCACTAACAAATCAAGCGTAGTTTCTTCCGTATGCCCACACTTTTGACAACGAATTTCCATAACTACCCCCTCAATTCATTGAGTTTTATCCATCAACTCTTCACACAACACACGCAACTCAAATTATAACATACAAAGGCGACATCTCATGCGCAAGAGGCCCTTTTCTCAGGCTTAAGACTCAAAAGGGGGCAACACTTCTATTTCATGAGCTCATTTCCTTTTTATCTCACCCAACACCACGCTTGAGCCCCAACACGCATTTCGCTATAGCTCCATCCTAAGGGATGAACTCCCCACCTGACGGCTCACGGCAACGGTGGCGCGCCCACCGGGCGCAAGCGCTGCCACGCACAAAACGGCCTCACCCAAGGCTGACGACGCACGCCCGTAACGGCCACCGCCGCCACAAGGCCATCAGTCACACACGCCTCACATTCAACACGTCGATAAGGAACATCGAATGGAACTGGCACTTTTCGCTTTGGTCTGCGGCCTTGCACTGCTTGTTTGGAGTGCGGACCGCTTTGTGGAAGGTGCAGCTGCAACTGCACGCCATTTCGGCATGCCTCCGCTGCTCATTGGTATGGTTATCGTCGGATTTGGTACGTCAGCGCCAGAGATGGTGGTTTCCGCCCTCGCGGCGGTTCAAGGCAGTCCGGGCATTGCCCTCGGCAACGCCTATGGCTCAAATATCGCCAACATCGCGCTGATTCTCGGCGTTACGGCGCTCATTCATCCCATCCGGGTGAAGTCCACAGTGCTCCGCTTGGAACTGCCTCTTCTTTTGATCACTACCTTGCTCAGCGCGGCGCTTATTCTGGACCTTTCCATCGCGCGGCTGGACGCCGCGGTTTTGCTTGCCGTCTTCGCCCTGCTGATGACATGGACCATTGTCCAAGGGATGAAACGGAAGCCAGACGCCCTCGGCGAGGAAATCGCCGCGCAGGCCACTGAAAAAAGTATGCCCCTCGCGCGCGCAGTTTTCTGGCTTGTCTGCGGCCTTGTGCTGCTCATCGCCAGCTCGCGCCTGCTCGTCTGGGGCGCCGTTGAAATCGCGCGCGTCTTCGGCGTCAGCGACATGATCATCGGCCTGACCATTGTCGCTATCGGCACCTCACTGCCCGAGTTGGCGTCATCCGTTATCGCGGCGCGAAAAGGCGAACACGACATCGCCCTCGGCAACGTCATCGGCTCCAACCTCTTCAACACGCTAGCCGTGGTCGGCATTGCCGGAACCATCACGCCCTTTGCCGTAGCACCAGAAACGCTCAGCCGAGACATGCTCCTCATGGGCGGCCTCACCGCGTCCCTGTTCATTCTCGGCTACGGCTTCTGGAACCGCCCCGGCAGAATCAACCGCGTTGAAGGAACAGCCCTCGTCCTCGTCTACGCGGCCTACACCACATGGCTCATCCGCTCCGTGGTCGCCACAACCACCTAGGGGCCCTAGACGCACAACAAAACGGCCCTGTGGAGCACAAAGCTCGCCACAGGGCCGCATCACAATCCCCCCACTCCATTTATTACAAAAGAATCTCCCATCTCACAGCTGCTCTCTTCGAGAATACAAACTGGCGGGCGATGGACCAAAGACAATGGAAGACCGCGCCCCCCTGCCTCAAAAAAGGGGGACAATTGGGGGACAAATGTGGGACTGGAATGAATTTGGGCAAAAGAAAAGGGTTCACGTCGATTGCTCAAATCGTCGTAAACCCTTGATATACTTGTGGTAGCCGGGAAGGGAGTCGAACCACTTGAATTAATTGAACTTTGTGAAATCAAAGGAGAAAAAGTCAATTTTTCAAGGTGGTCACCAAAGCATCACCACCAGAAAATTGCCTACCTTGGCGACATACAACCACAAATTTGTCGTCATTAAATTTTAATCAGGAGGCGAGGCCAGTGAAAGCTGGCCTCGCCTTTGGAGTACCATGTCCGCCAAATGGTCCGAACAAACGGGACCACTTTTCAGCGCCTTAAGAAACCTTAAAGGCCTTCCAAGGCGGCCTGGCCTCCTAGACTGAACACTCACACCAAGGTTATAAAAACATGGGGCGACGTCCCATAGATACCATTAACGAGCACCTCAAAACTGTCAGAGAAGAACGCTAGTAGGGCACGCCAATCTCGAGTGTTTACCAATTTTAATCAATCTGTTTTGCCAAACCTGCAAACTCACCTTCCGCTCTAGCGTCTAGGATCCCATCTTCGTCTAGTAGTGGAGTATCAACAAAGACCTTGATCAACTGCGCGCACTTGACGGCTTGCAAGACAATTTCTTTAGCCTCTTTCGAATAGCTACTCCAATTTACACCGTTCTCAGCGATGACTTCCTCCATCTTATTGTTAGCCCGCCTAGAACAAGTTCTAAGTCGAGACAACGACGAGGATGCAAATTGTGTAACGCGTGTAATTTGATCCAATTTGCTGACGACCAAATCAACCTCATCACGATAAAGCTTTGCTTTTTGACGATTTGCCCTGGCCTCGCTTAGTTTTTTTTCCGCCTTAGCACCTAAGATACTACCAAAAATCAAAAGAGCGGGACCGGCAACCATCGCACCAAGAACCATCGTTCCACCAGCTACCCCCAATCCGCCAGCACTTAATGTACCACCACCAATCCACGCAAGCGTAGCATTAGTCGCTGCAGCCCCGCTTAGCGTCGAAATAGCTGTCCCAGTCCCTGCGGAAGCCAAAAGCATTGTGCCGTTATATGCTCCAAAAGCGACGAGAGCTCCACCGCCAAGTGCAGTGGCCCCACCAGATAAAGCTTCCATTGCAAGGTTACAGGATTTTTCCATCTCCTTGACAGCTTCCTGCGAAAAATCTGGATTCCGCAGTTCAGACAAGCCCTTGCTTTCAGACAAATTAACATTTTTCAGTTTGCTATAATTGCAAACAAACCTCTGGAGATTTTTTTCGTATGCCTGTAGCTTTTTAAGACCGAATTTTTCCAAAGAATTGTTACAGGCTAACTTGCTCTTTTCCAAATTTCGATTTGAGGAATATACGATGCTCTCAGCCTCGTCGTTAACATCATCTGCATCGCTACTGTCTACAGCAGCCTTGACGCCTTTGCCTACACCCAAAAGAGCTGCGCCGCCCATAACGATTGGCACCAAAAGTGGCAGTGGCATAACTTTTCCTCCTATTCAGTGATTAGCTCAAGACCATCTTCATAGATCTTCTTAAACGAACGAACGACTTCTTCCATCTCGCCAATTGTTTCAGAATCTAATCCAAGCTCTTTTGCAATAGCTTCAATCGCAAATTTTTCCAGTTTGGCGTAATCCAAGTCTGCGTAAGCCAGGGAAATAAGCTCAAACAACATTACCTTTTTTTCTTCATCAGACAGAGGATCTGTGTCATAATCAGAAACTCTTTCCTCGAAGTCTACAATATGTTGTCTTATTGCAGACTCAATGAGTATTTCACGTCGTTTCTCTAGTGAAATGTGAGGTATCTGCGATATCAACCTGCCACACTCCAAAAGATTATCCCCTGTAAAAATTGGCTTCGATCGATATAAGTCTTCATGTAAGTAACCATACCCTATAGAGGAATATGAGTCTGTATTCTTGTTAAGTCCAAGCTCTACGCTGAATTCATCAAGAAGACTTTGCTCCTTTTTTGAAACAAACCAATCGCCTGAATTTAAACAAGATTTAACCAATTGAAACTCATCGTCATCTTCATCAATGTAAAGATCTCGTTCGAAGGCAACTTTTGTGCCTACGTCCAAAAGTTTTTCATCTTCTGAAGACTCGTGCTCTTGAGTTGATGCCGCAACAATTTTTGCGAAAGCATACATCAGTTCTTTTTTGTCATCATCTTCGATCATCCTGAGATACACAATTTCCTCCTACTACAAATTTAAAGGTTCGTCTGTTTGCATAAATTTATCAAACTCTTCTAGTGACTCAAACTGTAAAGTAACACCTACCAATGAAGCGAGCTTATTCGCATGTAAACAAAAATCATCAATCTCATTTGCATTTATAGCCACTTCAATCTCAGAAAACACTTCCTCAACTTGAGTTTTGAATTCCCCAAAATTTTTTTCAAATATTGCCTCCATCTCATGTCGATACTGAATCATTAGCCCGCGGGCTGCTTCACATTCTCTTTTTATACGGAGGTAATTGTCTTCAGCCATTTGTGCATTTTTAAAAGCGAAAAGGGCCTCATTATAAAAAAAAGAACTTAGTGAATACCCCACCATGCCACCAATCACCGCACCTGCCACAGGAATCGGAATAGCAATTTGTCCTAAGGTTGCCCCCATACCACCAGAAAGCATTCCTGTCCCTTTGCTACCAAGCTCCTCGAAAAGCTGGACCCCATGAATATCGCCTTTGATATACTTCGAGAAGGTTGTCCCAACCTCAACGCAAGTAGTGACGACCAAGGCTGGGAGTGCAGTTTTGGAGAGTGCCCGAATGGACGACTTCTTTGATTGCTGACAAAAGCTTTTAATTAGGGATCCTGCAGCACCTGTCCCATAACCAATCCCTGCCGCCTTTGCAGTACCAGATGCAGCATCTATAATCGCCTCCTGCAAGTCCTTATCATCCTGCATTACAGCGACTAAATTCTGAGCAAAGAGAATAGTTCCTCCAACAACTGCACCGTACTTTGCTCCTTCGATCCCTGCTCTATTGCTAATTTTGCAAATATCCCGCGCTGTGGCAAGGCTGGGGTGCTCACGATAAAAACGAATATCAGAACTAGTTATGCCACAGTCTTGTATATTATCATGAGTGGTAGAAAAATTTTCTGCCTGAATTCTTTTTCTCGCAGCGAGATCACTCTTCCCGGCCCTCTCAAGTTGATCCGCTTGCTGATTAAGTTTTTCAGCCTGCTCAAGGCAATACTCTTTAGCAGCTTCCACCTGATCTGATGGTATCTCGAGTGTCACTCCTTGATAGCGAGAATAATCGTTCTTGCCCCCTCCTTCCCCCTTAGCAATCTTATCAAGAAGTTTTTCTGGGGAAGCCACAACTTTCATTTGAGAACCGCTACCTTCTATTAATTCCCCTTCAACAACCTTAACAAAATCATAAACCTGATCATTGACCTTAAAATCAGGATGATCATCTGTACGAATTGTACGAGTTTTATTCCCCGCAATTATATTTTCAGCGTTATCTCGGCTAACCTTAGCAACCTCACCAGAATACCCAGCCTGTTGCCTAATATTAGTTTCTTTAAAATCTGGATGTACTTTTGATTCAGAAATTTGTTTGAGCCCGCGATTAAGTTTTAATCCAGTCTCATTATCTACTCCGCGATAGCCGATAATTGACTCAGCACTAGCGCTACCGAAACGATCAACTATTTCTGACGCAGAAGCCCCGACTGCTACATTTGATGCGGCATTGCTCTTTTTCTTCTTTTTACCCATGAGTTACTCCTTCTGGCTCAATTAACTTTGCTGATTTCCCAAAGCTTCTAATCCAAGCCATAAGCTCTTTCTCACTGACAGAACTCAACTCTAGCAAAAGCGCTCCCCCACTGAGTTCCTCAAGCTTTTGATCCTCACTCCAAATGCGCTCTCGGACATAATCCGCAGCCTCAGGCTCAAAACGAATAATATACTTTCTTGGTTCATGCCATTTCATACCGAATGCGCCTTCGTCATCAATTGTGGCATCAAAATCGAAAGACTTTTCTGTCTGAGTAACTTCATAAATTCTATGAATGGCAAAGACGGTTGGACGCTCTTTCTCACCCCCATCTTTTGAGACTCGATGCCCCTGAACATAAAGCGCCCCATTCATCATTATAATTTTTCCTGGAGCATAGAAATATATTTGGGGCTCCTTACGAGCCTTGGCCTTATATTTAATTAGGCAAACCTTTTTTTCGGCTGATGCCGAAATAAGTCTTTCGATGCGCCCAAAGTGCGTTGTATAGTCTATGTATCCTTTAGGCTTGAAGCCTATATGCTTTTTTTGGGCTTCACCTCGACGGGCAAAATCAGGGTCCGCCATAAGCGCCGAAAGCTCAAAAATTGTATTTTCAACGCGCTCTGAAATTTGCTTAGGAAGATGAGGAGCAGCCAAGTCATGACAAATGCTCAAATATCTGAGTTCTTCGAAATCCAACCCGAGTGTCCGCCTGCCTGAATACGATTTCAGCCGGTAATATCGACGTCTGTTATCAGTGCCAATTTCAAGGTTCACGCCTACAAAAGATTCAATTTCACCGACAAGTCGACCTACAGTTTGGGCCGAACAGTCTAGGTATTGTGCAAGATCCGACTGATAATGTTGTTTGCCATCAACCATGAGCTTTGCAAACAACCTAAGCAACTTTGTACCGTGAGAAGAATCTTGATTTTTTGGACGTGGCATTCAAAAATCCTTTACCTCAAATCTACAGCATAATGTTGACCACAGAACAAACACATAAATATAAGTTTCCTAATCAGCAAGCATTAAGGCTTCATTTCAGTGACCCTATCGTGTTACACTGATTGGCTATCTTTATGCCAATAGCTTTCCAAGATATGGAAAAGACAAACTAGAAAATTGACTTCATAACGATGTTCTGATCCTGTCAAAATGGATGAAGCCCTTACACACTGCCTTCGTGCGAAACGCTTTTCGTACACAGCGGACAGAGAAAGTCCACCCGTTCATAATCCGGATAAAGATGAGATAAACTTAGGCAGTCCATTGCGCCGAAAGCTCTTCAGCTTGGCGAAGGACGGTCTGGACTGCGAGGTCTTGCATATCCGGTGGGTAGCCATACTTTCGTAATATCTTTTTCACCAACACCCGCATGCGGGCCCGTGCACTTTGACGCCTAGACCAGTCCACCGTCACATTCGTCTTGAGCTTATCCAAAAGCTCGTGTGCAATGACGCGCAGCGATTTGTCTCCCATAACCTCTACGGCACTCTCATTTTCCGCGAGGGCATCATAGAAGGCGATTTCTTCCTGGCTCAGCCCTTCCTCTTTGCCTCGATCGTGGGCTTCTCGAATTTCTTTTGCGAGTTCAATGAGCTCTTGCAGAATCTCAACCGTGCTGACCGCGTTGGTGTGATAGCGGGCAATGGCCTGCTCTAAACGTTCCGTAAACTTTTTTGTCTGCACGACGTTGGACTTGCTGCGGGAGCGAATTTCGCCGTTAAGGAGTTTGCGTAGTGCCTCGAAGGCGAGGTTCTTCTTTTCCATTTGTTGAACTTCGGCCAGAAATTCATCCGAAAGGATGGAAATATCCGGAGAGGTGATTCCAGCAGCGGCAAGGATGTCGACAATCTCCGTTGAGACAACTGCTCGGTCTAGAAGCTGTTGTACGGCGAATTCCTTATCGGCGGACGAGGCGCCCGAACTTTTTACGGACTTGGTTAGTGCTGCGCGAATTGTCTGGAAAAAGCCCACCTCGTCACGGATAGCTCGCGCTTCGTCGCTCGCTGCGGCAAGTGCGAAGGCCTTGGACATCGCTAACACAGCATCTTGATATCGTCTGTGCGCCCGTTTTTTTGCGTCCTCAGACTTTTCCTTCTCTGCCGCTCGCCGCTGGTGCTCAAGAATCCACTCCATTGCCTCGGCCATGACAACCAAGCGCTCCTTTGGAGTACCTCGCAGTCCACGCTCGTAGTCAAAGCCATGAAACATCGCCTTCACCACTTCGTACTTTTCCTGCATGACGGCGACGGCCTCGCTTTCATCGATGCCTGCTTGCCTGCGGTCGGAGTCGGAGTACTGGCCGAGGGCATTTTTCAGATTTTGACCTATACCGATGTAGTCGACTATCAGGCCAGCAGGCTTGTCGCGGAATACACGATTAACCCTAGCGATGGCCTGCATGAGTCCGTGCCCCTTCATGGGCTTGTCGACGTACATGGTATGCATAGACGGCGCGTCAAAGCCTGTAAGCCACATATCTCGAACGATGACGATTTGGAGAGGATCGGAAGGATCTTTTGCCCTTTTGGCGAGCAAGTCACGGCGCGCTTTATTGCCAACATGCGGTTGCCATTCCTGCGGGTCGGAGGCCGAGCCAGACATGACAATTTTGATGCGGCCCTTGTCGTCGTCTTCGCTGTGCCAGTTGGGGCGTAGCGCTACGATCGCATTATACATGGCAACGCATATGCGGCGGCTCATACACACGACCATAGCCTTGCCGTCCATGGCGGCTACACGGTCTTCGAAATGTTGGACGAGGTCTTCGGCAATCATTTGTACGCGTCTTCGGGAGCCTACCAGAGCTTCGACAGTCGACCATTTGCGCTTGATCTGTTCTTGTTTGCTTTGGACCTCATCTTCGGTGATTTCATTGATTTCTTCGTCTATTTTGGGCTTTTCTTCGTCTGCCAACTCAATACGTGCGAGTCTGCTTTCGTAGAAGAGCGGCACCGTAGCTTTGTCTTCTACGGCCCGGGTAATGTCGTAAATGTCGATGTAGTGGCCGAAGACTGCCGGTGTGTTTACGTCATCCTTTTCAATAGGCGTTCCGGTGAACCCGATGAATGAGGCGTTGGGCAGGGCATCCCGCAGATATTTGGCGAAACCGTGCGCAATTTCGCCGGTCTTCATGTTTACACGGGCCTTGAAGCCGTATTGGCTCCGGTGTGCTTCATCAGCGATGACCACCACGTTGCGTCGGTCAGTGAGCTTTGGGTAGTCTGCTTCGCCTTGCTCGGGGAAAAATTTTTGTATGGTGGTGAAGATTACGCCGCCGGAAGCGCGGTTAAGGGCTTTTTGTAGATCCTCACGGCTGTCTGCCTGTTGTGGTGTCTGGCGGATAAGGTCTCGGCACATGGAGAATGTGCCGAAGAGTTGGTCGTCCAAGTCGTTTCGGTCGGTGACGACAACGATAGTCGGGTTTTGGAGTTCAGAGCGGCGCACGAGTTGTCCTGCGTAGAATGCCATGAGTAGGCTTTTCCCTGAGCCTTGAGTGTGCCAGATAACCCCAACCTTGCGGTCGCCCTCTGGTGCCGAGGCGTTTACTGTGTGTTGTACGGCTTTCTTTACGGCGTGGAATTGGTGATAGCCCGCAACAATTTTGACGAGTCCTTCCCCGTTTTCACCGAACACCGTAAAATCGTGGAGTAGGTCTAAGAAACGGCACTTTTCGAATATCCCGGGAATGAGTACGTTCAACTCGGGTGCCCCCTTCGTCGCGATATCTTCGCCGTCTACAGTTCGCCAGGGCATAAAGCGTTCGAAGTTTGCCGTTAGGGAGCCGATTCGGGCTTCAATACCATCCGAAGTTATGAGTACGGCGTTGGTCCGGAATAGCGAAGGGATTTGCTGCTTGTAGGTCTGGAGCTGGTTGTATGCTCCCTCAAGTGTGGCGTTTTCTGCTCCTGGGTTTTTGAGCTCAATAACGGCGAGGGGAAGGCCGTTGACAAAAATCACCACATCCGGGCGCCGGTTGGTTTTATTTTCGATAACGGTGAGTTGGTTCACCGCCAACCAGTCGTTGTTCTCCGGGGTGTCGAAGTCGATGAGTCGAAGTTTGTCGCCGCGAATGGTGCCGTCCTCGGCATAGAATTCAACATCAACGCCGTTTACAAGCATGGAGTGTAGGCGGCGATTTTCTTCTTCTAAGGTCGGAAATTCTGTGCCCATAAGCGAGCGTAGAGCGTCGTCACGGGCTTCTTGAGGAATGGCGGGATTGAGCCGGGCCATAGCCTTCTCCACTCGGGGAAGAAGGAATATATCCGAATAGGACGCGCGTTCTGGGTGCGAACCGTCCGGCCCGATTCCCGAGTCGGATTCGAGGGCATAGCCCAAGCTTGCGAACTGGTCCATGAGCACCTGCTCCAACTCGGCTTCGGACATGTAGGCCATGAGTTTATCTCCTTATCTTCAAGACGGCGTGAGGTCGCATGAGGTCAACGTCGGTCGTATTTTGAGATTTCCGTTTTAAGCTTCGGGGACCGTTGGTGTATGTGCCTTCGGGGTTTAAGGTGCACGGCTCGAACACTTGCCTATGTGGCGACTGTCACAGCACGTCCTCCACAGCTCGCTCGGCGTCCTTGATTCGGATTTCTCCTGACATTAGCTTGGGAAGGAGGAGGTCGCGGGTTTGGGCGAGGGCATGTTGCTCTTTAGAATTGGCGACAATTCTGTGGTAGAGTGGGGTCGCTAATTCTTCAAAGCGGTGTAGAATAGCATTGCCGGGGATTGTTACTGGAATAGGTCTAAAGGCCTTTTTGCTTATCTCCGCAAATGTGGACCCTCCAGAAATGCTTTTGATATACTCCATGTTTTCGGCACACCAAAGAAGGACGAAAAGGTTGCTCAATCGTTTTTTGCAGATCATGGCAATGAAACCTTGGTTAATTGCCGTCTCAACTTCTGCAATCGCGAGATAGCCAACAGGAGCTCTTGACGATAACAATACAGTCCCTATCGGGAGCGATCCTGAACTGATTTTTGCAACACCCTGGTCCGTGATTTTTCTCGCCGTATCTAGAAGGACGGGGGACGCAAGGCCTGATAGATCCTTAGGGGTCGCCCAGTGATGAGTTCCCCCCTCCCAATAAGTAGGTTCTTTCGTGCTAGGGGTGGCGCCACCGAGCACTTTAGTTTCTCTCCCTATTTCTGAATATTCCCATCCCTTCGGGTTCCCCTCATCGTCGAGGCGGTCAGGGAACAGGTCCCATATCTCCGGGGCGAGGTAGGGGGCGCGGCCTTCCATCTTGGCCTTTGTCGGGCCGAAATCCACGAACCAGTCCTTGAACATTGCCCGCGCCATGGCCTCCAGAGTCTCGTTCATCCGGCTGTTGCAGTCGATTTTGTCGTCAAGGGCACCGAGAACGGAGGCGATGGCTTGTTGTTCTGATAAGGATAAGGGGATTTTTACTTCCGCAGTGTGAACATGATTTCTATTGACCCCAGGCACAGCCGCCTTATCAGAATAGTCAAAATAGTTAATTGTTTGGAGTAGATAATATATGAATTGTGGGTCATTCCCTTTAAAGTCTTTGACCCACAAAGTAGTATTTAGTGGCCAGCAGGCAGAACGAATAAAGAAAACTTTGCCTATCGTTCCGTATCGCCCGGTAACAACAACAGGTGGGGGGACCTTAAACTGGTTATGGCTTCCACTGATACCTGAGGATGAGACGACACAATAATCACCTGCTATTCTGTCTTTCGTGGGCAAGTCAAAACCACGCTGTAGGGTCAGAACATCGCCAAGCAAAGTCTTTTTCCATCCGCTAACCATTGAGTTCTCTTTTAGCTTTTTGATTGTACTGTCTTGATAATAGGCGAAGATTTGTAAATTATATAGCGGGTGTGCATTGGCCTAAATTATTGATTTTTTTAAGTTTTTTCTTAATCAGGGCTGTTAGTTCTTCCGCATCATCAAACTGCCCCTCCAGCTTTTTACGCAATGCCGCGAATCGCTCCGGGAAGGGCGTGTCGTCGTCTTCCTCAACCGCCGCGCCAACGTAACGTCCCGGAGTAAGCACGTAGCCGTGCTCTTTGATTTCCTCAAGCGTGACGGACTTGCAGAAGCCGGGCACGTCTTTGTACTTGGCACCGTCGGAGGCATCACGCCATGCATGGTAGGTTCCGGATATTTGCTCTATATCCTCGGCGCTGAATTCTCGACGGGTACGGTCTACCAAGTGGCCAAGGTTGCGAGCGTCGATGAAGAGGACTTCGCCCTTGCGGTCTCTGAATTTGCCGTTGCCCTTATGGCGGGCAAGGAACCACAGGCAGGCGGGAATTTGCGTGGAATAGAAAAGCTGTCCCGGAAGGGCGACCATGCAGTCCACCACGTCGGCCTCCAGCATGGCCTTGCGGATGTCCCCTTCGCCGGATTGCGTAGAGGACATGGAACCGTTGGCCAAGACAACGCCAGCGGTGCCTTTTGGCGAAAGATGGTGAACGATGTGCTGCAACCAAGCGAAGTTGGCATTACCGACCGGGGGAATGCCATAGCGCCAGCGTACGTCTTCCTGTAGCCTGTCACCGCCCCAGTCCGAAATGTTGAAGGGCGGGTTGGCGAGGATGAAGTCAGCCCTAAGATCCCTGAGTTCGTCCTTATGGAAACTGCCTTCGTTGTTCCAGTGGATTTCCGCGTCGATGCCACGCACTGCAAGGTTCATCTTGCATAGTCGCCATGTGGTGTAGTTGGACTCCTGCCCGTAGACCGCGATGTTGCCGATACGGCCACCATGTTCGGCTACGAATTTTTCGGATTGTACGAACATACCGCCAGAGCCGCAGCAGGGGTCATAAACGCGCCCCTCGTAGGGTTCCAGCATTTCGACAAGCACTCGAACAATTGAACGAGGCGTGTAAAACTCGCCGCCGCGTTTGCCTTCGGAACCAGCAAATTCGCTCAGGAAGTATTCATAGACACGGCCTAGCACGTCCTTAGCCTGTCCTTCCTCGGTGCCAAGGCCAATGCCGGAAATAAGGTCGATCAATTCTCCCAGCATAATTTTGTTCAAGGCCGGGCGGGCATATTCCTTGGGGAGGACGCCTTTGAGACTGTCATTGTTGGCCTCAATGGCGAGCATGGCATTGTCTATTAGCGAGCCGATGTTCGGTTGTTTGGCGCAGGCCTTGAGTTGCGACCAGCGCGCCTCTCTGGGGACCCAGAAGATGTTCTCGGCCAGGTATTCGTCCATATCCTCAGCGCAGGTAGGATCCTCGGCCATGAGTTCGGCGTATTTGGCCTCAAAGCCGTCGGAAATGTGCTTGAGGAAGATGAGCCCGAGGACCACGTGCTTGTAGTCCGAGGGTTCCATGTTTTGCCGGAGTTTGTCCGCCGCGTTGAACAGTTCGGCTTCATACCCGAGGGCTGCCTCGCCGTTCTTCTTGATGGTGCGTGATTTGCGTTTTTTCGGGGAAGCGGCTTGTGGCGCATCAGGAAGAAGAGATACTTGCTTTTCGCTAACCGCTTTACCTTGATCGGCAATCGTGACAGAACCACCTCGCCCGCCGCCTTTCTTGATGGCATCCTCAGCTAACAACGCATCTCGGACGGCGTCGTACTCACCCTCAGGCCATCCCAATTCTCTCCGCAGCTTAATATTCCCAGCCTTGCCCCCAAGGGCATCCAAGGCGGCCAAGAACTCTTCGTGTCGTACGTCCTTCGTCACTATCTCATCCCGCGAAATGGGTTAAAAACAAAAAAATGCGCCAGCGAATCTGCTCGCTCATAACGCATGCCCAATACAAAATCCAGAGAGAGTGAGCTGGCGACGTTACCCGTGAATTAACGAAGTTACGCGACCATCACATAGCTAGCGGCATATGGCGCGAATACATAACGCACACAAACGAGACCTGCTCTCTCTTACTCAAGCCGAGCCGGACTCAATGCCTTCTGAATATTGCTTATCGCATAACTTTACTCTAACGTTTCAGAACGCTATTGCGTAGAGGTAAGTCTCTCCGCGTCTCCGAACATATCCTTAAAATTTCAAACACGATTTGGAGTCCTTAATGCTTTGTAAGTCTCAAGAAATACTCGATTTATCCAGTGAGCACGACTTACTCCAAACTCTTGAAATGATAATAAGTGAAGGAGATGAAAAAGGACTGGAATACATTTGCAACACCGAAAATATAGACATAAATGAATGCTTACCTTGTGGAATTCCGCCACTCCACTACGCATGCTCACTTGGATACCTTTCCATTGTCAATTGGCTCAGTGAATTCGGCGCCGAATTGAATTGGACCGAAGAATCAATCCCCCCTCCGATTTATTTAGCTGCAGAAAAAGGACACGTCCACATTGTGGCAACACTCATCGACTTTGGTGCCGATGCCAATATACTCTACGAAAAGTTCGATAACATGGGCAATATGGTCCTTCAGTCATGCCCACTGGCTGTAGCGATTAGTAATGGACACTATTCAGTTGCGGATTTTCTTTTGGAAAAATCCATCAAAGAAATCTGCATGCATTCCAAAGCACTATGGGACACATTCGACAGCTATCAAGGCACAGAAAGCACCCCTGCAATTCACACCGCAATAAAAGACAAGCAATATTATATTCTCAGGCGCCTTCTAAATAATCGAAGAGGCTCTTCTTTACACTATGAATTTGAATCGCACCCAGATGACCTTACCCCTTTAGGATACGCACTACTGTTAAAGGATTACAAAGCTTTAGAAATACTTCTAGAAGAAGGTATTTCGCCAAATGATCAGCTTGGCGAGATTGACAGTTATTCATATTACCCAGTCGAGTATGCAATACATCAAGAGGACCGCCAAGCTCTTAAGATATTGTCTCAATTCAATCCTGATTTATCATTGAAGACAGAAGATGGGCCGTCAATTGGCTCTCTCTTGCTCAACTTTTCTTGCGCCGAATAGCCACGCTGGCGCGTTCTTCTTTCCACCTGATCAAGGCTTCACACTGGACCCTCTCATACAACAGATTCATGAAAGAACAACGAACAAACGGGACCACTTCTCACTTCACACCAACTCCTCCGGCACCCCCACCACATCAATAAGCTGACGCCGTCGTTCCGGCGTCAGCTTTTCTGTTTTGGCTACGAGGACTTTTCCGGGCCAGGTGTGGTGGACGCCGAGTTGGGCGGCGATGTCTTTGAAGGTGAGGCCTTGGTCGCGCATCCAGAGTTCAAGGCGTTTTGCTTTGGGGACTCCGGGGCCGAGGTTGAGGGGGAGGGTTGGGCGTTTGATTCTGCGTCCCATGGCTGCTCTCCTGGATTAGGGGCTTGCCGATGCCTTGGCGGGCCACGTTGATCATTTGGATATAAACGGCGTCCAGCGCCTCGCGCTTGCCTTCTGCGGTGGCGTTTTCGTCGGCGTGGATGTCTCTAGCCATGCGTCTGAGCAGCGCAAGGGCTCTGGCCGCTCTGTCCATGGCCTGCAGGTCCGGCGGAAGTTCCACGCGTGTACCCGTTCCCCGCAGCCCTGCGCGTTGTTTGATGCTGTTGATCGTGCGCTTTCGCTGGTTGTAGCGCTTGTAGAAGACTTCGATGGAGCGCGTGCTGGTCGTGGGGAAGCGCCGTGCCATTCCCCTGATGCCGGGGAGATCCTGCCAGCCGTGTTTGGGGGCTGGCGGTGCTTCAACCACTCCTGCCGTCTCCAGCAGCGCGTCCAGCCCTTCGAGCGAAAGCCGCCCCAGCCCGCCCGTGAGCGAACGCACCAGGTTATCCATCTTGGCAGGATTCGCGGCTTCCTGCAGCCACGGAATGCGGTGCATGGCCCTCGCCAGCAGCTTGAGCGTCTCGGGCGTGTGCGTGCTGTATTGCAGCACCGGCTCCAACGCCTCCTTCCCGCGCGGCACGGTCGGGCGGTCAAAGAACCAGTTTCGCCCGGCCCACCATTCCACAAAAGGCGCCAGGCCCGTTGGCATGATGCCCGGCCACAGGCTCTCCATCAGCGCCCCACCCGCCTCTGTCAGGCCTTCCGGGTCTTCCTTGTCCATCCAGTCCAGAACCATTTCCGGAAAGCTTCCGAACAAAATCCCCGGCGCGTGGGGCTTGGGCAGGCTTACAACATAGGGTTTAGCGCCGTTTGGGCGGACCACAACGTTCCAGAACAGGATCCGCCGCCACGCCTTCAGCTCCTGATAAATGGGATCGTCCTTTTGCGTGAGCCACAGCAGAATGCTCGGCAGCGTAATGCCCATGAACGCCCGCGATGCGTAGCGTTTCGGGTTCTTCCGCATTGCCCGCACCATGCGGTCCGTGCCGCCCACCGTGGCCCGCCAGAACGCCACCAGCATATTCATGGCCAGCGTCTTGGCGCCACCGCGTGAGAAGTCGATCGTAAGATCCCGCGCGGCAATCCCGGCCTCAAGGTGCCCTCGCCCGCTGGCGTCCCGCTTGGTGCGCGCGTCAAAATCCGCCACGCGCGTGGCCTCTTCCGTGGCTTCAGAGAACGCCCTGAGCAGCTCGATGGGGTGCGTGATGAGGTGTTTGACCTGCTTCTTTCTGTCCGCCAGCAGGTGATCAAGGTTCTTGGAGAGATAGTCCCTGTCCAACGACACCAACGCCCCGTGCGCACCGCCACTGGCGTAAAAACGCTTATAAGCATCATCTCGCCCCATCACGTGGAACAGCCCCTTCATCATGGAATAGTACGGGACGTGGAGTTCCTCGGAATTGAGGAAGGCCTCGAAGGTATCGCGCCCCGGATTGCGCAGCGCAAACTCCGGCGCCAGCGTGGCCCCAGCGCGCAGGATGGACGCCGGCAGCGCCAGAATCCGAAGCAGCATGCTCGGCGCCTCGGGATTGAGGCCCTGCACGGCTTTGTACATATCCTCGTCCAGCTCCACGAGGTAGGGCCTGCCCTTGCTGTAGAAGATGACCTCGCCCGGCCCGGTGCGGTGGAAGTCCGGCCGGAAGGTCTGGAAGAACTTCTGCAGCGGCTCCAAATCATCAAAGGTGAGGCCGCGCTTCTTCAGCACCTTCTGGACGCCCTCGATGCCAAACTCTTCGAGGAAGTCCTGCGCGGTGACGATTTTGATGACCTCATCTATGGCGTCCACGTCCTCCACCAGCTCGCCCACCACGTCAAAATAGTCCCCCAGCTTGCCGCGCATCATGCTGAGCATATCCAGCAGCTGGCGCAGCGCCTCGCGCGTTTCCACGCGGTTGACCGAGGTGTGAAGGGGCTTTGCCTCAATCTTCGCCCCAAGGCCCTCAATCAGCGTCAGCTCCAAAAGCGCCCGGCCTACGCGGTTGCGCTCGGCCACGTTCATAAACGCGAAGGTGTTTTTGAGGATGGATTCCGTGGGCGGGATGATATCGCGCGAGCTACCCTTCAGCCGCTTCACCGGCGAGAACAGCCCGCCAAAGCGGCGGCGCGACGTCCCGGCCGATGCTGGCGTTTCGCGCTCCATGACGCGGTGCAGGGGCGTGTAGAACAGATTCTTCTTGCGGATAAACGCCGCCGACTCCGCAGACATACGCCCGCTGTCCACAAGCAGGTCCAAAAGCGAACTGCAGTACGCTTCCAGCTCCTCCGCCGCTTGGACGACTTCCGGGTGCGCCTCGCGGATTTCCGCCTCTGCGCTGCCCCAGACGGGTTGCGGGATGATGTTCTTAAAGCCCGAATGCACGCGGGCATCCGCCCGGGCCCGGCGCGCGACAAGGTAGGCGTCCAAAAACCGCCGCAGGCCTCTTTGTTCAATGGGGAGCAGAATTTCGCGCAGGGACGGGCCTGTGACCGTGTAGCCGTCCGCGTCCATGCGGAACGTGCCCCATTTGAGAAAGTGCTCAGCCTTGCCCACCCAGCCCCGCAGCGCCCACGCCAACAGGTACGGATCCTTGCGCGGGTCCAGCTTGGCGCCGCGCCGCTTGGCGGCCATGTCCGAAAGCACCTTGAAGGGGTGCAACTCGTCCACCACCTGCGTGTAGAGGTCATTGAACGTCGGGAACCACCGGCGTTTCCGGTCGCCGCGATGGTCGATGACGGACAGTACCTTGGCGACGTCCGGCTGGGCCATCCATGCCTCCCACTGCTGGCGCACGTGAGCGAGCAGGTTTTGCAGGTCCGGCTGCTTGGCGAGGTTGGTCTCGAAAAGCGCGCAGAACCCCGGCGCTTCCTCGCGCGCCACGGCCTCGTTGGTAATCCACAGCCGCACAAACTCCGCAAAGCCCTCACAGTCGAGGTCTGTTGCGCCGTCGTAGGCAAGCAGCTGCACTTCCGTCGGCATCACGGCGGGCAGTTCCATGAGCTGCCATTCCTGAATGTGGTGCGCGATTTCATGAGCGGCCACTTCCACGTCATTGGCCTGCAGGAGCCGCACGACCTGCGGGCGAATCTTGTAGACGCCCGCACGCGGCCAGCGCACCCCGCCGACGCGAATGGGGATGCCAAGCCCTTTGGCCATGGCCGTGATGATAGATGACCGCCGCACGGGATCCTCCAGCGCGGGAGTCGTCGCGATGCCTGACGGAATGGGCCTGCGTGGGGCGGTGGTCCGGCCCAGGGCGGCGCGCTGCTCTGGCGGTGCGCCCTTCCCCTTCTCCGGTGCGGCGGGCGGCATCACGTCTTTCGGGGTCTTCGGCGTTGCGAAGGCGCGAAAGGCCTCGCTCTGCGACGTCGCCAGCCCCGGCAAGGCCTGCACCTCGCCAAGGGCCATGCCCGCATGGTGCGCGTAGCCCTTCCACGCGGCCTCGAACTCGCGGGGCTTCATGTAGCGCAGGGCGTAAAGCAGCGACTGTACCACGCGGTCCTGCTTGGCGGGGTTGTCTTCGCCCATGAGGCTACCGGTGTTTAGGAAGGCGGACAGGGAATCGTGTGTGCTGGCGCGGAAATCCACGAACAGCTCCAAGGCCTGCCGGAACTGGGGGATGATGTTCCAGTCGCTGCCAAGGGCCATGATGCGCGCGGCAGACGGGATAATGCGGTCCACATATTTCACGATACTGGCGGGCAGGCGCTGGACCAACTCGTAATCATCCACCACCACGCCGCGCAAAACGCGCTCCACGTGGGCCTTGCCCTCTTCGTTCAGCCGCCCGTCCGGAGCGCGCAATCGCCCGGCCTGCGTCTTTTCCAGCGCGCCGTCCTCGATGAGTTGGTCCACCAGAATCCGCGAATGCGGAGAATCGAAATACTGGCGCAGGGTGTCGACATCGTGCATGGCGCTGCCGATGTGCTGCCACGTGCGCGGGGAGATAAACCGCGCGGCGGAGACGCCCTCGGCGCGGGAGTCCACGGCCTGCTTGAAGTCCCGGTTAAAGGCGCTGATAAGGCGCGGCGCCTTGCGCGGGCCCACGTCGTCCGTGAGCATCCGCACCAACACCGGCTGCTTCATGGCCGCGACGTCCTCAGCCGACAGGCCCACCAAATCGGCCCGCGCGGAGAGGGCGTCACGGTAGGCGGTGGCGGCTTCGGGATGGTCGCCGTAGACGCGCTCCAGAATCATGGCCCGCGAATTACCGCCCAGCACAACACCGCGCGCGTCCACCACCGGCGGGCCATGCACGGCGTCCACGGCCTCGCTCACCACAAAGGCCGGGTCAAAGACGTCCGGCTGGGCGCGCTCCAACACCTTCTCCTGCTCGCCTGTGTCGCGGTGATAGGGGCGCTCGTTTTCGTAGGGATAGGCGGGGTTGCGCTGAAAGCCACTCTGCGGCAGATGCGAGGCGGTTACGTCTTCGAGCTCGACGAGGGCGTAGACGGCGCGCTCTTGTCCGCCTGGGTGGCGGACGGTGACGCCTGCTCCGCGTCGACCTGCCGCGACTTCTCCTGAAACAGCAGTTTGCCCAGCTCCTTCCCGGTCATTGTGGTCCAGTCCAGTGTGCTGAGATCCTTGGATGCGTTCGTCATAGCCAAACTCCTTTTCGAGGATTGCCGTGATGCCGTCGTAGAAGCCGTATTCGCCGGGATTCAGGCCATGGGCGCGGAGCACCTCGGCCCGCGCGTCCTTGGACATGTCCTGCAGCTCGCGGCTGCGCAGGGTACGCGGGTCCTGTTCTGGCGGTTCTTCCACCACCTCTTCCGGGATCGGAGACTCTGACGGCTCGTTCTCCAGCGCAGCGCGCACATCTTCCACGCCCCAACTTTCGGGGTTGGTGTAGGTGGCGACGCCCTTGTCCCACTTGATGCGCGCAATGTCCCCGGACACGCTGATAACGGTGCCGGTGTGCCCTTCGGCCATGCTCACGCGGCGGCCAACAAGATCGGCGTCGGCGCTCTCGTCTTCGGCAGGAGAGGCTTGGGAGACAGGCGCGGGGGAAGGTTCAGGCTCAGCAGACAGCGACTCCGCAGGTGGCGCGGCGTCAGGCTGCAACGACTCTTCCGCCGCCCCTTCCGGCGCCAAAACCTCGCCGCCCAGCTCCGCTTTCCCCGGCGTATTCGGCGCCGCGTTCTTGGCGTCATCGGCCACCAAAGCGCTCACGAGGTCCGCCTTCTTGCGCGTAGTGGGCGTGAGGGCGCGTTCGCGCACCAGCTTCTGGAGCGCGCTGTATTTCATGGATTCGTAGGGAGTTGCAGAAGGCACCAAGTCAGCCCCCGCATGTGGAGGGACGGGGGCCGACGTGGATGAGGAAGGTGCCTCATTGGACGGGCTGGGATGGTGGGACGACGGCGGCTCCAGCTGGGGAGGAGAGAGCGCGCCGTCTGGTGCCGCGTCCGAGGCTTCTTCTATAATTGCGTGCGCAGTGTTTTGTCCAGCCTTTTCTGACGTATCCACTCCAGAACCCTGAGGATACTCAGCATCGTCAAGCTCCGGGCGCAAGCGAACGCGCTGGGTGCGCAGCGCGGCCTCACGTTCCAGAACCCGCGCGGCGTCAGCCAGCCGGGCGTCCTTGGGATCCTGCCGCGCCAGTTCGCGGATGTTGTTATGGATGGCCTCGAAGACCTCATCCGGCAGCTCACCAAGGCGCCCTTCGCGCGCGGCGTCCTCCACGAGGCGCGAAGCCTTGCGCCCGGTAAGTTTGCGCTCTGTCGCGTCAAAGACGGCCTTGCCCGCCCAGGTGCCACCGCCAAGGACCGTGGTCAACAAAACGGTCTGGGGCGCTACCTCGCGCAGCGCCTCCAGCCACGAGATATCCGGCACGCGCGGGTCCACGGCCTGCTCGATAGGGTTTTGCCCCTTCTGGGTGATGGTTTCGGAAAGGAGCTCCTCGCCGTACACACCGCCGACCTTACCGAGCACCCGCGCGGCAAGGCTTTTGCCAATCATTCGCTTCAGCGGCGTGATGAGCAGCTTCAGCCCTACAGCGTTGCCAATGGCCTCGGGAAGCGCCTCCCACAGGCCGTATTCCACGGCTTTGGCGTCGAATTCCTCACGGGCGGCGTTCCATTCCTCTTGGGTTAGCGGCTGCGCTTTTTTCCCGGCCGCCTTGGCCTTTCTGGCCTTCTGCTCCTGCAGGGCGTCGCGGTAGCGGGAGACGATATCGTCCTTGGCCATGCGAAAGGCTGCGGCGCCGGACGCCGACGTCCCGGCCAGCCACGCGCCGGGGCGCGCTCCGGGGACCGGGGCCAAAGCAACTGGCACCCCAGCGCCAAGGCCCGCGCCCATGCTGGTCAGGGAAAAGCCGAGGTTTCGCGGGAACTGCGCCACATCGCGCACGGTGATGCCGGGCAGGAACTCCGCGCCGGAGCCGTAGCGCTGCGCGTAGTCGTCGCCCCGCTGGCGCACGCGGCGGATAAAGGCGTCCACCGCGCCCTCCTCGTGGTCAATATCCCCGCCGCGCCACGCGCTAGCCATGGCGGCTGCCGTCTCCTCCGGCACGCGCGCAAAGGAGCGGCCAAACACCGACAGCCCACCCAGAAAATCCGTCTCCGGTTCCCTTTGCCGCCGCTCGCCGGGCTGTGGGCGGGTAAGGATGGCGTCCGGGATGGGCACCAGCATCTCATCCACACGCCGGGCTTCCTCGTCCGTCAGTCCCGGCCCTGTGGGCTTCGTGCCGCTCATGCCGGACATGACGGAGCCGGGCAGGTCGTCCACCGGGGGTGTTGGCGGATTGCCGGGAACACCCACGGCGCGCCCGGAAAAGTCCGGGGCATTGCGCTGGGCCACGATGCGCGGATCCTCCGGCGTCATGCCGCGCACAGCGTCGCCCGTGATGCTGGGCCCTCTGCCCACGCCAAGCAGCTCCCCAAGCGTGCCAAGGAAGGTGTCGCCCGGCTCCGGCGGTGGCGGCTCTTTGGGCGCGTATTTGTCGATGTAGCGCTGGAACTGCGGCGTAATGGCATCCACCACCGGGGAGAATCTGGCGTCAGCGGGCTTCTGCGGCTGGTCTCGATACGCTTTTCCCCTCATCGCCCGCCCTCCTGCGCCGCCACAAGCCCGCCCGGCAAGCCGCCTTCACCGGGGTACAGGATGCGCTTGATTTCATCGTAGGACAGGACGCCCTCGGCCAGCAGGTCTATTTCCAGCTCGCGACGGGCCGCGCCCCAGTTGGGGCCGGTGGCCTGCCGCACGCGCTCCACTTCGGCGCGCACGCCGTCCAGCACGCGGCGGCGCATGTCGTCGCCCACCTGCACGCCCGTGGCTTGCCGCGCCTTGGCCTGCAGCTGGTTCACGGCGATAAGGTCGCGCATGGCACCGGCGCTGCCGCCCTTGGCCCTCGCCGCCATATCCGCCAGCGCATCCTCCACGCCCTGCGTATTGAAGGTGTAGCCGCCCTGCCCGTCGGGCACCATCAGCGGCTGCCCGCGCTCGCCGTAGCCCTCAAGGTGCATGGCCATGGCCCCGCGCAAATCGCTCACTTTGGGCGCGGCCTGCGGCTGGCCCGAGAGCGGCTGAAAGCGCCCGCCATCGGCCACGCCAAGGGTGCCGTCACCAGCCTTCAAAATCTTTGGCGCGTCGTCCTGCTTGGGCGCGGGCTGGCCCTTGATGAGGGAGAACACGCCGCCTTCAACCGTGCCAAGGCTGCCGTCGCTGGCGCGGAGCACTTTGGGCGCTTTGGGCTGCTGACGGGTCAGCGCCGAGTCATAGACCGGGCCGGAGTAGCCGTCCAAACTATCGCTATAGACCGGTAGCCCCCGCGCGTCGCGGCCAATCTCCTCGCGCGGCTCGCTCCCGGCCAGAATCTGCACGCGCAGGCCTCCGGGTGCGCCCTCGTCAGGCACCACAACGCCCTGCCCCCGTCCGGGGACGTTGACCACCTGCGGGGCGCTCTTTTTCATCTTCCCTGCAAGCACCGTGGTCAGCCACGTTTTGGGATCCGTGGCCGCCGGCACCACGCGCTGCATCAGGTCCTCCCGGCCGGAAAAGCTAAACTCCGACGCCGGGTCGTATTCCTTGGTGCGGCCCTGATCCACCATGCGGTAGCCTTTAAAGGTAATGGCGCCGGTCTGCGGATCCTCGGTGTAGTCGTAGCCGAGGTCGTTGGGGAAGAGGTCGGTCCCCAGCTTCGCCACCACGGCCGGGTCGCCGCCGGAAAGGATGAGCGCCTTGGCAAATTCGCCCTGCCGCTGTGCTTCCTCGCGCAGTTCGCGCTGGGAGAGGAGTTCCTCCATCTGAAACTCCCGCGCCGCGTTGTCCGCGCGCAGCTGCGGCAAGCGTGCGCCAAGATTCACGCCCCGTTCCAGCCCCTCGCTTGCGCTGTCCCAAAATCCCATGGCTCACCCCCTTACAGCAAAAGACTCATCAACCCGATGCCAGCGGCCTGCCCGCCCACATTGCCAAGGAACCCGCCAATCCCGGCGCCGCCGCTTTGCGAGGACGACTGCGACTGCGTGCGGGTGCCAGCGTTCAGCGCAGCAAGGGCCCGGTCTGCTGGGTTGCCCACGGGCAGGCCCGGCAGGCCGCCGGTCTGATACGGCATGGCCCCGCCCGCGCCGGTGCTGGTGCTGGCAACGCCCGGCAGGCCGGACGCGCGACCACGCATGCTCATGGCGGTGGCCAGTTTGGACCACGCTTTGTCGTCCTCACCAACGCGCGCGGCGGTGCGCGCCCCGGCAGTTGTCCGCGCCCGGTCCCGCGCAATGGTGGACATAATGGAGCCAGAGCTGGCCCCGCTGCGCCCTGCGGCCCGGCGCGCCGCGCCTTCCGCGCCCTTGTACGCTGCGGCAACGTCCGCGCTGGCCCGGCCCATGGCGCCAAGGGTATCCGGCCCTTTGGCGGCCTGCGCGTAGAAGGCGTCCGCGACGGAGCGCGCCCGCTCCATCTCCGCCAACTGCTCCGAAACCAGCGCCTCCTTCACCGGGCGGCCGAGCTCCAGATCAAAAAGCGTTTCCTCAAGGCCCGCCTGCGCCACGCGGCGACGCAGAGGCAGCAGCTCGCGCTGGGTCGCCAGCTCCTCCGTGGTCAGGCCCTGCCGCTCTGGCAGCACGGCCAGATTCGCCTTGGCGAGCTCACGCTCGTAGGGCAAAAAGTGCTCCTTGTAGAGCGCAAGTTGCTCCTCGCTCAGGGTCGCCAGCTTGCGCGCGGCCTCGGGATCCACCGCGTTGATGGTGGTTGTGCTCTCGTATCCGCTATTGCCAACGCTCATGTCAGGCCCTCCAAATATTCGCCAAGGGTTTCATCGTGCACCATGCGCCGCACCTGCGGGCCAACGCTGCGCATGTAGTCATACCCGCCGATAAGCCCCGCGCACTGGATAATGACGTCCCCCAGCACATCGCGCAGGACAAAGGCCACGGTGCGGTCGTGGTCCGTGCCGCGTTCCAGCTCGTTGGCATCCAGCCAGCAGGTGATGTAGCAGCGCATGAGCGGCTGGAGCATAGCCCGGTGACGCCGGAAAAAGTGGTTCTCCGGGATGCCCACCAGCGCCAGCCAAAAGGCCTTGCTCACGGCCTGCGGCGGCACTACGCGGTCGCCGTCCACAAGGTCGTCCCAGATTTGGCTGAGCAGCCCCATGTCCTCCACAAGGCGCACGGCCTCCGGCTCATTCTGCAAAACGTCCGCCCAGCGGGCATATTCCTGCGTTGGCATGGCTATTCCCCTATGGCGATGATGTTCACGTCCCCACTGGCGAGGACCGTGGCGCTGGCAAGGTGAAAGTCAAACGCGTCGAACTGGATTTCGTTGGTGATCCCGGACGGATTTGTGGCGTAGCGCCACAGCGTGGCGGAAACGGTGACGCTGGTCAGCGTCAGCGACGCCGACGCCGCGCAATTGGTGAGCGAGGTGAAAGCCAGCTCAAAGGACGAGGACGACAGCACCGAGCCTGCACCGTCGTTTTCACTGCGGCTGACGGACGTGGAGCCGCCACCAAACGTGGTGTACCACTGCCCCACGCCGGAAAGGCGCACCTCCGCGATGACGCTGGCGCCGTCGCCGTCCACCATGGCCTGCGTCACATCCACCTGCCCGGAAAAATTCCACGTGTAGTCCACGGAATGGACGTTCCAGCCGGACGTACTCACCGCAGGCATCGCCACGCCCGCGCTGGTGGACACGGGGCCGCTTGAGGATGAACCGTTCAGGCTGAGCGCCGTACCGGGGCTGACCTGCGCCGTGCGCGTGGTCCACTCCTTTTCCGGCGCGGACACGGTGAAGGTGCCGCCCGCCAGCTCGCCCATGGCCTGCACCGCCAGCGCATGCGTGCCAGCGCTGAGCGAGAGGGAAAACGCGTCGGCCACAGAGTCCAGCGTGGGGCCAATGGTGACGCTGCGCCACGGTTGCGCCGCGCCGTCCACCACCACGCGCCACTTTATACGCTTGGCGTAGAACGTGTTGCTGGTGCCCGTTGGGGTGACGGACTTGAGGCGCACGCGGACGGTGACGCCGTCACAGTTGGCGGGAGTATGCACGGTGCCCGTGGCGAAGGTCGTGTTGTCCGAGGATGACGAGCCGGCCAGCCCCACCACCTGACTGCCGCCCGCCGGGTCCAACGTCAGTTGGGCCACGGGCAGCACCTCCCAAAAGTCGGTGAGGCCGAACTTTTTGCGCACCTGCGCCCCAAGGTGGAAGAATTGATTCTGCCCGCTGTGCTCGCCGCTATAGCACTGCAAATTAGCGGGGGAGACGAGCACGCTTGGCTGCGTGCGGAAGTAGCCAAGGTCCGCCCACTGGTTGTTGGGCACGGCCACAAGGTGGTTCCAGTTCTTCACGTTCTTGGCGAGGCGGTGGGCGCCGTCCAGCCAGCGGTAGAAGCGCAGGTCCCCGTCCTCCAGCTGGGCAAAGTCAAAGCCCTGATTCACGCTGCCGTCCTCATTCACCGCGCCATCCGGGCCAATGAGCAGGCGCGCGTGGTTGGCGCCAACGTTGCCGGTATCCAGCAGCACGTTTCCGGCTCCGGCGTAGAGCACGCCGCCTTCGGCAAGCCGCAGCGCCGCCCGCGCACTGATTTCGCGGCCCGTGAGGGTGCCGGCCTCCACCATTTGGGCAATGATGGTACCGTCGCAGACCATGTTCGCCGCCAGACCCACAGCGGGCTGCCCGGCAATGCTGCCCACGGCAAAGACCGGCTTTGGCGCAAGCCCCTCCTGCGGCAGCGCCACCTTGAAGCTGTCCGCGATAATGGTGTGCACCGCGCCGTAGCGGGTGTCGTCAAAGAGTTTGGTCAGGGCCTCGTTGATGGTGGCCGGGAACACCGCCGGCGCCACGGCCCCGCCCTGCACGTCCGGCGGCGTCCACACGGAATAGCGCTCCATATAGGACTTGGAGCGCACCCAGTAGTAGGCGTCGGCCATAGTGGAGACGGCGGTATCGCGAAACGTGTCCACCGGCTTGGTGACCACGCCCACACGCTGGGCGTCCCGGCGGTCCGGCGTCAGCGAGCGCCAGACCTCCACATGCCACAGGCGCTCGTCGTCCGGCAGGGTCCACGACAGATGCGCCGACGCCATCTGACGCTGCACAACAAGGTTCGTTGGCGGATTGGGCGCGCGCTCGTCGGTTTGCAGGGTGGAAAAGTTGAACATGGCGCGGGTGGAGCGGGCAAAACGCGCCGGCGGCACGCCGATGGTGTCAAGGTCGCGCACGAGAAGCGCGCGGTCAAAGGCAGCGCCAGAGCGCCGCCCAAGGAGCACCTCCAGCACCTCGCGAACGCGGGTGAAAAACGCGGCCTGCTCCGGGGCAAGCCCCACCGGAACAGCCGGAAGCTGGGGGAGTAGCGTCCTCGGTTTACCCGCCACGGCACACCTCCGACACGCTCAGACCAAGGCGCAGCTCGCGCACTAGGGCCGTCCCTTCCAGACGAATGGCGTAGCGCCGCGCCCGCGCGCCGCCCGGCAGGCGGAACACCGCGTCATCCGTGACCTCATGCGCGAAGATGTCCGTCCCGTCTTGGACGAGGATGAAGGTCACGCTCCGCCCGGCGGCAAACTCGCCGCGTACCTGCGCCGCGCGCGGGGTGACGGCAATGCCCGTCACAATGTCCCGGCTCTGCCATGCGTAGGTGAGCGGCGCGCCCTGCTTGAAGGTCTGCGCGGCAGAGGCACCGGCGGACTCGGTGAGCAAATGGAGCGTGTCGGTCTGCGGATCCACATGCGCTGCCCACACCGCGCCCGGCAGGGCAAAGCGCTGGCATTCGCTGCCGTCAAAGGCGATGCGGTACCCCGCGCCCGTGCCGCGCACAAAGGCGAGGTACGCGCCGCCATAGAGCACCGCGCACCAGTCCTGCGGCGCAAGCTCCTGCCACTGCTCCCGCGTGAACAGCCCGCGCGTCACGCACTCCCCGCTGACGCCGCGCAGCACGAACAGGCCTTCTGCGCTAGCGTAGGCCACGCCGCCCGGAATATTCACAAGGCTCGCCCCGCTTACGCAGCCCTGCATAAACGGCAGCGGGCGCAGGGTCATGCTGGCCGGGTCCGCGCCCTCCAGCAGATAGGGGCGCGTGCGCGTGGCCGCCACCACAATGCCGCCCATATGCCCAAGGCCCATCACCTCGGACTCGCAAAACCGCCGGTAGTCCACGCTTCCGTCGTTTTCGCCGCGCGGAAAGGCATACGGCACGCGCGCTGGCGAGACATACAGCGTATTCCCGGCGTGCCCCACCAGCACGCCATTATCCGTGGCGATGCACCCTGTCAGCGCATCTGGCGGCGCGTCCCAACCTTCGGTTTCCAGCGCGTCCCCGGGCAGGTCGGCCTCGGCCTGCGCGTCTACATACGCGCCCTGCGTGGCGGGGATTTCGGCCACAAACAGATACGCCGCCCCGCTCGTCCCGGCCACGGTGCGGTAGACGCGAATGTGCGACACCGTCAGGCCCGCGAGGACCGGCAGCGCAAAGCCACTGACGCGCACGCTCTGCCCGTCAGAGACGTCCACCACCGGCGTTGGCGGCGAGGGCGCGGACTCGCGAAGCGCTGCTCCGCCCTCGGCCCACGGCGCGCACAGGGTGTAGACATAGGACGACGAACGCGCCACCTCATCCCCGGCCTCGCCCACCAGCTCCAGAACCGGCGCGGTCTGCGGGGCGGGAATGCCTAGGCGTAAGGTCTCGTGCGGGGGCGCGGCCCCAGCTCCAGAGGTGGCAAGGCTATGGTCGGTAAGCTGGGGCGGCCCGTCTCCAAAGATGAAGATGCGCCCGGCGGTATCCTCGGCAAAGGCGCGCACCACCGAGACAGGCGCCGTCCACGCCAACCAGTCGCCCTCCAGCAGGAAGATACGCCGCACGTCGCCGGTATGGGGCAAAGGCGTTGCCGCCCCAAGGCCCGCCAGTGGCGCAAGAGTGCCGCGCGCAAGGTCGCAGTTTTGAGCTAGTGCGGCGTGCTCCGGCGGCAGCAGCTCCGGCGCGGCGCTGGGGATTTCGCCCCGGAAGAGGCGCGTGCGAAACAGCATTACAGCACTCCCACGCACTGAGTGAGGGGCGTTCCGGCGTCGTCCTGTCCGCTGGCGATAACGCGCGCCCACGCCTCCACCTCGCTCTCCCCGGCGGCGGCTATGACCTCGGCGCGCGGATACTCGCTCCGGTGCCGGTCCACGGTGAACGCCTCGGTGCGCGCCTCCAGATGCGCCATAATGCCCGCCGTGTCGCCCGCAAGCGCCGCCGGCACATCGCCGCACCGCCATGCGCGCCCGTCCAGCGCAAACTCCACATGGAGCCGGTCTCCGTCCGGGCGCTCTCTGATGCTGAGCACTTCAATCATTTCGGCCTCCTATCGCAACTGCACGCCCAAAAAGTTCAGGGCGCTGACGTCGAAGGTATTGGAGCCGGACGCGTTGATGTCGTACTGGATGCCCCCGGAAAGGTCGCAGGATGCCCAGCCGGACAGGAGCTGGGGCGCGTCGTTGGTGCGTCCGGCCACCATGCAGGCGAAATCCGCGCAGGTGTTGGCCCCGCGCAGCAGAAAGGAAAAGTTGCCGGTGCCGGCACTGCCCGAGTCCCGGCAGTTCACGTACATGAACACAGCCTTGGCGCTGGCCGGGAGCCGACCACCTGCCTCGGCCTGCACGCTGGTGTGATTCCAGCCATCGGAGCTGAAGGTGCCGCCGTAGAGCGAGGCAAAAGGCACGGGCGTTTCCAGCCACAGCACCTCGCCGGGGACGGGCTCATACGCGCCAGCGCCAAGGGAATCGGCAAGGCCCAGCATGGGACAGCACGCGCTTACGTCCCCGGACGCCTGCGCCAACACAAAGCCCACGCACACCCGCGTGGCGCCTTGCGGGATGGGGCGCGTCACCTCCAGCCACTCCCAGCTTCCCGAGCCGGAATGCTGGGCGCTCATGGTGCTGCCGCTAGAGTCTAAAATCCGCAGACAGGCGTGCCCGGCGGCGCTGGTCTTCACCCACGCACCAAGGGTAACGGTGCGGCCCCGGCAGTGCTGGGGCGGGACGTCGGCGTTCAGGACGTCCCCGGTCTGCGAGGAGTGCATGATGACGCCGTACATGGCGTTGCCGGTGACATCCTTGCGCGTGCGCTCCACCGCAAGGGAATTACTCTTGGCCCAGCCGTCCGGGCCCTTGGAGTTCGTCTCCGCGCAGTGGGGGACCATTTCGTAGGCGGTGCAAAAGTCGCAGGTGATGGGCCTATCCAGCGTGAAGCTCACATTCGGCGTCACGGCCACCACCTCAAAGGCGCGGCCCGCGTAGTCCCCGGTGACGAAGTGGACAAGGTCGCCCACGGTGATGTCGCGGGTGTTGGCCGTGGTGCACACGCCGCCCGATATGCCGTCGGCCATGCTGAGCGCCCCGCCAAAGGTCTTGGCCGTGGCGTTGCTCCACACGCCAAAGCCCGAGTTGGGCAGCAGGTTCCGTGGGCGCGCCGTGGTGCTCAAGGCCGCGGCCTGCGCCTCGTCGCGCGCGGCTTCGGCTCCAGTGCGGGCGGTGGCGGCGTCCGTGGCGCTTTGGGCGGCGTCGACGGCGGAGACAGCCGCGTTACTTTCGGACAGGCCTGCGCTCTGCGCAGAGGTTTGGGCGCTTGATGCAGACGTTGACGCGGCGTTCGCTGAGGACTGCGCCGCATCACGCGCGGCAAGGGCTTCATCCTTGGCCGTGACAGCCACATCCCGCGCCGTTTCCGCCGCGCCCTGCGCGCTTTGCGCCCCGTCTCTGGCGGCTTCGGCAAGGCTTTGGGCATCAACCGATGCGTCCCGCGCCGCCTGCGCCTCGTTTCGCGCCGTAACAGCCACGTCGCTCGCGGCCACAGCGGTATCCCGCGCCCCAAGGGCTTCCCCGGCGGACAGGGCGGCTCCGTCCTCGGCGACCTGCGCCGCGTCTCTGGCGGATTCCGCCCCGGTCCGCGCGGTTTCGGCGGCGCTTTGCGCGCTGCATGCGGCGTCGCGGGCGGCGCTGGTTTCATCGCGCGCGGCAAGGACGGCGTCCGTCACCACCTGCCCCGCGCCAATGGCCTCATAGGGGCCAATATCCGCGATATCCTCAAGGCGGCAATCACGGTTCGGCACGCCGCAGGTCACCTTCACCGGGCGGACCATGTCGCCGGTTTGGTGCACCACAAACGCCCATTCCGTGCCCCGCCGCCCCAGCTCGTTGGGGAAGACGCGCACCACGGCGACGCCGAGGGCGTCCGTGAAAACCTCCACATCCGCCGGGACCACCACGCCCTGATACACCTCGGCGGCGGTAAGGCGCGCCGTCACCAGCGCCCCCACAACAGGGGCGCCCACGGCGTCGCTGACGGTTACGGTCACGGCAACGGTGGGTACGGGCATGGCTCCTCCTATTCAAAACGCTGGGGGTGCACCATCAGCGGCTTGCGGGTGAAGGACTTGCGCAGGCGGCGCTTGGCGCGGCCCATGCTCTCGCGAAATTGCGCGCCGTAGAACTGCGCAAGGCCCGGATTGGTCCACGCCTGCCCCGGCATCACCAGCAGCGAGGCCAGCGCGCCAGCGGCAATGCCCCCGGCCCACGCCTCATGCACGGCGCGCGGGATGCCGCTGGACGTCTCCGACGGCTTAAGCGCCACCCGGCAGGTCAGCCACGCGCGGCACTCCGGCGGCCACAACAGCGACAGCACCGGCGGGGCAAAGGTAAAGCCCTGCCCCGCTTCAAGGCGCGTCTCCCCCACGGCCACGCTCACAATGCCCGCCACAAGGCTGCCGCCCTCTGGCGCGGCAATATCGTATTCCATCAACCCCGGAAGCACGCGCACGCGGTCGGCATCGGCCTGCCATATCCATGTTTCCTCGCAGAAGGTCGCGGCCGCATCGCGCAGGGCGTTTCGGGCCTGCTGGGCCGGGAGCTTGGGGCACACCGGATACAGGCGGTTAAAGAACTCATCCCACGAAACGCGCGCCATGCCTTACTCCTTGCCGGGGTTGTTGGGGGAGATGATGATGTCCGTTTGCGTCTTGATGCCAAGGCTCTGGTAAAAACTCTTTTCAAACGCGGCCGCGCGCACCGTGGATGCGCCTTCGTCCTCGCGCAGGAAGGCCATACGCAGCATCCATTCCACCACCGGCCCGGCGTAGATGTCCGGCAGGCTCAGGGCCAACGGCTCCTCAACCCACCACGCCGGGGACTGCGCGGGCGCGTTACCCACATTGTCCACCGCCAAACTGCGGAAGATAACGCCTTCAGCGCCAGCCCACTCACGGTAAAAGGCCAGCTCGCCGGCGGCGTAGGTCACGCCCTCGGCCCAGCCCAGAATCCGGGGGACGTCAGCAGGCGACACCGCGTAGCCGATTTCCACGTACACATCCGTCACGGCGGACACGGGCGGGGACACCCAAAAGCTGCGCGGGTACAGGTCGCTAAAGGCCCAGTTGTCGATGGCGGTGGCGCCCGGTCCTGCGGGCCAAGCGAGGTTGGCGGCGTCCAGCGCGGCCTTGTCCACCAGTTGGATGCTGGTCCCCGGCGTGGCGCCGTCCGCGCCCATGTTGCGCAGCACGTCGAGCAGGCGCACGCCGTCGTCTGGAATCTCCTGCAAAACGCCCGGCGCCAGCCGCACCACGGTGATGGCGGAGCTGGCATCCGGGCGCTGCAGGGCCACCTGCCGCTGCGCCGCATTCAGGTACTGGCCCCACAGCGGAACAGGAACGCCCGTCCCGCCAAGGTCGTTGTACTGCTGCTGCGCAAGGTGGATACGCTCCGCCACCAGCATGATCAGGCCCCGTCCATGCGGTTCACGATGAAGCGCGGCTCTTCGGCCGAATGGGTGACGTTGTGCTCGTCGGTCCACCACACGGTGCGCACCGCATCGCGCAGCACATTGAAGACGGGCTCCGGCACGCTGACCTGATGCTTACGCCGGATGACCCAGTTTTTACCGTTGACGGTGACGGTCACATCGCGCTTGCCGTCCTCGCCCGCGTCCTCGGCAATGATGATGGGGATGGTCCGCTCCGGGGCGGCTGGCGCAGAGGGCCGGGGCGCGGAAAGGGGCGCGAGGGCGCGCTCCTCGGCTTCGGCCTCAATCTCCGCCGCGCTCCCTTTGGCATCCTCGATGATCGCGTGTGCCTGTGCCTGCGCTGCGGCGATGATTTTCTGGGCCTGCGCCTCGGACTCGGCCAAAAGTGCTTCGGCGCTTTCCAGCGTGGCGTCGGCGTCGCCCGGTTGAGCGTCCTGTGCGGGAACGTTCTCTTCCTCTGCCAACGCCGCCACGGCCTGCTCTTCCACTGCCGCATCCTGCGGGGCCTCACCGCCAGATCGCTTCTTGCCCATAGGTACCTCGCTTGGGTCTTGGCGGCCCGGACGTCCGGGCCGCCAGCATGCTTACTTGGAGACAGCCACTTCCGCCCGCACGAACCACAGGTCCTGCAGAATCTTGGCGGCCGCCCAGGTCTTGAAGCCAGCTCCGCCCTTTTGGCCCAGCATGTCGCTTTTGGTGGACTTGGACGGGTTGTGCACGAAGGGGATGGCCGGCAGCACCGGCTCCATCTTGCCGTTGGAGTTCTTGGTCAGATGCCCGGCAAGGGACACGATGCCGTAGGCGTTCTCCGCGCAGATGAACATGGGGTAGACGTCGCAATGGGTGCCCGTGGTGGACATTTGCGAGCCATCCACAGCGCCGCCCGCATCCGTCCACGGCTCCAAAATGTCCGTGAGCAGGAAGCGGAAGATGCTCCACGCGCCAATCTCGTTGGGCCACGGCGAGGCCTGCCCGTAGTCCTCCACGTGCTTGAAGCCCGGCAGCGCCTCGATGTCCGTTTCCAGATCGGGATGCGCCAGCACCGGGTAGCAGCGGTGGATGTTCACGGTGTTGAAGTTCGGGGTGGAGTCCACGATTTCGGTCACGGGCTTGGCGCGGTTGCGCCGCATGGTCCGGCGCACGCGGCGCATCAGGTCCACGCTCACCTTCTCCGTAATGAGATCACGCGAGGCCACATCGCCGGCGCGGTGGACGTTGGTGCCGGCCTTCAGCTCGCCAAAGCGGAAGCGCTCCACCATTTCCACGTACTGCACGCCAAGCTCGCGGCAGGCGATTTTGAGCACAGGATCCTCGTGGGTGTCCTCGATGACGTCGGTGATTTCCACCACCGAGCCAAGCTGGACAAGGTCCGCGCTGACGCTGCGCTTGCTCATTTTCTGCGCCAGAGGGGTCACGCCCTCCGCCAGCGGCGTGGGCGTTGGGTCCAGCGGGTCCCAGCCGATCCAGCGGATGGTTGCGCCCTTGTTTTTGGGCATTTTCTCGGCCTGCCCGAAGGGCTCGAAGCACACATAGGGAAGGCCGTTCTTGATCATATTCGCCGACACATGAATGCCGGTGTTGTAGCCAATGTCGCCAAGTGCAGTGAGTCCGGTCGCCATAGTTCCTCCGCGTGAGCCTTACCCAAAGGCCTCCTTGAACGTTGCCACGGAGTCCTTTCGGGCCTGCGGCCGGGAGCCGGGGGAAAGGCCGCCTCCGCCACTACGCCGTGGCGCGGGCGTGGCTACCTCTGCCGCCTCGTCGGCCGCTGGATCCTTGTGTCTGTGATGCGGCGGCGTAGGCGGGGATTCCGCTTGAGCCACCGTCTGCCTGTATTCGTTCAGGACGGCGCACACCTCTTCGGCGCTGCCGCGTTCAAGGGCGGTCATCCGCGCTCCGGCCTCCCGGTAGGGCAGGCCGTCCAGCCACGTCTGCACCCCGCCAAAGAACCCGTCGAACTCGTCCTCGTGCCCGGCAATAGGCATCAGGGTCACCCCGCGCACAGGGTCGGTCTTCACCTCGGCAAAGGTCAGTCCGGCCCGGTCCACAATGCGCTGGGCGTGGTGCAGATGGCGCTCCTCTTCCCGGCGCTTTTGGGCCGTGGCCTCGCTGGTCTGCACCGTGCGCTGCAGCAGGATGCTTGCCGCGCTGGAGCCCACCACCGGCGGATCATAGTCCCGCGCCAAGTCGCGCAGGAACGCGCCGTCCGGGGAGTTTTCCATGATGAGATCCGCCCAGCCCTCGCGTCCGGTGCGCCGCGCCCAAGCGCAGAAGTCCTCCACGTCCTTTTTCTCGTCGTCAGTGAGGGCGAGCGGCGTCACATCAGCAGACGATTCGCCCTGCCTCGCGCTACCGCCGCCCTTTTTCAGCGCCTCCAGCTCCTGACGGAGCCGCTCGCTTTCGGAGCGGGCAAGTTCCAAGCGGCGTTCCATGGAGCTGCGGTACGAGGAGTATTTCTGCTTCCAGTCCGGTTCCGGGGCGGTGGCGTCATTTGCGGAGTCTTCTGCGGGAGCTTCCGAGCCAGTGTCGCCGCCAGAATCCGTGCCTGATTCCGGCGCGCCCTGCCTCTCGGCTTGCGCGCCGGGGGCGTCGTCCTTTGTGCCGGGGGCGTCGGCGCCTTTGGCTTGAGACTGGTCCGGCGCTACGGCGCTCGCTTCATCTGGGGCCTTCGAGGCGGAATCGCCGCCGCCTGCGGGGTTGTCCTGCCCGCCCTGCTTCTGGTCAGTGCCGGGGGCGTCCTCCGCCGGGGTACCCTGCGCCTCTGCACCGGGATCATCCACTGAGGAGGATGGCCCGTCCTGTGGTGCGCTCCCCTGCGCGGGAAAACCGCCGCCGTCGGGGACTTCGGGAGCGCCGAAAGCCTGACCGCCCTGCCCAAACGCCTCTGCAAACACGTCGAGTTCTGACTTTTCGCCCATGCCGTCCTCCTGTGACCGGGCCGCTCTACGCGGGGGCCGGTCCTCTCGTGGCGTGGTGAAACGGGGCCGCTTGTGGCGGCGCGCTACGCGGCTAGTGGGCGTGGCCTTGGCCTGTAGCCACGGAGCCATCAATCCGCGCATGCGCCGCCCGCTGCGGGCGTTTCACCGGGTGCCTGTTAGCTGTATGCGCCGTCCCTTTTGGGTTTTCGCTCCTGTTCCAGCCGCGCCGCCACCTCGCGCAGGGCCTTTATGCCGCCCTGAATCTCCCGCACGCGGGCAAGGGGCGCGGACTCCAGCTCCCGCGACAGCGCGGCAGCCTTCGCCCGGAAGGCTGCCAAAATCGCCCGCCCCGCCGGGGTGTCCGCATGCTCTCGCGCGGCGTCTACGGCGTCTTTGAAGGGCATCATGCCGCCTCCACATTGTGCGTTTGCGCGGCCGTGGTCCGAAGCAGCAGAGCCAGGGCTTCCTCGGCCTTTTCCGGGCCGAATTTCTCTTCCACTGCTTCAAGCACGGCCTCCACCTGCGCCCGCGCCGCATGACGCGCCTGCTCCACCTGCCACTCGGCGAATTCCTCGTCCGTGCGCAGCAGGTCGGCGGAGACGTCCAGCTTGCGAAAGATTTCCGCGAGGAGGTCGCGCTCCTTGGTCATGCCCGCAAAGCGCGGGCGCTCGCTGAGTTCTGCGGCCTTGATGAGCTTTTCCCCGTGGATTTCCTTGGCGATGAGCGCGCTCGAACCTTTGGCGACAACGTCGGCGTCGCACATGATTTCGGGCTTGTGGGAGAACTGCATATTCCAGTGATAGAGGGCCTTGACGAAGGGAGAGGTGATGCAGTCGTCGTAGGTGCGGACCAGTTCCTTGAGGTTGATCTGGAGCGCGCCCATCAGCATGGACAGGCCAGAGGCGGTTTCGCCAGCGCCCTTGACGCGGCGGCCGCTGCCCTGCGCGAACGAAGGCGTGGTGACCTCGTCCGCAAAAAGTTGCATGAGCTTGACAATGTGCAGGTAATGCTCGGTATTGGCGGGGATAAGCCACATTTTGATGGCCTTTTCCACGTCCTCGACGTTCTCGAACAAGAACACCCGGCCGTTGTGGATGTCCTGCGGGTCGTCGTCGCGGCAGGCCTGCTCGTTGATGCCGAACATCACGCCGCTGATGGCGGCTTGGTCCAGCATCTTGCGCACGGCGGCGTTCAGGGCGGCCTGCGGGTCGCGCATAACGCGCGGCACGCCCTCGCCAAAGATGCTGCTTTCGTCCTTCTCGTAGTACCAAAGGTAGTATGGCAGGCGGACGCCGCGCAGCGGGCTGACCACGGCCTTGATGATGGTGGATTCGCCAAGCATCCAGACGTTGGACATGTACTCCCGCCCCCGCACGTGCTGGCGCAGCGCGTCGGCCTCCTCCTGCGCGGTGAATGCCGTCTTTTGCGCCGCCAACCGGAGCACAACGCCCTGCCGCTCCGACTCGGGCAGAAGTCTGTCCACAGGCACGCCCGCGTCCAGCAGGTCCGCCCCGGAGAGGAAGCCCCAGCGCTCGCGCACGCGGTAGCGGTGCGTCAGGTCGCGCGGCACTTCGGCGTGTTGGTCCAGCCCGCGCAGGTCACGCTCGAAGGGCTCCAGCGTGGCGTCGCCCTCGGGGAACTGGCACAAATAGTCGCGGATGACCGCGCCGTTGAACGAGGTACGCTGGGCAAGGGCCTCCATGTCCGCCTTGAGGAGCAGGCTCGTTTCCCAGACGAACCGGGCGTCCTTGATGTTCACGCAGTCCATGTCCGGGTAGAAGTTCCAGATCAAAACGTCCGTGAAATACGGCAACAGCTCGCCGGTCTCGACCTCGCTCAGATCCCACGACTGCAGGATATCCAGCGCGCCGCCCTCGCCCGCGCCATCCAGAAACACCCAGCGCATCTCGCTGCGGCGCTCCACAAGCGGGCCCTTGAGGATGCCGAGGCCATAGATAAGCCCGCTCTTGAGGACGCTGCGGTTGACGCTGCGGTAGCCACGGCGGCTTGGTCCCTCCGCCAGTTGGTCCTTCATCTTAAGCGTCATGGCTGCGGCGGCCTGTTCGGCGATTTTGGGCGCGATGGCTTCAAGGTCCGCGTCGGCGGGGACATCCTGATGGGCGACCTCGGCGAGGTAGCGCCGCACCCACGCGGGGTGGGGCTTTGGCGTTGGCGCAATGGCCCAGTTTGCCTCGCCCGTGCTCGGGAACAGCAGGTCCAGCAGGCGGGCAAGGATGACGTCGCACTTGATTTTGGTCAGGCGCATGAAGGCGCGGGAGCGCTTGGCGCCAAGGCGCGCCTCAATATCCGGGTCATAGCGGCCCTTGTACTGGCGCGCGTCCTCCAGCCACACGGATTCCATGTGCTGCTGGCGGCGGTCGCGGACGTCGGCAAACTCCGTCCACAGCGTACCCGCAAGGCGGCTGAGCGGCGTGCTACTGGTCACGGTGCACCTCCGAAACCGCTGCGGGCTGGGCAAAAGCGTCCTGCACCTGCGTATGTACATAGGCGCCCACCGCCACCTGCAGCAGAAACAGCGCGACAATGGCCCCGCCAAGCCACAAATTCACCTGATTCGACATTCGGGACATATGCCGATTGAGCTGCAGCAGGCACTCGTCCACATGCTGGCGCTCAGCGTGAAACCGCGCGTCCGTGCGGTTGCGCTCCTCTTCGATGCGCTCGTGCAGACGCCGGACATTGGCGCTGGCGCTGCGGTCAGCTTCGGCGAGGGCGTCCTTAATCTCGGCAAAGCCCGCGCGGACAAGGTCTTTCAGTTCGTCCTGTCCGCGTTCGAGGGCTTTGACCGTGGCGTCGTGCGCTGCGCAGGTTCCGTCCACCATGCCCTACTCCGCTCCAACCGCCGCGATCGCGAGGCGTTGCTTCGCCAGATGGATGCGCACAAGGGCGCGGTCACAGGCGCTGATTGGGAGCGGGGATTCCAGCTGGGGCAGGAGATCTGCCACAAGGAAAACCTGTGTCCCGGCGCGGGCATTCGCGTCAGCAACACGTTCCATCACAAAGCTGACCAGCTCGCTGTAGCTCCCGGCCTGCGCCAGAAAAGCCTCGATGGTGTCGATGACGGCCAGTGCCTCTTGCGCGGTGTAGAGCTCCGCCTTCACTGCGGCGGCGTTCGCCACAATAAGCAGGCCCGACGCGGCGCGCGGATCCGGCATCTTCTCCAAAATCAGCGAAGGCTGGCCCTCGCACGGCGCAGGCGGCGTGTAGGCGGGAGCAGTCTGCGTGGCGCAGGCCGCAAGGAACATGGCGCACAGCGGCAGCGGAAGAAGTAGCACCTTGAGCTTGCGGCCCGTGGCGGCGCCCAGTGCGGCCTTGGCGCCCGTCACCAGCAGGTCGTCCCACTTGCAGGGCGTGGCGGCCACCACCTTGTCCACCACCAGCGTCCCTAGCGCGATAATCTCCCAATTAGCCTTCAAAAACCCAAGAATCACGGTAAGCGTCCCCATACGATCCTCCGGGGCTACATATTCAGGCTCCGCAGCATCTCGGCAATGCCAAGCCACGGCGCCACATGCTCGTACCTATCGAAGCTGCACAGGTACTGCCCCCACGCATCGCGCACCCAATAGAGCCGGCGCCCGTTGTCGCGGGGACGAAGATCGATATGCCAAAACGGCCGCATGCGCTTGCGCCCGCGCCGGGTGCAGAAGCCAATGGGATAAAACCCAATGGCCCCAACGCCCTCTCGCGCGGCGATATGCGCAAACTGCCGCTCAAAACTCAGGGGGCGACCGCCCGGTGCATCCCCAAAGCGGAAGTCCACAGCAAGCGCCCTCTCGCGGCCCGGTATGTCTGGGAAAACGTAATGGTAGGATTTTGGGGAATGCCCCTCAGTGGCGTAGGAGCACATGACGATAAACGGCGCGCCGGAAGCCTCGCGGATAGCGTTGGCCTCATAGATCAAGGCCGGAGCCACCACCTCAACCCGAGGCCCCCACTCTCCGGGCACAAAATGCGGAGCCAAACTCCAGTCCACCGCATCACCATGCACCATCCCAAAACCCCGCTCCCGCAGCCCGCCTTGCCAGCCAAACGCCAACAAAAAAGCCGGGCTGATTTTTCAGCTCGGCTATAACACGGGGTTTTGGGAAGGGACGTGCCAGGGAGGTACCAGGGATGCACCAGGGCGGTGCCAGGGAGGGGGTTGACAGGGTGGAGCACGGCGCCTTGAAACGGCTTCAAAAGGCGTCTCGCGGGATTGGTCTATGCGGCTTTTCACTGCAAAGTGTCTTCTTCTGTCAACGCAGCACGTTCTTGAAATCCATACCTTCCTATTTATCGCGCTCAGCAGAAAGAATACTTTTGCGCAACCGTCCTGCATTCTCTGGGCTATCGAGAAGACAGGCAGTTTCGATAATGCTGTTATAGTCTTCCTGAGACATCAAAACTACAGATCGCCCGTTTTGCCGCGTAATGATTACCGGCTCATGCGTGTCGCACACCAAATCCATCGTCGATGACAAATTCTTTTTCGCTTCAGAGTATGTGACTACTTTGGGCACTTTGCCCTCCTTTGCATTCATACTGCTCAAAATAAAAAACGACGAAAGAGCAAACCGGACTCTCATAACCGCGCCCCATTCACCGACTTGCCACCTCACCACACCAAATCATACGCCACGCTCCGCCCCTTTTTGGCGCGCTGTGAGAGGATGCCCTTTTCCACCAAATCCGTGATTTCGCGGTAGGCTGTGGCGCGGGAGGCTTTGGTCATGCCGCTGTATTTGCGGTTTGTCAGGCCCCCTTCAAAGCCGCCCCCGAGGTGCTCCGGCCCTGCGTCGAGGAGTCTGTTGACGACTTTGCGTTGGCGGTCCGTCAGCGGGGTTGCGGCGTGCTTGCGCCAAAACTCTGCCTTGAGAAGCACGCGGGCCATGGTTTGGCCTGCGGTTGTGACTGAAAGGCGGACCTGCTCAAGGAACCACAGCAGCCACTCGGTCACGTCGCCGTCGCCCTTTTGGGTCTGCTCCAGAACGTCGTAATACTCGTTGCGGCGGCTCATGATCTGGGCGGACAGGCTGTAATAGCGCACCGAACGCCTTTCATCCTGCGCCAAGGCCAAATCCATGAGCGTTCGGGCGATGCGGCCGTTGCCATCGTCAAAGGGGTGGATGGTCACAAAACGCAGGTGCGCCAGCCCGGCCCGAAGCACTCCGTCCAGCCCCTGGCGGCTCTGCTCCCACCAAGACACAAAGGACGCCATCTCGTGCTCCAATGCATCAGGACGCGGGGCCACATAGTGGACCTTGGGCCGGTTGATTGGCCCAGACACCACCTCCATATGCTCGTCGCGCCACGCCCCAACCACGATGCGCTTCAGGCCGGATTGCCCGGTCGGGAATAATGCGGCGTGCCAGGAGCAGATGCGCTCCAGCGTGAGCGGCTGTTCATAGTTTCGTGTGGCGTCAAGGAGCACTTCCACCAAGCCATCCGTGGCGCGGCTGGCCGGGCGTAAACCGCCCTGCTCAAGGCCCAGATGCGTTGCCACAGACGAACGCACCATCTCGCGGTCGAGCTTTTCGCCCTCAATCGCTGCGGTTTGGATTGCGTCCTCTTCCAGTGTTTCAGCCTGCGCCGCAAGGTCGTCCTCAAAGCCGGAGCTCTCCAGCTGCGCCTGCAGTCGGCCTTGCTCCCGCCGGCACTCGGCAAGAGGTTCAAGTAGCTTCGACGAATCCCATGTTAAATCAGGCCAGTTCGCCTGTTCCCAGATATATTGAGGCATTTACGGCTCCTAATCGCTTCACCATTTGAAGCGATTATTACGCAGAAACGCTTCATGCGCAAGCCCGCGCTCACGACAAGCGGCATGAATCATCACATTTTGGGCTCGGGCCAAAGGCTTCGGCGTACCACTCCGTCAAATCACCGGACCACGCGCGATACACGCCCTGCGTGTCGGGATAGGCCGGACAATCCAGCTCTTTGATCCATTTCATGAGTTTCTTTTCGCCGATGCCGAAGAACTGCATGAGTTCACGCTTGCCGCTGAGCATTCTGGACTGCTGCATCAGTACCCTCCGACACTATCCGCCGGGCCTGCGGCCACGCGGCGCCGGCGGGTTGGGTTTGGGGTGGAGAATTCGAGGGCGGCCAGGGCGCAGAAGAAGGCGGCCGCTGGCGGGTGGTCGTCGAAGGCGACGCCAGTAAGGTCCGGCGGGAAGGTGGCGAGGTCGCCGGGGATGAGGCTTTCGCCGAAGTGGAGCGTTTTCTGGGTGGCGACGCGTTTGCGGACCATGGCGTTGTAGAGCGTTAGGGCGTTGCCGTCGTAGTAATGCGGGGGCGCGGTCACGCGGACTCTGGCGCCGCGCTCGCGCTCCAGCTCGCGGTTGAGTTCCCGCAGGGCGGTGTGCTCAAAGACTGACTGCGGCGCGTACCACATGGGCACCAGCCACAGCCGCGCCAGCTCCAGCGCGCACCGCAAAAGCGGCTCCGGATGCATGAAGGACTCGCCCTGCCACTGCGTCGCCTCAGTCAGGCGCCGCACATGCCGCACGCCAAAATCTGGATCCTTCGTGAGGTCCTCCCCGAGCACCACAAGGAACCCCGGCTTCCCGCGCGCCGGCCACGCAAGGCCGCCCGCCACGCGGCTGAACTGCCGCCCGTCCCCGGCCTCCAAAAAGGCCCCAGCCATTGCCGTTTCCCGCTTTGTGAGCTGCCGCATCGCTTACCCCATGTCGCAGTCGCCGTAGTAACTGCCCTCGCAGCGCCGCATGGCCACGGTCATGTAATTCATGGCGTGGCGGAAGTGATCCTCCTGCGAGAGCTTCACGTACACGTACTTTTTGCTGCCGTCGTCGCGCTCCTCCAGCTTCTTTGCGAGGTTGTTGCAGTGCGCAGCGAACGTCTCCACCACCCCGCAGTATTTGGGCAAGACCACCTGCCCTTTGAGGAGCACATGCTGGGAATCGTCGAGACTTTCGGTGCGGTTCACCGTAACAACCTGCTTGGCCTCGTTCCACGCATACCCGCCGCGCTGCTGCTCCGAGTAGAAGCAGCAAAACACCTTGCCGGGGTGCCGCTGGGCAAAGGCCCGCGCAGGGCGCATTTCCGGCTGGGCATCCACCACGCAGCACGCCACGTTGAACTCATCCATCAGGCGATCCAGTTCCTCCCAGTCGCCGTACTCTCCCAGATGCGCCACAGTGTCCGGATGCCGCCGCCCCACCACCACGTGCAGCTTGCCGCCCTGATCCACGCCCATGACGCACGGCCCCTTATCGCTCGACGCCACACCGTGCGTGCCGCAGAGCGCCAAAATCTGCTCCCGTGAGAGGCGGTTTTCCGCCTCGATGTAGGGCATGCCCAGCACGTAGTTGTGGAAGTCCCCCAGCTTCTTGGTCGTGCGGTAGCCGTGCAGAATCTCCGCCGGGCTGACAAAGGATGAGAAGAGCTGGGAATAGTGGTAGCCGCGCACCTCGGTCACGCTTGGATATTTCGCCACCCACCGCCCCTGCGTGACGTCCAGTTCGCCGTTGCGGCACTGCTGGCATAGCCGGATCACCTCCCCGTCAGCCTTCTCCCACAGCACCTCCTCCAGCGGATGCTCCTCCATGCACGTGTACTGCCCACACCTCGGGCACCGCACGTGCCAGTAGCGCTGGTCCGAAAGCTGGAATTGGCGGTCGATGCCGAAGTCCGGGATGGTCGGATTGGAGAGATAGCGCTCCCACTTGTAGTCCGAGTGGCCAAGCCGCCCTTTTGCCGCCTCTTCAACGCCTGCGGGCATGAGGTCGTACTCGTCGTACAGCACCATGTCGCATGGGTCGGAGCGCAGGCCCTCCGCTGATTTTGTGCCCCGGAAGATGAGGTTGGTGCCGCACATGCGCTTGAGGCCCACGCTGTCCGTATCGCGCATGAACGCGCCGATTTCCTCGGGGTTGTCCTCCACCAGCGGGTTCACGCGCGAGCGCACAAAGTCGCCGACGCCGGACTTGGACGGGAACAGGTACAGGATGCCCACAAACGGCATGAACCGCGCGGAGTAGAACGTGGTGAGCATGGCCTTCACGCTGTTGCCCATCTGCGCGCACTTCTCCTCCACCTGCCGGGGATGGTCGTCACGGTAGGGTTCTTCGAGGTACTCGTGCCGATCGAACGTGAACCACCCCCGGTCCAGCCGCAGCTGCTTCTGCTCCGCCCACTGCCCCACGTTTTCAGGACGCGGCCCGGTGTCGTGGTGCCCCGTGGCCTCCTGCAGCTTGTAGGTGAACTCGCTCAGGAGCCCGCCGCCGTAAAAGCCTTGCTTCATCATGCCGTCATTCCCCGCTGTGGCCGCCCGCCGCCGCTTTGTGGCTCTCGATAGCCTGCGCCGCCGCGCGCCGATTTTGCGCTCTCGTTTGCCCTGCTGTTTGGCGTCTGCCGCCGTACCCCGGCGATTTTCAGCCAGCCAAAAATCCCAGAAAATTTTGCAAGCGACACACGCCCGCCAGAGCGAAATACCCCCAGGGGGATGATGGCGCGGGTACCTCCGGCTGCGCCCCCGTACCCCCCTGCCGCTGCGCCCATTTCCGTCTCCGCGCGCCGTCCTGGCCGCATTCGCGCCCCTCGTGGCCTCCAGCGCCGGTCCGAGCCGCCTTGTGTCGGCGCGCTCCGTCCGGCTCCCGCCACATCCTCACCGTCCGTCCTAGGCGACATCCGCCCAAAATCCCCGCCCTGCGCGTAATATCGTTAGCTGCCTATTGTCTCATAATAGGCATTGTGTAAACTTTGAGCTTCCTCAATATGGCTTCGATTCTCGCGCCTTACAGCCGCCGGCTTTGGCCCTTCCGGATTCTCCGTGTTTTTCGGCCTGCAAACGCATACGCTGTGCCACCAATCCTCACCCCCGTACCCGTCAGCGCGATACGATTACTCCTGCGCGCCCGTTCCGAAATCCAAGGCGCTTCGCGCCGCATTCACCTCCACCAGCCGCTCCGTAATGCGCTTTTGCACCTCGGGCGCGGCCTTGCCGATCTCCTCCAGCACCACCGCCTGAAACTCCTGCACCTGCTTGAGGTCGTAAATTTTCGCCTTCATGGAGAAGTCCAGCTCCAACTGCTTACGCAGCTCGCCCTGCAGCTTCACGCACGCCGTCAGCAGGTCCGAACGCCCGCCAGCAAGGCGCAGCAGCTTAGCCCGCGCGCTGTAGGCCTCCTGCGTTTCGCCCTCCAGCACGGTGTGCACCAGCTCCAGAAGCAACCGCGCTTGGCGGCCAATGGAGTCCAGCTGCTCCGCCGTGGAGAGCTGGCGCTCCAGAATCCTGTTGGCTGAAAACAGGCTGACGCTGCGCGAAACCGCCGCCTCCAGGCGCTTTTTGCGGTTCGAGATGGCGGATTCCACCACGCCAAGGCAGGCGGCCACGGCCTTTTGGGAGTCCGAATACGCCAGCAGCAGGTGGAATTCATCGTCGCTGACCGTTGGGCGTTCCCCCCGTTCCCGCGCTGCCTTGCACCGCTCCAGCAGGGTCATGTAGCGTTCACGCTCGTCCATGTGTGCTTCACCCTCGTTTGTCACCTGCTCCTCGCCCTTTTCACTCTCGTTCACCGCCGCCGTCACGTGTCGCCGTGGGATTTCACCGTTTCTTCACCAAAAGAGGTCCTGCCCGGCTCCCCCTGCGTCTTCATGCGCTCCAGCTCCTCATCGCTGAATGAGCGCACATCCTTCGGCCCATCGAACGCATCCACCCCACGGCCAAAGCTTCCGCCCCGATCCTGACACCGGGCAAGCCACGCACTCACATGCTTGAGCACGCCGCGCGCTGTTTTGCGGCGTGACGGGTTGTCCACGTTCCATTGCCTGCATTTTCGGACCTCCTGCTCCACATCCACGGCGGGATAACTTTCCTTCCATTCGTCAATCTTGCTCATAAGCACTTCAAACGTTTGGTTTTTCCGATTCGTGGGGAAGGAACAAAACACGAGATCCTCACCAGGCATGGACGGTTTGGAGCGATCTGAATCGCTCCGGACACTATACGATGGAGTAGGAGAAGGAGAAGGAGAAGGAGCATTGCCACTAGCATTGCTATTAGCATTGCTGTTGGCATTGCTAGCCGCAGTGCTACTGGCAATGCTGGGCGCTATGCTACTGGCAGTGCTACTGGCATTGCTGGTAGCATTGCTATTGGCATTGCTGGTGGCATTGCTAACAGCATTGCGCGCAGCATTCCGTTTGCCCTTTTTGTCGCTCCACCGCCGCGCCGCGTTGCGGCTGGCGCGCTTGGTTCGTTCGTAGGCTCTGGCCGCGTAGGCGTTGTGGCGCACCCAATTATGCAGTGCAAAGACGGGCTGAAAATTTTCCGCAGCGGCGGCGTCGAGGAACTCGGCCACCTCCTCCGGGCTGTCGAACCAGATATCCACTCTGGCGCGCTCCAGCGCTTCAGCGCGGGCCTCGTCTGAGTCGTACTCCTCCAGTGAGACGTCCTCGTCCAAGAGATCCACGAACCTCAACCACACAAGCGTTTCCACATACAGGTCCACGGCCGGATCTCCGGGCCGGAGCCGCGCAGCTATGAGCAGATCCTCCTTGATGCTGTTGCGGAAAATGCCGTCGCATTTGTACACGGCGGCGTGCTCCCACAGTTTCAAAAGCGCCAACACGCCATCCCCGCCATACCTCGCGTAGAGCCGGATGGTCTTTGGATGGTCGAGCATTCCGACACGCAGCCGGAAATCCTTGTTCATGGACATTCTCAAACCTCCCGTCCTCGGCGCGGGCCTAGGACTGCATGGGCCTTTCACTCCAGCGCGGCCCGTCCAGCTTGAACATCCGCCGCACGAATTCCAGATACTCGGGCGACAGGTCGCAAAACGGCCCCGGCGCCTCATCGCGAAACAGCATGCAAAAGCGCCTGTCCGTCTGCGGGGAATACGCGCAGCAGTGCGCGCAATAGCCCCACGCCTTGGCCTGATCCCGTGTCAGCCGTGGAAAACCTCCCATGGCGTCCTCCGCGCGGCGCACAATCTCTCGGCGGCTGCGCCCTAACCGCCCTTTTTCTCGTAGGGCACGTTCTCGAACCGCAGGTACTTTTTGCGGTACACCAGCCTGAACGATCCCACCGTGTTATTCCGGCCCTTGGCCACGTCCAGCTCCACCTCCACGTTGTCACCCTGGGCGTCCATGCCCTTGGTCTTCCACGGCACGATGAAGAGGATAATGTCGGCGTCCTGCTCAATGGCGCCGGACTCGCGCAGGTGCGAGAGCAGCGGACGCTTGGCCTTCTCGGATTCGCGGTTGAGCTGGGAAAGCAAAATGAGGCTGACGCCGCACTCCACGGCCGTATTTTTCAGCAGGCGGCTGGCCTCGGCGAGCTCACGCTCGCGGCTACCGCCCCGGTTCTCGGGCGTGATGAGCTGCAGGTAATCCACCGCCACCACGCGCACGCCCATACGGCTCCACCGCCGCACCTGCGCGCGCATTTCGCTTGGCCGGATGGACGGCTTGTCGGAGAAGTACAGCGGCAGCTCACGGGCGCGCTCGGCAAACTCATAAATGGCCTGCCAATCCGCGCGGGAGAATTTGCCGTCGCGAAAGCGCTGGGCATCCACAAGGCCGCCACCACACACCGCGTGTTCGCCGCCAGCCGCGCACAGCCGGTTCATGAGCAGGACGGATTGCATCTCCATGGAAAAGACGCCTACGCCGTAGCCCTGCTCCGCTGCGTGGAGCGCAAGGTTCAAGGCAAGCGCGGTCTTGCCGCCTCCCGGACGCCCGGCCACCACAAAGACCTCCCCGGGGACGAGGCCAGTCACAAGGCCGTTCAGCTTATGAAACGGCGTGCGGATCCCCGCGCCGCCGTCCTCCTGCAGGCGCTCCAGCGAGGCCACCCAATCCATGGCTAAATCGCCGGCGCTGCGCGAGGTCGACAGGCTCCGGTCCTCAAGGGCGAGGTCCAGTTTGCGTTGGGCGCCCAGGGCGAGCGCGCCAAGCTCCGCCCCCTGATCCTGCGCCCCCTGCACAAGGGATTCGGCAAGGCGGATAATGGCGCGGCGCTGAGCCCTATCCCGCACGGCGCGGGCCGCATTGGGGCCATGGACAGGCAGCGCCACCGCCTCGGCAAGGGAACCAAGGCGCGCCGGTCCGCCCACGGCGTCGAGGTCGCCAAGAGCGCCCAGCGTCTCGGACACGGACACAAGGTCCACCGGCGCGCTCTGACGCGACAGGGCCATAATGGCGGCAAAGATTTTTCCAAGGCGCTGGTCGTAGAAGTCGTCAGCGCTAATCAGCCCCGCCACTTCCTCGATGATGCCGGGGCGCATAAGGCAGGAGCCGATCACAAATTCCTCGGCCTCGATACTGTGGGGCGGCACGTTTTTCATCATTGCGGCATCCCGGCATACCCGGCGCCGGGGATATCGCCCCATCCGGCCTCGGCCAGCAGCCATTCCTGAATCTGGACATCCGTCTCGCGCATTTCAGCGTGCAGGCGCGTCATGGCGGCATCCCACCACGAGGCCTCCTCCGGGCGCCCGCTTGCGTCACAGCGCATAGCCAGCCCAAAGCACACGCTTCGCGCCCGCACCAGCTCCCGGCGGTAACGGATAAGCCCGGCAAAGGTGTGAAGCCGGCGTTGGCAGGCGTCGAGCTCCATTTGCAAAGCCAGCTTGGCCTTGGTTTCCGCGCGGGCCAAACGCTGGCGGTATGACGCCAAGGCCTGCAGGTGTGCGACCAAGGAAATCTGCCCGTCGGAATCGACGCGCACGCCGCCGGGGCCATTGACGCCGTCGTCAAACTTCTTCATGCCGTGTGTCCTCCTGTGTTGTGCATCGAAGCTGGACATAGGCCACCCAGCGGTCCAGCCGGTCACTGGCGCAGACGCAGCGCCCGCGCTCACCTTTGCAAACAAACCGCCGCAGCGGCACGCTGCCGCCCCGGTCGCGGATCATCTGCACAATGGAATCTTCGGGATAGCGCGGCTCCTCGCAGACTTCCGCCCAGAGGTTGTAGACGCGGACAAGCTCATCCAGCGGTGTCCGCCGGCGCTCGTCCCACTCGGCGATGCTGAGGGCGCGGGCAAGGAGCACTTCTGGTGATGTCGGCGGCGATTCAAGGCGTTTCAGCCGTCGCCCTGTCCGGCGTGGCCCCTCAAACGCCCGCGAAGAGGAAAGAACCACCCCACCCGGCTCGGCCCGTTGCCAGTCAAGGCAACGTCCACATGGGAGCGGCCGAAGCGGAACGTCAAAGGTAAACGCCACCACAGGCCGGTTTCGCATTGCGCGGCATTCGTCTGGAGTCAGGCGCAGGTGCAGCGCCTCGCAGTAGAAGGTGTGGCGGTCGAGCCATTCGCGTTTTTGGCGCTCCGTCATAGCCGCCTCCGGTCCACCTTGTGGCCTCGCGGCATACGCCACGCGGTGATGACGGTGTCCACGCCGTCGGTGATGACGACAATACGGCGGAGCCGATGGGCGACGCGCCCGCCAAACTGCGAGCGGCGCTTGCCGTAGAGCACCGTTTCCCTCACCTGCCGGTAGGAGATGCCGCGTTGCGCCATCCTGATCTGCGCATGCGCGCTGGCTTCCAGCATGGCGTCACTCCTCGGACCTCTCGGCGGCGGAGTCCTCCAGTTCGTCGAGCCGTTCGGCAAGGAGCGAGTTCTCCACCACCAGCTTGTCGAGGCGCTGAGACAGGCACAGGTTCCGCGAATTCACCCGCGTGATGCGGGCATTCAGCCGCAGGATGACGTCCTCAAGTTCCGCAATGCGGTCATCTTTGCTGTTCATGACTGTTCCCCCTGTTGGATGAACCACGCAAAGAAGCTCAGGCAGGCCACTACCCGCCCGTTTTCGGCACGGCGCCGCCCCCGGCCGGGCCTTGGGCCAGATGCCGGACGCGGTGATACAGCGCGAGCGTCTCTTCAATCTCGCGAATGGCCCGACGGGCCAAAGAAGCTATCTCGTCTATGGAAGCGCCCTCTTCGATGGCGCGGCAGAATTCAGCATGGGCCACATGATCGTGGACCATCTCTTCATGGATGGAGTGGCCATTGGGGACGGGGCAGGATTCGGGGAAAGCCCGAAAACCATACCGATGGCACAGGGCGTCGAGGAACGGCAGAGGTTCAAGACGATCCAAAAGGCGAAGCAATTGAACAACGTTGAGTTGCCGTTCATCGTAAGGATTCAGCTTTGCGTAAAGGGAACTGGCGGCGATTCCAACGGCATCGGCAAGCTGCCTTATCGATATGGCACCTTGGTCATGGGCTACTTTATGAAGAGCCCGCAGAACAGGTGTAGGAGCTTGTGACCGCATGATGAAACGCCCGCCATAGTTATCCTTGCTTGAAGGAGTCTTTGGGGTAGGATTTATACACCGGAGCATCTCTCCTCTTCATCTTGGCGGCGTTTCTCCGCCTCCTCCCTTTGCAGAAGCAAGAGCTCAAGCAACGTTTTCAAACGCCTTGGCAATCGTCCTGTTCTCCGAACAAAGCGATAGTGCTCTGGCGTCACGCCCGCTTGACGTGCCACCTCCGAATGGGTCCCAAACTGCCGCCTGAGCCTTCGAAAGAGTTCCGGTGTATTCATGACGTGAAATTAGAACAAATTCTTCTACTCGGTCAAGAAGAATTTAGCAATGTGGGAGTAGAATAAAATATTCTACATTAACGGTATGTATTCATCAGAGTTTTACGAAAGGGTATTCGTGCAAATGGTCGTGGAGAAGGCCCGTGAGAAGGGCCTGAACCACTCGCAGACAGCTCGGCTGATCTGGGGGGATGATCCTGCAGTTGTGGTCAAGTGGCGCAAAATCAGAAACGAATCCGCGCCCCAGTCTCTGACTGTGTCCGACTCAGCGAAAATCGCCCAAGCCCTCGGCATGAGCACTGCGTCGCTTCATTTTGAAGTAGAAGAAAAAGTTAAACTCCTCAGCAAGGGGCAGGAAGCAGAGCAGCCTCCCAATGAAAGAAAGAGGGATGCAGCAGGCTGAAGATCATAACTTCCCATCTTCATCCACCACCTACCAAAAGACAACCGCCCGGGAAAGCACAACTTCGCCTTGTTATTTCCCACAAAAAGCGTCCCCCAAAAGACTAACTCCGCCAGCACCTGATGCATGCGGCTTTTCTTGTCCGCCCCCGTCGCTTTGACAGCAGAGCACGGCAGGGTTCACACCTCTTTTGTCGGTTGTTTTATTCTGCAGCCCTTTACTTCCCTGCACTTCTTTGCACCACCCACACTTCCCCGCCCCCTTTTTTCGCAAAAATTCTTCCCGACTCATGAGTAAACATCGCCGCCAAAACATCCAGTCCAGCTGAAAGAAGAATTTCTTCTATTTTTATGTTGACCAATAGAATTATTTCTTCTAACTGTAAATCTACACGACAACCCCGCGCATCATCCTGAAGCAACGCGCGCTACGGCCGCAAAAGCAGGGGCTCGCGAACTTGTCGTGGAGATTTCGTAGGAATTGGTATCATTGTCGGGACTTGCGGAAGAGGCTTCCGCGAAGGAAAGTGGGCACGACTTAGCCAAGGGGATTCCTTCACCCGTGAGGTCGTGTGCCGCTGCGGCGGGAGCTCTTGCTGGGTGCGCACGGGCATGCGTACCCAGCACTCCCTCAAGTCCCGACGCAAACCGGGGAGGTCACACTATGACCACCACCCGCTCCATGCTGCGCGTTTCCGCACGAATCGTTCTTGAGCTCTGCCTCGCATGCCTTGCCGTGGCCGCCTGCGCCGCACTCTTCCAAGGCGTCCGCGCCCTCGGCCACCTCATCGCCGGAGGCTCATGATGCCTGTCTCGACCAAATCCCCCGACACATCCGAGCAACATCCCCACAACGCCACCACCCACTCTCCCCTGACCACCCTCGTCGACACCCTCGAACCATGGCTCTGGGCCACACTCCTCATCCTCGCCCTCGGCCTAATCTGGAAGATTGGTCACGTGCTGGAACATTCTCTGTTCTAAGCGCCAAGATGTTCCATTTTGCAGCAGGGACGGTAACAACGCCCTCTGACTCTCGCTTCATTGGCCTTGTTGTGTAGAAACCTTCACCACAACACAAAACCCAATCAAAGCAACATGTTCAACACCAGGTGGAACGGAAATACTTCACGTGGTAAAGTTTGCTTCCCCCACAAACAAGGAGGTGAACTATGCATGCTTGGTAACATCTACACACGGCAAAAGTGCCCGGTGTGCGGCGGAAGGCTTGTTCATGTCTCAAACAGAAATGGCCTGTTCTGCCCCGAACATCCGGACCAAATGGCGACAAAAAAATTCTTTGTCAGGTTTGGCAGTTCGATTAACAAACAATTCTCCACGTACGAAAAAGCTGAATACTTCCTCAATGGCCTTCGCTTCAAAAAGAACGAAGGCACCTTCGATCCACTCGACTACCGCGCAGACTCTCCATACGCATTCGACAAACTGGCCGACCTCTACCTTGATGAAAAGAAAGCCAGCGGCATGAAATCCTTTGTCGCCGTCAAGAACCACATGGCAAAGGCAAAAGCGTTCTTCGGCAACGCCAATGTCAAAGACATCAAAAAGAGGGACATCCAGCAGTTCCTGTGGTCGTTAAAGGTTTCAGACAAGACGCGATTCAACTACAGAACCACGCTGAACACCTTCTTCAAGACCTTTCTTGTGGAAGAAGAAATCATCACGCCTCATCAAGTGCCCATCATTCCCAAAGTTCACTACGAGCTCGGCTACCGCAAAATCATCGACCTCAAGACGCAGACGCTGATCATGGACGAACTGAAGAAGCAGACTTGGGAGGACAATCCGAAGGTGTGGCTTGGTGTCGATTTGCTGCGAACGTACTTGGCGCTGAGGCCTGGCGATCTTGTGAAGCTCACAGAGGATGACGTCAAAACCGATCCCGGTGTCATCGTCGTATGGAAACCAACCAAGTCGCGAGGCCGCTTCAAACGAAAAATCGTCCACCTTGTCGAAGAACACATAGAAATGGTTGCGCTCATGAAGGCCTCATTCCCGGCCATGCCTCACATGCCATTCTTCCGGCACCACAAGACTCGCCGCCACGGAATCCAAGCCAACACAGCGTTTGGACGCAATTATCTCTATGAATGCTGGAAAAGGGCGAGCAAAGCCGTCGGCGTCACCGTCGATTTATACGGGGGAACCAGACACAGCACGGCGACGGCTTTTGCCCTTGAAGCAGGGGAGGAAAACGCAAAGGCCCTCACAGGGCACGAAACCAACAAAGCCTTTTGGAGGTATTGCCAGACGGAAAACGCCAGGGCTCTAGAAATGGCCCAAAGGGTCCGGCAGATGCAGGGCAAGGTGTTGACTATGAAGCAGGCGAAAAAGTGATGAGTCACCAAGAAATCACCATCACAGGGCTCTTCTCATGACCCTAATGCATCAAAATACAACACCACCCGATAGGCGGGAAGGGAGCACAGGAAAAGGGCACAAAACACCCTGGGCAAACGATTCTGACTCCGCAGAATACAAAAAAATGCAATCCGGACGTTCCGGAAAACAGGCGGAGAAAAAAGACGTAAGCCCCTCGCTCCATACAAAAACCACCAATCAGTTTGGGCAAGGAGCCAAACCTCAAAGACAGAGGCTCTGGAGATGGAGCAAGAGTTCGACGGAAGGCACAAGAATGAGTGCTGACAGACAAAAAAGAAGCGGTGACATGTCACCAGAATGTCACCGCTTCGGAAGAAACTTCAAGGCTACTAAGAGCTTGAATTATAAGACTTTGTGGTAGCCGGGAAGGGAGTCGAACCCTTACTCCATCGCTGGAACCGGATTTTGAGTCCGGCGTGTCTACCAATTTCACCACCCGGCCATATTGGTCCTTGGCGTGGGCCAAGGTATGGGGAAAAGTGCCGTCTGGGAGAGTGTCCTCGGCGGCTGGGACTGGCATTTATATGATGCGCGGCGCGTGGTCAAGCGTTAATCGCGCCATCACCCTGTATCTTTTTGTCATCACCTATGATTTTTGACAAGCGCTTTGCCAGCGCCTTGCCCTTTGTAGTCAGACGCAGGTTTTTGCGGCGGCGTTCGCGGGGGTCCTCTTCTGCGGTGATAAGGTCGTAGCCCGGACGCTCCTTAATGGTGGCGTGGCGCGGGCCGAGGGTGGTTACCGTGCGCGAGGCCGTGGACTGCGCCATGCCAAGAAATTCCGCAAGCGCGGCCATGGAGCACCCGCCCGACGCCGCAATGTATAAAAACGCGGCCATCTGGTGCGAGGGCATGGTTTCACCGGCCTCACGGCGGAGTTCCTCCACCGCGGCGAGTATTTTTTGCAAGTTTATCAGGTTGTTTGCATTCATCAGAGGCCTTCCGGCGCAAAGGATTATACCGCCATTTCGGGAACGTGGTCCTACGCAAGGGCTTGCACCCCCCGGGATTCACTATGAAGCCCTTGCTTTTTCGTCAAGCCAATTCGTCATGCGCGCCACGCCGCGCGCCTCTTGCCGCGTTTCCTCCCGAGGCATACCGCCCTCCTACCGCGCCCCGCCCCGCCAAAAGCAGCGCTTTCCTGCCTCTCCGCGCCAGAACAGGCCACCTGCACGGCGCAGAGGCAACGGGCCGCAGTCTTCGGCACCAAACACTGCGGCGCGCCGATTTCCTTCTTGTATCCACTCTGCTTTTCCACTACAACAGTGCCCTATGATCATTCCAACAGGCACTCTCATCAACGTTGCAGCCGTTCTTGCAGGCGGCACCGCCGGCCTCATCATCAGCACCCGCATGCCGGAGAATATCCGGAGCATCGTCTTTCAGGGTCTTGGACTCTTCACGTTGGTCCTTGGCATGAGTATGGCGCTCAAGATGACCAATCCGCTCCCCATTATCTTCAGCCTTGTCATTGGCGGCATCATTGGCGAGCTGTGCAAGTTGGAAACCCTCTTTGAAAACTTCGGCGGCGCAATTAAAAAACGCGTCGGCTCCAAGAACGACCTGTTCATTGACGGCCTCATCACCGCGTTTCTGCTGTTTTGCGTCGGGTCCATGACCATCATCGGCGCATTTGACGAAGGACTGCGCGGCGACCCCACCCTGCTGCTGACCAAATCCATGCTCGACGGCTTCGCCGCCATCGTCCTTGCCGCCACCTTTGGCGTTGGCGTCTTGTTCTCGGTGATTCCACTGTTCATCTTTCAGTACGGGCTGACCCTGCTCGCCAGCGCGCTCCAGGGCTGGTTCTCGGACCCCATCATCACGCAATTGACGGCCACCGGCGGCATTCTCATCCTTGGCATCGGCCTCACCGTGCTGGACATCAAGCGCATCCGCCTCTCAAACCTTCTGCCGTCGCTGGTGCTTGTGGTGATACTGACCGTCCTCTTCGGTGGATAGCGCCCGCCCGTTCCCCACGCCCCCCCAAAACGCCCAGAGAGGACGCCGCGGCTTCCACCGGCGCGCTTGGAAGCGCCGCCAACGCACCCTTTCCTGAAGAAATGGAGCAGGTTAGCACCTGCGTGCGGTCCCGCGTGGACTAAGGTTTACAGTTTCCCTGTCCATCCATACAATATAAGGACAACTGAGGGTCTCTGACATATCGGTCAACTCCTTGCACGGTGGACGAAGACGTGATGGAACAAGCCCCACACGATGCTCCTGCCGCACAGCCGCATGCGTCTGCAACGTCGCAGCGCTCCATTGTGTGTGCGCTTCTCCTCTCCGCCGCCATTTTTCTGCTTTTGGCCCTCATCCTTGCCTACGCGGCCAACGCTGAAAAGCAGCACATTGTCGACTCCACCCTTTCCCGCCTTGCCCACCGCTCGCACGTTGTCGCCATTGAAACAAACCGAGCCTTTCTCAGTACGCGGCAGGTCCTTATTGGCGTGCGCGACACCATCAGCGCGCTGGAAAACGACGGAAACGCCACCCGGCAGGAAATCATCTCGCTCCTGAAACGGCGCAAGGAGAACCTGCCCTATCTGCTGGACATGATGGTCCTCGACAAACGCGGACACATCACCCACTGGACGCAGACCGGCTCCCCGCCCTACGTGCAGGACCGCGACTATGCCTCCGCGCACCTGACCCATGGGCACAAGGGGCTTTTTGTCGGCACCCCGCTTAAATCCCGCGTCAGCGGCCGCCGCTTCATCGGAACCAGCATCGCCGTGCGCGCCCCGGGCGGCAATATTGAAAATATCATTGTCGCCATCGTCTCCATCAAGGCGCTGGAGGACACCTTTGCCGACATGGCCATTCCGGATGGACAAAGCATCGGCATACTGGGGCAGGACGGCAAAACCGTCTTCACTCTGCCCGAGACCCAGGCCAGCACCAGCATGCTGCTGGAGCACCAAAACATCACCGTCCACCACAGAATCCCGGAATCGCCCTTTGTTGTGGAATCGCCGCTGGACGGCAACGACCGGTTCGTAGCCGTCACCGAACTGCGCGACGCGCCGCTGGTTGCCTTTGCCGTTCAGCCAACATCCAGCGTGGACGCCCCGTGGTTTATATCGCTCAGGCCCTACATCATCCTTGGCATCTGCGCGGCGCTCCTTGTGCTGACCTCGTGCGTCTGGCACGTACGCAGCGCCACGGTTTTTGCCCGCTGCGCCGGATCGCTGTCGGACATGAGCACCAAGGATCAACTCACCTTCGTCTACAACCGGCCAACATTCATGGACTTTTCCCAGCGCGAATACAACCGCGCCGTGCGCTACGGGACGCCGCTGTCGTGCATCATTTTTGACATTGACGCCTTCTCGAAGGTCAATACCAAGCACGGGCATGGCACGGGGGACGCGCTACTCAAGCAACTGGCCTCGTCCATCGCCCGCAACAGCCGCAAGACCGACACCGTAGCCCGCCTCAGCGGCAACGAGTTCGGCATCCTGCTCCCCGGCACACCCCTTGATGGCGCGTACGCCTCGGCGGAGCAACACCGCGAGCGCACGGAGGCCACGCCGTTCAAGTGCGCGGGGGTGGAGATTGACGCCACCATAAGCATAGGCGTGGCCGAGCTTGCCGATGAAGACTCTACAGCGCAGGCCCTTCTGGACCGCGCCCACGCGGCCATGCTCAGCGCCAAAAAGCGCGGCGGGAACACCATCGCCACAGCAGACTAGCCCCGCCACACTCCCACCAAAAAGCCCCCGCATCACAAACGGACGCGGGGGCTTTGTTTTGGGCACATTCCGGCCAGACGGCTACATCATCTGCCGCGGCAGGAAGAAGACAATATCCGGAAACACCGTCACCAGCATCACCATAATGACCATGATGCAGAAGAACGGGAAGGTCGCCTTGAGGATGGTTCTCACGTCCTCCTTGGCGATGTGTTGAATGACGAAGATGGAAAAGCCTACTGGCGGGGTAATCTGCGACAATTCCACCATAAACACCACGAAGATGCCGAACCACAGCGCCTCGAACCCAGCGCTCTGCACAATGGGCAGCACGATGGGCAGCGTCATGACAACGATGGAAATGCCGTCCAAAATCATCCCGAGGAACAGATACATCAGCCCCAGCACCAATATCAGCGTATACGGGGACAGATTCAGTTCCGCAATGCTGGTGCTGATGGCGCGGGCAATGCCCACAAAGCCCACCACCTGCGACAAAAACGCCGCGCCAGCAATGATGAAGCAAATCATACCGCTGGTCTTCACGGCGGACAGCAGAGCCTGCTGCAGGTTCGTCCACGTCAGGTTGCGGAAATACAGCGCAAGTCCCAGCGCGCCCACCACGCCGATGGCCGCAGCCTCGGTGGGCGTGGTCAGCCCGACATAGATGCCCCCAAGGACCAGTACAATAAGCCCAAACACGGGGATAAGGTCACGCAAAGCCGCAAAGCGGTCCGCCCATGTGTAGGTTTCATCCTCACCGGGGATGGCGTCCGGGTCCATCTTGGCGCGCGCCACAATGTAGACGGAATACATAGTCGCCAGCACCAGCCCGGGAATAACCCCGGCAATGAACAGCTTGCCGATGGATGTATCCGACAGCACACCGTAGATGATCATGATGAGGCTTGGCGGAATGAGGAAGCCCAGCGTCCCGGCCCCGGCCAGGGAGCCGATGGCGAGGCTTTTGCGGTAGCCCCGGCGCGTGAGTTCGCTGAGGGTAATTTTGCCGACGGTGGCGGTAGTTGCCGCGCTGGAGCCAGAGACAGCCGCAAACAGCGAGCACGCCACCACGTTGATGTGATACAGACGTCCGGGCACCCCGGACAACCACGGGACAAGACCATTGAGCAGGCGCGTGGAGATGGCCGTTCTGTAGAGAATCTCGCCCATCAGGATAAACAGGGGAAGCGCCGTCAGCGCCCACGAGTTCAGGGAATTCCACACGGAGTTGGCGAGCAGGTCGCCTATTTTGTCCCATATGGAAATGGTGGGCGGCAGATGCACCTCAAAGAGCAGCATCCCCGCAACACCCGAGGCGAACAGCGAAAACCCAATCCATTTGCTGGACAGGAGCAGAATCATCATCACGGCCATAACGGCCACGGCCAGAAGAAGCGGATCGGAAATTATTTTCGCACCCTCCCGGCGATGAACGCCACAAATTGCAGCAAAAAGACCGCCAACCCCAAGGGAATGGCGCACTGCGGAATCCACAGCGGCGTCTCGGAAATGGTGTCTGCCGTCATTTCAAGGGAATACGTCTCGTAGACGAGCTGAACGGAGTAGACGAGGATATACATGGTCAGGGCCATGGAGGTCAGGGCCACCACCACATCCACCACCTTGCGCCAGCGCGCGGAAAGGCGGGAATGCAGCAGAGTAATGCGGATATGGGCTTCCTCCTTCAGGGTGAAGCCCAGCCCAAAGACCACAATGGCCACCAGAAAGTACCCACTGTACTCGCTGGCGACGAAGGTGGACGCTCCGCTGGTGGCGCGGAGCAGAATCTCCACCACAATAAGCAGGACCGTCAGGCCCATAAATACTGCGGACAGAAGCGCCCCTCCCACGGAGAGACGCTCCAGCGCGGCAATCAATCGAGACATAGCGTCCTTCTTACTTGCCGTAGGCGGACAACGCCTTCAGCGAACCGCTGCGGGCGTCTTTTTTGAATTCCTTGAGCATGTCGGCGGCAACGGCCTTGAGACCTGCGGCCACTTCGGGCGTCATCTCGGTGATGACGATGCCGTTCTCGGCCAGAATCTTCAGCGAGTCCTCAACAGCCTTGCGCGAGGCCGCCCACTGCTCCTTCTGCACTTCCTTCGCGGCGCGCATCAGGGCCTTCTGCTGGCCTGCATCAAGGGCGTTCCAGTAATCCATATTAATGGTCAACATGTTCAGCGGATAGGCGTAGTTCACCTTGGTGAAGTGGTTCAGCACTTCCCAGAACTTGCCGTCCACGCCGGACACGGACGACGTCAGGACGGAGTCGATAAGGCCGGTGGACAGCGCGGAATACACCTCGCCCCACGGCAAGGACTGCGGGCTGGCGCCGGCACGCTTGAGGAAGTCCGCGCCGTTTTTGTCATAGGTGCGGATTTTCAGGCCTTCGATGTCGGCCAGCTTTTCAAAGGGGCCTTTGGTGTACAGGCCACTGCGGGGCCACGGGGCGGCGTAGAGGAGCTTCTGGTTCCATTTGCGGCAGGCCTTTTCATACTGGGGGCGGCAGGCCTCGTAGTAACGCATGGCTTCGTCGTAGGAATCCACAATCAGCGGGATGGTGGACAGACCAAAGACCTCGTCGCTGCCGGCCACAACACCCATGAGGATGTCGGACATGGGCAGGGTGCCGTCCTTGACGGCCTTGAGCAGTTCCGGCCCCTTGAAGCCAAGGCTTCCGCCGGGGTGCACCTCGATAACGACCGTTCCGTCCGTGTACGTCTTGGCCTTTTCGGCAAAGCTGACCGCACCCTTCGTATGGAAATTATTGGGACCATAGATAGCGTTGCAGTTCATGCGCACCGTGGCGGCGCTGGCGGGGGCCGCGATGAGCAGCAGACAAAGGACAAGCAGAATTCGCTTGAGCATGTGGGCCTCCTTGAGGTGACTGTGAGGGGGGACCGGACAGGGGGCGCGAAGCGTGGGGAGACGCGTTGGCCCCCTGAAACCCGGTCAAAGGGAGTGTTGCGATACGTCGACCGAGAGACCTCGGCCACACTCCTGACTGAGCAATGTGCATGCCATGTTGCACCAGCCCACTCCACTTTGCCCCGGGGCAAGAAACCATGCGGTTTTCCACACGTTCCACCTGCCGCCACCGATCAGCCAAATTTTCACAATATTGCCAATTGCAGCTTTCGCTTTGACATTATTGTGTTTTTCATCCAATAGTCAACAGGCATTCGCAATTTTACAAATTCTGCGCGAAGGCCCTATATTCCACCCAAAAGACGGCATTTTTCCGCTGATGCCCGCATGGAATACATTTTGCTCACTGGGCAGGACGGCATACCGCGGCGTTTTGGTCGCCACTTTGCCAAAGTTGGAAAATTGGAGGACTCATGCTCATTCTCGGCGTCGATACTGGCGGCACCTTCACGGATTTTATCTACAGGGACGGGGACAATTGGGGCGTCCACAAGCGCCTGTCCACACCGGACAACCCGTCCAAGGCCGTCATTGAAGGTATCCGGCATATATGCGGCGGCGATATCCCCCCCGCCTCCATGAACATTGTTCACGGCTCAACTGTGGCCACCAACGCCATCCTTGAGCGCAAGGGCGTCAAGACCGCCCTCATCAGTACCGAAGGCTTCACGGACGTTGTGGAAATTGGCCGCCAAAACCGCGCGGACCTCTACGACCTTGGCTACAGGCGCCAGCCGCATATCGTCCCGGCGGACCTGCGCTTTGGCGTAGGCGGCCGCATTGGGCAAGACGGCGAGGAAGTCGCCCCCTTTGACGAAGCTTCGGCCCGCGCCGCTGTTGAGGCCATCCGCAAAACAGGGGCCGAAAGCGTGGCCCTATGCTTTCTGTTTTCCTTTCTGGAGCCCTCGCACGAGCGCGCCATGCGCGACATGCTGGCCGAACTGAACATCCCGGTGTCGGCCTCGCACGAAATCCTTTCGGAATTCCGCGAGTTCGAGCGAACCTCCACCACGGTGGTCAACGCCTACGTCTCACCCAAGATGAGCGCCTACCTCACGGACCTGAAAACCGCCGTGGGCGACAATCCCCTGCGCGTCATGCAGTCCAACGGCGGGTCCATCTCCGTGGATACGGCCATGAGCGAATCCGTCCGCACCATCCTTTCCGGCCCTGCGGGCGGCGCAGTGGGCGCCATGAGCATTGGCAAGGCCGCAGGCTACGACCAGCTTATTACATTTGACATGGGCGGCACCTCGTCGGACGTGGCCCTGCTGGACGCCGACCTGCCCCTGACCATGGAGTCCGCCATCTCCGGCTACCCGGTGAAGGTGCCCATGATCGACATCCACACCGTGGGCGCGGGCGGCGGCTCCATTGCCTCGCTGGACGAAGGCGGCAGCCTTGCTGTCGGTCCCGAAAGCGCTGGCGCGGACCCCGGTCCCATCTGCTACGGCAAGGGGACGCGCATAACGGTGACTGACGCCAACCTCTACCTTGGCCGCCTTGTTCCGGACCACTTTCTCGGCGGCGAAATGCGCCTTGAAACGGAGCGCCTGAATTCCGCCATGGAGACCATGGCGCAGGCGGCGGGCCTCAGCCCGCAGGAACTTGCCGAGGGCATCCTTGATGTCGCCAATGCCAACATGGAGCGCGCCATCCGCGTCATCTCCGTGGAACGCGGCTTTGACCCGCGCGAGTTTACGCTGTTCTCCTTTGGCGGCGCGGGCGGTATGCACTGCGCCTTCCTTGCGCGCCTGCTGAATATGCCCCGCGTCTTCGTCCCCGTGAATGCGGGCATCCTCTCCGCCGTGGGCATGCTCATGGCCGACGTCATCAAGGACTACAGCCAAACCATCATGCAGACCGCGCAGGACGTCACCACAGACGACCTGCGCCGCAGCTTTGCCCCGCTGGAGGACCAAGGCCTGACGGAACTGCGCGGTGAGGGCTTCGCCGACGAGGCCATCGTGTTCGAGCGTTTCCTTGATATGCGCTACGCCGGACAGTCCTTTGAAATCATGGTGCCCATGGAGGGCGACGTCGTAGACGCCTTTGAGGCACTGCACGAGCGCAGCTACGGCTACCGGAACCCCGGCCGCCCTGTGGAAATCGTCAACATCCGCCTGCGCGCCAGAGGCCGCGCCGCCAAGCCGGAGCTCACCCCGGCGCAGACGCTGACGGAGCAAGTGCCAGAGGCCGCCATCAAAGGCGTGCAGCCCGTGGTCTTTGACGGCAAAATCCACGAGACCCGCATCATTTCGCGCGGGGAGCTGCTGCCCGGCAACGTCGTGCCCGGCCCGGCCATTCTGATCGAATACAGCTCCACCGTGACGGTGCCCCCCTTCGCCACGGCGCGGGTTGACGCCTTTGGCAACATCATCATGGACATTGAGGCACGCTGATGCAGACCACCACCACGCGCCAGACGCACACCACCGGACCACACAGCGTCCGCCCCGAACATGAGGCCCCCATGAACCAGCCCACCGTGAATCCCATCCTGCTGGAAGTGTTCAAGAACCGGTTCTCGTCCATCGCAGAAGAAATGGGCGTCACCCTCACCCGCACGGCCTTTTCGCCTAACATCAAGGAGCGGCGCGACCTCTCCTGCGCCGTGTTCGATGCCGCGGGCGACATGATTGCGCAGGCCGCGCATATTCCCGTGCACCTTGGGTCCATGCCCATGTCCGTCAAGGCCGCCATTGAGCACGGCGACCTTGCCCCCGGCGACATGGTGATGGTGAATGATCCCTTCAAGGGCGGCACCCACCTGCCGGACATCACCATCGTGGCCCCGGTGTTCGCCCCGGGACAGGATGCGCCCGTCTTCTATGTGGCCAACCGCGCCCACCACGCCGACGTTGGCGGCATGGCCTCCGGCTCCATGCCCCTGTCCACCTCCATCCATCAGGAAGGCATCATCATCCCGCCCGTACGCATTGTGCGCGGCGGTGAGATAGACACCAGCCTGATGCGCCTCATCCTCAACAACGTGCGCACCCCCGCCGAGCGCGAGGGTGATTTCTCCGCGCAGATTATGGCCAACATCACCGGCACCCGCCGCCTTGGCGAGCTGATGGACAAGTACGGCCTTGAGAAAGTCCGCTTCTACGCCGAAGCCCTCAACGACTACTCGGAGCGCGTTATGCGCGCCACCATCGCCAGCATCCCCGACGGCGAATACGCCTTTGAGGATGTGATGGACGACGACGGCGTGGACGCCCACGCCATGCGCATCAGCGTCGCCGTCACCATCGAGGGCGACACCGCGCGGCTGGACTTTACCGGCAGCGCCGACCAAGTGGCGGGCAGCGTCAACGCCGTGCGCGCCATTACGGTTTCCGGCGTGCTGTACGTGTTCCGCTGTCTGGTGCGGCGCGATATCCCCACCAACGCGGGCTGCATGCGGCCCATCAGCGTGGTCACGCGCCCCGGCTCCATCCTCGACGCCCTGCCCCCTGCCGCCGTGGCCGGCGGCAATGTTGAAACCTCGCAGCGCGTGGTGGACGTTATTCTTGGTGCGTTGGCGCAGGCGCGCGGCGAGGGCGCGCCGGACATTCCCGCCGCCAGTCAGGGCACCATGAACAACACCGCCATCGGCGGCATTGACGCGCGAACGGGCACGCCCTTCGCCTACTACGAAACCCTTGCGGGCGGCACCGGCGCCACCCGCCTGCGCGACGGCGAAAGCGCCGTGCACTCGCATATGACCAACACCCTCAACACCCCGGTGGAAGCCCTTGAATACGCCTACCCCTTCCGCGTGCGCGAATACGCCGTACGCCGAGGCACGGGCGGCGCAGGAAAAACCACCGGCGGCAGCGGCCTTATCCGCGATATTGAACTGCTGTCGGACTGCGAGATTACCGTCCTGTCCGAACGCCGCGCCACGGCGCCCTATGGGCTGGACGGCGGCGCGCCCGGCACACCGGGCCGCAACAGCATCATCGACCCGGACGGCACCACGCGCGACTGCCCCGGTAAATTCCACGCCGCCCTCAAGGCAGGCCAGCGCGTTCGCATAGAGACCCCGGGCGGCGGTGGTTTCGGCATGCCATAACCTCCCGAAGCGCCTGACTTTGACAGTATTGTCACAGATTTGTGGCATACTCGCGGTTGTAAGCGCGCACCCTTCGGTGTATAACCGGAGCATGGAGGATTCCCCCTGTTTTGATTTCCAGAAACGGCGGGGACATCCCAGAGGAGGGTCCATGCACGACGAATACGCAGACGCCAGACGGCTCATGCAGGCCATACTGGACAACGCCCCGGACGCGGCGGAAGACGCCATTGCCGCGGGGGCCAACGTCAACGCCCCGGACGAGGACGGCGAACAGCCCCTGTGCATTGCCGCCTATGAAGGCAATGACGAAGTCGTCCGGGTTCTGCTGGAGCATGGCGCGGACCCGTCCATCCGCAACGAGTTTGACGAGCCGGTCCTCGTTACCGCCAGCATGGAAGGCCACCTTGCCGTGGTCCGCCAGCTTGTGGAGCACGGCGCGGACATCGGCCAGACGGATTTTGACGGGCATACGGCCATCCAGATTGCCGAATTCTACGGCCACATGGACATTTGCGACTACCTGCGCGAGCAGGAAGCGCTGGCCGCCACGTCCACACCGGACGATACGCCGCCCCGTCCGGGCCGGTCCCGGCGCATTGGCGCGCGGCTTATTGGCCTGTTCCCCCACCGAAACCGCCACGCGGTCAGCCCCAGCTGACGCAGGCGCCACAACAACGACAAAACGGCGCGGCCACATTGGCCGCGCCGTTTTTTTACGCGTTGTCCTTCTCCCCAAAAAACGGGGAGGCGATAAACTCTACAGATGCTCACCCAGCAGATGCCCAAAGGCCGCGCACCCGATGGTGGTGGCTCCGGGAATCTGGGAGGCAAGGTCCACCGTCACCCGGCCCGAGGACACAACCTTGTCCATGGAAGCATGGATAAGGGCCGCGGCTTCGGGCATTCCTGCGTGCTCCAGCATCATGGCGCCGGAGAGAATGAGGCTGCCGGGGTTGGCCTTGTCCTTGCCCGCGATGGTGGGCGCGGTGCCGTGGGTCGGCTCAAAGAAGGCGAGGGTATCGCCCATGTTCACGCCCGGGGCAAGCCCCAGCCCGCCAACCTGCGCCGCAAGGGCGTCGGAGAGGTAGTCGCCGTTCAGGTTGGTGGTGGCCAGCACATCGTACTGCTCCGGGTACATCAGCGCGTTCTGGAACATGGCGTCGGCGATGCGGTCGTTGATGACCACATCCGCGCTCTGGCCGGACTCCTCGGTGACCACGCGCCCGGCGAATTCCTCGGCCGCGACCTCGTAGCCCCAGCCACGGAACGCGCCCTCGGTGTACTTCATAATATTGCCCTTGTGCACAAGGGTGACGCTGGAGCGCCCGGTATCCAGCGCGTGGGTAATGGCTTTGCGCACCAGCCGCTTGGAGCAGTGCTCCGTAATGGGCTTCACGCCCACACCTGCGGCGGCGTCCACATTGGCGCCAAGCTCATCGCGCAGAAATTCCAGCAGGCGGCGCGCCTCGGACGAGCCTGCGGCGTATTCAATACCCGCGTACACGTCCTCGGTATTCTCACGGAAGACGACCATATCCACGGCGTCCGGGTGCTTTACCGGCGACTCCACGCCCTTGAAGTGGCGGATGGGGCGGATGCAGGCGTACAGGTCCAGCGTCTGGCGCAGGGTGACGTTCAGGCTGCGAAAGCCCTGCCCCACCGGCGTGGTGAGCGGGCCTTTCATGGCAAGCTGCGCGCCGCGAAGCGCCTGCATGGTGCCCCCCGGCAAATATTCGCCCGTTTCGCGGTGGGCCTTTTCACCCGCCAGCAGTTCCACCCACTCAATGCGGCGCTCGCCGCCGTAGGCCTTCTGCACTGCGGCGTCCAATACGGGGCGGCCTGCGGCCCACACTTCGGGACCGATGCCGTCGCCCTCGATATAGTACACGGTCTTCTGCATGCGAATCTCTCTCATGAAATGTTGCGTTGTCCCTTCCCACGGACGCGCCATGCCCCATGCAGCACACGCGGCGGAGCATTGCGATACGCCAGCGCCATTCACGCTGTATCTCACACGGCGCATCACGGCGGCCTGCCGCCAGCTCCGCTTTGGAGTCCCGGCGCATCCACTGAAACGGGAACGATAGAAAAATCACGTCGCCTTGTCCATGAAAGACAGCGCCAAAGCGCAGCCAAACGCCGAAATTCCTTTCCTCACGCCGCCTCCTGTGCAGCGCCCCCGGCTCCTGCGCAGCTGGCCGCCAGCGCCGCGGCGCTTATTTCGGGGCGTCCTCCGTGCAGGTCTCAAGCTGGCAACATCCCGGCACACCAGGATTTTTCGCATCCGCCTCCCCCTCGCGCGCGGTGATGCGCCTGCGGTCGCGCACCCACACATTGCCGGGCAGGGTTTTGGCGTAGTGCTTCATCTCCGCCGCGTGGCGCGACAGAGCGCCCATCTCGCCCTCTCCCCGGCAATCCACAATAGCGAGGGAGACGGACACCAGTGGAAATTCCGCCACCACCCCATCGCGCCCCCGCGCGCGCACCGTGCCGCGCTCGCGGTCCTGCGGGGAGTAGTGCTTGCGCACCAGCCGCCCAAAGCAGCGCGTTACGGCCTTGGCAATGCGCTCCGCCCGCGCGCTGGTGCACATGACCACAAAGTCGTCGCCGCCCACATGCCCCACAAAATCCGTCCCGCCATCGCCATGGCGGTTCACCGCCCAGCGCAACAGGCGCGCCAACAGCAAAAGGATGTCGTCGCCGTTACGGAAGCCGTAGACGTCGTTGTAGGCCTTAAAGTTATCAAGGTCCGCGTACACAATGGAAAAGGACTCGCGCGCGGCAATGCGCCGCTCCATTTCCGCCTCAATGACCACATTCCCCGGCAGCCCGGTGAGGGGATTGGCGCCCTTGGCCATCTCCACCTGCACGGTGGCGAGGGCGTCCAGCATGGCCTGCACCGTCACCACGCCCACCAGCGTTTCCCCGCGCGTCACCACCACATGGTCAAAGATGTTGGCCTTGGGCCGCTGCATGGCCTCCCGCGCCACATTTTCCATGGGCGCAGAGCTTTCGGCGTACAGGGGCGCGGGGTCCATGATGAGTTCCACCGCGCGGTTCATATACAACGACAGGCCGTATTGCGTGCTGAGGGCGTGGTCCAGATGATGGCTCATGACAAGACCAAGCGGGCGCTCCTTATCATCTACCACCACAACGGAACTCAGCGGCTGCGAAGTGTCGCCAAACATCTGCCGGATTTCGCTCACCGTTGCCCCGCGCGGCACCGTGGGCACCGTCAGCGCAAGGGAGCCAATGGGCGACGAGCGGCGCGAGGCCTCTTCCCTGTGCCCCACGCGGGAGAAGTTCCCCAGCACCTCGGGCGGCAGGTCAGGCTTTGGGAAGGCCGGACGCGCCAAAAAATACCCCTGCCCATAGTGCACCCCAAGGCGCATCAACGTGTTCAGTTCCGACGCCGTTTCAACGCCCTCGGCAATGAGCTGGCACCCAATATTGCGCGAGAACGTGACGAGCGTCTCAAGCAGCGCCCGCCGCACCGGGTCCGCGTCCACGTCGCGCACAAGGGACATGTCCACCTTCAGATACTCCGGGCGCAGCTGGGCGATGGACCACAGCCCGGAATAGCCGGTGCCCACGTCGTCCACGGCAATGCGAAACCCCTGGCTGCGGTAATGCTCCAGCGTCCTGTGAAACAGCGCAAAGTCCTTGATGCTGTGCCGTTCGGTAATTTCCAGCACCACGTCCACAGGCTCCAGCCCATACTCGCGCAGAAGCCGCACCGTCTGGCCCGGCGAAAAATGTGGGTCCACCAGCGTGCGTGGATGCACATTCAGGAACAGCTTGCGCCCCTGCCCAAGGGGGCCAACGTCCCTGATAGCGCGCTCGCGGCAGGCCTTTTCCAGCGCAAAGACCTGTTCCACCTCCTCGGCAAAGTCAAAGAGCACCGAAGGGGAACGGAAATTGGACCCGGACGGGCCACGCGTCAGCGCCTCCCACGACAAAATATTGCCGGACGACAGGCTCACGATGGGCTGGTAGACCGCGCGGATAAGCTGGCGGTCCAGCACATCGCGAAACTCCGTCAACAGCGCCAGCTTGGTGCTGTCCAGCGTTCCGGCGGCCACGCGGCGCGCATCGCTCAGGGCGCGGTAGACGCTGGCCTCAAGGTCCTTGTCGCCGCCATCCAACAGGCCAAAGCCCGACTGCACGTTCAGCGACTGCCCCGTCAGGTTCAGCGCCTCCTGCTTGATGCGGCTTCGCACCTTGAGGCGAAAGGCAAGGGCCACGTCTTCAAGGGCGTCCCTGTCCCATTCGTCCTCGCCGCACAGCACCACCACGCGTCCGGGTTCAATGCTTTCCACAAAGCGCACGTGACACCCGCGCAAAAGCTCATCGGCCAGCGCCTGCGCCTCGTCCAGCATGGCACTGTTGATGCGGTCGGCAATAAGGCTGCCGTAAATATCGCGGAAGACCACAAAGTTGTCGGCCTCCAGCAGAAACAGGGCCACAGGGTTCCCCTGCCCCAAAAACCGCTCCAGCCGCAGGCGGCCATGCCCGGTCAAAAAGGCAAAATGTGTTGCATCATCATGCGAAAGGCGGGCGGCATCCTCGCGCCCAAATAACAATCCCTGCCCGAATCCACGTATGGCTTCCAGCATGGTCTCTCCCCGTAAATGGTTAGGCCAAGCCCCCGGACAACACCGGTTGTTCCCTCCCGGGGGCGTTCGACGTCCGACACATACTCCACTCATTCCAGCGCAGGTGACCCGGACGTGAATTCTGTGTGACATCTTCATGACCCGCCCCCTGCCTCCCCCTTTGTGTTCGGCGGCGGATTCAGGTATCACGCCGGGGCACGACGCAGGTCAGGAGGTATAATGGCACCCGCACCCTTGGACATTCTTCGAGACACATTCGGATTCCGCGACTTTCAGGGACTCCAGCAGCCCATCATTGAGCATGTATGCGGCGGGGGCGACGCCCTCGTGCTTATGCCAACGGGCGGCGGCAAGTCCCTGTGCTATCAGATTCCCGCCATGGTTCGCCATGGGGTGGGCATTGTGGTCTCGCCGCTTATCGCCCTGATGCAGGATCAGGTACAAAGCCTTGTCCAGATGGGCGTGCGCGCCGCGTACATCAACTCCAGCCTGCCCCCGCAGGAGGCCGCCGACGCGGAGCGCCGCATGGTCGCCGGAGAGTACGACCTCATCTACGTCGCGCCGGAGCGCCTGCTTCAGCCGCATTTCCTGAACATGCTCAAAGGCCTGCCCATCGCCCTGTTTGCCATTGACGAAGCGCACTGCGTGTCGCAGTGGGGGCATGACTTCCGCCCGGAGTACACCCAGCTGGGCACTCTGGCCGCCCACTGGCCCGGCGTGCCGCGCATCGCCCTTACCGCCACGGCGGACGGCCCCACCCGCGCGGACATCATCAATCAGCTGAATTTCACAGGCGCACGCGTCTTTTCCGCAGGGTTCGACAGGCCAAACATCACCTACACCATCGTCCCCAAAGACAACGCCAAGCGCCAGCTGCTGCGCTTCATCACCCAGCGGCACAAGGGCGACGCGGGCATTGTCTACCGCATGTCGCGCAAAAAGGTGGAGGACACCGCCAGCTGGCTGAGCAAGCAGGGCATCGCCGCCCTGCCCTACCACGCAGGCCTTTCGCAGGCGGAACGCCGCCTGCATCTGGAGCGCTTTATGCGTGAGGAAGGCCTTGTAATGGTCGCCACGGTGGCCTTTGGCATGGGTGTGGACAAGCCCAACGTCCGCTTTGTGGCGCACATGGACCCGCCCAAGAGTCTGGAGGCCTACCATCAGGAAACCGGCCGCGCGGGCCGCGACGGTCTGCCCGCCGATGCGTGGATGGCCTATGGCCTTGCGGATGTGGTTATGCTCCGCCGCATGCTGGACTCCGGCGGCGCCAGCACGGACAGGAAGCGCGTGGAAGCCCGCAAGCTGGACGCCATGCTCGGCTTTTGCGAAACAGCCACCTGCCGCCGCACGGCCCTGCTCGGCTACTTTGGCGAGGAGCACTCCGGTGGCTGCGGCAACTGCGACAACTGCCTCACCCCCGTGGAAACATGGGACGCCACCATCGCGGCGCAAAAGGCGCTGTCCTGCATTTTCCGCACGGAGCAGCGCTTTGGCGCGGGGCACCTTGCGGACGTGCTGATGGGCAAGGAGACCGTGCGCGTCAAGAACATGGGGCACGACTGCCTCAAGACCTTTGGCTGCGGGCAGGAGCTGGACCGCAAGGGCTGGCAGTCCGTGTACCGCCAGCTTGCAGCTGTTGGCCTGTTGCGCGTGGATATGGAAGGCTACGGTAGCCTGCTGCTCAATAATGCCAGCTGGGAAGTGCTGCGCGGCGAGCGCACCGTCACCCTGCGCAAGGACCCGGTCACCGCGCGCGGGGCTGGCCGCTCGCGCTCCAAGGCCGTGCGCGCCGATGAGCACGACACCCTCGCCACAGCCGACGCACGCGGCCTCTTCGATGTCCTGCGCGAGTTGCGCCTGTCCATTTCCAAACAGCAGGGCGTGCCGCCCTACGCTGTCCTGCCGGACCGGACCCTGCTTGAGATGGTCCGCTTCCGCCCCCACTCGCCGGAAGAGATGGGCGTTCTGCACGGCGTAGGTCAGGCCAAGCTCAAAGCCTATGCGACACCCTTCCTAGGCGCCATCAGCACGTGGGAGGAGGAGAACGGCCGCCCGGATGACGTGCCCGAACTGCCGGACGTTCCCGCCGCCCAGCCCAAGCCCAAACCCACGCGCGAGGCCATCAGCGCCACCGTTCAAAAAAGCATCGACCTCTTCCGCGAGCACGGCTCCGTGGACGCCGTCACCCAGGCGCGGGGGCTGGCCGCGACCACCATCTGGAAGCACCTCATCACCGCCGTGGAGCATGACGTTCTTGCCGCCACGGACGTTGCGGGACTCAGCGAAGCCGACGCCACGGAAATCGCCACGGCCATCACCTCGGCGCAGGAGAAGGGAATCCCCGGCATCGGCCCGGTGCACGAGGCCTTTGGCGGAACCTACTCCTACGAGCAACTGCGCTGCGTGCGCGCCATGCTCCACAGCGCCGCGGCAGAGGCCTAAAGGCCGCAGTTTCCGGCTTCCGGCTCCCGGCGCCCGGCTCCCGGCGCCGCGGTCGGCACTGCCCCACGCGGCGGCCTGCGTGACGCGGGGCGTGACGCCTGACGTAACGCCCCGCGCACAGAGCGCGCCCGGCGCTCCGCCGCTGTGCCACGAGTGTGCGGCTCCCTTTGCCCCATCCAGCCCCTGCCCCAACCGCCCGCTCCGCGCACCTTCGCGCCTTCCATCCACAGCGTGCGGACACCTCGGCCCAAGCGGCCTGCGCCACACCGCGCACAAGAGGCGGGGGCGCCTGATTTTTCAGCGTAGCGCGCGGGCACGTCATGCTCCGCCGGCGCCCTGCGCGTTTCCGCCATCCAAAATACATCCCCACAGCACGGCAACATTCACCTGTCTGCGCTTTTCTGCTATCTGTAAAAGAGCGTTCACGTTCGTACCCCGCACAACATTTGGCCCGGCCCGCACAAGCTTTGGCGGAGCCACCCGGAAGGACGATGCTGGAACTGCGCTCCCTCAAGCTGAAGATCATCCTCTCCTTTGGGGCGTGCCTTGTTGCCACAGCCATCATTCTCAGCGTCTACACAGGCATACAGTTCTGGAACGACGCAACAGAACTGGGCGTGCAGCGGGCGCGCACCGTGGCGGCGGACGCCGCATCCGTGGTGCGCAACCAGCTCCTTGAGGTCGTCAACACCGCGCTCAATATCGGCGTTGTGCTGGAGAGCACCCAAAAAGGCGGCATGCCCAACGACCGCCAACGGGTGAACATTATGCTCAAGGAGGTGCTGGACCAGCACCCCGACCTGCTGGGCGTATGGTGCGTGTGGGAGCCGGACGCCTTTGACGGGCGCGACAAGGAATTCCGCAACGCGCCCGGTCACGACTCCACGGGCCGCTTTTTGCCCTACTGGAACCGCTGGGGCGGCATCCATCTGGAGCCCAGCGTGGACTACGACAAACCCGGCGGCAACTACTACACCCTTACCAAGCTCTATCGAAAGCCTCTCATACTCGACCCGGAAACCTACCTTGTGCGCGGGCACCAGCTGGCCATGGTCAGCGTCTGCGTGCCCATCATCGTGTACGGGGAATTTCTTGGCGTGGCCGGGGCGGACCTCAGCGTTGGCTTTATCCAAAGCATGGTGGATGAAGCCAATATCATGCACGACAAGGGCACGCTGGCCATCATCACCAACAGCGGCATGCTGGCTGGCGTCACCAGACAGCCGGACCTCTTCGGCCAGCCTGCCAACACCCTTATCACCGACTTTTACACCACAGCGTTCGACCGCATCCTGCGCGGCGACTCCTGGGCCTCCCCCGCCGCGGACGAGGATGTGTACGAGGTCTTCCTCCCCATTGAGTTCGGCGCACTGGAAGCGCCATGGAGCGTGTATGTCAGCCTGCCCTCCGGCATCATCCACCAGCAGGCCAAAACCCGCGCGTGGACCCTTGGCGGCATATCGGCGCTGCTTTTACTCTTTGGCCTTGGGGTGATGTGGTTTGTGGCCGCACGCATTGCCCGCCCCATCACCATGGCCAAGGACATGGCCCTTGCCATTGCCGACGGCGACTACAGCCGCCGCATCGCCCTCGACCAGCACGACGAGGTAGGCATTCTGGTGCAGGCGTTCAACTTCATGACCACACGCCTGCAGGAAACCCTGCAAGTGCTGGAACTGCGCATCGGCCAGCTCAGCCGCGCCGAAAGCTCCCTGCGCGAGTCGGAGCAGTCGCTGTTGACCATCTTCAACAGCGTGCACGACGCCGTCATCCTGCATAACGACAAGGGCTTCATTGTGGACGCCAACGCCCGTATGCTCCAAATGTTTGGCGTTACGCGCGAGCAGGCGCTCACCCTCTCCATCAGCCGCGACCTTTCCGGCCCCGGCGCGCCCGTGGACACCCTGCGCCACCACTGGGAAAAGGCCCTGCGCGGGCAACCGGACCTCTTTGAATGGGAAACGCGCCGCCCGGGGGACGACTCCTACTTTTTGGCGGAGGTCTACCTCTGCCCCATCACCATCAACGAACGAGACCTCATCCTCGCCAGCATGCGCGACATCACAGACCGCAAACGCGCCGAAGAGGAACTGCGCCAGACGCAGGGCTATCTGGACAACATCATCAACTCCATGCCCTCGGTCATCATCGGCGTGGACGTACACGGCCACGTCACCCACTGGAACCGCGCGGCGGAGAAACTCACCGGCGTAGAGGAAAAAGGCGCCATCAAGCAGCATATTACATCCTGCTGGCCGGGCTTTGCGCCCTTTGCCGCCTCCGCCGCACGCGCCATCCGCCAAAGCGCCCCGGTCACGGAGGAGAAGGTCACCATGACTGGTCCCTCGGGCGATGACGTGTATGTGGACATCCTTATCTACCCGCTGGTGGTCAGCGGCGTGGTGGGCGCGGTGATCCGCATAGATGACGTCACCCAGCGCGCCCGCCTTGAGGACATGATGATCCAGACGGAGAAGATGATGAGTGTTGGCGGGCTGGCCGCCGGCATGGCGCACGAGATTAACAACCCCCTCGGGGCCATCCTGCAGGGCGTGCAGAACATCCAGCGCCGCCTGTCCACGGAGCTTCCCGCGTCGGTCAAGGCCGCGCAGGACGTGGGCTGTGAAATTGACGCCATCCGCGCTTTCATGGAACAACGAAAGATATTGCGGTTTCTTGACGGCATCCGCGAATCCGGCGAACGCGCCGCGCGCATTGTGCGCAACATGCTCAACTTTAGCCGCATGAGCGAATCGCGCCGGTCCATGGAGGACCTTGGCACCCTGCTGGACAGAACCATCGAGCTGGCCGAAAACGACTACGACCTGAAAAAGAAGTACGACTTCCGCAACACGGCCATCATCAGGGAGTACGACGACAGCCTCCCCGGCATCTCATGCATTGCCTCGGAACTGGAGCAGGTGCTGCTGAACCTTCTCAAAAACGCCGCCCAAGCCATGAGCGAATATAAAGGCGGCGAGGGCTGGAAGCCGCGCATCACCGTGCGCACCGCGCGCGAAGGGTCCATGGCCCGCATAGAGGTGCAGGACAATGGCCCCGGCATGGACGAAAAGACCCGCAAACGCGTCTTTGAACCGTTTTTCACCACCAAGGATGTGGGCATAGGCACGGGCCTTGGCCTGTCAGTGTCCTACTTCATCATAACGAACAATCACGGTGGCCGCTTTGATGTTGAGGCCGAACCCGGCAAGGGGACGACATTCAAGCTGTGGCTGCCAATCGGGCAGGAAACCAATGAGTCAGACGAACCCGATCATACTCATCCTTGATGACGAGCAGATGGTGCGCGAGAACTTAGAGGCCTACTTCGAGGACGAAGGCTTCGAGGTGCGCACCGCCTCCAATGGCGAGGACGCCATGAACATCATCGCCACGGGAGAAATCTCCCTCGGCGTCATCGACATGCGCCTGCCCGGCATGGCCGGAAGCGAATTCATTGTGCAGGCCCATGGCAAAAGTCCGCACACGCACTTTCTCATTCACACCGGCTCCACCAACTTTAAGCTGCCCTCGGAGCTCAAAGACATCGGCATGACCAGTGGCGACGTGTTCATCAAGCCCCTTGCGGACATGGGCGTTTTGCTCGACGCCGTCATCGACAAGGTGGGCGCGCCCTAAGCCTTGCCCCGCCACCACAGCGCAAAAAAAGCGGCCCGCACTCCCCCTCTGGGAATGCGGGCCGCTTGTCGTGTGTTTCGTCGCCCGTCAGCTGTCTGCCTTGTCAGCAACGTCCGGGTCCCAGTGCCAGCCCTTAAAGCGTATGCCAAAGGCCAGCGAATACAGCACAGGGCACAGGAGCAGGGTCAACACCGTGGCAAAGGCCAATCCGGAGATAATGCACACCGCCATGGGCCGCCACAACTCGCCGCCCTGCAGGGCCAGCGGAATCATGCCAATGATGGTCGTCACGGTGGTCATCAGGATGGGCCGCGCGCGTTTCAGCGCCCCCAGCATCACTGCGTCCCGCGCCTCCAGCGCCGTGGCGCGCAGCAATTCAATCTGGTCTATGAGCATAATGGCGTTATTGACGATGATGCCCGTCAAACTAATCATGCCCAGCATGGCCATAAAGCCAAAGGGCGCGTTGGTGGCCAGCATGCCCCACGTGATGCCCACCATCATGGGCGGCAAGGTCAGCAGAATAATCGTGGGCCGCCGCAGTGAATTAAACTGCGCCACAAGGATGAACACAAGCAGCCCCAGCGCCCATGGCAGGTTCTGCATAATGGACGCCTGCGACTCGCCGTTCTTTTCCTGCTCGCCGCCGTATTCCACATAATAACCCACCGGCCAGTCCGGAGAATCCATCAGCTTCGCAATGCGCGGCGCAATGTCCGCCATGGCCTGCGAGGGAAAGCGCCCCTCAAGGTCGGCCTTCACGGTCAGGGTGCGTGCGCCGTCGCGGCGCCGGATGTCCGGCGGCTGCCACGTCAGGCGCGTGCGCGCCACCTGCAAAAGCGGCACGGAATTCCCACCGGAGAAGGAATACACGTTCAGATTCTCCAGCCTGCCGAGGTCGTCGCGGATGGCGTCCTCGGAGCGCAGGACAATGGGGATGGCGTCGTCACCTTCGCGGTAGGTGGACGCCTGCATGCCTGACATATGCGTTTGCAGGGACAGCGCCACATCCGTACTGGTCAGCCCTGCGCGGCGGGCCTGTTCCTGATTCACATCCACCACCAGCTTCTTGGTCCACTGCCCCCAGTCGTCCCACACGGACACCACGCCATCCGTGCCGGACACAACGTCCGCCACCTTGGCGCGCAGGTCGTAGAGTGTGGTGATATCCGGCCCGGAAATGCGCACCTGAATGGGCGCGCCCACAGGCGGACCGTACATCAGCTCCTTCACCGTGTGGCGGCAGTCCGGGAAGCCCTCATCCAGCGCGCGGCGCACGCGGGGCATCACGTCCTGCACAGCCTGCGTATCCGTGGTGCGCACCACAAGGGAGGCATAGTTGGGCGAGCTTTCCTCAAGGTCGAGGGGCAGGTACCAGCGCGGGCCGCTTGCGCCCACAAAGGTCAGCACGTCCTTGACTTCCGGGTCGTCCATCAGCACGCGCTCAAGGCGCTCCACCCGCTCAGTGGTGGTGCGGATGTCCGAGCCGTAGGGCTGCCAAAAGTCCACCATGAACTGGTCGCGCTCGTTGGGCGGGAAGAAGATTTTCGGCACGTAGCGGAAGGCCCACACGCTCACCGCGCAGACGGCCACCACTGCCAGCAAAAACTGCACGCGGTGGCGCAATGACCATTCAAGAACGCTGCGGTAGGCGCGGTAGGCGGGATTTTCAAAGTTCTGCCGCTGCACCTTGGGCCGCAACACATGAAAAGACAGCATGGGCACCATGGTCAGCGCCAGCAGCCACGACGCCAAAAGCGTGCACGTGATGACCACAAACAGCGAAAACGTGTACTCACCCGTCTGCGACGGCGCAAAAGGGATGGGCAAAAACGCAAAGATTGTCGTCAGCGACGCCGCAAGCAGCGGCATCCACAACTCGCGCACCGCCTCGGTGACGGCCTTTCGCCGCTCCTGCCCCGAGGCCATACGCACAAGGATGTTCTCGCTAACCACCACCCCGTTGTCCACGAGGATGCCAAGGGAAATAATCAGCGAGGCAATGGACATCCGTTGCAGGCCCACGCCAAAGGCGGGCATCACCGCCATACAGGCCAGCATAGCCATGGGGACCAGCGTGCCCGCCACAAGGCCCGTACGCAGCCCCGCAAACAGCAGCATCACCACAACCACGAAGATAAAGGACTCCAAAAGATTCACGCCAAAGTCGCCCAGCGCGTCCTTGACGTACTGCGGCTGATACAGCGCCATATGGTAGTCCAGCCCAACGGGCAGAATGGTTTGCAGCGTGTCCAGCCGGGCCGAGACCTCGCGCCCCAGTTCAAGGATATTGCCGCCCTCGGCCATGGACACCGCCAGCAGCAGCGCAGGCTGGCCGTTAAAGCGCACCATGCGCGAAGGCGGGTCCACAAACCCGCGCCGCACCGTGGCAATGTCGGACAGGGCAATGCCCGTCTTCTGTCCGGGCTGGCGCAGGGTGAGGTTTCGCAGGTCGTCCACGGACGTAAACTCGCCCGTTGGTTCAATAACGATACGCTCCGGCCCCACCTTGGCGTGGCCGCTGGGTTTGATGGTGTTTTGCGCGTCGATAACGCGGGCAAGGGTAAAGGGCGAAATGCCAAGCCCGGCCACACGGGCGTTGGAAAAGTCCACAAATACGCGCTCTTCCTGAACGCCCCACAGGTTCACCTTGCCCACAAGGTCCAGCTTCAGCAGTTCGTCGCGGGTCATGTCCGCGGCGTCCTTGAGCTCGCGGTAGGAGTAGCCATCGCCCGTGAGCGCCACGCAGATGCCGAACACGTCGCCGTATTCGTCATTGACCATGGGCGTGCGGCACCCCTCGGGCAAGGACGGCGTCACATCCGAGACCTTCTCGCGCAGCTTGCGCCACAGCGGCTCCATATTGCGGATGCCGTCGTGGAACTCCACCTTGATGATGGAAACGCCCGTGCGCGACTGCGATTCCAGCGTTGTCACCTCCGGGATATCGCGGATGCTCTCCTCTATTGTGTCGGTCACCAACTCTTCAACACGCTGGGGGGACGCACCGGGGAACACCGTCATCACAAGGGCCACGCGGATGGTAAAGTCCGGGTCCTCGCGCTTGGACATGGTCACGGCGGACAAAATGCCCGCCAGCGCCACCAGCACAATGACCACGCCCGCCGTGCGGTTATTCTTCAGGCACCAATCGGCGATATTCACGACCACGCCTCCTGCGCCTTGCCCTCCTGCACCTTCACGCGCTGGCCGTCCTTCAGGCGGTGGACGCCGCGGATGACAACCTTCTCGCCCGGGGTAAGGCCGGAGAGCACCTCCAGCCCGCTGGACGTCAGCTTGCCGATGGTGACAGCGCGCTGTTTCACGGTGCCGGACGCCTCGTCCACAACCCACACGGAGCGCTTCTGCCCCACTTCACCCACCACGGCAACGGGGGGCACCAGCACGTAGGCGCTCTTGGCGTCAAAGGCAAAGGTCGCCTCGCCGGACATGCCGGGGCGCACGCCACGTGCCTCGTTGGTCAGGGCAACCTTGACGGGGTAAGTGGAAACGGCGCGCGACTCCACGCCCACCTCAATCACGGACCCTGCAAAGCCCTCGCCGGGCAGGGCGTCAAAATGCACGGTGACGGCGTCGCCAGCGTGGATGCTGGCGATGAGGCTGTCGGGGATGCCCACTTCAAGTTCCATGCGCTGGCCTGCGGTCAAGAGGGCCACGGGCTGGCCTGCGGCAACCGTCTGGTGCACGTCTACCGGCACTTCGGCCAGTGCGCCGTCCATGGGCGCGCGCAGTACCGTATAGCGTAGCTGCTGGCGCGCAAGTTCCAGTTGCCGCCGCGCCGCCTTCAGGGACGCCTCGGACGCATCAATCTGCGCGCGGGCGCGGTCAAGGTCGCGGCGGGAGGTGTTGCCCACCTCATACAGGGCGCGGGTGCGTTCCCAATCGGAGCGCGCCTGCGCGGTGGAGGCCTCGGCCTGCGCCACGGCGGCCTCGGCGCGGCCCACTTGCAGGCGGTAGTCCGTGGGGTCCAGACGGGCCACCACATCGCCCTGCTTTACCCGCATGCCAATGCGGGCGGGCAGATGCTCTATCTCGCCGGAAACGCGAAAGCTCAGGCGCGTTTCAATGGCGGCGCGGGCCGTCCCCGGGAAGGTCCGCTCGCGTCCGGCCTGCGGGTCCGGCACCGTCATAGTCACAACGGGCCGCAGCACGGGCTTTTCCGGCTTCTGCTCCCCGCCGCATGCGGCCAGCGCAAGGCACAGCGCCAGCGCGGCGCACAGGACGGGGGCTCGTTTTCCACAAAATCGCATGGCTACTCCTTGGTCCCGACGCCAAAGCGCGAAAGAAACTCGCGCCGCTCGGCGGGGGTTTTGTCGATCTCAAACCACCCAACAGCGCGCTGGAAGTCCAGCACGTCGCCAAGGTAGGAATACACGGCCAGCACCGCAGACTGCTCCTGCACGCGGGACTGGTTCTGCGCGTCCAAAAGCTCCAAAATGGACACCGCGCCGCGCGCGTACTTGTCGCGCACCACGTCCAGATTGCGCTGCGCCCGGTCCGCGGCAAGGGCCGCAAGCTCCATCTTGGGGTAGGAGCGCGCCATGTTGTCCACAACGGTCCGCGCCTGCTGTTCGGCCAACTGCGTCAGCCGCCTGCGCGTGGCGTCCAGCCGCCGGAGTTCGGCGCTGGCCTTGCGCTGGTCGTGGGTGATGGCGCCGCCAGCAAACAGCGGCAGGCTGGCGTCCACACTCAACGTCCACGTATCCTCGTTGGGGTCCGGGTCTTGAATGATGCGCGGCCCGGCTTGGTGCTTGTCTATCTCGTGCCCATACTCCGCCGAGGCGCTCACCTTGGGCACCCAGCGCGTGCGGCGCTTTTGCGCCAGCACAATGGACTGCGCCTCCACCAGATGCGCCACCGCGCGTACGGCGGGCCTGTCATCCGAAAGCTCCGCCGCCGTCTCGCTAATGCGCGACAGCTGCTTCAGCGTCCCGCCAATGGTGGACGCCTCCACGCCAAAGAACGCGCGCCGCGCCTCATCCGCCGTCAGAGGCTTCACCTCCCACTGCGTTCCGGCAGGACGGTCAAGGGACTGGTTCAGCGCCGTCAACGCCGACTGCACGTCGGATTTGCGGGCGATGACGCGGGCGCGGCTTTCGGCCTGCGCGGCCTCCCAGCGGTAGACTTCCTCCGGCCCGGAGACTCCGGCGCTGCGCCGAACGCGCGCCATCTCCAAATTCTTGCCGATAAGGGCAAAGTTCTCCCGCTCTATGCGCAGAAGCGAGCGCGCGGACAGATAGGCAAGAAAGCGCCGCCCTGCGGTACGCATCACGTCCATACGCACGGCCTCGCGCGAGAGGCGCTCCGCCTCCACACTGCGGGTGGAGGCGCGGTAGCGGCTGACCACCGCGTCATCATAAAGCATCTGCGTCAGGTTCAGCCCGGCGGTGGTGACGTCCCACGGGTACAGCCCCTGCGAGGCCACGGCGCGGTCCTGATCAATCTGCGTGTAATTCATGCCCGCGCCCAGTTGCGGCAGCATGGCGCTGCGGGCAAGCAGGCTGTCCTGCTCCGCTCCGGCCAGTTCGGCGTCCTTGACGGCAAGGTCAATGTTTTCCTTGGCGGCAATGCGCATGGCGCGGCCCAAGGTCAGGGGCATTCCGCTGCCTTCTTCCTCCTCCATACCAAGAAGGGTGGCGGTGAGCAGGGTCTCATACTTGGGGGAAAAGCCAATCTCCCGCGCGGTGCGCATGTTCACAAACAGGCGCTCCTCCTCGGGCAGGATGACCGGGAGCGAATCCGGCGCGGCGCCGTCCATAATATCGCGCAGGTTCAGGGCAATGCGGCGGGCAAGGTGCGTGCCGGAAAAGCTGGCCATCCCGGCCAAAACGCCCTGCTCCACATCCTGCCGTCCCACAAAGGAAAAGGACGGTACGCCACGATGGTTCAGCCCCGCCACCAGCCGCGCGCGGCGCGCGTCATCAAGGCGCATCAGCGGGGTGATGTACACAGCCTCGGCCCCGCCAAGGGCGGCCAAAGCGGCGTCCACATCGTCCCCCACGGGCACCAGCTGAATATCCACCCCCAGCAGGCGGGAGTATTTGTCCGCCACGTCCTGAAGCCCCGGCAACGCGTCCAGATACTCCGCCTGCACCAACACATGCAGGCGGCTGAACGTGGCAAGGTCCTTAAAGGCGGTCAGGTCGCGCTTCACCCGTTGGGGGAGCACGATATAACTCAGGTTGCGGCGTGTGGAGCGATTGTCCCGGTACGGCAGACGCATGGTCTCCTCGTCCAAAAACGGCGCGGCCACCACGGGCTTCGGGAGCGCTCCCTCGCCAAGGGTGGCGGCGTAGGACGGCATGATCCCAAGGCTGAACACCATGTCCACCTCCGGGTCCGCAAGGGCGGCGCGCAGCGCGCCAGCAGACGCCGCCGGGTCCCATCCGGCGCTGAACTGTGCGGGCCGTTTCCACACCACCTCGGTCCCCTCATCCACAAGGGGCGCCAGTTCCTTTTGTACATCGCGCAGCACCGCCCGCGCCTGCGGCGACGGGCCGTCGCATACCACGCCAATAACTACGTGCGCCTGCGCCGCGTGCAGCGCTGGCGCGCCAGCCAGCAGCAGAAAAACGGCCGCCCACGCCCCAAACAGGCCAAGCGCCGCCTTATGTCGAAATGGAACCATTGTCCGTCCTTTCGCGGCGCATGGCCGCGGAGAATATGGCTTCCTTCGCGCGGGGTTCACGCGAAGGGCATTCATCGTGCGTTTACGCACCCTCATTACCGGCATGCTCCACTGCGGGCAGTCCCAGCATATTGAGCGCGGCTTCCGCCACCGTCCCGGCAATGGCCGAAACACGCTCCGGGGTAAAGGCGTCCCACTGGGCGCGGTGCAGCAAAATACACTGCCCGCGCACAAAGCTCATGCACATGCCCACAAGGGCGTGCCCACGCAGCACCCGCTCCTGCGCGGAAAGTTGGCCGCCGCTGGCCGCGTGGCACAGTTCGCTCCCGGCCTCGTACACCGGGCCGATGACGGTGTGGTAAAACCGCTCCAACGTGTCCGAGCCGTTCATGACCTCGCGCTGCAAAAAATCCACGGCCCAATAATTCTTATGATTGCCGAGGGAAAATTCCAAAAAGCCGTGCACAAACCGCCACGCCACCTGCGCGAGACGCCGGGCATCGCCGTCCGCCTCGCGCGCGCCGGACATGGCGGCGGCCACCAGCGGCTGACTGGCGCGCTGCATGTTGGCAAAAATGTCCTCCAGCACGGCGTTGTACAGCCCCTTCTTGCCCCCAAAGTGGTAGGCGATGGACGCCAAATTCACGCCGCAGGCCCGCGCAATATCGCGGGTGCTGACGCCGTCGAACCCCTTGGCGGCAAACAGTTTGCCGCCCTCCTCAATAAGGCGCAGGCGCGTCGCCACGCCGCGCGGTGTTGTCCGCTGTTGTGCTTTCCCGGATGCCGTCATGCGGGGCTGTCTCCTCCTCTCTTCATCCTGCCACAAGAGTCCTGTTCCTTTGAGGATATAGGCACGCGGCGCCAGCAAGTCAATCGTTTGATTGAATTTGCCCGCATGCCCTGCCCCGCGCCCAAAAAGCGGCCCGCACCCTCCACAGGATGCGGGCCGCCATACGTACCGTGTGCGGCACAAGGCGTGCGCCGCGCAGCGCCAGCACAGGAAAGAACGCCGCAGGGTTCAGCGCCACCTGTCAGCGGCGCGCCCGCCCTCTCCCTGCCGCCCTGCCCAGCTAGGCGATGGTGATATCGCCGTTCAAATACACGTCCTGCACCGCGTGCAGCAGGGTAACGCCCTCGGACATAGGGCGCTGGAAGGCTTTGCGCCCAAGGATGAGGCCCATTCCGCCAGCACGCTTGTTGATGACTGCCGTACGCACGGCGTCGGCAAGGTCATCGCCGCCCGCGCCGCCGCCGGAATTGATGAGGCCAGCGCGGCCCATGTAGCAGTTGGCGACCTGATACCGCGTCATGTCGATGGGATGCTCCGTGCACAGCCTGTCGTACATGGCGGGGTGCGACTTGCCAAAGCTCAGCGCGGTAAAGCCGCCGTTGGTGGTGGGCTGCTTCTGCTTGACGATGTCCGCCTCCACAGTGGCGGCAAGGTGGTTGGCCTGTCCGGTCAGGTCCGCGGCGGTGTGGTAGTCCGCATCCGTGGTCTTGAACCCGGCGTTGCGGGTATAGGCCCACAAAATGGTCGCCATGCCAAGGTCATGCGCCTGCCGGAACATCTCGGAAATCTCACGCAGTTGGCGGTTACTCTCCTGCGCGCCAAAGTACACCGTTGCGCCAATGGCCACTGCGCCCATCTCAAAGGCCTGCACTACGGCGGCGAAGGGAATCTGATCCCATTTGTTGGGGTAGGTCATAAGCTCATTGTGGTTCACCTTGAGGACGAAGGGAATCTTGTGCGCGTACTTGCGCGCCACCGACCCCAGCACGCCAAGGGTGGACGCCACGGCGCTGCATCCGCCCTCAATGGCCAGCCGGACAATATTTTCCGGATCAAAATAGATGGGATTGGGCGAGAAGGACGCCCCGGCGGTATGCTCAATGGCTTGGTCCACCGGCAGGATGGACATATATCCCGTCCCGGCCAGACGCCCGTGCCCATACAGCGTCCCAAGACTTTGCAAAACACGGGGCGAGCGGTCCGTCTGCACCATCACACGGTCCACAAAGTCCGGCCCCGGCAGGTGCAGGGTCTCCTTGGTAAAGGTCGTGCAGGTGTGATCCAGCAGATATCCGGCGTCATCGCCGAGCAGTTTGGTAATGTCCGTCATGTCCCGTCTCCTCCCGCCCGCGGGCGGTTATGGTGCGTTATGGTTCATGGCTCGTAGTACACATCCATCCACCATACCATCCTGACGCCCACGCGCAAACCCTCCCCCCCGCCCCACCATGAAAAAACCGCCCCCGGTCCACATGGCCGGGGGCGGCAAAGCTCTTGTCCATCGCGCGGAGCATGGCGCGTTTAGAAGGTCACCCACACCTTGAGGGATGCGCCAAGGCTGGCGTCCACATCATAGGTATCCTTTTCGTCGCCGTCGTCATCATAGAAGGTGTACCCGCGGCCAAAGTGGTATTCCGGCCCTGCGGTCACGCGCACGCGCGGTGTTGGCGTCCACTCGGCGTACAGGCCCGAGGCCACGCCGGAAACGCGCACGTAGCCCTTTTCCCGCACGCTGCTGTCGTCGGCAAGGCGGTAGAGGCCGCCGCTCATGCTGGCCTGCGCCTTCACGGCCCACTGCGGCGAAAAGCGGTACGCCACCGTGCTGGTGGGCATGCCAAGCATCGCGGACAGCCCCTCCTGCCGCGCGGAGCGGTACAGCACCACAAGGCCCGGAAACGCACGGATGCCAATAGGCTCCACCTGCACCGCCGCGCCAATGCCCGCGCTCCAGTCGTCGTCAAAGGCGTAGCGCACAATGGTGGACAGTCCGGCGCTGACGGAGCTGTCCATTTCCTCCTCAAAGCCCGACAGCAGGGAGCCGGACACCATCCACGTCACCTCGCCCTCGCGGTAGGCCACATGGCGGTAGGTTAGGGACAGGGAATGCAGCGCGTCCCACGGGTCCTCGTCGCCGGAGCCAAAGGGCAGGTCGTCCACGTTGCCCCAGTCGTAGCTGGCGCCGTTGTATTTGAGGCCAAAGTTCCCGTACTGGAGCACCACACCGGCGGACGTCACGCTGACGTCGCCGTCCGTATCCTCCACATCTCCCGCGCCGATAACGCCGCCGAAGGCCTCCACGGCAAAGGGTTCGCGGTCCAGCGGGCCAACCGCCGCGCCAAAGGTTGTCTGACGCTCGTCACCCTCCTGCCCCGCCGCCATGGCAAGGACGGGCAGCAGCACCAGCGCCGCCACCAGAGTGCATACCAACCGGTATCGACCAGTCACAGATTGACTCCTTGCTGATTGTCCATTGATTTCGCGTTGCAGCGCGCGCTCACAGCCCAATAGGGCGAGGGCGCGCGCAAATTCGCACACAGATGCCCAATCCTGCCACAAGAGGGATGATGTTCCAAGCAGATTGTCAATACTCCCAAGCCAATGTACACTCCCGCCGTGAACACACCAGCAGGCAACATACTCCTTATAGAAGACGACGCCGCCTTCCGCACCATGCTCGTGGAAGCCCTTCAGGGACGCGGCCACACGGTCAGTCCGGTCTCCACGGCGGAGGACGGACTGCGCCACTTGGCGCAGGACCGGTTCGACCTCATCCTGACGGACGTCAAGCTCCCCGGCATGTCCGGCGTGGAAGCCCTGCCGCGTCTGCTCAAATCCGGACGCGGGGCGGACATCATCGTCATGACGGCCTACTCCAGCCGCGAAATGGCGCTGGAGGCCGTCCGCCTTGGCGCGTACGACTTCTTCTCCAAGCCCTTCAGCCTGAAGGAACTGGAAATCGTGGTCCGCCGGGCCATGGAAAAACGCCGCCTGCAAAGCGAAGTGCGCACCCTGCGTGCCTCGCTGCGTACCGAAGGCCCGTCCACACGCATCATCGGCCACAGCGACGCCATCCGCGACGTTATCGCGCAGGTGGAGCGCGTGGCCCCGCTGGACACCACAGTGCTCATCACCGGCGAATCCGGCACCGGCAAGGAGTTGGTCACGGACACCATCCGCGCCCTATCCCAGCGCCCCTCCGGCCCCTTTATCAAGGTCAACTGCGCCGCCATCCCTGAACACCTGTTTGAAAACGAACTCTTCGGGCACGAGCGCGGCGCCTTTACCGGCGCAACATCCGCCCAGCCCGGCAAGTTCGAGCTTGCCCGCGGCGGCACCATCCTGCTGGACGAAATTGGCGATATGCCGCTCTCCATCCAGCCCAAACTGCTGCGCGTGGTGGAGCAGAAACAGGTGGAGCGCCTTGGCGCGGCCCGTCCTGTGGACGTGGACGTCCGCATCATTGCCGCCACCAATCAGGACCTTTTGGACCGCATCCGCACCAAGGACTTCCGCGCGGACCTGTACTACCGCCTCAACGTTGCCACCATCCAGTTGCCGCCCCTGCGCGAACGCAGCGAAGACATCCCCCTGCTGGTGGATTACTTCTGCCGCCGCATCCGCGCCGACCTTGGTATTCAGCTGGAGGGCGTGTCTCCTGCGGCGCTGACCCTGCTCTGTGAGTACCACTGGCCCGGCAATATCCGCCAGCTTTCCAACGTGCTGGAAGGCGCGGCCATCAGCGCCACCGGCACCATTGAGGAAGGCGACATCCGCCGCGCCATGGGCACCGGTGGCCCCTCCGCCTCGCCCCAGCCCACCCGCAGCCTCAAGGACGCCGTCACCGCCTTTGAACGCAGCCTCATCATCAAGGCCCTGCGCGGGGCGGACGGCCGCCAGACCGAAGCCGCCACCGCCCTTGGGCTGACGCCCAAAAACCTCTGGGCCAAGCTCAAAAAGCACGGCATCGATCCCAAGACCATCACCCAGTAATCTATTTTTTTTAGATTCGCATTTTCCAGCACTGCCGTGACGCACATGGGGCGAAACGACACGACTCTTTCCCCCTGCGCTGCCCTCAGCCGCCACCGCCCCTCGCCGCCCGCTATTTAGTCTATATTTTTTAGATTAGCCATTTTTCTCGCCACTTCAGCGGTTCTGGGGGATTTTTTTGCTGGTTGCACGCACAAACACCGCCCTTTGCAATCTATTTTTTTTGGACTTTTTTGCCGGATACGCGGCCACACGCCGTTGCGTTCGGCCTACGCTCGCACGGTGAGAATTTTTTTTGCACACAAATTCAGTATGTTAAACACATTCTCCGCGGCACCTTCCGTCCGTGGCACACGCCTTGCCTAAGGAGAGCGCAAAGGGGCAACGGCGCATGGCGCCACCGCCACAATGGAAAATTTTTTCCGTCGCTAGGCAAGGAGGAGAACCATGACCAGGCTCATCAACCTTACCCGTAACGAGGAAGGCGTTTCCGCCCTTGAATACGGCCTTATCGCTGCCCTCATCGCCGCCGTCATCGTTACGGCTGTGACGACCCTTGGCACCAAGGTCAACAGTGCATTTGAAACCATTGCGAACGCCCTGCCCTAGTACACGCAGGAAACCCATATTTGGAGATAGCCTCCAATACCCGGCGCGTCGCACCGGCGGACCAGACATCCCCTCTCTCCCCGAATGGTCCGCCCCCGTCAGCTGCATGGCGGAGCGACATGCCAACAGCCGGGCACATTCCGCGGGTTGTACCCCCTCACCACAACCCGCAGAACAGCCCTTATCACGAGGATTCGCATCGCACTGGGCGTAGCGAAGATGTGGCGGGACCGGAACTCTCCCCCTCAATCCCCCCGGTCCCGCCACAACTCACCTCGAAGCACCCGGAGGGAGAACGTCATGATGACACCCATGCACCTCACCCTCACCGCGATACTCCTCGTAGCGGCGGCTACCGACCTCACCACCCAGCGCATCCCCAACGCCCTCACCTACCCCGCAATCATCGCCGCACTGGCCTATCACGGTCTGACCAATGGCACGGATGGCCTGCTGTTTAGCTTGGGCGGCCTCGCCCTTGGCCTTGGCGTGATGCTGGCGCCGTACCTTCTCGGCGTTATGGGCGCGGGCGACGTGAAGCTCATGGCCGCCGTCGGCGCGCTGCTGGGTCTTGGCGGCGCACTGGACGCCTTCATCCTGACCACCCTGCTCGGCGGGCTGTACGCCTGCGGCATTCTGCTCCTGCACCAGCGCCTGTTCGGCGCCATCCTGCGCAATTTCTGGCGCGCGGCCATGCTGCTGCCCGCCACCCGGCACTTCGACTACGCACCGCACCCCGGCGCCGCACACCTGCCAAAGCTCTGCTACGGCGTCGCCATCGCCTTCGGCAGCATCTGCGCCATGCTTCTTGGCTCCGGCGCGCTCACCCCGGCAAGCGGTCTGTAGGACTGGGAGGAAGCCATGCACAGGACAACGCTCATTCAACTCAGCCTCGCGTTTGCGCTGTCGCTCTTTGCCGGGGGCCTCATCTTTTTGTGGATGCGCGCCCACAGCGCCGCACCCAACGCCGACGCCGCGCCCGCCACTGTGGCCGTGGTCGTCGCCAGCGCGCCGCTGACCAAGGGCACGGCCCTGACTGCGGAGCACCTGCGCTCCGCCGATTTTCTGCCCGCCAACCGCCCGGACGGCGCATACGACAGCGCCGAGGCCCTTGCCGGACGCGTTCTGCTCACGGACCTTGCCGCCGGTGAAGCCGTGACAGCATCGCGCCTTGTTTCGCCGGACGTGCAGACCGGCGGCGTCAGCGCCCTTGTGGCGCCCGGCAAGCGCGCCGTTGGCGTTAAGGGCAACAAGGTGCTGGGGCTGGCTGGGTTCGTCCGCCCGGGCAACCGCGTGGACGTCCTCGTCACCATTGACGACGACAGCTCACGAAACGAACGCACCGTCACCAAGATGGTGCTCCAAAACATCCGCGTGCTGGCGTCGGGCACCGAGTGGGAACGCACCGCAAGCGACGATCCCGCCTCCGTGGACACCTACACGCTGGAGCTGACGCCGGATGAGGCAGAACGCCTCGCCCTGGCCGCCACGCGCGGCACCCTGCATTTTGCCCTCCGCAATCCGGCAGACAACGACAACATCCGCACCAGCGGAACCGACATTCCGCGCACGCTGGCCGCACTGCGCACAGCAAAGGCCCCCACACAGGCCACCCCGGCCCCGCGCCGCCAGCGCGTGGAGCTTATTACAGGAACAACACGCACAACATTGAGGTTTTAATCATGTTCTCCGCTCCCAAACACATCCTTGCAGGCATGCTCATCTTCACGGCCATCCTCGCCGCGACCGTTACGCTTCGTCCTTCGTCCTCACCCAGCACCGCGTCCCTCAGCGCCACCATGAGTGCGGAGACGAACCAGACGAGGGCAACTCTCGACGGCGCAACCATCGTGGCGGAGGGTCACCTTCAGCCCGTGCGCCGCATTGAGGTCCTCGTGACAAGCAGCATGTAGCGCATCGCCGCGCATGCAGGGAGGGAGACGCCATGCCGTCGCGCCCCGTCACCATCCTTCTCCTGCTGCTGATGGCCAGCCTTCTGCCCTGCGGGGCAGCCGCGCAGGCCGCAGGATATCCGCCCGGTACCGTCCGCATCGCCACCGGGCAATCCATGGTCGTGGACGCGCCGCGTCCGGTCAGCCGCGTTTCCGTAGCGGATGCGGCCATTGCGGACGTGATGGTCCTGTCGCCCCGGCAGGTCTACGTCACGGGCAAGACCCCCGGCGCAACCACTCTCACCCTGTGGGCCGGCGGCGACGCCGTCCTGCGCGTCTTCACCATCACGGTCACGCCGGACCTCTCCCGCCTGAAGGAGATGCTCCACCGCATTCTGCCCAATGAGCGCGGCATTCAGGTCATGGCCGCCCATGAAAGCATCACCCTTTCCGGCACCGTCTCCAGCACCGAAAGCCTCTCCACCGCCCTGGACCTCGCCCGCGCCTTTGCGCCCTCGCCGGACGGCGTAACCAACCTGCTGCGCGTCGGCGGCGTGCATCAGGTGCTGCTGGAGGTCAAAGTCGCAGAAATGTCGCGCACCGTCATGGAAAAGCTGGGCATTGACCTCAGCTACTACATGAACGGCGACTTCTTCTACACCATCCTCAACGACCTGTGGGCGCTGGACAATAAAAATGGCCCCCTGCCCGTGGTCGGCCCCGCCGCCGCGCAAAACGGCGGCCTTGGCAACGGTCAGGTCCGCATCAGTCCCTCGCGCAACGGCATGTTCCGCTTCCACAGCGGACAAGCCACCATCACGGGCTTTTTGCAGGCCCTGAAGCAAAATGGACTCGTGAAGATTCTGGCCGAGCCGACCCTCGTCTGCCGCGGCGGCGAGAAGGCCAGCTTCCTCGCCGGCGGCGAAATTCCCATCCCCGTCCCGCAAGCCCTTGGGTCCGTAGCTATTGAGTACAAGCCCTACGGCGTCGGCCTCAGCTTTACCCCCACCGTGCTGGCCGATGGCCGCATCAGCCTTGACGTGCGCCCCGAGGTCTCGGAGTTGGACTATCAAAACGCCTTGCAGATTCAGGGCTTCACCATCCCGGCCATTACCTCGCGCCGCGCGGAGACGGTGGTGGAGCTTGGCGACGGACAGAGCTTTGCCATCGCAGGCCTGCTGCAAAACGCCGTGCGCGAGGACGTGAACAAGTACCCCGCCCTTGGCGACATCCCCGTCCTTGGCATGCTGTTTAGCTCCAAGCAGTTCCAAAAGGCCGAAAGCGAACTCGTCATCATCGTCACCCCCCACCTTGCCAAGCCAACGGACATGGCCCGCCAGACCCTGCCTACCGACCACTTTACGGAGCCGGATGAATTTGAATTCTTCGTCCTCGGCAAGATGGAAGGCGACAGGGACGACAGCGCGCCCCTGTCCATCACTCCGGCCTCCGTCCGCTCCCGCGGCGGACGCGACGGCGCGCCGCCCTCGGGCATGGAGGGCGAATTCGGTCACATTCTGCCCCTGCGGGAGGACGCACCATGACACGCCTTATCGCCATAACCGCCCTGTGCGCGGCCCTGACCTGCGCGGCCTGCACCGCCCAGAAGACCACGCACCTTGGCGCGGCCTACCATCAGCAGCTGCTGTATCAACAGGTCACCCCCGGTCCGGCCCCGCCCACGCCCGTGGAGGGCCTCAGCGGCACACTCGCGGACCACGCCGTACGGCGATACTCCTCGCCGCAGGAGAAGCCCGGCGAAGCGACCATGTCGCTGGAACTTGGCACCGTCGCCCCCGGCGGGCCATAGACGAAACGCACCCAAGCCCAAGCGGAGCACGCCATGCAGACCATGTATCCCATACGCATCATTCTCAGGGACCACGACGCCCAGCAGCGCGTCACGGCCCTTGTGGAGCGCCACCCCCGCTTCACCGCCACACGCGCGGACGATACGCGCTCTGGCGGGGCCTGCCTGTACGAAATGGGCGACGATCACGACAGCGACCTCGCCCGCATCCGCCGCATGCTCTACACCGGGCTGGTGCACGAAGTATTCGTCACCGCCGGGGAGAAAAGTCCGGACCTCATCATTGCCGCCATGCGCGCCGGGGCGTCGGAATTTTTGCCCGCCCCGTGCGACGATGACGACCTTGCCGCCGCGCTCTCGCGCTTTGTGGAGCGCTACGACGCGCCCCAGACTGCCGCGCCCACAGCCGCGCAGGGCGAGGACGCCGCCGGACGCATTATCCACGTCATCGGCGGCAAGGGCGGCGTGGGGGCCACCACCGTGGCCGTGAACCTTGCCGTGGAGTTGGCCGGTGGCGGCGAACGCGTCGCCCTTATGGATATGCGCGTTCCCCTTGGCGAGGTTCCGCTGTTTTTGGACATAGAATACGCCAACACCTGGGGCGAGGCCGCGCGCGACATCTCGCGGCTGGACGCCACATTCCTCGCCAGCCTCATGGTCCGCCACACCAGCGGGCTGGATATTCTGCCCTCCCCCAGCCGCCCAGGCGACGCAGAAGCCGTCTCCGCCGAAGCTGTGGACGCCCTCATGGCGCGGCTGCGCGCGGACTACGCCGTCACCGTGGTGGACGGCAATCCGCATCTGGACGACATCTCCGTCGCCGCCATGGACCACGCCGACGATATCTACCTCGTCTGCGTGCTCAGCCTGCCCTGCCTCGCCAATGTCCGAAAGCTGCTGGAAAACTTTGACGCCATGCGCCCCGGCCTTGCCGCCAAGGTGCGCCTTGTGGTCAGCCGCCACCTCTCCAAGGCGGAAATCTCCGTGCGCGAGGCCGAAGAACTCCTCGGGCGCAAGGTCTTCTGGCGCATTGAAAACGACTACGCGGCCACGCTGTCGGCCATCAATCAGGGCCGCCCCCTGCGCCACTGCGCGCCCGCCTCGCCCGTGACGCGCTCCATCGCGCGGCTGGCCGCAACCCTCGGGCACACCGCGCAGGCCGAGGCCGCCCCGGCGCGGGGCATCCTGTCGCGCCTTGTCTCGCGCACCCGCGCCATGAGCCTGACTCCCGCCCCGCGCGCCGCACGGAGTGAATCATGAGCCTGACCGACCGCCTCAGCCGCAACACCGGCGCGTGGAAGACGCCGCAACGCCGCCCGCACACGGCCAGCCCAGAGACGGCAACGCCCACGCGCGCGGCGCAGCCTGCACCGTCCTGTATCACGCCGCCCGCTCCCAGCCCGGAGCACACGGCCCAGCGCCCCATACGCCCAACGTCCCACGACGCCACGGGCGAGGAATACTACACCGTCAAGGCCAAGCTCCACCAACGCCTTATCGAGCGCATCGACCTTGCCGCCGTGGAGCGTCTGGACCCGGAGGAACTGGGCCGCCGCATCGCCGCCCTTGTGGAGCGCATCCTTGCCGAGGAGTTCCGCCAAGCGCCCCTGAACATGGCCGAGCGCCAACGCATCATCAGCGAAATGCGCCACGAGGTGCTGGGCCTTGGCCCGCTGGAGCCGTTGCTTCAGGACCCCGCCGTGTCGGACATCCTCGTCAACGGCTACGCGCAGGTCTACGTGGAGCGGCGCGGCAAGCTGGAGCGCACGGACACCCGCTTTCAGGACGACGCCCATCTACGGCAAATCATCGAGCGCATCGTCTCGCGCATGGGGCGGCGCATTGATGAATCCTCGCCCATGGTGGATGCCCGCCTTGAGGACGGCTCGCGCGTGAACGCCATCATCCCGCCGCTGGCCATCGACGGGCCCAGCCTCTCCATCCGCCGCTTCTCGCGCGACCCGCTGGAGATGGACGACCTTATCGCCTTCAACGCGCTCACAAAGGAAATCGGCGACGTGCTGCGCGGCATTGTGCGGGCGCGGCTGAATATTCTCATCTCCGGCGGCACCGGCAGCGGCAAAACCACCCTGCTCAACGTGCTCTCGCGCTTTGTGCCCCATGACGAACGCATCGTCACCATTGAGGACGCGGCAGAGCTGCAACTGAAGCAGGACCACGTGGTGCGTCTGGAAACCCGCCCGGCCAACCTTGAGGGCCGAGGCGAAATCACCGCCCGCGACCTCGTTAAAAACTGCCTGCGCATGCGCCCGGACCGCATCATCGTGGGCGAGGTGCGCGGCGCGGAGGTGCTGGACATGCTGCAGGCCATGAACACCGGCCACGACGGCTCCCTGACCACCGTGCACGCCAATACCCCGCGCGACGCGCTCATGCGCATTGAGACCATGACCGCCATGGCAGGACTGAACCTGACCGGCGAGTCCACCAAGCGCACCATTGCCTCGGCCATCGACGTCATCATTCAGGCCACCCGCCTTGGCGACGGCACGCGAAAGCTCATCAGCGTGCAGGAAATTACGGGCATGGAAGGCCCGGCCATCACCATGCAGGAAATTTTCCGCTTCCGGCAGACGGGCGTTACGGCCACGCGCGGCGTGCGCGGAGTGTTTGAGTCCATGGGCATCCGGCCCAAGTTTGCGCAGCGCCTGTCCGCCCTTGGCGTGGAACTGGACGCCGACCTCTTCCGCGCCGGAACCCTGCTCAGCGTCGGGGAGGACACGCCATGAACACCCTCATCGCCCTTGCCACCGTCATTGGCATATTTTCCACGGCCTGCGCCGCCATCATCGTGCTGCGCAGCCGCCGCGACGAAGGCGAACGCCTCACCCGCCGCCGCATGCAGCGCCTGTCGCGCCTTGCCCCGCAGGAGGTGGACATCCAGCGCCAGCATTCGCTCTCGGACGTGGCGTGGCTCCACAGCCTGCTGGGGAGGCTCTCGTGGACCCAGCGGCTGGACACCCTCATCCGCCAATCCGGCAAGCGCATCAGCGTGGGCACGCTCCTGCTTTTGGCTCTTCTTGGCGCGGCGGTGGGCTTTCATCTGGCGCGGGCCGTGTCGGACAATATGTTCTTCCATATGGTGCCCACCACGGTGCTGGGCTACGCCCCGTTCTTTTGGATTCGCCGCGCCAAAAACCGCCGCATGCGCGCCTTTCAGCGCCAACTGCCCGAAGCTCTCGACCTTGTCGCCCGCGCCCTCAAGGCGGGGCACGCCTTCACCCACGGCCTGCGCCTTGTCGCGGACGAATTCGCCCCGCCCATCGGCCCGGAATTCGGCAGAACGCTGGAGGAGATCAACTTCGGCGTGGATATGGACGACGCCTTTGAAAACCTTGCCACGCGTGTGGACTGCCCGGACCTGCGCTTCTTCATCGTCTCCGTAAACATTCAGCGCGAAACTGGCGGCAACCTTGCGGAAATCATCGCGGGCATCTCGCGCCTTATACGCGAGCGCTTCAAGCTGCAGGGCAAAATCCGCGTGCTCTCCGCCGAGGGGCGGCTGACGGCCTACATCCTGCTGGCGCTCCCCGGCGGCGTAGGGCTGGTCATCAACCTCATCAACCCCGAATACATGAGCCTGCTCTACGAAACACCGCAGGGCCGGTCCGTCATGACCATGGCCATCATCATGATGGGCGTTGGCGCGGCGGTGCTGAAAAAGCTCATTGCCATCAAGGTCTAAAGGAGGCGCGGCTATGTCGGCACCACTTCTGCTCCCCATCACGGCGGCCTGCGCCGGTTTCGTCTCCGTCTTGCTGTTGGTCCTTGGCATCAGTGGGGCGCTGTCCTCGCGCGGGAAGCTCACGCGGCTGGAGGAGCGCATGAGCGGACGTCCGCACCGGACGGCACCACGTCAGCCCTTGCGCCAGCGCCTTGCGGGGGCCATGGGCCGCACCGCCGCCACCCTCGGCCAGCGCGTTGCCCCTGCCGACCCGGACGAAATGTCCAAGCTGGCGCTGCGGCTTCTGCGCGCGGGCTATCCCGGCAGCGGCGCGCCCGCCGCATTCTGGGGGGCCAAGCTGGCGGCAACGGTTGTGGGGGCGCTCCTCGGCCTTGGTGGGAAATTTCTGCTGGATGGACAGGGCGTTGGTGGGTCACTTTTGCTGACCATCGTCCCGGCGGCGGTGGGGCTGTACCTGCCGGACATCTGGCTGAGCCTTGCCATAAAGCGCCGCAAGCAAGCCATCCTGCACGCCCTGCCCGACGCGCTGGACCTGCTTGTGGTCTGCGTGGAGTCAGGCATGGGGCTGGATCAGGCCCTTGCGCGGGTGGGGAGCGAGCTTCACGCCGCCGCGCCAACTTTATCCGGAGAATTCAAGACCTTGATTCTTGAGCTGAGGGCAGGCATGAAACGTGCAGACGCACTGCGCAGCCTTGCCCGGCGCGTGGACCTTGAAGACATGAACAGCTTGGTGACGCTGATTAATCAGGCGGACACCTTTGGCACCAGCATTGCGGGCACCCTGCGCGTCTACTCCGACGCGCTGCGCACCACCCGCACACAGCGCGCGGAAGAGCGCGCGGCCAAGATGCCGGTCAAGCTTCTGTTTCCTCTTGTCTTCTTCATCATGCCTGCGCTGTTCGTCGCCATTATGGGTCCGGCTGCCATCCAGCTTATGAAGGTTTTTTCCAGATTCTAACACCGAGGGAGACGGCATATGACTCGACGCACCACTTCACTGTTAACGGCTTCGGCGGCTCTGCTGCTTGCAGGGCTGTGCGGCTGCGCCGCGCACACACCGGGCCAAAGTGCCGCCCACCCCGCGCAGGACGCGCAGGTCCAGTCCGCCGCATCCTCCGTGAACGCCACGCAGGCCCTCGCCCTTGTGGACCAGGGCCGCCGCCTCGACGCCGCAGGCCGCAGCGAGGCCGCATTCGGCCAGTACGCCCGCGCCGCCGCCCTTGCGCCCTCGTGCATTCCCGCGCGCTACCACATGGGCATGGCGCTCCTGCAGCAAGGACGCAGCGAGCGCGCCCTTGAGGCCTTCAACGCCGTCCTCAGTGCGAACCCGGACCACGCCAAGGCCCTTGAAGGAGCGGGCATCGTCTCCTTCCGAAACGGACTGTACGACGAAGCCGAAGCGCGCCTCACCCGCGCCGCGCACCTTGATCCATCCCTGCACCGCGCCTACGCGCACCTTGGGGCCATCCACAACTACCAGGGGGAATTCGCCGCCGCAGTCACGGCCTTCCGCACCGCCCTCGACATCGCGCCCGACAGCACTCCAGACAGCGCCGCCGTGTGGAACAACCTCGGCATGACCTACACCATGATGGAGCGCGAAGCCGACGCCGTGCGCGCCTTTGCCAAGGCCCTGCGCCTTGGCGCGCCCTTGCGCCGCACCTCCAATAATATGGGCCTCGCCCTTGCGCGCATGGGCCGCTACCCCGAAGCCTTGGAGGCCTTCCGCAGCGCCGAGGGCGACGCCGGCGCCTACAACAACCTTGGCTACGTGCACCTGATGCAGGAGCGCTACGACGACGCCATCGCCTGCTTTGAAACCGCCATCCGCCTTGAGCCCGGCTACTACGAACGCGCCAGCGAGAATCTGCGCCGCGCGCGCCTTGCCCGCAGCTTTGCCCAGTCCGCGCCGCACGCGCCGACTGAGGCGGCCCCCGCACAGCGCGCCCACGACGTACGCTCCTACGCCCCGGACGGCACCCCGGTTACCAAGGCCGACTCCACCCTGAACTTCCTCCTCGACTCCGTGGGCATCGACAACAGCACGCTGGAACCCACGCCCCTTGGCGACCTGCCCGTGTACACGGTGCACGTCTGTTCATGGCGCTCCGTGGGCAAGGCCCGCCGCATCGCGCGCGAGCTTATCCGCAAGGGCTACAACGCCCACGTGTCCAGCGTGAAGGTGCGCGGCAAGGGCAAGTGGTACCGCGTCACCGCCGGTGAATTCATGGAACTGCAAAGCGCGCAGCAGCTCCAGCGCACCCTGAAGCGGGACCACGGCTACCGCAACCTGCGCATCATCAAGCGCACCCCCGCCACCGGGGCCAAAAGCAACACCTGACGCACAAGGAGGAAGCACCTATGCGACAGCACCGTGAACGCGGTTTGGCGGCACTGGAAGTGGCACTGATCCTGCCACTTCTGGCCGTCTTCATCGCCACCCTCGTGGAGGGCGGCAACATGCTGGGCGCCTATACGGACATCCGCGACTGCAGCAGGCAGGCCGCGCGGCTTCTGGCGTCCTCGCCCGCCCCGCCCGATGTAACGGAACTGGTCCGGCGGCTCGCGCCCGATTTGGACGCGGACAAGCTCTCCGCCGCCGTGACCACAGACGACACCACAGACAAACTCACCGTCGAGGTCAGCTATGTCTATGCAACGCTTCTCGCCGCCGTGCCCGGCTTTGGGCAGTCCGGCGCGCGCTCCTTCACCCTGCGGGCGCGAACCAGCATGCCAGCGCTCTAACCGTCACAACTCAGGCTCCGCCGCCGTTCTCATCGCCGTCCTCCTCCCCGCTCTCCTCGCCCTGATGGGCCTCGCACTCGACTCCGCAAATCTGTACCTCGCCCACTCCCGCCTGCAAGCCGCTGTGGACTCCGCAGCCCTTGCCGCCAGCCTGCAACTGCCCTACGACCCGGACATGGACAAGGGCCTCGTCCGGGACGCCGCAACAACGTATCTGGACGAAAACCACCCCGGCGCAGAGCTGACGGGGCTCGTCCCCGGCGGCGCGGTGCGCAGTGTGGAAATCACCGCCGCAGCGAACGTGGACCTGATGATCCTACCCGTCATTGGCCTGAGCTCGCAGCGCATCGAAGCCAGCGCCATGGCTGGATTCAACAATCTGGAAATCGTGTTCGTCATCGACAATTCCGGGAGCATGAAGGGCGCGCCCATTGACGAGACCAACGCCGCCGCCAGCCAACTGGTGGACCTCGTTATGCCCGATGGCATGGCCGCGTCGGTCCGCATCGGTCTGGTGCCGTTTCGCGGCAAGGTCCGCATCCCCGCCGGGGTGGACGGCCTGCCCGCCGGATGCCGCAATGCCGACGGCACCTTGAACGACGGCCTGAATGAAGAATATTTCAAACGCGAATACCGCGTGCCGTCATGGTCCCGCCTGCGCGTCAGTTCCGGCACCTGCGACAGCATCCCCTTCACCCACGCCCTCACACAGGACAAATACGCCATCCTCAGCGCCATTTACGAACAGGACGGACGCGGGGACTGGTCCGGCACCGTCATCTCGGAGGGCATCAAGTGGGGCCGCCATGTGTTGACGCCGCAGGCTCCCTTTACCGAGGGCGACGCCAGTGGCGACATGCGCAAAATCCTCATTCTGCTCACCGACGGCGACACCGAGGACGGCATGTGCGGCGGCTCGCACGCGGTGTCGTACCAGCCCAACAACTACTGGACCAACGCCTACTTCGGCATGCTGGACATGGACGCCCACTGCGAGGACGGCGGCCGCCTGAACGAGGACCTGCTCGCCGAGGCCATGCTCGCCCGCAACGCCGGGATTGAGGTCTTCTGCATCCGCTACGGCGACTCCGACGCCGAAGACGAGCGCCTGCTCAAGGCCGCGGCCTCCAGTACGCCGGGGACGGACGACCACTACTTCAACGCGCCCTCGCCCTACGACATTGGCGACGTGTTCAAAAAGATAGGCCGACAGCTGGGATGGCGGCTTTTGCGCTAGCCCAAGGGAGGACACACCATGCACCACACACGCACCATACGCCGCACACCGCACGCGCGTCAGCGCGGGCTGTCCGTGGTGGAATTCAGTCTTCTGCTGCCTGTTGTGCTGGGGATGATTCTGCTGCTTGTGGAGCTAGGAAACCTGTACTTCACCCAGTCCACACTGGAAAAGGCCGCCTCCGCCGGAGCACGCTTTGCGGTGACCGGCCAAGGGGACATGGAGGGGGACAGACTGGCGCGCATCACAGGCACGGTCCGCACCCTGTCGGATACCATCGCCCTGCCGGAGCCGACAGGGCCGCTGACCATCACCGTGCGCAGCTGGCCCACAACACTTGGGACGGGCGCGCCTACCGAGGGCAGTGCTGGACGCCCCTGCGCCATGATGGAGGTGGAAGTCCGCTGCCCGTATACGCCGGTGACGCCACTCATCGGCGGCATGCTGGCGGACGCCATCACCCTTACCGGCTCCCGGCGCATGATCAATGAACCATGGCTCCCCTGCGAGGCCGACGTCGTGGCCAGTCAATAGCCGTAGCGGCGGGCCTCCATGGCCGTGGCCAGCCCAACGGCCCCGCGCATCAGGGCGGGCATGGCCGAACGCCACCGGTCATCAAGCATAATGCCGCCCACAGCGGCGCGCATGGCGTTGCCGGACAGGGCGTGGTTGCCGCTGCGAAAATCCATCTTCGGCTCCGCATCCGGAAGACCCAGCCACGGGAGGACCATACGCATGGTCCTCTCCGGCTGTCCGGCAAGGTCCTCATACCGCAGCAGCAAGGCGTGCTCCACGGGAAGCTCCGTGCGGTACACACGCGCCAACAGGCGGTTTTCCACCACCCAGCGCAGGGTCATGCGCGGGGCGTAGCGCCAGCCGCCAAGGCGCGGCAAGCGGCGAATCTTGGAGTACACAAAGGCCCGTGGGTCCTTGAGGACATGGATGACGCGGATGTCAAAGAGGCCGCTCCGGATAAGCCACGACAGGCGGTACACATCCTTGGACGCATCCACCAGCCATGTGACGGGTTTTCCGGTGCGCTCTTCGGCTACGGCGCGCACGGTGTCCAGCAGTTCCCGGTTGGCCCTGCCATGGTGGAAGTATTCCGCTGAACGGTCCGGCCCAACCTCCCGCACGGGCGTGCGTAGGGCGCGAATCTCCGCCCAGCGCAGCGCCTTGCCATAGCCACTCTCATCGCGGAAACGGCCAATCTCGCCCGAGGCCAGCGCCTGCGGGCACCGGGCCGCGACCTCGGTCCAAAAGTCGCACTCCGCCACGCGCTCACCGCATCCGCAGGGAGACTTGCCCCGGACCAGCTCAAAGGGCAGCATCTGCACCTCGCCCGCCGTCCATATCCCCGGCTGCGCGCCAAGGAGCATATCCAGCAAAGTGGACCCGGAGCGGCCACTACTGGCAATATAGATGAGCGGTAACTTCCGGTCCGCCATATGCGGCCTCCCATAGTTTTTACAGGTTTTCATCCTGTAGAATACGGGGCGCGCACGGGTGGGTCAACAGCCCGCGCGATTTACGGCCAGCAGGCAATCTGCTATCCATCGTGACGACGGTTAGCATCCTAACCGTCTGCCCGGAAACGCAAAACACAGGATGCCCCCGCCCCTGCCCCGAAGGCCACGGCATCCAGCAAAGGCCCTGCGATGACCCGATTTAGCCTGCTTGTCATCTCGGACTCCGAAGAACTGGCGTCCGCCATTGTCACCCGCCTGTCGGCCCACGGGCTGGAACCCGCGTATAACGTCGTGTCTTCGCCGCTCCGGCTGGCGCAGACCCTTGCGGATGAGCCGTGGGACATCGTTATGGCCGCCTCGGAGCTCCCCGGCATGCCGTGGGAGGAAAGCCTTGCCATCACCCGCGCCGCTCGCGAGCATCTACCGTTTCTGCTTGTTGCCGAGCAGCCCAGCCCGCAGGCCGCCATCGCCGCCATGCACGACGGTGCGGACGATTACCTGTGCCTGACGGACTGGAGCTTCGCCCCGGCGGTCCAGCGCGCCCTTATCCATGGAGGCGCCCACCGCCAACTGAATATCTCCCTCGAAACCCACCGCATGAACGAGGAAAAATACCGCCGCGTCATCGATGACTCCATGGTTGGCATTTTCCGCTGCACGCCGTGGGGCCGGCTGACCAGCTACAACCCGGCCTTTACCCGCATCCTTGGCTACGAATCGCCGGAAGCCTTTGAAACCGCGCGAAAGGCCGCGCTGGACCTGCCGCACATTGACGCCGAAACGCAGGAAAGCATCCTCACGCTGGTGGAGGAGCATGGCCGCATCCGTGACTTTGAAACCCGCATTCACCGCGTGGACGGCTCGTCCATTTGGGTGTCGCTCTCCGCGCGCGCCATCCGGGGCGATTCCGGCGAATTCTCCGCCGTGGAAGGCTCCATTGAGGATATTGACCGCCGAAAGCGCGTGGAGGCCATGATTATCCGCGCCAAGCAGGAGTGGGAGCGCACCTTTGACAGCGTGCCCGACGTCATCGCCATTTTGGACCGCAACTTCACCCTGCGGCGCATGAATATGGCCCTTGCCACGCGCCTTGGCCTACATCCCAAGCAGGCCGTGGGCCTGCACTGGTCCAAACTGCTGCCGCCCATGGACGACCACAGCACCGCCCTGCAGCAACTGCGCGCCATGTCCCAAAGCGACGGCGAAGTGGTGGAAATGGACCTGCCCGGCCTTGGCGGCGTGTTTCTTGTTTCGGTGTCGCCCTTTCATGTGGACCGCGCCGTGGACGAGGACGCCGACGGCTTTGTGCTGGTCGCGCACGACATCAGCAGCAGGAAGCAGCTGGAAGCCAAACTGCGCCAGTCCCAAAAGCTGGAGGCCATCGGCACCCTTGCCGGCGGCATTGCGCATGACTTCAACAACATCCTCGGCGTCATCATGGGCTACGCGGAAATGACGCTGGAGGACGCCACGCCGGAAACCGTCACCGAGCGCCGCCTGACGGAAATCATCAACGCCGGACGCCGCGCCCGCGACCTCATTCATCAGATTCTCACCTTCAGCAGGCAGGAAGAACTGGCCCTGCGCCCGCTGCAACTGGACAGCGTGGTGAAGGAAGTGACCAAAATGCTCCGGGCATCCCTGCCCGCCAACGTGAACATCATCACGGACCTGCCGCCCGCATCTGCGGCGGTGATGGCGAACCTGAGCCAAATTCATCAGGTCATCATGAACCTGTGCACCAACGCCGCGCACGCCATGCGCGCCACGGGCGGCACCCTGCGCGTGTCGCTGGCGGATACGACGCTTGTCACCGAGGACGGCGCGGCCCGCGCCGCCGTGCTGTTGACCGTGGCGGACACAGGCACGGGCATCCCCGACGAGATTCTCGACAACGTCTTCGACCCATTCTTCACCACCAAAAAGCCCGACGAGGGCACCGGCATGGGGCTGGCCATGGTGCATGGCATTGTCAGCAGCCACGGCGGCACCGTGTCCGTGGACTCGCCCCCCGGCGAGGGGGCCACCTTCCGCGTGGTACTGCCCGCGGCAGACATTGTCCCAACCGGAACGGAAGAACCAGCCACGCCGCGCCCCAGCGCCAAAGGCCGCGCCCTGTTCATTGACGACGAAAAGGCCCTTGCCACCATCGGCGGGGAAATGCTCGACAGTCTCGGCTTTACCACCAGCGTGACCACCAGCAGTCTGGACGCGCTGGAGGTCTTCAAATCCGCGCCAAACGAGTTTGACCTTGTGGTAACGGACCAAAGCATGCCCGGCCTCACCGGCGAAGCCCTCGCCAAGGAAATACTGGCCCTGCGCCCGGACGTGCCCATCATCATCTGTACGGGCTACTCCGAGGACATCAGCGCCGAACGCGCCCGCAGCATCGGCATCAGGGGCTTTTTGCTCAAACCCATGCTCAAGAAGGACCTCGCCGCCAGCATCGACGCCGCCCTGCGCAGCCCCGCCGAATAGCCCGGAAAGCCGCGCGTGACACGAGATGCGGGGACTGCGGGAAAAGCGCGCGAACTGCCCCACACACGCCCTCATCTTGCGCGTGGAGGCCGCGGCCGTCCTTACTGGGGCAAGCCACGCAGAACCTCTCCCTGAGGCCGGACGTCCCGCACTCCGGCCGCCGCACCACCAGCACCTGTATCCCTCGCCACGAGACAGCCCCAGCCCAGAGTCATCTCACAGCGCCCCACCGCGCCATCAGTTGCCCCTGCTACTCTGCCTTCCTGCCCTCGCCCCACTCCGTGATGACAGAGCTTCCGCCCACACCTTACACGCCATCCAATCCTCTCAGGCCTGTTCACGTCCGCACACCCGCCTCACCCTCCTCTTTGCGCTCCACAAAACAGGCGCCGCATGCTAAGCCCTGCAGGCCTTGTCCCTTGCGCAGATGGCGATGCGGCCCGTACCACACCACGCCCACGCCTTCCCCCGTCCACCAACGAAAAACAGGGCGGCGAGCCATGCTCGTCACCCTGCTTTCCTCATAGCCACAACCTCCCGTCCCTCTCTCGCCCTCTGGGGCGCTTCCCCGGACAGGGGGCTGCTGTTTCTGGTTCCTCACCGCGTCAGCGCTTCCATGAAGCGACAAAGTGGAAGATGGCGCTGAAAGTTGGTTGTTGCCACCAGACAACAGGACATCGTTGCCAAGGCCGCAACGCGTGCGTCGCGTCCCCCGGCACAGACCGGCAAAAGCCGGTGCCGCATCGTCCCGCCTCGCCCAGCGGGGGTCTCTACAAGGCTCTCCCCGAAGCAGCTCTGCTAGTTCAGGATCGCCCGGATCTTTTTGCCGGGAGTGAAGCGCACAACCTTGCAAGCAGGAATGCGAATCACTTCACCGGTTCCGGGATTGCGGCCCGCGCGTTCTGCGCGCTGCACGACATGGAACGAGCCGAGTCCCGTAAAGATGGCGGAGTCGCCACCAATAAGGGCTTCGCGCACGGTGTCCAAAACGGCGTCGTACACCTTTTCTGCCGCGACTTTCGTGGGCAGGCCAGCCTTGTCCTTAATCTGTTCCACCATCCCAGCCTTGGTCATCGCTTTTCTCCTATTCAATTGAGTTGCTTAGGATTTCTGCCGATGATGCATCTAAAAAAATCCACGAAACTTTGTATATAGGGAAATCTATCCAAACTTTCAGGATTACACCCATTTATATAGGGGAAACCCCCAGACGGTCTGGGGGTCATAAAATCCAAGGATGACGGAAGGAAATACAAAAAAGCCCCTTCGAAACCGAAGGGGCTTTGGTGCGTTTTTGCGTTTCCGTCCTAGGTTCTGGGGGAAGCTCCCACTTCGGGAGCTTTCCGCCAAAAAGGCTGGGAAAAGCCAAGAAAATTGAAGTTGCGCTTATACTTTACCTGCCTCGGACGCATCCACCCATAAATCAAGGTCAATAAGCCCAAGACGGGCGGCGTAGCGGATAAGCTCGATATTGCTTTGCAGGTTCAGCTTGCGCATCAGGTTGGCGCGGTGGTTTTCCGCTGTTTTGGGGCTGATGTAGAGCTTGGTGGCAATTTGCCGGGTGGTCAGCCCCTCGGCCAACAGGCGCATGACTTCCTGCTCGCGCGGGGTCAGGGTGCCGTACTCGGCGTCCTTGCCCGGACCGCGGCGCAAGGGGGATTCCATAAGGCTCTTGACCACCGTGGGCGAAACCGAGCTATCCAGAAAATAATCGCCAAGGGCCACGGTCTCCAGCCCCTTGAGCAATCCTTCGGACGCGGATTCCTTCACCACATAACCAAACGCGCCGGCCTTGAAGGCCTCGGTGATGTGCTCAATCTTGGAGTGCATGCTCACGATGACCACGCGCGTTTCCGGCAGAGTCTGCTTGAGTTCGGCGGTCAGATGAATGCCATTGAGGTCTGGCAGGGAAATGTCCACAAGGGCGAGGTCCGGCTTGTACTTGTAGGCCAGTTCCATACCCTCGCGGCCGTTTCCTGCCTCGCCGACAATCTCAAAGCGCGTGTCGCGGCGGATAATGGACTTCAGGCCCTCCCGAAACATGGGATGGTCATCCACAATGATGATGCTCAGTTTGTTTTCATCTGGCACGTTGTCTCTCCCTGACTGGCACTTCGGCCAATATCTTCGTCCCCATGCCCGGCTGGCTCTTAACGGTCAGCGATCCACCAACGAGTCGCGCGCGTTCCTCCATGGACGACAGGCCCATACGCCGCTCCCGCAGGGCGAGGGTCCGCCGCCGCTCAAGGTCGAAGCCCATACCGTCATCCTCCACTCGCAGCAGGATGTCCGGCGATGACGAGACAATGCGTACCGCCACGTTCCGGGCCTTGGCATGATTCACGGCGTTGCGCAGGGCCTCCTGCACAAGCCTGTACAAATTGATTTCCATCTCGGAGTCCAGACGGACGTTGTCCATCCCCGCGGCGGCAAAGTCCATGCTGACGCCTGTTTTGTCCTGCAGCTCACGGCAGTGCAGCTCCAGCGAGCGGGCCAGACCAAACTGGTCCAAAAGCGGTGGGCGCAGGTCGTAGGACAAATCGCGCACGGAGTTGATGGCGTCCTGCAAGCCGCTGGACAGCCGCGCCAAACGGCGACGCAGCTCCTCCGGGATGTCTTCGTAATCGTCAAAAAGTGTCGTGCTGGCGAGCTTGATGGAGAGCAGCGTCTGGGCCACGTTGTCGTGCAGGTCCAGACTCATGCGCTGGCGCTCAATTTCCTGCACGCGGATCAGCTCCTGCGACAGGTGGCGAATCTGCTCGCGCGCGTCGGCGCTGTCGGTGATGTCCTGCACGGTGCCAAAGGCGACGGGCGTCCCGTCCTCCTCACGGTGGCGCACCCGGCAGCGCACATGCACCCACCGGTAGCCGCCATCGCACTGCCGGAGGCGAAATTCCATGTCATACGGCTGCTCGCCTTCAAGGGCCGCGTGGTAGGACTGCACCACCTCGTCCCGGTCCCCCGGGTGCACCAGCTGCAAAAACATCTCCGTGCTGATGCCGTCATCATTGGCGGGATACCCGAAGAGGACAAACACCTCACGCGGCAGGTGAAACCGCCGGGCGACGGGGTCGTACTCCCACGTGCTCAGGCGGGCTATGCTCTGGGCCTCGCGCAGGGCGGCCTCGCTGCGGCGCAGGGATTCCTCCGTGCGGCGGCGCTCCGCAACTTCCGCGCGCAGGCGGGCGTTGGCGCTGTTGAGTTCGCGGGTGCGTTCCTCCACGCGCTGCTCCAACTGGGCGCGCACGTCGCGCAACTGGCGCTCCACGGTGCGGCGCTCCGTCACGTCAAGCAGCGACACCACAACGCGCCGCAGGTCCTTCACATTTTCCGGCGCAACGCGAAAGTGCACCTCCACCTGCCGGATGGCTCCCGTGAGCGTCACATGATCCAGTTCGCCATCGTAACTTGTTTCACCGGATGCCAGCGCCCCGAATTCCTCCGCCAGCACGGGCAAAGACGCCGGGGACACAATGCGCCCTAGGGACTGCATCAACTCGTCCTTGGAGCGGGCCTCCAAAAGGTCCAGCGAGGCCTTGTTCACGTTGAGGATTTTCACGCGCCGCGCGCATTCGGCCACGGCTTGGGGGGTGCTTCGAAAATAGTCGTAAAAGTCCGTGACCCCTTGCTCGCGCAGGGTGTCGAAATACTGCCGACAGCCGGAAAGGTCCTCCTCCCACAGCGATATGGGGCAGTCCTCAAACAGCCGCCTGTAGCGCTCTTCCTTTTCCTCCAGCGCAATCTCCACGGCGCGGCGGTCCGCCACGTCGTACACCGCGCCGATGCAGTAGGTCTGCCCGGCCTCCTCCACAAGGGAAAGCACGCCCTCCACGGGGAACACATGCCCGCCCTGCGCATGGATGCGGGTATCGAACCGGAATTCGCCCTCCCCGCGCAGGCGCTGCATGATGCTGGCCGAGGTTTCGGGCTGAAAGATGGTGCCAAGGTCCGCGCCGGGGCAACACTTGAGGCAGTCGCCACCAAGGCCAAGCATGCGCACGGCGGCGTCGTTGATGAACAGGAACTCCCCATCCTCGTCAGTGATGAACACCCCGGCCAGCGTACACTTCATCACGGTGTCGAGGAGCTTGCGCCGCACGCGGCACGTCAGCCCCGGCAGCCGCCGCTCCATGCACGAACGCCGGATACTGTCGGCAAGGCGCGCCACATCCATAGGGCAGATGCAATCCGCCGCACCAGCGTGCAGGGCCTGCATGGTGTGTTCGGCGCATAGTTCCTCGCGCAGGACGATGGGGGACGGCTGACGCGGACTGCGCTCAATGCGGCGGATAACGGCGGAAAGGTCAGCTCCGCAGGCAGGGACATAGACAATGGCGTCCCACTCCTCTCGGAGTGCGGCGTCAAGGGCGGCATCGTCACGGACGGTTTTTAGGCTGCAGTGAAGCCCCTCCCGCACCAACCCCTCTCGCAGGTGCAACAGGTCATCTTCACCGTCATGTCGTAACAGAATCCGCAAGCGACTCTGCATAACTCCCCCATGTCGCTTCGAAAAACTGAGTGATCGGTTATTTGAACTATACCCGAAACCTGTTTTGCGCAAGTACTCACCCGCCGATTGTCGGCCTGCGGACACACCATTTCCCGGCGCGGCGCGGCCCTGCGAAGCCCTCTGCCACCGCCGGGGATAACGCGTTGACGCCGCGGCGCACGCCGCCCCGTGCCCCGCCCTAGTCCTCAAAGAGCCGCCCGCGGGCCAGCAGCCGCCAGCACTCGGCCATGGTCATGGCGGCAAGCTGCGTGCGCGGCACAAGGGAATCCGCAACCATATACTCATCATGGGAGTGGTCACGCGCGCCGGATGGCCCCATGCCGTCAAGCACAGGGCACCCCGCCCGCGCGATGAAATTCGCATCCGACACCCCGCCCCGGAAGTCCTCGCCAATGGGGATGCCAAGGCGCGCAGCCATAACACCCGCCACACCGAACAGCGCCCGGTTTTCGCGCGTCGGCTCCATGGCGGGGCGGCCACTGCCAAACGCCACGCGGCATATCGTGCCGGGGATGCCGGGCCGCAGCATGGCGTTTTCCAGCGCGGCGCGCAGGGCGTCGCCGTCGGCCTCCTCCATATAGCGCGCCTCCGCATGCGCCGTGGCCTGCTCAGGAACCACGTTGGGACCAGTGCCGCCCTCAATCACGCCAACATTCACGGAGATACCCCGGTATGGCTCGTTCAGGCCCTCCACGGTGACAATGCGGCGGGCCAATTCCACTATGGCGCTGGGCTTGTGCGCGCCCGTTGCGCCGGAGTGCCCACCCGGCCCGCTGACGCTGAAGGTGAAGGGCATGCGGCCCTTGCGCCCGGTCACTGTCTCGCCAAGCAGGCCGCTGCATTCAAAGACAAAGGCGCACCCGCTGCGCCGCGCCTCCTCTTCAATGCATTCACGCGACCACGGCGAGCCGATTTCCTCGTCTGGATTCAGGACGAAAGTAACAGGCAGGTCCTTCAATTCGCCCACATCATCAAGGGCCAAAAGCGCAAAAAGGGCGGTCACAAGACCGCCCTTCATGTCGATGATGCCCGGACCGATGATATTGCGGCCCTCGCGCCGGAAGCAGTCAAACCCCGCATCCACGGGAAAGACCGTGTCCATATGCCCCACCAGAAGCACCTGCGGCGTGCGGCTGCCCGCGGCCATCCGGGCGGGACTGCGGGCAAGGACCATGTTCCCGCTCTGATGGCGGGTGCGGACCTCCACGGCAAAGCCCAGCGCCTCCAACTGGGTGGCGAAAACGCCCGCCACGGCGTTGATGCCATCATGGTTGGCGGAATGGCTGTTCATCCGCACGATGCGTTCAAGGAGCGCCAGCATCTCGGCCTCGCGCTCGGCCACGGTCCGCCGAATCCGTCGAAACACCTCAGCGCGCATCACGTGTCCTCTCCCTCCGTCCGGGCAAAGGCAAAGTGGTCGTCGTCCGCATACAAGTCCGTGTCCGCGTCGGGGTACACGGTCTCCTCGCCATTCCACGGCTTGCGCAGACGCAGGCCGCCGTCCTCGGCGCGGCCCATCACGTTGCTGCGGTGCAGGGGAATCTTGCCGCCAGCCGCCGCGATATACCGGGGAATCGCGTCTCCGGAGATGTTGCCGTACATGCTCTCGATGATGTCGCGCCCCTTTTCCACGGGCACGCGCATATGCGTATACTGCGGGTTCCTGTAACTGCAGTTGAACACGTAATACGGGCGGATATACGAAGCGTGCAGGGTTTCGCACAGCTTCCACATTTTGGGTCTGGAATCATTTATGCCCCGCAGCAGCACGGCTTGATTCAGGATGGCACTCACCTGCCCGGAGATGGCCTTGAACGCCGCGCGCGAGACAGGCGTCAGCTCCTGCGCGGTGTTCACCTGCGTCACCACGCGCACCGGACTTTTGTCATTGGACGCCGCAAGGATGCCAAGAAGCGCATCATCCACGCGCTGGGGCGTGGTCACGGGCACGCGGGTGCCAAGGCGCTTCATCTGCACATGGGGGATGTTGTCCAGCTGTTCCAGCAGCCACCCCAGCGTTTCATTGGGCAGCATAAAGGCGTCGCCGCCAGTAATGAGCACGTCGCGGATGCGGGGATTGCTGCGGATGTAGTTGAGCGCCTCGGTATACGCCTCGCGCGGGAAGACGCGGTCCGCCTTGCCGATATGGGCAATGCGCAGGCAGTGCGTACAGTACATGGCGCACATATTGGTCACCTTCACGGCCACCACGCGGGGATAGAACTGATCAATAAGCCGCGCCGGGGAATGGTCTGACGCCACGGGCGGCAATTCCACGCCCATATTGTCCACCATTTCGGCGGTGGGCACGGCCTGCAGCAGCACCGGGTCGTTGACCACGCCGGGCATAATAAGGCTGGCGTAGTACGGCGTCAGCCGCATGCGGTACTTCTCCGTCACCCGCGTGACCTCGCGGATAGTCGCCTGTGGCAGCTCGACGCATTTGGCCAGCGTTTCCACATCATTTATGGCGTGGCGCAACTGGCCGGAAAAGGAATTCCAGTCATCATCGCTCATACCAAGGACGGACCTGATGCGCGCCGCGTTCTGCTGCATGCTCTCCCACAGCGCCTCGCCGTCGGGCACGGCCTCCTGCTGGGCAAGGTAGGTCTCCACCCGGTCGTTGGCGGCCTCCAGCACGTCATAGGCGCGGCCGACACGTCCACCGACACTCACGCCGTGCTCGTCGCGCTCCGCATGCAGGCGCGCAATGTCCACCAGCGCCTCCCGCGTCAGGCCAAAGGCCTCGTACCCCAGGCCGCTGGCGCGCTTCATCTCGCGCAGGGCGGCGAAAAAGGCGACAATGGCCGCTGTACCTGCGGCCTCACGCGCCAACGCATACAGACGCATCACCGTTTCGCGCTGCTCCGTGGACGGCGCACCGCCCCCCGCAAGCTTGTCCAAAAAGTCCTTCGTCAGTGCATCCACCGCCGTCTCCTTGGCCTGTATCACGCTCACCTCCACGTTCTGCTGCCCACGCGGGCCCTAAGCCACACAGCCGCACCCGCCGTCCACCGCCACCGTCTGCGCAATGCGCGCCTTGCCCGCCTCCAACTCCGTCAGCATGGCGTCCCGCGTTGGCGCGGCCGCCACCACCCGCGCAAGGAAGGTTCCGGGCAGAACCATCATCCCCGCACCCACATGTTCGCGCACAATGTGCCCGCACCCGCCATGCTCCGCCACCGAGGCGAACAACTCCCGCTCCGGCATGGTCTGGGGCGCGGCGTCGTGCGTGGTCACCTCCACGTCCGTCTTATAATTGTACGTTCCCCACCACAGCGGCGCGCTTCGCGTTCCCGCCTCGCCGGGGCGCACCGTATTCGGCGGAAAGCGCCCATGCAGCACCGCGTGGTATTCCAACTCCGGCAGGTTGGGCGCGCCGGGGGGCAGGTGCCGCTCCAGATACGCACAAAACTCCATGGTTGTGCCCTGTTTGCGGGGGTTCACTTCGATGAAAAAAAAGTCGCCGCGCTCATCCACGATGTAGTCGCAGCCAAAGATGCCCCGAAAGCCCATTTCCCCAAGCCGCCGCCCCACGCGCTCCGTGGCCTCGCACAGGCTCCGCTGCACGTTGGCGGGCAAGATGGAGGGAAAAGTGGAGCCACGAAAGGCGGTGCCGTTTTCAATCGCCATATCTGCCACGCCCGCCACATAGACCTCATCCGGCCCCGCCACCACGCCAAGCACCGTTGGGTCAAAACAGTGCGGCATGTACCGGCAGACAAAATACTGCGCGTCCACATCCTGAAACCGCGCCGCACAGTCGGTCACCGTGGCGGCCACCATGCTTGCGCCGCCGCCAGCAGAATACGCCATGGAGACGAACACGCCCTCGGCGCAATACTCCAGCATATCGCCCGCCGCGCGGCACATGGCCTCGCGGCCGGAGCACACCCGGTGCTCCACCACGGGCACAATGTCCGCAAAGGCGGCATACTGCCATGTTTTGTCGTTGATGAGCCGGGTCAGGTCCGCGTCCGGCCCCACAAGCCGTACGCCCCCGGCAAGGCGTACGCTCAGCTCCGGACGGCTTTCGAACATCCACACCGGCACCTCGCCCTGCCGCCGCACCAGCTCCGTCAGCAGGCGCAGCACAGCGGCATCGGCGCAGACTCCGGCGGCAAAGGCCGCGGACGGCACCCGGCGCGCCACATCGCGCCCCAGCACCCACCGCAAACGCTCCGCCGGTGGATTGACGACCATCACGTCGTTCCACCGATACTCCATCATCATGTCCGGAACGATTGAAATCACACGCACTTCCTGCCCAACACTACGCCGAAACGCCTGCTCGACGTACGCATTCAGGCAGCAGGCCTTTACCTCGCCAACATAGACGACGTAGTAGACCCCATCTTCAAGACGGACAAACTGGCGGTACATATGCGCCCCTTCACTTGATGGCGGTGTATGCCATAAAGTGTTGTCCCTATTTTCCAAAAAACGCAAGACTTCATCGCACAGTGCATGAAAGAATGAAGAAATTCACAGACCACTACAAAACTTACGACAAAATTTGCCATTTTTCTTAAGTTTTGGTAACGAACGAGGAATAATCACAAATGATCTTTGCTAACAGGTTGTTATCACAACTGCGCTGACGTCCCTGACATCAGGGAAGGTCGATACCACCACACGGCATGCCTCCACCCCGGAGGCCACCGAGTCCACACCTCATCCGGCAGGAGGCGACACATGCGGAAATGGTTCATGCTTACCTTCACCCTGTGCCTGGGAGTCTTCCTCATGGGCACCATGCCCACGGGCGCAGCAGCCAAGACCACCTTCATCACTATTGGCACCGGCGGCATCACCGGCGTCTACTACCCCACCGGCGGCGCCATCGCCCGCATCGTCAACAAAAAGAAAGACGAATACGGCATCCGCTGCACCGTGGAATCCACGGGCGGCTCCGTGTTTAACGTCAACGCCATTATGGCGGGCGATTTGGAATTCGGCATTGTGCAGTCCGACAGGCAGTATCAGGCCATGAAGGGCATGGCCGAATGGAAGGACAGCGGACCGCAGCGCGACCTGCGCGCCGTGTTCAGCATCCATCCCGAATCCGTCACGCTGGTGGCCGCAGAGGACGCGGGCATCACCACCGTGCAGGACCTGAAGGGCAAAATCATCAACATCGGCAACCCCGGTTCCGGCCAGCGCCAAAACGCTATTGACGCGCTGACGGCCCTCGGTTTCGACATTGACAAAGACCTCACCGCCGAGGGCGTGAAAGCCGCCGAGGCTCCCGGCCTGTTGCAGGACGGCCGCATCGACGCCTTCTTCTACACCGTTGGCCACCCCTCCGGCGCCATCAAGGAAGCCACCGCCGGCAAGCGCGCCGTGCGCATCATCGACATCACGGGCGTGGACTCCCTGTTCAGCGAGTACCCCTACTACGCCCCCTCGGACATCCCCATCGAGTTCTACCCCGGCGCCACCAATAAAAAGGACGTGAAGACCTTTGGCGTGAAGGCCACCTTTGTGACTTCCTCCAAGGTCCCCGCCGACGTGGTGTACGCCATCACCAAGGAAGTTTTTGAAAACTTCGAGGAATTCAAAAAACTGCACCCCGCATACAAGGTGCTGACCAAGCGCGGCATGCTTCAGGGCCTGTCCGCTCCCATCCATCCCGGCGCCATGCGCTACTATCAGGAAGCCGGGCTGATGTAGCTTCCACGTGCTCCGGACCGGCCAAGGCCGGTCCGGGGCGCTCCCTCGCCATTCGTTACAGACGCCCGCGCGGCGTCCCAGTCCCCGGTCATCCCCGCATGGCGGACGACTGTCCTCCGCAACCCGCAGCCTAGGAGTGCAGCCACGCATGCCACACGCACCGCACCACCAGACTGAACACGACCCCGACATCAAAGGTGTGGAGTACGCCAAACGCCTTGCCGAGGCCGAGCACGGCCTGCAAAGCGACAGCTACGGCGTTACGCGCGCTCTGACCATTGGCATTGCGGTGCTGTGGTCCCTGTTCCAGCTATCCACGGCCAGCTGGCTTATTCTGGATACGCTCTATATCCGGGCCTTTCATCTCGGTTTCGCCATCGTGCTGGTGTATCTGAATATTCCCATGTTCAAGTTTACGCCCAACTGGCGGCCGGACCTGCGGTTCTTCCTCGCCATGCACCGCGTGACCATTCTGGACTACATCCTCGCCCTTTTTGCGGCATTGGCCGCGCTGTACATCTTTTTGGACTATGACGGCATCTCCATGCGCTACGGCGCGCCCACCACGCGCGACCTAGTCTTCGGCATCCTGCTGGTGGCGCTGCTGCTTGAGGGGACGCGGCGCGTCATCGGCCCGGCCCTGCCCGTCATCGCCCTCCTGTTCATCATCTACGCTTTTCTCGGGCCGTACATGCCCGATGTCATCGCCTTCAAGGGCGTGTCCCTGAACCGTTTCATCGGGCAGATGACCATGTCGTCCGAGGGCATTTACGGCATCCCCCTCGACGTTTCCGCCACCATCGTGTTTCTCTTCGTCCTCTTTGGCACCATGCTGGAGAAGGCCGGAGCCGGGCACTTTTTCATTCAGCTGGCCCTGTGCCTGCTGGGCGGCTTCAAAGGCGGACCGGCCAAGGCCGCCATCCTCGGGTCCGGACTCACCGGCATGGTGTCCGGCTCGTCCATTGCCAACATCGTCACCACCGGCACCTTTACCATCCCCATGATGAAGAAGGTCGGCTACCCCGGCACCAAGGCCGGCGCCATTGAGGTAGCCGCCTCAACCGACGGTCAGCTGGCCCCGCCCATTATGGGTGCGGCGGCCTTCATCATCGCGGAATACGTCAACGTGCCGTACATTGAGGTCGTCAAGGCGGCGGCGGTTCCGGCCTTTGTCTCCTACGCGGCGCTCATCTACATTTCGCACATCGAGGCCAGCAAGCTGGGGCTGCAGGGCATCCCGCGCGCCGAGCTTCCGCGCTTTATTCCCACCCTTCTCGCCGGGCTGCATTTTCTGCTCCCACTCGCCATGCTGCTGTATGAACTGATTATCCTGCGGCACTCTCCCGAGCTTGCCGCGTTCCGCGCCATCATCGTGCTGACGGTCATCATGCTGGTGCAGCGTCCCATCCGCGCCCGCATGAGCGGCAAGCCCATGCGCCCCGCCTTTGGACAAGGCATACGCGACATCGTACTCGCCATGGCCGACGGCGCGCGCAACATGGCGGGCGTCGCCATGGCCACCGCCGCGGCAGGCATCATCGTCGGCGTCGTGGCCCTTGGCCTCGGCGGGCTCATCACGCAGGTCATCGACCAGCTTTCCGGCGGCAACATCTTCCTGATGCTCGTCATCACTGCCGCCGCCAGCCTGCTCATCGGCATGGGGCTGCCCACCACGGCGACCTACATCGTCATGGCGTCCCTCACCGCGCCTGCCATCGTCACCCTTGGCGCAACGCAGGACTTCATCGTTCCGCTTATGGCGGCGCATCTGTTCTGCTTCTACTTCGGCATTCTCGCCGACGACACGCCGCCCGTGGGGCTTGCCGCCTACGCGGCGGCGGCCATTGCCGAGTCGCCACCCATCCCCACTGGCATTCAGGGCTTCCTGTACGACATACGCACAGCCATCCTGCCCTTTATGTTCATCTTCAACCACGACCTCATCCTCCACAATGTGGACAGCTGGCTACAAGGTGGACTTATCTTCCTCATGGCCTGCGTGGGCAACTTTGCCTTTGCCTCGGCAACGCAGGGGTGGTTCATCACGCGCAACAAGCTCTGGGAAATTCCCATTCTGCTCAGCATCACCCTCATCATGATGCGCCCGGACCTCATCGCCCAACTGACCGGCATCCCGCACGACCAGCGCTACTGGGTTTACCCCGCCGGGCTGATCATTTGGGGCGCGGTGTGGATGATGCAACGCATGCGCACGCAGTCCGGCACCCCGCATACCGCAGCGGCATGACCGCCAACACAGGAGCACACTCATGCCCACACGTACCATCGTTAAAAAGATGTTCCAGTGCGAGGTCTGCGGCGAGACCTTCAGCAAAAGCTACCGCGAGTGCCCCAAGTGCGGCAGCGAGGACTTTGTGGGCTACAAGATGGTCAACCCCATCTCGCGCCTGCCCATGGAGCACATTCTGACCGTGGTGGCGCATCTGTCATGGCTCCTCGGGACCATCGGGTGCATCACTTTCCTCTGGCAAACGGACAGCCCAAACGATGAAATCAACCTGCTGTTCATCCTCGGCGGGTGCGGGTTTCTGCTCTTCTCGCTCATCCTCTCCATTGCGCTCTTCGGCCTTGCCGAGCTCATCGGGCGCACCATACGCATCCAGCGCCGCGTCAAGGCCTTCGTCAAAAACTACCACGTGCCAACGGAATAACCCCTCACGCAACACAAAACCGGCCAGGCGACGTCACGCCCGGCCGGTTTTTTTGTTGCGTCATCATCATGATGGGCTACGATTGAAGAATCCGTGCTCAGCACACACGCAAAGCCCAAGGAGGCCCTATGAGCTCCAATCGTGCCCCCCGCATAAGCCGCCGCCGTTTCTTCAAGCTGGCGGCAACAGCCACGGCCCTCACCGGGGCAGGGCTGCTGCCCGCCGCCTTCGCCCACGCGGGGCACCACATGGTCAAGGACAAAGGCTACCGCCACATGCCCATGCATTTCATGGCCGCGCACCACGGCATGTCGCACCAACTCCCCTACCCCGTCAGCGCCCTTGAACCCATCATCTCCGCCAAGACCGTGGCCTACCACTACGGCAAGCACACCCTCGGCTACTACAAAAAGACCGCCCGCTTCATCGGCGGAACGCCCTATCAGGACATGTCGCTGATCCAAATCATCACCGCCACGTCCGGGCGCGAAGACCGAAAAGCCATCTTCAACAACGCCGCACAGGCATGGAATCACACCTTCTACTGGCGCGGCCTCGCCCCCCTCGGCGGCGGCCGCCCCGGCAACACCCTCTCCGCCGCCATAGACGCCTCCTTCGGCTCCTTCGGACGCTTCCGCGATCGCTTCGTCACACAGGCCGCCAGCGTCTTCGGCAGCGGCTGGGTCTGGCTGGTGGATACTGGCAGCGGCCTCGACATCATCGGCACACAAAACGCCGAGACGCCCATCACCATGGGCCACGTGCCGCTCTTCGTCGTGGACGTGTGGGAACACGCCTACTACCTCGACTACCAAAACCGCAGAAAAGCCTACGTCCAAGCCATCCTCGACAGACTCGTGGACTGGTACGAAGTCACCCGCCGCTACGAAAACGGCACCGCCTAACGGAGTGCGCGTGGATGGGCCGGGGCGTTACGCCGGAGGCAAGAGCATGCCTCCGGCGGCTTAAGGGGTGCGACCCCTTAAAAATCCCGAGGTTTTCGGGCTGGAAGCCAGCCCGAAAAAGGGGTGGGTGGCTTTTCCCTCGCGTTGGGGGAGTTGGCCGTGTGGGTGTGGCGCCGTTGCGGGGGCCTGATAGAGGCCGCGTGTCTGGTACGCATTACTGGCGTATAAATGGGATCGTTAAGGGCCCACGGCCCTTAACCCGCCGGAGGCACTCCCCTTCCCCGTCCTCTTCTTCCCCAAAAATAAAAAGGCCGACGAATCCATCGTCGGCCTTTTCTTCTTCCAATGAACGCTCACCCTAGGGCAGCACAGCGTCGCGGTCGATGATGCCCATGATGTTGTAGACGAGCTGTGCGGCGGTGAAGTCGCAGGCGTGCATGTCGCGAATGGGGGCGAGTTCGACGACGTCGAAGCCGAGGACGCGGCGTCCGCGGATGGCCATACGCAGCAGCTGCATGGCTTGATGCCACATGATGCCGCCGGGCACGGGGGTGCCTGTGGCGGGCATGATGGAGGTATCGAGGCCGTCCACGTCGAAGGTGACATAAATCTTATCGGGGAACCCTTCTGGCAGAAGCGCGCGGGGGAAGGGCATGGTGCCAAGTTCCCAGCCGTCAATGTGGCCTATACCCTGCTCGCGGCGGTACTCGACTTCCTCTTCGCACAGGGCGCGAACGCCAAGCTGAAAGAGGGGCAGCCCGAGGTCGGCCACGGCGCGGCGCATAACGCAGGCGTGGCTGTAGGGGGAGCCTTCGTAGCTGTCGCGCAGGTCGGCGTGGGCGTCGAACTGCACAATGCCGAAGGTGCCGTGCTCCTCGGCAAGGGCGCGCAGCGCACCGAGGGTGACGGTGTGCTCGCCGCCCAGGACGACGGGCATGCCGTTGTGGCCGCGCACGGTCTTCACGGCGTCGGCGATGCGGTCCATAACGGTCTTTGCCGCGCCGGAACACTCGACGGCGTCGTGGGTGACGATGCCGCGGCGGGCGGGCACGGAAGAGCCGTCCCACATTTCTAGCTGGTCCGAGGCCTCAAGAATGGCCTGCGGCCCGTCAACGGTCCCGCCGCCGTAGGAGACGGTCTTTTCGTAGGGAACGGGGATGATATGGAACAGGCTCTCGCCCGGAGCGGTGGGTTCCAGGTCTGTGGCCATAAAATCAGGATAAAGTCCGCTCAACGGCTCTGCTCCTTGTTTCGCTGGTCGATATGGTCGTTGGCGTTTGGGGCGGCGAAAAAGAAAAAGCGCCGCCCATACCCGCGCCTGAACGTAAATCGGTCAGGACAGGCGGGTCTTGTAGTCCTCGTACCCGAACTCGCGCACGACCTCCAGCGTCCCGTCCGCACGCCGCAGGGCGATGGAGGGCAGCTTGAGGCCGTTGAAGGTGTTGGTCTTCACCATGCTGTAGTGGGCCATATCCGTAAATATGAGCCTGTCACCGGGGTGCAGCGGGCGGTCGAAGGAGTACTCACCTATCACGTCGCCCGCAAGGCAGGAATGCCCGGCAAGGCGGCACGTCCACGCCTTCTCCGCGGGTTGGCCGGAGCCGATGACGTCCGGACGGTACGGCATCTCCAGCACATCGGGCATATGCGCGGCGGCGGAGGCATCGAGGATGGCGATAGGCATATCCGCATTAATGACGTCCAGCACCGTAGCGACGAGGAATCCGGTATCCAGCGCCACGGCTTCGCCGGGTTCAAGATAGACGCCAACGCCGTAGCGCTCGCGCACGCCGTCGATGAGGCGGCACAGCAGGTCCACGTCGTAGTCCTCGCGCGTGATGTGGTGCCCGCCGCCCATGTTCAGCCACTTCATGCCGCGCAGATGCGGGCCGAATGAGGCCTCAAACGCCGCAAGGGTACGCTCCAGCGAATCCGCATTCTGCTCACACAGCGTGTGGAAATGCAGACCGGAAATGCCGTCAAGGGCGTCCGGCTCAAAATCACGCAGCCGCACGCCAAGGCGCGAGCCGGGGGAGCACGGGTCGTAGATGGGCACAGCGCCCTCGGAGTGCTCCGGATTCACGCGGATGGCGCACTCAATGCGCGCGGGCGCGGCGTCCACCAACGGCTTGAAGCGCCGGTACTGGGCAAAGGAGTTGAAGGAAATATGATCGCTCAGGGTGACCAGCTCGCGCATGTCCGCTTCGGAATAGGCGGCGGCAAAGGCGTGCACCTCGCGCCCGAATTCCTCGCGGCCAAGGCGTGCCTCGTGCGGGGAACTGGCGCAAACGCCATGCAGCGCGTCCCGCAACAGCGCAAACGCGCTGAACATGGCAAAACCCTTGAGGGCCAGCAGAATCTTGGCCCCTGTCCGGCGCTGGACCGTGTCCAGCACCGACAGGTTGCGGCGCAGGAGCGCCTCGTCCACCACAAAGCATGGCGTGGCGGGGACGCGCTCCAACGCGGCTAGGAGATGATCTCTTTCCATGGCAGGCCGTGTGTATTCAGCATATCCATGAACGGGTCGGGGTCGAACTCTTCCATATTGAAGACGCCCTCGCCCTTCCACTTGCCGGTCAGCATCATGGCCGCGCCAATCATGGCGGGCACGCCCGTGGTGTACGACACAGCCTGCGACCTCACCTCGCGGTAGGCGTCCTGATGGTCGCAGATATTGTACACGTAGACCTGCTTTTCCTTGCCGTCCTTCACGCCGCGCATCAGGCAGCCGATGCAGGTGCGGCCCTTGGTGTCCGGGCCGAGGGAGGCCGGGTCCGGCAGCAGCGTCTTAAGGAACTGCAACGGCACGATTTCGCAGCCGTTGTGCTCCACGGCGTCGATGCGGGTCATGCCGATGTTCTCCAGCACTTCCAGATGCTTCAGGTAGTTGTCGGAGAAGGTCATCCAGAAGCGGGCACGACGGATGCCGCGCAGGTTCTGCACCAGCGACTCCAACTCCTCATGATACATGAGGTAGCACTTCTTGGGACCAATGCCCTCGGGGAAGTCGTAGGACATGGACCACGACAGCGGGTCGGTCTCCACCCATTCGCCGCGTTCCCAGTAGCGGCCACGCGCGGTTACTTCGCGGATGTTGATTTCCGGATTGAAGTTGGTGGCAAAGTGCTTGCCGTGGTCGCCCGCGTTGCAGTCGATGATGTCCAGCTGGTGGATTTCATCGAAGTGGTGCTTCTGGGCGTGGGCGCAAAAGACGTTGGTCACGCCGGGGTCGAAGCCGCTGCCAAGCAGCGCCATCAGGCCCTTTTCGCGGAAGCGGTCCTGATAGGCCCACTGCCACTTGTATTCAAACTTCGCCTCGTCCAGCGGCTCGTAGTTGGCCGTGTCGAGGTAGTGGACGCCGGTTTCAAGGCAGGCGTCCATGATATTCAGGTCCTGATACGGCAGGGCCACGTTCAACACGAGGTCCGGCTGAAAGTCATTGATCAGCGCCACCATCTCGGGGACGTTGTCCGCATCCACCTGTGCGGTGCGGATGGGGCGGGGAAGCTGCGCAGCGATGGCGTCACACTTGGAGACGGTGCGGCTGGCAAGACATATTTCTTGAAACACTTCGGGAAGCTGCGCGCATTTGTGAGCCACAACCTGACCCACACCGCCAGCGCCGACGATGAGTACTCTGGACATCCTTGTGTCCCTCCTTGTCAAAAGGGATTGTGCTATCGCAAGCCGTTCAGATAGGTCGATCCTCTCAGGCCCTGTTCAAAGGCCTTCATGATGGCGTACCTGTCCTGAGGGGTAATGCGCCCCTCCCGGATGCCACGCTCCGCCACGTTGCGGAAGCGCTCCAGGACCATCTTCGGATCATACTCGACGTAGGACAGCACGTCAGCCACGGAATCTCCATCGAGCTCCCGCACGAAGTCGAACGAACCGTCCTCATTGATATGGATGGAGGCGACGTTGGTGTCGCCGAAAAGGTTATGCAGGTCGCCCAGCGTCTCCTGATACGCGCCGACGAGGAACGCGCCCATATAATAGGGCTCGCCCTTACGCAGGTCGTGCACATCCAGCGTGCGCCGGACGCCGCGCTCGTCGATAAAGCGGTCCAGCTTGCCGTCGCAGTCGCAGGTGATATCCGCCAGCACCACCTTTTCCGTGGGCTGTTCGTCCATACGGTGCACAGGCATGACCGGGAACAGATGGTCAATGGCCCACGAGTCCGGCAAGGACTGGAAAATGCTCATATTCGCGTAGTAAATGCTGGCGAGGGAATCCTGAATGCCCGCCAGTTCCTTGGTGGGGCGCTTCACCTCGTCCACGCGCGCGGCAATTTCCTTGATGATGGCCCAGAACAGGGATTCCGCCACAGAGCGCTCGCGCAGGGAGCACGTGCCCATGCGGAACATCTGGCGGATTTCATCGCGGTAATAGATGGCGTCGTTGTAGCACTCCTGCAAGTTCTTGAGCGAGATGGATTGGTAGACCTCAAGCAGGTTTTCCGTCGGCTCGGGGCAGTCCTCGGGCAGGTCAATGGGGATGGCCCGGTCCTCAAGGCGGCTGGCGTCCAAAATCTCAAACAACAGCACGGAGTAGTACGCCACCGTAGCGCGGCCGGACTCCGTAATGATGTGCGGATGCGCGATGTCGCGCTCATCCAGAATGCTCATCACGGTTTCCACCACGTCGGCGCAGTATTCGCCAAGGGTGTAGTTGCGGCTGGACAGGAAGTTGGTGTGCGAGCCGTCGTAGTCCACGGCAAGGCCGCCGCCAAGGTCCAGATAGCCCATGGCCGCGCCTTCATCCACCAGCCCGGCATAGACCCGGCAGGCCTCGCGCAGGGCATTTCGGATGTCGCGGATGTTCGGAATCTGCGAGCCAAGGTGGAAGTGCAGCAGGTGCATGCAGTCCAGCATGTCGTGCTTCCGCAGTTCGTCCACCACGTCCACCACCTCGGCCGTGGACAGGCCAAAGATGGACAGATCGCCGCCGGACTCCGTCCAGTGACCACCGGCGCGGGCCGCCAGCTTGATGCGGATGCCCATGCGCGGACGGATGCCCAAAGCGCGCGAGCGCTCCAGAATAAGCGCCAGCTCACTCGGCATTTCAAGGACGAGGATGCAGTTATAGCCCATCTTGTTGGCGTAAAGGGCAAGGTCCACGAATTCGCGGTCCTTGTAGCCATTGCAGACGATGCAGGCCTCGCGGTCGTGAAGATAGGACAGCGCGGCGATGAGTTCGGGCTTGCTGCCCACTTCAAGGCCGTGGTGATGCGGCTCGCCGTATTCGGTGATGCGCTCCACAACCTGTTCCTGCTGGTTCACCTTGATGGGGTACACGCCACGGAATTCGCCTTGGTATTCAAGGTCGCGCATGGCGTGGTTGAAGCAGTCGTGCAGGACGGAAATTTGGGAATCGAGAATATTTTCGATGCGCAGAAGCACGGGCAGGTCCATGCCCCGCTCCTTAAGGCCCTTGATGACCTCGGGGATGGAGACGGCCGGGCCGCGTTCTGCAAAAGGGGTGATGACGGCGTCGCCGGAGTCGGCCACACCAAAGTAGCCACTGCCCCAGTTATTGACGCCATAGAGGTCAGCAGAACGCGTTGCGTTCCACTGCTCAAGCACGGGTTTCTTTGCCATATCGCAGCACCCTCCTTACCCATCGGAACTTTTCGGGGAAAAGCCGCACGGGGTGGCTGTTTGCGCCAGTATTTCATAGCGCCCAAACCGCCGCCCCCGCCTGCCCGATATGATGGAGCGCGCCAATTAGTAGATTTTGCGCCACTCGTCAATAGCTCACCAAAACTTTGGGAAATTTTACAAACTTCCCTTACCCCAAACACTCTCTCCCTTCCACAAAAAAGAGCCTGACCTATACGCCACAAATCCCCGCATAGCGTGAAAATCCGCCCCCATCCGCCCGCTTGGCCGATTTTTCACGATGCACGGTTGCCAACCGCGCGCCTTGGCAGTATCACCACGTACTGCACATACGGCCGTCACAGACCACGAAAAACGGCAAAGGATTCATCATGACACAGACACACGGCTATGCAATAGGCATCGATACCGGCGGCACCTACACGGACGCCATTCTTCTGGACCGCGCGTCCGGCGACGTTGTCGCCTCCGCCAAGACACCGACCACACACAAAAATCTCAGTATCGGCCTGTCGTCCGCCCTGTCCCGCGTCATGCGCGAGAGCGCCACTCCGCCCCAGCTGGTGGATGTGGTCGCCGTGTCCACCACCCTCGCCACCAACGCCGTGGTGGAAGACAAAGGCGCGCGCGTCGGGCTGTTCGTCATCGGCATGACCAAGGCCTTCGACCTGCCCGTCGTCTCCGTGCAATACGCCGCCGGAGGCCACTCCATCGTCGGCAAGGAGGAAGCCCCCCTCGACGTGGAAGCCATCGTCGATGGCGTTGGCAATCTGCGCGGCCATGTGGACGCCTACGCCGTCAGCGCGGCCATGAGCTACGCCAATCCCACGCATGAGCAGGTGGCCGCTAAAGCCATCGAACTGGTGGACCCCAAGCCCGTCTTCTGCTCCCACGAGGTCAGCGGCAAGGCCGGAATGAAGGAGCGCGCCGCCACAACCGTGCTCAACGCCCGCCTTATGCCCGTCATGCAGGAATTCATCGACGGCGTCAGCGCCGCCCTTGCAGAGCATGGCCTCACCTGTCCGGTGAGCATTGTGCGCGGCAACGGCGCGCCCATGACGCTGGAGAGCGCACTACGCCGCGCGGCCGAGACCTTTGCCAGCGGTCCCGCCGCCACTGCCCATTACGGCATGGCCTTCGCCCCCGGCGACAACGCCCTCATCGTGGACGTTGGCGGCACCACCACGGACGTCACCCTCATCCGCGCAGGCCAGCCCACCATCAAAAAGGGCGGCAGCCGCATCGGCCAGTGGGAAACGCACGTCGAAGCCGTGGAAATGTTCACCGTGGGCATCGGCGGAGACTCGCAGGTCCGCACCACTGCGGCGGGGTCCATCGCCGTTGGTCCAGCCCGCGTTTTGCCCATCTGCATGGCTACAAACGTCCCGGCCCCAGAATCGTGGCTGGACTCCGGCGACGCCTCGCGCCTCATTACCATAGACCAAGCGCCGGAGCCGGACGTCATCGCCGCTGATCCCATTTTGACCGTTCTCAGCGGCGCCGGCCCCATGTCCGCCGCATCCCTCATGCGCGCCACGGGCCTCAGCGAAATTTCGCTTTCCGCGCATCTTCAGCGCCTTGTCCGCGCGCAGCAGGTGGCGGAAATCGGCTTCACGCCAACGGACGCCCTGCACGTACTCGGCCGCCTGAGCATCGGCGACACCGCGCAGGCCAAGGCCGCGGCAGAGGTGCTGGCGCGCCGCCACGGCATGGACGCTGAGGCCTTTTGCGAAGCTGTCATAACCAAAGCCCAGCGCAAGATTGAAAACGCTCTGCTCGACCATGTGGTGCGCAAGGAAGTTGGCGGAAGCATGGCGGAATTCATCGCCCGCAAGGACTCCATGTCCCTTGTACGCTTTAGCGCCGCCCTCAACGTGCCCATCGTCGGCATTGGCGCAGCCGCGCGGATGCTGCTGCCCGAAGTGGCACAGCGCCTTGGCGCGCCCATCCATTTCCCGGATCATTTTGAAGTCGGCAACGCCCTTGGCGCGGCCCTTATCGGCACCAAGGCCGACCAGTAACCCACGCGGCGGCCAGACCCGCCCGTGCACACCGTCACAGGCCACAGCGCCGACAACACGCCAACGGAGGTATTCATGTTCGACCGCAAGCCCACAAGTTTCGAATCCTGCCTTGAGGCCGCGAGCGAAAACCCCGAGACCGAAGTCGTCCATGGCTGGATATTCAAGGACGGCACATGGCAGACCCACGGCTGGTGCGAGTTCGCGGACAGGGTCATCGACCTCACCGAATCCAGCCACTCCATGCCCAAGTTCGACTACTACGTGAAGTTGAAGGTCTCGCCGGAGCGCACCCGCCGCTACACGCGCCTGAACTTCTTTGAGCGCATGGCCGCAGAAGGCCACGTCGGCCCCTTTGATAAGGAATTCTTCTTTGCCGACACCAGCGACGAGGACCCGCTCACCGTCATCGCCGCAAAAGCCTAAAACGAAACGCCCCGGCAGGAACCCGCCGGGGCGTTTTTTGTACAGGCTGTCTTTCAGCCCTTGGCGCTAGCCCGTCACCCGGGCCAACATACGCATAATGCGCACGTCCGCTTTGCCGGTCATATACTGCGCTGCGTCGCGTTCAAAATCCTTCAGCGGCTTTGAAACTGCATGCTCATCCAGCGCCGCCTGCGAGGCAAATTGCTCATAGAACTGAAACAGCGCCGGGTCGGCAACGTCCTGATGCACGCTGTACAGGATGAGGCCATTTTGCCCCTCGCAATCCTGCACCAGTTGCTGCACCATGCTTTTCAGCGCCTCTTCCTTTCCCGGCAGCGCGCGGAACCGTGCGCTGACAACAACCATATCTGTATCCATTCCTTCTCCCAGCCGTAAGGTTCGTACGGCGCGTTACAAAGCACGTTCTAGGGAGCGGCAGGGAAGCTGTCCATATTCGGAGTCATCGCCTTGCCGAGCCAGCCTATGGTCTCGCCCAGATTCCGCATGTTTGCAAGCGCTTCGGCGTCACCCTGCACTTCGCCCTTTTCCAGGCCGTAGCCAAGATTCCAATACGTGGAGCCGGGCACAATCATGCGCGACATCTGGTACATATGGTTAATGGTATCAAACACATGGATGCCGCCGCCCCGGCGCACAGCCACCACAGCCGCGCCAATCTTGCCCGCAAACAGGCCGCCATTGGCCAGCGCCACGAATCCGGAGCGGTCCAGCAGCGCCTTAGTCTCCGCGCTCACATCAGAAAAATACGTCGGCGAGCCAATAATGATGGCGTCCGCCTTCACCATCTTGTCCATCACGTCGTTAAACGCGTCGTTGTCCACCACACAGTGGCCGTCCTGCTTTTCCCAGCACTTGCCACACGCCATACAGCCGCGGATTTTCTTCCCACCCAGCTGCACAAACTCCGTCTCCCAGCCAGCCTTTTCCAGCGGCTCAAGCGCAGTGCGAAGCAAATTTTCCGTATTCCCACCCTTGCGAGGGCTTCCATTAATAGCAACAACGTACATACCAAGACTCCTTTATTCGCAGTAGCGCCGCATGTCGCGGCATGTCACAGGACCATCTCGCCGCCCACACAGGAACCCTGCGCAACAAGCCGCCTCACAGTCCGTCTTGAACACCATTTCATATGCCAATGCGCATCGCAAAGACCTCTGCGGCATATGTGCGACACTCTATTGCACACGGAGACTTTTGCGCAAGTACGGTCTTTTTTGTCATGTACTATCATGGAGGATACTAACGTACGGTGTGCTGGAAGAAGGGACAGGACGGGTGGAGCGAAAAGAGAAATAATAATCCTATTATACATAAGTCGAAATTCAGACAAGGCCCTTCCTTCATGATTTGACGTTGTTCGAATTCTGCTGGAGCCTTCCAATAATTTAAGCAATGTCTTTATAAAGTCCCCTTTCTTAGGGCCAACAATCTCGATGATTTCTGGCGAAACACAAGCGAGCTCTCGAACCGTCCTAGAACCCCTTAAAGAGATCAACGGAGAAGAGCAGGTCGAGGGGAACAGTCAAATTGACAGGGGGCGTCAGCTTCTTCTCAAAGGCTGGGGAGAATATAATAGCCGTCAGACCAGAGAATAAATACCCTACTGCCATATTGCAATTGTACATTTTAAGTTAGGGAGACTACTCAAAAGAGCATTACGTCCTGGCAAGGAATTTCCCTAGGATGCGGGGAAGCGATCTAGTTCGGGTGCTGTATCCAGGCAGAACCTTGGACGAGGAAAGAGTTGTGTAACCTATCGCGTGAATCCCAAATTTGCACGACAATCCCCTGTGCAGCGCCAGCCCACACTTGATTTTTCAACTCGTCCAGGAGACCCTCTGACTTAGGGTACACTCTCCACCAGTATGAAATGTCGCCTTTCATGCCCAACTGATATCCACTTGCCTGAAGCTGTTCTTTGATAACCTTTGTTGCCTGGATGTTCTTTTGATCCGCATTTGTTATTCGTACAAGACGGAGGGCCTCGTCTGCCTGGGTGGACTTCGGCAGCGCCTCCCAATTAAGCAACCGCATCTCGTTGAAGCCCGAAAATTCATTTAAGAAAGGTGACATATCGCTTGTGTCAGTAATTATGTACAGGCTTTTTCTGGCTCGAGTCAGAGCGACATAAAACAACCGTCTCTCTTCATCCAGCAGCTTCTTTTCATTGTCGCCAAGTATTCTGTTGTAGACCCAGTCCGGATGGATAAGTGGGTAACGCCTGTCTTTTGCATCAAGGATGATCACGACATCACTTTCTCCACCCTTGAAGGAGTGAGCGGTATGACAAGACACTCTTTTTTTGTCCTCGCCGACTAAGAAGCCCCTCAGATGCGTGGCGAACAAGTCTAGGCGGCCAGGACAGGATTTCCAGTTTTTTGAATACGTGCTCCACGGGACTGTGTTAGTTCTGCTTATTATTGCCACATCGTTGCCTGCGCCAAGTTCTTTGTAGAGTATGCGAAGCACCGCAGGGGTGATCGCGTCATATAAATGCTTTTCTTTCTCAAATTCCGTTGGAGAAAACCTATTCATATTACAAACTCTAACAGCTCCAGCACGTTCTGTTGATGCTCTTGCAGGAAGTCCTCGCCCCTTCATAAGATGGTTACCTGTTGATACAACCGATTTACGTGAACGATAGTTGGTCGATATGTTAATCTCGGCTCCCTTGCAGAAATAATTCTCAAATTGTGCAAAAAATCGTAAATCCGACCCTGCAAAAGCATTAATGGCTTGCCAGTCATCCCCAACACAGAAGAAGTTTGCGGATGGATTCTGAATTCGCAAAGACTGTAGCAAACGGTTAAATAGTTCAGAAAAATCTTGATATTCATCAACAAAGACAAACCGGAGGTTCTTTAAATTTCCGGAACGCCCCTTCCGGATAAAACGAGTTTTTCCGTTGGAGACTTCCGCCACGGCTTTCTGGATCAACCCATCAAAATCTTCTTGTCCAGTCAGCTTCAACCTGTCGAGGTATGCAGAGTATATTTCTCCTGCCAATGACACGAACTGACGTTCTCCAGGGTACAAAAAAGAGTATTCTTGTTCCATGGCAGTGATGTCTTCAGAATTTAAAAATTGTTGCCGACAACGCCCCACAAAGCTTCTCATCGCTTTAGTAAATCGATCTACACTACGCTTTTTTACCCTCTTCCAGATTTCATCTTCGGGCAGCCTCAAGCATCTAACCCCACGCCTCTCGAGTCGGAGAGCCATCCACTGATCAAACTCTGCCGAAGATTTATTCTTAATATTTCGAGGGTACACTTCCAGCAAATTCCAAGAAGTGTTCCCTTTCCAAAAAGCTCTCTTTTTTGCGCTGACTCTGTCATACTCAGGCTCGCCAACCATTCCGAAGTACTCGATGACGACACCCGATTCGTGTGTTTTGAAAATTGTGAAATCAGGCCTGTAGTTTTCTCCCCCCCACCAGAAATTCCGCTCGTACTTGTAGGGTACGTCGTGTTCGAAGAGAAAGTTGGCGATTACTTTTTCTCCATGCGATTTTACGTCTTCACCATTCAATGTCTGGTTGCGGAGTGACCTACGGTACAGGAGAAATTCTTCCTCACTTAAATGGTATCCACCTTGTTCAATTTGCTCCCAGTCCCTTCGGAAACCTGTAAGCATCACACTCTTGACTTTGGAATGGAACTCATCATCTTTCAGAAAATCATCAATTACTTGAAGAAAAGCCCTGCTCAACCCTTCGTTATTTAAACTCTTATCATCATAGAGAAGGTTTTCCTCGGGATGTACAAGTGAGTACGCTAGGGAATGGAAGGTCATCACATGGGGGACATCAGCGCCAACGTATGGCCTTAATTTCTGTTCGATTTGCTCTGCGGCTTTCTTGTTGAAGGCAACGAGAAGAATTTCATCAGGAGATATGTTGCAGTGTTTTTGCAAGAAAAGCGCCCTGTTGACAATGGTGGTGGTTTTGCCGCTCCCTGCACGGGCGACGACCTGTATATCTCCATCTATAGAAGCTATGGCTAGAGCTTGCTCTGGGTCCGGCAACTGTCTCCCCAGTTGTTTAACCCAGTTTTGAATGAAAAATACCAGCTTGCTTTCCATATCCTTAGCAGAAAGCACGTCTGGATATTTGGCTTCGATGATCTTTTTTGCATTTAAAAAGTCACTTTCAACCAAGGTAATGAATTCATCGAGCACTTGTTTTCGAAGTTTTTCCCTCTCTAGCTTCAGTTTGGCTTCAGCCCTCTTCCGCTTCTCTTCTTCAGCCTTTATCCGAGCAGCTTCTTTTGCTTTTCGTGTTTCACGCTCTACCCTTTCGGTCTCAAGCCTTTGTTCTTTCTGAGTTGGCTCCCACCGCCCAGCTTTGAGATCTGCCACCATCCTTGGCAATGTTACCCATTCTTCCTCCGTCAACTCCGCACGTATTTTCCCCAGCAGTACAGACTCGTAGTGCGTCCCAGACGAAGGGTTTTCAACGAAATCCGGAAGGAGCTTATCCAGGTAATAATCCCTGAACTTATCAAACGAATTAAGGCTATTGGCGAGTTCCAGCACTAGCTCTTTGATATTGTCTGTCTTGGACATATGAAATGAGCTCCCCCTGCTTCAGAGTTGTGTACACAGAATTTTTAGAGTAGCCCTCCCCCCTTTTACGCACAAGACACAAAAAAAGGCTGCACCTTGGTGGTGCAGCCTTTGATTTGCGTGGCGGAGCCGACGAGACTCGAACTCGCGGCCTCTGGCGTGACAGGCCAGCGTTATAACCGACTTAACTACGGCTCCGCATTTGAGACAACGCCTCGCGTCGTCTGAGGAGACAATGGCGAATTTTGCCCGGTATGTCAACGCAAAACAGCGAATTTCGCCCGATTTTCTCGCATTCTGGCGCGGCACAATGCGGTGTAATTTCGCATGGTGAGGCGATGATACAATGCGGACCATGACGCCAACGCAGGTGCAGGACAAGCACCCATGCGGCGCAGGAAATTCATTGTTTTGGAGCAAACGATGAAAGGCTGCAGAGGGCATCAAAACACTGCGACGTGCGCAGTGAAAGACGGCCAACCTTGATACGGCACTGCAATTCGCCTATGGTCTTAGGAACTCTCAAAAGGTTGGAAACACTTTATAACACGGCACAATACAGACGGAACACCATGATAGCGATTGCCACATTACTGCTTATTCTCATCGTATCGATGATCCTCACGCGCATGGCGAGCCTTGCGCTCACTCACACGGGCCTATCGCGTCAGGCCGCGAAATTTCAAGCGCGGTCGGCATTTACTGGCGTTGGATTCACCACGTCGGAGTCCGAAAAGGTGGTCAATCACCCTGTGCGGCGGCGCATTTTGCTCCTGCTTATGCTGCTGGGCAATGCGGGTGTGGCGACGGCCATTGTTACGCTGCTTGTCGGCTTCATCAATGTGCAAAACACGGGGTCGCTGTGGCTACGGGCGGGACTGCTGATTGTTGGCCTGGCCGCACTGCTGGCACTGACCACTAGCCAACGGTTCGACAGGCTCCTGTCGCGCATCGTTTTCCGGGCAATGAAGCGCTATACGGCGCTTAACGTCCGCGACTATGCCGCGCTGCTGCACCTGACGGGCGACTACTCCATTGGCGAGGTCTTTGTACAGAAACAGGACTGGATGGCGGACCGCACCCTTGCCGAACTCCGCTTGCAGGACGAAGGCGTCGTGGTGCTTGCCATCACGCGTGCGGACGGTACATTCCTAGGAACGCCGAAGGGCGCCACCACCCTGCGCGCCGCGGATACGCTTGTCGTCTATGGCCGCGCCGGAGCCATCCGCAGTCTGGATGACAGACGCAGCGGCACTGGCGGCGAAATCGCCCACGTAGAGGCCGTTGCCGAACAAAAACAGGAGCAGCAAAAGGAGCAGGAGCAAGATGTAGAGGTCTCGCCGCACAAGGACTGACCGGCATCACGCCCCGCCCAGCGCCTACTTCCTCAAGCCACCTCAGCCCAAGACGGAACATATGCAGATTCACGACCTTCCAGATACAGCCACCTCCGACGCCGCAACAGCGCGCAGCAACCGCACGGCGTTTCTCATTGACGCGCAGGACTATTATCAGGCCGTTGCGGAATCCATCCTCAAGGCGGAGCGCTCCGTCATCATTCTCGGCTGGGACATAGACAGCCGCATCCGCCTGCGTGGTGACGACGATATGCGCCTGCACGAACTCCTCAACCATGTCGTTACAGAGCGCCCGGCCCTACACATCCACGTGCTGATATGGGACTTCCCCCTCCCCTACAGCTTTGACCGCGAGCCGCTGCAGGAAGTCAACTTCCCCCGCAAAACGCACAAAAACATCCACTTTCACCTCGACGACGAACTCCCGGTCGGTTCGTCGCACCATCAAAAGGTCATCGTGATTGACGACGCTGTGGCTTATGTGGGCGGCATGGACGTGACAGGAGCGCGGTGGGATACACCGGAGCACCAGCCGCAGGACCCACGCCGCACCACGCCGGGTGGCGACGAATACGGTCCCTACCACGACATTCAGATGGTTGTTGACGCCGAAATGGCGACACTGCTAGGCAATATGGCCCGAAAGCGCTGGCTGTGGGCCACAGAGGAAGCCCTTTCCCCGCCGCCGCCACCCGCTGGCGACCCGTGGCCGGAAAGCATCTCCCCGGCGCTCCGGGACCATGTGCTCGCCATGGCGCTGACGCTGCCGCCCTACAAAGGCCGCCGGGCGCGGCGCGAAATTGAAGCGCTCTATCTGGACAATATCGCCAAGGCCCAACATCTCATCTACATTGAGAATCAATACTTCACCTCCGCCAGCATCCGCGACGCCATCGCCAAGCGCCTTGCCGAGGCAAACGGCCCGGACATCCTCATCGTCATTAACGAGATGCCCACGGGACTTCTGGAGCAGCTGGTCATGGAGCCGCTGCAATCCGACGTTTTCGATGCGCTGTACGAGCAGGACACACACGGCCGCCTCGCCGTCTACTGCCCGTATGCGGACAAAAATTTCCAAACCTCCGTCAAGGTCCACGCCAAGCTGCTGCTGATTGACGACGCCTTCGTCACTGTCGGTTCCGCCAACCTCAACGACCGCTCCATGGGGCTGGACTCCGAATGCAACCTTGCGCTGCGGCAATCCAGCGGGAACGACGCCTCGCTTCGGGACCTGCGCCGCCATCTCATCGCGCACCATCTTGGCGTGAACGATGACGAATACGCCAGCGAGGAAGAACGCTCCGGCATGCTTGAGGCCGTCAAAGCCCTCCAATCGCGCAAGGGCCGCCTGCTTCCCGAGCCGGAGAGCCGGTATTCCGCGCCGCTGCCCGTGGACCCAGAGCTTGCACGCCCGCTGGACTCCCCGCACCCCGCGCTGTACGACTCCATCCTTGACGAATATTCCGGGCCGGACAATTCGCAAAAGAGCTTCGTCCGGATACTCGCCTTCAGCGCCATGCTCGCCGCCTTCGTGCTCCTCGCCGTTCTGTGGCGGTACACTCCGCTCTCGCGCTACGTAACGCCGGACGCACTTCTGCACTGGGCGGCGCACATTCGCGAGCTGCCCCTCGCGCCGCTGCTTGCGCCGCTGGCCTTTGTCTTCGGTGGTCTCGTCATGTTCCCGGTGACGCTGCTCATCGTCCTCACCGCCAGCATCTTTTCACCTGCGGAGTCCTTTGCCATCTCCACCGCCGGGTGTCTGCTGTCCGCCTTCACGGTCTATTCCATTGGCGAATACCTCGGGCACGACTCCGTGCGCCAGCTTGCAGGCTCGCGCATCAACGCCCTCAGCCAGCAGCTGGGCAAGCATGGTCTTGCGTCCATCGTCGTCGTGCGCATTTTGCCCGTGGCACCCTTCTCCATCATCAACCTTGTTGCCGGAGCATCGCACATCAAGCGGCGCGTCTTCCTTACCGGCACCATCCTTGGCATGATTCCCGGCATCATCGGCATGACGCTCTTCGGCGGCCAACTCATGAACGCAATCCGCAACCCCGGCCCCATGACCTTTGGCGTGCTGGGCGCCATCATTGCCCTCGTCATCGGCCTTGGCATGCTTCTGCGCCGCCGCCTCAGGCGCGTCAAAGCCGACCTCGACGCCGAACCAAGCGGGGATCAATCGTGACCAGCCCCAGTGCCCAGCATCTGCGCGTTGCCACCTACAACATTCACAGCTGGGAAGGCGCAGACAACACGGCCGACCCGCAACGCATTCTCCGCGTCATCGCGGCCCTCAACGCCGACATTATCGCCCTGCAAGAGGTCGTCTCCCCAAATGCGGCAGGCGTCCCCTGCTCCCTGACGGACCTCGCGCAGGAGCTTGGCTATCACGCCATTTTCGGCCAGACCATGCTCCGCCCCGACACGCGCTACGGCAACGCCCTTCTCAGCCGCAAAAAACCGCAAATCGTCCGGCATCACTCCCTCGCCATCCACAGGCGCGAACCGCGCGGCGCCATTGAAGCCACGTTTACCTTCGCCAGCACCGTGCGCATCTTCGCAACGCATTTCGGCCTCAGCGCCAGAGAGCGTCGCGTTCAATTCGCCAAGCTGCACACACTGTTTCAGCGCGGCGCGCCAGAGGTCAGCATCCTGCTGGGCGACCTCAACGACTGGTTTCCCCTCAGCCCCCTTCGGCGGCGCCTGCGCCTCGCATTCGGGCACGCCCCAGCCCCCCGCACCTTCCCTGCACGCTGCCCCCTCTTCGCCCTCGACCGCATCCACGTCACCCCTGCGGGGCGGCTGCGCCATCTCGCCCGCCACAACACCCCAGAAGCCAAGCACGCCTCCGATCACTTGCCGCTGGTTGCAGATATTCAGGTGGGGGAATCGTCAGAGGGATGAAAAAGCGAAGCGATTGTGGGAGAGGAAGATGCCTCCGGCGGCTTTAGCTCTTAGTCCGTTCGGCCTGGAAAGGGCGAAGGGGCTTAGAGATAAAGATAGCAGAGCTGGTTAAGGGCCGTGGGCCCTTAACGATCCCATTTATACGCCAGTGATGCGTACCAGACACGCGGCCTCTATCAGACCCCGGCAACGGCGCCACCCCCACACGGCCAACTCCCCCAACGCGAGGAAAAAGCCACCCACCCCTTTTTTCGGGCTGGCTTCCAGCCCGAAAACCTCGAGATTTTTAAGGGGTCGCACCCCTTAAACCGCCGGAGGCACCCTCTTGACCCCGGCGTAACGACCCGGCCCGGCACAAAGAATATGCTCCGCAGGGTTAAGGGCCGTGGGCCCTTAACGATCCCATTTATACGCCAGTGCTGCGTGCCAGACACGCGCCTCTATCAGACCCCGACAACGGCGCCACGCCAACGCGGGCAACTCCCCCAACGCGAGAAAAAGCCACCCAACCCTTTTTTCGGGCTGGCTTCCAGCCCGAAAATCTCGGGATTTTTAAGGGGTCGCACCCCTTAAACCGCCGGAGGCACCCTCTTGACCCCGGCGTGACGACCCGGCCCGACACAAAGAATATGCTCCGCAGGGTTAAGGGCCGCGGGCCCTTAACGATCCCATTTTTACGCCAGTGCTGCGTACCAGACACGCGGCCTCTATCAGGCCCCCGCAACGGCGCCACGCCAACGCGGGCAACTCCCCCAACGCGAGGAAAAAGCCACCCACCCCTTTTTTTGGGCTGGCTTCCAGCCCGAAAACCTCGGGATTTTTAAGGGGTCGCACCCCTTAAACCGCCGGAGGCATCCTCTTGACCCCGGCGTAACGACCCGGCCCATCCAAGGGCACCCTCACTGCGCCACATGCGCTGCGACGTGGTCCATGAAGAGGCGCACTCGTTTGGGGATTTGTCGGCTGCCTGTAACCATGTTGACGTCATGAATGAAGCCGCCGCTCCAGTCTGGCAACAGCCGCACAAGGCGTCCTGCGTGTTCGTCGGGTGCGGCGCGTTCTTTGCGAAGCATGGCTACGCCGCGCCCTGCCATGAGGAAATCTCGGCACATCTCAACGGAGCTAAAGCTGTACTGCGGGTCGATATCCACGATGATCTGACGGTTTCCGTTGTGCATGGGCCAGCGGCGACCGTAGCGCTGCAGCACAATACAGGGGAGCTGATGCAGGTCGGTGGGCTGTTTGGGGGCGGGGTAGCGCTTGAGGAGACTTGGCGAGGCATAAAGATGCGGCTCAATGGTGAGGAGTTTTCTGGTGATAAGGGCGGGATGAATGGACGTGCCGGTGACAAAGGCCACATCAAAGGGCGCAGTGCGCATGTCCACGGGTTGATCCTTGAAGGTGACATCCAGCTGAATGTCCGGCCACCTTTCGGCGAAATCGAGAAGAACGCGCTTCAGGAGTCCGTCGTACAGGTCCAGAAACATGCACACGCGAACCACACCCTGCGGCTCTTGCATATTCATCACGACGGCGTCGTGGGCTTTGTGCACTTCATCGAGAATGTAGCCGCAACGATCAAGGAGATACGCGCCGTTATCCGTGAGTTCGACATTTCGCGTATCGCGGTAGAAGAGCAGCACGCCCATGCGCTCTTCGAGGAGCCGAATGCGGCGCGACAACGTGGAGGACCCTATCCCGAGGGAATTGGCCGCCTTGGTGAAACTCTTCTGCTTCGCCACCTCGACCAGCAAAGGGATATCGCTCAAAAAGCTTGGGAGACTATGCTCATTCATGGGATAGAGTTTTCCTTTCCAGATGTTTATTTTATTCATGAGCATGGTATGAAATGAGTCAGAGAAAGGCAACACAGCCGCAACCGGCTGCGAAAACGACCAAAAGATACGGAGGCAAGTATGCCGATGCAATCAGTGCTGGATGAGACTGCAACCTTCATGAAGCACCTTGGCCTTACGGAAGAGCCGTTCGGGGTGCACTTTGCGGACGTTACGCCGGAAAAGGCGTTCGGACCCAAGAAGGGGGTGCCTATCTCGCGGGAGCTGGAGGACAAGGGCGAGCTGAACATGCAGGAGGTTATGAAATCGTTCTCCTGCGTGATGGGAAACGTGTGGCTGGCGAGAAAGAAGCAGGCGGCCGCGTTCATCTCAGCGGAGCACTATGGCTGCCCCGGCGGCGTGTACTACTGTTCCATGCTCACGCCGCACCTTCGGTTCATTGAGCGGTATGTGTCGACGGGCTTTGAGGGCACGCCTGTGGAAGGCGAGCGGTATATGCCAAACCCCGATGCCATGCGCGAATTCATGCTGGAGGTGAACCCTCGCAAAGCGCCTGCGAAGTATTGCATTTTCAAGCCGCTGTCGCATTTTTCAGAGGAAGAGCAGCCGGAATTCGTCATCTTTTTCGCGCGCCCGGAGGTTGTGTCCGGGCTGTTCACACAGGCCACGTTCGCCACGGGCGACATGCAGTGTGTGGTGTCCCCGTTTGGCGCGGGCTGCACCAACATGATTGGCTGGCCGCTCTACTACAAGGAGCGGGGCGAGGAAAAGGCCGTTCTTGGCGGCTTTGACCCTTCGGCCAGAAAGTTCATGAAAACCGACGAGCTCACATTCACCATGCCGCTGAGTTTGTACGAGAAGATGCTTGCCGCCCTGCCCGAATCCATGTTCACGCGCGATACCGCGTGGAAAAGCGTACGCAAAAAGGTGGACCGGAGCGCCAAGGCGTGGGGTGAAGAATAGGCGCACGCCCTGCTGGTTGGTAAGGATGGTGGCGGCGTAAACAGGCCGTGAGCGCGCAGAGCGAAACGCCGGAGCGCGCCCCCGCACACACAGACGGCGCCGCGCAGAGAGAAGCCCACGAAAAAAGGGTTACACAGTGATGTGTAACCCTTTGATTTCTGTGGCGGAGCCGACGAGACTCGAACTCGCGGCCTCTGGCGTGACAGGCCAGCGTTATAACCGACTTAACTACGGCTCCGCTATATGGAAACTGCCAGCAGTAGCAGACAGATTTCGGTGTAATGTGGCCGGGGAAATTCCCCGGCCATAATCTATATAAGGCCCGCTTTCGGGGCAAAGTAAGCATGGCGGAGCCGACGAGACTCGAACTCGCGGCCTCTGGCGTGACAGGCCAGCGTTATAACCGACTTAACTACGGCTCCGCTATATAAATGATCTGCCGGGTCAGGCTCTTGCCTCTATCTGGCTATGTCCCTCCGGACACGGGCTTCCCCTGGGAACCCTCACCATGATGCGGCGCCCCGCCGCAAAACCCGAACACACTTTGGGGCTTGAGAAAGGCCCGGACGAACCGGGCCTGTACTTTCAAATGGCGGAGCCGACGAGACTCGAACTCGCGGCCTCTGGCGTGACAGGCCAGCGTTATAACCGACTTAACTACGGCTCCGCATTGTGGCTGTGGTGGTGGGCGGTACAGGGCTCGAACCTGTGACCCTCGGCTTGTAAGGCCGATGCTCTCCCAGCTGAGCTAACCGCCCCGCCTTTCCCCGCAACCGGGAACAGCTAAATAGCCAGACACCCTGCGCTTGTCAACGGTTTTTTTAAGAAAGTGTCATTTTCTTTGTGGCAGTGCCAGAAACCGTTGCACGCTCTGATTTCCAAAGAAACCCCGGTGCCTTGAGGCGGGAACTTAAAGAACTCCCGCCACCCCGTCAAGCCCAAAATACGCGGCCCGTGTAAGGGCACGTGGAGCGCCCAAAGTGGCGAAAGCTGGCGGCCTGAAAGGACTCTGCTGATGGTGGGGTGGCTCCAACCTGAGATACGCACTGCGCCGCGGATGCGCACCCGGCCTTCCCGCCCACCTGCCAGCGCCGCCCAGTCCACTTCGCGGCCGCCACGAGCGGCATAGCCCTTTGGATGCCTCATGGAACGCGCAGAAAGGAGAAGCGAAGGCATAGGGGCCAGACTAGGCGGCGGCGGACAAAGCCCCTGAAAAAGCGTAGAGCGCCCCTCCCCGCACTCCTGCCATGCCGCGCGCCCTCGTGCCGCTATAACCTCTTACCTATGTTCCCGGACAGAAGTGTCACCCATCTTCCGGGTTGTACAAGTGTTACCCATCTTCCGGGTTGCCCCCCCTCGCCCCGCACTGCCCCCAGCCCTGCCCTCAAAACCCAATATCCATAGAAAAGGCCGCCCCTTCTTGCGAAGAGGCGGCCTTCAAGGCGCTATGGCGGGTGCTTACTTCACTTCGTGACAGCCACCGCAGGTCACCGGACCCTTGCCTGATTCCACGTGGCAGCTCTTGCACTGCTTGTGGTAGGCGAGGCGCAGTCCGGGGGTGGAACCCTGAGACTCCAGAGTGTGGCAGTCCGCGCAGGGAATGCCAACGGAGTCCATATCTTCGACCAGCTTGCCATCCTCATAGTAGTGGTGGCAGGAGGCGCAGTCGTAGAGTTCCGCCTTGTCGTTATGTTCATCGTGCTTAAAGGTCGCCGGCGGACGCTGGTCCGTCATAAAGGCCGGGTCGCTCAGTTCGACGATGTCGTCCTGCGAATAGGCCGTGGCGATGAACAGGAACGTCGCCAAGGCAGCCACGGCCGCGAAGATGCCCAGTCTCTTCATTTTCATGGTCGTATCCCCTCTGCTGCGCGGCCCGCACGGCGGCGGGCACACAGCTGATTACAAGTCGTGGCTTTCCGCTATTCGGATTCGGGCCTTTCCATATACTCGAAGATGATGTCGCCCAAGAACTTGAGCTCCATCTCCAAGCCGTAGTGATGGATAATGTCATCAAGTCCACCGTGGCAGTTATGGCACGGGGAGACGATGGTGTTGATGCCCTGATCCTTCATGCGTGCCAACTGCTCGGCCTTGGCCTTGTTGGACAGCACGCGCTTGGTCTTCCACGGCGGTCCGCAGTTGATGACGCCACCACCTGCATTGCAGCAGAGGTTATGTTCGCGGTTCGGCTCCATCTCAACAACGCCCTGCGTGAAGACGTTGGCGACATGGCGGCCAAGCTCGTGCAGGCCGCGACCACGCACGGTGTTGCACGGGTCGTGGAAGGTCACCTTTTCGGGGAACTTCTCGCGGCACTTGAGCTTGCCTTCCTGGATAAGCTGGAAGAAGAACTCAATGGAGTGCACCATCGGTATGGGAGGCATCTTCCACCCAAGCCAGCGGTTACCCACGTCGTAGACGCTTCGGAAGGCGTGTCCGCACTCGCCCATGACGATCTTTTTCACTCGCAGGCGCTGAGCGGCTTCGTAGTGGGCCTTTTTGATGCGGCCCATGGTCTCGAAGTCGCCGGTGAACATGGCCATGTCGGAGTTATCCCAGCCGGGCTCCTCGGGCATGGTCCAGTCAAGACCCGCCACCTCAAAGATGGCCGCAGCCTGATAGATGAGGTGGGTACGGAACTTCGGCTCCGGCGCGATGACGGAGTACATGAAGTCCGCGCCTTCCTTGGCAACGGGGATACGCAGCTTCGGGAACTCGTCCCGGGCTTCGTCTTCCTGCCACTGCAAGGTGTCCACCCACTCGTCTTCCTTGACCCACATCTGGTTCATGGTGGCGGAGTGGCTGTTGGCGGTATCCTGAATGTACTGCGGAGTCATGCGCAGCTTCGAGCAGATGCGGCGCACGGTCTGCAGCATGTAGGCGATATCAATGCCAAAGGGGCAGTACTGCTGACAGCGTCGGCAGAGGTTGCATTCCGTGGATGAGATAACGGAACACTCGCGAACCTCTTCCGGGGTCAGGCGGCCCTTTTTCTTCAGCATCTGCCAGATGGTGCGCTTTACCTTGCCAACGGGGGAGTACTTGGGGTCCTTGTCGTTGGAGAGGTAGTGGTGGCAAGCCTCGGAGCACAGGCCACAGTGCACGCAGGTTTCTACGTACGCTTTGAGGCGCGCGCCGCACTCGCCCTGCAGCACCTGATTAATGGTCGATTCAATCTTTTCGGGCGTCAGATTCTTCATGCCCTCTTCGAGGGCGTAGTCCTCAATGCTGTCAAAGTCGTACTTGCCGTCGGCCTTATCGGTAACAGCCTTGGCACGAACCTTCTCAACGTATGTCATCGAGGCTTCGGCGTTTTCCACACGTTCGGTGTTTTCAGCCATATTCCTTTCTCCTTCAAGAAATATTGTCGCGTCCCTTGCCTACCAGTCCTTCACGTGACGGACAGCGCCGAATTCGGACGCGGTGTAGCCACGGGTAAAGACGAAGTAGAGCATGTGCGCAAGCCGCGTAAACGGAATGCACACCAGCATCAGTTCGCCAGCCAGCACGTGCAGGGTGGTCAGCAGCAGCGGATCACCAATGTGATGGTAGGCAAGGATGCCGGTCAAAAACGGGGCCGCGACAACAGCCAGGATGGCAAAGTCGGAGGCGCTGGTGACATACTTGACGTGAGGCAGAGCAATTCTGCGCCAGCCAAAGTACAGACAGCCGGCCACGACCACGAAGGCAGCGATGTCGGCCACCTGATCGGGCAGCGTGGGCCAGCTCCAGCCCAGAGAGCTCTCTTCAAGAAGGACAACGTGACCCAGCGTAAAGATGGGCACGAGGATAAGTCCCACGTGGAAGAGGAACGTCACAATGGTCATCACCGGCTGCAGACGGGAGTTCGTGCTGCCAAAGGGGATGAGCCAATGGAGTATGGACTTGAGCGCATGGCTCCAGCTCCAGTACTCAAAGACGTAGTTGTCTTTCTGCTTGGCAAGGCTCAGCAGCGAGGCAAGACGCCAAATGCTGCCAATGATGAACACGGCAAAAGTCACCCAGACAAGAGGTCCGCTTACGAAGTTGTATACGCTTTGCATCTCTCCCTCCTATCCGGTGATTTCGGAAACAGGCATCACGCGGCGGTAGTACTTGCCGCCTTCGACACACCGGACCATCACGCTTTTGGAATCCGGGCTGAACGTCGGTGTCCAGCAGGATTCGCAGGCGTGGCCGTATTCCTTGCCGTCCACAACAACGGTGTACTTGCCGCCCTTCTCAACCAGCGCGCCAACGTGCTTTCCGTCGGGGCTGATGGTGGGGGCCCAAGCCATGTCGTAGCGGCCAGACCATGCTGCGCCGTTGACCATGACGGTCCACTTGCCATTCTCCTTGCCCAGCGCGGCAATGGTCTTGCCGTCCGGGGAGATGGTGAGGTCCGTGACCATTTCGCCGAAGGTGGTGTTCCAGGCGGTGCCGTTTACGGCCACAGTCCACTGGCCGAACTTGGGCGACACGACGGCGGCCAGAGCGCTGCCGTCCGCGCTGTACTGCGCGTGCCAACACTGGATAAAGAACGGCCACACCACGTTGCCGTCCTGCGCGATGGTCCACTTGCCGCCCTGTCGCACGGGGGCGACAACGGAGCCGGTGGACGGATTGAACGCAGGACGCCACACGCTCTGGTACACTTGGTTCCAGGGCTTGCCGTCGACGGTGATGGTGTAGTCATACAGGGACAGGCGGGTCTCGCCGGCAAGGCGTTTGCCGTCGGGCGAGAAGGCCAGTCCGAAGATGTTGGTGAAGTTGCGATCCCACGCCTGACCATTGATGGCGGCGGAGTAGGTGCCCTCTTCAAATTTGTAGATCTCGGCCTGTCCCATGTCCACAGTCTGCACAGCGGCAGCCGTGGCGGTGCCATCGGGACTCATGATGAAGTTGTTGGCGTTTGCGTAGAGGTTGTCCCACAGCTTTCCCTCTACGGCGATGCCGTACCTCATGTCCTGCTGCACGGCGCAACCAATTTTGGAGCCGTCTTCGCTGAACATGAAATTCCATGCGTAACCGAGGGGGCCCTCCCAGGCGGTGCCGTCGACAACGACGTACCATTCGCCCATCTCCTGAGCGAAACCGCACAGGCGTCCATCCGGAGAGTACCTAAGACCCCACACACGTTCATACGTGTTTTCCCAGGGTTCCTCACCATTGATGGACGGGGTGAACTCTCCCTCCACGTTGACCACGGCGGCAATCTGTTCGCCGTCCGGGCTTGCATGAAGTTCCTCTACCCACTCGTACTTGTCTCTGCTGGCCCCGAGGTCCGCAATTACGCGCTCGCCCGGTTCCCAGTTCCATTTTGCAGAAACCACCATAGCCCTCCTTCCAACGCCGGTGGCGTCACACGGTTTGGGGTTTTCTGATATCCTGTGTATCTTCTCGAATGCTTTGAAGTTTCCCGACCACCCTTAAACTTGTCACACTGGGTTTGTCCAGAATTTTGCCCATAACGCGCCTAAATATTTCAGGACATCACAAGCCCATTTTTTCAATCGTGAACGCAGCGCTCAAGTTCTAATCGCCTGAAATATAACATCATTTACGATGCTCATAAAAACGGGAAGCTTTTGCGCCCAATCGTCGCGCGGCCCCGGCTTGCACATCTTTTCACATATTCTGTTGCCGAAATGGAAAAGACTGTCAGCACGGCGACACCGCAGCCCCGCTCTGCCGCATCGGCGAGCCAGCCGCCACCCACACATGCGGGACCTGCCAAGGCGTATACACCGGAATCGCATTGCAATCCAGCAAGCCGTTCATTCTTTGCATACTATTATGGTAATGAACACCATAAAAAGCGCATCTTGCCCCACTTTGCACGGCGCGGCATGGATTTTTGCACCTTCACCTCTCCAGCGCGCGTTCATCCGGCGCGCAAAAAGAGCGCCCTCCCGCACTGTTGCGGGAGGGCTGAATTTCGGCCCGGTTGTGAACTTTGGAACGATCTACGCCGTGTATCCCTCAAGCAGCTTTTTCAGCTCCTTGTCCGCGCAGCGCAGTTCGGGGTCCGGCTCGGGATTTACGATGCGCGCCGGAGCGACCTTGTCGCGAAAGGACAGCCTGCCGTTGTCCACAGGCGCGCGGGAAACCTCAACCCGCGCCACTTCGTGCAGACGCGAAAAGTCAAAGTCCGGTGGTATTTCGCGCACCGCATCGGCGGAGATGAGCACCTCCGTCACGCTGCCGTACACCTGCTCCCCCCACGACGCTGCAAACTGGGCGCCATGGACAAAGCTGAACGCCGCCGGAAAGGAATCCTCATAGGGTGTGGTCATCACGGCATCCACAGTGAACACCCCGGCACTGTCGTGCCCACGCAGCGCCTCGGCGAGGGCGAGGATGATATCCGGCACGCAACTGTCCACGCCGTCGCGCGGGGGGACGCAGCACGCACCCATAAAGGCGAGGCAATTGTACTTGAGCTCCCTGTCGTACCGCATCAGCGCCGTGGCGCAGGAAATGTCAAAAAACGTGATGCCGCGCCGCTTGCGAAGCTCCCGCAGGAAGTAGAACAGCATGTTGTATTCCGCGGTCTTCTTCTCATAGCCCCAATCGCGCAACAGCTGCGCCATGCGGCCAAACCATTTTACTTCCTTTTGGTGCTTGCGCTTGTTGACGGGAATGCCTGTGGCGTCGGCGGCAAGGTTCTTTCGCGGCGAAAGAATCAGCGTTTTCCCGCATCCGCCGGAGCACGACACTTTGGCTCCATTTTCGGGCACAACCTCTGCCTTGAGGCGGTATTTTTTCTGACAGGTGACGCACTGGACAATCATGCTCCCCCCTCCAGCTCGCTCCAATCCCCCACGGACCAGAATTCAGCGCATAATACTACGAAGCGTGGCTTTTTCAAAACAGCCATCGGCCCAAAATGCGCGGCCCGGCGCCGTCTCCGCGCCCGCAACCAGACGCACCCGCATCAACATTCTGGATTTTGGACCATTTTTCCCGTAATCATATGCGAATGAGCGAAACGTCCCCTACGAAGCGCCCCCAGAGCATCCGCATCGCGCGCAAGGCGCAACTGCCGGACCCGGTCAAGCTGGCCCGCTACGAGAAAAGCCCGGAGCTTGGGCCGCGCATTCTCTTTTTTAGCGGAGGTACGGCTCTGCGCGAGTTGTCCAGCACGCTCATCCGCTCCACCTACAACTCCGTGCACCTCATCACGCCCTTTGACTCCGGGGGCAGTTCCGCCAAACTGCGCAAAGCCTTTGCCATGCCCGCCATTGGGGACATCCGCAACCGCCTCATGGCCCTTGCGGACCACTCCCTGCACGGCAATCCGCAAATTTTCGAGCTGTTCGCCTACCGCCTGCCCAAGGCCGACCCCGCGCCGCAGCTGCTGCGCGAGCTGGGGCGCATGAACGCCGGGGAGCACCCCCTTGTGGCGAACATCCCGAACCCCATGCGGAAAATCATCCGGCACTACCTGTCAGTCTTTTTGGAGAAGATGCCCGCATCCTTCGACCTGCGCGGGGCCAGCATCGGGAACATCGTTCTGGCGGCGGGCTATCTGGAAAACCGCCGCCACGTCTCGCCGGTCATCTACATTTTTTCCAAGCTGGTCCGGGTGCGGGGCGAAGTGCACCCCATTCTCAACGCGGACCTGCACCTTGCCGCGCGCCTTGAGGACGGCTCGGTCATCGTGGGGCAGCACAAATTGACGGGCAAGGAAACGCCGCCCCCGCCAAGCCCCATCGCCGAGGTCCACCTCACGGCGTCCCTTGACGACACCGCGCCGGTCAGCGCCGCCATCCCCGACAAGATTCAGGACTTCATCAACACGGCGGAGCTTATCTGCTACCCCATGGGCAGTTTCTATTCCAGCGTCATGGCCAACCTCCTCCCGCAGGGCGTTGGGCGCGCCATCGCCAGCACGGACTGCCCCAAAGTCTTCATCCCCAACCTTGGGGACGACCCGGAAAGCCGTGACATCCCCCTCACGGAGCAAGTCCGGCGGCTTATCATGCAACTGCGGCGCGACACCATGGCCACAACGCCCGTCGCCCGGCTGGTGGGCTTTGTTCTGGTGGATTCCGAGCGCGGCACCTACCCCGGCGGCATCAATATTCGTGAGCTGGAAGCCCTTGGCGTCCGCGTTATCGACACCCCACTTGTCACCGACGCCAGCGCCCCGCTCATCGACGCTGAACGCCTCGCCCCCATCCTGCTTTCCCTGACCTAAACAGCGCATCTGCGACCACGCCTGCGCAGAAGAGCCTTCGCGTATCCCGGCGGCCCGCCCCTGCATGGGCCGCAACGGCGCAACATCCACCGGTCTGCACGGGCAAAGCGTCGCGCGTGTCCTTTGGTCCACGCGCCCAGCCCTTGTCCGGTCTTGGCGCGTCCACGCCGCCCAAGGCATCCCTCAGAGGCCCCTTGCCCGCTCAGGCTCCGGCCTGTGCCGCCCCATGACGCCCCATCACTGCCGCCACCCGCCTGCACCGAACCCAACCACCCCACGCAGCGATTGGACATTTTTTACCAAATATTGCACATACATCATATGAAACCAGATACACACAATCTCACGTGGGACATGACGCACGCATGCAATCTGCAGTGCGCCTACTGCTCCTTCCCGCACACCACGCCTCCGGAGCGCCCCCTGATTCCAACGGAAAAAGTTCAATCCTTTTTGGACGCAACGGGGAAGCAATGGGGCATCTTCATGACAGGCGGTGAACCGCTTTTGTACCCCAATTTTTCCGAAGTCTGCCGCACACTGGCAAAGACGCACCGGCTGACCCTAGACACCAACCTCAGCCTGACGGAACAGGTGCGCGAATTGGCGGACACCGTGCCGCCGGAGCGCGTGCAGGACATTCACGCCTCCCTGCATATTGAAGAGCGCGAGCGCATCGGCGGGACGCAGCAATTCATCGACAACGTGCGCCTACTGCGCAAGCGGGGCTTTCGGGTCAAGGTGAACTACGTGCTGCATCCCACCCTTGTCCGGCGCTACCCGGAGGATGCGCGGTTCTTCAAGCGCCACGGCATTACGCTGGTGCCGCGTCCCTTCAAGGGCGTCCATGATGGACACAAGTACCCCGCCGCCTACAGCTCCGCAGCCAAGCGCATCTTCGCGGGCACGCCGGATGCCGGCAGAAAAATGCTCTTCAACTTCAAGGGCGTGCCCTGCAATGCCGGACGGACGTTCATCCGCATGGAACCGGACGGAACGGTCTACCGCTGCTCCGGCGACATGACCATCATGGGCAACATCCTTGACGACGTCCGCCTGAACGACGCGCCCGAGCCTTGCCGCGTGTCGCGCTGCCCCTGCCGGGGGCTGGATCATGTGGTGCTCAATGACGCGCAGCGCGCCATGGTGGAGGGGCTGCGCTACAGCCTCGTCAACGACACCTCAACGGCCAAAGCCGCCTTCACCCGCGCCCTGCTCCTGAATCCCTCGCTCTCCCCTGCCGCCAACAACCTTGGCGTCATCGAATTTGACCGCCAGAACCTGTCTGAAGCGGAGCGGCACTTTGCCATGGCGCTCAAAAACGAACCGGGCAACCCCACATTCACGGCAAACCTTGCGGCCACCCTTGCCGCCCTTGGCAAACGCGAGCAAGCCATCAGCATCTGCCGCGCCCTGCCGGAATACGGCGCCGGCGCACGCCTGACCAAAACGGCCCGCGCCATTGAGTGCGACGCCCCCTGCCCGCCGCCGCGCATAAGCCTTGCGCTGCACTCCTGCGGCGTGTGACCTGCACTGCAAATTCATGCCGGACAAGGCCTGAACCAAGCCGCCTACGCACAGGTCCGGCCCCGCGCCTGCGCGCCCTGCCGCATCATGACCATGGCGCGCCGTGCGCCCAAGAAAGGGCGACTAGACGCGCTGCACGCATTGGCGTTACAGAAGAAAAAGCGTATGGCATTTTCATATGTTCTGGGCGACGGCGGCCCTGTGCGCAGGACATCCGCCGTCACTTCCCGAGGGCAAACGAGGAGATGCCCTCTCCCGGCATCGGCTCCCCGCGAGGGGAGCGCCCCTGCACCGACAGGTGGAACGGATTCTCGACAACCGCAAGCTCGCTCCCGAGCTTGCCCGCGCCTTCGAGCGCGGCGGCATACCCCGGCCCGCTCCGGCAAATGACCCCGCGCCCGCCCGCGGCAACACAGCGGACACACAGCCACCGTTATGATGCGTCTAGCCTTCTACGCCCCGTTCAAGCCACTGAACCACGCCCGCATCTCCAGCGATGTGACCATCGCCCGCGACGCCATGGAATTCCTTGTCCGCAGTGGACACAGCACCTCGGTCATCTCGCCCCTTGAGACCACTTGGCTCTACTGGAAGCCGTGGCGCTGGCCCGACGCCCTGCTGGAATACATCCTTGCGCGGCGGACGTGCAGTTCGCAGGGCATCCACGCCTGGCTGACCTACCACAGTTTCTACAAATCTCCGGACCTGCTGGGACCGCGTCTGGCCCGCATGGGCCTGCCCTATTTCATCCTCTCCGGCGCCTACGCCGCAGAGCGCAAACGCTCGCCCAAAACCCTGCCCGGCTCTCTCCTGAACCTGCGCGCCCTGAAGGCGGCGGACCATATCTTCGTCAACAAAACGACAGACATGGAGCCGCTCCAGCGCATCCTGCCGCCGGAGCGGTTAACCCAGATTCGTCCCGGCATTCCCGTGCGCCTGTTTCGGCCGGATATGCTGATGCGGCAAAAATATCGACGCCGCTGGGGCGCGCGGGAAAGCGTTGTCGTCACCACGGCGGCGGTGATGCGCCCGGGCGTCAAGGCCGACGGTGTGGAAACCGTCATCCGTGCCTGCGCCGCCCTGCGCGAAAAGGGCAAGGACATCATGCTCATCGTCACTGGCGACGGAAAGGAACGGGACAGGCTGGAACGCCTTGCCGTCAACCTCATGCCCGGCAAGGTGCGCTTTTTGGGCATGATGCCGCGCGCCAAGCTGTACGAGGTCTTTAGCGGCTCGGATATTTTTGCCTTTCCCAGCCGCACCGAGGGACTTGGAATGGTGTATCTGGAGGCGCAAAGCTGCGGGCTGCCCGTGGTCGCCACCGAGACAGCAGCCGCCAAGGAGGTAATCCGCGATGGTGAAACAGGCTGCATTGTCCCGGGCACGGACGAGGCGGCCTTTGGCGCGGCCATCGGTCACCTGGCGGATGACGCGCACCTGCGCTCACGCCTTGGCGCGGCGGCGCGGGAATACGTCCTGAACCACCACGACATCAGCGTCGCCTACGCCATCATGAACGACACCATGCAGGACATTGTGGACCGCCGCGGCCACTCGTGGAGCAAACGCGCCTGAATACAACCCACCTCAAGCGCCCCGCTCTACAAGGAAGCACACGCGGCGCACGCAGGGCCAAGCAAAGACTCCGGTCCCTGATGCCGTCCGCGCGGGAGCCCGCGCGTGGCTTATGGGTGCAGGCTCAGACAATACCCCGGCGCAGGACAGCGCCGAGAAGGTATGCAGGCAGAAGACGTTCACCCGCGAAGGGCTTACATTTTCCTACGGCGGAACACTGTTCAACAGCGCACAGGACCGCCCGCCGTGGCGGACGCAGGAGCCCGGCTGGATCCTCGGCTGGCTACTCGCCCGGATGCTCATCCGGCAACCCGTCTGACTCCGCGTCCGGGCGTTCGGCTGGCTTCTCGGCTAGCGCTCCAGCGGCGCGTACTACCGCCAGCGTCAAGTCGTCCCGGTGCGGGGCGTCGTGGGTAAATTCCTCCACGGCGTCCAGTATGGTTTGCGCCATTTCCGCCGCATTGCGGTGGGCGTTCCGGCGGATTACCTCTCGCAGGCGGGCCTTGCCGAATATCTCCCCATGGGGATTAACCGCCCCCCACAGCCCATGCCCCGTCACAAGCGCCACCTGCCCCGCATCCAGCCGCGCTCCCTCGGCCTCACGGCTCTCGGCGTCCCTCGCCGCCCCAAGAGGCGCGCCGCCGCCCGAAAGTTCGCGGAAAGAGTCTGAGGCGGAGTCATAGAGAAAAGCGGCGCCATGGCCTGTCCCCGCCCACGTCAGTTCACGGTCCGCCTCGCGCACCAGCAGCATAAACAGCCCCCGGACACGTCCGGTGCCGTGCGGATTCTGGGCCGCAAAGGCGTTTAACTCCCGCAGCACATCTGCCAGCGCCCCCGCATGCTCCAGACGCATGCGCGCCACAGCCCGTACCGACGCCATCAGTAGCGCTGCGCCAATGCCGCCACCCGTCACATCGCCCATCACCACGCCAACGCGCGCGTTCTCCCCCGCCCCCACGCGGACAAAGTCGTAATACCCGCCGCCCATTTCGCCATGAAAGCGCCCCATGGCCGCCATATCCAGCCCCGGCACCGAGGGCGGTGCATCGGGAAGCACAGCCTGCTGGACCTCGCGGGCCGTGCACATCCCCTCCACCAGCCGCATCCTGCCCCGCAGTGCCTCAATCATCCTATTGGTGTGCGCGGCAATAACGCCGAACTCGTCATTGGTCATGGCAGGCACCCACACGTCCAAATCGCCCTCGCTCACGCGGGCAAGGGCCTTGGTCTGGTTGCCAAACAGCAGCTTCACATTGCGGGAATACGAAAAGAGAAGATTCAACAGCACCACAAGGAACACGCCCATCACCACGGCAATATCCTTGAGCACCGCGTACGCCATATCCACGGGCGACGCGCCCTCCCCGGCCACATCCGCCAGCCAGACAAGGTCGCCCATAGTCACCAGCAGCAGAATGCAGGTCGCAAGTCCCCCGCCCACCATGGCCACAAAGGCAACGCGCCGCGCCAACGGCGAAAAATGCGCCGGAGCATGCATCAGGCCATAGGTGCGGGTGGCGCTGCGCACTACGCCGCGCTCTCGCGCAAGGGCAAGGTCCAGCGCCGCAAATACCCCAACGGTCAGCATCCCCAGCACCACCTTGGACCCGCTGTAAAGAAACGAGAACCCAAACAGCACAGCGCCGCCAATCCCGGACGCCAGCCCCGCAATGACGTACAAGCCCAAATCCAGCCGAAACTGCCGCAGCGGCCGCAAGCGCACCGCGCTGCCATCCACAACAAGAGGCTCCAGCCACTGCCGCAGGCCTAAACACAACGCCAGTGGAAGACTAATCAGCACCGCCAGCTTCCAAACCGCAAGCCCCTCCAGAAGCGGGCAGACCTTGCCGCTGTACAATGTGATGACAACTGCGGCAAACGCAGAATAAAGAGCCGCTCTCACAGGCACCTCCATGCACAAGACTCGCGCGGGGGAGATATGCATTCAGCATAGCGGCATTTCGGGGCCGTGTACATCACGCCGGAGCCTTCTTTACAGCAGGCGGGATACGGGGCGGTGCCTGCTCCATGATTACGCATCCCTTAACGGCATTTTGCGCGCCGCCCGCGTTCTGCCTCCGCCCCGCACTGGTTGGCATGGAGGGGCATCAGCATCACACCGCGCCGGACTGGCCACCGACACCGTTCAACCACGCCCGTCCCCCATACGAAAAAGCGCCGCGACCCGAATCCGGGCCGCGGCGCTGTGCGTTTAGATGATGCCGTGCAGTGGTCCACCGGGCGCGCCGAGGGCGTCCACCCGCTTTTCCACATCCGGGTCCGGCTCCAGCGGCGGAGCGTGGTAGGTCTTGAGGCGGGCGTCCACAATGAGCGGACCGCGCGTGCCCCAATGCTTGCAGTGCGTGAACTCATGCACGCCGTACATATCCGTGGCCGGGTCGGAACGGGTGAAGGTCACCCACAGGAAGGCGTTCCAGTCCTCCACGGTAAAGCTGCTGTCATCCGCCACGACGATGAGCGGGAAGCCGTCCAGCCCCTCGGCGTGCTCCAGCGCCTCCGCAAGCTCGCGCATGCGCGGGTCGTGCTGGTCGCGCCCCTTGTCGTGGGCCGGTCCCTGCACCACAAGGATACCGGGGGCGAAGACGCGCGGCTCGCTAAAGCCTTCCGGCAGCGGCAGATGCCCGGTCAACTCATAGGCAAGGTCGCGCCGCTTCGGGCCGGTGGCCGCCCAAAGGAGCTTGGAGCCCTGATTCAGGCTGATGCCGGAGTAGTCCAGCGTATCCATGGTGGTTCTGGTGATAAAATGCAGATCGCGGGTAAAGTCCGTGCGCTCCAGCATGTGGCGGAAGAATCCCGGCACGTTGTGCGCAGTCAGGGCGTCGTCGTCCTCGCGCGCGGCAATGAGGCAATACTTGGACAGCGACGTCTGCGTGTTGCCAAGAAGGGACAGCCCGCAGGTCAACAGCTCCTGCGGGATGCGTTCCTCGGCGTAGGGCACGTAGCGCTCACTGCCAATGGCCAGCAGCAGCGGATGCACGCCCGCGGCGTCCACGGCGTGGACCTCGTGCACTCCGGCAAAGACCGATGGCACAAGCTCGGCGGTGAGTTCGTGGATGAACGTGCCGAACATGGTGTCTTCCTGCGGCGGACGACCCACCGTGGTAAACGGCCACACCGCGCCGTCGCGGTGGTAGACCTTCTCCACATGCAGGACGGGAAAATCGTGCTTTAAGCTGTAGTAGCCAAGGTGGTCGCCAAAGGGCCCCTCCGGCTTTTGGTGCGTGGAGTACACCTTGCCGCAGATGCAGAAATCCGCTTCGGCGAGGATGGGCAGCTCCTTGCCCCGGCGCACCATGCGCATGCGCTGCCCACCCAGCACGCCAGCAAACAACAGCTCCGCAATGCCTTCGGGCAGGGGCATGATGGCCGCAAGGGTCATGGCAGGCGGGCCGCCGACAAAGACGTTGACGTCCAGCGGCTCGCGGCGGTCGATGGCTTCGGCGTGGTGGTGGCCGATGCCGCGGTGGATCTGGTAGTGCAGGCCCACTTCCTGATCCTTTTCAAAGTCGTTGCCCGTGAGCTGTACGCGGTACATGCCAAGGTTGGAGCGCGCGTAGCCCGGCTTCTTGGGGCTTTCGGTATAGACCTGCGGCAGGGTGACGTAGGCGCCGCCGTCCATAGGCCACGACTTCAGGTGCGGCAACTCGCTGATGGTGGTGGTGTTGGCGAGGACAGACCCCTCCTGCACCGTACGGGGCATGGAGTTCCACATGGCGCGGGGCGCGCCAAGGTACTGCCACGGCCGCTTCAACGCGGCAAAAGGGTCCACCTTGAGCTTAAGAAGGCGCTCAACGGTGTCCAAGGTGTCGCGAAAGATGTAGCGGACGCGGTCCAACGTGCCAAAGACGTTGGCCGCCATGGGGAACGTGGTTCCCTTGACGTTGGTAAACAGGAGCGCTGGACCTCCGGCTTCAAACACCCGGCGCTGCACCGCTCCGATTTCGATGGACGGATCCATCTGGGTATCGATGCGGACCAGTTCGCCACGCGCCTCAAGGTCGCTCAGACAATCCTGCAAATTCGTGTAGCCCATTCTATCCCCGTTTCAAGGTTTGCTCGGTGTAACCTGTGCCGCAATTCTTTGCCCCAAGGGGGCCCTGTTTGGCAAGTGACTGGTATCCTTTTGTCTTGAAAGAATGTCAAAACCGTCCGCAAAGCGACAATACTGCCGTTTCAGGCATTTGCAGGGCCTGCGCAAAAGGGCTATTCGTGAAGGCCTTGGCCGGCCCCAAACCATCGCTCACCACAACCTGCGCCCCTCCCACACAGCGGGACACCACGACGCAGCAACAAGGCGCACAAGCATGCAACTTTCCGACGACGTGCAACACATCCTCGACCTCACCCAAGACCTCATGCGCATTCCGTCCACGGCGGCGCACCCGGAGGCCATCACGGCCTGCGCCGACGCCATTGCGGAATACATCAGCGCCCTTGGTGTGCGGCCGGAGCGTTTTTCCTTCAACGGCGTGCCCTGCGTCGCCGCCCTGCCGAAGGAGCGCTACGCCCCGGTGCTGCTCATGGCCCACTTTGACGTCGTCGCGGCCGACAGCGAGGAGCAGTTCACTCCCGTCATCAAGGACGGCAACCTCTACGGCCGCGGCAGCATTGACGACAAATACGCCGTCGCCATGTCCCTGACGCTGTTCAAAAAACATCTGGAAGCCATCCGCTCCGCCGGAGGCAGCCTTGCGGACATGCCCTTCGGCCTCTTGTTTACCGGCGACGAGGAGCGCGGCGGGCACGACGGCGCGGGCAAGGTTCTGCGCCGCATCTCCACGGATTTCAGCATTGCCATCGACGGCGGCGCGCCGCAGCGTGTGGTCACCAAAGGCAAGGGCATTCTTGATGTGCGCCTGACCACCCACGGAACCGCCGCCCACGGCGCGCGCCCGTGGCTGGGCGAAAGCGCCTTTGACCTGTTGGTGGAGGACTACGCGGCCCTGAAGGCGCTCTTCCCCATGGGGGACGACGACGCCCACTGGCACCGCACCATGAACTTCGGCATCGTCCGCGCGGGCAAGGACGCCGCCAACAAGGTCCCCGGCACAGCAGAAGCCATCATCGACATCCGCTACACCGAGCATGACGATGTGGACGACCTGCTGGCCCAAATGGACGCCGCCACCCACGGCACCATTGAAGTGCTGGCGCGCGAGCCCATGTTCTACGCGGGCGCGTCCCCCTATCTGGACCTGCTTCGTGCGCAGAACCCCGGCCTTGAGGCCGAATTCGCCCACGGCGCAAGCGACGCCCGCTTCCTGACGGACAGCGGCGTCCCCGCCGTTATATGGGGCGCGCAGGGCGAGATGAGCCAGCACGGCCCCAATGAACACCTGTGCCTCGACTCCCTGCAGGACCTCACGGACCGGCTGGACGCCTTCCTGTCCGAAGCGGCCTCCGTTGCCGCAACGGCGCAGGAAAGCGCCAAGGCGTAAACACCGCCAGCGCCCATACCAGCACACTCCGGCGTCGCCTGCGCTTTGGCGCGTGGGCGGCGCCGTGTGTTTTCAGGGCCGCCAGGCAGGGGGCGAGGCTACTGCTGGCCGGCGATGGCGAGTTCCATATCCACCATTTCCTGCCCACGTTCAAAGGCGCGGTCCTCAGTGGCGCCGGCGGCTTTGACGTGCTTCACCTCTTCGCCCTCGGGATTGAGCAGAACCATTGCGAATTCCGAGCACAATTCACCGTCCGGCGTCAGGCGGATGGTCCAGCCCTTGTAGTCGCGTTCGAGCTTTTGCATGGCGCTTCTCCCTGTTTTACTGTCTTGTTTCCTCTTGAATATTGGCGCGATGCTACCACGCCAGCCCCGGCATGCAAAGTGGCCCGGACTGCCGCGTGGGCACCCATCCGCATTGCCCAGTCTGGACGGAAAAGTGCAATTCCGATAGTCATAATACTATTGAGCACGAACCAGACGCGCAAGGAGCCACGCATGCCCCATCAGGACCAAGAACACGGCACATGCAGCCGCTGTGAAACGCTTCCTTCCCCCCTGCCCGAGCGCGGCGTGCTGTATATTGTCCCGCCCATTTCGCACACCGGGCAGGTGATTGAGAGCTTTCTCACCTCGTTGGGCTTTCGCTATGAACAGCCCCTGCCCAACATCTACGTCATTTCCTTCCACAAGAACGACCTCAAGAACCTGTGCTCAAAATATTTCTGCACCCTCAGCTTTGCGGAACAGGAAGACACCAAGTGCCTTATCCTTGGCGAAGAGGACGAATTCACGGTCTATCATCTCACAGAGATGGAGCCGCTGTCGGTGCTGACCTCGCGCATTCAGGGGGAGTGGCTTATTGACCTGCTTCAGGCGGACAAGCTGGTCACCCACTTCCAGCCCATCGTCTCCTGCGCCGACCCTGCCGAGGTTTTCGGGTACGAGTGCCTGCTGCGGGGCGAAGGCAAAGACGGCCTCATCATGCCCGGCGAGATGTTCTCCATCGCCAGTGCGGCGGACCTTATGTTCAACCTCGACCGCGCGGCGCGCCTTGCCTCGGTACGCGGGGCAGCCATGGCGGGCATTACCGGCAATATCTTCATCAACTTCATCCCCACCGCCATCTACGCGCCGGAATTCTGCCTGCAAACCACCTTTGCCGCCATCAACAAATACAACCTGCGTCCGGAGCAGATTACCTTTGAGGTGGTGGAGTCCGAACAGGTCAAGGACACCAAGCACCTTGTCAAAATTCTCTCCTTTTACAAGGAGCGCGGCTTTGGCGTGGCCCTTGACGACATCGGCGCGGGATACAGCTCGCTGAATCTTCTGGCGCAGCTGCAACCGGACTACATCAAGCTGGACCTTGAACTCGTGCGCGACGTGCACGCCGACCCGTACAAGGCCGTTATCACCAAGAATCTTCTGGACCTTGCGGCCAAGCTCAAGGTGCGCATCATTGCCGAGGGCGTGGAATCGCGCGAGGAGTGGCTGTGGCTGAGGGACAACGGCGCAGACCTTGTGCAGGGCTACCTTTTTGCCCGGCCAGACGCCACGCCGCCGCGCCCCATTCTCCCCTAAGCGCTCGCCGGGCCAGCTGGCCCACAGCACAACACGCGCCCCTTGCGCGCCACAGGGCGCAGTGTGGTATACTCCCTTGACGATTCGTCTTCGTCCATAAGGAGCCACTATGTCTCAGCCGCAAACGCCCACCGCCCCCAGCCTCACCCTCGGCCTGCTCCAGCAGGCCCTTGACAGCCTTGAGGACGCCTTTGTCCTTGTAGGGGCCAACGGGCAGGGCATCTGGTGCAATGCGGCCTTTGCCGCCCTGACGCAGCAGGCGCAGAGCGACATTGTCCGGCGCGACATTGCCAGACTGCTGCCCATGCGCAAGGACGCCGCCGTCCTCCCCCGCGCGGCGCACCCCCTCTCCGCCCTGCTTGAAGGCAAAACCGCCACGCGCGAGGTGGTGAACCTCACCACGCCGTCGGGCATTGTTACGGTGGAGGTCACGGGCTCGCGCCTTATGACCGAACACGGCCCAGTTATCATGCTGGGCATCCGCGACCTGCCGGACCAATTCGATTTTGAGCAGTTTCAGCTGTACCAGACCGCCCTTATCACCGCGCCCTACTCCATCATCATCACGGACGCGGATATGCGCATCATCTGGGTGAACCCCATGTTTACGGAGACCACAGGCTACGGGCTAGACGAGGTCTTTGGCACGGGGGGCAAGGTGCTGCGCTCCCCCGAGCATGACGAAGAATTTTACCAAGGCATCCTGAGCACCATCCGCTCCGGCGGCACATGGACGGGGGAGATAGCCTCACGCCGCAAGGACGGCGGCATCTACCACGAGGAGCAAACCATCGTCCCCATGACCAACGCGCTGGGCGAGCCGTCGCACTACATCATCATGCGCCGGAACATCACCCGGCAAAAGCTCATCGAGATGGGCCTGACAGAACGTGAAGAGCGCTACAGCGCGCTGTTTCGCCACAGCAATGACGGCATCATCATCCACACTCCCGAGGGCGAGATTCTGGACGTGAACGTCAAGGCGCAAGACATGTTCGGCTACAGCCGGCAGGAGATGATCCGCCAGCACGTCACTTTTCTGAGTACGAACGAGACGAAGCACGAAGGGAAAAACGCCGTCAAGCACGTGGCGCGCGAGGGAAGCACACACTTTGAGACCCAACTGCGCCGCAAGGACGGCACAACCTTCTGGGCGGAGATAACCGCCAACATCATTGAATATCCCAGCCGTCAGGTGGTGCAGGGCATCATCCGCGACGTCACCCACAGCCGCCTCATTGAAAACGACCTGCGCCACAAGCAGGCGCGGCTGGAGGAAGACCTGCGGGCCGCGGCGGAAATCCAAAAAAGCCTCATCCCGCCAGCGCCGCCGCAGACGCCGTTTTTTGACATCCACTGGAACTTTATGCCCAGCGAACACATCGGCGGCGACATTTTCGACATTGTGCAGCTGGACGACGAGCACTACGCCTTTTACGTGCTGGACGTCAGCGGGCACGGCGTCCCCGCCGCGCTGGTGGCGGTTTCCGTCTCGCAGGTGCTGGAGCCGCAGTACCTTGCCCGGCGCAAGCCCCCGCCCCAACGCGGGTGGGAGATTCTGCCCCCGGCCATCGTCATGGACTTTCTGGACCGGCAATTCCCCATGGCGCGCTTTGGCAACCGGTTCTTCACCATCCTCTACATGGTGCTCAACATCCGCACAGGCACCCTGCGCTATTCTGTCGCCGGGCACCCGCCCCCTATTGTACTGCGCGCCGACGGCAGCACCGCCCTGCTGGACAAGGGCGGCCCGCTCATCGGCCTCAGCGGCGCGTTGCCCTTTACCGAGGGCGAAATTACCCTCGCCGCGGGGGACCGCATCGCCATGTACTCCGATGGCATCACCGAGCACCAAAACGCCGAGCAGGACTTCTACGAGATGGAACGCTTCACGCAGGCGCTCACCGCCCACCGCGACGCGCCCTTGCCGGAAATGGTGGAGCATGTGGTGCAGGACGTTATGGCCTTTGGCAACGGCGTCCCCCCACGCGACGACGTCACCCTTGTTCTGTTGGATTACAACGGCTCGGAGGAGAGCACGCCCTAGCGGCGCAGACCTCACGGACGCGCCCCAAAGCCATGACAGAGAGGGAAACAGAGAAAAGCGCTGTACAGAAGGACACCAGGCCAGACGCAGGACGCGCCGCCCGGTCTGCGCCTAGGGCAAATAGGTCCGCAGCCACCACTCAAAGCTGAGCAGCGACCAAATAAACAGGCGCCGGTTCGTGCGTCCGTCCAGATGCTCCTCCACCAGCGCGCGCACCGCCGCCGGGTCCATATAGTCATAAATGCGGGCGTCGCGGCCAAGGAGCGTACGGCGCACGTACTCAAGGCTCTCGCCCTTAAACCACGCCTCGTCCGGGCCGGAGAAGCCGCGCTTCACCCCGCCTGCAATCTCCTGCGGCACCAGCTTGGCCATCATCTTGCGCAGCAGCAGCTTGCCGTCGCGGGTTTTGGCGTAAAAGCGGCGGAGCTTGCCGGGTTCATTTTCGTTGATGCGCACCACCTCGCCCAGATTGCCCAGCTTCATGGACACGGGCAAACGCATGGCAAAGTCCACAAGGTCGTTATCCAAAAACGGCACCCGCATTTCCAGCCCGTGCGCCATCGTCAACTTGTCCTCCACCACCAAAAGCCCATGCAAAAAGGTCCGCGCCTCAAAGTACAGCGAGCTGTTTACGTACTCCTCCGGCGACAGAAGACGCGGCGGACGGCGGCCGAAAACATCGCGGAAGATATCGCGCGTCCACACGTGGGAGACATCCTTCCAGATGGGGGCGAACACGCTCTGGATGGCGCGGTTTGGAATGAGGCGCTGCCAAAAGAGGTAATACTTGTCCACGTACGCCTCAAAGTCGTGGTTCACCACGGCGCGGTAATAGCGCCACGGATACCCGCCAAAGAGTTCATCCCCGCCCGTGCCGGAGAGGACCACCTTCACGAACTTTCCGGCCAGCTGCGCCACGTAGTAGTTCGGATAGCTCTGCCCCACGCGCGGCTCCTCGATGGCGGCGGCCAGCCGGGGCATGACGCGCTCCATGTCGCCCGCCTTGAGAACCATCTCGTAGTGCTCGGTCTGAAAGAGGTAGGACATCAGCTCCGAGAGTTCGCGCTCGTCGTAGCCAAATTCCAGCCCGGACGCCGAGTGCATGTCGAACCCGCAGGTGAAGGTGCGCATCTCCTGCAAACGCGGCGAGGCCACGGCGGTAATGGCGCCGGAGTCCATCCCCCCGGACAGGTAGCCGCCAACGGGCACATCGCTCACCAGCTGGCGCGTCACCGCCTGCGCAAAAAGACGCTCCAGCTCCTCCAAATACTCGCCCTCGTCCGCCGGGACGTCCGGCTCGCGGAAGTCGTAGTCCCAGTACGCCACGGGCGACAGCGCCGCGCCGGGGCGGCGCACGTCCACCACCGCGTACGAACCGGGCGGAAACAGACGCACACCGTCAAAAAACGTCCGGTCCGTGAACATATTCTGAAAAGTAAAATACTCCAGCAGGCATTCGGTATCGAGGCGCGGCGAGAAGGCGGGATGCCGGAGCATGGCCTTCTGCTCCGAGGCAAACAGAAAAGTGCCCCCGGCCATGGTCCAGTACAGGGGCTTGATGCCGTACCTATCGCGCGCCAACAGCAGCCGCCGCGTCCGGCTATCCCACAGCGCCAAGGCAAACATGCCGTTCAAGCGGCTGAGCGCCTGCGGCCCGCCTTGCGAGAGCAAATGCAGCACCACTTCGGTATCCGACTGCGACACAAAGGTCGCGCCCTGCCGCTCCAACTCGGCGCGCAGTTCACGGTAGTTGTACACTTCGCCGTTGTAGACAAGGGTAAACCGCCCGTCCGGCGTGGTCATGGGCTGGCGTCCGGCGGGGGTCAGGTCAAGGATGGCCAGCCGCCTGTGCCCCAGCCCGGCGTCGCCATCAATGAAGACGCCCCGCCCGTCCGGCCCCCGATGAGCAAGGGCGTCCGTCATACGCCTGAGCACATCCGGCACCACGGGCGCGCCGCGAAAATCCACCATACCGCAGATGCCGCACATCAGCGCGTCCCCCGCCCATCGCGCGCCACACTGGCCGCGGATACGCTCATGCGGACGCCGCCCCGGCCGCGCAGGCATCCAGCGCGCGGCGCAACTCGCGCACCACGCGGTCCTGCTGGGCCTCGGTCATACCCGGGAACAGCGGCAAGGCGAGGCAGGTGGCAAAAGCGCGGGCGCTGCCGCGCATCTCGCCATGAAAGCGCACCCGGTCCGTCCCGCGAAACACCGGCTCCATATGCAGGGCGTAGGTACCAATCTGCGCCTCCACCCCGCGTGCGCGCAGGCGGTCCATCACCGCGTCGCGCCGCTCCACACACACCGCGAAGGTCTGCCAGCCGTGGCGGCCACCGGGCGTCACCGTCGGCAGCGTGACCCCCTGCATCTCAGCAAGCACGGTGGTGTAGCGCTCGGCCAGCTGGCGGCGCTGGGCCAAGAGTTCATCCAGCACATCCATCTGCGCCACGCCCATGGCCGACAGCACGTCGGACAGCTTCAAATTCGTCCCGTCACGGACAAAGGCCGGGCGCGGACTACCCGCCACGGCCTCCATGCCAAAATGCTTAGCGGAGCGCAGGGCCGCGGCCAGTGCGCCGTCCTGCGTGATAATCATGCCGCCCTCGCCCGTGGTCAGCGTCTTGCGCGGGTGCATGCTGAACACGGCAACGTCGGCATCCAGCCCGGCGTGGCGGTCGTTCCACATGGCTCCAAGACTGCACGCCGCGTCCTCAATAACGGCGAGGCCCCGCTCCCGCGCGGCGGCCAGCCACGCCCCGTCCAGCGGATTGCCAAAAAGCGACACCGGAATCACGGCGCGGGTCCGCTCCCCGGCGGCGTCCCACAGGGCCTGCGGCTCCATGAGCATGGTCCGGGGCGACACATCCACCACCGTCACCGTCGCGCCAAGGGACAGCGCGGCCAGCGCCGTGGCCGGATAGGTGTAATCCGGCACGATGACATCATCGCCCGCGCCAATGCCCATGCACCGTAGCGCAAGCTCCAGCCCCGTGGTGCAGGACGTAACGGCCACGGCCTCACGCGCGCCCGTAAACCGCGCCCACTTCTCCTCCAGCTCGCGCGTGACGGCGCCTTCGGTCAAAAATCCGCTTTCAAGGACGGCCATCACGCGTTCCCGCGCGGCCTGCGTAATGGCCGGGCGCGTCAGGGGGATGCGCTCGGTGTCATTGAAGTCCCGCATCGCGCCGCCTCCTTTCCACGTCCTGCATATGCGCCGCCCGCCAGCTGACCAGTTGCCTCAGCCCATCCGCCAGCCCCACACCGGCGCGGAAGCCAAGCTCCTTGGCCGCGCGCTCGGGGCAGCCCACCCGGTTCTTCACAAAGGTCTGCCCGCCGGGCAAATACTCAATGGCCGCGTCCACACCCACCACATCCACAATGCGCTCCGCCAGTTCGCGGATGGATGTTTTGATGCCCGTACCCACGTTGTAGAAGCGGTCCGTGGCCTCGGCCTTCATGGCGGCCACATTGGCCCGTGCGCAGTCCTCCACGTACACAAAATCGTAGGACTGCGCGCCGTCGCCATACACCTGCGGCGGCTCGCCTCTATCCAGACGGTCCAGAATCTTCATAATCACGGCGATGTACGCGCCATGATAGTCCTGACGCGGACCATAGACATTCATGTAGCGCAGGCCCACATAGTCAAAATGCTGGGCCGTGCCGTGGTAGCGGTGGTGCAGGGCGCGGCACATGTGCTCGCCCGCAATCTTGGTCGCGCCGTAGAAATTTGTATTGTTGTAGGGATGGTCCTCGGTCATGGGTTCAGCCACGGCGTCGCCGTACACCGAGGCGGACGAGGAGTAGACCAGCCGCTTCACGCCGCGCTCCAACATGGCCTCCAGCACGTTGAAGGTGCCGCCGATGTTCACCTCAAAGGCGGAGCGCGGATAATCCTGACAGTGCAGCAGCCACAGGGCCGCAAGGTGGAACACGCCGTCTATGCCCTGCATGGCGGCGGACAGCACATCACGCTGGAGCAGCTCGCCCCCCACCTCAAAAACCTTCACCCGCGGGTCCCGCAGCGCGTCGCGCAGGTTCTCCTCACTGCCACGCGAGAAGTTGTCGAACACCCGGACCTCCGCCACGTCCTCCCGCGTCAGCAGGTCCACAACGTGCGAGCCGATGAATCCCCCACCACCAATGACCAGAAGCCGTTTGCCGCGAATATCCATAACCAACCGTCCTCACAGTAGGATTGCAGGAGAGAGTGGGCAAACGATACCACAACCACACGGCAAGGGGAACTCATACGCAAAAAAAGTACATCCACTGCGGCACGTTACGCGGCGGCGCAGGCGCGTTCCATCACGCATCCGCCGCCCACGCGTGCCTGCCCCACAAGCGGCGTACAGCATGCCGCGCAGACACCAACACGCCGTCACTCCAGCGGCGCTCCGCGACAACACCCGTCCCAATAGCACAAAACAAGGCCCGGAGGATTGCTCCTCCGGGCCTGTCATGCGGGTGGGGCTTGCATCCACCCACTTCTGCGCAAACCGCGTCCGCTCCACAACCCCAACAGTTGGGCGGACGCGGCGCGGAGGCGCTCCCTCCTACAATTGGAAACGGCAGTCCGGCGTATATTTCGCCAGCCCCGCCAGGGAGGTCTCCTTGTAGCCGCATTTCAAATCGCGGCCCGTCTCTCCCATGGTCACCACGACCTGGTCGAAACTTATGCAGTGTTCGCCGTCCGTAAACAGCGTATATTCAGCGGCATTGATGGCGCGCACAGCCGAAACCGCGTTGCGCTCAATGCAGGGCACCTGCACGTAGCCCCCGATGGGGTCGCAGGTCATGCCCAGATGATGCTCAAGGGCCATCTCTGCCGCATAGTCGATCTGGCTCAGCGTTCCGCCGAAGAGATAGGCCGTCATGGCGGCGGCCATGGCACACGCGGTACCAACCTCGCCCTGACAGCCGACTTCAGCACCGGAGATGGAGGCGTTCTCCTTCACCAGGTTGCCGACAAGACCACCAATGGCAAGCGCCCGGAGGATCTCGTCTTCGCTGATGTCGTACTCTTCCTTGAGAGAACGCAGCACGGCCGGAACCAGCCCGGCAGAGCCGCAGGTGGGCGCCGTGACCACACGTCCGCCCGAGCCGTTCTCTTCCGAGACAGCAAGGGCGTAGGCAAAGGTCATGCCCGTGGACCGCAACCGCTTGGACTGCAGCCGCGCCTTCTTGAAGAACGACTTGGCCTTGCGCGGGTACTTGAGGGACCCCGGCAAAACGCCCGTCTTGCCAAGGCCGGCCTCTATGCTCTCGCACATGCCCTGCCAGATGTCCTTCAAAAACGGCCACAGGTCCTCGTCCTCGTGCCGCTCCACGTATTCCCACAGCTCGATGTTCTCTTCGCGGCAGTAGCGCATGATGTCCATCAGCTTGGTATGCGGGTACACATTGCGCGCTCCCCGGTCATTCTGACCGGCTTCGGCGATGGTGCCGCCACCCACGCTGTAGACCTCCCACAGGTCGATAAGCTCGCCCTGCTCGCTCAGCGCCTCGAAGTACATGCCGTTGGTGTGGAACGGTTTCACCACGTCCGCTTGCCAGACGATTTCCGTCGGAAGCGGCTTCAGGGTCTCCTCGATAATCCAGTCAGTCAGGTGCCCCTTGCCCGTGGCGGCAAGGCTGCCGTACAGCGTGACCCGGTAGCGCGCCGCACTGGGCGTACGCTCCCGGAACAGACGGGCGGCCTTTTGCGGTCCCATGGTATGGCTGCTGGATGGACCGTTGCCCAGCTTGTAGAGTTCCTTCAAGGAATCCATACGTCGTCTCTCCGCGGCGGTTACAGGACTTCCTCAAGCAGCTCAATGAACACACTGGCGGCAATGAGCATGCCGTGGTCATTGAAGTCATACTTGCTGTTATGGAGCACAGGAGAATCCACGCCATTGCCCACCCACAGGAAGGACCCCTTGGTCTTCTGCAGGTAGAAGGCGAAATCCTCGGAGCCCATGGCGGGCAGAACGTCCGTGCAGACGTTGTCCTTGCCCACCACACGCTCGGCAGCGGCCACGGCCAGCTCCGGGGTGGAGTTGGTCAGCACCGGGTGCTTACGCGTGTAGGTCAGCTCGGTGGTGACGCCGTACATCTTGGCAACGCCTTCCACCACTTCGCCAATGGACTGTTCCACAAGGTCCTGCACCGCGTCGTCGCAGGTGCGGACATTGCCGCAGATAAGCACATCATCGGGGATGATGTTGAACGCGCTGCCGCCGTGCACCTGCGTGATGCTGATGACGGCCTTCTCGTGCGCATCGACCTTGCGGGCGATGATGGACTGCGCGCCCTTTATGATGTCCGCCACAGCGGCGAAGGGCTCAATGCATCCATGCGGCACGGAAGCGTGGCCGCTGCGGCCGGTCACGCGGACGGTGAAGCGGTCTTCGGAAGCCATGGCCGCACCCATGTGGATGACAACCTTATCTTCTCCATGTGCAGGCCAGTTGTGGTAGCCGAACATGTAGTCGATGCTGTACTTCTCGAACAAACCGTCTTCGATGACCTTTTTGGCCCCGCCAAAGCCTTCCTCACCGGACTGGAACAGCAGCAGAACCGTGCCGTCAAAGTCGCGGTGATTTGCCAGATAGCCGGCAAAGGCCAAAAGGGTCGTCGTGTGGCCATCGTGACCACAGGCGTGCATCTTGCCGTCCGTCTTGGAGGCGTACGGCAGACCCGTCTCTTCCTGCATTTCCAGCGCGTCCATATCGCAGCGGAAGGCCACGGTCTTGCCAGCGGCGCGACCTTCAACCTTTGCCAGAACGGAGTTCTCGCCGATGTCCTCGTAATCCACGCCGCATTCGTCAAGGCGGGCCTTGATGTAGTCGCAGGTTTCCTTGGTATCGGTGCCAATTTCCGGACACGTATGCAGATACTGACGAATGGCTTTCAATTCGTCGAAACGGGCCTCAATCTCAGGATGCAGGGGCATTTAGATTTCTCCCAAAGCGTTAAGCACGACGTGGGCAATGCCAGCGGAGGCGATGTAGGTGCCAGCCATGACAAAGATGCTGACCACCACGATGCGCCAACCGGTCTTCTTGAGCGCGTCAAGGTCCTTACCAATGCCAACACCAGCGTACGCGAGGATAGGCGTGGTCAGGGCGAGGAAGTTCACCTTGCTCACCCAAGCAGTAAAGGTTTCAGCGCCGGGGAAGCCGGGCAGAGTCACAATCATGCCAAAGGTGATGACATACAAAACCGTGGGCAGCTTTTTCCACACAAAGCGGTTGGCCAGAATACCAGCCAAGCAAATCCCAAAAAGGACGGCCATGCCGGGCATAGCCTCAACGATTCCAAAGTCGTAGCCAATGCTGTTGCCGACAAGAGTGATGGCAGCGACAAGCAGCAGAACAATAGCGGATTCAACAATGCTATTCATGATGACTAGGCCTCCTGGGTCTTCCCGAACTTCAGGCGGTACAACAGGCTGTAGAGCTTGTTGGACATGGGCAGGGCAATGAGCATGGACATGTACACGCCGTCCAGGCCGGACAAGGTGTTACTGGCAACGCCAAAGGCCTGAATGTTTTCAGCCATGTCAGGATAGATGGCGCTCAGGCTGCCGACGGTTGCCGTCATCATGCTCGCGCTGCCAACGCCGGAGGCCATGGCCAGAGCATACGGATGAAAAACGCCCAGAATGGACAGGAAGGAGGCGGTCAGGCCAAAGAAGATGGTGCCGAAGACCGTGCCACAGATGTACACGCCCATAACGCCGCGCCCTTCCGCGGAGTCCAGGCCGTACACTTCGCCGATGAGAGCCACGTTGGGCTCGCGGGCGATGGAGTGCGCCGCACCGATGGACTCGCGCTTCAGGCCGATGAACATGGCCAGCGGAATACCAATCAGCAGCGTACCAATGTTGCCGAACTCCTGCAGAATAAGCGCGGGACCGGCCTTCAGAATCTCAAAAAACTTGGGGCCCACCAGCGTGCCATAGCGCGCCATGAGCAGCATCAGGGTCAGGCTGACAAGGGAGCTGGCGTTCAGCATGTCCTTGTCGTTGACCACTTTCAAAAACTTCGGGCCAAGAAATGTGCCGATGAACACGGCGTACAACATCGGCAACAGCACCAGCTTGCCGGGGCCAACGTTAAAGCCCAAAATGCCGATGAACTCCGAACCCACAACGAGCGCCAACACCAAAAGGTGCACTTTGACGTTCTTAATTGCTTCCATCATAAGTCATCCCTACAACGTTAAAAATCTGTGTACCTCGCACCACCACGGCAGCCACCTGCGCGTTGGAGCCTCAAACCAAAGCCCCATGTGATGCATCCCCAACATCAAACCCTCTGTTCTCGTTGCTGCCTCGTGTTGTGTGCCACCCCTTTCCCTGTTGAACGCGGGCCCATCCCTCCGGCCTTCTTTCGGCCATGTCACAAACATGTCCGAAAATGGCCGTAAAAGACCCTGTTACAAAAGAATCCGTACCACGTTTTTCGGACGCCCCACATGGTGGGCCGTTTCCTTGCCTACAAGCTCGGCGTAGCCGCTATCAAGGAATTTTTTCAAGAGACGACGGGCGCTGCGCTCGCCTATGCCAAGGCGTGCGGCCAGGTCGCCCGAGTCGAAGGTGTCTTTACCGGTCTTGTCCATCAGCGCGCGGATTTTCTCCACATGGCTGGCGCTGATGCCAATCTCGCGGGAGGCCCTGAGCGAGGCCTCGTCCGAAACCCGTGTCCGAAAGGCAATCTCACCCTCTTCGCCCACCGGTCCGCGCATATGATCGCCATTGACGATAAACAGCCCGCCCTGCGGCAGGCGAATGGCATTACTCAGCGCCTTGCGGGCCGACTTTTCGGCCTCGAAGGCCGTTCCGCCAATGCCAATGCCCGAGGCAAAAAGAATATTGTTCCGGCGGCCCCACTCCAGCAGGCGGCGGAACATGTCCATATGGACCTCGCTCTCAATGACGCCGCGCGTGGAGAAGATGACGTACTCTTCCTTGCCGAAATTGAAGATGCTTCCCTGAATCGCCCGAACATACTCCAGAAGCTCCAGATAGAAGCGCCCCTTGTTCTTCATGTCGTCGTACTGATTGATGGAATCCTGACTGATGCCGTTGAGCTTCACGTTCTGGATGGCAATGCCAGCCGAACGCAGACCGCGGGCGTCAATCATGCCGATGAGGCGCTCCACCGTTTCGCGCACCTGCAGCGCGCTGGGGTACATACGAAAGGCCGGAAGCTCCATGCCCGACAGCTGGTGGTACACGGAGCCAAAACCCGTGACCATCACATCCACCTTGCCCGAATGGTACAGGTCAAGATGCCGTTCAAGGTAGTCGTCCTCGCGGCGGTGGATGGCAAAAGGCATGGAGTGGATTTTATCGAAAGAAATGCCGAACTCGCGGATGACCTCGTGCAGGACATTATCCAGCACAACGTCAATGCTGATGCGGCCATGGGGCAGGCCGCTGCGGGAAATTTCGGAAAGCACGCGCATCAGGCTGTACGCCCCGCGCGGGATGTGCGCATACGGCTTGGTGACAATGCCGCGCGCCTTGGCGGCCTCCTGCACACCAATACCGGAAAACAGAATGCCGTCGGCCTCGCGCTGGCAGGATTCGAGCACTTCCCACGAATCCTCGGTCTTCTCCCGGACGTACATGATAAACGTCACGTCGGGGAAGTAGCGCTCCACAGCTTCCTGCATCACCGCTATGGAATCAGAAGGGCCAACACACGCAATCCGCATCAATTCTCCTTGTCACCTTGGCGCTAAGGCCGGGTCATGGTACGCTTCCGTCAATTTCGGACATGTCAAAAATACGCCCGAAACATGTGAAACATGCAATGTCGTCATCGTTCTGTCAAGGAGTATGTGATTGTTTGGTCAAGCAACCAATATTTTTCTGAAAAGCCATGCGTGGCGGCGGCTCCCAACTGTCTGCAATCGCGGGAGGTTGCGGACAAATGCCATGAACCGTGAGAATGAGAAAAATCCACAGGAGGTGTGAAAAACGAGGTACAGGCGGAGCGTTGCGGGGTGTTCAGGTCAAGGCGAAGCGCCGTCAGCCAAGGGGATGAGCCTTGCCCTCGCCCGAGGCCGCCTTGACCGAAAAGGGCCTCCCCGCCCCGCGCCACTCCCCCCGGGCGCGACGTGGGCGCGGGCTGGGCGGCCCTATGGTACCTAGCATAGAGCCCCCTCACCCGAGCGGACAACGAAACAGAGCATGGGAACGCCCTTCTGCCGGTTACTTTTTCACAATGGTGCCGTGGCCTTTCACGCAGCCGCATCCCTCCGGCCCAGCGCAAGGGAAGTATCCCTTTGTGCACGAAACGCGGCATCCGTAGTCAGAGGCAAAATAGCTGCACGCCGTGGCCCCGGGGCCACCTGCAATGGTGGTGGCTGGGCACTGTGTTTTCACATCCTTTCCGGCCAGCACGCGATTGGGGTTTTCGGCAGGGAACACGCTTCGGGTAAAGCCAAACCCCTTGTACACAACCTTCCGGTACCCCTGAAACACCTCAAGGTCCGGAAACTCACTCCCCTCGTCAAGGAACAGGCACACCACAACCTTGTCCACATCAGAATACAGGACCGCGCCCCGGTCCGACATATGAAGCTTCGCGTCACGTAGTGTGAATTCCGGCCACGGGGTCGGGGCAGACGCGCGTTGTAGAATCAGCATGATGTCCACGGATTCTGCCATCTCCAGCCCGCTTTCAGCTGCGTCCAGAAAGGCATAGATTTTGTTGTCCGCCGCCTCAATATCCACGCGCCCCTGAAACGACTCAAAAACTCTCAGCCCCTTACCCCTCTGCTCCATATCTACCGCTGCAGACACGCCAGACGGCAACAACGCAGCCGCCACAAACGCCGCCACACCCTTCATCATTTCCCGACGATTCATATCCGCCATAATACCCTCTCACGGTTGGTCATATGTTCATGTAGGCACCGCCACTCCCAGCAGACTGAGTTCAACCCGTCGAACAATGAAATCTATATTCAATTTCAACTTAAGGCGTCAACATTTGTCTGTGTTTTCAGGACGTTTTGTGCACTGCGCATCCCCCTTCCCGGCATTCCCCAGCGACTATATAAAGCGGCTGTCAGCCCCTCCCCAGCCTGATTGCCAATAATGCCGTCGGACGCCCGCCACAAAAAACCGGCCATCTCAAAAGATGGCCGGCAAGAGGGGGAATGCAGTCCTGTCGTGTGTGCAGTAAAGACTGCAAATATTTGCGGGACTACTTGCTGTCGAGAAGGTCCTTGCCTTTCTGGTAATACGCGTCCATTTCGTCCTTGGGCACCATGTTGCCGCCGGTGCACCATGCCAAATGGGTGGCATTGCCCATTTTTCCAGCCAAGCCATGACGCTCAAGATACACCGGATCTGCCAAAACGCGGCACATTCCCGGCACGCCAGCCAAAGCAGACGGCTCAAGCCGCAGGCCTTCGGTATCCGTCATCAGGGCAAGCAAGCGGTAGAGATTTTTGTCCGCAACGGTAAACACGCCGTCCAGCATCTCGTGCAGTGTTTTACCCACAAATCCCGAAGGACGCCCCACCGCAAGGCCATCCGCCGCGGTCTTGTTATCGATGCCGAAATCCTGCACGCACACTGCATCATGAAGCCCCGTGTACAGCCCAAGGAGCATCGCCGGGGAATGCGTCGGTTCGGCAAAGATGCAATGCACATTATCCTCAAACGCAAGCTTGAGGCCAAAGGCAACACCGCCGGGACCACCGCCCACCCCGCACGGCAGGTACACAAACAGCGGATGCTCCTCGTCCACCACGACGCCAAGCTCGTCAAACTGCTTCTTCAAACGCTCCGCCGCAACGGCGTAGCCCATAAACAGATTCACAGAGTTCTCGTCGTCCACAAAGTAGCACATGGGATCACTTTCCGTCTGCTTGCGGCCTTCCGCGACAGCAAGACTATAGTCGGACTCATACTCTTCAACAATAACGCCCTTGGATCGCAGCAAATCTTTCTTCCACTGGCGGGCATCGGCAGACATATGCACACTCACATTAAAGCCCAACTGCGCGCTCATTATGCCGATGGACAGGCCAAGGTTGCCTGTAGACCCCACCGCAATTGAATGTGTACCAAAAAATTCGCGGCATTCCGGCTCATCCAGTTTTGCATAATCGTCGTCCAGCGAAAGAAGTCCAGCCTCCAAAGCCAATCCTTCCGCGTGCTTCAGCACCTCATAAATGCCGCCGCGAGCTTTGATGGATCCGGAAATCGGCAAGTGGCTGTCACACTTGGCCATAAGCGTTCCGGGAAGGTCTATGCCGCAGAACTCAGCAACGGCCTTCTGCATTTCCGGCACAAACTGCAACGGCGACTCAATCAGCCCCTGCACCTCACGGGTTTCTGGAAACACCTTGGCAATATACGGGCGAAAACGCTCCAGCCGCGCCGCGGCGTCTTCCACATCTGCCCGGCCAAGAGCAACCTTTTCCGTCGCTTCGGCAAAGGGCTTCGTCGCGGGGTTGAACCAGCTGACTTCTGCAAGGTCGACCATCTCCCGGATGAGGGGGAACTCGGCATACCACTGGTCTGTTGTTTTTCCGCCAAACATCGTCTCTTTCATAACTGTATCTCCATAAAACGGTTCCTGCTCATGCGCCCCGCGCATTCGGAACCTCATGATATTCTCTCGTATTAAATGAGCACCAGCTGCAACAGGTAGGTACACGCCAGCGCGGTAAAGGCCTGTGCAACAGATGCTATAGGGAAGACCTTATACGCGATATTCGACTTCATCCGCGCAGTAGAGGTGGCAACCCAAAAGAAGTCATCATTCCCATGAAAGACCATAAAGCCACCAGATGCACAAGCCAGCATCGCAATAACCGTCCCCATGGGAGTGCCAAAGCCAAGGGCGTCCAGCATCGGGGCAAGCATCGTAGCGGCAGTAATCATGGCGACGGTACCGGAACCAATAGCCGTGCGGAACAAGGCACCAATCAGGAAAGGTGCAAAGAGCCCAAGGCTCATGCCAACAAAAGCTTCGGACATAATTCCCTGAATGGGAGAAGCCTTCAAGACACTGCCAAATGCGCCGCCAGCACCAACGATCAGCACAATCTGTCCAGCCACTCGCAAGGCTTCGCCAAACAGTCCTTCAAAGCCAAGCACGTCCTTATCTTCCGGGCAGTGCTTCATATACGTCCGCAGCGCGAGCAGCATGCCGAAGAGCAGCGCAATCGCGGGCGTCCCAATAAAGTTCCCAAAATGAACAAAGCCACCGTCCTCAAGGCCAAGGAAGGCTATCGTCGTTTTGACCATCATCAACACAATAGGGACAAGGATAGGCGCAAAGGCTTCAAAGGTGGTCGGAATGGGGCGATTGACGTCGTTATCAGTCTCGCCCTCTTCGGGCTCAATATAATATTCAAAGCCAGGCTTGTTGCCGAAAAACTTACCAACCCACAGCCCTGCGAGCATAACAGGCACGGAAACCACCATACCAATGACAATAACCATCCCAAGGTCAGCACCCAAAATACCCGCAACGGAAAGGGGGCCGGGCGTCGGCGGAATAAGCATATGCGTGGTATGCAGGCCCATAGCAAGCGCCACTGCCATCGTGGTCATGCTCGTATGCGAGACGCGGGACAGCATCTTCGCAAGCGGAGCAAGAATAACAAAAGCCGAGTCGCAAAAAACAGGAATGGAAACAAAATAGCCCGTAATGCCAAGGCCAAGTGCGGCGTGTTTCTCTCCGGTAATTCGCAGGATTGCTCTGGCCATTGATTCGGCAGCGTTGCACTTTTCAAGCAAAATACCCGTTACCGTACCAAGGGCGATAACAAGGCCGATGCCAGCGATGGTCCCACCCATACCTTTGCTAAAGGCATCCAAGGCCATTTCGCTATCCATGCCGGACAGCAAGCCAAAGACCAACGACGCACTAATAAGAGCAAAAAACGGATGAATTTTTTTCTTAACAGTTAAGTAAATGAGGGTCCCTATGCTTGCGACCAAGGAACCGATGAGCACTGGTGTTGACATGAATTTTCCTCCTCACTATTGATCCTCTTGAAGTTTCAGGAACCATATTGCCGCCACCAGCACCTGACAAACGATAAAAGGTTTACCGATGCATGAATTTATCTCATCCATGAAAGACCTTTCGGCCCTCGCCAGCCTTCCGTCGCTCTCCAGCCTGTACTGCTTTGCAAGTGCGGCGAAGCACCTCAGCTTCACGCTGGCTGCCGACGAACTCCATATCTCCCAAAGCGCCGTAAGCCACCGTATTCGCAAACTTGAAGAAGAACTGGGGTTCAAGCTCTTCCAGCGTCTGACCAGGCGTCTGACACTCACGGAAGAAGGGAGACACCTTTTCTCCGTGCTGCGCTCAGCACTTGTCGACATCGACAACGAAATTAACAACATTCGCAGCAAAGAGCTGGACGGCACACTCAACATCACCGCGCCGCCCTCATTTATGGGCTGCTGGCTCGTCCCCCGCCTGCCGCTTTTCCGCGCGGAACGCCCCGGGGTACAAATCACCATCAAAACGCGCCTTGATCTTGTGGACTTCCGAACGGAAGCCATAGACATCGCCATCTACTACGGCGACGGCATCTACCCTGGGCTTTCCGTGACGCCGCTCATGCAGGAAAAGCTCATTCCCGTGTGCACCAAGGATTATGCGGATGCACACGACCTCTGGGACACCCCGGAAAACTTGCGCACCTGCCTGCTGCTCCACGACGGCACAGCGTGGCCCAAAGCGCAGTTCTTTTCCGAGTGGGAGGAATGGGCTGAGTATGCAGAAGTACCAGGACTCAATTTCGACAACAGCTACACATTCGACCGTTCCGACCTCGCTGTGAACGCCGCCATCGGCGGCACCGGTGTAGCTATCGGCCGAAAGATGCTTGTCCAACGCCGCATAGATTCCGGCGAGCTCATCACGCCCTTTGACATCACCTGCACCTCCCGCCAGAGCTACTTCATCGTCTCCACACGAGAACAACAGGACACGTCCCGTGTCACAGCGTTCAGAGAGTGGTTGATGGAGCAAGTATGCACCGCCATCCAAAGCCCCCTCCCCAACTAACCCTTTCGCTCCTCGGCTTTCCTCCCCATTGACGCCCAAACAACGGCGAAGCACATCGTCAACGCCTTTCACCCTCTCCGCCCCCCCCCCCTCCGCCATCAGCCCCTTCGCCACCCTCCACCCCTGAAGAGTCGCCTTAAAGCATCTGGCGCAAACAAATCACTTTATCGTCATCGCCACACCCCTGTGGCGCACTCTGAAAAGTGCCTCCTCGTGTATGGGGGACGGCCTCAGGGTGCGCCGAGGGACGGGAAAAAAGGCTTGGCGTTGGGGTTTGGAAGCTGGGTAACGACGCGCCCTACGAAAGGGAAGTGAACGAGTGCAGAGGGGAAAAGAGAGGCAAATGAATTCAGTTCATTCGCGGGGCGAGATGTGTGTGGAGTGGCAAGGAAAAGGGAGGGACGTACGTGGAAAAATCGAGTTGAGGAGGGCTTGGTGGTTGTGTGATGTGTTTGCGGGGTCGAGAGGCGCTTGTGTAGGGAAAAGAAACGGTGCGTGGTGGTGCGTGGTGGTGCGTTGCGTTGGCGGTGTTGGGAAGTGCTTGTGTAGGGAAGATATTGCGGCTGTGGTGATGCGCCATGGTGGCGGGGCCGAGAGGTGCTTTCGATGTTGTGCGAAAAGTAGGCTTGTGCTTGAAGATGGTGCTTTCTGTTGGCGGTGCCTGGACGTGCGTGTGTATGGAAGACATTGCGGCTGTGGCGATGCGCCATGATGGCGGGACCGAGAGGTGCTTTCGATGTTGTGCGAAAAGTAGGCTTGTGCTTGAAGATGGTGCTTTCTGTTGGCGGTGCCTGGACGTGCGTGTGTATGGAAGACATTGCGGCTGTGGCGATGCGCCATGATGGCGGGACCGAGAGGTGCTTTCGATGGGATTTCTGTATGTTGTCGCCGTGTCTCCGACGGCCAAAGGGTGTTGGGGGAACCTTGCAGGATTTGTACAACCCGGAACATGGGTAACACTTCTGTCCGGGAACATAGGTAACAGGTTCTGGCGGTACAGGTTGCCCCTAGGGCCTGACTAAGCCTTTTGTGTCTGAATCATTCAGTACTCCTAAAAAGATTGATCCAGCATAGATATTCATACCGCCCTTTTGGTTTGGCAAAAGGCCCACTGTGCATCGGTGCAGGCTTTGACTGATAAATCTGTGATGTCCCCTCCATTGTATGGAGCCGCTTCGCTTCACTCGCCTCAGAATATACTCAGGGGGGTATACGAAATCTGGAAGGATTCTTGGTGGGCGTCTGCTTGATGGCGCATAAAGAGCAGCAGGCGTTCGCATGCCTAAAGCTTCATGACCGCGGCTATGGTTGTAAATCCTCCGCCATGTCTGACACCTGCGTCTTTGGCGGCGAAGAGTGTCTGCTCTACGAAGTTCTCGCTTTAAAGAGCGGTGCATTCGTTCGTGCGCACCATTTTGTTGAGGCTTTCCCGGTTCAATGAATTCCACGGTTATTCCGAGGCGAAGCCACTGGGCGCTAAGGCGCGATATTCCTCCGGCCGCACAGCTCGCAAAGGGAATTCCATTATCCACCCTGATAATTTGAGGTAAGCCGAAGTAGGAAAAAACACGGTCACAGGCTTCTTGTGTTGGGGCCAAGGCTGGTTGGGCAAGTGGATCACAAGCCAAAACGTAACGGCTGTGCAGATCCATTACAGTGAAGGGCCAGCATTTCTTACGATTGGGCAACTCAAACCAACCTTTATAGTCCATTGTCCATACATGATTAGGATGCCTTGCTTCAGTGAGCTTGTTGGGCCAGTTGCGGATAACAACATTACGGCGTCTGCGGGGCTTGCTAAGTCCTTCCTTTTGGAAAATCAAAGCAATCGTACTTGGCGCCGGAGGCCTTAGGCCAAAGCGATCGCTTACTTCAGATGCTATTTTCTTTGGCCCCCAACTTGGATTTGCTTTGCGCAAAGCAATGAGGGCCTCTCGCATCTCGATTGGCGTGCGATGCGGACAATTTCGCGGAGCTCGACTGTGTTCGCTTAAAGCAAATATTCCATGCATTTGTGCGCGATTGAGCCATTTATAGCCAGTTTTTCGGCTAATGCCATATTTTCTACAAAGCCAAGACATGTTCTCAGCTCCTGACCCAGCCTCTACAACAAATCGAATCCGTTCATCCATAGGTCTTACCTCTGTCCAGGGCATACGCTACCTCCAGGCAGACTATGCCTGAAGTGTTACCCATGTTCCCGGACTAATCTGTTACCTATGTACCCGGACTGTACCATTCCCCCCGCACCCTCTGGACACCCGTCCCCCTCCGGCCGGAGCCGGATGGGAGGAGGTGGTGGGTGCGGAGCAGTCTCGGGCATGGTTTCTAGGCTTGGGAGGGCGGGCTGGCCGGGTGCTGTACGCGGGAGTTGGCGGTTGGCGCATGGTGGCGGGCGGCACGGGCTGGGCCGCTCTGAACGCTTAGAAGCGTTCGAATGCTTTGGTGTTTCTGTACTTCGCGCGTGAGTTTGGAGGTTGGGGAGGTTTGGGCTGAGGTGGTTGGGTTTTATTGATCGTGGCAGGCTGACCGGGTGCTGTGCGCAGGTGTTGGCGGTAAGTGAATGGCGGAGCACGGAACGGACTTGGCCGCTCTGGACGCTTAGAAGCGTCCGAAGGCTTTGGTGCTTCTGTGCTTCGCGCGAGGGTGTGGTGGTTGGGGAGTTCTTGGCTCGGGAGGTGGGATTGTATTGATTGTCGTGGGCTGGACAACTCAAATACTGTTGGGGTGCAGATCAGGGATTCTCGCCGCTCTTCCAAAGAGCCAAGGCCCCACAAAAATACACTTCCCTTCCTGCCTAACCACTCGGACGTGAACCTATCAGTGGTGACGGCTGTTATCTCCAGTCGCCTCCGGCACGTGCGCACTTGAGATGTCTTAAGCAATCGTATTGGCAATCAAGCGTTAAGTGCAGGATCCCAAGGTTTTCCCGTCCGTAAAATCGCATTACAAATCACGAGAAGCTTCCTTGCACAGGCAGTGAGGGCGACCTTTTTAGGTTTGCCCGCATCGCAAAGACGCTGGTAGAAGGCTCGAATTGCAGGGTTCCAGACAGTCGCTGAGATTGCGCTCATGTAAAGGGCGCTACGTACTTTTATTCGCCCACCCCAAACGCAGCGTTGCCCCGTTTTCTTGCCGCTATCCCTGTTGAATGGAGCCAGGCCTGCCAGAGAAGCTGCTTGCTTCGGCGTTAACGTCCCCAACTCAGGAAAGAAAGCAAGAAGAGTCGCAGAGGTTACAGACGAAATCCCTTTCATGGTTTCAAGCAAAGTTGCCTTGTCACAAAAATCTTTGTCACTGAGAATGTGTTTCTTGATTTCAAGTGACAAGCTCTTTTCTTGCGTTCTCAGAGTCGCAATAACGTCTTCAATGTAAGGGCGCACATCAGACGAAGCTCGCTGCAAGCGAACGCGCTCCCGGGAAAGGATTTCGACGACCTGCCGGCGACGGTTAACAAGAGCTTCCAGCTTACGCTGAGTTGCCCGGACTTTTTGATTTTCCCGGACAGGGACGACTTCCCCAAACTGAACAAGAACAAGAGCATCAATACGATCCGTCTTCGCCAACACTCCGAGGCTCCGGGCAAAGTCACGCACACGGCGAGGATTCACAACAGCGACGGGAATGCCTTGCTCCATCAAAAAATCTGCGGCGTCAGACTCATATCCACCTGTCGCTTCCACGATGACGAGCTCAACATTATGCGCTTCTGCCGTCTCAACGATTTGCTGAAAACCCAAAGGGTTATTTTCAACAGTGGACGTGCTGTCGTCACCAGAAATGGCGACATCAAGCTTGGCCTTCGATACGTCAATGCCCATGGTGCGTTTCATCGTAGTTCACTCTTCCTTGCAAATTCGAGCTTTGTGCTCTAACAATCATTCGAGTTTGTACTACATATTGCGGCGACCCAGCTTAAGAACGAGCTCGTAACTCAAGGGCGTACGGTCTGCCGCAACAGCCGCCTTCATGCCAGTCATGGAGGCGGCTTTCTTTTTTCTCCGCCTTTGGCTTGAGGGTCAATATACAAGGGCGGAGTCCTTGAGCCGCTCTGCTCTCTTCATCTCTCAGTCACTTCGCCCTTTCGAAGCCCAACGGACGAAGAACTGAAGCCGCTGGAGGCAGGAGATGTAGGCTGGGAGAGATTTTATGGTGGAGTCCGGAGCGGGCGGCCCGAGGGGGATCGATGATGGCGGGCTGGCAATCTCGAAAGATATTGAGGCGCATGTCAGGGATTCTCACCGCTCTTCCAAAGCGCCACGGCCCCCAAAAAATACTATTCCCATCACCTACTTGGGCGAGAGCTTCACAGGGGTACCGGCTTTTTTCTCCACACGCACCCGGCACGTGCGCACTCGGGATTCTCAAGGGCGGAGTCCTTGAGCCGCCGGAGGCAGCAGTGTGTGGCATAGGCAAACGGTGGAGCTCATGGGATACGTGGGGGTATGGGGTGCGATGGAGTTGTGTGGGCAGCGCTTGGGGGTTGGGGCTGGGGGGAAGGTTGGGAGTTGGTGAGGGTGGTGGATTTTTGGCGCAAAAAAAGCGCCGACGGCGTGGTGTGCTGTTGGCGCTTTTTGTGCAAAAAAAAAGTCCTGGCGACGGGCTACTTTCCCACAGACTCCTCTGCAGTATCATCGCCGATGAGGTGCTTAACTTCCGTGTTCGGAATGGGAACGGGTGTAGCCACCTCTCTCTGGTCGCCAGGACAAATATGTAAATATATTAGTAAAATAGGGAGAGATTTGTGATCAGTTAAGACGCACGACCGATTAGTACTGGTTAGCTCAACACATTGCTGTGCGTACACACCCAGCCTATCAACCTCGTAGTCTTCGAGGGGTCTTTAGGGACAAAAAGTCCAGGGAGACCTAATCTTGAAGCAGGCTTCCCGCTTAGATGCCTTCAGCGGTTATCCTTTCCGAACATAGCTACTCAGCAGTGCCACTGGCGTGACAACTGAAACACCAGAGGTTCGTTCACCCCGGTCCTCTCGTACTAGGGGCAACCCTCCTCAAGTCTCCTACGCCCACAGCAGATAGGGACCAAACTGTCTCACGACGTTTTAAACCCAGCTCGCGTACCACTTTAATCGGCGAACAGCCGAACCCTTGGGACCTGCTCCAGCCCCAGGATGTGATGAGCCGACATCGAGGTGCCAAACCGCGTCGTCGATGTGAACTCTTGGACGCGATCAGCCTGTTATCCCCGGCGTACCTTTTATCCGATGAGCGATGGCCCTTCCATTCGGAACCACCGGATCACTAAGACCAACTTTCGTTCCTGCTCGAGATGTCTCTCTTACAGTCAAGCTCCCTTATGCCTTTGCACTCGTCGGCTGGTTTCCAATCAGCCTGAGGGAACCTTTGCGCGCCTCCGTTACTCTTTAGGAGGCGACCGCCCCAGTCAAACTACCCACCAGACACTGTCTCCGAGCCGGATTACGGCGCCGGATTAGAACCTTAAACTAGCAAGGGTGGTATTTCAAGGGTGGCTCCACAAACACTGGCGTGCCTGCTTCAAAGCCTCCCACCTATCCTACACATGCTAGCCCAAAATCCAATGTCAAGCTGTAGTAAAGGTGCACAGGGTCTTTCCGTCTTGCTGCGGGTAGACGGCATCTTCACCGCCAATTCAATTTCACTGAGTCTCTGGCTGAGACAGTAGGGAGATCGTTACGCCATTCGTGCAGGTCGGAACTTACCCGACAAGGAATTTCGCTACCTTAGGACCGTTATAGTTACGGCCGCCGTTTACCGGGGCTTCGGTTCAGTGCTTCGTCCGAAGACTAACACCACCCCTTAACCTTCCGGCACCGGGCAGGCGTCAGGCCCTATACATCGTCTTGCGACTTAGCAGAGCCCTATGTTTTTAGTAAACAGTCGCCCCCCTCATTTCTCTGCGGCTCCAATCAGCTCGGAAAGCAAGTTACTTCACCGATCGGAGCACCCCTTCTCGCGAACTTACGGGGTCATTTTGCCGAGTTCCTTAGCCAGAGTTCTCTCAAGCGCCTTGGGTTACTCACCCCACCCACCTGAGTTGGTTTGCGGTACGGTCTCATAGAGCTAAACTTAGAAGCTTTTCTTGGCAGTCTGGGATTACTGACTTCAGTCTGTAAAGACACGGCATCACGTCTCGGCCTTAGAGAGCGGCGGATTTGCCTACCACTCAAGCCTACTCGCTTGCACCGGGATATCCAACACCCGGATCAGCTACCCTTCTGCGTCCCTCCTTCGCACACTCTACGAGGTACAGGAATATTAACCTGTTTCCCATCAGCTACGCGTTTCCGCCTCGCCTTAGGGGCCGACTCACCCTGGGAAGATTACCTTTACCCAGGAAACCTCGGGTTTACGGCGAAAGTGTTTCTCACACTTTTTATCGTTACTCATGCCAGCATGTTCACTTCTCACTCCTCCAGCGTGCCTTCCGGCTTCGCCTTCATCAGCTGTGAGAACGCTCCCCTACCGCTCGTACAAAGTACGAGCCCGTAGCTTCGGTAGTATGCTTAGCCCCGTTACATTTTCGGCGCGGAGTCACTAGACCAGTGAGCTATTACGCTTTCTTTAAAGGATGGCTGCTTCTAAGCCAACCTCCTGGCTGTCTGAGCAACTCTACCACCTTTCCCACTGAGCATACATTTAGAGACCTTAGCTGACGATCTGGGCTGTTTCCCTTTCGACCATGGACCTTCGCACCCATAGTCTGACTCCCAGGCAACAACTAACGGCATTCGGAGTTTGATAAGGGTTGGTAAGCGGGTAAGCCCCCTAGCCTTGTCAGTGCTCTACCTCCGTCAGTCTAACCTGAGGCTATACCTCAATATATTTCGGGGAGAACCAGCTATCACCGGGTTTGATTGGCCTTTCACCCCTATCCACAGGTCATCCGAGCAATTTTCAACTTGCAACGGTTCGGCCCTCCACTCAGTTTTACCTGAGCTTCAGCCTGCCCATGGATAGATCACCCGGCTTCGGGTCTAATCCGATGTACTGTCGCCCTATTCAGACTCGCTTTCGCTTCGGCTCCACCTTACGGCTTAACCTTGCACAGCAGATTAACTCGCTGGCCCATTATGCAAAAGGCACGCGGTCACGGACTCAATCCGCTCCCACTGCTTGTAGGCAGACGGTTTCAGGTACTATTTCACTCCCCTCACAGGGGTACTTTTCACCTTTCCCTCACGGTACTAGTGCGCTATCGGTCGCTAAGGAATATTTAGCCTTGGAAGATGGTCCTCCCAGGTTCCCACGGAGTTTCACGTGTTCCGCGGTACTCAGGAACCGCCGACGCTGCTATTCGATTTCAGGTACGAGGCTTTCACTCTCTATGGCCAAGCTTCCCAGCTTGTTCCCCTGTCTACTCGCAGATCGTCTGATGACGGCCCTACAACCCCGCATGGTCGAAACCATACGGTTTGGGCTGTTCCCATTTCGCTCGCCGCTACTTTGGGAATCTCGTTTGATTTCCTTTCCTCCGGTTACTGAGATGTTTCACTTCACCGGGTTCGCTCCGCAAGGCCTATGAATTCAGCCAAGCGGTAACGGGACATGACTCCCGCTGGGTTTCCCCATTCAGAGATCAACGGGTCAAAGTCTGTTTGGCGACTCACCGTTGCATATCGCAGCCTACCACGTCTTTCATCGCTTCTTAGCGCCAAGGCATCCACCGTCTGCCCTTACTATCTTAACTTTAAGATCACAAATCTCATTCCCTATTCAACTGTCAAAGATCATTACGCGGACGCTTATGGATGGTATCACCGTTCCCCTCGTATGGTGGAGGTGAACGGATTTGAACCGATGACCCCCTGCTTGCAAGGCAGGTGCTCTCCCAGCTGAGCTACACCCCCACTCTTAACGAGTGGATGGTGGGCCTAGATGGACTTGAACCATCGACCTCACGCTTATCAGGCGTGCGCTCTAACCGGAGCTGAGCTATAGGCCCATCCTGGTCCCACGTAGTTGCAAGGCGTTTGTTCCTTGCAATTAAATAGCGAATCGAGAGTCTTTCCTTAAAAGGAGGTGATCCAGCCGCAGGTTCCCCTACGGCTACCTTGTTACGACTTCACCCCAATTATCAGCCCTACCGTCGGCGCCTGCCTCCCGAGGGTTAGCTCGACGACTTCGGGTAGAACCAACTTTCGTGGTGTGACGGGCGGTGTGTACAAGGCCCGGGAACGTATTCACCCCGGTATGCTGACCCGGGATTACTAGCGATTCCAACTTCATGGAGTCGAGTTGCAGACTCCAATCCGGACTGGGACGCAGTTTTTGGGATTCGCGTGACCTCGCGGTTTAGCTGCCCATTGTCTGCGCCATTGTAGTACGTGTGTAGCCCTGGGCGTAAGGGCCATGATGACTTGACGTCGTCCCCACCTTCCTCCCGGTTAACCCGGGCAGTCTCGCCAGAGTGCCCAACATTACTTGCTGGCAACTGACAATAGGGGTTGCGCTCGTTGCGGGACTTAACCCAACACCTCACGGCACGAGCTGACGACAGCCATGCAGCACCTGTCACCGCATTCCCCGAAGGGCACTCCTCTATCTCTAGAGGATTCGCGGGATGTCAAACCCAGGTAAGGTTCTTCGCGTTGCATCGAATTAAACCACATACTCCACCGCTTGTGCGGGCCCCCGTCAATTCCTTTGAGTTTCAGCCTTGCGACCGTACTCCCCAGGCGGGATGCTTAATGCGTTGACTTCGGCACCGAATGTTGCCACCCGACACCTAGCATCCATCGTTTACGGTGTGGACTACCAGGGTATCTAATCCTGTTTGCTCCCCACACTTTCGTACCTCAGCGTCAGTTACTGTCCAGGTAGCCGCCTTCGCCACTGGTGTTCCTCCCGATATCTACGGATTTCACTCCTACACCGGGAATTCCGCTACCCCCTCCAGAACTCTAGCATATCAGTTTCAAGTGCAATTCCCCGGTTGAGCCGAGGGCTTTCACACCTGACTTGACACGCCGCCTACGTACGCTTTACGCCCAGTGATTCCGATTAACGCTCGCACCCTCCGTATTACCGCGGCTGCTGGCACGGAGTTAGCCGGTGCTTCCTCTGAAGGTACCGTCAAACGCCAAGCCTATTTGAAATGGCGCGTTTCTTCCCTTCTGACAGAGGTTTACGACCCGAAGGCCTTCATCCCCCACGTGGCGTCGCTGCGTCAGGGTTTCCCCCATTGCGCAATATTCCCCACTGCTGCCTCCCGTAGGAGTCTGGGCCGTGTTCCAGTCCCAGTGTGGCTGATCATCCTCTCAGACCAGCTACCCATCGTTGCCTTGGTAGGCCTTTACCCCACCAACAAGCTAATGGGACGCGGACTCATCCAGATGCAGTAGCTTTCATGAAGAGGCCACCTTTCCCCCCAGTTCGAAATGGGAGCGTATCCGGTATTAGCAGTCGTTTCCAACTGTTATCCCGATCATCTGGGTAGATCATCCACGCGTTACTCACCCGTGCGCCGCTCTACTCACTCCCGAAGGAGCTTTCTCGCTCGACTTGCATGTGTTAAGCACGCCACCAGCGTTCAATCTGAGCCAGGATCAAACTCTCCAGTTGGAGATATTATGTTACGATCCAATTTAATGAATCGCAAAACTGACTTTTAAGGACATTTCTCGAAATCGTCTCGATTCGCTATTTAATTGTCAAAGACCAAACCCTTTCGACGCGGTGCGTCGTTGCGAGTGGCGTTTCTATCGGAGCAGCAAGGCCCCGTCAACACCTTTTTTCAACTTTTTTCAAAGCCCCTTGCGAACCTTTTGGCCGCAACGAGGTGAGCTAAATAATCAGACTTCCCAGCCTGCGTCAACCCCCTCATGAAGCTTTTTTTCAAGCGCCTCCAGAAGCTCTCGCTTCTCTCGGCGGGTCGCACTGTCTAGCCCCGTTGGACCAGCCCGTCAACCCGTTTTGTTCGCTTTTTTCAAATTGCCACCGACGGCGGTTTCAAACCTTTCGTCGCGGCGGAGGGCGTTTCTATGAAAATCACCCCACCCCGTCAACACCTTTTTGAAGTTTTCTCAAACATTCTCCGCCTCATATCCCGGGAACCCGCATGAATGCTCGGTTTGCGCTTTCGCGCAGGAAGAGGGGAAAGATGCCTCCGGCGGGTTAAGGGAATGATTCCCTTAACAATCCCCAGGTTTTCGGGCCAGAAGCTGGCCCGAAAAAGGGGTTGGGACGAATTAAAGGGCGCGCTCTAGCGCAACCATCTCCAACAACCAACGCGTCACAGCATCCCCTCCCGCCCATATACTATATAATGGGCCACACACTCTTCACTCTCCCCTCTTCACTCAAACAGGGATCCTCACCGCCCATCCGGGGCACCAAAGCCCCCCAAAAAAACCTCTTCCATCCACACGGACGCGAGCCACACAGGGGTGACG
>NZ_BAAHYU010000004.1:0-372914 GCF_054657395.1 Desulfobaculum senezii | reverse complement strand
GCCGCCGACCTGACCGACGGATTTGGAGGGAAATCGAATGCGTTTGATTAAAATTGACCAAACCAAAAAGTCTGAACTGCTCGCCACACAGGCCCGCGCCGAGCGGGACCGTCTCATGCGCGAGGAGTACGACCCCGCCGTGATGCAGCTCTTGCGCAAGCGGCGCGTTGTCGTGGCCGCCTCGGGCGACACGGCGGGCATCGATGCGCAGCTTGCGGCGTGGGATGCCTACGCCAATGCGCTGGAGGCTGTGCCGGATCAAGTAGGTTTTCCCCGTGACATCATTTGGCCGCAAGCGCCTGCCGAGCCATCTTTAGCTGGGGGCGCAGGCGCCTCTGGTGCGTCCGCCTCTGAACCTGCAACCAGTGAGGTCTAAGCAATGCCTGAACAGTTTCTGCATGGCGTGGAAGTCGTCGAGATTGATGGTGGTCCGCGCCCCATTCGTACCGTGAAAAGCTCCGTCATCGGCATTGTGGGCACGGCTCCGGACGCCGACGCCAGCGCCTTTCCTCTGAACACTCCGGTCCTTGTTGCGGGCAACCGCCGCGAGGCCGCCAAGCTGGATACCGTGGGCGATGGCGCGGGTACGCTGCCTGCCGCGCTGGACGGCATTCTGGATCAGTCCGGGGCCATGGTTGTCGTGGTGCGTGTGGATGAGGGCGCGGATGATACCGCGACCATGACCAACGTTGTCGGCGGCGTGGATGAGACATCCGGGCAGTACATGGGCGTGCAGGCCCTGCGCGCCAGCGCGTCTGTCCTTGGCTTTACCCCGCGCGTTCTGCTGGCTCCCGGCTTTACGCATCAGCGCGCCGAGGATGCGGACAATCCCGGCACCTTCCTCAAAAATCCCGTCGCCGCCGAACTGGAAGGCATTGCCGAGCGTTTGCGCGCTGTGGTCATCGTGGATGGCCCGAACACCAACGACACCGACGCCATCGCCGCCATGGGCGACTTTGGCACCGCCCGCGTGTTCATGGTGGACCCGTGGGTGAAGGTCTACCGCGACGGCGAATACGTTGCCGAGCCTGCATCCGCGCGTGTGGCCGGCATGATTGCCCGTTCCGACAACGACCGGGGCTTTTGGTGGTCGCCCTCCAACCAGCAGGTGATGGGCATTTCCGGCACCGCGCGCCCTGTGGACTTCACCCTGGGTGACGTCAACTGCCGCGCCAACATGCTGAATGAGAAGAACGTCGCCACCATCATCAACGAAGGCGGCTACCGCCTGTGGGGCAACCGCACTGGCTGCACCGACCCGAAGTGGTCCTTCCTGTCCGTGCGCCGCACGGCGGACATGATCAACGAGTCCATCCTTGCCGCGCACCTGTGGGCCGTGGACCGGAACATCACCAAAACTTACGTGGACGACGTGGTGGAAGGCGTGAACGCCTACCTGCGTCACCTCGAAGCCGTGGGCGCGATCCTTGGCGGCGAGTGCTGGGCGGACCCGGAACTGAATACGCCCGACCAAGTCCAGCAGGGCAAGGTCTATTTCGACTTTGACTTCACGCCCCCGTACCCGGCGGAGCACGTCACGTTCCGCAGCCACTTGGTCAATGACTACATCGAGGAGGTCTTCAAGTAATGCCCGCAGAGAACATCCTGAAAAACTTTGCCCTGTTCGTGGACGGACGCGGCTACGTTGGCGAATGCAAGGAACTCCAGCTCCCGGCGCTGAGTCTCGTGACCGAGGACTTCCGCGCGGGCGGTATGGATACGTCCATCGCCATTGATATGGGCATGGAAAAAATGGAGGCCACGTTCACGCTGTCCAAGCAGTGCGAGCATATCCTCGGCAGCTTTGGCGTCATTCAGAACAACGGCATTCAGCTTACGGCGCGCGGCGGTCTGCAAAGCCTCGACGGGGTGGTGACGCCCGTGGTGGTGAAGATGCGCGGCACCGTGACCAAGATCGAGGACGGCGCGTGGAAACCTGGCGAAGCGGCCTCGCTGTCCGTGACTGTGGCGCTGACCTATTTCAAACGCGAACAGGGCGGCAAAACGCTGCACGAAATCGACGCCCTGAACATGAAGCGCGTCATCGGCGGTACCGATCAACTCAAAGAACTGCGCGACGCCTGCGGCATCTAAAGGAGGACACAGTGGAACGGATTACGCTTGAGTACCCGGTTCAATACAAGGGCCAGAAGCTGGAGACGTTGAACATGCGTCGCCCCAAAGTGCGCGACCAGATCGCCGTCCAGAGCGCCGGGACCGACGTGGAGCAGGAGCTTCGTCTGTTCGCCAACCTGTGCGAGGTGTCGCCCGAGGTGCTCGAAGGGATGGACCTCAAGGACTACACCAAGCTTCAGGAGGTGTACCGTGATTTTTTGTCCTAACGCCGCGAGAGGCGCGGCGGTGCGTGCTGCTTCTTGCGCGCTACACGGGGTGGTCGTGCGCGGAGCTGACGGGCATGGCCGTGGAGGACATGCTTGATTGGATAGCTGAACTACCGCAGGAGAACGCGAGCTGATGCGCAAGAAAATGTCCGCCGTGGTCGAGATTGGCGCGGCGGTATCCGATTCCTTCCGCACGACGACCAAGGCCGTGAAGGGCGACTTCTCCGGCATTGGGGAGTCCATTCGTAGCGTGAAGGAGCAGCAGGACAAGCTGCAAAAGTTCAACCCGCAAGGGGTGCGCGAGGCGGGCCGCGAGTACCGGACATTGAAACGGGAGGCGGCCCGCCTCCGTCGTGAGTATGAGCGCTCCAAAAAGCCGACCAAGCGGGCACGGCAGCAGGTGGAGCGCGCCGAGAAAGCCGCGCGCAAGGCTGGCCGCGCCTATCAGTCCCAGCGCGAGAAGTTGAAGGGGCTGGAGAAGCAGCTTGAAGCCGTGGGCGTGGACACCAGCGCGGCGGCGCAGGAAACGAACCGCCTTGGCCGCGAAATGGACCGCCTGCAAACGAAGTACAAGCGGATGCAGGACGTGCAGGAGCGCGCCGCCCGTCTCAAGAGCATGATTGGGACCACGGCCCGCTATACCGCTGTGGTTGGCGGGACCATCGGCGTCGCTGGCGCGGCCATGACCATGACGAACCAGCTCACGGCCAAGCAGACTGCGCTTGCCAAGTCCCTCAACGTTAGCGCCGACACCTTCGCCGCGTGGGGCGGCATTGCCAAGGAAGCCGGGTTCGAGGCCGACCACGTCGGCGACCTTATGGAGGAGATGAACAACAAGCTCGGCGAATCCGCTGGGCTTGAGGAAATCACTCCTGTTAAGGAGTCCCTGCAAATCCTTGGCCTCGGCTTTGAGGATTTGCAGAACCTTGCGCCGGAGGAGCAGTTCCTGCGTCTTGCCGAAGCCATTAAGGGTGTGGACGACCACGCGCAGGCCGTGAGCGCCGCTGATATCCTGATGGGCGGCGAGGCGAATAAGTTCTTTGGCTATCTGCGCACCCGTGAGGAAAGCGTAGAGACGCTGCTTGCCCAGCAGCAGGCGTTGAACCAGCTTTCCGACGAGGGCCGCGCCGGGGCGGAGCAGTACAACCGCGCCTTTGGACGGCTGAGTACGGTGGTCGGCAGTACAGCGGGCGAGTTCGCGGGGCTGATCGGCGGCGCGCTTGCGCCGTTGGTGAACGGTATAGGCATCCGGATGGCGGCGTGGGTGCAGGACTTGCGCGACGGGTTGTTTGGCGTGGGCGATGCCGTGAGCATGGCCGGACGTGTGGCCGCGTGGGGGACGCTGACGGCGGCCATTGGCGGCGTAGCGTTTGTGGGCGCTAAGGCGGCGATGGGAATGGCGCGCCTTGGCCGTGGCATTGTCGGCACCGTGGGCGCGATGGGCAAGCTTGGCCGCGCGGCCAGCGGCAAGGGCGGCGGGCGCGGTGGAGCCATCCCCGTGCGCGTGGTGAACGGCGGTGGCGGTTATGGCTCCGATGATTTTGGCGGCTCGGGCAGCAAGGGTAAGGGGCGGCGCTCGCGCCGTTTGGGCAAGCTGGGCAGGCTGGGGAAACTTGGCAAGCTTGGACGCGTGGGGAAGCTCCTGCGCGGCGGCGGACGGCTCCTTGGAAAGTTCGCCAAGCCCCTCGGCGTGATGATGGCGGGCGCTGGCCTGTACAGCGCAGTGCGCTCCGGCGACAAGGAGGGCGTGGGCAAGAACCTTGGCAGCCTTGGCGGCTCCGCAGGGGGCGCGCTGGCCGGGGCCGCTATTGGTTCTGTGGTGCCGGTTGTCGGTACGGCTGTTGGTGGCCTGATCGGGGGGATCCTTGGCGGCTTTGGCGGCGAGGCGTTGGGCGGCAAAGTGGGCAGCATGCTGGCTGAGAAGGAGAAGAGCGCGGCCAGTGGTACGCGCGCCGCGTTGAACGTGCCGGAGTCCCTGCCCAAGGCGGGCGGTGCGGGCGTGGCTATGGAGGTCGGCGGCATCACCATCAATGCCGCGCCGGGGCAGGACGAGGAAGCCCTTGCGTCGGCGGTTATCCGGAAATTGAACGGCATGCAGCGCACCGCAAAGCGGCAGGCGCTGTATGATTGGTAGGCGATATGTCGGACATCATGATGAAGCTGGGGCGGTATGCCTTCGGACTGAATTCCGCCGCGTATGATCAGGTGCAGCGAAGCACCGCGTACCGCTGGGCCGCGCAGGAGCGGCACGGGCGCGAGGCGGCGCTTCAGTTCCTTGGGCCGGGTGAGGAATCCATCAGCCTGTCCGGCGTGGTGTATCCACATTTCCGGGGCGGACTGTCGCAAGTGGAGGACATGCGGCGCGAGGCGGGGCAGGGCAAGCCGCTGCTCTTGGTTGATGGCCTTGGCCGTATCCATGGCAGGTGGGTTGTGCTGAACGTGGACGAAACACGGGGCACCGCCTTTGCCGACGGCGTGCCGCGTAAGATCGAATTTACGTTGAAGCTCAAATATTACGGAGAGGCCGATGCGGTATCGCACCAAGGATGGTGACATGGTGGACGCCATTTGCCAGCGCCATTACGGGCGTACGGCGGGCGTGGTGGAATCGGTGCTAGAGGCGAATCCCGGCCTTGCTGATTTCGGCCCTGTGCTGGATGCGGGCGTGGTGATCGTCCTGCCGGAGTTGCCCGCGCCGGAGCCTGATGAAGGGGTGAGCCTGTGGGATTAGACCGCAAACTCTACGCGCCCGCCTTCCGCGTGGTGGCGAACGGGAGCGACATCACCAGCGCGATCCGCGAGCGGTTGGCGTCGCTCTCCATCACAGACGAAGCCGGGATGCAGTCCGACGCGCTGAGCATCACCCTTGCCGATACAGCGCCACACATCCGCCTTCCGGCCACGGGCGCGGAACTGCGTGTGTGGCTGGGGTACGGCGATCGCGCGCGGTATATGGGGCTGTATGTTGTGGATGGCCTCACCCTGTCTGGCCCACCGGGACAATTGGCCATCACGGCTAGCGGCGCACCGTTCGAGAAGAGCGGAACCTATTCGCAGCTCCAGACGCAGCGCACGCGCTCATGGACGCCGGGGACTGTGGGCGACGTGGTGCGGACCATAGCGGCGGAGCATGGCCTTGCCCCCGCCATTGCCGAAGACGTGGCGGGCGAGCCGCTGGGGCACCTTGATCAAATCGGGGAAAGCGACATGAATCTTCTTACACGCGTCGCCGCCGACATGGGTATGGTCGCCAAGGCCAACGGCGGAGCGCTGGTGTTCGTGAAGAAGGGCGAAGGCAAAACCGCCAGCGGCAAGCCCCTGCACACCGTCACGCTAACGCCTGAGGATGTGACCAACTGGAGCGTGGATATCACCGAGCGCGCTGCCTACCGCCGCGTCATAGCGACATGGCGCGACAAGGACGCCGCGCAGGACGTGGACGAAACCGTGGGCGAAGGCGAACCAGCCTTCCGCATACGCCACACCTACCCTTCCCGAAAGGCCGCAACCAAGGCCGCCCGCGCCAAGCTGGAAGCCTTCCAGAAAGGCAAGCAAACGGTAACCCTAACACTCCCCGGAAGGCCAGACCTGCAGGCAGAGTGTAAAATGGAACTGAGAGGCTTCCGCCACGGCATAGCCGGAACGTGGAGCGCCACCAAAGTCGCACATCGACTCGGTGGCGCTGGGTTTGTGTCGGAGGTGGAGGGGGAAGTTTGTGCGTAAACTCTTTACGCAAACTTTACGCATCGGTGCGTAAAATTCGGCCTAAAATTGCCTAATCTTTCCTAGTACGAAAAAAGGCCCGACAGGGATAAATCCTTGTCGGGCCTTGTATTCTCTGGAGCCAGCGATGTGAATTGAACACACGACCTGCTGATTACGAATCAGCTGCTCTACCGACTGAGCTACGCTGGCTAAGTGCGAGAACGGAAATAAAGCATGACCCTGTGGGGGTCAAGGGAAAAATTGGTGTTTGGTGAACTTTTTTGATTTTAGCCTACTTGGGTGGTTTCGGGAAGGGGTTTTGTTGGGGGAGGCGGTGGCGTTAGGTGGTGGCGGTGAGGGCTGTTGGGGGGAGGTTTGAGGCGGTGAGGGTGAGTGTAGAGTGTGCGGCGGTGAGGAGGTGGCAGTGGGTGTGCTTGGGGCGGAAGGTGAAGAGGTGCTCCAGCGGCAGGCTTGTGGCCGTGCACAGGGCGACGCGGATGACTCCGGCGTGCGTGACGGCGAAGGTGATTTCTTTGGCCTCTGCCAAGCGGAGGATGGTGGGGAGGCAGCGGGCGGCGAGGTCCTCGAAGCTCTCGCCCTGCGGGGGGCGGAAGCCTGCGATGTTGCGCCCCCGCGCGGCGTAGTCTGCGGGAAAGCGGGTGCGGATGTCGTCGAATGCAAGGCCATCCCACGTGCCGAGGTTGATTTCGGCGAGTTCGGGGATGGTGGTGATGGACAGGCCGCATGCGTCCGCCACAGCCTGCGCCGTGTGCTGCGTCCGCTGAAGTGGGCTGGCCGCGAGGGTGGCGATACTCCCCTGTGGGACATGCTGCGCCAGCCACTGCGCCTGACGTCTCCCGGCCTCAGACAGCGGGAGATTCGTTTGTCCAATGGCGCGTCCGCGAGCGTTTTGTGCTTCTCCATGGCGGCAGAGGATCAACATGATGATGCTCCATATGCCGCGGGCGCGGGGTGTGGCATTGGCCTTGGCGCGGTGGGCCGTGGCGCCGAAGGTGCCAGCAGGGCGCGGCCACAATGACGCAGTCTCACTGTGCTTCCCGTGTGTGCGTCGCGCACTGCCCCGCGCTGGGAGAGCGTCAGCATGCTGTTGTCCGGTTTGCGCCGTTCTTTCCCGCCACTTCGCCAAAGGGCTCCGCAACAGCGGAGGTGGCTCGTCCGTGTCTTTGCCTTGAAGTACGGCAGGTGACCATCATCATAGATCTCAAAAGCCTTCCAGCCTGCCGTGGTCCTTGCGGGGAGATGGAGCGCCTGCCCGTGTCGGCGACGAATCAGCATGTCGGTGCTTTACTCATGGCGTCCGCGAGCAGGTCCGGCAGGTGGGTGCGGGCTTCGGTTTCGTAGCGGGTTTGCAGGGCCTTGGCGCGGTCAAGGCGGCCCTTGATGGCTTTGACGGCGTCTGGGTCGTGCATCCATTGGCGCAGGCGCTGACCGTAGCGCTCTTCTAGCGCCACGATGTGGGTGCCCCGAACGTATTTGTCTGCGAGAAAGACCATTTCCCGTTCGCTGAGGGGGGCGTCGGGCGTGATGTCGGTGTCGCGGTGCGATGCCACGATGTCGGCGATGTCCGAAAAGCCGTAGCCTGCAAGCAGGCTGCCGCCTGTGGCCTCGTGGTTGCGGCTGCCCTTGGCGACATCATGCAGCAGGCCAGCGGCGCGGATGATGGCGGTGTCCAGCCGCAGGGCGGGATTCACGGTGGTGAGGCGCTCGGCAAGGATGCAGGCGGCATCGGCCACACAGCGGCAGTGCGCGCGGGTGTCCTCGGGCGTATCCGCGAGGTCCCACAGCGCCTGGCATTCCTCGGGAAGCGGCGTGTTGTGCAGGCGCAGGAGGTCCTTGGCGCGCTCGTACTCCGTGGGGATGTCCATATCATTAAGGATATGGCTGTCGGGCATGTCCTTGTCGCAGGCGTCGCTTTCAAAGCGGGCGAGGACGCCACGCATGCCGTCGTGCCCATCGTCGCCAAGAATTGCCGGGATGAGGCTGGCGTTGATGAGCGGCGGATGCCCGCGTTCGCCATTGAAGCGCGGGTAGATAATGGCGGGCTGGCGCTTGAGGAACGTGAGCATCAGCGAGCGGACCGTTGTGGAGCGCACAAGGGGGATGTCCACAGGCAAGAGGAAAAAGCCCTCCGCGTCGCGGGGCAGGGCCTGTACGCCTTGGCGGATGGAGGTGAACATGCCTTGTTTGTAGTCGGGATTCATCACGGCGCGGGCGCCGCAGCGCGCGGCTTCGGCGCTGACGTCCTCACTGCGGTGGCCGGTGACGACGGTGACGTCCATGGCGCCGCCATCGAGGAGGGTATGCACGCACCGCGAGAGCACGCTCTCGTCCCTAAGGGGCAGCAGCGCCTTGAGGCACCCCATACGCGAGGAGAGTCCCGCCGCGAGGACGATGCCGTGGAGCTTCATGCTAAGGCTCCTGAGCGGATGGCGATGAGTTCGGCAACGATGCTGACGGCGATCTCCTCGGGAGTCTGCGCGCCAATGCTGAGGCCGATGGGCGAGTGGCAGCGGTCGATATCCTGCTGGGTAAAGCCGTCGGCCAGCAGGGCGTCGTAGATGGCGTTTCGCTTGCGGGTGCTGCCTATCATGCCGATGTAGCGGGCCGGAGTGCGCAGGGCCTGCGCCAGCACGGTTTTGTCGTGAATATGCCCGCGCGTGACGATGACGATGTAGGCGTCCTCGTCCACATCTGCGCCGGTGAGGGCGGTGTCGAAGTCGGACAGGATGCGGAGTTCGTCGGCGTGGGGAAAGCGGAGGTCGCTGGCGAATTCCGGTCTGTCGTCAAGGACGATGGTGCGGAAGTCCACCATGGACGCCAGCTGCGCCGTGGGGCGGGAGACGTGCCCCGCGCCGTAGATGAACAGGCTGGGCATGGGGGAGAAGCTTTCGGCCACAAGGCGTGCGCCGTCCATGGTGTGGATAAGGGGCTTGCCCGAAGAAAGGGCCGTGGCGCAGAGGGATTTTGCGTCTTCTGGCTGGAGGCCGGACCATGCCGGGACGGGCTGGTTTGCCGTGAGGACGGCGCGGCTGCTGACGCGGGGCGAGGGGCCATCCTGCAGCAGGGTGAGCAGAACGGTTTTTTGGCCGTGGCGGAGCCTGTCGTCCAGCGTGGCATAGGCGGCGCTGGCCCAGCTGGTGGCGGGCAGATGCTCCAGCATAACGCGGACGTGCCCGCCGCAAATCATGTCCGCATTGGCGGCGAGTTCGTTGGAGAGGTCAAAGTCCTGAAAGGACGCCGCGCCCTCGCCAGCGGTAAACAGGTCTGCGGCAGCGCGCTGGACCAGTGCTTCCACAATGCCGCCGCCGACGCTGCCGTCAATGCAGCCGTCGCGGTGGATGGCCATCTTACTGCCGGATGAGCGGGGCGTTGAGCCGTCGTGGTCCACGATGGTGGCGAGGACAAGGTCGTGGCCGGATTCCAGTTGCTGGCGGATGCTGTGAACGAGTTTTTTCATGGGAGTGCAACCTCTTTATGGCGGTAGGCGATGGTCCGCTTTGCAAATGCTGTAGCGATGGTGCCATCCGACGCTTCGACACTGGCGCAGAGGCGCATGCCGCCTGCGTCCATGGCGGTGTTGATTGCGGGCAGGGCGCTGAGCGCCGTGGTGAGGGTGGAGCAGCGCGGCGGTACGGCGTGCTCCCCCGTGGTGTACAGATGAACGGCAAGGGTCGCCGAAGGCGGGTCGTAGGTGGCCGTAACGTCAAGGACGCCGGGCTGGGCGAGGGCCACGCGGTCGATGTCGCCCATGGTGAGGCGGGCATTGCCCGGAAGGGGAATGCCGCCGCCCAGGCGTCCTGAGAGGGCCTCTAGGCGCGGAAGCGGCGAGCCGCAGGGACAGACCCCCGGAGCGATGCGGGCGACGTCGCCGGTGCGGTAACGGATAAGCGGCATGGCGCGGCGCGAGAGCGTCGTCAGCACAAGCTCGCCGTCCACGCCGTCCGGGACGGGAGCGCCTGTGACGGGGTCCGTCACTTCGCAGAAGAGGTCCGGGGCGCGCAGGTGCATGCCGGTGCCCAGCAGGCAGTCCACCCCGCCGCCAAGGCAGGTTTCGGTCATGCCCCAGTGGCGGAAGGTGACGCAGCCGAGGGCTTCGGTGATGGCTGAAGCCACGGCGTCGTGCACGGTGTCCCAGCACAGCAGGGCGGCGCGTACGGGGGAATCCGTTTTCCACGCGCGAAGAAGCCGACCAAGAGCCAGCACATGCACCGGCGGCCCGACAAGGCACCGGACCTTGGCGTCCAGCACTGTGCGGCAGAGGTCTGGAATGTCCGTAGGGTCGGCGGCGGTATGCACGGCCCCGCCGCACCGCGTGACAGCGTCCGCAAGAATATGGCTGACGCCGCCCGGGCGTGACGCCGGAAGAATGGCCAGCACACTGTCGCCGGGCGCAATGAACTGCGCCATGCCGTGCCGGAAAAAGTCTGTGGTGCGCTCCAAATCTCCCGCCGTGAAGAACAGCCGCTTTGGGGGACCGCTGGACCCGGAACTGGAGAGCGTGACGGCGCGCGCGACGTCGTCCTGCGAGGAACACAGCAGGTCCTGCGGCCTTTCGCGCAGGATGTGCGGTTCCAGCCGGGGGACGCGCTCCATGTGCCCGGGGGCGCGCAGCGATTCCGGGGCGATATGCGCAAGCTGGCGGCGGTAGAAGGGGCTGTGCTCCCTAGCATGGGCAAGAGTGCGGCGCAGACGCTCCATCTGCCAGCGGCGAAGCTCATCCGGGGAGGGCGGCGGTCCATCTGCTGGCCGCCCGAGACGCTGGTTGACCCAGCGGTCAAGAGGCCGGAGTGGCATCGGTTGTCTCCCGGTAGAGGGTGGCGCCGTCATCGGCCGTCAGGTTGTAGGCGCAGAAGGGCACAAGGCGCCCGTCCGGTGCGGCGACATGAATGCAGCATCCGCGCAGGCGCTCAAGGTCAAGGGTCCACGCGTCCTGAAAGGCCATGCCCGAAACCGCCAGAATATGCGTTTTGGCGCGCTGGATAAAGGCGTCGAGGTCGTCCTGCGGTGCGTCGGGCTGGTCGGCGGCTGCGGCCTCCGGCGCGGCCCACTGACGTTTGACGAAGGCGCGGGAGTTTTCCGCACCTTCGGCGGCGGGCTGTGGCGTACAGCAGCAGGCCTCGCGCCCGGCAGACAAGCGTTTGAGGCTGCCGTCCTCCATGACAAGGTAGTTGCCGTGGAAGGAGCACCGCGCATGTTCGCAGCCGGGGGGGAGAAAATCGTCCACCTTCACAGCGCCGCTGGTTTGCGCCTCCAGCCCGGCCATGATTTCCGGCAGGGTGATGCGCATGCTGTCCGCGGGGTGTTGCGGGTAACGCCCAAAGTAGCTGACGGGCTGAAAGTGCACGCCACGCACGCCCGGCGAGAGCGAGGCCGCCAAGTGCAGAATTTCGCCGAGGTTATCGTCATTGACGCCGGGGACCACCGTGGGCACCAGCACAACGCCAATGCCCGCGCCGACAAGGTTGTCTATGGCGCGGAGCTTGGTTTCCACCAGCGCGCGGCCCCGGATGGTGCGGAAAATATCGTCCCGGGTGCCGTCGAATTGCAAAAAGGCGGAATCTACGCCGGCGTTAGCCAGTCGGTGGGCGAACTCCGGATGCCGAGCTATGCGCAGGCCATTGGTGTTGATTTGGATAAAGCCGAAGCCGCGGCGTTTGGCGAGGGCGGCAATTTCCGGCAGGTCGTCGCGTACGGCTGGTTCGCCGCCGGAGAGTTGCAGATTGCAGGTTGGGGCGGCGCTGTGCACCGTGGCAAGGAGAGTGTCCAACTCGGCAAGGGTCGGGTCCGGCCGTGTGGGACCGCCGGCTGAGGCAAAGCAAAATTCGCAGCCAAGGTCGCAGCGCCACGTGACTTCGACAAGGGTGGTGCAGGTGTGCTGGTTGTGGTCCGGGCACAGGCCGCAGTCAAAGGGGCAGCCCTTGGCGGCGTCGGTGGCGGTGACGGGCGGACAGGATGGCGTTTTGGGGCGCGACCACGCCTTGAACGCAGGCGTGCCGCGCCAGACCGGTGTGGAAAACTCCCCGTGCTCCGGACAGGTTTTGACAAGGCGCGTTTCGCCGTCCTGCGTGACGTTGCGCGCCGGGATGCGGCGCAGGCACACGGGGCAGACGCTGGCCGTCGCGGCGGTGAGGTCAAATTCACGAGGCATCGGCGTCATCCCGGCTGAGGGTGGGGTCGATGCCGTTGTCGGCAAGGATGCGCAGCACTTCGTCCGCGGCCTCGGCAAGCAGGGTTCCGCAGCGGTCCGGCGAGGGCGTGGGACAGTCCGTGCCCGCAATGTCGCCGCAGGTGATGCCGCCAAAGCGCTCTACCGCGCGGGCGGCAAACCAGTCCCGGAAGGTCTCCAGCAGCAGGGGCTGTTTGTCGTCCGGGGTTTCGGTGTCTTCGCCCTTGCCTGCGTACAGGGACAGGGCGCATGCGCCGCCGGTGAGGATGCCGCAGGTCCCGGCGCAGTCTCCGCCCCCGACGCACAGGCCGCTAACGGCGCGAAGCAGGTCGGGGTTATCGCGCTGCATGGTGTCGAGACACAGTTTGACCATGATTTGGGCGCAGCAGTAGCCCTGCCCGGTCAAGGTCATGATGTGCAGGGAAGTATCGGTCAGCATGGCATGTCTCCGCATGATGTTGGCGATGTCGCGATGAAAAGCATGTATCCGGGCGCGCCACAGCCGCCACCGGGCAGCGCCTGCGCCGGAAGCCCGGCAAAGATGAGCCGCGCCGCCAATTCCGCCAACTGGCGGGAGCGGTCTTGCTCCTGCGTGATGGCGTAGCCGAGGTGTGTGAGGCTGGCGCGTAGGGCTGCGGGGTCCAGAGCGTTGGTGGCGCAGGAGGGCGCGGCGTCTGTGTCCGTACACTGCGGCGCGGCGTCCGGGGCTGTGTGATGCGTTGTGGTGCTCGCGGACGGGCGGGCGCCCGGGCAGGATGGGGCGCGCCGCCGCTGCACAAGGTCCGCGATGATGAGGTGACCACCGGGCCTGAGAATATGGGCTATTTGGCGGAGCACGGTTTCCGGGTCCGGCATGAGGGAAAGAACGCATTCGCAGAAGACCGCGTCAAACCTGCCGTGGCGGTAGGGCAGGTGCATGGCGTCGGCGCAGACAAGGGCAGGGGCGCCTCCGCCGGCAGCGGAGGCGGGGTGTGCGCCGCTGCGCAGTTGCCGGAAGGAGAGGTCGCATCCGGTGGCGCGCAGGCCGTGGACGTCACGCAGGTGGCGTACTGTCGCGCCGAGGCCGCAGCCAATGTCGAGGACGCGCGCCCCGCGGGGCACTGCGGCAAGGCGTACGGCTGTGTCGGTAAGGGCAAGCCCGCCGGGGCGGAGGGTCTCTCCGGCAACGCGCCGCAAAATGGGCTGTTCCCAGAGGGGGCGGGCAGCGGTTTGCGTCACTTGTCCTCCAGCAGTCGCTCTACTTCGGCCATTTTGCCGAGGGCGATGTTTTCGGGAATGAGCACAAAGCCGCAGTCCGGGCAGGCCGGCAGTTCCACATTGAACCGGCTGTCCAGATACACAAGCTCCACGGGGCTGGGCGTGAGGTGCGCGCCGCAGTGGATGCACTCCCAGTTGGAAAAGTCGTCGTCCAGTATCTTTAATGTACTCACAGTGTGCCTCCGGCGATGCGCATGCGGTGGCTCCACAGATTGTGGACCACGGCGGTGTCGCCATCCATTTCGTATTCCACCCAATAGGTCACCACGGCAGGGCGGTGCGCGGCCAGCAGGCGTCCGTTTGTGGTATTGCGCAGGCCCTTGCCCGAGGCGTGCGCGGCAAACAGCGTTTTTTGCACGTCGGAGAGCAGGATGCGCCGCTCTTCCATGCGCTGTGCGGCCTCTTCCGTGAAGCGGACGGCAACGGACTCGTGGGCAGGGCGGGGCGCGGCGTCGGTGTCCCACAGCTCGCGGAGGAGGGATTCGCGCAGGCGGACGCGGTTTTCGCGGCGCGTGGAGTGGGTGGGCGCAGGGCGCGCCGCCGGGTCGTCGTCCCCGCCGGGGAGGAGAAGGTCAAAGACGTGCAGGCAGCGCTTTCCTGCCTTGGCCAGCAGGTCGCGGCACATGGCGCAGTAGGTGACGGCGTCGCCGTCAAGGCGCTGGGCGCGCTCCGCCGCGACGGTGGCGGCCAGCGGGGCGTTGGCATCGGCCAGCAGGCCGCCAAACCCGCAGCATTCCGTCAGCAGGCCCGAGAGTTTCGGCTGGGTTACGGTCACGCCAAGGCGCTCCAGAAGTTGCCGCACGCTTTCTTGCATGGCGCTGTTGTGCCGCGCGGTGCAGGGGTCGTGCAGGGCGAAGGTGCCCCGCGCAGGTGCGGGGAGGGCGTCTGGGCGCTCTGCCAGCACGTCCCACAGGGAGCGGATGTCCGCGCCGTCGAGGGCGGCTGTGAGCATGGCGGTGCAGGTGGGGCAGGCGGTGATGATGACCGGTTGCCCCAGTTCCTCCCACTGCCTGCGGATGGTGGCGATGACCTCGGCAAAGCGCTCCGGGCGTCCGCCCCATTCGGCGGGCGCGCCGCAACAGCGCAGCATAAGGCCCACGCCGCCGTCCAGCGTGTCCTGCAAGAGCCGGTAGGACTGGCGGACGGCATCCGGCATGGACGCGGTGAGCTGACAGCCCGGAAAATACAGAAACGCGCTGGTCTGCGTGCCGGGCTGGTGCGCGGTAAGGGCGCAGGATTCGCTGCCCGCAAAGTCCATGTCCCGCAGGGCGAATTCGTGGGCCGAGGGCGGCATTTTGTCGCGCTGGACCATGTCGCGCCGGGCGTCCAGACACAGGTCCGTCATGGAGAAGTCTTCGGGGCACAGTTCGGTACACAGGCCGCAGAGCATGCAGGAGTTGATGAGGGTGTTGGCCTGCCGCGTGCCCATGACGATGGAGGCGTTGTTGTAGACCTGCCGCGCGTAGACTTTGGGATAGCTGCCGAACTCGCGCAGGTAGGCGCAGTTTTTGACGCATTCCATACACTCGCATTGCAGGCAGCGGCGGGCCTCCTGCGTGGCGGCGTCCGCGCTGTAGCCTTTGGCCGGGACGGGGACGGCGGGCGCTGGCGCGACGCCCTCGGTGTTGGTGTACAGGGGCGAGGTATACGGGGCTTCGCGGTCGCGGCCTTCGCTGATGGAGGCCTTTTGCGCGGTGCGCTCAATGCTGAGGGCGGCCGTGCGCCCAATGGCGGCGAGGGCGGCGGCGGAGAGCGGCGCGCCGTTTTCATCCGGGCGCGTGGCCGCAAACAGGCCCGGCGTGGCCGTTGTCAGGGTCGCCGGGTCCGGCGCGGGGATGCCCAGACAGTCCGCCGGGCACACCAGCGGGTCTGCAAAAATAAAGTCCACATCGCCGGAGATGGCGGCCACGGTGTCCGGCGTTGGCTGCGCGCCCTTGTGGAAAGTCACGCCCATCTTGGCGAGGGTGGCGATTTCGCGGTGGAGGATGTCCGGGTCAATCTGCGGCAGGTGTGGATGCGCGGAGAGCATGTCGTCCGGGGACTGGCAGTGGATGACCACCGTAAAGCCCTTGCGCCCAAGGTCCCACGCGGCGGCAAGGCCGGGGAGCGTGGCCCCAAGGATGCCGACGCGCACACCGCGCGCTGGCATGGGCCGAAGCGGCGGCGACTTGCGCGCATTTTCGGCGCAGAAGCGTTCTAGCGCGCCCATTTCGATGCCGCCGCCAAGGGGGGCGCGCAAACAGGCGGCGCGGCAGGGGGCGCTGCATGTGCGGGCAAGAACGCCCGGCAGGGGCATGGTGCGGCAGAGGGCGGCCCATGCGGCGTCCACCTTGCCTGCGGCGATGTTGCCGCATACGGCGCGTGCATCCACATGCAGGGGGCACGCGGCGCGGCATTGGGGCGGCTCTTCCTGAATACAGCGTGCTTCCAAACGGCGCAGTTCGGCCTGATCCATAGTGCTGGTGCTCGAATAAATGCGGCCTGACCGCATGCCGCAGAGGGCGCGCGGTCAGGCCGGTTTGGGTGCTTAGTTGGCGTCAGAGGACGCGCCGAGTGCGGCGAGGACCTTTTCCGGACGTGCCGGGAGCTTGGTCACGCGGGCGCCGCATGCATTGTAGATGGCGTTGATGATGGCTGCGTGAGGTGTGGTCAGCGGCAGCTCGCCGACGCCGGAGGCGCCGTGGGGGCCTTCGGGACGGGCGGTTTCAACGTAGATGATCTCCATGTCGTCGGGGATCTGCTTGATGTAGGGGAAGCCTGCGCCCACCATGGTGGAGTGCTTCTTGATGTCCTCGTAGTCCTCATAAAGGGCGAGGCCAACACCCTGCGCCAGACCGCCGTACATCTGGCCGTCAACAACCAGCTGGTTGTTGATTTTGCCGACGTCGGCAACGGCCACAAGGCGTTCCACAGTGGTTTTGCCGGTGGCGATTTCCACCGCCACTTCGGCGAGGAACAGGCCGTACATGTAGCAGGCAAAGGGGCTACCCTGACCGTTTTCGTCGCAGTCGGTGGCCGGGGCGGTCCACTTGCCGTTGTAGCGCACGGCGATGTTTTCCTTCAGCATATCATCGTAGGTGCGGTAGGAGCCGTCACTCTTGCGCATGCCGCCAAGGAGCAGCTCGCACGCGGCCTTGATGGACCGGCCAACCACAACCTGCGAGCGGCTGCCGCCGGCGGGGCCGCCGTTGGGGCAGTAACGGGTGTCGTTCATGACCAGCTTAATCTGCTCCGGCGTCAGGCCGAGGGGACGCAGGGTTTCGTGGGCCGTGCCCAGAACGCCCATGTCCGCGCCCTGACCATGGTCGTGCCAGCAGGCGTAGACCGTGACGGTGCCGTCGGCGTTGAGTTCCACTTCGGATTCGGCGGTGTCCGGGCCGTCGAGGCCGGAGCCGTACACGCCAAGGGCGATGCCCACGCCGCGCTTCACGTCGTCCGTGGAGTTTGCGGCTGCGCGCTTTTTGGCTTCCTCGTACTTGGGACGCATCGCCTCGAAGATCTCAGGCAGGCTGAGGACTTCCGGCGTCTGGCCTGTGGGCGTGGTGGAGCCTTCGCGGTAGATGTTCTTGAACCGCAGTTCAAAGGGATCCATGCCCAGCTTTTCGGCCAGTTCGTCCATGAGCACTTCGGACGGGAACTCGCTTTCCGGCGCGCCGTAGCCGCGGAAGGCGGAGCCCCATGCGTGGTTGGTGCACACGGTGCGGCCTTCGCCGCGGATGGCCGGGATGTCGTAGCCCGCGCCGATGAACTGCGCGCCGCGCAGGGTCAGCAGGTCGCCGAACTCGGAGTAGGGGCCATGGTCGCAGGTCCAGTCCGTTTCCATGCCAAGGAGCTTGCCGTCCTTGGTGGCGGCCATGCGCACGTTGGTGAAGAAGGGCGAGCGCTTACCGGTGTAGGTCTGCTGCTGGTACCAGCTGTATTTCAGGAAGACCGGACGGCCGGTGGCAAGGCTGGCCGCACCAACGAGAGCCTCCATGGTGGGGCTGAACTTGTAGCCAAAGGTGCCGCCCGTGGGGTTCTGCACCATGATGAGCTTGGCCGGGTCCACGCCAAGGCCGGGGGCAATCATCAGACCGTGCAGGTGCAGGCCGATGGACTTGGAGTGGATGCACAGGTTGCCTTCGTCGTCGGTGTAGGCAAAGCCAACGTCCGGCTCGATGGGCATGTGCGGCTGACGGCCGACGTAGAAGTCGTCTTCCACGACAACGTCGGCCTTGTCGAAGATGGGCGTGGTTTCCTCGCCCTTGGCAATCTTCTGGGTGAAGTAGATGTTGGGGGTGCCGGGGTGGATTTCCAGCGCGTCCTCTTCCATGGCGGCGTAGGCGTTCATGTATTCGGGCAGCTGTTCCAGCTTCACCTTGACCTTTGCCGCGGCGGCCTGCGCGTTCTTTTCCGAGTCCGCACAGACGATGGCGATGGCGTCGCCGTACTGGAAGACCTTTTCATCGCAGAGGATGGGACGGTCCCAGCCGTCGCCCTTGTTGGACGGGAAGGTAATCAGGCCGGTGATGCGGTTTTTGCCCTGAATGTCCTTGTGGGTGACCACTTTGAATACGCCGGGCATCTTTTCGGCTTCGCTGGTGTCGATGGAGACAATCTTCGCGTGGGAGATTTCCGCCTGCACCAAGGCGCACTTGAGGGTGTTGTCGGGCATCTTTAGGCCAAGGTCCGCGCCGTAGTCCAGCGTGCCGGTCACCTTGGCGACGGCGGTGGGGCGGGGGTACTTGGAGCCCCAGATGCGGCCGTCCTCGGGCATCTTAAAGAGCAGGTCGTCCAGCTTCATGTCGCCACGCATAACGGCGGCGGCGTCCATAACCGCGTCCACCAGCTGCTTGTAGCCGGTGCAGCGGCAGGCGTTGCGGTGCTTCTGGAACCAGTCGCGGATGTCTTCGCGGCTGGGTGAGGGGTTGCCCATGATGAGGGCGTAGGTGGACACGATAAAGCCCGGAGTGCAGAAACCGCACTGCGCGCCGCCGTGTGCCATCCACGAAACCTGAATGGGGTGCAGCTGATTCGGGGTGCCGATGCCCTCCAGCGTGACGATTTGCGTGCTGTCGGCCACGCGTTTCATCTTCAGGGAGCAGGAGCGCTTGAGCTTGCCGTCCACAATGACGGTGCAGCTGCCGCACTGGCCGGTCCCGCAGCCAACCTTGACGCTTGTCAGGCCAAGGTTTTCGCGCAGGACGGTGGCGAGGGATGTATCGTTTTCAACGATGACCATCCGCTCTACGCCGTTGACGTTGAGGGTCCTTTTGATCATGAAATGATCCTCCTTCTGATTACTGCTGTTGCCTCATATGGAAAGGGTGTCCGTACAGGGCACCGGACCATCACTATTTGCCAAAGGAGCAGAGCGGATAACGGCAGGTTTCGCATCCTGCACAGAAGCCGCCATGTCCCAGTTCCACGATGTCCTCGCGGGTGGGCGTTTCGCCCGCCACAATGCGCGGGACGACGAGGTCGAAGATGCTGGCGCGGTAATACATTACGCAGCCGGGAAGCCCGACGATGGGCACGTCGCCAAGGTAGGCGAGCAGGAACATCACGCCGGGAAATGTGGGGGAGCCGTAGGTGACCACCTCCGCGCCCGTGGCGCGGATGCTGGCGGGGGTCTGGTCGTCGGGGTCCACGCTCATGCCGCCGGTAACCACCACCATCTGCGCTCCGGCGCGGACCTGAGCCAGAATGGCGTCGCGGGTCATGTCCGGGTCGTCGCTGACGAAGGTTTGGTCCATGACTTCGCTGTTGAGTGCGGCAAACTTTTTGCGGATGACGGGGCCGAATTTGTCCTTGATGCGCCCTGTGTAGACCTCGCTGCCGGTGGTGACCACGCCAACCTTGAGCTGGCGGAAGGGCTTCACGCTGACCACGGGGCCGGTTTCGGCGCAGATGGCTTCCACCTGTTCAATTTTCGCCTCGTCTATAACCAGCGGCACCACGCGGGTTCCGGCCACGGCGCGCGGGGCGCTGACCTGCAGGCCGTTGTGCATGGTGGCGAGGACGACTTCTTCGATGGAGTTGATGCGGCGCAGGGCATCCACATTGATGGACAAAAGTCCGGGGGCGGCGGTCATGTTGATGCGGCCTTCGCACACATCGGAGAGGGAAATGCCGGGACCTGCGGCGGCAGCGGCAATGCGGGCGGCGGCGTCGTCCTCATGGAGTTGACCGTCTTCAAGGGACAGCACGTAGACGTGCTCCTTGCCAATTTCGAGGAGTGTGGGGATGTCTTCCGGGCTTATGACGTGGCCCTTGCGGAAGGCGGGACCCTTAAATTCGCCGGGGACGATACGGGTCATGTCGTGGCAGAGGACACTGCCAATGGACTCGTGGACTGGGACGGCTTTCATCATTTCTGGTCGACTCCGAGATTTTTCGCTCGCAGTGCGCACCTGCGGGCGACCTGTCGCTATCTGTCGGAAAAAGGCCTTTTTTGTCCGCTGTTTCCATGTATTGGGAATTTTATATGTTCGGCAAAACATAATAAGTCAATCCCTTTCCCGAAAAAATCTGTGACATAGCGCTTGGGTAGGGTACGGATGAAATGCTAGAAATCCCCGGCAGTCCTGATTTATGACTTTTTTAGGGGGGAATTAAATTGTCGATGAAAATGCGGATGAAATTGTGGCTGGAGAAGGACGGCGAAATGGCCTTCGGTCCCGGACCGGCCGCTATCCTGCGCGAGGTGGAGCGCACGGGGTCGTTGGCCGGTGCGGCGCGGGCGCTTGGCATGTCGTACCGCACGGCGTGGGGACGGATGAAAAAGCTGGAAAATGCTCTTGGTACGGCGCTTGTCGCCAAAAAGGGCGGCAACAAGGCAGGCAGTACACTTACGGCGTACGGGCAGGTGCTTCTTGAGGCCTACGAGGCGTGGGAGGCTTCAGTTCGGGCCGAGGCCGCGAAAAAGGCCGAGGAGCTGTTCCCCTTCCCTGTAGAGGCGAAACGCTGAGGCAGGCGCACTCGCAAAGCTCTTTATGGTAAAGGGCCGGGCGGAAACTGAAGGGGAAATTGCCAAGGGGGCGAAGGCGCACGGTGCCTCTTCGCCCCCTTGGCCGTGAAGGAGGACGGTGGAAAGAAACTGGTCCAGCCAGTTGGCTACATGCTTTCGCAGCAGAAGCGGTCCCAGCCCATAAGGTCGGCGGCCGCGGCGATGGTGGTGCCAAAGAACAGCACGGGCTTATCGCCCAGGAAGGTATCTACAGTGCCGTTGACCAAAGTTGACCCCGTGACCAAGAGCAGGTCTGCCCACTGCATGGCGGCGTCCGTATCGTCCGGGCCAAGGACCGTCAGCCCACACTTGTGCGCGCCGATATTGTCCGGGTCGAGGTCCACAATGCGCATGGAAAAGCGCGGGGCGAGGGTTTCCAGCATTTTGGGCTGGTAGCCGATTTGCGTGATGCGGACGTGAGCGCCGTAGGTTTCCGTGATGTATTCGGCCAGCTTGGGCGCGCAGTGGCTGGGGCCTTTGTCGCGGCAGTGGATGGTGTGGTCCGTTTGGGCAAGGCGGCGCTGGACGGCATTGAGGGCGGCAACGAAGAGGGCGCGGCGGAAGTTGTTTTCAAGGGGCATCTCGCAGATGTCGCGCAGGGAGGCGTCAAAGTCGCCGTAGCGGTCCGTAAAGGCCTGCCCGCGCGCGTCGCCAAAGGCGGCTTCCATGAGCCGCTCCTTGCCGCGCTGGAGGGGAAAGTCGTCGCCCTCGGGGTCGCCGATGGCTTCCTCGACGCTGAGGGTGCGGGCGTGGACGCTGACGCGTTCGTCGAGGATGCCGTTTTTGTGCCAGATGTCGCGGGCCTTGGTGCGGACGGATTCCAGAATGGGAGTGTGCATGTGATGGGCCTCCTTACGCCGCGTTTAGACGGCGGACCATTTTTTGAGCAAGGTGAAGATGCCGACGGATGCCACGCCGATGATGACGGACAGGACGGCGGCGCGTTCGAATTCGCCGTTGTAGACGGCGTTGTAGATTTCAAGGGACAGCGTGTTGGTGCGGCCTATGACGTTGCCGCCGAGCATGAGGGTCATGCCCACTTCCCCAAGGGCGCGGCCAAGGGCGAGGAGCATCCCCGCCGCGATGCTCCGCTTGGCGCAGGGGATGAGCACGCGCAGAAAGATGGTATGCGGGGCCTTGCCCAGCACGGCGGCAACCTCCGCCAGCCGTGCGGCCTCCGCCGAACGTAGCGCCGCCTGAATAGGCTTTACCGCAAGGGGAAGCCCTGCCACAAACGCGGCCACAACAAGGCCGGGAAAACCAAAGATGACGCCCTCGCCCAGCATGCCGCCCAGCGGTCCGCTCCGGCCAAGGAGGAGGAGCAGCACAAACCCCGTGGCCACGGGCGGAAACACCAACGGCAGGGTGACGAGGGTATCCACAGCCTCACGCAGGGGGCCGCGCGCATGCGCCAGCCAGCAGGCCAGCGGCACACCAAGAATGAGCAGGAGGCACCCTGCCACGCCAATCACGCGCAGGGAGAGCGTGAGCGGGTGGATGGTGGCGGCGTCCGTGAGGATGTGCAGAACCGGCATGAATTTGCCCTACAGACCGTGGCTGGCGACAATGGCCCGTGCCTGCTCTGTTGCGAGGAAGGCGGCAAATTCCGCACACTGTTTGGGGTGCGGCGCGTCCTGCATGTGGGCGATGATAATGGCGATGGGGTCGTAGGTGGACTGGTCCAGTACGGTGTAGCCGCCAATGGCGTCGCCAAGGCGCCGCGCGTGGGTGAGGTTGATGAACGCGTAGTCCACCTCGCCGCTGGCGACGTAGGACGCGGCTTGCGGCACGGTGGAGACGATGAGCAATTTGCCGTCTACGGCGTCCGCGACGTTTGTATTGCGCAGGTACTGCGTGGCGGCGTTGCCGTAGATGGCGCGCACCGGGTCGGGAATGGCGATGCGGGTGACTGTGTCCGTCCGCAGGTCGTCAGGACCGGAGTAGGCGCCGCCCTTGGGGTAAGCCGCTACCAGACGCCCCATGCCTACGGGGGTGACGCCTGCAAAGCTTAGGTTGGCGGAATCCAGATACGCCTTGTCGCCAAGGACGAGGTCCACAGCGCCCGTCAGGCGCGCCTGCGCGGTGACGCGGGCCATGTTGCCGTAGATGCGGTCCACGGCGCAGCCTGTTGTGGCGGTGTAGGCGTCGGCAAGGTCGTCCACGAGGGAGCGGTAGCCCGCACCGGCGGCAAGGACCGTGGCGGCGTGGGCCAGAGCGGGAGAGGCGAGAAGCGCGGCGATGGTTACAGCGAAGAGGAAACGGCGCATTGCTGTGGCTCCTTGTGGGGCATGTCGGTACCGGGGATGGGGGCGCGGCGCGAGGTCTGGCGCGCCAGCCATTCGGGCGAGGCGTGCCCGTCCTCCACGGCGACGATGTGGTCCGCGAGGTAGAAGGCTTCGTCAAGGTCGTGGGTGACGTGCACCACCGGGATGTCGAGGTCCTTCTTGAGGGTTTTCAGCTCCCGGCGCAGGGCGTCGCGCGTGGCAACGTCCAGCGCGGAGAAAGGCTCGTCCAGAAGCAGCAGGGTGGGCTTTCGGGCCAGCGCCTGACAAAACGCCGCGCGCTGGCGCTCGCCGCCGGAGATCGTGGAGGGCTTGCTACTGGCGATATGCGTGATGCGAAAGCGCTCCAGCAGGTCATCCACACAGCTGTCATCCTCGGCGGCGAAGGCGACGTTCTTGCGCACCGTCAGGTGCGGAAAGAGGGTGTAATCCTGAAAAACAAGCCCCAGACCGCGTTTTTGCGGCGGCAGAAAGGCGCGGGCGGCGGTGTCGTTCCACACGGCGCCGTTGAGGGTGATGGAGCCGTGGTCCGGGCGGGCCAGTCCGGCGATAATGCGCACCAGCGTACTTTTGCCCGCACCAGAGGGACCGACAAGGGCCGTCAGGGTGCCGGGCGCGCAGGTGAGGCGCATCTCCAGCGTAAAGCTGGCCAGCGCCTTGGTGACGTTGACGCACAGGGTCATGAGTTCCTCCCGTTGACGCGGTTGATGGCGAGCAGCGCCACGAAGCTGACCGGAATAAGCGCCAGCGACATGTACATGGCGTCCGTGTAGCGCAGGGCTTCCACGGCCTCGTAGATGGCGATGGAGGCGACCTTGGTGGAGCCGGGGATGCTGCCGCCAACCATGAGGATAACGCCGAATTCGCCAAGGCTGTGGGCAAAGACCAGCATGGCCGCTGCCGCGATGCCGGGCAGGCTGTTAGGCAGCACCACACGCAGAAACGTTGCCGAAGGGGACAGGCCAAGGACGGCGGCGCTTTCCAGCAGGCGCACATCCAGCTTTTCAAAGGCGGCGCGCATGGGCTGGACGGCAAAGGGCAGGTTGTACACCAGCGACGCGATGACAATGCCGGTGAAGCTGAATACCAGCCTGTCGCCTGTGGCGGACTCCCAAAGGCCGCCCAGCGGTCCTTCGGGGCCCATAGCGATGAGCAGGGCAAAACCGAGGACCGTGGGCGGCAGGACCATGGGAAGTGAGACAACAGCGTCAATCAGACTTTTGCCGCGAAAGCGGCAAAAAGCGAGAATATAGGCGGCTGGCGCGGCCACAATGGGGATGAGCACCGTGGTGACCAGCGCCAGCTTGGCGGAAAGCAGAAGCGGAGTCAGGTCCATGCTATTTGTAACCGTACCTGCTCTTGATGGCCTGCACTTCGGGGCTGGCAAGGAACTCCACAAAGCGCTTTGCGGCGTCCTTGTGCTGGGCATTTTTCAGGATGCAGGCGGCCTGTACCACGCTCGGCGCGTTGTCCACGACAACGTAGGAGCCAGCGCGGCCCTGATCCGAGAACATGGACGAATAGGCGCAAAAGCCCGCGTCAGCCGCGCCGGTTTCGGCGTACTGAAACACCTGCGCAATGGTTTGGGCGTAGACAAGGCGCGGGGCCAGCGCGTCCCACAGCCCGGCGTCCTTGAGGGCGTTCATGGCGGAGGTGCCGTAGGGCGCGGTCTCAATATTGGCGATGGCGATTTTGCTCAGCTTCGGGTCGGTGACGGCCTTTTGCCACGTGGTGGCAGAGAAGTCGGCGGACTTGGACCAGAACACAATCTGGCCCTTGGCGTAGACAAAGGGCTTCTCGGCCTTGCCGGCGGCAAACAGCAGGTCCGGGCGGCGCTGGTCGGCGGCGAGGAAGACGTCAAAGGGCGCGCCGTGGGTAATCTGGCCATACAGTTTGCCGGTGGAGGTGTAGGTGGCCTGCACCTCAAGGCCGGTCTCCGCCTTGAAGGCGGGGATGATTTCCTGCATGGCGGGCATAAAGTTGGCGGCCTGCGCAACAAGCAGGTCCGCGGCCAGCGCCGACGAGGCCGGAAGGCTCAGTAGCGCGGCAAGGGCAAGGGCGAAAAGGCGTTTCACGGTGAATCTCCTGAAATGTAAAAGGATTCAGCGGTTGACAGAACCGTCAGCGCAAGGACAATACGGTCAGAACACGGAGAAGAACAACCCGGTCACGCGAATGCGTGAAAGCGTGACTGTGAAGGAGAAAACGGCATGACGCAGGATTCACCGCGCGGCACCAACGCGGACAGGCTGACGCCTTCGGACGTATTTGAAGTGCCCGAGGGCGTGGAGCATCTGGACGCAGGCGCATTGGCGCGGCTGGAGCAGGCCTTTCGCCGTTGGCGCGATGGCGCGCGGCGGGTGGACCACCAGCGTTCGCGCACGCGGGTGCTCTTGCTGTTTCTTGTTCTGCGCCACAGCGGTGCCAAGCTGGGCGAAGTGCTGGACCTTGATGAACGGGAACATGTGGACGGCGGGCGCGATATGGTCCTGCTGGGCAAGGGCGAAGGCCGGCGCGAGGTGCCTTTGCCGCGCGCTGTCTGCCGCGAAATTCGGGCCTTTATGGAAAGTCCGCTTGCCGCGGGGCTGGACGGGCAGGTGTTCCACTTGGACCCTGGCTACGTGCGCCGGATGTTCTATTCCCGCGCCGAGGACTGCGGCATACCCCGGCGGCTTGGCGCGCCCAGCGCCCTACGCCGGTCCCGCGCGGTGGAAATGCTGCGCAGCGGCGTGCCTCTTGGCGTGGTGCGCGAGGTGCTGGGGCAGTCGTCCGCAAACCTTGCTGAGGTGTACCAGCAATGGTCGCGGCAGGATGTGCGCAGTATTGTGCGGCGGCTTGCCATTGGCGATGGACCGGTGAAGTCCAGCGCGCGAAACTCCTTTGCAGGGCATGTACGGCACGTCCGGCGCGATGTGGTCATGGCGGAAGTGGAGCTGGAGACGGCTTCGGGCCAGCGGCTGTGTGCGGTCATCACGGTGGAGAGTTTGGACGCGCTGGGCATTGAGCCGGGCGTGGGCCTTGCCGCCACGGTGAAGGCGCCGCATGTGGAGGTGCGCCCCGCACCGGACGGGAGCGTGCAGAGTACGCGCAACTGCCTGCTGGCAACGGTGTCCAGCGTACGCTCCACCGATGTGCTGGCCGAGGTGTCGGGTGTGACGCCGGATGGCTTTGAGGTCTGCGCCCTTGTTTCCACCAGCTGCTTGAACGATGCGCCGCTGCGGCCTGGCGATACGGCGGAGTTTCGGTTTAAGGCGTTGTCCGTCGTGCTTGCCGCGCTGTAGCGTGGCGGCGGGGTGCGGCGGTCACCTCTGTTGTTGCGGCGGCGCGCGGGGCAGGCCGGGGCGCATGTGGCGCGCCGGGAGAACGAGGGGCGTCTGCCAGCGCAGCACCGTGAAGACCCCGCTCACGGGAAGCATCCTGGTACACAAACGAAGAAGGGCGGCGTCCCCTCCCTCTGCTTAGAATTCCTCAAAACGGGAGAATCAGCCCGCCACGTCGGTTGGTGGGTGCCTCTCGGAGAATGTGTTCGTCCTGCGGTTTTTCATACCGCAGTCATGGCGCGTCCGCGCCGAATTCTCTCTATAATCCGTATTGATATTTGATAGTGAACCGCGCAGTGACGGGCATGGTGCCGGTGGCGCTTGGGCGCGTGATGCGTCCGCTGGTGGCGCGGATGGCTTCGCGCGCGGCGGCGTCAAGGGCCGCGTCCCCGGAGGAGCGCACAAGGCGGATGGCTGTAAAGCTGCCGTCTGCCGCGATGGTCAGGGCAAAGCGCGCCTTGCCGATGAGGCGCTCGCGCGTTGCGCCAGCTGCGCGGAATTTGGCGTGTTCCACCTCTTTGCGCACGGTTTCGAGGTACTGCCGCAACAGGCGCTGTTGCCGCGCGCGGTCCGATTCCTCGCCGCCGTCGCCTTCGCCGGACGGTGCGGCCATGTGCTGGCTCAGGGACATGCCGCGCGGGGCCGCGGACGCGCTGACGTCAAGATTCACCGGAATGGCCGTCACCGCCGCGCCTGTGGACACTGTTGGCGCGTAGCCGCCGTGCAGAAGGAGAAAGTGGACGAATACCGACGCCGCGAGGCAGGCGGTCCAGAGGTTTTTGGACATTACGAGGCCGCGTCCTTGGCCGAGCCTGTGGCGATGACCATATTGTCCACACCACACCCGCGCGCCACGTCCATGGTGGCGATAAACGCGCCGACATTGGCCTGTGGCGAGGCCTTGAACAGCACCTGCGCCGGACGCTGGGCAGGCGGGGCCTGCATGGCGTCGCGCAGGATGAAGCCGAGGTCGTGCAGGGTGATGTGCTCGGCGTTGCAGGTGAGGGTGCCGTCGGCGGCGAGGGTGATTTCCAGCGACTGCCCCGTCACCGGGCGCGAGGTCTCGGCGGGCGGCAGGTCAACGTCCATGCCTTTGGCCGTGAAGACGGCGGACACCACAAAGAAAATGAGCAGGATGAACACCACGTCCAGAAGCGGCGTCATATCTGGCCGCGCCGGACGGACCGTGCGTTTGACCAGTTCAACCATTGCCGCGCTCCATGGCGTCGATAAGGGCATTGGCCGTGCGCTGCATGGCAAAGGCCGCCTTTTCCTGCTGACGGCGGAACCACGCATGGGCCAAGAGGGCCGGGATGGCGACGGCCAGCCCTGCGGCAGTGGTCAGCAGGGCCTGCCAAATGCCGCCGGTAAGAGTGGTGATGTCCACCGCATTGCCCGCCGAGGACAGGCGCGAAAAGGCGTCAATCATGCCCAGGACGGTGCCCAGAAGTCCCAGCAGCGGCGCGGCGCTGGCCGTGGTCGCCAGAAAGTCCAGCCGTCGCCCCAGCGTAAAGAGAATCCCCTCGCCGGCCCGTGTCGCGGCGGCTTCGCGCTGGTCGCGCCCTGTGCTGGTGAGGATGGAGCGAAACAGCGGCGCGTAGGCCGGCGCGGCTTCCTCGGCGCTGCGCAGGGCCGCGTCGGTGTTGCCGTCAGCGGCGGCTGCGGTGATGTCCTGCACGGCGTCGTCACCGGGAAAGCGTGACGTGGTGAAAAGGATGAGCCGTTCAATGATGACGGCAAGGGCGAGGACGGACAGGATGATGATGGGCCAGAGCATCACTCCGCCCTGTTCGAGGTAGGTCATTGCGCGGTGTCCTGTCGTATGGCTCCGAGCAGGCGGTCCAGTCCGGAGGCTTGGGGATTGCGGCCGATGGCAACGAGGAAGGAGGTGTCGTCAAATCCATCGCCCAGTGGGGTTATGTCGTAGCGGCCCGCCACATACTGCACCACAAGCGGCTCCTGCGCGTCCGAGCAGCGGACAATGCCCTTGATGCGGAAAATATCCGCCGGGCAGACGCTGAGAGCCTGCGTGAGTGCGGCGCGCGGCAGGGGCGCGTCGTAGGTGAACCGCGCGGCGCTGAAGCCTTCGTCCGCATGGGAGCCGTGGGAGTGCTCCGGGACAGAGGGCATCAGGCCGGGCGCGGCTTGGGTAGGGTCGTCATTGTAGAGCAGGCCGGGGTTCATCTGCGCGTGGGTGGTCTCCACCAGTGGCGCGCGGGAGTTGAGGTCCCGGATGCGCTGTTTCAGTGTGGCAAGGGCTTCCGTGCTGACAAGGTCGCACTTGTTCACAAGGATGATGTCCGCCGCGCGCACCTGATTGCGCGCGATGTCCGTATCGTCAAGAACGGCGGCATTAGCGGCGTCCACAAGGGTGGTGACGGAGTCGAACCGCACCAGATGGCGCAGCTGGCCGATTTCATCAAGTAAATTGAAGGGATTGGCGAGGCCTGTGGCCTCAAGGACGATGGTCTCGGGGCTGTAGCTGGCCATCAGGCGCTCAATGCCGCGGGCAAGGCTTCCGGCAAGGGTGCAGCATACGCAGCCTTCATCAAGCTCCACAATGGAGTCGTCGCCCTGCAGGAGCTTGCCATCTACGCCGGTTTCGCCAATTTCGTTCTGGATGATGGCGACCATCTCGTCACGCGCGGCGTGGTACTCCAGAAGCTGGTTCAAAAATGTCGTCTTGCCCGCGCCCAGAAAGCCGCTGAGCACGATGAGGCGGGGGCGCATGTCAAAGGCGGCGGCGTGCTCGCCCTGCGCGCCAAGGGCGGCGAGGTCGTGGGTGCGCCACCACAGGGCGGCGCGGATGTCCTCTGGCTGGTCGGCCCCGGCAAGGGCCGTGTTGTCTCCTCCGGGAAGGAGGACCGCCAATGCTTCGCTTGAGGGGCGGTCCCCCCATCCGAGGCTGTCGATGAGGGTGGAGGAGGCGACAGCCCGGAAAGATTCTTCCCGTCCGGGGATGCTGGGCGTCTGCGGCGCGGTGATGGTGCGTCCGTAGCGGCAGGGAGCCTCGCCAAGGCTCAGGGACATGGCCGCGCCCATGGCGGTGAACAGCGGCAGAGCCAACTGGCGCTCCGGCAGGTCCTCTTCGGCTTCGCCCGGGGCCACAAGCCAGCCGCCGTCTGGCAGGGGGACGCCGTCTTCACTGATGACGCGGCGGCGCTCGCTGGCGCTGAGGGCGAGGAGCAGGGCGCTTTCGTCATCCTTGAGCATGAGGGTGACGGCGCCGATGCGGAAGGCGCACAGCGCGTCCCCCCAGTTTTCAAAGGCGCGTACGCCGTCGTCGTAGCCCGGCTGGGCCGCGATGTAGGAGGCGACAAGGGCCATGGATTCCAAAATCTCTTCATCCTGCGCGGGGAAATAGTACAGATGCAACGTGGCCTGCGGGCCGCTGGGCGTGGCGGTCACGCCCGCTGTGGCAACGCCGTAGACGCCGGGGCGGGCGTCCAGCTTGCAGGTCCACGCCCGTCCGCCGCCGATGCATGGGGCCATGCCGCGCCAGCCGGTCAGGCGTTTAAAGGGGCGCTCCTGACAGGCCACAAGCAGACTGTTGACGATCATGCCGGGAAGGCTGGCGGCGCTGACAGTGCCGCGGGACGGGGGCAGGATGGAGGAAAGGTTCATGGTGCGTGTGCCTCGCGCTGGAAATATGGGCCCCGGCCCGCGTGTGCGGGCCGGGGAGGATGGGGACGAGCGGAGTCCCCACTAGGGTACTTGGCTAAACGCCAAAGGTTATCTTGTCACCGTTGCCGAGGTAGTCCTTGGACGCTGAGCGGAAGCGCGCAGTGCCGCGGACCACGGGGTATCCGGCCTCGATGAACTTTTTGGCGGTGAGGTGACCGGTGCAGTGGTTGCAACCAATGCGGTCAAAGCCCCAGTCGCCAAGGGAGATGACGAGGTCGTCGTATTTGGGGTCCCAGTCCTCGAAGGGCGAGATGTGCAGGCCGCCGTAGATGCCGTAGAACTTGTCCTTGTCGTACTTCAGCTGGGTGTAGGCGAAGTCCGCAAACTTGAGGATGCCCTGATGGCAGCAGCCGGAGATGAGCACAAGGCCCTTGCCCTTGACGTTGAACGCAAGGGAGGTCTCGCCAAACACGCGGTTGATGATGGGGACGTCGAACTTGAGGAGCGCCATGCCCGGCGTGATGTTCGTCACGGGCTGGTCGGCAATGTGCAGATTGCCGGTGTGGCCGCAGTCTTTGATGTACTGCAGGCCTTCCTCGTAGAAGCCGTCGTGCACGTAGAGTTCAATGTTCGGGTCGTACTTGGTGGTGACGGGCAGGCCCCAGAAGTGGTCCCAGTGCTCATGCGAGATGAACAGGCCCTCGATTTCACCGGCCTGCAAGAGCTTGTCGATGCCCTCGCGCTTAAAGGCGGCGTCCATCCAGGTGTAGGACCAGCCGGTATCCAGCAGGTACTTGTGGATGGTGCCGTCCATGGCTTCCACCTCGATGAGGCAGGAGTAGCCGCCGGCGTTTTCGGGGTGCAGGGTCAGGCCCTGCTGGATTTCCCACGCCTTTTCGAGGTCGTGCGGGAGCAGGTGCTTGATGGAATCAATACCTTCCTTATACGAGCCCTTGGCCGAGCCTTTGCCGTTGCCAAAGGGGGGCCAGTTCAGGGTGTACTGGTTCACCAGCAGGCCGCCGGCCTTATGGATGTCGCCGATGAGGTGGGCGTTGTTGAACCAGCTGGTCTCGGAGATATTGGTTACGCGCACGCTGCGGCATTCGCCGAAGTCCTGCATTTTGCGCTTGGGGTCGGGCATGCGGTCGTATGCGGAGGGGGTGTAGGAATACAGTCCCATTCCGGCAAAAGCGCCCACGCACAGGCCTGTGGCCGCGCCTTTCATGAAGTCGCGTCTGTTGACGCCGTTTTCGTTCTTGCTCATTGTCGTGCTCCTTTGGCCTTCGCGCCTACTTGATGATGGTGATGTTTTCGCCGACCCAAGGCAGGACGGTGATCATCAGCCAGTACAGCCCGACGCCGCAGGCGAGGCCCACGGCCAGACCCTTGGCCAGCGTGGACGTCCACTTCACGTCGCTGGCGACGATTTCCTCTTCTACTTCGCGCAGTTCGGCTTCGGTCTTGCGTTCGGCCTTCCAGCCGGGCCAGCCGTCCATGAACCACACGTTGATGAGGAAGATGTTGATGAGCCAGATCATCGGGATCATCGGGAACTGCTGCGGATGCGAGAAGCCCTTCTGCGTGCCGAGGAACAGGTGCGAGGTCTTGTAGTAGATAACGTAGACCACAACGGCCATCACGGCGGTGAGCAGGGTGCGCAGGCACACGTTCACCGGGCGGCTGAATTTGTTGGGCCAGTTGCCGCAATAGAAGTTGAGGTACAGGGTGGGCACCAGCCAGAAGATGGCCATTTCGCCCACATGCAGCCAGCGCCAGTCCGGTGCCATCAGGCGGCGGGTGCCGCGGATGGTCTCGCCCCAGACGAGGTCCTGCGCGTAGAAGAGGAAGTAGCACAGCGCCAGCGCCACGCCGATGATGCCGAAGAACGACGCCGTGCGGCGCAGCCAGTCCGTCTTGATGAGGTTGAAGGGATAGCGCTCCCAAATGGTTTCATACAGCCACACCACCACGGTGCAGCACATAATCCACGCAATGTGGAAGTTGCCGGACACGGTGTTGGCAAAGCTCTCCCAGTAGGGCGGGCAAATGGCGGTGAACTTCTGCCAGGGGTAGAAGAGAATCGCCATGTGCGAGTGCATGGTCAGGAAGTAGACAATCATGCTGAAGAAGAACGTCACCAGCACGATGGTGATGCCGCGCGCGGGCTGCTTCAGCTTGCCCCACGGGGCGTTTTCGCAGGCCACCACCCAACTGGGGGACAGCCACGAGGCGATGGCGGCAAACATCATAATGGCCTCGGCCGCGTACTCAATGGCGTAGAAGTCCGAAATGCCCATGTCGATGAGGCGGTCCGGGTCAAAGTAGGCGATGCCGAAGTTGCCGAGGATGTCGACGAAGAAGCCCTTAATCAGCAGCACCATGGCGGCCACGCTAAACAGCGTAAGCACGGAGCCTTTGATAAGCGGGTGCGTCTTTTCAAGCCATGAGCGCTTGAAGGGCCAATAGTCGAAAATGTAGGCCACCCAGATGAACAGGATGAGGAGCCAGCGGCACACCATGTAGCCCACGTACGGGGTGTACATGCGCATCATGCCGCGCGGGTCCTGGAATATCCACCAGGTCACGTAGAAGAACACGGCAATAAGCAGCGTGTTCACAAGGGCCGGGATGGGCCCGTTCCAGCGTTTGACCAGCTTGCGACTCTCCAGATAGCTGAAACTGCTGTGGTCCATGCTATTCTTTCTCCTTTGCCGAACGGTTGGACGGGGCGATGCCGTCACTGTGTTGCCGTTCGTCAGCTCTCGTTGATTGTGGTTCCGCGTCCGGAACCAGTTCACGCAATTGCCCGGGCGTGACCGTAGCCGGATCGATGCCCATCGCCATGGCGCGCATAAAGAGTTCCCGTTCGCTCAGGGGCTGTGGGGTGTCCTCGTCCTGCGCCGCGGCGAATCCACCAAGGATGCGGCTGAAGAATTCTCGTCGTTTCATGAAATCGTATGTGAATCGTCCGTGCGGCTAGTCCGCCAGCACAAGACGGCTGAATGTATCAATGCAGCTTTCCGCAAGGCTTGCGGCTTCCTTCATATTGCCGGTGCGGATGGCGTTGATGAGTTCCACATGGCTGGCGAACAGCGCGTCCACCACCACTTCCGACAGGCCCGTGCCGCCGATGGACAGCCCCTCGGCGGCGGTGGCCAGCTCGCGCAGGAGCAGGGTCAGAAAGTCGTTGCCCGTGGTCTCCGCCACAGAAAGGAAGAACCCGATGTACTGGCGCGCCACGTTTTCCATATCGCGGTTGACGATGGCGCGGCCAAGGCGCGCGGTGGCGTGCTCCAGCTTGTCGATGTCCGACGCGGTGTGGTGTGCGGCGGCGCGCCGGACCAAACCGGGAACAGTGACGGAGAAGGCCTCCAGCAGTTGCCCCGCCATACGCGAGTTTGCGCCGGTACGCAGGGCCTCCCAGCTCAGGCGGCCTTGGGGATTTTTGACGTAGCATCCACTGCGGCGGCGGATTTCCACGTAGCCCATGGTTTCAAGATTGCAGAGCGCCTCGCGGATGGTATTGCGGCTGGTGCCGAACAGTTCCGCAAGCCGTCGTTCTCCGGGGAGTCTGTCCCCTTTGGAAAAACGGTCGCTTTGAATCATGGCCGCGATTTTTTCGCAGACGGAGTTTTTTTGCGCGAGCTGCATAGTCTGGTCCAACCAGTTTAAGGTGAATCACCATGTGTAATGTGCACTGCTCACTGGATTATAAAGAGGCCACCAGTGCGGCAAGGATTTTGTGAAAAACATGGCACAAACTGGTTGGGCCAGTAGGCCTGTGGAAGTGGCGAGCGGCGCGGTGAAAAAGGCGAAAAGGCTGGAGTGACGGGGGTTTTGTGCGGGCAGGGCATGCGGGCGCTTCACGTCGGGCAGGTCAAAAAAACGCGGCGACCCGCGCAACAATGTGCAGGAATCGCCGCGTTATGCAGGCTCTGGATGGACCAGTTGGGCGGAACTGGTCAGGAGGTGGATAAACAGCGTTGCAGTTCGCGCTGGAAGTCCGTGAAAATGGGGCTGAACAGGGCGGGGGAGTCCTCGTCGTAGTTGCCGACTGTTGTGGAACAGAAGATGAGCACAAAGCAGATTTTGCCGTCCTTGAAAAAGGGCTGTGCGTAGTAGGAGCGGATGCCGCGGGGGATGAACAGCGCCCAGTCGATGGGCTTGATGCTGCGGGAGGTGTCGTTCACCACAAGGTGGGTGAGGCCGAATTGGACGATGTTTTCAGCTATGGACCCGGTGTAGGAGTGGGTGTCGTTTTCCCGCACGCCCTCAAAGGGAAGCCCCGCACCGGTCACCTGTATGGTGTCGTTGTCCGGAAAAATGCGCGAGAGCATCACCGCGTCCGTCCCCGTGCCCGAGGGCAGGTTGTGCAGGATGGCGGCCAGCAGGTCGCGCAGGCTGGTGCTGGCGTGCATGGCGCCGGCGATGTCCGGCACGGACAGGCCTGTTTGGGGCTCCGGCGTTTTGCGGTGGGCCACGGGGGCGGAGGCTGGGTTCAGGGCCAGCCACAGCAGGTTCTGCCCGTCGCGGGCAATGGCCCGGATACGCGCGTCGGCCACATGCACTGCGCCGGATTTGTCCGTGATGCTGACCTCGCCGTTCCAGCTGTCCGAAAAGATGAGGCTTTCGTAGGCCGCATGCAGGGTGGCGCTGGTTGTTGCGCCCAGCAGGGCTTTAACGTCCAGCGTGCGCAGTTCCTGCTCCGTGTAGCCGAGCATGGCGCGCGCGGCGGCGTTGGCCATGGCGACCCGGCGGTCATGGAAGCGCAGCAGGATGACGGGCGTGTCAAAAAGATCAATTTTGGTGGCTAGGCCGGGGCGTTCGGACAGGATATGAAGGCTGTTCATCTGCCGGGTGAAGTCCATCAGAAAGCCCACGGAACAGCACGAGAACACCGGGTCCGGCATGCCCGCCATCTTAATCCATTGGAGGGTGCCGTCGCTGTTGGTGATGCGGAAGATGCCGCTCATGGGGCGGCGGCTGCGGATGCTGTCGAAACACTCGCGAAAGCGGGGCCAGTCTTCGGTCAGGACCAGCTCGCGGGCAAAGGTCATGTTTTTGATGAGCAGGTCGGACTTTTCCGCCAGTCCGGGCAGGCGATGGGTATTGAGCAGGGTTATCTCGTTTTTAATGATGTCGATTCGCCAAAACAGGGCGGGCACGGCGTTGAGATAGGCGGGAAGCGTGTCCCGAAGCTGCTCTATGGCTTCGGACGGGGTTTGCCGTGAGGTCATGATGGTTTCCTTCGCTCTAGAAAATGCGTTGCTGTGCGGCGCTTCCGTCGTGGTGCCCCTGACGGCGCGGTCCGCGTGGCGCATCCGCCGGCAGGGCCGCGGTGCGCAGATGTCGCCGGGACGGCCATCGTCCGGGCGGGTGGTGGGGATAGACCGCTTCCTTCACGTGCGCAAGCAGGAGGAGGTGTGGTCCAACCAGCCGTGGACGCAAGCTTTACGGGGTCTCCACTGTGGCAGGGATACGCCATGGTGATTCCCCTGTCCAGTGGAGCAGGGGCCGCGCGGGAGGGGGTGGGCTATCTCCCGGTGGACTGAAAATGAGGAGAGATATGACTTGACGTCATGCGCTGTGTGCGTGAGAGTCCTGCCATGCCACTTGCCGATGTGAATCTGAATCTTCTTGTTTCCCTCAAGGCCCTGTTGGACGAGCGTCACGTCAGCCGTGCGGCGGCGCAGTGCAACGTCACCCAATCCGCCATGAGCAAAAACCTTGCGCGGCTGCGCGATATGTTTGGCGACCAGCTTCTGGTGCGCAGCGGCAACCGCCTTGTGCGCACGCCCCTTGCGGAGCGCATTCTGCCGCAGCTTGACAGCGTTCTGCGCGATGTGAGCGCTGTGGTGGAAGCTGGTGGATTTAATCCCGCCATCAGTCGCCGCAGCTTTACGGTGTCCATCACGGACTATCTGGCCCAGCATGCCTTTCCGCAGGCGCTGGCTACGGCTTTTTCCGAGGCTCCGGGCGTTTCCGTGGACCTGCGTATCTGGGACGTGAATGCCGAGGACGCCCTGCGCGACGGACGCGTGGATGTGGCCTCGTGCATGCTGTACGGGCAGACCGCGCCGGACATCGTTTACCACACCCATGGCGAGGACGGCTTCCAGTGCCTGATGCGCGAGGGACACCCCGCCGCAGATGGCGTGCTGACCCTTGCCGATTATATCTCCCAGCCGCATGTGGTCATCACTTCCGGCACGGACAAGCAGCGCGTTATCGACACGGCCCTTGCTCACACGGGCAAACGCCGCCGCGTCGCCCTGCGCGTGCCGCTTTATGCCGCCGCCATGCGCACCGTGGCCATGACGGACCTTCTTCTGACCCTGCCGGGGCACATTGCGCGGCATCTGGCCAGCCACCATGGGCTGGTGGTGCGGGATTTACCCTTCCCCTCGCCGCGTTTCAAGTATGGCCTCATGTGGCATCGCCGCACCGACGCGGACCCGGCCAATGTGTGGTTGCGCGGTCACCTGTGGCATAACTTGCAGGCCTTCGGCGTCATGCCCTGACGCGGCGGTATTCCTTTTGGGCATGAGAATCGTGCCTATTAATCATTTCCAAACATGTTTTCGGAGCGTTATCCCCCTCATCGGCGCAATGGCGCCAATCAGGAGGATTGTGAGAATATGTTTGAAACGCTTGCTACGCTGCTGACTGTGGCCTTTGTGGCCCAAATCAGCCCCGGACCGGACATGATGATGCTGGTGCGGCATTCCACGGGCGGAACGCGCGTTCCCGCCGTGGCATGCGCGCTGGGCGTGACCGCAGGATTCTGCGTGCACGTGAGTTTGTCCGTGCTGGGGCTGGCCGTGTTGTTGCAGCAGAATGTGATGGTGTTCAACGCAGTACGCTATGCCGGTGCGGCATACTTGCTGTGGATAGGCGTCAGTTGCTTGCGAAGCCGCTCCGGGCTGGACCTTTCCGGGACCGACGGGTGCGCGGCGGCCAGCTGGCGTATGGGCTTTCGTGACGGGCTGTTCTGCAACCTGCTGAACCCCAAGGTGACGCTGTTCGTCCTGAGTGTGTTTACGCAGGTGGTCAGCCCGGAGACGCCCATGCCGCAGAAGCTGGTCTGCGGCGCGGCCCTTGTGGCGGAGTGCTTCGCCGTGTGGCTGCTGTTTGTGCTTTTCCTGCACACTCCGGCCCTGCGGCGCATTCTGGAGCGCAGGCAGGGCGCGCTCAACGCCTTTGCCGGGGTGGTGCTGTGCGGCCTTGGCGGGGCGATTCTTATCGCCTAGTCCCCGCGCCACATAAGAGTCTTTTGAAAAAGGCGGTCTTCCTGAGGGAAGGCCGCCTTTTTGCGTGCTATGCGCCGTATTCGGCGTCCAGCAGGACGAGGGATTCGTCCGGGACGGTGATGGCGATGGGGTCGCCCACCGGGGGCGGCGTGGGCGCGAGAGGGAGCAGAACGCGTACCAGCGTTTGCGCCCTGGCTTCCAGCGTTATCTGGATGCTGTGGCCGAGGAAGGTTCGCTCGCGCACGGTGCCGGAAATGATGGATCCGCAGTCCGGGTGCTTCGCCATGGCGGCGTGGATGTCCTTTGACGTGGCGATACGCGCTCCCTCGGGCCGGATGAGCAGGTGTGTTGGCTCCTCAGCGGCCTGCGGCGCGCGCAGGGTGCCAAGGGCCGTCCGCACCGTGCGTCCTTCGGCCCCAAGCACGGGGTAGATATTACGAAAGCCCAGAAAGCGGGCCACGGTTTCGCTTGCCGGGCGGGTGTAGACATCCTCCGGCGCGCCCATTTGCAGCAGTTTGCCGTCGTCAAACACCGCCACCTTGTCCGCGATGGCAAAGGCTTCGGATTGGTCATGCGTCACAAAAATAGCCGTGACGCCGACGGTTTTAAGGATGTTTCGCAGGTCGCGGGCGAGGCGTTCGCGCAGGGCGCGGTCCAGGGCGGCCAGTGGTTCGTCCAGCATCAGCAGGCGCGGCTGGGGCGCAAGGCTACGCGCAAGGGCCACGCGCTGGCGCTCACCGCCGGACAGGTCCGCGATGTTGCTGTCCTCCCGTCCTTTAAGGCCCACCAGCTGGAGCATCTCCGTCACGCGCGCCGCGCGCTGCGAGGGGCTGTCGCCGCGCATGCGCAGGCCAAAGGCCACGTTCTGCGCCACATTCAGGTGCGGAAACAGCGCGTATTCCTGAAACATCATGCCGAATCCGCGCTGGTGGGGCGGGATGGCGTGCAGCGGCGCGCCGCCAAGATGCACCGCGCCGGAGTCCGCGCGCTCCAGCCCGGCAATGATGCGCAGCAGGGTGGTTTTGCCACAGCCGGATGGTCCCAAAAAGCACAGCACCTCGCCCTCATCAAGGCCGAAGGAGATGTCGCTGAGGGAGTAGCGCGCGTCGAAGCGCTTGGTGATGGCGGAAACGTGAAGTAAAGACATGCTAGAACTCCCCCCGGTCGCGGGGCGTGCATTTTTCAAGGATAAGGAAGCCGATGGCCGTCACCAGCATGAGCAGGGAACTCATGGCCATGGCTTGTGTGTAATTTACCGCGCCGGGCTGGCCCAAAAAGCGATAGATGGCCAGCGGCATGGTGGGCGTCTGCGGGCGCGCCACAAAGACCGTCGCCCCGAATTCCCCAAGGCTGATGGTAAAGGCGAATACGGCCGCCGCCGCCACGGTGCGGCTGATGATGGGCAGGTCGATGCACCGCCACACCCGCCAGGGCGACGCGCCAAGCAGGGCGGCGGATTCCCGCAGGTTATTCGGAATGGAGCGCATAACGGGCAGAACCGTGCGTACCACAAAAGGAAACGCCACAAGGCTGTGCGCCAGCGGCACCAGCAGTAGCGAGGACCGCAGGTCCAGCGGCGGTTCATCCAGCGCGATGATAAATCCAAAGCCCAGCGTCACCGCGGAGGTGGACAGCGGCAACATAAACAGCGGATCAAGTACCGCATTCAGCCGCCGCGAATCGCGCGACAGGCCATGCGCCGCGCACAGCCCAACCACCAGCGCAATGCCCAGCGTGGCAAGGCCATAGCCCACGGAGGTCGCAATCGCCTGCCCCGGCGGCACAAAGAAAATGGAGTCGCTGGTGGCGGTAAACAGGCGGGTGTAGGCGTCGAAACTCAGCCCCCGCGCCGAGCGCAGCGATTGCAGCACAAGGGCGGCCAGCGGCAATCCACTCAGCAGCGCGATGCCGCCGCAGACGCACCCGACCAGCACGCGTTGCCGGGAGCCAGCGCAGGTGCGCGGCGTGCGCCGGGCCGCGCTGGTGGAGCGCGGTGCGCGGCGTTGCAGGCGGGTATAGACCCACATCAGCGCAAAGGTGAACAGAATTTGAATCAGCGACAGCGCCGCCGCCATGGGCAGGTTGAAGACGTGCACCGCCTGCCGATAAATCGCCACCTCCAGCGTGGCAAAGTGCGGCCCGCCAAGGACGAGGATGACGCCAAAGGAGCAGAAGCAGAAGATAAATACCAGCACGCCCGCTGCCGTGAGCGCAGGCATAAGCAGCGGCAGCGTCACAGTGCGAAACGCCCGCAGGGGCGACGCGCCAAGCATCCGCGCGGCGTCCTCCAGCGCTGGGTCCAGCGTCTCCCAAAAGCCGCCCACAATGCGCAGGACCACGGTGAAATTATAAAACACGTGCGCCAGCAGGATAATCCAGATGGTGTTTTCCAGATGTATCGGCGGCGCGTTGAGGGAGAAAACGCGCATGAGGGCGCCATTGACAAGGCCGCAGGGGCCAAGCAGGGCGCTAAACGCCGCCGCCACAACAATGGTGGGCAGAACAAACGGAATGCCCGTCACCGTGCGCAGCAGGCGTTTGCCCGGAAAGGCATAGTGCGAAAAGACATACGCCGCAGGGATGCCCGCCAGCATGGTCAGCGCCGTGCTGGCTGCCGCCTGCCATGTGGTGAACCACAGCGTGCGCAGGTAGTAGTCCGAAGCCACAAGCCCACTCAGCCGCGCCGGGTCAAACGTTCCATCCGGAAAGAAGCTCAGGCCAAAGATGGAGAGCAGCGGATAGAAGTACAGCACGGCCAGAAAGAAAACCGGCACACTTATAATGATATGAACGGCGCGTAGGCGGATGACCGATGCCTCCGTTGGAGTGCGGTGAATGCGTGCAAGGGGCCGCCAGTGCGGAACAACCGCCATGACAGCCCCCACGCGTGAATGTGCTTGATGACTCGCCTTAGCGCAGGACGGTGGTGGTCCAGCGCTGGATGAAGCGCTCGCGCCCTTCGTCGATGGCCTTTGGGCTTAGCGTGGCCGGAGCGTCCAGCGTGGCGGCGTAGGCGCGGAAGACCTCGGGAAGTTCGGCCTTGGCGTTTGCCGGGTATACCCACATTTGCAGCGGAATATCCTGCTGGACTTCGGCGGAGAGCAGGAAGTCCACAAAGCGTTCGGCCAGTTCGCGCTGCTTCGTGCCCTTGAGGATGCCGGCGAACTCCACCTGACGGAAGCCGGACCCGGCCGTCAGCACGGCGGCGGTGGGGGCGTCGTCTGGCTTTTCCTCGGCGTAGTAGACCTCGGCCGCGGGGCTGGAGGCATAGCTGACCACAATGGGGCGCGTGCCGTCAGAGGCGGCGGAGAATTCGCCCCAGTAGGCGTTCTTCCAGCTATCGGTGATTTTGACGTCGTTCTGCGCGAGTTGCTGCCAAAATGCAAACGCGCCCTCTTCGCCAAAGTGCCCCACCGTTGCCAGCAGGAAGGACAGACCGGGAGATGACGTGGCGGGGTTCTGCACCACGGTCAGCCCCTTGTATTCCGGGCGCGTCAGGTCTTCCAGCGAGGTGGGGGCGGGCAGGCCCTTGGCCGCGAACCACGCCTTGTCGTAATTCAGGCACACATCGCCAAAGCTGACGGGCAGCAGCCTGTGGGCGCTGTCCAGCTTCAGGCTTTCCGGGATGTCCGCAAGAGCCGGGGCGTTGTAGGCTTCAAAGATGTCTGCGTCTATGGCGCGGCTCAGAAATGTGGTATCCACACCGATGAAGATGTCCGCCAGCGGATTGCCCTTGGCAAGGATGCACTGGTTCAGTCCCGCGCCTGCGCCGCTGGTTTTCAGGAACGCGACCTTGGCCCCGTGTTCCTCCTCAAAGCGCTGCACAAGCTCTTTGCTGATGCTGAAACTATCGTGGGACATGACTGTCAGCGTTGGCATTTCGGCTGGCTTGTCCTTGGCGGACTGCGCCGTGGTGGCGCTGTCGTCGCCGCACGCCGCAAGGGCGAGGGTCAGGCACAGGGCGGCGAGGGTGAGGAATCTGGACATGGTGGAGTCTCCTTTACTGGTGACGGAATTGGCCTGAGGCGGGGCCGGGCCTTCCCCGCCGCGCTTTTGAGCCGCGTTGCGCGAGCTTTCGGGCTACGCGCAAACTGGGCGAAAAGCCCCGGACGAAGCGCGCTGGCAGGGCGCGCGCAGTGGTCGTATGGTGCACGTACATCAATAGGAAAAGGGCGGTGTTGTCAACGTCCGTGCGTCAGACAACGGTTTCGCGATTTGCTTTTTTCCCGTATTCAGGTGAGAAACCCTTGACGAAAGCGCCCTAAAGATGGTTACACCCTCCGCCCCGGAGTCCGTGGTTTCGGCATAAATAAACGGTTCTTTCAACAATCACAAAGAAGAGATGAAGCGAAACACCCCTCAAAGACAAGCCATCGTTCAAGTGTTGAGTGCTGCCCGTCGTCCTCTGAAGCCGGAGGAGATACTCAGTCGCGCGCAGGCCATAGTCCCGCGTCTGGGCATTGCCACGGTCTACAGAAACCTTGCCAAACTCACCGAGCTTGGCGAAATTGATCAAATTCTCCTCCCCAACCAAAAGGCGCACTACGAGAAGCGCCGCCGCAAACGCCATCACTTTTTCCAGTGCCTCCGGTGCCACAGGGTTTTTGACCTGGAGCCCGCAGAGGAGGACTTCAGTGAGCTGTTGCCCACAGGCTTCACGCTGGAAGGATACGAAGTTGTTTTGCAAGGGATTTGCGAGGGTTGTCAGGATTCCGGAGACGACGCTCCGGCCTAGCCGCCGTTTCGTTCCGTCCTGCCGTCGCTCAGACAACACATCTCGTGCGGGTGGCGGCCTGCGTCTGCCGGGAAACCGGTGCGCCCTTAGCCCCGCCGCATCGGCGTAGACCGACGTTCCCCGGTCATCCCGCGCCCCGGTCATTCTTCAACCGTATCGCCCACGCCTCAGGCAGCCCCGTCGTGCCGTTTTGTGCGGCGGAGCAATATCAGCGTAACTCATGGAATCGACACTTCTTCTCGGCCTCGCCGCCGGGTATCATTATGGCGATGTGCGGCCCTTTGCCGCGTCTCTGGAGCAGTCCGGCTTTCGCGGCGACTGCGTTCTTTTTATTACGCCCACCACCCGCGGCGCAGATCGCATTGCCGCCCACGGCGTGACGACCGTGCCCTTTGAGCGGCCCGCCGAAAAGGCGCACATACCCTATAATGCGTGGCGGTACGTGCTCTATCGCGATTGGCTCGCAAACGCCCCGCTCCGTTACTCCCGCATTCTGCTCACAGACGTGCGCGACGTCATCTTTCAGGCCGACCCCATGGCCTACGCGTGGGGCCCCGGCGTCAACGTCACTCTTGAGGACGCCTGCACCAGCGTTGGCACCTGCCCCTACATGACCAAGTGGGTCACCGGGCATCTTGGCGACGCCGCGTGGCGCGCCATGGCACAGTGCCGCGTCTCCTGCTCCGGGACCACCGTGGCCGCGCATGGCCCCATGCTCGATTATCTGGACCGCATGATTGCCCATCTCAAGGGCTACGTGCCCCAGAAGGGTATGGCGGGCTACGATCAAGGCGTACACAATCATCTTCTGCACACCGGGCAACTGCCCGAGGTGACCTGCCACGACAACTCCGGCCCCATTCTCACCCTCGCCATGAAGCCCACCACCCCGGCCATCGACGCCGAAGAGCGCATTCTCAACGACAACGGCGACCCCGCCGTCATCGTCCATCAATACGACCGCAAACCCGACCTCTTCGCCACCCTGCGCCAGCGTTACGCCTAAGAGGCGGCGCTGTGGCCTGCCGTGTGGTTGCGCCATGCTGTTGTTACCTCCGGTGGGTTAAGGATTTCATCCTTAACGATCCTCTTATGGGGGATGGGAGTGGGGCGTGTGGCGCGGTGTTTGTGAGCGCCCTCCACGGCCTCGCCCTCCATATGGGGATCCATAAGGGAGTCAGTCCTTTATGCCGTCGGAGACAAAAACGCGAGGTGTTGACGCGCGGTAGGCTGTGGCGTGCCGTGTGGTAGCGCCCTGCTTGTGTTACCTCCGGTGGGTTAAGGATTTCATCCTTAACAATCCTCTCGTGGGGGGATGGGAGTGGGGCGTGTGGCGCGGTGTTTGTGACCGCCCTCCACGGCCTCGCCCTCCATATGGGGATCCATAAGGGAGTCACTCCCTTATGCCGTCGGAGACACAAAACGTGTGGCGTTGGCGCGCGGTAGGCTGTGTGCTGGGGGCTGGAAATGGGGTGTGTGGTCGTAGTTTTGGGGCGCGGGGATTTGGTGGTGTCAGGGTGCGGACAGCCGTATTGTCGGCTTGGTGACGCTTTCTGGTGGCGATTTTGGAAGGATTTTCGCGAAAAAATTAAAAAAGAGCCGCCCGGTCAAGGACGGGACCGGGCGGCATTCGGTAGGCATCACGCGCAGTACGGGGTGCGTGGTGTCTTTTTTCCCTCCGCGCCGGGAGTTTCACAAGGAGGAAAGCGCGGAGGCGCGGAGGGAAAGTGAACGATGTGGGCTAGGCGTGCAGTGCTCCGGAGCCGGCCGTGGTGGCCGGTGCGGGGATGAGTTCCACGCGTTCTGCGGCGGTGGCACCCTTGTCGCTGCGCAGGAAGCCCTTGCGGATGGTCTCCAGCAGGTCATTTTGCTGGTAGGGCATGGCGAGGTAGCCTTCGGCGCCCTTGAGGCCCTGCAGCATGGTGACCTTCTCTTGCCCGGCGAGAACAACCACGGCGGTGCGCGGTGCGCGCTGCTTCAGGTTTTCGAGGGAGCGGCGGGTGCAAAGGTTCGGCGTGGTGGAGTCGATAACCACGGCATCCAGATATTCCGGCATCTTGTCGAGTGCCTGGGAGCAGCTCTCGGCGGTCAGCACGTAGCAGCCTGCCTGGCGCAGAAGGGTGGAAGCCTTTTCACTGCTGTACGGATCTTCGATAACGAGAACGGAAAACATCGTTTGCATTTTGGTACCCTCCGGGGAGGTTTTGTGAAAAAATTAACGCTGTGTTGGACGTTTTGTATATCGTTTCAGAGCAAGCCTGTGGGGCGCAAAGACTGTCTTCTCCCTGACATAGAGCTTGCTTAAGAGAGTTTTGCAATGCAACTGCAGTGGACAGTGTGTGTTGTGCGTGATGTTGCATTGATGTAATTGAAAAAATTTTCAATGAACTTGCTTTCTCTTAAAGAGACTCATGCGTCAGTTTTGCGTTGGTGTCAAAAGTGTCGCGTTCATGACAATTCGTTATGCAGTCATGATAGCTTGGTATTTATATTTTGGAAAAGAGTAATGCGTAGAAGATTTAACGATGTACTGTGAAAGATAATATTGGGAAGAACTCAGTTGTGTGAAAGATGAAATTTGTGAGGACAACTGTGAATATGAATGGTGTCCAGTTTCTTAAAAATACGCGTTGTTGTGTTGTGTGTTGGATAAGCTTTTAAATAGCGAGACAAAAATAGTTGATGCATGGCTATAAAGTCCCATGCTGGTTTGGCGTTACAGGGAAATTTTTTGAAAATTCTTGTCTTTTTCGCGTGGCAGAGTGCGGCACGTCTTGCTTGCGAAGTTTTTCCCAATCGGATAAGAAGCTCCTCGCAACGAATCGAGGCGATGAGGGGAAAGTTGGGAATGCTGCCGGTACCCCCAGTCAGAAATCAGAGCAAATCTCTGTTCGGAACTGGAAAATCCGGCAAAATCGCCCAAAATCGGGATTGATAACTTGGGCATGGTTTGGCACCATCGGAACCCGTAGACTTGATCAGCATTTGACACCACATCCTGGTTGGCTGCCCGGAAACTGGCGCAAAGGCTGACACCCAATACGCGGGAAACCCGAGCCGAGGAAGGCATGACTATGATTACACACACGAGTCTGGCACCCATGAATATGCTGGAAGTTCTGGAAAGCCCCGAACATGCGGAATTCTCCGAGCTGTTTCGCGAACGGCGCTACCTGAAGAACAACATGATTCTCACCCCGTCCGAGGCCGGGAACCAGATCTTTGTGGTCAAGCGCGGCCGCGTGCGAGTGTTCCTCGCCGATGATGACAAGGAATTCAACCTTGCCATCTTGAAGGAAGGCGATGCGTACACCACGCATACCCGTGCCTGCCTGCAGGCCTTGACGGATACGACCATTCTCGTGTCCGAGATGCAGACGTTCGGGCGTCAGGCTGCGGATAGCCCGTGCTTCTCCATGGCGACCCTGACCCTCTTGGGCGAGCACCTGCACAACACGCTCAACATCATCAACCGCCTTGCCTTCAAGGACATCAAGATGCGCCTGTGCGACTTCCTGCTGCAGGAGGCCAATGACAGAGGCGAAGAAAACCGCGCTGGCGTGGTGGTCTCCACGGGGCTGTCCGTGAAGCAGATTGCCGATTTTGTCGGCTCCACGCGCCAAACCGTGTCCACCCTGCTTAATGAGATGCAGAAGGACGGCGTGCTCACCAGACTGAGCCGCGGCAAGTATGTGGTGCATGATGTGACATCGCTGGAAGCAGGAGCTTCGTCGCAGCAGCGCCCGTCAATGTTGCGCCAGCAATCCGCATAGGCTTTGCAGGCGTGAAGGCGCGAATTCACTGGTATCCGGGAGGATAAGACGTCGTAGAGACGACAAAATATTGCGAAGTGTCAGCCAGATTACGGTTTTTTACCTAGACGTAATGTAGGTTGCCCTTGTCTTTGTGCGTACCTTAAGGGGGGTATTTTGACATGGACACTGTGCAACCTATCTACTCGATTTCGTTTGCAGTCTGTCTTGGCGCTATCATCAGCCTGATAGCGCAGGTCGGCGCGTTGAAACGATACCGGAATGTCCTGCAACTCATCGCGCTGTCGTGCGTGGCTGAGGTTGGGGTCGCTCTGGTTGGTTTTGGCGCTGGGTCTTTTTCCGGCATTGCCGGTGGTGCGTTGCACCTGTTCTATCAACTTGCAACCCGTGCACTGGCGCTTGTAACCTTATATGCGCTGTCCCGCAGGGCTGGGTCCTTCTCGCTGGACCGGCTGCGCGGTGTGCACGCCAAAAGCCCGCTTATGGCTCTGGGCTTCGGCTTTGCCATGTTCGCCGCCCTCGGCTTTACGCCGTTTAAGGGTGCCGTGAGCAAGCTTGCCGTGGTCTATAGCGCCATTGAGACCGGGCACCTCGTCAGCGCAATTCTTGTGCTGGCTGGCAGCATTCTTGCTGTTTGGTACACTCTCAAAATCGTACAGGCCGTGTGCTTTGAGAAGAGCGGTGACTGGGACGCAGACGATGCGCCCGCGCCGCAGACCCCGTCGTGGGTGCCGTTTGCCGCCGGCGGCCTTGCCGTGTTGGTGGCGTACATGCACGCACTGCCCGATGGTATGATCCATATGGTGCAGGACTGGGTCGCTTCCGGCTACAACGTGCCGCACAACATGCCGCATTTTGAATCCCCGTGGCCCATGGCCGCCGTGGTTCCTTATGTCGGTGCTTTTGTGCTTTTGCTTGTCGCCCGCTTTGCTCCTCGCGAGATTGCGGGCGTTCGTGTACGTGAGGGTGGGGCTGTTCTTCTTTCCGTCATCACTTTGGTGATGGTGCTGGCTGCGGATGGTCTGGCTCCGCTGTCCAGCCTGTTCGCGACGATTATGGCGTTCATCGGTCTGGCGGTGACGGCATACTCTGTCGGGTACATGGATGAGACGAAGAACGGCGACCGCTATTGGTTCTTCCTGCTGCTTATGCAGGGCTCGCTGGTCGGGCTGTGTATGGCGGGGGACCTTGGCTCCGTGTACTGTTTCTGGGAGCTGATGACCTTTACGTCCTACTTCCTGGTCATCCATGCGCAGACTGATGCCGCCATCAAGGCCGGCTTCAAGTACTTCTTCATGTGTGCTTCCGGCGCGTACGTCATGCTCTTTGGCATGCTGCTTCTGCATGCGAACCTCGGCACCTTTGAGCTTGCGGCTTTGTCTGGGGCCGCCAGTTCCCTGACGCCGGGCGCCGCTGCGGGCATCCTGCTGGCGTGCTGCGTTGGATTTGCCGTTAAGGCCGGTCTGATGCCTATGCACAGCTGGCTTCCCGAAGCGCACCCCGTGGCTCCGTCGTCCATCTCCGCGCCGCTTTCCGGCATCCTGACCAAGACCGGCATCTACGGCATTGTGCTTGTCGGTTTCAGTATCATGGGTGCGGGAGTGATGCAGGGGCATGGCGGGGCGTTCCATGTGGGTTCGCTCCTGTCCTTCGTCGGTGCTGTGACCCTGCTGTACGCAGAGGTTATGGCGTACCGGCAGACCAATGTGAAACGCCTGCTGGCGTACTCCACCATGGCGCAGGTTGGTGAAATTACCATCACCCTCGGCATGGGCACGTACCTCAGCGTTGTGGGCGGTTTGGCGCATGTGTTCAACCACGCCATCATGAAGAACCTTCTCTTCCTGTGTATTGGCGTGATCATCATGCGTGCTGGAACCTACTCCATTGACAGACTCAAGGGCATGGGACGCGTAATGCCCGTGACCGGCGTGTGCTTTTTGATGGCCACGTTGTCGATATTGGGTCTTCCCCCCTTTGGAGGCTTTGCGAGTAAGTTCCTCATGGTCTACGCCGCGCTCGACGCCGGACATTGGATTCTGGCTGCGGCCATACTGGGCGGTGGGCTGATTGCCGTCCTGTATTACATGCGCCTGGTCCGCGTTTTGTTCTTTGAGCAGTATGAAGGCCCCGCGGTCAAGGAAGCCTCGGCGTTCTGCCTTGCTCCTATGGCTGTGCTGGCGTTCTTTACGCTCTACATGGGCATCAATCCGCAGGCTCTGCTTGGTTTTGTTGTCCCGGTGGCGGATTCTTTGGTTTCTGCCGGCAAGCTGGCTTCCCAGCCCATGCCGAACCTTGGAATCGCTTGGCCTGCCTTCGCGCTCATCCCCATGATCTGCGGCATCGTGCCGTATTTCCTGCGCAAAGACCCCCAAAAATGTGGATGGGCTTCCGTTGGCGTTTTGGCCGTCACCTTCTTTGTGGTGCTCCTGTACTGGGGCAGCCTTGACACCATCTCTCTGTGCTACGCCCTGCTTGTGGCGCTGATGGGCATTTTGAACACGGTGTACTCCGTGAGCTACATGGACCACAGCCATACGCAGTGGCGGTACTACAGCTTCCTGCTTCTGATGATTGGCGGACTTCTCGGCGTGGCCGGAAGCACCAATCTCTTCAGCTTCTTCCTCTTCTGGGAGGTTATGAGTAGCTGGACGCTGTACTTCGTTATCAGTCATGAAGAGACTCCCGATTCGCTCCGGGAGGGCTTTAAGTATTTCATCTTCAACGTGCTGGGCGCGACGTTCATGTTCTTTGGCATCGTCCTGCTCAGCTCCTCTGCCGGAACCTTTGAGATTGGCGAACTGGCCAAGTCCATCGGGCAGCTGCCCGGTTGGGTGGGCTTCACGTCCATTGGTCTCATCGCCCTTGGCTTTGCCATGAAGGCCGCCATGCTGCCGCTGCGCATCGACATCTGGATGCACCCATCCACGGCGCCGACGCCTGTCAGTGGCTACATCTCTTCCGTTCTCCTGAAGTCCGGTCCCTTTGGCCTGATGAAGCTCTTCTTCATCCTTGGCGGGGCAGGGTTCTTTGCCGGCAAGTCCGGCATCTGGGGACAGCCCGCCATCATGTACGTGCTGGCGTGGATTTCCGGCATCACGATCTTCTATGCAGCGGCCATGGCTGTCATTCAGTCCGGGCTGAAGCGGATGCTCATCTACTCCACGGTGTCCCAGCTTGGGTACATCCTGCTTGGCATCTGCGCCGGAACGTCCCTGACGGTCGCCGCCGGTCTGCTGCATTTCGTGAACCACATGTTCTTCAAGAACCTCGCCTTCCTGTGCGCAGGCGCCATTATGTACCGCACGCATGCCGACTCGCTCTCGCAGCTGTCGGGCATTGGCAAGAAAATGCCGGTGACGCTTGCGGTGTTCACCATTGCGGCGTTCTCCGCCGTTGGCGTACCGCCCTTTAACGGCTTCACCTCCAAGTGGATGCTCTACCACGGTCTCATGGCCGAGAATGAGATTCTGCTGGCGCTGTTGTCCCTGACGGGCAGTGTGCTGACGATGGCTTACTTCGTGAAGTTCCTGCATTCGGCCTTCTTCGGACAGCCGTCCGAGGATTTGGCTCACGTGACGGAAGTTGCGAGGCCCATGCGCGTACCCATGCTGATCCTTGCCGGCGGCTGTGTGCTGTTCGGCGTGTTCCCGGGTCTGCTGCTTGGTCCCATCAACTCCATCATTGCCGACACCGGCTTTGCGCCCCTCGACATCTCGCTGGGCGGCGTGGTTTCCGGTGCCGGGTCCTGGGATGCGTTCGCCACGGCTGTGCTGATGGCACTGGCCTATGGCTTCGCGCGGCTTATCCTGCGCTTTATGAGCAAGAACGAGAGAACCAGCGCCATCCATACCTGCGGTGTGGACGACCTGAGCTCCCGTCAACTGAACATTGGCGCTGACAACCTGTACGAGCCGGCCATCACCGTGCTGCGGCAGTGGATACGCATTCCCGCTTCACTCCTTGCAAACAGGAAGGGTTAGTCATGGAAAACATCTTCTCCTACGCCTTCCATATGCTGGTGTTCCCCGGCGGCGTTTTCGCCCTGTGCCTTGGGCTGCTGCTCAAGGGTATTGATAGGAAGGCTCTGGCGCGCTTGCAGCGGAGGGTTGGCCCTCCCATTGCGCAGCCGTTCTTCGATATCGTCAAGCTCGGCCGGAAGGAGACCATCCTTCCGGCCACGGGCCACACCCTGATGTTCCGCTTTGCGCCCATTCTTGGGTTCATGGGAATGATGGTTGCGGCCATGGTCATGCCGGTTCCCGGCGTGTGGAATGGAGCAGAGGGCCTCGGCGACATGCTGATGATGCTCTATCTGCTGCCCATGCCCGCGCTGGCGCTGATGCTGGCCGGTTCTTCGTCCAGTTCGCCTTATGGCGCCATTGGCGGCTCCCGCGAGATGATTCTCATGTTCGCGTACGAGATTCCGCTTTTGGTGGTTCTGCTGACCGTGGCCTTCAAGGTCGGTCTGGCAACGGGCGGCGTTGCGGAGTTCTCCTTCGCCAAGATTGTGGACTACCAGCTGCAGAACGGTTCGTTCCTGTTTGACTGGACCATGTTCCCGGCGTTTGTGGCTTTTCTGCTCTTCATCCCCGGCACCCTTGGTACGGTGCCCTTCGACCTCGCCGAGGCCGAGACGGAAGTGCTGGAAGGACCGCTGCTTGAGTACTCCGGCCCCAGCCTTGCCATGTTCCAGCTTGGCGGTGCGCTGAAGCTGGTGGTGGTTATGGCCCTTGGGGTGGTGCTGTTCTTCCCGGGCACCATTGCCGGCGGCTGGATTGTGAACCTGGTCTGGTTTGCGGTGAAGTGCATGCTGCTCATGCTGTTCTCCGTCACGCTGGTGCGGGCGTCCATGGGGCGTCTGCGCACGGACCAGACCTTTAAGTTCTACCTGAAATATCCCGCGACTCTCGCCTATGTCAGCCTCGGGTTAACCTACTTCATCAGATAGGCAGGTGAGTGACATGCAGATTGAAGAAAAACTGCAAAGCATGGCGGCTCGCTCGCCTTGGCTGTACCGCATTAATGCGGGTTCCTGTAACGGGTGCGACGTGGAGCTTGCGACCACGGCGCTTATTCCCCGCTACGACGTGGAGCGCCTGGGCTGCAAGTATTGCGGCAGTCCCAAGCATGCCGACATCGTGCTCATCACCGGTCCGGTGACGGCGCAGGTGAAGGACAAGGTGCTGCGCGTCTACAACGAGATTCCGGAGCCGAAGGTTACCGTGGCTGTGGGCATTTGCCCCGTGTCCGGCGGCGTGTTCCGCGAGAGCTATTCCATCCCCGGGCCGCTGGATTCCATCCTGCCCGTGGACGTGAATGTGCCGGGGTGTCCGCCCCGGCCGCAGGCCATCATTGAAGGCGTCGCCAAGGCCCTCGAACTCTGGAAGACCCGGATATAGGAGGTGCCGATATGCTGACCTTTCTGAAAGTACTGTGGAACAACCTCCTGCAGGGGCCGGCAACCGAGCCGTTCCCCTTTGGGGAGACGCATACGCCAAAACGCCTGCGCGGCCTTGTCCGCGTGGACGCGGACAAGTGCGCCTGTTGCAGCATGTGTATTAACGTCTGCGCCGGCGGCGCCATCCGGCAGGAGGAGCGCGAGGACGGTTCGGGCAAGGACTTCTACGTGTGGCACAACACCTGTACGTTCTGCGGCATGTGCGAGAAGTATTGCCCCACCGGAGCCATCAAGCTCTCCAATGACTGGTCCACCGCGCACTTTAATAGCGAGAAGTACTCCTTCCGCGAGCAGGTGTTCATTCCCTTCGAGAAGTGTGAGGAGTGCAATACGCGCATGCCCCGCGTGCCGTATGCCATGCTGGAAAAAATATACGGTGAACCCACAGACGACATTGTGCAGCTGTACACGCTTTGCCCCGAGTGCAGGCGTCAGAAGGCTGCGCAGCAGTTGGGAGCGTAACCAATGAAAGTAGAACGCAAAAAGTCCATCGAGGCCTTGGCGCAGAGCATTGCGCCAAGCCTTGAAGTCACATGGACCACTGACGACAAGAATAACGACTACGGCTGGGTGGAGCTGCCGAAGGCCGATGATCTTGTGCCGTTTGCCAAGGGGCTGGTTCCCCTTGAGGCGCGGATTATGACCATCACGGCCCATGCGCCGGAGAATCCCTCCGAAAAGGGGTTCTTTGAGGTGTGTTACCACTTCATCATCAAGGGCACCGCGCTGACCGTCCGCGTCATCCCCGAGGGCACCACGCCCACGGTGCCGTCCATCACGCCGTGGCACAAGGCCGCGGACTGGGCGGAGCGCGAAGTGCACGAGCTGTACTGCATTGAAGTGGCGAACCACCCCAATCCCAAACCGCTGTTCCTGAACAACGAGACGCAGCCGCTCGCTATGGAGCGCCTTGTCCCGCTGTCCACCATGGGCAACGGTGCCTGTACCAATACCCTTTGGGAAAAGATCATGGGCGATAAGTCCGGGGAGGCCGTACACTAATGGCGAATTACACCATTCCTGTCGGTCCGCTGCACGTTGCGCTGGAAGAGCCTATGTACTTCCAGGTGGACGTGGAGGGCGAGGTCGTCAAAAACATCGAGATGTACGCGGGCAACGCCCACCGCGGCATGGAAGCCCTCGCGCGGGAGCGCAACCTCTTCCAGAACGTGGTGCTTACCGAGCGCGTGTGCTCTCTGTGCTCCAACAACCATCCGCTGACCTACTGCATGTCCGTCGAGCACGTGGCAGGCATTGAGGTGCCGGAGCGCGGGCAGTACCTGCGCACCATCGCCGACGAGGTCAAGCGTATCTCCTCCCACATGTTCAACGTGGGCATCGGCATTCATGTGAACGGCTTTATGTCGCTGTTCATGCACGCCATGGAGCTGCGCGAGAAGATGCAGGACCTCAAGGAAACCGTGTGGGGCAACCGCATGGACATCTGCGCCAACATTATCGGCGGCGCGAAGTATGACCTTGACGACGAACTCATCGCGTACATGAAGCGGACCCTTGAAGAGCTGAAAAAGCCCTGCGAGGAGTTCCTGCATATCTACACCACGCACCCGCAGATTAAGGCCCGTACCGAGGGCGTCGGCATGTTCCCGTACGAGGACGCCGTCCGCTACGGTGCCAACGGCCCGGTGGCGCGTGCTTCCGGTCTGGACAACGACGTGCGTAAGGAATCCCCCTACGCCGCGTACGACCGCGTGAAGTTTGACGTTGTGCTGGAGGACGGATGCGACGTCCGCGCCCGCGCCGTTGTGCGCCTGCGCGAGATTTTCGAGTCCATCTCCATTCTGGAGCAGTGCCTGCGGGATATGCCCGAAGGTCCCATCGTCTGTGATCCGCTGCCCGAGATTCCCGAGGGCGAAGCCATTGCGCGCTCCGAAGCGCCGCGTGGCGAGCTGATCTACTACCTGCGGACCAACGGCACCCTGAAGCCGGAGCGCCTGAAGTGGCGTGTTCCCACCTATGTGAACTGGGAAGCACTGCGCGTGATGTTGAAGGACTGCAAGGTCGCCGACATCGCGCTCATCGTGAACAGCATCGACCCGTGCCTCTCCTGCACGGAACGATAGCCAGACCGGATCTGCCAAGGCCGGAGTAGAACGAAGCGCATATGCATGAACTTGCGATTGTGACCAGCATTCTAGAGATTGCAAAACAAGAGGCGTCGAAGTATGACGCGAAACGCATTACGCGGGTGCGCCTGAAAGTCGGGGAAATGTCCTGCCTGGAGGCGAGAACGCTCACGTCGTGCTTTGAGATTTGCGCAGAGGGGACTCCGGCCCAAGGGGCCGAGCTGATCGTCAACACGGTCCCCGTCACCTGGAAATGCAAAAACTGTCAAAACGAGTTCGAGGAGCCCGTCGATTACGCTTGCCCATCGTGCGGCAGCAAGACGCTCGATATGATGACTGGCCGCGAGCTTCTCGTCGAAAGTCTTGACGTTGAAACATGAATCGAGAGGTGCGGAACATGGATAAGCAGGAAAAGCAGCAATATATCATTCATGCGGACCCTTCAAAGTGCAAGGGATGCAAGAAATGCGAAATCGCCTGTGCGCAGGCGCATTATAATCTGACCAAGAAAGAGATCATCAAGAACCGCTCCAAGCTGGAGCCGCGCATCAAGGTCTACAAGGCCAACGATCTCAAGATGCCCATCCAGTGCAGGCACTGCCAGAACGCGCCGTGCTCCAAGGTGTGCCCCACCGGCGCCATTGTGCAGGACGGCAACATCGTGCGTGTGCGTCACCAGTACTGCGTTGGCTGCCGCATGTGCGTTATGGCATGCCCCTTCGGCGCCATCGTGGTGGCGGACAAGGACCCCGTGTTCGGCGATAATGCCCCCGTGCAGACCAGCCGCGCCGTGGCCCTCAAGTGCGACCAGTGCGAGGAGTGGCGCGCCGAGAATGGCAAGGACGTCAGCGCCTGTGTTGAGGCCTGCAAGTTCGGCGCGCTCCAGTTCCTGACCATTGAGGAATACCGCGCCATGAAGATGGCTGAGGCCGCGCAGAACATCGCTGCGGAAAACGGCCTGTGCGACTGCGCCGAAGAGGAGCAGAAGCAGGACGAGGAGCCCGCTGCCAAAGAGCAACCCCGCGTTCAGGCCTAAGAGCCAAATGACAGACCGCAGGCCGCTCCGCGAGGGCGCGCCGCGCGGCGCGGGCAGAGTGCACGGCCACCGCGCCACTCTCCGACGGGAGAGCCGCACCGCACGCCGCGCCGGCGTTGGCCGCCACAGCCGGGCCGCTTGCATTCCGCGCAGCCAGACAGGCCGCGTGGACGCGCAAATGATCCTCGCTCCCCTCCCACAATGGGAGCGACGACCATAGCGAGTACGCACGTAGTACTCACAGATTGGACATGACCCCCGCCTTTCATCCCACACCGGAAGGCGGGGGTCCCTGTGTCTGGCGGGCAGGATTGCCAACGCCCGCACAGGAAAAAAGGCCCGCAACACTGATGTTGCGGGCCTTTTTTCGTGGCAATGGACAGGGCGTGGAAGTGTCTACTCGACCTTCTTCCCGGTTTCTTCTTCGCGGATTTCCACGATGCCGGGACGCTGACCACGCAGATGCTTTTCGCGCTCAAGGCGGGCAATCTGGTAGTTGTCGGTGTTGTAGATGACGTCTTCCTTGCCGTTGTCGATAAGGACGAGATTGTACATGCGGATAACTCCTTCTGGATTCTGCCATCCGGGGAACGCGGACCGGTGGGCTGCGGCGTTGCCGTGCACCTTCCGGCGTGTTCACATTCCAGGCGACGGGTAGCAAGAATTAGTGTTCCTGCCGCTCAAGTCAAGCGCTTGTTGCACCATGGGGGCAAGGTTTTTCTGCGAAGGGGATGTTCAGCGCCCCGGCAGATGGCTCATGATGGGCGGAAGTGACGTGGAGAGTGTTCCTTTGGCTGTGAATCTGATAGTATTGCGTGTGGATTGTCATCGTTTGACAGGGCGCCCCGAGCGCCCGGCATGTGAGGGACGCATGAGACGCCGCAGTACACAGCCAGCTTGCACCGCACGCCCTGCCCAGCGGGGACGCGCCGCCACGGCCTCTGCGCGTGTGAGAGCGTCCGCACGCTGCGGGGGGCGGGCATGAGGCGTCGCGCTATCCCCATATTCCGCGCCGCGCTGCTTTTCCACCTGTTGGCGGGAGCCATCTTGATTGCCACGGTGGGGCTTGGCACCACAACGCAGGTGCGCCGCGTTGTTGAGGACTATCAGGACCGCCTCATCGACAGCCGCGTGCAGTATGTGCAGCACGCCATAGGCGCTTTTTTGATGCACAACTTTTCCGAGCTTCAAGGCCACGCCGCGTTTCCATTTCTGATTGAGGGGCTGGCTGCGCCGCAGCGCGACCAGCGCGTCGCCTTCCGGGAATTCCTTAATGAACTGTCATTGCTTGGCTACACGCCGCAGTTCGTCTTGCTGAGCCGAAGCGGGGCGGTTGCCCATGCTACGCGGGAGTGGCCCCGCTTTGATTACAGCCAGGACGAAAGCATCCGGCGCATCCTGCAAGGCATGGCGGATTCCGCCTTTTCTTTGAATTTCTTTCAGGATGATGCGTATTGGCGCATTGCTGTGCCTGTGTATTCCCTTGTGGGGGTAGAGGGCGTGCTGCTGACGGAGCTTCCATTTTCCGCGCTGGAGGACGAGGGAGGGCTGACGGACCTTGCGCAGGGCGTGTCGTTGCGGCTGGTGAAGGACGGCACGGTGCTTGCGCAGTATGGCCCACCGGGCGAAGGGCAGCCGCGTGTGGAGGTGCTGGAGAATATCCCGTCCGTGCAATTGCAGTTCTTTTGGGACAAGGCCGCCCTGCTGCACGAGCGGAACATCCTTGTGGCGCGCATTGTGGTGGGACCGGTTATTGTGATTATGGGCGTTTTGGCCCTTGTGCTGTTTTTGGTGCGCCGGGTGTTTACGTCGCCGCTGCGCGAGTTTCGCGTGGTGGCGCACTCCGTGGCCGAAGGCGGGAATGAAGTGCTGGTGCCGGAGCGGCAGATTACCGAGGAATTGGCCGTTCTCGCCCGCGATTTTAATACCATGACCGCCCGTGTGGCCGCGCGTGAAGATGCCCTGCAGCGTACGCGGGACGTGCTGGAGGTACGCGTGCGGGAGCGCACGCGCGAACTGCACTCCGCGCTGGAGTCCGTGAGTGAGCGGGAATCCGTGGTCCGCGCCATGAATGACGCCGCGCTGGACGCCATGGTCATGATAGATGCGAAGGGCGTCATACTGTTCTGGAACAAAGCGGCCGAGGAGCTGTTTGGCTACACGACGGAGGAAGCGCTTGGGCGGGATGTGCATGAGATTATCGCCCCTGCTGATGCGCGCGCCGAGGCCCGCGCAGGCATGGAGCAGTTTGCCCACAGCGGGACGGGCCGCGTTGTTGGTTCCGTGCTGGAGTTTGAAGCCATCCGTAAAGACGGCTCGCGCTTTTTGGTGGAGCGGGCGGTGGCGTCCTTTGAGCATCAGGGCGAGTGGTACGCCATTGGCAGCATTCGCGATGCATCCATGCGCCGCGAGACCGAGGAGGAGCTGCGCAGGTTGTCCCTTGTGGCGCGGCAGACGGATAACGCCGTTATCATCACAAATTCCCAAGGGCGTGTGGAATGGGTCAATGAAGCCTTTACCCGTATGACGGGCTATACCATTGAGGACATGGCGGGGAAAAAGCCCGGCAGTGTCCTGCAGGGGCCGGAGACGAACGAGGACACGGTCCGCTTCATGTCCCAGCGGCTCAAAAAGCGCAAGGGCTTCAAGACGGAGCTTATAAACTACACCAAAACGGGGCAGCGCATTTGGCTGGCCATAGAGGTGACCCCCGTGCGCAATGCCGAGGGCGCGGTAACGCATTTTATCGCGGTGGAAAGCGACGTGACCGAACGCAAGGCCATGGAGGCGGAACTTGTGCGTTCCAAGCTGGAAGCCGATGCCGCCAACGCCGCCAAAGGCGATTTTCTTGCCCGTATGAGTCATGAAATCCGCACGCCGCTCAATGCCGTCATCGGCCTTGGGCATTTGCTGCGCAAGTCGGACCTCAGCGGCACGCAGGCGGATTATGTGGAGAAAATCAGCGTTGCGGCGCAGTCGCTGTTAGGCGTCATTAACGACATTTTGGATTTTTCGCGCATTGAGTCTGGGCGGCTGGAGATTGAGACCGTTCCGTTTTCCGTGAGGACCATGGTCAAAAATGTGGTCAGCATCATGGGCCTGCTGGCTGAGGAAAAGGGGCTGGAGCTCCGCGTGCGGGTGGCGGAGGACGTGCCGGAGTGGCTGGAGGGCGATCCTTTGCGGCTTCGCCAAATCGTGACCAATTTCCTCAGCAATGCCATTAAGTTCACGGAGCGAGGCGAGGTGCGGCTCAGTGTGGGGCTTGTGCATACGACGTCCTCCCACGCCGTTGTGGAATTCGTTGTAGCCGACACAGGCATAGGCATGAGCAAGGAGCAACAGCGGCGGCTGTTCACGGCGTTTTGGCAGGCGGAGGCGTCCACCTCGCGCCGCTTTGGCGGGTCTGGCCTTGGGCTGGTCATTTCCAAGCACCTTGCGGAGCTTATGGACGGAACTATCACCGTGGAGTCCGCCGTGGACGAGGGGAGCACCTTTACCTTTACCGTGCGTCTGCCCATCAATGAAACGCAGGAGCAGCACATAGGCGACGAGGCGCTGGAGGGCAAGCGGGTGCTGGTGGTGGACAACAGCGAAACCTCGCGCGAGCTGCTGCTTGCCGTCGTGCAGAATCTGCATATGGCGCCGATGGTCGCCGATTCCGGCGCGTCGTGCCTTGCTTCGCTGCGGCAGGCGGCGGAGCAGGGCCAGCCTGTGGATGTGGTGGTCATGACGTGGCGCATGCCTGGGATGGACGGCGTGGAAACGGCCCGCGCCATTGCCGGGGACGCGACCATTTCGCCAAAGCCCGGCATTGTCCTCATGACGGCCTTTGGCAAGGAAAACCTGAAGAAGTACAGCGCCGGCGTCGCCATTGATGCGATTGTGGATAAGCCCGTGGACCCGGAGGAGCTTGCAGAGGCGCTGCGCGAGGTCTTTGCGCCGGGTGTTGGCCTTGGCACGCAGGTGCAGGCCCCGCCGCCATCCCCGCGCGACACACAGGCGCCACTCGAGGGCATCCATCTGCTGGTGGTGGAGGACAATAGCATTAACCAGCAGGTGGCGCAGGAAATATTGCAGGACATGGGCGCGGAGGTGACCCTTGCGGCCAACGGCAAGCTGGCGCTTGAGGAGCTGGAGAAGCAGACGTTTGATGGCGTGCTTATGGACATCCAGATGCCCGTCATGGACGGATACGAGGCCGCGCGGCATATCCTGGAGGATACACGCTTTTCGGAGCTTCCCATTGTGGCCATGACGGCGCACGCCATGGCGGGTGACCGCAAAACCAGCTTGGATGCCGGAATGAATGAGCACGTCACCAAGCCTATTGACCCGTCTGTGCTCCTTGAGGTGTTGGAGCGCATTCTCCTTGGGAAGGAGTCCACCGGGAAGGCTGGCGATTCCAGAGGGGCCGCTCCCGCGCCGTCTGTAGCGGCGCAAGAGGCGCGGCCTGAGGAACGGCCCGCACTGCCGAACCTTGTGGGGGTGGACGTGGTGAAAGCGCTGGGCGCTCTGGGCGGTAAGGTTGGGCTGCTCCGCTCGCTGCTTATGCAGTTTGGCGAGCAGTATGCCTTTGCGCATGAGGAGGTGCGGCGGCTGCTTGAGGCCGGGGACGCTGAACAGGCGCGGGTGTATGCGCATACGATGAAGGGCGTGTCCGCCAATTTGGGGATGGATTCCCTCAGCGCCGTCAGTAAGGAGCTGGAGGCCGCAATTGTGGCGTCTGGCACCGATGTGGCGCAGGACCTGATGGAACGCTTTGAGCGCGAGCTTTTTGCCGTTGTGCAGAGCCTGCACGTTCTTGAAAACACGCCAGAGGCCGGGAACGCCCCGCAGTCCGCTGCAGAACGCTTGGATGACGCCGCAATTCGCGCTACCCTGCGCGAATTGAACCGGGAGGTGAGCTCCCGCAGCTTTACGGCAGGCCGGGTGGCCGCGCGGCTTGTTTCGGCACTCGGGGACCAGACGGGCGCGCAGGATGCCGAAGCCATTGTAACGGCGCTGAAGGCCTTTGATTACGTCCGCGCCGCAGAAGTGCTGGCCGCTTTGGCCCAGCGGCTTGATGTGCCGCTGGTGGATGAAGATGACGACGCCCCGGAAGAACCATAAAAACACCCCGGAAGAGCTCTGACAAAGCCGGCATGGCTGGTGTGAGGTCTTGGGCGCGCCCTGATACAAGGAAAGGAGTTGACCGTGGACGAGATGATACGGCGGGTTGCCGACGAGGTGGCCCGCTGGCTGGGCGAGGCGCATGACCCCGCCCCGGCGCTGACCCATTACGCTGAGGTGACGCTGGGGACCAGCGAGGCCGCCGCCCTGCGCGGCGCCTTGGCCGACCCGGACCACCCCGAGAGGGAGGTCCTGCTGGAGCTTCTCTTTTTCCCCGACTACGCCCTGAAGGTGCAGGTTGAACCGCACGTGGCCGAGGGAGGCGCCACCGGGCTGGATGATGCCGTCACGCGCGAGGTACTCGCCCGCGTGCAGGAAGGGCGCTTTGTGCTTGCAGGTGGCGAGGTGCTGACCGTACCCCTGAGCGAAGAGGCCGTCTTTGGATTAGTGCGCCGCCTTCGCACAGGGGCGACGCCGCCACAGGATGTGCGCCGCGCCGCCTCGCAGCGGCTGGACGCGCAGATGGCCGTCCGGGCGGGGGTGCTGTTTCGCCATGCACGCCTTGAGTGGAGCTTGGAGCAGACGAACTTCGTTGTGGACGCTCTGCGCAATCTGCCGCAGGCGGGCGAGGAGATGCTGGATATGCTCGGCTGGACGGCGGCCTTCCTTGGCGCGCTGGGTGCTGGGCAGGACATCTTGGACGGCTTGCGCGTGCGGTGGCGGGAGGCCTACCGCAATTTGGGCCGTGCGGAGCGCTTTGCCAAGGCGCTTGCCTCGTCCAACTACGAGACCATGATTATGCAGGGCATCCGGGAGCCGCATTTTGATACCGAAACCCTGCGCGAGGATATGTACCGCGCGGATGAGTTGGCCCGCGCCGTGTTTCGGGAGTCTGTGGTGGAAGTGCAGGGCGAAGGCCTCCGCGATGTGGGCTCCATCGAAACCGCAGACGATATGCACCGCGTCTTGGGCCTGATGGGGATGTAGGCGCGACCGCTTTTGCCTCCCCGTGGCCGGACAGGCCGCAACGTTTTTGCGCCCCCGCATGATTGTGCGGGGGCGTTGTCTTTTGGGTTGGCGCGGTGGCTATGGGCAGTGTGGCTGGTAGGACTCTCCGGTGGCGCTTCCGTTTGCTGTTTTGCCCTGAACGGCGGCGTCTATGGCCCGGCGCAAGGTATTGGGGCGCAGCGGCTTGGCAACAAACCCGTTCATCCCCACATGAAGAAGGCGCTCCATGGTGCCCTTCATGTTGTTGGCGGTCATGGCAACAATGGGTGTTGGCGTGGTGGTCTTCGTTGCGTCCTCGTGCTGGCGGATGAGGGCCGTGGCCTCAATGCCGTCAAGCTCGGGCATTTGGATGTCCATGAACACAAGGTCGAAGGGTTCGCGTTTGAAGGCCTCCACAGCCTCGCTGCCATTGGGGGCGATGGTGACGGTGTGGCCAAAGTTTTCCAGCATGCTCCGGGCGACGTTTTGGTTGATTGGGGTATCCTCGGCCAGCAGGATGCGCAAGGCCGGAGTCGTGGCGCTTGTAGGCGGGCCTTCGCTACTGGGCAGGCCGTCCAGACAAGGGGGCGTGTCGTTTTCCACCCCAAAGGCGACGGCGAGCGCCTTCATGAGCACAAGCGTTTCTACGGGTTTGGGGATGCAGATAATGTTTTTCTTTTGCGCTGTGGCGTAGGCGACAAGCCGCCCTGTGGCGTTGAGCATGATGGCGCTGAGGTCTGGCTGGCCGGTTGCGCCGCGCACGTCTTCCGCCATGGCGATGCCGTCTAGCCGGGGCGGGCGGTGGTCCGTGATGAGTGCAACACGTTTGGGCGCTCTTTGTGTGATGATGGCGGCGGCCTCGTCGGCGGACTCCGCCAAGTGGACATCCACGTCCCAGAGCCGGAGCTTGGTATGCAGCAGCTGCCTGCTTGTGGGGTTGTCGTCCACCACAACGGCCAGTGTGTCCCGGAAGAGGGCAGGGGCAGGGTAGTCCGTTGCTTGCAGGGCGTCCTCTTCGGCAAAGTCCAGCAGGATATTGAAGGAAAACGTGCTGCCCTTGCCCTGTGTGCTGGTAACACCGATGCTACCGCCCATAAGTTTCGTCAGCTGGGCGGTAATGGCAAGCCCCAGTCCGGACCCGCCATAGTGGCGCGAGGTGGACGTATTCTCCTGCTCGAAGGATTCAAAAATATGGGCGATGCGGTCCGGGGCAATGCCAATGCCCGTATCCGACACCGAGACGTCGATCCGCAGCCGATCGTTGTGCATTGTGTGGCGGACGCGCAGGAGAATGTCGCCATGCGCGGTGAATTTGATGGCATTGCTGACAAGGTTCAGCAGAATCTGCCGCAGGCGTGTGTCGTCACCCACCACATGGTCCGGCACGTCGTGGGCGAAGTCGATGAGCAGTTCCACATCCTTGTCCGCCACCAGTGGCGCTTGGAGGGTGATGACCTCCTGCAGGCACTGCCGCAGGCTAAAGGGTTGCACGTCCAGCGTCAGCTTGCCCGCCTCCACCTTGGAAAAGTCCAGAATATCCCCCAGCAGATTCAGGAGCGTATTGCCGGAGTTGCGGATGGTGCGCACGAATTCATATTGGTGCGGCGTCAGGGACATTTGCATCAGCAGTTCCGCCATGCCGATGACCCCGTTGAGGGGGGTGCGGATTTCGTGGCTCATATTGGCGAGGAATCTGCTCTTGGCTTGACTGGCCTGTTCTGCGGCCTTTTCCGCCTCCTTCAGCCGGGTGACGTCCGTTTGCGTGCCCACGGCGCGCAGGGCTGTGCCGTCCTCCGCCCGGCTGACAATGCGCCCGCGCGAGAGCACCCAGCGGTAGCCGCCAAGGCTGGTGCGCATGCGGAATTCAAGATTCCAGATGCCGTCCTGCGAGGAGAGGAAAGTGTTGAGCTGTTTTTCAACAAACTCCCGGTCCTCGGGGTGAATGAGGCTCACTGCCGCTTCCGGCGTGGCAGGGAGTGAGCCGGGACCGTAGCCCAACATTCTGAACCAGCCCGGGCTGTAGTAGACCTCGCCCGTCTCAAGGTCCCAGTCCCAAATGCCATCGGCGTTGGCGTCCATGGCGAGGGCGAAGCGTTCCTGACTTTTGCGGAGGGCAAGCTCTGCTGCCTTGCGCGCTGTAATGTCCGTCTGTGTGCCCATAACGCGGTAGGGCGCGCCCTTCACGTCGCGGTCCGTACCAATGCCCTTGAGCTGTATCCACCGCGTGTTCTTGTCGCGGTCCAGCAGGGGGATTTCCAGTTCAAAGCCATTGGTTTCGTTGTGGGCCAGCTCCACAATGCTGGCGGAGAGGCGGGCGCGCTCCTCGGCGGGGATATGTGTCAGCCACTCCTTCATGGTCTGCGGCCCTTGCGGCGGCGTGTAGCCCAATATGCCCAGCGAGCGCCTGCTCAGGTACAAATCGTCCGTTGTGATGTTCCAGTCCCATATGCCCTCGGAGGCGGCGTTAATGGCGATGGAGTAGCGCTCCTCGCTCTTTTGCTGCGCCTCGCGTGCGTCGCTGTAGGCGCGCCCCGTGGCCAGCAGCATGGCTGCGTGCTCCAGCGTTTCTCCATCGTCGGGGCTCCACGGCGGGGGGCAGTGAGTGCTGTCCGCTGTGATGAAACCAAAGGAAAGCCCCCCCGCGTGTAGTGGTGCGGTGATGAGGGCGGCTGGGTTCCAGCCCGGCGGCAAAAGGCCGGTGCCCATAGGCCCCTGCGTGTCGCAGGGGAAGGCCCTAGGCTTTCCTGCCAGTGGCGCTTTGGTGAAGTCCTTGTAGCTGTGCACCGGAATGTTGCGGATGATATCCGCGATGGGGCGTACCCCTTCGGCCGTCCATTCCTGAGTGATGTCAAAGCGCGTTCCCTCGCGCGTGAAGACGAGCAGGCAGACCCTGTCCGCTCCCAAAAATTCTCCCAGCAGACCAAGGGCCTGCTCCTGCGCGCTTGGTCCCGGATTGGCGATGAAGGTGCTGGCAATGTCCGCAAGGGCTTTGTTTCGCTCGCGCACGCGTGTGGAGCGGGCCTTGATGGACTCGTTCTCCCGCCGCATCGCATGCAACCGCAGCATAAGCCACGTGATGCAGGCGCACAGGATAATCCCCGCGCCGACGGTGGTGAGCAGAAGAGGGTCCATCAGCATGTTTGCTCCACTTTGGTCAGAGATGCCAAGCAGTATACACCATGCGCCGCATCAATGTCATGAGTCTGTGAGTTTGTTTGCCGAATTTCGCTAGAGGGAACTTGATTTTCCTAAACACGTCTTGCGTTTTTTCGGGCGGATGACATACTAGCCGATAGTAGGTGTGCCCTCGCTGTCTTTTCGCGCGAAAAGACGGAGTGGCAAGAATTTTCGGAGATTACAGTGACATGTGTACGTGGCGGTGGACGCGGCCGCCCATGGCGGAGCTTCGGATGTGACGGCTTATCGATATGAGCGCGTCCGGCGCGACGCCCTCTGACGCCAAAAGGGAGGAACCAGCCCCGTGCGTATTCTCATAGCCGAAGATGAGACCATACCACGCAATGTGTTGCGCAAGACCCTTGAATCATGGGGGCATACCGTTATTGAGGCCGCCAACGGAAGGGAGGCGTACGACCTGTATGCCGGGGTGCAGACGCCGGTGGATATGCTGGTGACGGACTGGATGATGCCGGAAATGGATGGGCTGGAACTAGCGCGGCGCGTGCGCCGGGCCAGTAATGAGACGCTGTATACCTATATCATCCTGCTGACTGCGAAGTCGGACATTGACGACATGGTCAGAGGGTTCAGGGAGGGCGAAGTGGACGACTATGTGGTCAAGCCGTTTGATGCCTCGGAACTCGAAGTGCGGCTGCAAGTGGGTGAGCGGTTGTTGTCTCTGGAGCGGACGCAGAGGGAGATAAACCGCTCGTTGCAGGAGTCGCTGGACGAGCTGCACCGCACGCAGCAAAAGCTGGTGCAGTCCGAGAAAATGGCGTCCCTTGGTGGACTGGTGGCCGGAGTCGCCCATGAAATCAATACCCCAGTCGGCCTGGGGCTTACAGCGGCCTCGTTTCTGGGGCGCAAGGTGCACGACCTGCGCGGCATGCTGCAGGAGGAGGCGCTGACGCGGTCCAAGCTGGAGGCGTTTTTGGATAACGTTGATGAGGCGTCACAATCCATTCTGACCAACCTCGGCCGTGCTGGGGAACTCATTCAGGGCTTCAAGAAAGTGGCCGTGGACCAGACCACCGGCGAAAAGCGCGCCTTTGGCGTGGCGGAGTACATCAGCGAGGTGCTCCTGAGCCTGCGGCATGAGTACCGCCGCGGCGGGCATGAAGTGGTTGTGGACTGTCCGGATGATTTGACCATTGAAAGCTATCCCGGCGCGTTTGTGCAGGTGCTGACCAATCTGGTCATGAACTCCCTGATGCACGGCTTTGAGAACCGCGAGAACGGCCAGATTACGATTGCCGCCCGCGAGGACGGCGACGACGTTGTGGTGGAATACACCGATGATGGCGCGGGTATGGACGCCAAAACCCTGCGGAACATGTACGAGCCGTTTTTTACCACCAAGCGCGCCCGTGGCGGAACCGGGCTGGGCATGCAGATTGTCTTTAACCTTGTGACGCAGAAACTGGGTGGGGACATCCGGTGCGAGAGCAGCCCCGGCGAGGGGACCCGCTTTTTCATAACCGTACCAAAGCTGGTGGGGAAGTAGCATGGGCAGACAAGGCTGGCCGCCAGACGATGAGCCTCGCGACGAGCGCCCCTTTGCCTTTGCCAGTGAAGGGCAGCAGCCCGAGGCGGATTCCGGCGCATGGAAGCTGCTTGTCGTGGACGATGAGCGGGAAGTGCACGCGCTGACCCGCCTTGTGTTGGGCGATTTTCGGTTTTTGGGACACCGGCTTCAGTTTTTGCACGCCTATTCCGCGCAGGAGGCGCAGGACATCCTGCGGCGGCACGATGACATCGCGGCCATCCTGCTGGACGTCGTTATGGAGACCTCCACGGCGGGGCTGGACCTTGCGCGCTGGGTGCGTGAGGACCTGAAAAATACCCTCGTGCGTATTGTCCTGCGGACGGGACAGCCCGGCGAAGCCCCGGAAAAGGCCGTTATCGAGCAGTACGAAATCAACGACTATAAGTACAAAACCGAGCTGACCGACGACAGGCTGTTTACGTCGATAACCACAGCCGTACGGTCCTACAGGCATTTGCAGGATCTTGAGGACAGCCGCAGGGAGCTTGAAGTGGCGCGGGACAAGGCAGAGGTGGCAAACCTCGCCAAGGATCAATTCCTCGCCAATATGAGCCACGAACTGCGCACCCCCCTCAACGGCATCCTTGGGCTGACCAATCTTCTGCTGGACGCCTCCCTCACCGGGCAGAACCTTGAATACTGCAAGATGATCAAAAAGTCCGGCGAAGGGCTGCTTGCCATCATCAACAATGCTCTTGAGCTCTCCAGCCTGCGCGAGGGCAGCCTTGAGCTTAATGAGCGTCCGTTCAACCTGCGGGCGGAGCTGCGCAAGGTCATTGAGGTGATGGAAATTCAGGCCGGGTGGAAGGAACTGGAACTGCGCTGGAGCGTTGACCACATGGTGCCCGAGCGCCTGCTGGGTGACCCGGCGCGGCTGCGGCAGGTTGTGGTGAACCTGCTCGTCAATGCCATTCGGTACACGGACAAGGGCGCGGTGAGCCTTGCTGTGCAGGAACTCACGCCGGACCTTGCCGAAAGCCTTGAAGGCAAGGCCCCCATGCCGCGCTGCGCGGACGGGGTGGCGCTGTTTTTTGTGGTGAGTGATACGGGGGTGGGTATTCCTGCGGATAAGCGCGAGCATATTTTTGAGCCCTTCGCGCTTGCCGAGGACTACATGACCAAGCGTTTATCCGGGGCGGGGCTTGGCCTTGCCATCACGCGGGACATTATCCAGCGGATGAACGGCGGGATTTGGGTCGAAAGCGACGAGCACAGTGGCAGCCAGTTCTATTTTTCCCTGTGCCTTCGCAGAACCGAGTAACGCAGACCGTGGGGTACGTTGCGTATGAGCCAAAGCAGGCAGAATGATCTCTTTGCTGCCGAGCATGAAGAAGAGCATGCGGTCCATGAGCCGGATTGGAAGCTCATGATCGTTGATGATGAAGAGGAAGTGCACACCGTCACGCGGATGGTGGTCCGGGACTTCACCTTCGATGGCCGCGGGTTTGAATGCATCAGTGCCTACACCGCCCGGGAAGGGCGGGAGCTGATCCGCCAGCATCCGGATACCGCGCTCATCTTGCTCGACGTCGTTATGGAGACGAATCAGGCGGGGCTTGAATACGTCAAATTCATCCGTGAGGAGTTGGACAACCAACTCGTGCGCATCATCCTGCGCACCGGGCAGCCGGGACACGCTCCGGAGCGGCAGGTCGTGGTGCAGTACGACATCAACGACTACAAGCAAAAGACGGAGCTCACGGAAGAGCGGCTGTATACGACCATCATCGGCGCGGTGCGGTCCTACAAGGACCTTGTGACCATTGAGCGCAGCATGCACGGGCTGGAGCGTGTTATTGAATCCTCGGGGCATCTTTTGGCGCAGCGGTCGTCGGACGAGTTCTGTCAGGAGTGGCTGCACGCGTTCAGGGACCTTGTGCGGCAGGAGTGCCGAAAGCATGCCCCGTGCGAGGCCGACGGCTTTGCCGTGATGGAACGTCATGGCGAAATGCCCATTGTGGCGGGCATCGGTCAATACCGCGAGCGCATTGGCCGTGATGCGCGCGAGATTGCGCCAGACGCCGTAAAGGCCATGCACAGCGCCACCCAAAATGGCGGTATCCAGCGCGACGGGCGGGCCTTTGCGGTGAGTTTTCAGGGAAAAAGCGACATCCCAAGCCATGTGTATTTGGAGTGCTGCCGTCCGCTGGAGGACCTTGAGCATCGGCTTCTGAGCATCCTTGGCACCAATGCGGGGATGGCCCTCGACAACCTCACCCTGAATCACGAACTGATCAACACCCAAAAAGAGCTTATTTTTACCCTTGGCGATGTGGTGGAGAGCCGCTCGCACGAAACGGCAAACCACGTGCGGCGCGTGGCGGAGTATTCATACTATCTCGCCATGGAATATGGCCTGGAGGAGCCCGAGGCCGGGCTGCTTCGCCTTGCCTCGCCAATGCACGACGTGGGGAAAATTGGCATTCCGGACTCCATCCTGCTCAAGCCGGGGCGGCTGACCAAGGAGGAGTTCGAGGTCATGAAGACCCACACCACCATCGGCTATAAAATCCTCAGCACCTCCGGACGCAAGATTATCCGTTCTGCGGCGGTGGTGGCCCTACAGCACCATGAGCGCTGGGATGGCGGGGGCTATCCCAATGGATTGCAGGGCGAGGAAATTCATATTTTTGGACGCATTACCGCGCTTGCGGATGTGTTCGACGCGTTGTCCTCACCCCGTGTGTACAAGGAAGCGTGGGAGACACAGCGCATTCTTGATCTGCTTCGCAAGGAGCGTGGCGGCTTATTTGAACCTGCACTTGTGGACCTTTTGCTGAGCAACCTTGATGCAATACACGCCATCCAAAAGGCCTATCCCGACGAAGGGTGAGGCCGGATTCTTTGCGCCGCACCGGGGCGGCCCACGCACCTGTATGGGGGCAAGGCTGTGTGCCGCCCTCGTCCTTGCGCTGGTGCTGTGCTGCGCTGTGGGCCGCGCGGCGTCGCAAGATGTGGAGGGCGCGGGAGGACCGCTCCGGGTGGTGTTTATGGATACCCGGCCCGTATACTTCCCGGGGCCGGATGGCGAGGCCCGCGGCATTGCCGTGGATTATTGGCAGATGCTGGCCGCACGCAGCGGCTTTGAGCTGACTTTTGCGTTTACGTCCATGGCCGAGGGACTCCGGCGCGTGGAGAATGGCGAAGCGGACATCCTTGCCGCGTATTTTCGCGTTCCGGGCATGGGGGAAAAGCTGGAGCCGGTTGGCCCGTATGCCCAGACCGGGCTGTACCTGTATTACGTCAAGGACGCCTTTGGGAATATGCCGCCCCAGCGCATCGCGGACCTCAATGGCTACGACATCGGCGTCATAGCCGGTAACGCCAACGAGGACATCATCCGCAGGGCGAACCTCGACAGCGACGTGACCGCCTTTAATGACTACCGCGAGCTGTGCCTTGCCCTTGCGGAGGGGCGGGTGGACGCCGCTGTGATGGCGCGCGAGGTGGCCTCGGCCTTTTTGGCGGAGGCAGGCGCGACCGGGCGTGTGAAGTTTGTCTCCCCGCCCGTGGTCAGCGGCAAGGTTTTCGCTGGCGTCAAAAAGGGCCGGACCGAGTTGGCAAGGCGGCTGAATGCCGCCATGGAGGCGGTGACGGATGAGGAAGTGGCCGCCGTCATCAGCGAATGGGTTGGGCATAACGCGGAGGCGCTTGTTGGCGAGCGCCAATTTGAGGAGCTGGGCGAGGTCAACGTGGCCCTGCCCGAGGCGTTGCCGCCGTATTCCATGAAGCGTGCGGGCAGAACGGCGCAAGGACTGCTGCCGGACCTGTGGCGGGCATGGAGTGTGCGCACGGGGGTGCCGGTCAACTTTGTCTATACCGAAGGCTGGGGCGAGACGGACCTGCGCGCGGGCACGGTGGATGTCATGCATATATTCCGGCAGGCGGACGAAGAGCCGTTGACCGGAGCCATGGATTTGCGGCTTCCGCTGTGCGTGGAGGAGAACTTTTTCTTTAGCCGCCAGCTCTACGGCGTCAAGACCATGGGGGACCTGCACGGGTTGCCTGTAGGATACTCTTGGCCTGTGCAAGAGGCCGTTGTGAGCGGACTTTCGCCGGAGATGCGCACCCTTTATCCGTCCATCAAGGAACTGGAAAAGGCGCTGACGCAGGATAATCTGTTGGCGTTTGTCCTGCCGGTGGAGACGGGCCTCAGCCTTTTGCGCGGTGCGGGGAAGCTGGAGGAGTTTAGTTACCATCAGGACCGCCCCCTATGGACGGGCGGCATCCATGCTGCCGTGCGCGGGGACGACGCGCTGCTCTTTCAGGCGCTGCGCGAGGGCATGGCGGCTATTGGGTCCGATGAACTGCGCTACATGCGCCGCAAATGGCACCCGAGGCAGAGCGTGGTGAGCGGCGGCTCCCTTTTGGTCGCGATGGACAGGTACAATCCACCCTTGAGCTTTGCCACGGACGACGGCCAGCCAGCGGGCTTGCTGGTGGACATCTGGCGGCTGTGGGCCGAGCGCAGCGGCCATGATGTCCGCTTCATCCTGAATGACCGGCACGACGTTATCCGCGATGTGCAGACCCGGATGGCCGACGTGGCCGCAGGGCTACCGAACGAGCCGGGCCAGTCGCAAAAGCTGGCCTTTGCCTCGCCCGTGTATGGCGAACAGTGGGCGCTGTTTTACCGTTCTGACAAATATGCCCCGCAGGCCCTGGACGACATGCTGGGGACAACCGCCGCCGTGGTGGACGACCCCGACGTTATCAAGGCGCTGGAGTGGGAAGCCCCGTACATCCGTCAGGTGCTGTTTCAGGACGTGCAGGGCGCGGTGGAAGCCGCCCTTGCTGATGGATTGGACGCCGTGGTCGGCCCGACCTTGGAGGTCCGCAAGGCGCTTTTGAAGCATGATTCGCAGGCGCTGTTTCAGAAGCTGGCCACATGGGAACATACGGATGAATTGCGCCCCGGCGTCGCCAAGAACAGTTCCAGCCTGCTTGCCGCCGTCAACGAAGGCTTTGCCAATATTTCGGACAACGAACTGCTGGAGCTGGAAAAGCGTTGGATTACCAACCCTGAGGACTACGTATACAGGCCGCGGGCCAAGGTGTTTCGGCTGACGGCGTGGGAGCGCGGCTGGCTGGCGCGGCATCCGTCGGTGACCCTTGGCGTGCCCCGCGACTATCCGCCCTTTGTGCTGGAGGACGAATCCGGCCGGCCTACGGGCATGGCGGTGGAGGTGGTGCGGCGGGTGGCGCAGCGCGCGGGACTGAGCGTGCGCATCGTCATGGTGGATGGCTGGGATGAGCTGATGCGGCAGGTACGCGGCGGCGTTCTTGATGGCATAGCCTGCGACGTGCCGACCTATGAGCGCGGCCACGGGCTGACCTTCTCCAAGGACTATGTGAAGACGCCGTGGGTCATTGTTGCGCGCGATGACGCGGACTACATGTCCGGGCTGGAGGACCTCATTGGCCGCAAGGTGGCCGCTGTGCGCAATGGTGCGGCGCACGATATCCTTGCGCGGTATCCTGAGATTGACGTCTTGGCCGTGGATTCTCCCGAGGCGATGTGGGCGGCGGTATCCTTTGGTGAGGCCGATGCCTGCCTCAGTAATTTTGCCACGGCCAGCTACTCCATCAGACAGCAGGGCATCACCAACCTGCGCGTTGCCAGCGTGCTGCAGCATGAGCTGCGTCTTGCCGTTGGCGTGCGCGAGGATTGGCCGGAGCTTGCGGGTATTGTGAACAAGGCGCTGGACTCCATCCCCCACGCCGAGCGTGAAGCCATCTTCCGCCACTGGGTGGGCGTGAAGGTACAGACCGGCATGGCGATGGGGCAGGTGTGGCGCATTGCTTTGCAGGCTGGGGGCGGCGTGCTCGTCGTATTGGTCCTTATCCTGTACTGGAACCGCCGTCTCGCGCGCGAGGTGCGCGAACGGCAACGCGCCGAGGCGGACCTGATGCGCAGCTTTGGCTTTATGCAGGTACTCCTCGACTGCTTGCCGATTCCGGTTTTCTTCAAGAACGAGGCGGGACGTTATGTCACCGTTAACGCAGCGTTTCTCGAGCTTGTGGCTAAGGAGCGCGAGGATGTTCTTGGCCGCAAGGAAGGCGAATGTGTGCCCCGCGACTTTGCAGAGCAGGGCATGCATGCCGATGGCGCCATCTTTGCGGGAGAGCACGCGGGGTTGACCTATGAGGCGGAGTACCTGCGCGAGGACGGGGCGCGCTTCGTCTTTATTGTGTCGCGGTCCATGGTGGAGCAGATAGACGGCGAGGTGGGCGTTGTGGGGGTGATGCAGAATATCACCGAACGCAAGGACACCGAGGACGCGCTTATGCGCAGCCAGCAGCGCTTTAAGATGGCGATGTCCGCCACAAGCGATGGCCTGTGGGACTGGAAGGTCGGCGAGTCTGCGGTCTATTTCAGCCCCGGCTTCTTGCATATGTTTGGGTATGAGGAAGGCGAGCTGCCCGCCAGTGTCGAAACGTGGACGCGCCTGCTGCATCCCGAGGACCGCGAGCGGGTGCTGGAGTCCTACCGGCGTCAGCTTGAGCGGGTGGAGCCCTTCCGCAACGACTACCGCATGCTCCATAAGGATGGATCCGTGGTTTGGGTGATGGGCCGCGCGCAGATTGTGGACGAAACCGGCAGCGGCACCGCCACGCGTGTGGTCGGGACGCATACGGACATCACCCACCGCAAGACCATTGAGGCGGAACTGCAAATCGCCAAGGAAGCCGCCGAAGGCGCCAACCGGGCCAAGAGCCAGTTCCTTGCCAACATGAGCCACGAGATACGCACGCCTATGAACGGTGTGATCGGTATGTCCGAACTGCTCCTTGGCACCGAACTTAGCCATATGCAGCGCGGGTATGTGGACTCCATCCGCGTTTCGGGCGAGGCGCTCCTTACCGTTATCAACGACATTTTGGACTTTTCCAAGATAGAGGCGGGCAAGCTGGAAATCGACGTTGTGCCCTTCAGCCTGCGCGACTCCCTGTACAACGACCTGCAGACCCTTGGCCCCCGCGCGGCGGAAAAGGGGCTGGAACTGATGATGCACATCGCCCCCGAGGTGCCGGACAGCCTTATGGGCGATCCCAAGCGCCTGCGGCAAATCCTTATCAACCTTGTGGGCAACTCCCTCAAATTCACCGAAAGCGGCGAAATCGTCATCAGCGTCGATTTCCGCGGCTTTGTGGACGACAAGGTCGACGTGCACTTCAAGGTGTCGGACACCGGCATTGGCATCAATCACGAGGACCAGCGCCGCATCTTTGATTTGTTCGTGCAGGCCGATGGCACCATTACGCGGCGCTACGGCGGCACCGGACTGGGGCTGGCCATCTGTACCCAGCTTGTCAGTCTGATGGGCGGCGAAATTTCCGTACAGAGCGAGCCGGGCAAGGGCAGCACCTTTAGCTTCAACGTGCTTATGGAAGAGGCGGACGTTGTTGTGCCCAGCCGTGCGGCCATTCCGGACGTGAGCGTGCTGGAGGGCGTGCGGGTGCTCATCGTGGACGACAGCGAGATGAACCGCCGCATACTGGCCGAAAGCCTCAAGCAGTGGAAGATGGTGCCGGTGCAGGCGTCCAGCGTGTCCGAGGCCGTGGGGCTGATGGAGGGCGCCGTGGTGCGCGGTCAGCCCTATGAGCTTGCCCTTGTGGACCGCGTCATGCCCGAGGCCGATGGGCTGGCGCTGATGGATACCGTGCGGCGGCGGCCCGAGTTCGCGGGGATGAAGATTATTATGCTCACATCGTCCGCCACGCAGGAGGAGGAGCGCAGGGCCCGCGCCCTTGGTGCGGTGGCGTGCCTTGTGAAGCCGGTGGGCCCGGCGGAGCTGCTGCGCAGTGTGGCACAGGCCCTTGGGAGCTGGGAGAACGTTGGGCTGGCGCGGCAGGCCAAAAAGCCCGAAGAGCTTGTGGCCTCGCGTGAGCTGCGCGTGCTTCTGGCCGAGGATACGCCCATCAACCAGAACGTGGCCAAGGCCATGTTGGCGACCTTTGGGCACACAGTGGCCATTGCCAATAACGGCGTAGAGGCGCTCAGCGCGCTGGATGAAGAGGAGTTCGACGTTATCCTTATGGACGTGCAGATGCCGGAGATGGACGGCGTGGAGGCCACGCGCATCATCCGTGAGCGGGAGCGGGAAACCGGGGAGCATATCCCCATCATTGCCATGACGGCCCACGCGATGAAGGGCGACCGCGAGCGCTTTGAGGCCGCGGGGATGGATGGTTTTGTCCCTAAGCCCGTGACGCCGAAGGAGATGTTTGACGCTATGGAAATGGTCGCCGCCGGGGACTACGCGGGAGCAACGCCTGCCAGCGATGCGGCGCAGGAAGCGGAGAACGGTATGCATACAGACGCGCCGGAACAGGACGCGCCCATTTTGGACGCGCGCCGAATGAAGGAGAGCTTTGGCGGTGAGCAGGACTTCCTGCGCGAAAACGCCAAGATATTCATCGACGAAGTGCCCCAGCGTCTTGATGAGCTTGAGACGGCGCTTCGGGACGGCGACACCAAGACCCTTGGCGAACGCGCCCACGCCCTGAAGGGGACGGTGGGGTGCTTTACCATGGGCATGCCCTTTGAGGTGTCGCAGCAACTGGAGCAGGCCGGAAAGAACGGAGATATCGCGGAAATACCGCGCCTGCTTGGCGAGCTTCGGCGCGGGCTGGATGCCATGGTTCGGGAATTACAGGATATCTGATTTTTGGGTGTGTGGCGCCATCGTAAAAGCTGTTTTTCGGTGGAATGATGCGGTGAAATCATGCTATTTTGACACGTGGGGGAAGTAGCCATGGCACGAATACTGATCGCGGAAGACGACTATGTGGCGCAGTTGACCGTATCAAAGATGGTCACCAAGCTTGGGCACACGCCGTTTGTCAGCCCCAACGGGCGACATGCGTACGAGGCGCTCAAGGCCGCCAATAATTTTGATCTGCTCATCACGGACATCATGATGCCTGAAATGGACGGCCAACAGCTCATCAAAACCCTTCGTGGGGATAGCGAGTTCATGAAGTTGCCGGTCATCATCATGTCGGCTGTGGTGGGGGTGAAGGACATCAGTTCCCTGTTGGAGCTTGGGGCGACGTTCTTCCTTGCCAAGCCGATGCAGGAAGAGGAATTGGTGCATTACATTGACCGTTGTCTGGAGTGAAGGGCGCAGAGCAGGTGCGGCCCTGTGAAGCCCGGCCATATGGCCGGGGCCTGATGGGGCGATGAGGAGAGCGCCACGTACGGACGACGCGAAGAACCGGAGGAATGCATGAGAGCGCTTGTGGTCGAGGACGATTTCATTTCGCGGGAAGTCTTGCGCAAGAATCTGGCTCCGTTCTTCGAGATCAACATCGTGGTCAATGGAGAGGAAGCCGTTTCGGCGTTCAAGATTGCCCATGATGAGCACCGGCCCTATTCGCTTATCATTATGGACATCATGATGCCGGTTCTCGATGGTCTGAGCGCTGTGCGGCAGATTCGGGCCTATGAGGAAGAAAACGGCATCACCGAAGCGGCGCGGGTTATTATGGCCACGGCGCTGTCGGACCCGAAGACCGTTATGCAGTCCTTTGACGACTGCGGGGTCGAGGGCTACATCGTCAAACCCTATGACGGCGATAAGCTGCGTAAGGAACTGGAAAAGCTGGGCCTGATGATCGATTGATGCGCAACGGACCATCCTTCTGGGGGACGATATGAGTGAAAGCGATGAGATGGTCACAGAGTTTTACTCGCAGGTGAACGATGACTTCTATCCCCTCATCATGGAGGGGACGGACCTCTTGGGACAGGGTAAGGTACAGGAAGGCATCGAGGTTCTCGCGCGGCCGCTGCATACCATCAAGGGCGTAACCGGCTTCATGGGCGGGTTTGAGGTTGCGTCCACATTCACCCACAAGGTCGAGAGCTTTTTGAAGAAGCTCCAAAGCGGCGAGCTGGACCACAGCGACGACAACGTCACTGCGGCGCGGCAAGCCGTGACGCACGTCTTTCAGCTGCTGGACCAGATTCGTGAGCTGGGCGAGCCGGACAAGGACGAAATGGACGCCGTGCTCGCGCGCTTGGACGAAGCCGCAGGTGCAGGCGACGCCGGAGCGGGCGAGGATGCGGGCAGCATTGAGATAGAGCCGGGAGACGGCTTTATGCTGGTGCGTGTGGCTATGCCCCGCCTGCATTTGCAGCCCCACCGCGACGCCCTGCGGAAAACGCTGACGCAAATTGAGCAGGGGACCGCTGTGCGGGTGGACCTCTCCGGCGTGCGCTCGGTCAATTCCGCCACCTTTGAGCTGCTGGAGGAGATGGCCGCACGCCTTGACCTGCGCCTGACCGGTATGGGGCCTTCCTGCAAGGGAACCTTTTACGCATGGGGGTTTGATGGGTCGCTCCGCATGGCGTCCGAGGGACAGAGCCGTGATGCACAATGCGCCGAAGCAGGTGGACAAGGCTGATGAAGAGCAGCATTGAACAATGCATCGAAGCGCTGGAAGAGCGCATCCTCATTCTGGAGCAGGGGAAAACCTCGCCAGAGGCCTTGCACGACGCCCTTGTGCGCTTGGGCCTGACGAATGTGCGCTACCCCTCGGCCAACGTTGCAACGCTCATGGATATGCTCACCGACGGCATCGCTCCGGTAACGCCGGAGATGGTGACCGCGTTTTTGCAGATTGCCGACGGCCAGCGCCAGCTGTTGTACTCCATGGCAGGCATCGTGGAGGACCGTGCGGACAAAATTCGCGAACTGCGCGAGTCCGGCGAGTATGAGGAGCCACAGGAAGACGGCGAGGATGCCCCTGAAGGCGGCGCCACGGCCAAGGACGCCGCGCCAGACGCCCAAACCACGGCAGAGGACACCGAGGACGCGGACCGTCAAAGCCCGCCCGCAGACGCTCCGGGCGCGTCAAAGCCCAGCCCCAAAGCCCCTGCGCCCAAGGCGCCGCAAAAGGGCGGCTCCGAAATTTCCTCCATCCGCGTCAATACGGACAAGCTGGATACCCTCATTGACTACATCGGCAAGCTGATGACGCAATACGCCGTCATTGCCCAAAATCCCTCTTTGGACTCGAAAGCCGTTGCCGGAATGAAGGACCTTGAAGTCGTCATCAGCAACATCAAGGACGAGGTGGAGAAAATCCGCCTTGTGCCGCTGAAACAGATTTTTACCCCCATGCACCGCCTTGTGAGCAGTCTGTCCATGAAAATGGGTAAAAAGCTGCGCTTTGAGGTGGTGGGCGACGACCTGCAACTGGACAAGACCATTGTGGAGCATATCAACGAGCCGCTGGTCCATCTGCTGCGCAATGCCGTGGACCACGGCCTGGAGATGCCCGAAGAACGCGCGAAGGCCGGAAAGGAAGAGACCGCGCTCCTGCGTCTGTCGGCCCGGCGGCGGGGGAGCAAGGCGTTTATCATTGTTGAGGACGACGGCCGCGGCATCGACCCGGAAAAAATCCGCAAGAAGGCCGTGGAGCGTGGCTTGCTGTCGGATGAGGAGAAGCTCACCCCTGAGGAAGTGTACCGCTTTATCCTCAAGTCCGGTTTTTCCACGGCGGAGAAAGTCACGGACGTTTCCGGGCGTGGCGTGGGCATGGATGCTGTGGCCCATTCCATCGAAGACCGCCTCGGCGGCGAAATCTCCATCACCAGCGATTTTGGCAGCGGCTCAACCTTTACCCTTGCCATACCTTTGGAGCGCTCCCTGTCCGAGGGCATTGTGGACGCGCTTATCGTGAACCTTGGCACCGAGGTTTTTGTGGTGCCCAGCCAGCCTGTGCTGGAGGTCTACGCCGTGCGTCCGGGCGACATCACCACCATGCCCGGCGGCGACGAGACCGTGGACGTGCGCGGGGAGTTGTATCCGCTCTTTCGGCTGGACAGATATTTCGGTTTGCGCATGACCACGGAGAGCGATGGTGCGGAGCAGGCTGTTGTCATCAAGGTTGGCCGCCGCAGGGCTGCATTTCTCGTGGACGAGGTGTTGCGGCAGCAGCAGGTGGTGGTTGCCAGTTTCACCATTCCGGTCAAGGACATCTACAATGTACCCATCCTCGGCTACGGCATGATTGGCGAGCGCGATGCGCTGGTGCTGGATGTGGAAAGCCTGATGGACCACATGCACGCCTGAGCCTGACGCCCTACGGGGACAAGGGAGGAGACGATGGGATTCTTCAGTAACCTGAGCATCCGGTGGAAGGCGCTGCTGACGGCGCTTTTGGGTCCGTTCCTCATTGCCGCTGTGATGGCCGTCATCCAAATGCGGACCATTGAGGAGGGGACCCACGATGCCCTGCTTGAGAAAAGCCGCGCCATAGTGCTGATGGCCGAGGCGGGACGCGTGGAGATGGCGCAGAAGATTGAGCATGGTCTTCTGAAGCCCTTTGACGAAATTCCGCGCGAGCACCTGCTGGAGGCTGTTCCGGTTATTACCGCCATCCGCATGGCGGCGGGCAATGCCGAGGAGGCGGGCTATGATTTCCGCGTCCCCAAAATCTCCCCGCGTAATCCTAAGAACACCCCAACGGAATTGGAAGAGCGCGTGCTTGCAAAGCTCAAGGCTGAGAATCTTGATGAATACATTCTCGTGCAGGGCGACGCCATACGGTATTTTCGGCCCATTCGTCTGACCAAGGATTGCCTCTATTGCCACGGCGACCCCAAGGGCGCAAAGGATCCGGTAGGCGGCATTAAGGAAGGCTGGCGTGCGGGTGATATTCACGGCGCGTTTGAGATTGTGACGTCCCTTGATGCGGCCAACCGCGAGATTGCGCAGGCCGGGATGAGCGTGGTGACGTGGACTGGGCTGTTCCTTGCCGTTATCGCGGTTGCGGTGTGGTGGGCGTTGCGGTCCGGTGTCATCCGGCCCATATCGCAGATTCACGGTGTGGCGGGCGCCATGGCCGAGGGCGACTTTAGCCGCGACATCACCGTCACGGGCGGTGACGAAATCGGCACCATGGCTTCGGCATTCCGGACTATGATGGACAATTTGCGCCGCGTGGTGCGCGACGTCGGCGAGGCCTCGGACAGCGTGACCAACGGCAGTGGCGAACTCAGCTCCGCATCGCAGGATCTGGCCTCCGGCGCAACACGGCAGGCCGCCAGCGTGCAGGAAGTGTCCGCGTCCGTTGAGCAGATGACCGCGAATATTGAGCAAAACGCGGACAATGCCAACCAGATGGAGGGCATTGCCCTTGCCTCGGCGGAAAAGGCCAAGGAAGGCGGCGAGGCCGTGGCCGGAACCGTACAGGCCATGCGCAATATTGTGGAGAAGATTACCATCGTGGAGGAGATAGCGCGGCAGACCAATCTGCTCGCCCTCAATGCCGCCATCGAAGCGGCGCGCGCCGGGGAGCATGGCAAGGGCTTTGCCGTGGTCGCGGCGGAAGTGCGCAAGCTGGCCGAGCGCAGCGGCGAGGCCGCGCGGGAGATTAGCGAGATTTCCTCCTCCAGCGCCCATGTGGCGGAAAAGGCCGGGGAAATCCTCAAGGACCTTGTTCCCAGCATTACCAGCACTGCCGACCTTGTGCAGGAGATTTCCGCCGCCACGCGTGAGCAGCACACCGGCGCCCAGCAGATTAATACGGCCCTGCAGGAGCTTGACCAGGTGATTCAGGGCAATGCCGCGGCCTCGGAACAGGTGGCGTCCACCTCCGCCCAACTGTCCCGGCAGGCACATGAACTGAAGCGGGCCATGTCGTTTTTCCGAATGGATGAAGCCTCGGTTCTCCCGTCGTTGTCACGGCATGGTCATGGCGAGGGGGGCGGCGAATAGCGCCCCTGTGAACGTGACCCCGCCTCTGGTTGGGGAGGGGGACGGGCGAGAGCGCCCCGCATTGGCAACGGCCCAGCATCCGGCTAGCATCCGGCCAGTACCCGGTTAGAGACGGTGCAGAACGCAAGAAATAACGCGGCCCACACGGAATATCCGTGTGGGCCGCGTTGCCGTATTGTGGTGAATGCGCCGGGCGCCGCTTCGCTTACGGCAGAGCGTGCAGGGCGGAGAGGAGGCCTTCAACGTTATGGGAGAGCGTTTTCAGGCCGCGCTCAATGGCGTCTGTATCCTTCGCGATGGCGGCTTGTTCCACATCGTAGGCCGCAGTAAAGGCTTCCCCTTCGTCAAAGTAGCCGAGAGTTCCCTTAAACGCGTGCGCCTGTTCCGCCAACGCGGCAAAGTCGCCCGTGTCGAAGGTTTGCCGCAGGATGGCAAGGCGGCTTGGCACCTCCGCCATAAGGATGGCGATGTTTTCCTTGAGGAAGGCAGTATTGCTGCCAAAACTCATGGCTAGGCGTTCCCGGTCCAGCGGGTAGGGGGGCTGTTCCGGCGCGGAGTCGCCGTTATCTGAGTCGGCGGGTTCCTTTGCGGGGGTATTGCGCTCAATGGCCGAAAAGAGGTCCTGTGGGCGGACGGGCTTGGACACAAGGTCGTCCATGCCTGCATGAAGAATGCTCTGGCGGTCGTCCGGGGAGAGGTGGGCGGTCATGGCGATGATGGGGGTGCGGGGGCGCTCTTCTTTCTTTTCCAGCGCGCGGATGTGACCCGCCGCGTCCATGCCGTTCATGATGGGCATCTGCACATCCATAATGACGAGGTCGAACTCGTGGGTGGAGAAGAGGTCCACGGCGCGTTTGCCGTCGTGCGCGACGGTGGTCTTGTGCCCAAACTGTTCCAGCATATTCAGCGCCACGTTGCGGTTAATCTCCGTATCCTCCGCCAGCAGAATGCGGCGGGGGGTTTGTGTGCGAAGCAGATGCCCTGTGCTTTGGTCCTCGTCGTCCTTGGCGGGCAGCAGCTTGGAAAGCGTCGCGTGGATGGCTTTGATGAGGAGCGGCTTGTGCAACGTTGCCGCCACCTGCGGGTGGCGCTCGTTTTCGTCGTGGGCGTTTTCGCGTGATTGCAGAAGCACAACGGGGATGTCCGCTGTGTCCGCGTTGGCCTTGAGTGTGGAAATCAGCTCGCTGCCGGGCATGTCCGGCAGCGATTCGTCCACGATGATGACCTCCACGTTCAGCCCTTTGGTCTTGGCTTGCTCCAGGGCTGTGGTGGCGTCCTTGCCGGTGGCGGCCACCATGGGGAAGAGGCCCATTTGCTCAAGGCTGGCGCGCAGGAAGCGCAGGGAGGTCGGGTTGCCGTCCACGATGATGCAGCGCCGGCCACGCATGCCCGCCGTGGCGTCATGGATGCCGCCGGGAATGGGCACGGGCGATGCGTCGAAGCTGATGGTGAAAAAGAAGCTGCTCCCCACGCCGGGCGTGGTCTGCATGGACAGCGTGCCCCCCATCAGCCGCACCAGCCGCGAGGCCACAGTCAGGCCCATGCCCACGCCGCCTGAGTTGCGGGTGGCGGTCTGGTCGGCTTGCTCAAAGGCCTTGAACACCGCGGCTTGGCGTTCCTGCGGGATGCCGCGGCCCGTGTCGCTGACGGTGAAGGTGATTTCGTTTGGCGGGGTGTGCTCCGTGTTTTGCGCAATGTCCACACGCACCTCGCCTGCCTCGGTGAATTTGATGGCGTTGGAGACGAGGTTGGCCAGCACCTGCGTCAGCCGCTGCGCGTCGCCCAGCAGGGAGTCGTGGGCGTCTTCCGCAATAGTAATGATAAGGGTCAGCCCCTTGGTCTCCGCAAGGAAGGAATAGGGCTGGAGCGCCGCAACGACGGTATCGCGCAGGCTAAAGGGGCGCGCCGAGAGGTGGACGCGGCCTTCCTCTATTTGGGTGAACTCCAAAATGTCGTTGATGATGGACAGCAGTATTTCACCCGACTGCTTGATGCCCATAACATATTCATACTGGCGGCGGGAAAGCCCGGTCTGCGAAAGCAGGTCCGCCAGCCCCAGCACGCCGTTCATGGGCGTTCGAATCTCGTGGCTGATGTTGGACAGGAAAACGGATTTCGCCCGGTTGGCCGCGTCGGCTTCGTCCTTGGAGCGGCGCAGGTTGCGTTCCATGTTATGGGTCTCTGTGGTGTCGCGGACCATCATTTGGACGAGGTTGTACTCGGCAAGGCAGGTGCTGGTGTCCGCCGGGAAGGTGGAGCCGTCCTTGCGGATGAACGTCATATGCTGGGTCCATGTATGGCCATCCAGCACCGTTTGCATGGCCTCATTGAAGACGTGCGTATCGTCCGTGCCTAGAATCCGTCCGGGCGGCAGGCCGACAAGGTCTTCTTCCTCGTACTGGAGCAGTTGCAGGGCGCGCGGATTGGCCCCTTGCAGCATGCCGGACCCGTCAAAAAGGATGATGCCGATGGAGGCGCTTTCGTAAAGGGACTTGTAGCGCTTGCGGCTGTTCTCCAGTTGCTGCTGGTTCTTCTTTTGCAGCGATATGTCGCGGATGGTCAGGCTCAGGACGTCCTGATCCTCATAGTTGATGAAAAACGCCGTTACCTCTGCCGGGAACAGGATGCCGCTTTTGGCCCTGACAAGCGTTTCAAACGTTTGGGGCGAAGCCTCGTGCAGGCGCTGCCAGACGCTGGACCACGGCTCGTCGGCAAAGTCCGGGCAGATATCCTTGGGTGCAAGGGCCAGCAGTTCCCACCGGCTGTAGTCCAGCAGGGCAACGTTGGCGGTGTTGGAGTAGACAATGGCTCCGGCCTCGGTAATCCACAGTATGCCGTCCTTGGCGTTTTCCAGCGATATGCGTGCAAGGCGCAGGTCGCGTTCGGCCTTCTTTTGGGTGGTGACGTCCACGTGGATGCCCGTGGCGCGCAGCGGTTCCCCCTTTGGGGAGAGGTCCACAATCATCCCGCGCGACTGAATCCACCGTACGGAGCCGCCAACGGTCTTGATGCGGTAGGTGACGTCTATGGCGGTGTCCCCCGGTTGGCGGCCCTTTACGTGGTGCAGCACGTGTTTGCGGTCGTCCTCTGGCATGTGGGCGAGCCAGCTGCCAAGGTCGTGGGGCATGGTGGCTTCGTCGAAGCCCATTTTCTCCCAGAAGTCGTGGCTCATGTACGCCTGCTCGCTGACGAGGTCGATTTCCCAGAGGCCTTCGGCGGCGGCAAAGGTGGCGCGTTTGTACCGCTCGCGGCTTTCGTGCAGGTCGCGCTCGGCGTCGTTGCGGGCTTTGGCAATGGCGATAATTTCCGCCACCAGCTCCATCATGCCAGTCTCTTCGGTGTGCCATGGCATGTTCTTGCGGGAGGCATCAATGCACAGGCACCCCAGTGCGGGACCACTCAGCTTAATGGGCACATACAGCAGCGACTGGACACCAAAATCCGTGGCGAGCCGCGCCTGATGCTCAGGGCCGGTTTTCAGGCCCGTATTGTCGCGGATAAGGAGCGAGCGCCCGTCCTGAAGGGTCTTGAGGTACAGCGGAAACAGCGAAATATGCTTGCCGTCCACATGCTTTTTCAGGGGGGCGACGTCGGGGGCGCACCATTCGTGGCGCAGGGCAAGGCTTTCGCCGTCGGTCTTAAACTCCACAATGCGTGAGCGGTCGGCCTGCATGAACTGCCCAAGGATGGGCAGTATCTGCATGATGGCGGTTTCGTAGTCGTTTTCCACGAGCCGCATGGACACTTCCTTGATGAGCGAGTCCGTGGCGGCGCGGCGCGAGAGGGCATCGGCGGTTTGCTCATGGCGGGTTGCCTCGCGCGAGAGTTTGCGGTTCCAGTACAGGCTGAGGGCGAGCATGAGCAGAATGACGCCACCAAGGGACAGGCTGAGGGTGTCCGGACGCCATGTGGGAGTGCTGGCGGAAAGCCATTTTTGCTCCACGCTGCGCTGTTCCGCCTCGGAGATGGTGGTAATGGCCTTGCCCAGCACGGCGCGCAGTTCGGGCCAGTCCGGCCGCGTGCCAAAGCGGAAGTCCTGCGTATAGGGCGTTTTGAGGGCAATGTGCAGGTTGGGCGACCGGCGCAGGTCAAGGGCGTGGGTTACGCCGACAATGCTGCCGACATACGCATGGGCGGCTCCGGAGGCCACAAGATCAATGCCTGCCATGGGTGAGGTAACGTCGAGAAATTTGATTTTGGGATGCGCGGCCTTGAGCATATCCGTAAGGGCAGGGTCCCCGGTTGTGGCGACAAGGTGCCCTTCAAGGTCGCCAATGCTCTGCGGCGCGGGGGAGGACGTGTGTAAGACGCCAACAATGGGCAGGGAAAGGTAGGGCTGTGTGGGGATGAGGTTGCCGGACCCTGTGGCCGCGAGGTCCGGTGCGGTCAAAAGGTCCGCGCGGCCTTGATCAACGCTTCGCTCCGGCGCATCGCTGGGCACGGGCTGAAAGCGTATGCTGAGCCGCTGCGCGAGGATGTCGAGGATGTCCTTGGTGATGCCCTTGAATTCGCCGTCTATGTCAACAAATTCAAGGGGCGGGGTGTCGTTTCGTACCGCCACGCGCACCACGGGGTGCACGCCCAGCCATTTTTTTTCGAATTCGGTCAGGCCCAGCTGGTCGCCACGGTGGACGTAGTTGCGGGCGGCAGGCGAGGTTACCCAGCGCTGCTCCAGCTCACTGAGCTCGGCGGAGCTGATGTTCATAAAGCCCTTGCGCACAAGAGCGGAGAGCTCGGGAGTCCGCGACGGAATGGCCGGATGTAGCGTCAGGCGAAAGCTGCTGGAAGGAAAGGCTGTAAAGTCGCTGGTCAGCCCAAGGTTGGACAAGAGTTCTTCAATGATAATGCTGGGGCCGCAGACCGCGCCAAGGCGTCCTTCGTACGCGGCCAGAATCATGGCTTCCTGCGATGAGTAGGACACAAGGGGGACGCCGGGGAGGAGTTCCTTGAGGCGTCGCTGCGCGGCGGACGCGGTGCGCACGCCGACGCTGTGCTGGGCAAGGTCGTCCACATGGGCGTCCGGCCCGTGGGTTTTGGCCGTGTAGAGGCGGTAGCCAATGCTATAGACTGACGGGGCGTAGTCGAAGTCCGGCCAGATGTGCGGCTCCGCTGGCAGGGCGCCGTGCAGGTCGGCCCTGCCGCTTTGGATGGCGTCCACGGCGGCGGCAGGGGACGCGGGCAGAAAGCGCACCTCGCGCTGCACTTTGGTGCCCCACAGTTTCCAGAGATCGACAAAAAATCCCGACGCTTTGCCGCTGGCTCCAATGTAGGCCAGAGGCGGCGCATCGCTGTCGATGGCGATAACAAGGGGCTGGGATTCGCCCGCACGGCTTGGCAGCGGCAGGAGAATGACGCTGAAAAGCAGAGCTGCCAAGGCATATATCACGCGGGTCGTTTTCATAATTCGCCTGCGTTTGTGGGTGGTGGCGCGAAGCATAAGGCCCATGTGCCGCACTATATAGTGTTACATGAAGACATGTGGATGGGGCAAGAGACTTGCGGAAAAGGGCGGGGCACAAGGCCGCGAAAAGGAGTATGGATCAACGCTTGCTGGCGGGAAAAGAAAGGCGTAGGGTCTGCGCCGACCTCAGGGCGAGAGTGCGGGGCGGTGCCCAATGTTAAAATTAATCATTGCCAACGCAAATCCGTTTTGCTACAAACCCCCGTTCCGCGCAATAGCGCAAGGCCGTTGCCATCGGCACGGTCTCCCATCCAAAGCAGTATTTTTCCCGAACTAGGACAAAGAGATGCCCAAGAAAACCGCGCGCAACGAATCGTTGCGCAATATCGCCATCATTGCTCACGTTGACCACGGCAAAACGACGCTGGTCGACCAGATGTTTAAGCAGAGCGGAGTGTTCCGCGAGGGGCAAGACGTTGATGATCGTGTCATGGACTCCATGGATCTGGAGCGTGAGCGCGGCATTACCATCGCCGCGAAGAACTGTTCCATCCACTGGCGTGACAGGAAAATCAACATCATCGACACCCCCGGTCACGCCGACTTTGGTGGCGAGGTTGAACGCTCTTTGTCCATGTGCGACGGCGTTATCCTGTTGGTGGACGCCTCCGAAGGCCCGCTGCCGCAGACCCGCTTCGTGCTGGAAAAGGCGCTGAATGCCGGTCTGAAGCTGCTGGTTGTGGTCAATAAGATTGACCGTGCGGACGCCCGTCCCGACGAAGTGCTGAACGAGGTCTATGACCTGCTCATCGACCTTGGCGCAGATGACGACCAGCTGGAATTTCCGCTGTACTACGCCATCGGCCGCGACGGCATCGCCAAGAAGAACCTTGAGGACGAGGCCTCCAACCTGCACATCCTGCTGGATGCCGTGGTGGAGGAAGTCCCCGCGCCCAGCTACGACCCCGACGCACCCTTCCAGATGCTGGTGTCCGACCTCAGCTACTCCGACTATCTGGGCCGCCTTGCCATTGGCCGCGTAACCAACGGCACCGCCCATAGCAACGAGCAGCTGGTCTGCCTTGGTGAAAACGACTCCAAGAAGTCCCTGCGTGTGTCCCGCCTGCAGACCTACGGCGGTCTGAAGGTTGTGGATACCGACAGCGCCCAGCCCGGTGACATCATCGTGCTGTCCGGCATTGAGGACGTGACAATCGGCGACACTATCTGCACGGTGGACAACCCGCAGGCACTGCCCCGCATTACTGTGGACGAACCCACCGTCAGCATGCGCTTTGGCATCAATACCTCGCCGCTGGCCGGTCAGGAAGGCTCGCAGGTGACCTCCAGCAAGATTAAGGAGCGTCTGACCCGCGAAGCCCTCTCCAACGTGGCTATCCGCGTGGAAGAGACCGACGACCGCGACGCCTTCCTCGTGAAGGGCCGTGGCGAGTTCCAGATGGCCATCATCATCGAGACCATGCGCCGCGAAGGCTTTGAGCTGAACGTGGGCCGTCCCGAGGTTATCTACAAGCGCGACGAAAGCGGTAAGCTGCTGGAGCCCATTGAGCACCTGTACGTGGACTGCGACGAAGCCTCCATGGGCGTCGTTACCGAGAAGCTCGCCATGCGTAAGGGCCGCATGACCAATATGGTCAACAACGGCACCGGACGCGTGCGTATGGAATTCTCCATCCCCTCCCGTGGCCTCATCGGCTACCGCGACGAGTTCCTGACCGATACCAAGGGTACCGGCATCATGAACTCCTACCTTGAGGGCTATGGCGACCACCGCGGCGAGTTCCCCACGCGCTACTCCGGCTCCATCGTCTCCGACCGTGCGGGCAAGGCCGTGGCCTACGCCCTGTTCAACCTTGAGCCCCGCGGCAGCCTGTTCATCAATCCGGGCGACGCCGTGTACGAGGGCATGATCGTTGGCGAGCACAACCGCGAAAACGACATCGACGTGAACCCCACCAAGGGCAAGAAGCTCACCAACATGCGTGCGTCCGGCAAGGACGACGCCGTTGTGCTGACCAACGTGCTGCCCATGACGCTGGAGCGCGCCCTGCACTTCATCCGTGAGGACGAACTCGTCGAGATTACGCCGGAAGCCATCCGCCTGCGCAAGGTTGAACTTAACTCGCAGAAGCGTTATCAGATCGCGGGCCGCAAGAAGAAAGCCTAAAAATTTATCAAGTAACCCTTGCCAGAGTGCTTCGGAACGGAGGCGAGCCCGGTTTTTGAGCCGGACCCCTCGTGTCCGTGACGGCGCACTCTGGGCGTTGATTTCATGGGCGGGCCACGTCAAAAGACGGGGGCCCGCCTCTTTTTTGTCCGTGCTGCTCCAGTGGGGTGGCATGGGAAAGCGCAGCACCCCCGGTGGATATGTCTCCACCGGGGGTGCTGTTGTTGTATGTCGTGCGGTGTTGTGCCTTGTTGAGGTAGTGAGGCCCATAGTCCGCGTTGGCGGGGTGGCGGGGTGGCGGGAGCGTGAGGGGCCGCTTCGGGAGCTGGCGTGCTGGCTGCTAGGCGGCACCTGGCAGGGGGCGGAGAAGAATGAAGGCCGACGCGTAGGAGATACGCGTCGGCCTTGCATGGTTATGAGGGGGCGCTGTGGGGGACTGGTTGCGCAGGCTGTTAAGGCAGGGCTATCCAGTCCACGTAGGCCGTGGCGCTTGCGCCGGTGTTGTCGGTGTCCGTCATAATGGCCAGCGCTGCGGTGTGGGGCGGGTCTTCGCCAAAGGTGCGGCGGTAGTCCTCCACAATGTTCACGCGCTCCACTTGCCATGTTCCTGCCTGCGACGGGCCGCGCCGCAAGGGGATGATCATGGCTTGGTCCGTATAGGGGCTGACGAAAAAGTCCGGCGTATCCGTCACGCTGGCCCACACGTAGGTGAGGGTGGAGTGGGGCGGATAGTCGCCGGACACCAGTTTGGCAAGGGCGTACTTGAAGCGCGTCAGGCCTGTGGCGGCGTCCGGGTCGTAGGTGAAGACCACATACACGCGCAGGGGGTAGTCGTCTCCGGCTTTGGTGGTGCCGTCGGCCTCGGGGATGATGGTGTTGACCTTCCACCGCCACGCCAGCGTGGGATGCTCGTACACATCAAAGGGCGCGGTAGTGGTGATGCCGGAGGCACCGGCGCGGCTGGTGGCGCGCAGGGCCGTGCCGCCGTCCACAGGCGCAATGTCGTACGCCGTGGGCGTGTCGATGTTGTCAAAGGTCCGGTGGGTCCAGTTGTCAAGGGACGTAAAGTCGTCCCGCCACCAGTCGTCTGCGTGCGCTGAAAGTGGCACGGCGGCAACGAACAGGGTGAGGATGAGAAGAAGAAAGACATGTCGCATATCTGTACGTAGCACCATGAGGCGGTTTCGTCCAAGGGGGCGCTGCGGTCCGGGCATGTTGGTTCGCCAAAGTGTCGGGTGGCGGACGCTTGAAGGGCGCGATGAAGGTGGTTTCTACCTATTGGGAATGTTTCATTTTTTATCGTATCCGTGTAGTCTTGTTCGCAAGGGAGATGTTGTAGGTGGCGCGGCGGCGATTGGCCGCGCCGGAAGCCTTCGCATCGGGATGTTTGAAAAAGGGGAAACATATGGGGACCATTCTCGTTCTTGGCGGAACGGGCATGTTTGGTACCGCCCTCGCGGAATGTCTGCGAAAGACGGGGACCGACTATGTGCTGGGCGTGCCCACGCGGCAGACCCTGTGCGAAATGCAGGACCAAGGCCACCGCGCCGTGCTTGCCGACTTTGAGCGGCCGGAGACGTTGGAGTCGGCCCTGTGTGGCATTGAGGGGCTGTTTTTGCGTACACCGCTGGTTCCGGATATTGCCAACTGGACGGTCCGCGCCATTACGGCGGCGCGGCGGGCTGGAGTGCGGTTTATTGTGCGGGCCTCCGGCTGCGGTGTGGAGGCAGAGGGCAGCTGCGGCATGACCCGCCTGCATGGCGCGCTGGACGCCGCCGTGCGCGAGAGCGGCATTCCCTGTTGCCTTGTGCGTAGTGCGCCGCTGATGCAGGACTACGCCACGCATTATGCGCCCATGATTCGCGATACCGGGCGGATTTTCCTGCCCATGGGCATGGCCGCCACCGCGCTGGTGGATGCCCGCGACGTGGCCGAGGGGCTGTGCCGCATCCTTGCCACGCCCGAGGGCTTCCTTGGCCGCAGCTTCATGTTCACCGGCCCGTATGCACTGGATAATGTGGAGATAGCGGTCATCCTGTCGGAAATCGTGGGACGGCGCATCGCCTATGTTCCGGTGGACGACGCCACGGCGGAGTATGCCATGGTCCGCGCGGGCATGGCGCACTGGACCATTGACCTGCAACACGGCCTCAACGCCGCCATCCGCAGCGGCGCGGCCACGCAGGTGACGCCGGACCTTGCGGCCATACTGGACCGCCAGCCGGTGGATTTCAGAACCTTTGCCAATGCGTACCGCCAGGCGTGGGAGCCCGCCTACGCCTGACCCACGCGGCCCCGCGCCTCACCTTCTGCATGCTGTGCCCGCACCGCCACCCTGTGGCGGCGCGGGTGTTTTTGTCTGGTGGGGCCGTTTTGCGCTGATGTTGTGTTCTGAGGCAGGCCCCGACGCAAGTTCCTGCTCCACAAGGCATGGAAAACGGCGGGTCCCACGCGAGGCTCTGTGGCAGGGGGGCGCTCCTCTGGCCCAATGTGCGCGCCCTGCGCCGCGGCCCGGCCCTGCTGCGCGGCGGTAAAGATTGGTGTTGAGTGCCTGCGCCAGTCGTGGCAGTGTACCGCTCCCCGCGGGGGATGGGCAGGCGCGCTGTGCGTTCCCTTGCCCGCCCCGTCCCGCAGGGAAAAGACTGAACGACGTGGAGACGCCAATGCATGGAAATGACATATACCGCGACCTTCTCTCGCGCTTTGGGGTGGCGTACCGCCGCACCCGGCGCGATATCCCCTTGGCCGGCAGTCCGGAGCGCTGCGGTTGGCGCAGTGTTGTCGAGGGCGATGACGGCAGACTGTGGGTGCTGGAGCGCCTCAGTCCGGGCCAGCACGTCTGGCGCGAGTCCGTTGGTACGCTCCTCAGCGCCTTGACCCGCAGCGGCTGCGATGGCGCTGTGGCGTACCTGCCGTGCGGCGAGGGCTTTACCTGCGCCCACGGCGGTGAGCACTGGCAGCTTGCGCCCTTTGTCCCCGGCGACGAGTTGCCGCGTCCGGACTATATTCACGACGCGGAGCGCGGACAGGCCTTGGCGGCTTTTCTGGGGCGCCTTCGCCGCGCCGGGCAGCAGGTGACCCCGCCCCGCGAGGCCGCGCCTTTTTGCCTGCCGGAGTATATTCAGGACATTGTGCACACCGCGCGGCGCCTGCGCCCGGATGTGGCGGACGCCGTGGAACCGGTGGTGGCGGATATGGCCGTCATGGGGCTGGAATTCGCCGGCGCGCCCACAGCGCTGTGCCACGGCGACTATCATCCCCTCAATGTTATTTGGGCGGGGCAGGGTGTGCGCGCCGTTATCGACTGGGAGTTTACGGGCATCAAGCCCGACCTGTACGATGCGGCCAACTGTATTGGCTGTGTCGGCAGTGAGCACCCGGACTACCTTGTTCGCGGTCTGGTCCCCGCGTTTGTGACGGGCCTGCGCGAAGAGGGCGTTTTGCGGGCGGACAACGAGCGCTGGCTGCATCCTCTTGTTCTTGGTCTGCGCATGGCGTGGCTGTCCGAATGGCTGCGGCGGCGCGATGAGGAGATGCTGGACATGGAGCTGGAATATATGCGCATCCTCACCGCCTATGCGCCGCAGATACAGCGCGGCTGGGGCATCGCGAACCCGGCCTAGACGCGGGAACCAACACGATATGTATGCGCGCCGCGCCGCAATACCGCGCGGAAGGAAGTGACTGGATATGCAGGACGTTGACGCTCTTATTGTAGGAGCCGGGGCCTCGGGGCTGATGTGCGCCATTCGCGCCGGACGGCGCGGGCGGCGGGTTGCTGTGCTGGACAAGGGCGGCAAGACCGCCCGCAAGGTGCGCATTGCCGGTGGTGGCCGGTGTAATTTTACCAACCTCGACTGCGAGGCGCGGCACTACCTTGGCGAGAACCCGCACTTTTGCAAGTCTGCCCTTGCGCGCTTTTCGCCCTATGACATTCTGAGCCTGCTGGCCGAGAATGGCCTTGGGTATGAGGAAAAGGCCGAGGGGCAGCTGTTTTGCGAGCAGGGCGGCGCGGCTGTTGCGGGCGTGCTGGAGCGCCTCGCCGGTGAGGCCGGGGCGTCGGTTCGCCTTGGCATGGACGTGCAGACAGTGGAGCGCGAGGGCGACGGCTTTGTGGTGCGCACGGACCAAGGCGACATGCGCGCCCCAGCGGTTGTGGTGGCGACTGGCGGGCGCTCGTGGCCCGGCGTTGGCGCAACGACCTTTGGCTATGAGGTGGCGAAGCACTTTGGCCTGCGGGTTGTGCCGCCGCGTCCGGCGCTGACGCCGCTGGTGGTGCCTAACTGGCGCTACAGCGACCTCTCCGGCGTGGCCCTGCCCGCGCGGGTGACATGCGGGGACGCGAGCTTTGCCGATGACGTGCTGTTCACCCACAAGGGGCTGTCTGGCCCTGCCATTTTGCAGATTTCCAGCTACTGGCGCAAAGGCGAAGCCCTGAGCATTGACCTGCTACCGGGGCAGAGCATTGTGGACACCGTAGAACAGGCGCGCCATGAGCGGGGCAAGACCCTGCTGCGCAACGTTTTGGGCGCGCACTTTCCCGAGCGTTTGGCGCGGCGCGTTGCCGGCGCTGACGGCGATACGCAGGTGGCGGACCTGCGCCGCAAGGCCATGGACCGCCTTGCCGAGGCCGTGCACGCGTGGACGGTGCAGCCCTCGCGCGCCGAGGGCTGGGACAAGGCCGAGGTGACGGCGGGCGGCGTGGACACGGCGGCGCTGTCGTCCAAGACCATGGTGGCGCGCAGCGTTCCGGGCCTGTATTTTACGGGCGAGGTTGTGGACGTGACGGGCTGGCTTGGCGGGTACAACCTGCACTGGGCGTGGGCCAGCGGTTTTGCGGCCGGCGAGGCCGTTTAACAGCCTGCACGGCCGCGCGGCGTCAATGGCAAAGGGCGGGATGCTGTGAAGCATCCCGCCCTTTGTTGTGCCCTTTGGGCGAAAAGTGCGGCTGGCGGGCGCGGGCCCGGTCGACGCGGCTAGTCTTCCACGCGGCTGGTGCTGATGATGGTAATGGGGTCCACCGGCACGTCCTGATGGTAGCCGTAGTTCTTGGTGCGGACCTTGGCAATGGCATCAACGGCCTCCATGCCTTCCACAACCTGACCAAACGCGCAGTAGCCCCAACCGTCGGGGGTTTCATTGCGGTGGTTCAAAAAGCCGTTGTCCACAAGGTTCACAAAGAACTGCGCCGTGGCGCTGTGCGGGTCCATGGTGCGGGCCATGGCCACGGTGCCGCGCACGTTGGCAACGCCGTTGTTTGCTTCGTTCTGGATGGGGTCGTGGGTGGGCTTTTCGCGCATCATCATGTCCAGACCGCCGCCCTGCACCATAAAGTTGGGGATAACGCGGTGGAAGATGGTGCCGTTGTAGAATTCCTCATCCACGTAGGTCAGGAAGTTCTTTACGGTTTCGGGGGCCTTATCTTCGAACAGTTCAATGATGATATCGCCGTGGGGCGTCTCAATGCGCACTTTGGGATTGGACATATGTGGATTCTCCTTGGGAATGTGTGGTTGCCGGACTGCGGGGTCCGAGCCAAGGCCTATAGTGGAAAACGGCGTGGAGGTCATCCCCTGCGGTGGGTCCCCATCCTGAGATACTCCTCACGAAGCCTTGACGGCGGGGTGGTTTCGGCGAAATGCAGGTACAGAAGTTTGAGCATGTTTTTGAGGGCCGGGGCGTAGAGCCGCCGTTCGGCCACAAGTGTTGGTGCGGGAAAGGAAAAAAGCCACGACGCAAAGGCCTGCGCCCGGTGGCTTGCGCGGTGGGCGGCGTTGACGGCGCGCAGACCGCGTGCGCCGATGGCTTCGCGCCGCTGCTTGTCCGCAAGGGCGTCGTTGATGCGCGCCACAAGGCCGCGCACGTCGCCTAAGTCATAAAGAAGCAGGTGTTCGCCGTCGGTGAACAGGTCGTCCTGTCCGTGTCCGATGCGCGGGGTGAGCAGGCAACTGCCCGTGGCGAGGGCTTCAAAGACACGGAAATTCAGGTCGCCGCCCTCGCAGTAATTGAGCACCACTCTCGCCTTGGGGTACAGCTTGCGAAAGTCGCCGCGCTGGGCCACAAGCCCCGGAATGTGCATGGCGAGGCGGTCCAGAAACCGCTTGCGGCGGGGCGTGGTGCGCGCACTGACCGTGCCGATGAAGGCGACGTCCCACTCCTTGCGCGCCGCAGCGGGCTGGATGTCGTCAAAGGCGAAGTTGGGCAGCCACAGCACTTGCTGGGGGGTGAAGGCGCCTTCCAGAAAGGCGGGGATGACGTCGCGCAGGGCCACGGAGCACAGGTCAAAGCACTGGGCGTAGGCCGGGTACCAGCTGTGGATGTGCGCGTCGACGCAGTGAAATGCCGTCAGGCAGGGCCAGTCTTCCACGCTGTCGAGGGGCGGGCTTTGGCTCATGTCGCCGTAGACGGCGGCGTCTGGAACGCCGCCGCATGCCGCGCAGACTTCGTCAAAGGTGAGCAGGCGGCCTTGCGGCATGGGCACGCGCACCACGGCGTAGCCAAGGCGGGAAAGCGCCGCACTAAAAAAAGGATTGCCCATCCAGGCGATGATGGAGGTGCGCATTATCTCCGTACAATGCGCCCCCAGACTGCCCTGCGTCAAGTTTCGGCCCCATTTCGGACAAAACCCCGGCGGGTTGGGGCTATCGGCGTGGGTTGAGAACACGGCGTAAAGAGTATACACACACCGGGCGGGCGTCACATGGCGGCCCGAGTACCATAGCTCGAAGGAGTCTGACATGAGTGAACTGAAAGTGACGCCGGTTCAGCCCAAGCCGGAATTCGATGTGATGTATTTTCTTGAGGTCTGCGGAGAAACACGCCTGAGCCAGGAGCTGCTGGAGCAGCTGGAAGCCGCATGGAACGACTGGAAGGACCGCATGGCGGCCTTTAAGCTCGTGCCGTCCATGGCCAAGAATGACGACGGCTTTCTCTTCATCTACCTGAACGAGAGCGTCGAGGACGCCGTGGAGAAGGCGTGGCAGCAGTCCCCGGAAAACGGGATGTTCTTCCATAATCTTGCCATCACGCTGGTGATGTCTAGCGCCCAGAGCCTCGTTCCCGAACTGCTTGAAAGCTGTACGCCGCTTCCGCGTCCCATGTCCGAAGTGCTGGACTTCTTCGAGACCAGCGGGCTGGAGTGGAATGAGCAGATTGGCTCCCTGAACCGCCAGTACGCCGTGTACACGCCCATGCCGTACCGTGGCGGCTGTGAAATCTGCATGCAGAGCGACACCTGCCCCAACTCCACACTGCGGGGGAACGCCTAGCCATGTCCATGGACCCCCAGACCATGCGGGCGCATATCCGGACCGTCCTGCATCAGAAGCTGGACCAGAGTCCCGAGCGCAGAAAAGAGGCCCTGCAGGAATTCTTTGGCGTGACCATGGGGGCCGAAGTGGACCCCCGCGCTACGGAAAAACTGGCGGATTGCGTGCCGCCCATCCTGCCCGACCTCTACGAGAAGTGGATTGGCATGTTTATGGACCGTCTGTTCGAGACGGTGCCGCAGGACCACCTGGACATGCTGTGCGACGGCAAGGAAGAAAATAACGCCGCGCTGACCCTTATCTATTTGATGTTCCTTGAGTCCGAACGCATGGAAAAGCAGATTGATGAGGATTTGCGCTCCTACGGGCTGGAGCATACCGGCGACCACGACCTTGGCGACTTGGCCTCGTCGTACATCCGGGCAAAGATGACCCAGCTTGGCAAGTCCATCAAAGGGCTGGAGGAGTAATCCTCCGCTGCCTCCCCGTCTTGCAATGAGAACGGCCCGCTTCGCAGTCTGCGAGGCGGGCCGTATTGTATGTAGGGGGTAGAGTCAGCTGCAGCGCAGCGGTGTTACCACCTTCTGGGCTGGCGGGGTCGTGCTTCATTGATGCGCAGGGCGCGTCCACCAAGGGAGGCCTCCTGCAGGCTGTCGATGGCGGCCAGCGCTTCGTTGGCGCTCATCTCGACGAAACCGAAACCGCGAGAGCGCCCCGTGTCGCGGTCTTCGATAATCTTGACGGAGTGCACTTCGCCGTAACTTTCAAAAAGTTCACGGATTTCGTCCTCAGTGCTGCTCCAGGGCAGGTTCCCTACGTAAATCGACTTGACCATTTCCAAAACTCCTTAAAAAAATCGTGAAACACAACCCGCAGAACCCATGTCGAGGGTGGGTACAAAACTGCGAGACATTTAATAGTACTCCGCGTTATAGGGTATAAAGTCAAGTGGAAATGCATTTTTCAGTCGTTAGTGCATGATTTCCGGTTCTTTTGTTTGCTGAAATAGGTCCGTGGTTGGCGGATAAACACATATGGCTGGTGATATGCTTCGTTGTGTGGATGCTTCTTGGCGCTGTGGCGTGGTCTTGCTCGTTTGTGGAGTGGTTGCCCTGTTGTGTGTCGTGCTGACACATGCGGATGGCGTTGCTGATACAGACGCCGTGCCGCGCGTTGCATGCGTGGTGCGTGAGCGTATTCCCCATGATTCACGGGCCTTTACGCAGGGGCTGTTTTTCGCCGGCGACGCTCTGTATGAAACAACGGGGCGCTACGGGCGTTCCGGCCTGCGGCAGGTGGACGCGCGCAGTGGCCGTGTTGTGAAGGTGTGGCCCCTGAGCCCAACAGTGTTTGGCGAGGGCGCAACAGCGGCGGCGGAGCGCATTGTGATGCTGACGTGGAAGGCAGGGCGGGCACTGGTCTTCGACCCCGCCACGGAGCGCGTAACGGCGACGTTTGTCTACGACGGCGAGGGCTGGGGGCTGACGTGGGACGGGCAGCGGCTGTGGCAGAGTGACGGCTCGCAGTACCTGACCGTGCGCGACGCGCGCACCTTTGCCCCTGTGCGGCGTGTGGAAGTGACGGACGCAGGGCGGCCCGTGCGCGCCCTGAACGAGCTGGAGTGGGTGGACGGCGAGATATGGGCCAATGTGTGGCACAGCGACAGCATCGCCGTGATTGACCCTGCGGCAGGCGCTGTGACGCGGTGGGTGGATTGCGCATCCATTGCCAGACAGGAGCGCGCCCGTGGCGGCGGGGTGCTGAACGGCATTGCGTGGGACGCCGCGGGCGAGAGGTTGTATGTGACCGGGAAAAACTGGGGCAATATGTACGTGATAGACGCACAGTAGGTGTTGTGGGGCGGTCCTTCATGTCGTGACGGTTGGTCAGTGGCGCGCGAGGATGCAGTGTTGGCCGGAGTTTTGAGAAAATCAAGACGGCGTCATGTATTTTGCGTGGGAACTGCCTGGGGCTGTCTAGAAAAAGTCTTGATGAAAAGCATGGGCGCGTGTATATACTTGTCTGTAGAAGTGTTTGAACCTTGTATGGCGCTTTCCTGAAAGGGAGGAGGCATGGCACAGGTTGCGGCGCGGGTATCCCCCGAGCATGAACAGTGGCTCAAGGAATATTTCCGGACCAAGAGCGCTGGAGCGGAGTTCGTCGTCCCGTGGGCTGTGGATACCTTTTTCCGGTCCATCAATCAGGTGAAGGGCATGTTTTCCACACCGGAACTCATGACCATCCTTGAAGCGCACAAGGAAGTGAAACTCCTTCCGGACCAGTCCCGCCTTGCCTATCTGCAACTCCGGCTTCAGGACGCCTGCGACATCAGCCTGCTGCATACGAGGCACGGCGCCAGCAAGGCGAATCTGGAAGCCAAGCTCAAACGCCTTAATGACACACAGGCCGCATCGCTCATGATTTGGGCCGCAGCCTATTGGGTCAGCAAGCGCTGGAAGGAAGTGAACATGGAGGACTATGTTCGCGCCGTAAGCTGACAGCGCGCTTTTTTTCGCCCCCTTGCGCGCCAGAGCCGCCCGGAGCATTCCGGGCGGCTCTGGCGCGTTTTGCGTCCTGCCGCGCTGCCGCCCACATGGCTGGGAGGGTAAAGAACCGGGGGATGCCGCCGATAGGACAAATGTGGCGGTGTGGTGTGCGAGGGGTCTGTTGCCGTCCGCGCGCCAAGGACAGCAGCCTCAAGCGGGAGTACCCGAATGATGCAGCGATGTGGACTATTCATGATGACCGTGCTGGTTGTCGGCCTGCTTGCCGGGTGCCAGTCGCAGCTTCCTGTGGCGTCGTCCTATCCAATGGAGACGCAGCACAAGATGCAGGCGGCGCGGCACTGGGACATCTTGGCCGAGGACGTGGCAAAGCAGAGCAAAAAAGCGCTGGACGACCGCGTGGAACTGCGCCTGTTGGCCATTGATGTCATCCCCGACGCGCAGGGCCCGTTTGCGGAGGTGTTTCGCGAGCTGCTGCGCTCGCACCTTGTGCACGAGGGGCTGCAGGTGTCGGACAAGGATGAAGGCCAGCTGGAACTGCGCTTTAAGGTGCAGATGGTGAAGCACGGCAAGCGCTTTCAGCGTACGCCGCCGGGGCTTTTGTCGGTACTTGGCGCGGGCATTGCCGTCAGCCGCGACCTTGGCGCGGACGCTGTCTATGCGGCCAGCGTAGCGGGCATTTTGGCGGACGTGGCCATCGGCACCTTGCCGGGCTACAGCTCGCACGAGGTCATCATCACGTCCAGCATGGTCTGGCGCAACCGTTTCGTGACGCACTCGTCCAGCATTTATTACATTAACGACGGGGATAACCGCCACTATGGCAAGCCGATTCCGCCCGTTGGGGGCGACGGTCTTCCCGCCTACACCACCAAAAGTATGTCTGTGACCAATAACTAGCGAGGCAGTGAAAGTGTCCATCCGTTCTCTCGTGAAATCCGTTCTCCTGTTCCTGTTCTGCTGCGCCGCTGTGGGATGCACGGTGCGGGACACAAGCCAGCAGGGGGCCACCGGGCCCTACCGCCAGACCGTTGGCGGCTCCTTTGAGGGCGACGCCCTTGTCGCCGGCAGTTTTGTGGCCGCCGACGGGCTGGCCGCTAACCTGAAAAACCGCGTCCCCGAGGGCACGCGCATCCTTGCCGCCACTTTTGTGGACCGTGAGAATTTTGAATCGTCCTCGCCCTTTGGGCGGCTGGTGTCCTCGCAGGTGGTTTCGCGTCTTGTGCAGGCGGGGTATGATGTGATGGAAATCCGGCTGCGCAAGGAAATTGGCGTCCGCGCCGGCGAGGGCGAGTTTGCTCTCACCCGCGAGACCGCGCGCCTGATGCAGCAGAAGTTCGACGCCGAGGCCATCCTTGCCGGGTGCTATACCGTGGACGCGCACAATGTGTTTGTGGCCGCGCAGGTGGTGCGCCTTGATGACGGCGTTATTGTCTCCGCCTACGATTGGGCGCTGCCCAACCGCGGCGTGGTGTCGCGTCTGCTGTCGCCCAAGGCCCCGCAGGAAGACTTTGAGCGCTTGGTGCGGGCGCCCCTTGGCGAAGCGCGCCCCATGGCGCCCGTCAAGCGCGTAGCCGCCCCGGCTGCGCCCATGCGGCAGGAGAACATCACCGACGAGGCGCCTGCCAAGGCCGCCCCGGCCACGCCCAAGACGCAGGGCGAAATATTCCGTTTGTTCCCACCACAGCGCGTGCAGTAGCGCGGGCAGAAGGCAAAGAAAAAGCCCGGAGCGGTGTAGACCGTTCCGGGCTTTTTGTGTGTTGTGTCGGTGTGCGCCTTAGCTGGCCGCGCCGAGACCGCCATCAAAGGCGAGGTTGATGGTCTGGCTGACCTGTACAATAACCTGATTGTCCTTCTCCACGTAGCGGACGTTACGCTCCGGGTAGAGGGCCATGTCTTCGGCCACAAATTCCCAGCGCTGAACCTCGCGGGCTACTTCTTCATTCAGGACGGGAAAGACGGCGACTGTCACCCATTCGTTATCCATTGCAATCCTCCTAGATGCGCCATCTGGCTAGTTGCCTGCCGCGCCGCCAAGGGCGGGCGTCCACAGGTGGTAAAAGCCGGTGCGGGGCGTGGAGAGGACATCCGGCAGGACAAGGGTTGTCCCGCCCGTGAGGGGTCCAGACCACGAACCGGTGGCGGTGTTGTACAGGTTGTCATCAGGGAAGCGGGTGCGGCGGTAGACCACCACGCGCGCATCCTCAGAAAGTTCGGCAAGGTCGCGGGCCTTGGCAAGGGCGTCTTCGGTATATCCCGTGGCGTCCACCAGTCCCAGCCGTACGGCCTCGTTTGCCATGAGCACACGTGCATCGGCTACCGCGTCTAGCGCCTTCTGGTCAAGTCTTCTCCGCGCCTTCACCGCCTGAAGAAAGCGCGAATTCATGTCGTCTATCATGTTTTGCAGCAGCTTCCGCTCCTTTTCGGGGCTGGCGCGGAAGGGGGACCCCATGTCCTTAAGCTCTCCGGATTTGATGACCATGGTCGACACGCCCACCTTTTCCATCAGCCCGTGCAGCTTGGGAACGATGAGCACAGTGCCGATGGACCCCGTCACCGTGGTGGGGTGCGCCACAATGTGGTCCGCCGCAATGCTGACATAATAGCCGCCACTGGCCGCCACATTGTGCATCAGCGCCACCACGGGCCGCCCTGTGCGCTGCCGAAAGGCCATAACTTCATGATACAGCGTGTCCGACGCGACAACCGTGCCGCCCGGAGAGTCCACCATCAGCACCACGGCGCGGATGTCCGGGTCCGCCTCAGCCCGGCGCAGGTGCGAGACCACCTCTTGCACCAGGCTGGGCCGCGTGCTCAGCGATGGGCCAAATTCGCGCGGCGGCGCCGTGGAGATGGTCCCCGTGACGGGAATGACCAGCACTTTTTCCGGCGCAGTGCCGGAGATGACGCTTTCTGCCAGTGGCTGGCCCGACCCGTCGCCAAACAGGGAAATCTTGGGCGCGCAGGCGGCAAGGCTGATGACAGTGAAGAGCATGACGCAAAGACACAGACGACGGCGGAACATGGCGGCCTCCTTGAGGGTATGGCGCAATACAAGCAATGCAATGGAGACGCGAGGATAGCACAGGTGCAGGGAGGGGAACAGCGCAGGGCTGGAGGAAGGGGAAGAGGGCGGAGCCTTGCGGCGGAGAGTGCGCAGGCCGCGTAGTGGGCCGTTCGTGTGTGGGGATCGGAAGCGTTGGTGTTGGCGCAACGTGGCTACTCATTTTCGATCCCTCAGAAAATCGCTACATAGCCTCGCACACAAACAGCGCACAAAAAAACCGGCCGAAGGCAAAGCGCCTTCGGCCGGGTGTAGGGCAGGGTGGTGCGGACTAGTGGTCGCAGATATTCTGGCCCACGGTCAGCTTGCCGTCGAGGTAGGTCTTGACGATTTCCTCGGGGTCGCCGGGCTGTGCGCCGACAACGACCTTGATGCCGTTTTCGGTGAACAGGCTCTGGGCGCGTGCGCCCATGCCGCCGGCGATGATGACGTTGGCGCCCTTTTCGGCCAGCCAGCGGGGCAGGACGCCCGGCTCGTGCGGCGGAGGCGTGAGCAGTTCACCCTTGGTGATGGTTTTGCTCTTGTTGTCCACGTCCATCACGGCGAATTTGTCGCAGTGGCCGAAGTGCATGCACAGCTGGCCATTGGCCACGGGCACGGCAAAGCGGGTGGTGCCGTTGTCGCTGGCGAGAATGGCTTCCACGGGCTGGGTGGTGTCTGCCTGTTCCTGCAGCTTGCCGGCAAGGCCCAGCAGGGGCTTGATGATGTGGTTGAAGGCTTCGCCAACCGGGCTGTGATCGCCCAGCTTCAGCACGGGGAAGCCTTCGTCGCCGGCGCGGGCGACATCGGCGTTCATGGGAATGCTGCCGAGGAACGGCACGCCGGTCTGCTGGGCGAGTTCTTCGCCGCCGCCGGAACCGAACACATTTTCCACGTTGCCGCACTTGGAGCAGACAAAGCCGCTCATGTTTTCCACGATGCCGACGATTTCGTTGCCGACCTGATTGCAGAAGGTCACGGAGCGGCGCACGTCGTCAATGGCCACACCCTGCGGGGTGGTGACGATGACGGCCTTGGCGTCGGAGCCGAGCTCCTGCAGGGCGGAGAGGGGTTCGTCGCCGGTTCCGGGAGGGCAGTCTACGATCAGGAAGTCGAGGTCGCCCCACGTGACGTCGGAGATGAACTGGCGGATGAGGCCAATCTTCACCGGGCCACGCCAGATGACGGCGTCGTCCTTGGAGGGCAGCAGGAAGCCGAGGGACATAACGCCCAGATTCTGGCTCCAGGAGACAGGCTCCATGCAGTCGCGCTCCATGTGGGGCTTTTCGTCCTGCAGGGAGAGCAGGCGCGGGACGCTGGGGCCGTGGACGTCAACGTCCAGCAGGCCAACCTTCATGCCCGCCATGGACAGCGCCACGGCAATGTTGGTGGCGACGGTGGACTTGCCCACACCGCCCTTGCCGGACATGACGACAATCTTATTCTTGATCCGGCCCAGGGCTTTCTTGATTTTCTGGTCCTGAGGGTTCTCCTGGCAGGAGCCGCAGGATTCGCTGCCGCTGGAGCAGTTTCCGCATTCGCTCATAGTGTTCCTCCTAATCTATGCCTTATCGGCAAACAGGCGACGGGACACGTTGTCCCAGATAGTGCGCATGGTAAGGCCAAGGCCGTCGGGGTCGTACTCGACGATGCTTTTGCCGTGAATTTGCGCAGTTGTGACCACCTGGTCATACGGGAGCACGCCCGCGATTTCAACGTCGTACTCCTCACACCAGCATTTGATCTCTTCAACGATGGCGGCGTTGATGTCCGCCTTGTTGATGATGACCATCATGGGCACCTTGAAGTGCCGTGAAAGTTTATACACGCGCTTGAGGTCGTGCAGGGCGGAGAGCGTCGGCTCCGCAACGGCCAGCGTCAGGTCCGTGCCGCCAAGGGAGGCGATGACCGGGCAGCCCACACCGGGAGGGCCATCGGTCAGGATAAGTTCCGCGCTCAGCTTTTCCGCCGTGGCGCGGGCTTCCTTGCGCACGGTGGTGACCAGCTTGCCGGAGTTCTCCTCGCCTATGCCAAGGTTGGCGTGCACCATGTGCCCAAAGCGCGTTGTGGAGTCGTACCAGTAGCCGCACATGCGTTCCTGCATGGTGGCGGCCTGAACCGGGCAGACAAAGGCGCAGACGCCGCAGCCCTCGCAGTGTTCCTTCTGCACCGTGAAGTCTTCGGTAATGGCGTCGTAGCGGCAGTGCTCCGCGCACAGCCCGCACTGGGTGCAGGCGTCCGGGTCAATGGTCGCTATCTCGCCGCTGTAGAAGTCCACAGTGCGGCCCACGGTGGGGTCCAGGATGAGGTGCAGGTCCGCCGCGTCCACGTCGCAGTCCGCAAGGACTTTGTTGGGCGTCAGGGCGGCCAGCGCGGCCGTGACGGTGGTTTTGCCCGTGCCGCCCTTGCCGCTGATGACTACAAGTTCCTTCATGCCGCGCCCTCCTGTGCCGCCATGCTCTGGATATTCGCCCAGATGGCGGCGTAGGCCTGCGAGAAATCGGGCAGGGCTTCAATGTGCAGGCGTCCCTCGGAGTAGCAGTGCGCCGCCTCGGTGGAGTGGGGCAGGCTGCCCAGCAGGGGGATGCCTTCGCGTTCAAGGTATTTGTGTGTGCGGTCGTCGCCCATGCCGTCGCGGTTGATGACCACGCCAAAGGGGATGTTCATCTTGCGCAGCACGCCTACGGCCAGTTCAAGGTCATGCAGGCCAAAGGGCGTGGGTTCGGTGACCAGCACGGCAAGGTCGCTGCTGCCAAGGGACGCAATGACCGGGCAGCTGGTTCCGGGCGGGCTGTCGATAATGCGCACGTCCGCCTCGGGCGAGTCCTTTTTGACGGCCTGAATGAGCGGCGGAGCCATGGCTTCGCCGATGCGGAGTTCACCGCCGGTGACGATGAGCCCCTTGGCGCCGGAAACCGTGGCCGGGCCTTGCCTGACGATGCCGATTTCGCGCTCGCCCTCGGTGATGGCGTTTGCTGGGCATGCAAGGTTGCACAGGCCGCATCCGTGACAGAGTTCGGGAAAGACCATGACCGAACCGCCCATCATGATGAGCGCCTTAAAGCGGCAGAGGTCCACGCATTTGCGGCACTCCTCGCCGAGGCAGGCGTCCTCGTCCACGACGGGGACGGGCACGCTCTCGGTGCGGGTTTCGGTCCAATCCGGCTTGAGGAAAAGGTGCAGGTTGGGCTCCTCCACGTCGCAATCCAGCGCCGTGACATGGGTGCCCCGCGAGGCAAGCCATGCGGCGAGGTTTGCGGAGACTGTGGTTTTGCCCGTGCCGCCCTTTCCGCTGGCAACGGCTATATTCAGCATCGTGGTATCCATTCTCCCCGGCCTACCAGTGGCCTTCCTTGTCGGCGGCGTCGGCTGCGCTCAGCTTGCCGGACTTGAAGGCGTCCAGCGCTTCCTGCACGGTGCCCGCCGCGCCAAGGTAAATGTCAATCTTGCCCTTGTTCAGTGCAGTGAAGGCCTTGGGGCCAACGTGGCCGGTGATGACGGCCTGTGCGCCCGTGCGGGCCACATTCTGCGCGGCCTGAATGCCCGCGCCCTGCGCCAGGGTAAGGTTCTGCGTGTTGTCTGCGTAGTCGATGTCGCCGCTTTCGGTATCCACAAGGACGAATCCGGCGGCGCGGCCGAAGCGGGGGTCGATGGAGCTGTCCAGAGTCTGGCCCTGACTGGTGATGGCGATTTTCATCTATGCGCCTCCCTTTTTCGGAGTATTTCCCGTGCCTCGTCCGTGACCCATGCCGTGCCCCTGTCCGCAGCCCTGACGGCGTTCGCGGCAACCGGGAGCGATAAGGTCGCTCTCCATGCGGCCTCTGCCGCAGCGTCTGCCGCCGCATCCGGGCATGGCGAGATGTTCGAGACTATCGTCCAGCACGGCGCTGAGCACGTCTTCAATGGTGCCCCGCACCCATGGGCGAACGTCCAGCCCGGCCTGAAGCAGCATCCGGCGCGTACAGCCGGTGACGCCACCACAGACGAGGGAGTCCACCTTATAGGAGGTGAGGGCGCTTACAAGGCGCGCGGTATCGTTCTGGGCGATGTCGAAGCCCCCGGCGGGGGTCGCCGTGCCGTCCTCTACGCGGTAGAGGCGGAAGCTCGTTGTGTTTTCGAGCAGAGAGGCCAGCCGGTCTTCGAAGCATGCCAAACAGAGGTTCATGCGTGGTCCTCGGCAACGGGATTGTGGGCGTGGCGAAATGCCATGGCCCGTGTTCGGGAGGAGATGAGCATAGATGGTGCCAAAATGTGCTTTTGGTTGAAAAGTGTTGAAATTCAGCATGTTGCGCTATGTGCGCTGTGCCCCGTAATCGTAAAACAGGCGAAAAAAAAGCCCGCGCTATGGCGGGCAGGGCTTAAAATTCGCCCATATCCTGACAGCGGCGTATCATGCGCCGGAGTGTGTCCTTGGAGATTTCCAGCTCGCGGCAGGTCTTCATACGTTTGCCGCCGTTACGGGCCAGCGCGCGGGCCACGGCGCGGCATTTGATGCGCTCCAGCGACATGGGCTGGTCGTCACCGGCTGCGATGGGCGCGGCGTCCTCTTCGGGCTGGAGGTGCTCGGGCAGGTGCTCCACCTGCACAAAGCCGGAGGGGCAGAGGATGAACGCGAATTCAAGGACGTTTTCCAGCTCGCGAACGTTGCCGGGGAAGGGGTGGCGCATGAGGATGGACAGCACGTCCTCGGACACGCCTTCCACGTCCTTGCCCTGCAGGGCGTTGAGCTTGCGCACAAAGTAGTCCACCAGCAGGGGGATGTCCTCGCGGCGTTCGCGCAGGGCGGGCAGGTGCATCTGCGCGACGTTCAGGCGGTAATAGAGGTCTTGGCGGAAGGTGCCTTCATCCACGAGGGCCTGCAGGTCGCGGTTGGTGGCGGCGATGACGCGGACATCGGCCTTCACGGGCGTTTCGGACCCCAGCGGCTCAAAGACTTTTTCCTGCAAAACGCGCAGGAGCTTCACTTGCAGGTTCTGCGGCATATCGCCGATTTCGTCGAGGAACAGCGTGCCGCCGCGCGCGGTTTGAAAGCGTCCGGCCTTGTCGCGTTTGGCGTCGGTGAAGGCTCCGGCCTTGTAGCCAAACAGCTCCGACTCCAGCAGGGTGTCCGGCAGTGCGCCGCAGTTGACGGCGACAAAGGGCCCGCCCTTGCGGCTGCTGAGGTTGTGGATGGCGCGGGCGAACAGCTCCTTGCCGGTGCCGGACTCGCCAAGCAGCAGCACCGTGGCCTGACTTTTGGCGATGTGCGGCAATATGCGGAAGGTGCGCGACAGGGCCTCGGATTTGCCCACGATGTCCTCAAAGGTGTAGGACTCCTGCATTTCCTTGCGGATGAGGTGGATGTCCGTGAGGTCGCGGAAGGTCTCCACGCCGCCTACGACGTTGCCGTCGCAGTCGTACAGGGGCGAGGCGGAGATGGAGATGGGCACCTTCTCCCCGTCCGGGCGGACGATGAAGATGGACTTGTTGGAGATGGAGCCAGTTTCGCGCAGGCAGGTGCGCAGGGCGCAGTCGCCGTCGCAGATGCTGGAGTGGAAGACCTCCCAGCATTTTTGGCCGATGGCTTCCTCCGCGGGCACGCCCGTGATGCGCGAGGCCGCCTGATTAAAGGACGTAATGGTCCAGTCCAAGTCCACGGTGAACACACCGTCGGCAATGGAATTGAGGATGGCTTCTCCGGGGAGATTGTCCGGGAACGGCATTGGCTCCTGTCTCCTTACGTAGCCCGCTTGCCCACAGGGGGGAGAAGCGGACAAGGAGCATGCGCCGCGCGGCGCATGCTCCTTGATGATGTCGTCTTTGGCGCGGCGTTGTGCGCGGGGGACGGCGCAGCGGTGCTGGCCGTGCGGCGCGCTATTCGGCCTGCTTCTTTTCCTTCACCTTCTGGCGCAGCCATGCGTACCAGCCGTCGAGGCCTTCGCAGGTCTTGCAGGAGACGGGGTAGATGCTGATGTCCTTGTTCAGGCCGGTGGCGAAGCGGCGGGCCTTTTCCATGTCAAAGTCCACGTAGGGCAGCAGGTCGATCTTGTTCAGGACCATGACGGCGGATTCGGCAAAGAGCAGTGGGTACTTCTCCGGCTTGTCGTCGCCTTCGGTCACGGACAGCAGGGCGACCTTGAAGTCTTCGCCCACTTCAAATTCGGCAGGGCACACAAGGTTGCCCACGTTTTCCACGAACAGGATGTCCAGTCCCTCAAGGTCGATGGACTCAAGGGCTTCCAGAATCATGGAGCCGTCGAGGTGGCATGCGCCGTCGGTATTAATCTGCACGGCCTGCGCGCCAGTGGCGGCAACGCGCTTGGCGTCGTTGTCCGTGAGGATGTCGCCCTCGATGACGGCCATTTTGAACTCGTTGCGCAGGTCTTCCAGCGTACGCTCCAGCGTGGAGGTCTTGCCGGACCCGGGGGAGCTGATGAGGTTCAGCACCAGCACCTTGTTCTGCGCAAATCTCTTTCGCAACTGGGCGGAGATGCGGTCGTTTGCCTCAAGGATGTTTCGTACAACTGGGATTTCCATGTCCTGTCTCCTTGGAATCATGTTGCGGGTCCGCCTGTGGCGGAGTGGGCCTTATTCGGCCTCCATGTTGTCAAGGTAGAGTTCTTTGCCCTGCAGCACCTTGTGCCCTATTCCCTCGCCGCAGTCGGGGCAGGGGACGAACAGGGCGTCCGGCTCTTCCGGCGAGAAGCGAAGGCCGCACTCGCCGCATTCGAGGATGAGGGGGATGACCTCCATGTCCAGTTCTGCGCCTTCCAGCGGCGTACCGAGGGTGCACGCCTCAAAGGCGAAGTGCAACGACTCCGGCACAATGGCCGCCAGCTTGCCATGCTTTACCCGGACCCGCCGAAGCGTGGTCAGGCCGTGCTTTTCCATTTCCTCTTTAATGATGCTGATAAGGCTCTGGGCTATGGACATCTCGTGCATTGGCTTGCTCTCTTCGGGAAAGGCGGTTCTGGTCGAAAGTGGCCTTCGTTTGAACTCGGTTTCTTCATACATCTCCGCGCCGTGAATGAAAAGGCGTATTTCTGAGAATGGTGGGCACTTTGGCGGGAAGGCGCGTGAAATGGCGGGTTTCGGGGCGTTTGCGGGCGCATGTTTTGCCCTGCGAGGTGGGCGCAGAATTCGCCCGACGGGAGAGCCGCGCAACAAAAAACGCGGCGCCCGTGGGAGGTGCGCCGCGTTTTGAGGTCGTCATAGTGCGTGAGCGTACTAGCTGCAGCAGCTCCCGGAGGAGCCGCAACCGCCGCAGCCACCACCGCTGGTGCCGCAACCGCCGCCGCCAAGCTCCAGAGAAGACTCAATGGTGAAGCCGGTGTAGGTCAGGTCCACTTTGATGGGCTGGGCGCTGGCGAGCAGCTTGGATTCCACCACGAAGGTGAGGTCGTCGCCGAGGTCAAAGCTCTCATCGCCTTCACCGGGGGCGTCCAGTGCCAGAGACAGACGCGGTCCGGAGCAGCCGCCCGGAGCCAGGTACACGCGGATGGGAGAAACTTCCTTGTCGCTGAAGAAAGCCACCAGCTCCTTGCGGGCGGCTTCGGTGATTTCAATCATTGATTACTCCTATTCTATCGATTGGGTATCTGGATGGAGAGTAGTGCTCTGCCTGCTGATGTCAATAGTACGGATAGGAAAAACCTATCATAAGTCCGCCTCGGACTGCCCGGAAGCCGCGTGGTTGTGCGGCAGACGGATGATGAAGCGTGTGCCCTCGCCGGGGACGGAGTCCACTTCTATTTCGCCGCCGTGGTTTTGGGTGACGATGTAATACGCCACGGACATGCTGAGTCCTGTGCCCTGTCCGGGGTCGCGGGTGGTGTAGAACGGCTCGAAAATGCGGCTCTGCGTGCCTTCCGGCAGGCCGGGGCCGTTGTCCGTTACCTCGATGACGGCAAACTCGTCGGTTTCGGACAGGCGCAGGGTGAGGGTGGGCTGTGGCGTTTCCGGGTCGTCGTGCAGGGCCTGCGCGGCGTTGCGGAGAATGGAGAGCAGCACCTGCTGCATCTCCGCCGGAGCGCAAATGGCGTGCGGCGTTTCCGGTGGATATTCGCGCCGGATGGAGATGTTCATGAAGTCAAAGCCGCGCGAGCTGTCGTAATCCGTGGCCGCCAATTCGACGGCGTCGTCAATGAGGGCCGCAAGGTCGACCTCGCGCCTGCTGGTGCCGTGGCGGCTGTTGAATTCCAGCATGCTGGCCACGATGGATGCGGCGCGTTCGCCAGCCGTACGTATGCCCGACAGCATGCGGAAGATGCTGCGCTCTTCAAGGTAGGCGCGCACGGAATCGAGGGAGCAGGCGGTTTTTTCCGCGGCGACGGCATTGGCGGGAATATCCGGCGACAGGCGGCGCTCGATGTTTTGCACGCCTTGCAGAATGCCGCCGAGGGGATTGTTGATTTCATGGGCGAGGCCTGCGGCCAGCCCGCCGATGGAGAGCATTTTTTCGGTCTGCACCATCATATTTTCCATGCGGGTGCGCTCGGTGACGTCGTCCAGCCGGATGACCGCTCCGGGCACGTCGTGGGCGGCAAGGGGGTAGACCATCATGTCTTCAAAAACGCGGTGCCCGTCGTAGTAGCGCTCCAGCCGCAGGAGCTCCTGCGGGTGCGCTGAGGCGAGCGCCTCTTTGACCGTGGCGGTTTCCTTGTCGCCAAGGGGAAGCACCGTGGACAGCGGACTGCCTATGGCGTCCTGCGCGGCGATGCCGGTGCGCTGGGCCGCGGTGCTGTTCCACTGGGTTACGCGCAGGTCCGCGTCCACACCAATGAGCAGCGAGGGCATGGAATCCACAATGCTGACCAGCAGCGCGCGCAGGCGCGACATCTCCTGCTGCGTCCGCATGCGTTCGGTGGTGTCGAAGGTGAACAGGCAGACGAGTTTTTCGCCTTCCAGTTCCAGCAGGTGCGCCGTGGTGTCAATGCTCAGGAGTGTGCCGTCCGCGCGGCGCAGGGTGTCCTGAAACGAATCCGCCCCCTTTTCCACGAGTCCGGCAACAAAGCTCTTCCACCCGGATGAGGTCAGGGAGGGCGAGAGGTCGGTGATGAGGCTGTCCGTCAGTTCGGGCCGCGTTTTACCGTAGAGGGCGCAGGCTGCGTCGTTGACGTAGCTGATGCGCCCTTGGGTGGTCAGCCATGTGATGGCGACGGCGGCGTTGTCCACGGCAAACTGGGTGCGCAGCAGGGCGTCCTCGGCCTGTTTGCGGTCCGTGACATCGCGCGTGACGGCGTAGAGGCGTTGGCTGTCCTCGTCCACATAGGCGTTGGAGGACATCCACCGGGTGGAGCCGTCCTTGCACAGGTAGCGGCTCTCAAACCCGTAGATGCGGTTTGTTCCCTTCAGGTCATCCACGAGGGCGCGGGTGCGCACCCTGTCCTCCGGGTGGACATAGTCAAAGGGCGCAAAGGCCTTGAGTTCGTGCTCGTCCCAGCCAAGGGTGCTGGTCCACGCGGGATTGACGCGCAGCAGCTTGCCCGACAGGTCCGAGACGCTCAGCAGGTCCTGCGACGTATCAAAGATGCGGTCGCGGTCCATTTCCACTTCGCGGCGGTCGGAGATGTCCTCGTGGGTGATGGCGGCGAATTCGATGGAGTTGTCCTTGTCCCGCAGGGGGTAGGCGCGCGAGAGGATATGCCGCGTGCGCTGCTTGTGCCCGTCCTTTTCGGGGGTGAACTCGATGCTGGGCATAAAGACGGTTTCTCCGGCCAGTGCGCGGCGCAGGGCCTCCGCCAGACCGAGTTCCCGCGCGGTGGGGTCCGTGAGGATGGAGTAGTTGCCCGGAGCCTGTTCCGGCTCGTCTACATCCCACAGCGCGGCCCAGGCGCGGTTGGCGCGCAGCAGCACGCCGTTGGAGTCGTAGATTTCAATGGCAAAGGGGGACTGCTCCATGAGCATGGTGAAGCGCTGTTCACTGCGCTGCAACTCCGTGATGGTGCGCAGACGGGCGTCCAGCATGCCGTTGGCGGCAACGGCTATCTCGTGGAAATCCAGCAATGTGAGGCGCTTTGGGTCCACGTGAGTGAGGTGTTCTGCCGCGTCGTTAAAAAAGTCCGTAAACGAGGCGACATCGCGCCGGATGGAGGCCGTGAGGCGGCGGGAGAGAATCAGCCCCAAGAGGGTGACAAGGGCAAGAAGCCCGCCGATGATGCTGGCGTTGAACACCATGCGCGCGGCAAGCTCTTCTTTCTTTTGGATGACAAGGGCGTCGATGTCGTCGGTGAAGACGCCCGCGCCGACAAACCATTGCCATTCCGGAACGCCCTTGGCGTAGCTGATTTTTTGGGAGACGGGCAGATCGTCCGCCGCGGGCATGACGTATTCCACAAAGCCCCCGCCGCTTTTGGCCGTTGCGATAAGCTCGCGCACAATCTGTACGCCGTTCACATCCACAAGGTGGATCATGTTTTCGCCCGTGGAAGGGCCAAGGAGCACGGTGCCGTCCCATTTCCCGGCAAAAATGTAGCCGTAGTCCCCAAACCGGCGCGAGGCGAGGATGGAGAGCGCTTGGCGTTGGATGTCCGCCTCCATGTCCTCAATGTATTCGCCGGTGCCAATCACCCAGCCAAAGGGTGAAAAGTCGCGGATGTAGGAGAGTTTGCGTCCGGGCGTGTCCGAATCCGGTCGCGACCAGACGTACTCGTAGAATCCTGTTTGCCGCTGGGTGACGATGGAGATCATCTCTCGAATAACAAAGCGTCCGTCTTCGTCGCGCAGGTCGATGGCTGGCGTGCCCTCAAGGTCCGGGTGCATGGGGTTGAGCAGGATTTTTCCGTCCGGCCCAAGGATGAAGTAGTAGCCCTTGCCCTGATTGTAGCGCGAGGCGCGAAATGCCTCGATGATGCGGGCCTTGACCTCATCCTCCGGCAGGGTTTTGGAGAGCGTTTCATAGAGCTGGCCGGCCATCAGTCGGATGCTCTCTACGTGGTTGCGCAGGGCGGTCTTAAGGCGGGCGCGGGCGTTGACGCGGATTTGCCGGATGAAGTCAACGGCGTTTTCCACCTCGGTCCGGGCGATGCGCTTTTGCGTTTGGAGGTAGCGTTCCTGCAGGGCGGCGGAGTCGTTCGTAAACTGGAGGTAGTCCGTCACGCACCACACAGTGCCAAGCACAAGGATGCTCAGATAGGCAAGGAGCAGCACCCCTTGCAGGAAACGGCGGCTCATGGATGTTTTGAGCGGAGTCGTCGGCACGGATTCTCCCGGGGTTTGCGCTCCGCCCGTGGGTGAAGGGCACAGGGAGGAACGTATCTTCCAAGATGATATTTTTTGGGCGCAAGGTCAAAGCATCCGTGCGGTGAGTGGGCGCGGGCGCGGGCGGGGATGGCCGCGGATGGTGCGTGTGGTGGGCTGAAAAACGAACAGGGCGGCATTCCCGAAGGAACGCCGCCCTGTAAAGTGCGGTGCAATGGGGGCTAGCTGCAGCAGCTCCCGCTGGTTCCGCAACCGCTGCTGGAGCAGCCGCCGCTGGAGCAGCTACCGCCACTGATGGGCAGGTTGGAGTCGACAACAAAGCCCGTGTAGGACAGGTCGACTTTAACGGGAGCAGCGCTCGAAAGCAGCTGCTTGTCTATGACGAACTTGAGGCCGCCTTCAAAATCGAAGACCTCGTCGGATTCTTTTGGCTCATCCAGAGCCAATGACAGGCGTGGGCCAGCTCAACCACCGGGGGCGAGATAGACACGCACCGGGGTGATTTCCTTATCACTGAAGTAGGAAATCAGCTCCTGACGAGCCTTGTCTGAGAGTTCAAGCATTATTACCTCCAGAATTTGCTGATGCTGGAGAGGTAAGGTGGCTGGTGCTCTTTGTCAACTATATTGATAGGAATTATAGATTGCCATAGGTTTTGTCTATAGAATTCAGCCCCCGTCGCGGGCGGCGGCCCTGCGGTATTGCAATGCCGCTGGTGATGCCGTATCCTCCGTGAATCACGGTATAAAGGGCATCACGGCCCAACAGACACGCAACCGGATACGTCTGGAGACGCATAGCATGAGCAACAGCAAAGTGATTCTCAACGCCGAAGAGATAAGCCGCACCATGGAACGCCTTGCCATGGAGATTAACGAACGCCACGGCGACTGCAAGGACGTCGCCATCCTTGGCATTCAGCGCCGCGGCGTGGACCTTGCCGCGCGCCTGCGCGCAGCGCTGGAAAAGCGCCTTGGCCGCACCATCTCTTCCGGTCTTCTGGATATTAATCTGTACCGGGACGACTGGACGACCCTTGACGTGCAGCCCCAAATCAACAAGACCGAAATCCTGTTCGACATCGACGGCAAGGAAATCATCCTTGTGGACGACGTGCTGTTCACCGGGCGGACCATACGCTCCGCGCTGGAGGCCATTTTGGACTTTGGCCGCCCCAAGCAGGTGGAACTGATGGTTCTGGTGGACCGTGGTCACCGCGAGCTGCCCATTCAGGCCGATTACGTGGGCAAAGTGGTGGAAACCCGCCGCGGCGAGCACGTGGACGTCTATCTGGACGAACGCGATGGCAAGGAAATGGTGTGCCTCGTCGAGTAGGCGCGCATTTTCGCACCAGCGAACATGAAAAGGCCGGAGCATCCGTGTGGATGCTCCGGCCTTTTTTGCGTTTGGGACCGATGGGGGCTTAGGCGACGATTTCCGTGCCGATGCCTTCCTCGGTAAACAGCTCAAGGAGCACGGAGTTGGGCAGGCGGCCATCGATAATCTGCGCCTTGCCAACGCCGCCTTCCACGGCTTCGATGCAGCATTTGACCTTGGGAATCATGCCCCCCTGCACAGTGCCGTCCTCGATGAGGCCGAGGGCGTCCGCGCGGTTGACGGAGGAGATAAGGTTCTTGTCCGCATCAAGGATGCCCGCCACGTCCGTGAGCAGGACAAAGCGGCGCGCGCCCACCGCCGTTGCCACGGCAGAGGCCACGGTGTCGGCGTTGATGTTGTAGGTTTCGCCGGTTTCGTCCACGCCCACCGGCGCAATGACGGGGATGAAGCCGTCGCGCAGCAGCGAGTTGATCAGGGTGGGGTCAATGGCCGACACTTCGCCCACGTGCCCAAGGTCGATAATCTCGGGCGTGAGGTTGTCGCGGTCCACGGCGATTTCCAGCTTGGTGCAGGAGATGGTGCCGCCGTCCTTGCCGGAAAGGCCTACGGCCTTGCCGCCCGCAAGGTTCAGCAGGTTCACGATTTGTTTGTTCACCGTGCCGGCCAGGACCATTTCAACCACGTTCATGGTGGCGTCGTCCGTCACGCGCAGGCCTTCGCGGAATTCGCTGGGAATGCTGAGCTGGTCGAGCATCTGACCAATCTGCGGGCCGCCGCCATGGACGATGACCGGGTTGACCCCGATGTACTTGAGCAGGACCACGCACTTGGCAAAGGCCTGCTTGAGTTCCTCGTCCTTCATGGCGTGGCCGCCGTACTTGATGACGATGGTCTGACCGTAAAACTGCCTGATGTAGGGCAGCGATTCCAGCAGCACATCCGCTGTGTGCATGACGTCCTGATCCACTGTCGGCTCCTTGGTGGGCTGGGCCGGACCCCGCAGGGCCCGGCGATTTGGCTGAATTAGAGTATGTACCGGGAGAGGTCGCGGTCTTCCACCACGTCTTCAAGGTGCTGTCGAACGTACTCCCGGTCGATAACGATGTTCTGGCCGCTCTTGTCCGGGGCGTCGAAGGACAGGTCCTGCACCACGCGCTCAAGAATGGTGTACAGGCGGCGGGCACCGATGTTTTCGGACTCGGTGTTGATGCGCTCGGCGTAGGCGGCCAGCTCCTCGATGGCGTCGTCGGCGAACTCCAGCTTGAGGCCTTCGGTCTCCAAAAGCGCCTTGTACTGCGTGGTGAGGGCGTTCTTCGGCTCCTTGAGGATGCGCAGGAACTCGTCCTTGCCAAGGCTGGAAAGCTCCACCCGCAGGGGGAAGCGGCCCTGAAGCTCGGGGATAAGGTCCGAGGGCTTGGAGAGGTGGAACGCGCCGGCGGCGATGAACAGGATGTGGTCCGTGTGCACCATGCCGTATTTGGTGTTTACCACGCTGCCTTCAACGATGGGCAGCAGGTCGCGCTGCACGCCCTCGCGCGAGACGTCGGCGTTGCCGCCCTTGGCGGAGGAGGCGCAAATCTTGTCGATTTCGTCGATGAAGATGATGCCGCCCTGTTCCACGCGCTCGCGGGCGATGTCCGTCACGCGGTCGTGGTCGATGAGCTTTTCGCTTTCTTCCTGCAGCAGCACTTCGTACGCGTCGCGTACGTTCATGCGCTTGGGCTTCTTCTGCTGGGGCATGAAGCGGCCCATCATGTCGCGGATTTGGTTCTCCATGTCTTCCATGCCGGGCATGGACATGACGCCGATGTTCTGGCCGGAGGAGGACGCTACTTCCACTTCCACCTGCCTGTCGTCCAGCTTGCCCTGACGCCACAGCTTGCGCAGCTTGTCGCGCGTGGAGGAGCCGGACTCCTGCGTGGAGATCTGCCCGTCAGCGCCGGCGGCGTAGACCGGCGTGGCGGCGGAGGAGCCGGAACCGGCGGGAGAGTTGGGGAGCAAGAGGTCCAGCAGGCGCTCTTCGGCGTGTTTTTCGGCCTTCACGCGGACGCGTTCGCCTTCTTCCTTGTGGACGAGGTTGATGGAGATTTCCATCAGGTCGCGGACCATGGACTCCACGTCGCGGCCCACGTAGCCCACTTCCGTGAACTTGGAGGCCTCGACCTTGAAGAAGGGCGCGCCGGCCAGATTGGCGAGGCGGCGGGCGATTTCCGTCTTACCCACGCCGGTGGGGCCAATCATGATGATGTTCTTGGGCGCGATTTCGTCGCGCAGTTCCGGGGCCACCTGCTGTCTGCGCCAGCGGTTGCGCATGGCGATGGCCACCATACGTTTGGCGTCCTGCTGGCCGATGATGTAGCGGTCCAGTTCGGAAACAATCTCTCTGGGGGTCAAGGTATGCACTGTGTATGCTCCCTGCGGCAAAGCGGAGCCTGCCGCGTGAATGCTTATTTCTTCTGAGTTTCCACGATGATGTGGTCGTTGGTGTACACGCAGATTTCCGCGGCGATGCCAAGGGCCTTTTCGGCGATGACTTCGGCGGGCAGGTCCGTATTGCGCTTCATGGCGCGGGCGGCGGACAGCGCGTAGGGGCCACCGGAACCAATGGCAACCACGCCGTCGTCCGGCTCGATAACGTCGCCGGTGCCGGTGAGGATGAGGACGTTTTCGGCGTCTGCCACAATCATCATGGCTTCCAGCTTGCGCAGGTACTTGTCCATGCGCCATTCCTTGGCGAGCTCGACGCTGGCGCGCACGAGGTTGCCGCCGAATTCCTCCAGCTTGGCCTCAAAGCGTTCAAACAGCGTAAAGGCGTCGGCCGTGGAGCCGGCAAAACCGGCGATGACCTTGTCTTTATACAGGCGGCGCACCTTGCGCGCACCGTGCTTGAGGGCCACATTCTGGCCGAAGGTGACCTGTCCGTCTCCTGCGATGGCTACGCCGTTCTCATCCAGAACGGCAAGGATGGTAGTGCCTCGTATGTCCATTGAATCCTCGTTGTCGCGTTGTGGAGGCCGGGTATGGGCTCCACGTCATGTTTGACGTTGCTGTGGGCCGCGCGCCGCCGGAAACCGGGGTGAAATGGGGATGCGGGCTTTGCCGCACCCTCGCGGCCAGAGGGCTCAAGCGGGCGGACCGAAAAGCTCGGAGCCGCGGGCGAGCCACGTTTTTGCTGCGTTGTCGGAAAATATAACCATGGAAACGGCGTTGACCAGACCCTGCTCCAGAGTTTTTGCAAGGGTTTGCAGCGCGATGGGGGCGGCGCGTTCTGCGGGAAAGCCGTAAACGCCGCAGCTGATGGCGGGAAAGTCCACGCTCTGGGCGCCATGCTCGGCGGCAAGGCGGACGCTTTCGCGGTAGGCGGAGGCGAGGGTTTCGGGTTCGCCGTCCGCTCCGCCGCGCCAGATGGGGCCAACGGTATGCACGATGTGGCGCGCGGCAAGGGCAAAGCCCGGGGTAATGGCCGCTTGTCCGGGCGGCAGGGTGCCGCGCTCGGCAATGATGCGTTTACAGGCGCGGGGGAGGTCCGGTCCTGCGGCGCGGTGGATGGCGCCGTCCACGCCGCCGCCTCCGGCAAGGCGCGAGTTGGCGGCGTTGACAATGGCGTCCGAGGTGGACGCCGTAATATCGCCGGTGCGGATGGAGAGGGTGCCGGACCCGATGGTCCACGAGCCGAGGGTTGTGATCATGGTGCCTCCTGCGCGGGTTTGCCGTGGCGTGTGCGGCCCCTTCAGCCCTAGCGCGAAACATGAAAAAAGGCCATGCCGCGATGTGCGGCATGGCCTGAGGCGCTGTGGTGGACGGGACTACCAGAATTCGGCGCGCTCGGCGTAGACTTTCTTGAGCTGTTCGAAAAGCTCCTTGCGTGATTCGTCGTCGTTGACGAGGGATTCCGCCTTTTCCAGATGGAAGCGCGATTTCTTTTTATTCAGGCCGTAGATGGCGGAATAGGCGAGGTGCAGGTGCCCCTCGAAAAGGTTGCCGGATTCACCCAGCACGCGCCCAAGGTGGTAGTGGACCTCGCTATCCTCGGGCAAGTGGGCCAGCACGCGGCGGTACATGTCGATGGCGCGGCTGGTGTCGCCATTGTCCCCCAGCAGGCGGGCAAAGTAGAACAGCGCCATCAGGTCCTTGGAATTGAGGAGGACGGCCTTTTGCAGCAGGCTGGCGGCGAGCTTGGGGTCGCCCTTGAGGTAGTGGAAGCGTCCGGCCTCGCGCAGGACAAGGGGGTCGTTGGGCGCAAGGTCTACGGCGCTGGCGAATGCTTCGCGTGCGGGGCCGATTTTGTTCTCGCGCGAGTAGACGATGCCTTGGCCCATGGCGCTGAGCGCGCCGTTTTCGCCGCGCGGCGTCTCCAGCCGGCTGATGGCCAGCTGCGGGTCAAGGTAGCGGGCGGTGATGAGCGTTTTGATGCGCTGGAACTTGCTGTCGTCAAGCGGGCGGTTTTGGATGTCGCTTGGCATGGAGCCGATGCGGCTACTCAGGAAGGTGATGCGGTCCTCAACGGCGGGGTGGGTGCTGAGGTACTTGGGCAGGTTCCCCGCACCGGCCAGCCACGCCTTTTTCTTAATCTTCTTGAATGCCGACACCATGCCCGTGGGGTTGTAGCCTGCCGCGACAAGGTATTTCAGTCCGGACTGGTCAGCCTCGCGCTCGTCCACGCGGCTGTAGTTGAGCATGGTCTGTACGCCGCCAGCCAGCGAGCCGATGGCGAGAGCGTTGCCTGCGGCCGCGCCGCTGTCGCCGCCAGCGGCCGCGCCCATGAACATTCCGGCCAGCATTCCGGCCAGCATGCCAAGCTGCGTCACCTGCTGCTGTTTGATGCGTCCGGCGATGTGGCGGTGGGACACGTGCGCCAGTTCGTGCGCAATGACGCCCGCAAGCTCGGCCTCATGCTCAAAGTTGGTGATGAGGCCGGTGAAGACGTAGACGTATCCGGCGGGCGCGGCAAAGGCGTTGATGTGGTGGTTCAGCACCACGGAGGTCTTGAGCTCGAAGGGCATGTGCGGCACCTGCGCGTTGATGCGCTCCACAATGCCGCGGATATAGCCGGAGATTTCCGGATCCTCGATGATGGGCAGGCGTGCCCGCATGAGGGTATTGTACTTTTTGCCGAGTTCCTTTTCCTTTTCAATGGGAAAGTCGCCAAACAGGTCGGCGCGCGCTGGGCGCGGCGCGAGCAGTGGCCCGGCAGCAATAAACAGAGCGAGGAGCAGGCACAGTGCGTGACGCATCGGGGCAAGAAGGCCGGTGTGCGTTCGGGACATGGATGTTCCTTATACGGAAGGCCCGCGCGGGCGGGCGGTTGATGACGGAAACGGACAGCGCGAGCGTGCAGGGGCTTTCCCTGCCGCGCGGCGGGTCCGGCGTCGTCTGGTGACGGCGCTCACTTCGCGTTCCGTGATACCGCACCTTGGCCGGTTCGCCAAGGATGTGCAAGATGATGCCCTGCACGCGCCGGACGCTCAGATGCAAAAAAAGCGGGCCGAAGCAACTGCTTCGGCCCGCTGGAGAGACACTGAGCGCGATGAACTTATTTGTTCATCATGTCCAGGAACTGCTTGTTGTTCTTGGAGTTCTTCATGCGTTTGATGAGGAATTCCATGGAATCAATGGAGTTCATGGGCGCGAGGACTTTGCGGAGTATCCACACGCGGTTCAGCACATCGTCGGAGAGCAGGAGCTCTTCCTTACGGGTGCCGGAGCGGTTGATATCCAGTGCCGGGAAGACGCGCTTCTCGGACAGGTGGCGGTCGAGGTAGACCTCACAGTTGCCGGTGCCCTTGAACTCTTCGAAGATGACTTCGTCCATGCGGGAGCCGGTGTCGATGAGGGCGGTGGCGATGATGGTCAGGCTGCCGCCTTCCTCCACGTTGCGCGCCGCGCCGAAGAAGCGCTTGGGGCGCTGCAGGGCGTTGGCGTCCAGACCACCGGACAGCACGCGGCCGGACGACGGCGTCACGGCATTGTAGGCGCGGCCAAGGCGGGTGATGGAGTCCAGCAGGATAACCACGTCCTTGTTGCGTTCCACAAGGCGCTTGGCTTTTTCCATAACCATTTCGGCAACCTGCACGTGGCGCTGCGGCGGCTCGTCAAAGGTGGAGCTGACAACTTCCGCGTTAACGGTGCGCTCCATGTCCGTGACTTCCTCGGGGCGTTCGTCAATGAGCAGAACGATGGTGTAGGTATCCGGGAAGTTGGCTTTGATGGAGTTGGCAACCGTCTGCAGCAGCACGGTCTTACCCGTGCGGGGCGGAGCAACGAACAGCGCGCGCTGACCCTTGCCGATGGGGGCAAGCAGGTCGATGATGCGGGCAGAGAGGTTTTCTTTGCCGTTTTCAAGGCGGAAATGTTCGTCGGGATAGATGGGGGTGAGGTTGTCAAAGAGGATGAGACTTTTGGTGGCCTCGGGTTTCTCGAACCCGATTTCATTCACCCGCAGCAGGGCGAAGTAGCGTTCGCCTTCTTTTGGGGGGCGAATCTGGCCGGAGATGACGTCGCCCTTTCGCAGGCCGAATCGGCGGATCTGGGAAGGGGAGACATAGATATCGTCAGGGCCGGGCATGTAGCTGTACATGGGGGAGCGCAGGAAGCCGAAACCGTCGGGCAGGATTTCCAGAACGCCCTCACCAAAGATGGAGCCGTTTTGCGAGGCGCATGCCTTAAGCAGAGCAAAGATAAGCTCCTGCTTGCGCATGCCACTCGGGTTTTCGATTTCGTATTCCTTGGCGAGCTCCATCAGCTCGGACATGCTTTTGGCTTTCAGTTCGGATTGATGCATGACCTTCTCCGTGGCGCAGTATGGTACGCGGGGGGTACTAGCTTTGGTCGTGTAAGATACGTCTTTAGTGGGACGAGGCAAAAAACAGTAGCGGATATAGACTGAGCGACATTACTCGATACAGCCCGTACCGCAGTGGAGAACCCACAGAAAAATTCTAGCATAAGCCCATAGGACGGAGCCGGTAATGTATCGGCTCCGTTCCGCACGACAAGAATCCGGTGCGCGGAAAGTAATAGGCTTTACGAGCTAATTAATGAGAAATTAATGCAAGGGATGCTGCCGAAGTTTGCTTGGCAATGAAGAAAAAATAGTGCTCTTTTCACTAGAACAATTTTTAGCGCACCGGATGCGCAATGGCAAGGGATTTCTAGTCCTCTTCTTCCTTCTTTTCAAGAACGTCGGAGAAAAGCGCTTCGATTTCGGTACGGACGGTGTCCTGTTCCTTGTCCAGAGCGTGGGCGAGTTCAAGCGTCAACAGGCCCATGGCTTGCTCCAGCAGGCGGTGTTCGCCAAAGGAGAGTTCCTTGTCCTTACCGATGAGCAGCAGCTCTTTGAGGACGTAGGCGACATCGGCCAGGTCGCCACTTTTGAGGTTTTCGGAATATTCGCGGTAGCGGCGGTTCCAATTCTGTCCGGAGTATCCGGTGAAGTCGGAACGGTCCTTAAGCGAATCTATGATCGCATCCGCCTTTTCCTTGGACGAGACATGTCGCAGACCGACATTCTCCGCATTGAAGACCGGTACCATAAGCGTCACATTGTTGCTCAGGATACGGACGATGTAGAACTCGGCTTTTGCACCGCCGACTTCTTGTTCCTCAATACGTTCAACAACCCCAACACCTTGGGCGGGGTAGACGACAATTTCGTTTTCTGAAAACACGTTACCTTATCTCCATTACTCTCAGTGAAGCACGCAACCCGAGAAACGTATCTTAAAAGACTCTGTTAGTCTAGGTTTTCAGTATTCTCTGCGGTGGGTACTGCGTCAAAGCTGTTGATGTGCTGTATGGCGAGGGGCAGGCCCCGGCGCAGCAGAATGCCAATGCCTTTGATGGCGGCATCCACAACCGCTTGGGCGGTGTCCATTTCCTGCTCGGAAAATTCGCCAAGCACATAATCGCGCGTTCCGCCACGGACAGTGGGGCGTCCGACTCCAAGGCGAAGACGCAGAAATTCTCGCGTGCCCAGCTCGTCGACGATGGAGTTCAGGCCGTTGTGGCCGGCGGTTCCGCCACCCTTTTTCAGTTTCATCTTGCCAAGGGGCAGGTCCATATCGTCGTGGGCGACGATGATGTGTTCTGCCGCGATGGCATATTTGCCGCTAATGCGCTTTACGGCGATACCGCTCAGGTTCATATAGGTCAGCGGCTTGGCCACGACCCAATGCGCCTTGGACCGGATGATGGGGCAGTCCCATGCAAGGCAGTCATCCCAGTTGCCAACGCGCGGGCACTTTTCCGTGCCGCCCGCCTTTTCCAGAATGCGGTCCGCCAGCATGAAACCAAAGTTGTGGCGGGTGTTTTCGTAGTCGGGCCCGGGATTGCCGAGGCCAACGATGAGTCCTGCGAAATTTTTCATATGCACTACCAATATGCCTATCGAGGCGTCAGCGGCCACACAGGGGCTACACAACGACCTAAAGCGATGGAGCTATAACAACAAGGAGGCCGGCTGGCCAAGACGATAGGAGAAGGGAGGCACCGATGCTGCGCACCGGAAAAACGCAAGGCCCCAGGCGGGGCCTTGCGGAAACGGCGTGAGTTTATTCCTCGTCGCCCTCAGCGCTGTCATCAGCGCCCTTGAGAGCCAGGTGCAGGATGGCAAAGTTGTCATCGCTGAGAACCTTCACACCCTCGGGCAGGGCGATGGACTCAATCTGCATGGTCTCGTTGGGCTGGAGGTTGTTGATGTCAACATCAACAGCTTCCGGAATGGCGCCGGGCAGGCACTCAATCACGCAGGAAGCGCGGTACACTTCGAGCTTAGCGCCCATGGCCATGGCCGGAGCCTGACCAACGATGCGCAGGGGAACCCGCACACGGACGGGCTTGTCCATGTCTACGCCGTAGATGTCGACGTGGGTGATCTCCCGCTTGCAGGGATGCCAGATCAGCTCTTTGATCAGCGCCGGACGGGCGCCCTTGCCATCGATGTCGATGGAGAAGATCTGGGAGGTACCAACGATGGCGTTGGTCTTGTCCAGATCGATCTGAGGAACCTGGATGAGGATGTTTTCGTCCTTAGCGTAGAAAACGCCGGGCGTCATTTTTTTAGCGCGCAGGGCACGGCAGGAGCCCTTGCCGGTTTCCTCTCGCACGGCGGCTTTGAGCATAACCTGTTCAGACATGAGTATCTCCTTCAAGCTGTTCCCGCTCGGCTCCACGGCGGGCCCGGCGGTGGTCGTCAATAAAAAAAGAGTTAGACAAACAATACGCTCACGGAAGATTCCGTGTGGATGTTGTGGATTGCCTTGCCCAGCAGGCTGGCCAGCGACATTACCTGAATCTTGGAGCTCTGCTTGGCCTTTTCGCCAAGCGGAATGGAATTCGTAACGATGACCTTGGAGTAGGAGGACTTTTCAAGTCGCTCCACAGCCGGGCCGGACAGCACGGGATGCGTGGCGCAGGCCATCACTTCCTTGGCGCCATTTTCCATGAGCACTTCGGCACCGGCACAGATGGTGCCTGCGGTGTCGATCATATCATCAAGGACAATGGCGGTCTTGCCTTTCACGTCACCGATGACGTTCATGGCTTTGGCCTGGTTGGGGGCATCGCGGCGCTTGTCGATGATGGCGAGGCCGGCACCGAGTCGCTTGGCGTAGGCGCGTGCACGCTCAACACCGCCAGCGTCGGGAGAGACGATGACGAGGTCTTCGTCGTACTGGCGCAGGTAATCCAGAAGGGCCGGGGCGGCATACAGGTTATCCACGGGCAGGTTGAAGAAGCCCTGAATCTGTCCTGCGTGCAGGTCAACGGTAACGAGCCTGTCAATGCCGGCCACGGTAAGGAAATCAGACACGAGCTTGGCGGAGATGGGGGCGCGGGGAGCGACCTTGCGGTCCTGGCGAGCGTAGCCGTAGTAGGGCACGACGGCAGTCACACGGCCAACGCTGGCGCGCTTGAGTGCATCAAGGATGATACACAGTTCCATCAGGTGAAAGTTCACGGGGGCACAGGTCGGCTGGACCACGAAAACATCGGCGCCACGAACGTTGGAGCCGATTTCTACGCGGATTTCACCGTCGCTGAAAGTGTCGGTAAGACACGGGGTGAGTTCGCAGCCGAGGTGGTTGCAAATCTCGGAGGCAAGCTCGGGGTTGGCCGAGCCGGTCATGATCTTCAATTCGCCAATTGCCATCGTGATTGTTCCTTAAAAATAAAATATGGCTGGGGTGGAAGGACTTGAACCCTCGAATGACGGGACCAAAACCCGTTGCCTTATCCACCTTGGCGACACCCCAGCATCAAAAACTGTGAAAGAAAGCGGGAACCTGTTCCTGTCGGAACGTAAGAACCGCGCGCTCTGCATCCTGTCGGTTGCGAAAGAGGGCGCACAGACTGGAACCGCTGCCGCTCATAACTGCCCCTGCTGCCCCTTGGCGGAGCAGTGCTTCCTTGAGCTGGCGAAGCTTTGGGAAGGCCCCAAAGACCACGTGCTCAAAGCTGTTGTGGAGCAGGAACGCGGAGCAGGGGAAGCACTTACCCGCACTCGCTGCGCATGTCAAGCATTCGGGGCGTTTTTCGTTCTTCTGCGTGGCCGGATGTGCCGCGTCCCAAGCCGCGTACGCCCATGGTGTGGAGACGTGGATGTCGGGGCACAACACTACCAGAGTGAAACCGGCTAAATCAAGCTCGGCAGGCACAAGCTCTTCGCCAATGCCTGTGGCCCAGGCTGGGCCGCCTAGCAGAAAGAACGGAACGTCCGCCCCGATGCGCGTGGCAAGCGCCGAAAGGGCTGTGTGCTCCAGTGCCGCTTCGCCCGCGCTGTCATTCAGATAGCGCAGTATGGCGGCGGCGTCGGAACTTCCGCCGCCGAGTCCTGCACCGAAGGGGATGCGTTTGTCAAGGTGTACGCGAAGACTGGGGCGAAAACCCGTGGCCTCGGCAAACGCTTCATACGCCTTGATAATGATATTATCCGACCCTTCCAGCTCCGGGCGGGAGCAGGTAAGGCGCAGGCCGCTTCCCTCCGCAGGTGTAACGGTCAGCGTATCCGCCGGTTCGGCCAGTGGCACGAACAGGGTGTGCAGTTCGTGGTAGCCGTTTGGGCGCACGCCGGTGATATCGAGGTACAGGTTCACCTTGCACCCTGCCGTGAGGGTGCGCTGTTGTGGCAATGTGGATGTCATGACGCGGGATTCTTTCGTAAAAGCCACCGGGTTTCAAGTGGTTGTGTGCCCGGCAGGGCAAAAAAAGGGCCTCCCGTTTGGAAGGCCCTTATATGGTTAATGATATAGGCGGCTGTTACTCGTCGGGAAGGGTGAGCGTGCGGAACACACTCTGGCCCTGCCGCTGGATGAGCAGGAGCAGCACTCCTTTGTCCTTGGCGTCGCCTTCGAGGATGTCCTTAAAGTCGTCCACGGAGTTCACCAACTGCTGGTTGGCCTGCAGGATGACGTCGCCGGGGCGGATTTCGCTTTCCTGCGCCGGGGAGCCCTGTGCCACGCTGGTCACCAGCAGGCCCTGCGCCACGTCCATGCCAAGGGCGCGGGCTTCGCGCGGGTCCACAGGCCGCAGGGAGAGGCCAAGGGCCTCTGCGGGCTGCGTCTGCTCGGGGCGGCCCTGCTGGGCGAGCTTGTCTGTCTTGCGTTCGCCAAGGGTGACGCGAAGGGTCTTGTCGTCGCCGTTGCGCCAGACGGTGATCTTGGCCTTTTCGCCGGGGGCGATGCCCGCAATCTGGCGCAGCAGGTCGTTGGCGTCGTCCACGTCCTCGCCGTTGACGCCGATGATGACGTCGCCGGCCTTGATGCCGCCTTCGTCGGCGGGTTCACCGGGCAGGACCGAGGCGATAAGCGCGCCGCGCGGTTCGTCCATTTCCAGCGCCTTGGCGGTGTTGTCGTCAACGTTCTGGATGGTGACGCCCAGCCAGCCGCGGGAGACCTTCTTGTTCTCCTTCAGCTGGGTGATGACCTTGCGGGCCATGTCGGACGGGATGGCAAAGCCGATACCCTGACCCGAGGCGATGATGGCGGTATTGATGCCGATGACCTCGCCGTGGAGGTTCAGCAGGGGGCCGCCGGAGTTGCCGGGGTTGATGGAGGCATCGGTCTGGATGAAGTCGTCAAAGGGGCCGGAGTTCAGGAAGCGGCCCTTGGCGCTGACGATGCCCGCGGTGACGGTATGGTCAAGGCCGAAGGGGTTGCCGATGGCCATGACCCACTGGCCGACCTTGGTCTCGTCCGAGTCGCCGAAGGTGAGCACCGGCAGGTCGTGGTCGGCGTCAATCTTCAGCAGGGCGAGGTCCGTTTCCGGGTCGCGGCCGATGATGGTGGCGGGCAGGGGCTCGTCCACACCTTGCAGGTTCACCGAGATTTCGTCGGCGTTGGCGATGACGTGGTTGTTGGTGACGATGAACCCGTCCTTGGAAATGATGAAGCCGGAGCCGAGGGAGCGCTCCTTGCGGGGGCGCTGGTCCGGGCGCATGCGGAAAAACGGCTCGAACTGGTTAAAGAAATCCTCAAAGGGGTTGCCCCGCTGGTGAAAGCGGAAAAACTCCTTCATTTGGTTGTTGCCCCGCTCAACGATTTTGACGGTGCTTATGTTGACCACCGCACCACCTGCTTTCTCGGCAAGGGCCGTGAACTCGGGCAATGCAGCCATGGCAGCCTGCGACGTGACAAAGACGAGCAGGGCGGCGAGGGCGATCGTGCGTTTCATGCGGTGAGTGATATCCATTCTTTCCTCCGTTTCACGGTTCTGCTTGAGGCCCCTCCTCGGTCCTGAAGCAGGAGTCATTTCGATACTATAACCTCTTTTCATAGCATGTAAATACGAAAGGGCGGGATTTCCTCTGGTGCCTTGTATTACGGGGCTTTTGGCCTGTGTGGCGGGCTGTTGAAGAGCGTATTTTTCTGCGTTTTTTCTGTATCCGCAGGCAAATAGTTTCAGCCGTGTGACAGTTTTTTCACAGGGTGACGGGTTTCCTCCTGTTGATGTCTGGAATTTCAGACGCAGGTGTACTGTCATCTGGACGACGGTTTGGCCTGTCGGCCAGGTGACGTTGCGTGCAGTGGGTTCCCAGCTTTGCATGCAAAGTGTGCAGGGCAGTATGAAAAATCAGACACGATGGTTGATTGGTTAACCAATCACAAGAAATTGAAAAAAATAGGCGATATACGGATATGAATTGCAATTTCGTGTTACCGGGTGTAGTCGGCTACTAACAGGTTGGTATTGCGGTGGATTTGTCGCTGTGGCGGCATAATGTCGGCTGTGTGACGAACCAATCAGTCCACCGCAATCGGTAAGTGGAAGCTGGCACGGACTGTGCTCTGCGCGTTAGCGTTGTACGATCAGTTCGGTGAAAGAGGCCGTCGCGTGCGGGATTTCCTGTGCCTTGCATGCAGGCCTCGTGGCCGGAGCCGCTTCTAGGGCGGGTCCGGCCACTCACCCCCCTTTCTTTCTTTGGCAGCCGGGGCCCTGGCGTTTCGGCTGCCACCATGTTTCAGGCCACGCACAAAGGGGCTTGATGACACGGAGGGACTCCTGTGGCTGACGGAGTCCTCATGATGAGGCAGCCCCTCCCCCGCGGAGGGGCTGTTTTTGGAGTGGTTGAGGAGTGTGGACGCCGGAGCGATTCGGCAGGTCCGCAAACAGTAGCGCAAAGTTGAGAGGTTCTTTCATTGCACAAAAGATATGTACCCATAGCAGTGGTTGTGGCGGTGTGCATCGTCGTTGCCGCTGTGGGCTATCTGCTTCCCCAGGACTCTCCGGACGCCCCGACGCGGGTGGTGATGGAGAACAGCGGCGGGCGGGTGTTCTTTACCCATCAGCTGCATGCCGAGGACTTGGGACTGGCGTGTGAGGACTGTCACCATGACGGTCTGGTCGAGGAGGGCGCAAAGCCGCTGCCCTGCGCCACGTGCCACCCCAAGGAATTCAATGACGAGTTCCGCCTGAAGCATCAGAAATCCTTCCCTTCCAACGACTACTGCGAACGGTGCCACTACACCGAGCCGTCTGCCGATATGCCCGACGAGGACCGTCCGGACACAGACATGCTGCCCCTGACGGGCGATGCCTTCCACTGGCAGTGCATGGGATGTCACGAGTCCATGGGCGCCGGACCTTACGGCGACGAAAGCTGCACCGAGTGCCATGCGAAGTAGGAACGTCATGAAAAAGTACGACCTTTCATTGAATCCCCTCCCCGGAAGCATCCACGAGATGCCCGTTCCGGGCGAGTTGAACATTCCGGTCAAGGGCATGCTGCTCAAGGCCGCGCGCGGCAAAAGCATTGCGCAGGGCACGCTTGTGGCCCAGTGCGCCGAAGCCGGGTGCGGCGACATGCACGCCCCTGTGGCGGGCAAGGTCAGCAAGGTGTCTTACGCCTTTGTGACCCTGAAACCCGCAGACGAACCCGAAACCGTGGAGCCGGTGGATCTTGCCGCCATAACCGATGCCAAGGAGCGCCTGCGCGCCTTGCGCGGTCTGGGCATTGATACCCGGCGCTACGCGGCGGCAGAACATCTTATCATCAATGCCATGGACCCGGAGCCGGAAGTGGGTGTCGCCACCGCGCTTTTGGAATCCGAGGCCAAGACCGTCCGCGCTGGCGTGGACTACGCGAAGCTGCTTGTTGGGGCGGTGAAGACCACTGTCGTTGCCGCAGATTCGGCGGCGTCTGTATCCTTTGACGGTGCGCAGACGGTGCGCGCTCCCGGCGTGTATCCCGCCAGCGTTGACCCCCTTGTGGTGAAGGCCGCCACCGGCAAGGAAAATCCCGCCGGTGTCTGCGTTATCGACGTTGCCGCGCTGTGGCAGCTGGGCCGCGTTGTCGAAACAGGCCTGCCTGTTGCCGAAACGGTGCTGACCGCCGGTGGCAAGCATTGGCGCGTGCGCATCGGGACGCCGGTGCAGGCCGTGCTGGAAGCGGCAGGGCTGGAGGTTCACGCAGGCGATGTGGTCCGCCTTGGCGGTCCCATGCGCGGAGCGGCGGCGTTCAGTACGGACCAAGGCATTGGCCGCGACTGCCGCGCCGTGGGCATTGTCCCGGCGGAAAGCGCCGCGCCTGTTGAAGACCGCCCGTGCATCAACTGCGGCGAATGCGTGCAGCACTGCCCGGCGCGCCTGCAGCCGAACATGCTTACCCGCTATGCGGAGTACGACATGTTCGAGAAGGCGGCGGCCAGCGGCCTTGGGGTGTGCTTTGAGTGCGGCCTGTGCGCCATGCACTGCATGGCCCGCCGTCCGATGCTGCATATGCTGCGCTTTGCCAAGGAGCAGCTGCGCCTCTCGCGCGAAGGATAAGGCCCAATATCTTCCCGGCGGAACGTGGCGGCATGCCGCGTGACCGTCAGGGTGAAGGATGCATAGAACGGCCCGCCTGCCGCCCACGCGGCGCGGGGCGTGAACTTTCGGAACAAGGATTGAGCAAATGACTCCTCCGGTTATCAAACCGCTTGCGCAGAGCGCAGGAGCACTGAGCGTCACCCCGGCCCCGCATTGGCGGCTGGGTATGGGCGTGAAGAATCTGTCGCTCACCAGCCTGGCGGCGTTGGCGCCTGCCGCGGTCATGGCCGTTATGACCTACGGCATTGACGCCGCGCGCATCATGGCCCTTGCCGGCGCTGTGGCCGTGCTGGTGGAAGCGTTGTGCCTTCGTCTCATGGCTCGTGATGTGGATGTGGACAACTTCAGCGCCCTGTACGCAGGGGTGCTGTTCGCCTTTTTGTTGCCTGCCGGCGCGCCGTGGTGGCTGGTTGCCGCTGGCGCGGCCATGACTGTGGCCCTTGGCCGTGCAGTGTTTGGCGGCTACGGCGTGAACCCGCTGTGCGCCCCCCTTGTGGCCTGGGCAATGTGCCGCGTGTCGTGGCCCGCGTTTATGGACATCGACATGACCATGCCCATGAGCGTGCTCAATGAGCCGTTGGCGCAGCTGAAGTACTTCGGCCTTGATGCCGTGCAGTACCAGTACAACCTGACGGACTTCCTCTTTGGCAACGCCCTTGGCGCCCTTGGCGCATCGCAGGTGCTGGCGCTGGCTATCGGCGGCGCATTCCTGCTGTGGCGCGGCGTCATCCGCTGGCACATTCCCGCCGCCTTCATCGTGGGCGTTATGGCCATGGCGCAGGTCTTTCATATGGTGCACCCGGATATGGCCGCCGGCCCGCTGTTCCACGTGTTGACGGGCAGTGTGGTCTTTGGCGCGTTCTTCCTCGCTACGGACCATGCGTCCAGCCCGGCAGGGCGCGTGCCCCAGTTGCTGTATGGCTTCATTGGCGGCGCGCTGGTCATGGTCATCCGCGAGTACGGCGTCTATCCGGACGGCGTGCCCTTCGCCATCCTGCTGGCGAACCTGCTCAGCCCGCTGCTGGACCGCGTTCGTCCCAAACCTTTCGGAGGCTAGAGGCATCATGAAAGAGATACTGAGCATGATACTCGTCCTGTCGCTCATCTGCGGCGTGTCCGGCTTTTCGCTGGCCACCCTCAAGGCCGCAACGCGCGACAAGATTGAAGAGCAGGTGCTGACCTATGTGCAGGGCCCGGCCCTGATGCACGTGGTTGGCCCGCACGAGAACGACCCTATCGTGGAACGTGTGACCATTACCGCCCCGGATGTGGGCGAGGTGGTCGTCTTTCCGGTTGTGCGTGAAGGCGAGCTGACCGGCGTTGCCCTTGAATCGGCGGCTCCGGGCTATTCCGGCGACATCGGTGTGATGGTGGGCTTTGACATTGCCGAGGATACGCTCCTTGGCATTGGCATCACCACCCAGACCGAAACTCCCGGCCTTGGCACCCGCGTGACCGAGCCGAGCTTTACCGGCCAGTTCCGCGCGCATGCGCCCTCGAACCTCGACCTTGGCTCCGACATCGACGGCGTCTCCGGCGCGACGTTCTCCTCCAAGGGAACTGTGGACGCGGTGAAGAAGGCCGTGGCCCTGTATACCGCCCATAAGGATGAGATGATTACCGCCCTGCAGCAGAGTGGAGGCCAGTCATGAACCGAAGCATGAAGGAATTCGTCAAGGGACTGTGGGCGGAGCTGCCGCCGTTTCGTGTGCTGCTCGGCCTGTGCCCGACGCTGGCGGTAACCTCGTCCGCGGAGAACGGCCTCGGCATGGGCCTTGCCGTTGTGTTCGTGCTGACGATGTCCAACATCATCATTTCGCTGTTGCGCAACGTCATCCCCACCAAGGTCCGCATCGCGTGCTTTATCGTTATTGCGGCCTCGCTGGTTGTGACGGTGGAGCTGCTCATGCAGGCGTACACGTATCCGCTGTACCAGCAGCTGGGCATCTTTGTGCCGCTCATTGTCGTAAACTGCCTGATTCTGGGCCGCGCTGAGGCTTTCGCCTCCAAAAACAGCGTGTGGTACTCCATCATGGACGCACTGGGCATGGGCATTGGCTTTACGCTGTCCCTGACCTTCCTCGGCACCGTGCGCGAGCTGTTTGGCAGCGGCACGGTGTTTGGCGCACCTGTCATGTGGGAGAGCTTCGAGCCGTTCGCCATTATGGTGAAGGCTCCCGGAGCGTTCATCTGTCTGGGCCTCATCCTTGCCGGGATGAACGCCTTCAACGTCTGGCACGCCAAGAAGAACAAGCTGCCCGCGCCGAAGCCCATCACCGGGTGCGGCGATGGCTGCGGCTCCTGCGGCGCGTGCAAGATGGACTAGGGGAGAGGTGCAATGGACTACTTTCTGCTGATTATCTCGGCCATCTTCATCAATAACATCGTGCTGGTGCAGTACCTTGGCGCGTGCCCGTTTATGGGAACGTCCAAGAGCATCGACGTGGCCCTTGGCATGGGCGGGGCGGTTATGTTCGTTCTGGTCATGGCTACAGCCATCACATGGCCCATCCATGTGTACGCTCTGGTGCCAAACGGGCTGGAGTATCTGCAAACCATCGCGTTCATCCTTATTATCGCCTCGCTTGTGCAATTTGTGGAAATGTTTTTGAAGAAAGTGATTCCGCCACTTTACAAGTCGCTGGGTCTTTTTCTTCCACTCATCACTACCAACTGCGCGGTGCTTGGTGTCGCCATTATGGTGCAGCGTAAGGAGTTTGATTTCTTAACTTCTGTAGTGTTTGCACTGGCGTCTGGCATCGGATTTACGATTGCTTTGGTGATCCTGTCTTCCATTCGTGAAAGACTGGACATGGCCCCCGTTCCTCATGTATTCCGCGGCGTCCCCATCGCGCTGGTCATGGCCGGCCTGATGTCCCTGGCGTTCTTTGCGTTTCAGGGCATGGCCGCGTAGGCCGCGCTGAATAACCAAAAGGAATACAAAGGAATATCCGCAATGCTGAATACTGTCGTTTTCATACTCATGGGTCTTGGCCTTGCCGTTGGCTCCGTGCTGCACGGGATGCTGTTCATCCTGCTGGTGGCAGGTGGCGTGCACTTTGGCGGTGTGCTCATCCGCCGCAGTGCCACGGGCGGCGCCTTTCCCGGTGGCTGTGTGGTGCGCCACGCCAAGCTGGCTTTGCCTGCTCTTGGCGTTTTGGCCGCCGACGCCGCCGTTGCCTATGTCGCCGTGCACAGCATCGGCGCATAGCAGTGGACCCACGGGGAATCCGGCAGAATATCAATAAGGTGACGAAATGGTAAGCACTTCGATATTCTTGCTTTCGGGCCTCGGTTTTGCCGCGGCCTCCGTTTTGGCAGTGGCCTCCAAGGTGCTGCATGTGAAGGAGGACCCGCGCGTCGCGGCGGTGGAAAACTGCTTCCCCGGCGCAAACTGCGGTGGCTGCGGCTACCCCGGTTGCAGCGCGGCCGCCGCCGCAGTGGTGGCCGGCGAAGCGCCGCCGGAGGTCTGCGTGGCCGGCGGCATGGACATCGCTACGTCGGTTGCGTCCGTCATGGGCATGTCCGTGAGCTTCAAGGAGCCTAAGGTCGCATCCCTCATCTGCACCGGCGGTGAACGCGCCAAGCAGATTTATGACTACTCCGGCGTTGAGGACTGCCGCGCCATGTCCATGCTTTACGGCGGCGACAAGATGTGCGGCCTTGCCTGCCTTGGCAAAGGCTCCTGCGTGAAGGCCTGCGGCTTTGGCGCCATTGAGCTGTCCGAGGAAGGCCTGCCCGTGGTCAACGAGGCGCTGTGCCGCTCCTGCGGCAAGTGCGCCGAGGTGTGCCCCACGGGCGCCATCCGCATCAAGGGCCTCTCCTCTGACCTGCTGCATCTGAACAAGCTGGACGACTGCCTTGCCCCGTGCATGCAGAAATGCCCGGCCCAGCTGGACGTGCGCACCATGATCCAGCAGATCAAGGCCGGCGATATGGGCAGCGCGCTTCTGACGCTCAAGGAGCGTTTGCCGCTGCCGTCCGTTGTGGGCCGCATTTGTCCGCACGGCTGCGAAACCATTTGCCGCCGCCAGATCGTGGACGAAGGCATCGCCATCAATTCCCTTGAACGCTACGTCTCCGACTGGGAGATGGCCTCCGGCGGACGCGTGCCCATGCAGTGCAATCCGTCTAACGGCCGCAAGGTCGCCATCATCGGCGGCGGCGCGGCGGGTATGAGCTGCGCGTTCTACCTGCGCCGCGTTGGGTACGAGGTGCATGTCTTTGACCGCCGCGAGTCCCTTGGCGGCATGGTGCGCCATGCCATCCCCGAATACCGCGTGCCCCACCGCGTGGCGGACTGGGACGTGCAGGGCATCCTTGAGCTGGGCGTTACGCCCCGCACCGGACTGGAGTTCGGCAAGGACTTTACCATCACGACCCTGAATGACGAAGGCTTTGAGGCCATCTTCGTGGCAACAGGCGCATGGAAGACGCCGCAGTTGGGCATCCCCGGCGACACCGCGCCCGGCGTGGTGGATGGCGTCAGCTTCCTCACCAGCCTGAAGCACGAGACGGTGGACCTCGCCGGCAAGCGTCTTGTCATCATCGGCGACACCAACACCGCCATGGACGTGGCGCGCAGCGCAGGCCGCCTGAACGCCGCCCGCATCGTTGTGTTGTCCCAGCACATCAAGCGCAAGATGTCCGCCAACAAGCTGGAAGTGGAGCGCGCCGAGGAAATCGGTGCGGAAATCCTCTACAAGACGAAGCCCACCGCGGTGAAGTCCGCTGACGGCGGCGTCATCAGCGTGGAATATATCGCCACCGAGTACAAGGACCCCAAGAAGGCTACTGGGACCCCGGCGCCCGTCGAGGGCACCGAGGCCGTCGTGGACTGCGACCTTGTCATCAACTGCGTGGACCGTGTGCCCGACATGACGCCCTTTGTGGGCGAGGACGGCGAGTCCGAATTCGCCGTGACCAAGAAGGGCACCATCGACGCAGACAAGGTGACGCTTCAGACGTCTGTCTCCAACGTGTTTGTTGGCGGCGAGGTCTACTCCGGGCGCGCGACTGTGGTTGAGGCCGTTGCCGATGGCCGCACCGCCGCACGCTCCATCCATATGCTCCTGACGGAAGGCGAGGCGAAAAAGCCCGAGGACCAACAGCTTCGAGTGATTCCCGAGACCATCCTCAAGGGCATGAAGGTCAAGTACACCATCCCCCGCGTGGCCGTGCAGGAGATTCCTGTGGCCGAGCGCCGCACGACCTTTAAGGAAGAGGTTAGCCAGCCGCTGGATCCCTCTCTGGCGCGCAAGGAAGCCTCGCGCTGCCTGCGCTGCGGCCTGACCTGTTACGACGGCGAGGCTGGCGCGGAATACGCCGCCGACCCGGACGTGAAGCCTCTGGACGCGGAGGACTAGCATCATGGATATGAAGGCAGTGACCAGACGGGCGTTCATGCGCCTTGGCGCTGTTGTCGGACTGGGAGCCCTTGCGGCTCCCACCCGTGCACTGGCCGACATCGGCTTTAGCTCTGCCACCCGCGAGGGGGGCAGGCACAAGGTCGTCAGCACGCAGTTCCTGATGGGCACCTTTGTGACCATCACGGTTGTGGACGACTCCAAACACCGCGCGGAGCAGGGCATTGGTGAGGCGTACGCCGCCATCAAGCTTCTGTGCACGGTGCTGGACCGCCACGCCGCAGGGACCGAGGCCTCGCACCTCAACGCCGCAGGCCGCATTACCGGAGCGCATCCGGACATGGTGGCCGTGGTGCGCGGTGCCCGCGATATGGCCACGCTTACCGGCGGGGCCTTTGACCCTACGGTGCTCCCCGTTGTGGATTACCTGCGCGAGCAGGGCAAGGCCGTCAGCGCAGGCGACATTCCGCGCTCGGAACTTGCCGAGGTGCTGCGCCTTGTGGACGCCAACGCGCTGGAATGCACCGGACGGGATATCCGCTTTGCCCGTGAGGGCATGCAGGCCACGCTGGACGGCATCGGCAAGGGCTACATCGTGGACCGCGCCGCCGAAGCGCTGGCCGGTGCCGGCGTTGGTTCCTATATGGTCAACGCAGGCGGCGACATCCGCGTCGGCGGCGACAAAACGTGGACCGTGGCCATTGAAGACCCGGCAGGGCAGGGGCGCTATCCCGCCGTGCTGAATCTGCGCGACTGCGCCGTGGCGACCTCCGGCGGCTATGAGCAGCCCTTTGACGCAAAGGGAACCCTGCACCATGTGGTGAACCCGGCAACGGGCATCTCGCCGGTGCAGTCCGTGAGCGTCAGCGTTGTGGGCCGTACCGTCATGGAGGCCGACGCCTTGGCGACCGCCGCGTTTGTTATGGATGCGAAGCACGGCGTGCGGAGCATCGAGAGCCTTCCCGGTCGCGAGTGCATGGTGCTTGCCGCCAGCGGCGCCAAGCTGCAAAGCTCCGGCTGGGCACGCCTTGAGCGCCGGAGCGCCTAGCGCCTTCTGGATGCGCCTTTATATAATGATATTGTAATAGCGCGGGCGCGGCGGCGAAGGCTTGCCGCGCCTGCGTCTTTTTTGCCATACGGCGGGGCGGGACGTACTCTGCCGTGTGGGCGGCGCTTTTCACCGCCTTCCTCGTCCCGAAATGCCGCACAGGGGCGAAAAGGACTTGCGTTCCTCGCGTAAGTCGGTTAGTTCAAACGCCCTCAGCGGTTGAATTTCCTTTCACCCGCTAGCCATATGGCCCCGTAGCTCAGCTGGATAGAGCGACCGCCTCCTAAGCGGTAGGCCGCAGGTTCGACTCCTGCCGGGGCCACCATCAAAAAATATTCGCCGGTTTCAGGCTTTACTGAGACCGGCTTTCTTTTTGCCCAATTCGCAGCGCCCTCCCAGAAGGGGGGAGACAGCGCTCTCTGCGATACCCGGGGGCTTCACACCGGTCCTCTGACTGGCCCGAGGTCGCGTTTCGGCGCCCTCAGCCCCAGAGAGCTGTTCTCCATGCTGCCGACAAGGCTGTTTTTAACATTTTTGTGTATTGGGCCTTTTGTCACAAGAAGGGCGCCATACTTTCCAACCCGAAAATACAGCGCCTGCTGTTTTCTCGATTTTGCGCAAAATTGGGGTGGGGGGGGCTCTGTCTGTGTGTTGTGGTGCCTGATTCGAGCATATGGATGCGGATGGCGGCCACAAAGCCTTTCGGGGCACTTTTGCCGTGAAATTTGGCGGAAATGGCGCGTCTGGCGAATTGTACCCGGCGCTGCGGCCTGCGGATTGTACATGTGCGCTCCTCGTGGCGAAATTGCGTCTTTTTGAGGGGAAAAGTGAGCCATGGCGGGCAAATGCTGGGGCCTTGCCGTCGGTGACTGTCCTGAACTGAGAAGGGCGGTGTTCGTGCGGCACGAGCCTGTGTTTTGTGCTACGTCCGGGGCAGTTTTGGCCGCATTTTGGAAAGCATTTGCCAAGATTGGAACAGGACCTCACAAAGTGGGTATTTTGAAAAAAAAGACCCCAATTCTCCAAAATTGACAAAAATTCCCTTGCCTCAGTCCGTGTTTTATTGCATGTAAGGCAGGTCATTTTGAGGCGGACCGCATACGGACATCCCGTCGGTCCCGGGCGTAGTGCCACACGGTTCTCCACCTTGGTTGGATAACCTCGGATTCCATACATACGGAGGAAGCATGAAACGCGTACTGGTCACTCTTTGTGCCATGGCTCTCGTTTTCGTCATGGGCTCTGTCTCCTTTGCTGGTGACAAGCTTGTAATCGGAACGGACACCAATTTCCCTCCCTTTGAGTTCAAGGACCCCGAAACGGGTAAGCATACCGGATTCGACGTGGAACTCTGGGACGCCATCGCCAAGGAAATCGGCGTGGAGTACGACCTTCAGCCCATGGATTTCAATGGCATCATCCCCGGCCTGCAGACGGGCCAGCTTGATGTGGGCATCGCCGGCATAACCATCAAGCCCGAGCGCGCCAAGGTCATCGACTTCTCCGATGGCTACTACAATTCCGGCCTCGTTATCCTCGTCCGCAAGGACAACAACGACGTCCAGAAGATTGAAGACCTCAAGGGCAAAGTGGTCGCCACCAAGCTGGGTACCACCAGCGCCGACCTCGCCAAGGAGCGCTCCGGCGCCGAGGACGTCAAACTCTTCCCCAACAACGACGCCATGTTCATGGAGCTGATGTCCGGCGGCGCAGACGCCGTCATCTTCGACTCCCCCGTCGTTGGCGACTTCATCCGCAAGGCTGGTCACGGTCAGGTTAAGGTCGTTGGTCCCCTGTACCACGGTCAGGCCTACGGCATGGGCTTCCCCAAGGGCAGCGCCCTCGTGAAGAAGGTCAACGCCGCCCTGGCTTCCCTCAAGGAAAGGGGCGCCTACCGCGATCTGTACGTGAAGTGGTTCGGCTCCGAGCCTCGCTAGTCCCCCACTTCCCTTTTGAAACATTGATATCGGGGGCGGTTCACACTGCCCCCGGTATTTTTTGAAAAACGCAAAAAGTGGTGCTATATGGCTTTTAATTTCGATCCCTCCGTCATGGTCACAACCCTTCCGCAGCTTATGCGCGGCGTGCACCTGACAATTATCCTGACGCTCGGAGGCCTGTTCTTCGGCTTCGTTATTGGTGTCTTCTTCGGCCTCATGAAGATTTCCAAGAGTTCCCCTCTGCGCAAGCTCGCAGGGTTCTATATAGAAATCATTCGCGGCACGCCTATGCTCGTACAGGCCATGTTTCTGTACTTTGGCCTGCCTATGGCCGTCGGTATGCGCATCCCCCCCGTTGTTGCGGGCGTCATCGTCATTGCCATCAACTCCGGCGCGTACATCGCGGAAATCGTCCGCGGCGCCGTGCAGTCCATCGACTCCGGCCAGTTTGAAGCAGGCCGCTCCATCGGCCTCACGCGCGGACAGACCATGCGCTACATCATTTGGCCGCAGGCCTTTAAGCGCATGATTCCGCCGCTGGGCAACCAGTTCATCATCAGCCTGAAGGATACCTCGCTGCTTATGGTCATCGGCGTGTCCGAACTGATGCGGACCGGTCAGGAGATTACGGCTGTGAACTTCCGCGCCTTTGAGGTGTACCTGACTGTTGGCCTTGTGTATTTGGCAATGACCCTGACGATCGCCCGTGTTCTGCGTATTGTTGAAAAACGCCTCGCCTACCGATAGGCGATTGGGGGAAAGAATATATGATCAAGATTAAAAATTTGCGGAAGTCCTTCGGGGACTTTGAAGTCATCAAAGGCATCGACCTGCACGTTGATTCCGGCGAAGTGGTCGTCATCATCGGCCCGTCCGGTTCCGGCAAGTCCACGGTGCTGCGCTGTATCAATAAACTGGAAGAGCCGACCTCCGGCACCATTGAGGTGGACGGCTTTGACATCATGGACCCGGCAACGGACATCAACTACGTCCGCTCCGAGGCCTCCATGGTCTTCCAGCAGTTCAACCTGTTCCCGCACATGACCGTGTTGGAAAATGTCACCCTCGGCCCCATCAAGGTCCGCCAGACTTCCAAGGCTGACGCCGTGACTCTCGGCATGAAACTGCTGGACAAGGTTGGCCTCAAGAAAAAGGCCCACGCCTACCCGGACCAGCTTTCCGGCGGCCAGAAGCAGCGCGTTGCCATCGCCCGTTCGCTGGCCCTGCAGCCCAAGGTCCTCCTCTTCGACGAACCCACCTCCGCCCTCGACCCCGAACTGGTCGGCGAAGTGCTGGAAGTTATGAAGAAGCTGGCGCAGGAAGGCATGACCATGGTCGTTGTCACCCACGAAATGGGCTTCGCCAAAGAAGTGGCCGACCGCGTCATCTTCTTCGACCAAGGCCAGATTCAGGAAGAAAACGAACCCCACGAATTCTTCGCCAACCCGCAGAACGAACGCCTGCGAGACTTCCTCGGCAAGGTCGTCGGCCACGACTAGACCACGCCAGAGCCAGAAAGAAACACACACGGCCAGCCCCGAAAGGGGCTGGCCGTTTTTTGTTGGCGGGAGATGGGGATGGCGATTGTGAACGGTTAGGGCTTTTGGTATGGAACCTTTCCCCAAGAGAGCGAAGTCCGCGGCGTGTTGCGCGGAAGTCATAGTACAAGGAGTATCCCGTGTCCCCCAAGCTCAGCATCGTTATCCCGACATATAATATGGAAAAATGGCTCCCCGTCGCCGTCGAATCGTGTTTGGCGCAAACTGAGCCGGATATCGAAGTGATTATCGTTAATGACGGTTCATCGGATGCGTCTCCGCAGATTGCGGATGCCTACGCGGCCAGCGATGATCGGGTGCGGGTGGTGCATCAGGAGAATAAGGGGGCAGGCCCTACGCGTGAAGTGGGACAACGTGAGGCTCGCGGGGAATTTGTGACATGGCTCGACGCTGATGATTTTCTCCATGAACGCGCTGCTGAGGATATGCTTGGGGTGGCCTACCGTGATGGTGTTGATATGGTTTGCGGCAACGCTGTTGTTTTTTCTGACAAAACATTTAATACCCGTCGGTATTTTTATAATTCTCCCATTTCAAAAACGACTTTTGCCAACCCCTCGTACTGGAAATGTAAGGTTCTGTGGCGCTGGGTGTTTCGAACGGAGTTCATACGCAAGATTGAACTGCGACACCTTCCTTTTCAGTTGGGGCAAGACGTGTGCAGCATGTACGAAGCGCTGACACAGGTTGGTGAGTTTTCCCAGTGCGGGAGTTTTTTCTACTATTTTCGGCAGGACCATAAGTCCCCGGGAAATGAGCTTTCGCGGGAAGTTGAGCATCAGCTTGCTCATTTTTGCGAAGTGAAGCGTATTTTGGTGGAGGCAGAAACCATTAAGCCGCTTATCAAGTACCTGATGGAAAACTACTTTCGCGACATTAAGAAAATTGCTCCCCGTCTTGTGGGGGATGATGCGCACTGGCGTGAGCGGTGCATCGACATTAGTCTGGAGATTTTTGATGGGCTGCAGCCGGAGTGGTTCCGGGATGAGTATCTTGCTCCTGAATTAAAGAGTACGCCAGCAATGTTGCCATTGGTTGATGCACTCATTGCGCGCGACATTCAGGCCATTCATGCCGAGTTTGACGTATGGCGAGACAAGGGGCGCATAGCCTCTGCGCCGGATAAGGATAACGCGTTCCACACCATGCGCCGCCGCATTAAAGCCATGTTTAAGCCGCTGTCTCGCGATGCCCGAAGCCACTTGCGTGGGTATGAGGCGTGTGCGTCCAAACGGCTTGGGGCGTTGTGGTCCCCTAAAATGTAAGCACGGCAGTATATGAAAACACATACGGCCAGTCCCGAAAGGGGCTGGCCGTTTTTTGTTGGTGTTGGAGACGTGAGGGGGGGCGCTTTGGGCGCGTGTTGCGTCAGGTCGTGAGCGGGTGTGTGGGGAGTTGTGGGTTTATGGGGCGATGGGGTTTTCGCCGAACCACGTCGTGTGGATGCGCCGCAGGGTGCCGTTTTTCCGGAGTGTTTCGAGGGCGGCGTCGATGGTGGGTTTAAGGCCGAGGTCTTTGCGCATGGCGATGGCGTAGTGTTGGGGATTGAGGAGGGGGCCGACCACTTTGACGCGTCCTTTGCCTTCCTGCAGGGCGTAGTGTTCCATGATGGGCGCGTCAAAGAGTACGGCGTCCACTTGCTGGAAGAGGAGGGCTTGGAAGGCGTCCTCGATTTCCCGGAAGAGGCTGACCATGGTTGCGGGGAGGTTGCGGTAGGCATAGGTGACGCTTGTGGTCCCCAGCTTACAGGCGATGGTGCGCCCCTTGAGGTCGTCTGGGCCGGCGATGGTTGTTTCGCCCGTGCGCACGAGCAGGCGCAGGCCGCTTTCGTAGTACGGCGTGGAAAATTCAAGGTCCTTCGGAATTGTGTGTGGCCGGGTTATGCTGGCAATGCCAACGTGCGCTGTTCTTCGTTTGAGCGCGGGTATGATAGCCGAGAAGTCTTGTGGCAAAAATTGGAAGGAGAGTCCGGCTTCTTTGGCGATGGCCTTCCAGAGGTCAATATCGTATCCGGCGATGCTGTCGCGCTGTATGAACGAGAAGGGGACCATGTCGTAGGCTGTAGCGACGACAAGGGATTGGGCGTGGGTGACGTGGGGGGATGCGAGAGCCGCCGCAAAAAGCATGAGGAGTGCGGCGTGACGTATTTTGCGCAGGATATGGCCCAAAAAGCACAGCGTGGGGGTGTGTTGCGAGGTCATCTTCATACGTGCAGTATGGGAAAAAAGCCTTCTTCCATCAAGGAAAGAAGAGGTTGCCGAGAACAGCGCGCATCACGGGCGAGTCTTCTCTCTTTGCTCTATTCTTCCTGTTTTTGCTGAGGTGGCAAGGCGCCTGCTTCGCGCAGCAGCGCTTCAACGCGTGTGGCGAGCAGGGCGTATCCCTTGGCGTTTGGGTGAAATGGATCGGATTTGAGGTCCGCGTCCGAAAGAATGGTGGACAGCGTTTTTTCCTCAAGAGGCAGGCGATATTCGCGCGCGATGTCCTCATAGAACGATGGCGGGCTCAGAAGGATGCCGGGGCGCGGCACCGCAATAAGGACGACTTGTGCTCCGGCGTCGCGGCACAGCGTGACCATAGCGCGGAGGTTGGCGGCGGTTTGTTCCATGGGGAAGCGGCGGATGAGGTCGTTGCCGCCGTGGCAGAGCAGGACAAGGTCCGGTGAGAACCGCTGTAGAACCTGCGGCAGCCGCGCAAGGCCCCTTGCCGTAACCTCGCCGGGGACAGCGGCGACCTCCACCCGCTGGGGGATACGCGCCGCAAGACGAGCCGGGTAGCTCTTCTCCCGGTCAAGGGACCCAAAGCCTCCGGCGCCGACCCCTGCGGTGAGGCTGTCGCCAAAGGCAAGGATGGTCGCATTTGTCCCGAGGGGCGTAAGCGTCGGCGGCGCGTCTGAACAGGCGACAGCGAAAAACATGGCGCCAAACAGAAGAACAGCCCACGCGCGCCAAACGCGGCAGAAAGGGCGGCGAAAGACGCGCCGGGGCGGATGCGGCATGCAGGCCTCCTGAAATGGTCGGGGCGGTGTGCGCCCAGTGTTTGTGCGGACGGATGCAGAACGACTCTATCAGATGTTACGCCCTGTTGGCGATGGGGCATCAGTTAGGTCAGCAGGGAATGTAATGCCAAGCGTTATGAAATGTGGGTGTTGGTTGCGCCGCTGAGTTGTTTGAGTGAGCGAAAGTATGGTATAGAATTAATCTTCGTATTATTCGTGATCTACTTTGATTGGTGGCCTCTATTTTCCGTCGCCCAGTGTTGGTTAAGCCTTGGGTGCGCAGTCATTGTTGCTGGCGGTATCCTCGGTGCTGGGGTTATTCTTCTGTCTTCCCGGGGGGATATATGGAGACTGAGTTTTACAGCGAATTGCATCCTCTTCATTCGGATAGTGTGAAAACAGATGTCTCTGTGCCTTTGCATGCCGCTTGGGGTATTTCACCCCAGTGCATAGAAGGACGGGTGGTACTTGAGGCTGGATGTGGTGGTATGGGCGCACAGGCCATTCAGTTGATGAGCTATAGACCTCGGCGTATGGTCGTTATTGACATCTCCCAAAAGAATATAGAAAGCGCTCAAGCAAATTTCCAGGATGTATATGGCGAGGTGCAAGAGTGTAAGTTTGAAACTCTTGATCTTTGCACCCAACGCTTGCCGCAGAATGAATTTGACACAATTCACCACCGGGGTGTGTTCCAGCATTTACCGGATAAAGACTTCGCTCTTGATAATCTGTACAATGCGTTGAAGCCAGGCGGAACCCTGCTCATCGCGGCGTATGGGCGGGGGGGGCTACTGAGCATGGTGAGCGAGGGCTTGCGCCCGCTTTTTCGTTTTTTGCCCATGACATCTGTTCGCAGGGCTTTGTTAGGGTGCCGTGTGAATCCTGATATGGTTTCAGGCATCCTTGATCATCTGTATGTCTCTGTTCAGACGAGGTTTACTCGGGCTCAGATAATAAATCTTGTTACATCCCAAGGATTTAGTGTTGTGAAGGATGCCTCGGACAACACATTTGATATTGATACAAGCGAGTGTACAGGCTCCTTCTTTGCCTTTTGGGCGAAGTACGTTTATCCGAATTCTACAAAGAAAATTGGCTGGTTGAGTCGTTTGCTTTTTGGGGATTCGGGCAACGCTCTTGTGGCTGTGAAGTCGAAGGAAGTGCCTGAAGTGGCATAGTTTTATTGTTTTCTCGCGGGGATTTTGCCTTTGTGAGCTGTGAATCCATCTTGTAGAATCGCCGTTGGAAACTGCCATTCCTCTGTGCTACTGTTGAGGCAGTATGGATGGTTTGCCTTGCGCTGAGCGGTTTTTCTGCTGATGGCGGTGGGAGAGACCTCATGGCGAGAGGATGTGCTTTTTTTGATGAATGACGGAGACGACTATGGGTGTGCCAACGAATTATGTGAATCTGGTGTCCAACAGCGGTCCAAAAATCGCGTCGCGTATGTTGGTGAGCAAGGTGCAGGCCAACGTTCCGCTGACGCACGCCGACGCCAGCGCGGCGTCCGTGCTGTGGTCGCGCAAGATATCCAACCAGTATCCGGACTTCATTGATTCGCCAAAAATGAGTATCATTGCCTCGGAACATCTGATTGGTCTGGTTCGGGATTTATCGACGTAACAAGGCGTCTTATATAACGGAAACCAAACGGGATGTGCCGCACGCATCCCGTTTTTCTTTTGAGCACAATTGGAGATTCGCCACATGCTGACACAGACGGAGATTGAAAAGTACGCTGAGGTTTTGCTCTGGGCTCTCGATGTTTCGCGCGCGGAGCCGCTGCGCGCCGGGAACACCGTGGCCGTATGGTGGGACATGCCTGCGCTTTCGCTGGCAGAGGCCGTGTATGCCAGCCTGCATGAGCGCGGCGTGCACGTGGCCCAGCGCATGAAGCCGACATCCACCATGGAAAAGACGTTTTACTCCTCGGCCAGCCGGGCGCAGTTGGAGCACCAGTTGCCGGGCGAGATGGAACTTACCCGCGCGCTGGATGGGTCGGTGTATCTGCTGGCCCCGCAGTCACTAACGCATCTGGCCGATGTGGACCCTGAGAATTTGAGTACCGCCGCCCGTGGACGCAAGCCCCTGCGTGATGTGCTTGAGGAGCGCGAACAGGCGGGACTGTTTGGCTGGACCCTGTGCATGTGGCCCACCGAAGCCCTCGCCAAAAGCGCAGGTATGAGCGTAGATGACTACGCCCGCGAGATTGCCCGTGCCTGCTACTTGAACAAGGCGGATCCGGTTGCCGAGTGGCGCGGCGTGCACGCCCGTGTTAAGGAGCTGCGCGCATGGCTGGACGGGCTTGGGGCCGAAAGCTTCCGCGTGGAGTCGGAGCATGTGGACCTGACGGTGCGCCTTGGCGAACTCCGCCGCTGGCTTGGCGTAACGGGGCACAATATCCCCAGCTTTGAGATTTATGTATCGCCGGATTGGCGGGGCACGCAGGGCGTGTATTACGCGGACCAGCCGTCGTTTCGTAGTGGCAACTATGTGCGCGGCGTGCGGCTGGAATTCAAGGACGGCAGAGTGGTGGACGCCGAGGCGGAACAGGGCGGCGAATTCCTGCGCAAGCAGGTGGCCATGGACCCCGGAGCAAGCCGCATTGGCGAATTTTCACTGACGGATTCGCGTTTTTCGCCCATTGACCGCTTTATGGCCACCACGCTGTTTGATGAAAACTATGGCGGCACGCACGGCAACTGCCACCTTGCCCTTGGCGCGTCCTATCCCGGAACGTATGCCGGGCAGCAGTCGGAGTTGTCCACACTGCTCAAGGACGAACTGGGCTTTAATTCCTCGGCCCTGCACTGGGACCTTGTGAACACGGAGGCCAAGACCGTCACCGCGCACCTGCGCGGCGGTGAAACCCGCGTGATTTACGAGAACGGGCAGTTTCGGATGTAACTGGTCCCCCTTATGCCCCGTACCATTACGCCCCCGCATGGCATGCCATGCGGGGGCGTTTTTCACTGGTGCGCCGCCGGTGTTCACACAGGATAGGCGGAGGACTCTGGCGGTGTGGCGGCGCGCAGCTGGCTACTCGGCGCGAAGGCGCGCCGTGAGCAAATAGCCAAGTTCGTCGTCGTGAAAGGCCTCAATGGCGCAGTCCACGTCGTCGAGCATGGCGCGAATATCGGCAAGCGGGGGCATGCTGTCGTCAGCCACGGCGGACCCTGCCTTGCGGTGGTGGTCGTTGATGGTGGCGGAGTTGATGAAATGGCTGATGATGAACAGCCGCCCCGGCCTCAGGGCGGAGGTCATGCGGCGCAGCGCGCCGGGCTTGTCGTCAATGTGCGGAAACACTTGATGGCACAGCACAATGTCAAAGGCGTCGCTCTCAAGGGGCATATCCTCTACGGCGGCGGTGCAGACCATGGCGTTTGGCGTGTCGGCAAGGCGTTTTTGCGCCGCGCGCACCATGCCGGGGCTGACGTCCATGGCCACAAGGCGGCCCTGTGGCCCAACCATCTGGGCAAGGTGGCGCGTCAGGCGGCCGGTGCCGCAGCCCGGTTCTAGGATGTGCGCGCCGGTGATGTCGCCAAGGTGCGCCAGCAGGCGGTCCAGCTTGGGCTGTTCTTTGTCGCCGTATTCGCCCGAGGCCCACGGCGCGGTAACTTGATTGTCGAAAAAGGCAGCCTTTGCGTCATACATTGGTTTTTCTCCTTGTAAGCTCGCTGGTGGTGGCGTCCACCTGCCGGGAAAAGGTGAGGGAGCGGCGTTCGCGCCGGGAGAGGCCGCGCCGTTTGGGAGACAGCGCCGTGCAGACAATAAAAATGAGTGTGGACAGCATGACGATGACCGCTCCGGACGGCACGTCGAACATGGCGGAAAGCACCAGTCCGCCCCAGCACGACACCACGCCAAACACCGCCGCAAGGCAGAAGATATGGCGCAGGGTGTAGGACAGTTGATAGGCCGCCGCCGCTGGGTTGATGATGAGGCTGAAGATGAGCAACCCCCCAATGCTTTTGAGCGACGCCGTCACCGTAGCCCCTGTGGCGAAAAGCAGGGCGTAGTAGATGGCGGTAGCGGGGACCCCGGCGGCAAGGGCGATGCTGCGGTGGCACAGTGTTGCCAGAATCTCCTTGGAGAAGGCGAGCAGTCCGGCCAGCAGAAGCACGGCCACCACAGCCATGACGACAAGGTCGCGCTCGCCCACTGTGAGGATGCTGCCCCAAAAGAGGTTCAGCGCGGCGGAGCGCGGACCGGGAAGCAGGCCAATGAAGAGAAACGCCAGCCCCAGCATGGCCGAGAACACGATGCCCACCACCGTCTCCGGCGCAAAGTCCGCCCGGTCCGACAGGGGGCCGATGATGGCTGCCGCGCCAAGGCTGAACACAAAGGCGCAGACCTGCATGTCTACACCCGTCACAAGCCCAAGCAGGGCTCCGGCAAAGGCCGCATGCGCCATGCAGGTGCCAATGGCGGTGATGCGCATGGTGACCACCACCACACCAACCACGGAACAGGATATCCCGGCCAGCAAGCCAGCCAGCAGAGCCTTTTGCATGAAGGGATAGAACAGTATGGATGCGTCCACTGTGGCGTCCTCCCTACAGGTGCGGCGCTGCGGTATTAGTGACAGACATGGGGCGCTCCGTTGACAGTGGCGACCTTGACAGGGGTGCCGTAGAGTTCGCTCAGGCGCGCTTCATCCAGTGCGCCGCGCGGGGTGCCCTGCCAGACCATGCGTCCGTCCTTCATGAAGGCGATACGGTTGGTGACGTCGGGCAGGCTGTTGAGGTCATGGGTGACGATGAGGCTGGTAAGGCCGAAGCGGGTGTGGATGGTGCGGACCAGTTCCAGAATTTCGCGCTGGGCCTGCCAGTCGAGCGCGGCGGTGGGTTCGTCGAGAAGCAGCAGGTCCGGGCGCTGGACAAGGGCGCGGGCAATGGCCGCCCGTTGCTGCTCGCCGCCGGAGAGGTGTCCAAGGGGGCGCTGCGCCAGCGCGCCGATGCCCACCATGTCGAGGAGTTCCTCGGCGTATTCCACGACGGAATGCGGGACGCGCCGAAACAGGCCAATGCGGCCAAAGCTTCCGCTGACCACGGACTCGCGCACGCTGATGGGAAGCAGTGGATCGATGTCCTGCCGCTGGGCCACGTAGCCGATGCGCTTGCGCAGAAGGCGCGCCGAACGCGGCGTGACCTCGGTGCCAAAGACCTCAACCCGCCCGCCTGCAATGCGTCCCATGCCGTTGGTGACGGTGAGCATGGTGGTTTTGCCCGCGCCGTTGGGGCCGATGATGCCTAAAAAGTCGCCGCGCTGGACTGTGAGGCTAACGCCGTGCATGGCGACGTGGCGGCCATAGGCCGCGCTGACATTGTCCATGCGGATGATGGGGGCCGTCATTGTGCGTCCTCTGCATTAGTCATGGCGGGTGCGGCTTCAAGGAGCCTGCGGACGTTGTCGCGCATGGTGGCCCCCCACGTTGGGGTGTTTGCAAAGCCGCCCGGAAAGTTGGACAGGATGACGCGACGTGCGCCAAGGGCCTCGGCCAAGCCGTGCCCGCCGTCGCCGCTTTGCAGATTGTCCAGCACAAGGCGCACCCCTGCACCTCGCCCTGCGGCGATGACCTTCGCCATCTGCTGGGGCGTCATACTGGCTGGACGCGGAAAGGCTGTGACGACCTTGCACCCCGCCCAGTGGGCCAGCGGCTCTTGCATGGCGGCGCAGACCACCGGCACCCCCGCCACGCCCGAGGCCGCAAGGCGCGTTTTGAGAGCCTGCGCAGTGGTGTTCACGGCGCGGCGGCGTGCGGCGGCGCGGGCGCTGATGTCCCGTTTGTGCTGGGGAAACAGCTCTGCCACTTCCGCAGCGATGTGCCGCGTGAGGCGAAGGTTGTTCTCCGGGAGCAGGGCATTGCCGGCGTCCGGCAGGGCGACGGGCTGGCGCTGCGTCTGCGCCGCGTCCAGCAGTGTGGTGATGTGGGGCTGCGCTGTCTGCCATGCATGCAGATAGATGGCGTCCGCGTCGCGCAGCAGGCGCACGTCCCCGGGGCGGATGTCGTAGTGTCCGGGACAGGCGCCGCCGGGGATGAGTGTGCGTACCTCGGCCTGCGGGAGCAGATCATGGACGATGTCCGCAATAAGGGTTGTTCCCGCCACGATGCGCGGGGGCGCGTCCGCATCCGCGTGCGCCCGCGGGAGCAGCAGAAAAACGAGGGCAAAGCTCGCAAGAAGCGCGATGAGGCGTCTGGCCATGGCGTGTCCCGTCCTGAAAAAGGGTTATCCCCGGGCAAAGCCGCTTGATAGCTTTGCCCGGGGGGCGTGTATGGCAAGCCGTCCCCCATTGGGAGAGGACGCGCTCCGCCGCCACGGGTTGTCCGGCGGCGGAGGCGGGGAGAAGAGCGGACGGCGTCGCCGCTGTGCGCGTTAGAAGGTGATGCGCGCGCCAATCATGCCGTTGATTCCCGGCATGCGGTAATCCGGGCGGTACTCGTAGTCCTCGTCCGTGATGTTTTCCATGGCGAGGAAGACTTCGCCGCGGGCATCCCATGCGGGGATGTCGAAACTGCGGGTGAGCTTGGCGTTAAGCAAGGTGTGCTCGTCCACTTCTTTTTTGTTGGGTGCGTCTTTTCCGCGGAATTGCTTCATAGCGTACATGTCGGAGATGTATTCCGCGTCCACGGCGATACGCCAGTTTTTGGCAAAGTCCCAGTTGACGCCTGCGCTGGCCGAGGTGTTCGGCACGTAGGGCATGTCTCCGGGGTGGGATTCCTGTGTGGTCAGGCTGGCGAACATGGACAAGGTGTCCGTGGGGGTGACCGTTACCGTGGCTTCAATGCCCTGAATGCGGTAGCTTTCCACGTTGTCCCAGACGCTTTGCTTAATAACGACATACCTGTCGCGTCCGTCGTCGTTGAAGAAGGTCAGGTCCGCGCGGACCATGTCGGCAAAGGTATGGCGGATGCCGATTTCACCGTGCCAGACTTCCTCGGGCGAGAGGTCTTCCCACGTGTCGTTATTCAGGATGATGGTCACTTCCTGACCCGGGTAGACCACGCCCTTGGACGCCGAAGCGTGGATTTCCGTGTCGCCGTAGCCCGCGACAATGCCCGCATGCGGCGCGGCGGCGTCGTCAAAGCGGTTGTGGGAGTAGAAGCGAACGCCCGCCGACGGGATGACGTGCCAGCCGTACTGGTCGCCAATCAGCCAGTTGGCGCCAATGTAGGGCATGGTCAGCGAGAACTGGGGAACTGTTGCGGAATCGTCGGGCGTTGCGTCGTCAAACGTGTAACGGACGTTGCCGTCCCACCAGTGCTGGTCGATGCCTGCGGTGAGTTCCAGCCCGTCCGTGGGGACGAGGGTCTGCTTGGCCTTGAGGCCCCAGAACCAGAAGTCGTTCAGCGTGTCGTCGTCATTCTTGGCTTGGTCGTACCAGTAGCCCTCACCCGCGTTGGCAAAGAGTTTCACCTCGCCGTAGGTCTTGTCGTAGGTGTTGGCGAGGGTAACGGTGGTCAGGCGCAGGCCGGTATCGTAGGTGCCTGCGTTGGTGTCCGAGTCCTCTTCGCCGGGGTCGTTGGCCGTGCTGGAGGCGGCAAGGGCGAAAAGGCGCATGTCCCAGTTGTCATTCAGGTAGGCTTCAAGGGAGCCGTACAGGCTGCCCGTGGCGCCGTCAGAGTGCGTGCGGTGGCCGTCGGAGCGGCGGAATCCTTCGCCGAGGGCGTAGGCATAGTCGCCCTTATCGGCCTGATGCTCGATGGACTGGGAAAAGGTGCCGTAGCTGCCGCCTGCGGCCTGCACGGCGGTTTGCGTTTCTTGTCCGCGTCCGGTCTTGGGGATGATGTTGATGGCGGAGAAGACGTCGCCAAAGCGGTGGGGCTGGGGCCCTTTCACCACCTCGATGCGCGCTGCCGGGTCAAGGGGCAGCAGGTCCAGCAGGGGGTGGTTCCATAGCCCCATGTAGACGGGCACGCCGTCGATGAAGGTTTTGATTTCACTGCCGGGGCGGCTGGAGCCCATGCCGCGGATGAATACCGCGCCACCTTCGCCACCGCCAAACGCGCCAACGGGATTATAGCGCGTGATGGTGACGCCGGGGCTGCGGCGCAGGGCCGAGGACAGGTCCATGGCGTTGAGCTCGCGGATTTGCTCCTCGCCCACAACGGTGGTGGTGCCGCCGTAGTTGTCCACCTCGTTGCCGTGGATGATTGGATTGGCGACGACGTGCACCTCGTCCAGCGTGATGGCATTTTCCGGTGCGGCGCCGTCTGTGGCCTCCTGCGCCTGTGCTGCGACGCACAGCGCCAGCAGCTGACACAGGGCCAGCAAAATGGTGAAGAACCGTTTCATATATCCCCCCTCCTTACGGTACGGATTCATTGAGGAAACGTGCCGCATGCGTAGCACGACTCAAAAAGAGTGACAACTTCGTGCGAAAATGCTGAAAGACGTGTGCAGTGGGAGTGCATAAAATGAAAAACCGCGCAGGGTAAGGTTTCTTCGGGGCTTGCGTAGGCAATGGGTTGTACTGTCAACGGCCTAGCCCGCGCAAAGAGTGCACAGCCGCGAGGGCGCGCGCCTGCTTGATTTGCCGTCAGGTGATGAAAAAAATGCGTAAAGTATGCAAAAAGTTTGATTTGGGATGAAAACGTGGTTTCTGGGGATATGGGCGGCTGGTGGGGCGAGACGTCTGCGGGCTGCCGTTGCGGGGGGCGGCAGTTTCCTGTACTGCCTTGGCCCGAGGAGACTGACGACATGATTGAAAAATCCAACGTACTGAGGACCCTTCTGGAGCGCCTGAGCAAGCTGGAGATTGGTCACGCCGTTGACATCCGCACCTACAAGCGCGACCGCTCCGCCATTTTTGTCCGGCTGGAGGATGACCTCTATCGCGTGCTGGAGGACGGCTTTGAACAGCATGACGTGGAGGTGCCCTACAAGGGCCTGCGTAAGGAAATTAAGCGCATTCTGCGCGTGGAATTCCCCCGCAGCAACAAGGTGCGCATGTACGCGCTGGGCCGCTTCAAGGAGGCCCACCACACCGATCTTGGCCGCAAACGCATCTAGCGGGCGGCGTCAATCGGGAGCTCCGGCGTTGTCCCGCCACGTCCATGTCCTTATGCTGTTTTGAGGCGTGGAGGGTGTGATCTCGGCTTTGCTGGGCTGGTGCCGTGTTTTGTATCCGCCTGTATCGTTTTTGTCGTGCATACCAAGGCCGCTCCGTCCGGGGCGGTCTTCTTTTTCCCTCTGTATTTCAACATACCGTCTTGATTGATTCCCGTTTTCGTCCTAGTGATGGTGGAATAGGGTTTTCTCTATTGTTTCCTTGAAGGGGGTCGTATGGCGGAAGTGTCCATCCAGACAACGCAGGGCCGTCCCATCCTTACCATGACAGGGGAATGGACCTTTGATGTCCTTGCAGAGCACCGGGAGGCGGTCTGCGGCGCACTTGATGGCGCGCAGCAGTTGACGGTGGACCTGTCCGGCGTAACGCGTGTGGATGCGGCGTTCTTTCAGTTTTTGCACGCCCTTGGGCGCGAGGCCGAGGGGCGCGGGGCCGTGGTGGAGCTTGCCCCCGAGGTTCCGGAGGCGGTTCGCAATCTCGCACGTGTGTGCGGCTTTGCCGGGCCGGATGGGCTGGACTTTGGCGGCGCACGTGGCGGACTGACTTTGCCGCGCATCGGGGGCGCCGAAGCGGGAGGCACCCATGGCGGTTGATGAAGCAACCCGGCAGATGCTGCGCGATGAGGTGCACGAAAACCTCGCCGAGTTGGAGGCGGCCATCCTTGAAATGGAGGCGGGCTGTCCGGACGGGGATTGTGTGGACCGCATCTTCCGCGCCCTGCACACGGTGAAGGGCGTGGGCGCTATGTTTGGGCATGAGGGCATTGCGGGCTTTGCCCACAGTGTGGAGAGCATTTACTCCCAGGTGCGCGAGGGCGTGGTGCCCGTGACCCCGCGCCTTATGAATCTCACCCTTGCCGCGCGGGACCACCTGCTGGCTCTGTTTGACGAGCCGGATGACGCCCTGCCCGAAGACGGCGAAGACATTGTGCGGGATATGGAGGAGTGCGCCGGTGTGCCCGCCGCTGTTGTTGATGGGGCGGCTTCTGCCGCGTTGCCGGATATTCCTGTGGATGTTCTGGACGTGCCCGCTGGGGCGGGGGCGATGGCGTCCTACCGCATCCGTTTTGCGCCCCTTGCCTCGGTGTTTGCCTCGCTGGACCTTGCCGGGCTGTTTGGGGAGTTGGAGGAGCTTGGCGAGTATGAGGCCGTCGCCCATATGGGTGATGTGCCGCCGCTGTCTGAACTGGACCCCGAGGTCTGCCACGTGCGGTGGGATATCTTTCTCACCACGGACCGGGGCGAGGACGCCATCCACGATGTGTTCATCTTTGTGGAGGGCGACGGCGTGGTGGACGTGGAGGTGCTGGAGCGCGAGAACGACGACGGGGACGACGACACGCCGCCGCGCCTCGGGGATATCCTAGTGCGGCGCGGTGAGCTTGCCCCGCATGACTTGGAGATGGCCCTTGGGGAGCACCAGCGCCTTGGCGAATTGCTGACGCAGTCGGGCCGGGTGGCCCCGGAGGATGTGCGCTCCGCCCTTGCGGAGCAGAGCGCCGTGCGCAAGGTGAAGTCGCGCCGCCGCAAGGTGCAGGCGGAGTCCAGCATCCGCGTTCCGGCGGACAAACTGGACGATTTGGTCTCCCTTGTTGGCGAATTGGCCATTGTGCAGGCGCAGATAGCGCAGGCCGCCACCGACGGGAGCCGCCACCACTTGGCGCGCTTGTCCGAGGAATTGGAGCGCCTGTCCTCGCGCCTGCGCGAGCGCACGATGTCCGTACGGATGCTGCCCATTGGGCAGATGTTCTCGCGCTTTCGGCGCCTTGTGCATGATGTGGCGGCTGAGCAGGGCAAAAAGGTGGAGCTGGAAACCTTTGGCGCGGAGACGGAGGTGGACAAGACGGTGTTCGAGCGCATCGCGGACCCGCTGGTGCACCTTATCCGCAACTGTGTGGGGCATGGCATCGAATCCCCGGAGGAGCGCGAGGCCGCCGGAAAGCCGCCGGTGGGCACCATCCGCCTTGGCGCGGCGCACACGGGCGGCGAGGTGAGCATTACCGTGGAGGACGACGGCCGGGGCATGGCTCCGGAGAAGATTTTGGAACGCGCCCGCAGGCTGGGCGTTGTTGGTCCCGAGGCCGAAGTGAAGGCGTCCGAAGTGCTCCAGCTGATTTTCGAGGCCGGATTCTCCACCACGGAGGAGGTGACCAGCCTCTCCGGGCGCGGCGTGGGCATGGATGTGGTGCGCCGGGGCATCGACTCCTTGCGTGGGCGGGTGGATGTGGAGAGCACCCCCGGTCAGGGGACGAGCTTTGCCCTGCGCATTCCGCTGACCCTCGCCATTATTGAGGGCCTTCAGGTGCGGGTGAGCGGCGAGTTTTACGTCATTCCCCTTGCCGCCGTGCAGGAGTGCCTGGAGTTTCACCCCGAGGAAGCCAATGTGCTGGACATCCGCGGCGAGATTATTCCGTGGGTACGCCTGCGCGAGCTGTTTGGCCTCAATGGTGACAAGCCTGACGTGGAGCAGATTGTGGTGGCGGGCAGTGAAAACCGCCGCATCGGGCTGGTGGTGGACCGCGTGGTGGGCGAGCACCAGACCGTCATCCGCAGCCTTGGCAAGGTGTACCGCAACGTCCGCGCCTTTTCCGGCGCAACCGTGCGCGCGGACGGGAGCATGGCCCTGATTCTTGATGTGCAGGGCATCGTGCAGACCATGCGCGAGATTGACGCCGGACTTGTGCTTTAATCGCCACAATGTGCTAGAATGGGATGTCCCCGTGGAGCCTGTTGAGACTGCGTATGAGGCCGGATGGAGGTGCAGGTGGGCAGTGATTCGAGCGGAGGAAGCACGTACGTGAATGTTCCGAAGACCATGTCGGAAAAGGATTTTCTGCGCTTTGCGGAGTTCATCCACGAAACGTGCGGCATCAAGCTGCAACGGTCCAAAAAGACCATGCTGGAGGCGCGTCTGCAAAAGCGTTTGCGCGCCCTTGGGCACGACAGCTATTCCACCTATGCGTCCTTTATCTTCAGCCAGCGCGGCATGGAGATGGAGCTGCCGCATCTTATTGACGCCGTCACTACCAACACTACGGATTTTTTCCGCGAGGCCCGCCATTTTGACTATCTGCTGCAATCCGCGCTGCCGTATTGGTATGCGGAGCACGGCAACGCCCGCCGTTTTGCCGTGTGGAGCGCGGGGTGCTCCATCGGCGCGGAGCCGTACACCGTCGCCATGGTGATGGCGGAGTTCACCGTCCATCGCCCCAGCTTCCGGTACTCCATTTTGGCGACGGATATTTCCGGGCAGGCGCTGGCCGCCGCCGTCCGCGGCATCTACACCGAGGACCAAGCCCGCGGCGTGCCCAAGGGGATGCGCTCCAAATACCTTATGCGCAGCAAGGACCGCACGCGGCGGCTCGTACGCATTGTTCCGGAACTCAGGCGGTCCGTGACCTTCCAGCGCCTCAACTTTATGGAGGACTTCCGGCTGGATGAGCAAAAGGACGTGGTGTTCTGCCGCAACGTCATTATCTATTTTGACCGCCCAACGCAGGAGATGATTCTTGGTCGCCTGTGCCGCCAACTGCGTGTGGGCGGGCATCTGTTTATTGGGCACTCCGAGAGTATAACGGGCATGGACCTGCCTGTGCGGCAGGTGGAGCCGACCATCTATATCAAGACCGACTAGCGCCGGACTGCGGCGGAGAGGAGAGGGGATATGGGCAAGATTCGCGTCATGGTCGTCGATGATTCCGCCGTGGTCCGCAATACAATGACGGACATATTGATGTCCGATCCCGGCATAGACGTCATCGCTACGGCGGCGGACCCCTTTGCCGCCGCCAAAAAGATGCAGGAAGTCGCGCCGGACGTCATCACGCTGGATATTGAAATGCCGCGCATGGACGGGCTGACCTTTCTGCGCAAAATCATGAGCCAGCACCCCATACCGGTGGTGATTTGCTCCTCGCTGGCAACGCAGGGGTCGGACACTGTGCTGAAGTGTTTGGAGTATGGCGCGGTGGAAATCATCCAGAAGCCGCGTGTCGGCACGCGGCAGTTCCTTGAGGAATCGCGCATCCGCATCACAGACGCCGTACGCGCCGCCGCCCGTGCAAAGCTCAAGAAGGTGTCGGCGGAGCCGGTGGCCGTTCAGCCCAAGCTCTCCGCGGATGCGGTCATCCCCGCCGCGCCGCGCCGCAAGAGTAGCGCCATGCCCGCCACCACGGACAAAATCATCGCCGTTGGCGCGTCCACGGGCGGCACCGAAGCGCTGAAGGTCTTTTTGGAGGCACTGCCGCCGGATACGCCGGGTGTGGTCATTGTCCAGCACATGCCGGAAAAGTTCACCGCGGCCTTTGCCCAGCGCCTGAACGGCCTGTGCCGCATCACCGTGCGCGAGGCGCAAAATAACGATACTGTCCTGCGCGGGCAGGCGCTGATTGCTCCGGGCAACCGCCACATGCTGCTCAAGCGCAGTGGCGCGCGGTATTATGTGGAACTGCGCGACGGCCCGTTGGTGTCGCGCCACCGCCCGTCCGTGGACGTGCTGTTCCGCTCGGCGGCGCGCTATGGCGGGGCCAATGTCGTTGGCGTTATCATGACGGGCATGGGCGACGACGGCGCCAAGGGGATGAAGGAAATGAAGGAATCCGGCGCGTTTAACATTGCGCAGGACGAGGCCAGCTGTGTGGTCTTTGGCATGCCGCAGGAGGCCATCAAGGTCGGGGCTGTGGACTCTGTCATCAGCCTGACCAAGCTGGCGCAGGAGGCCTACCGCCGCGCCAAGTAACTGCGGGCTGTGACAGGCATGCACGCGAAAGCGGGGGCCATGGCCCCCGCGTTTATTTTTTGGCGCCGTTGTTGTGGCGGTAGACGAGGACGTCCACCTCTTCGCGCACCACGAGGCCTTCATGTACCAAGCCGTCCAGCGTGGGCAGGAAGGTTTCAATGCGCTCGGCTTTGTCCACGATGATGGTGACGATGGGCAGGTCCTCGGACAGGCGCAGAATTTTGGAGGTATGCACGCGGCTGTTGGCACCAAAGCCCATTATGGCGCGCAGGGTGGTAGCCCCGGCCAGCCCTTGCTTGCGGGCTTCCTCAACGATGACTTCATGAAGCGGGCGTCCGCCATGCTTGTCGCTTTCGCCTGTGTAGATGCTGAGCCGTACTGCGGTGTCTGGCAGATGCATAGAGCGTATCCTTGCGTGATGGGTGTGGGGGCTAGGGGACAAGGCGCGCCAGCGCCAAGCCTGTGAACATGAGCGCAAGGCCCACGGCGTTTTGCCCCGCAATGTTGAGGGCGGCGCTCAGCCACTGGCCGTCGCGCAGGAGGGTGGCGCTCTCGAACATAAAGGTGGAGAAGGTGGTAAACGCGCCCATAAAGCCCGTCAGCACCGCCACCCGCGCCGTGGGGCCAAGTACGCCGCGCTGGTCCAGTATGCCCCAAATCAGGCCGAAAAGCAGGCTGCCTATCATGTTCACCACAAAGGTGCCCGCGGGAAAGCTGCCCCCCGCTACACGGTGGACCAGCCCGCCAAGGCCGTAGCGCGACAGCGCGCCGCATCCGCCCGCAACGGCCAGCCATATGAATTTTTCCAAGTGAATCTCCTTGGTTGGCGTCCTTGTTGTTTGCGCCCGGAAAGGCTACTCATGCAGAAAAACGGACGGGATGCGTCCGACACGGGGAGTGTATGCCACTGGAAATTGAAATCAAGTATCTTGATGTGGACCTTGATGCCCTGCGCCAGCGCCTTGCGTCTGCCGGGGCGCATCGCCACGCCAGACGCTTTGAGGAAAACATGGTCCTTGACGACCCCTCGCGGAGCCTGCGGGGGCGGGACGTCCTCCTTCGCCTGCGCCGCGACGGGGACAGCCTCGTCACCCTCAAAACCCCCGCGCCGGGCGAGGACGGCCTCAAGGTTCGCCACGAGCATGAAACCACCGTCGGCGACGTGGACACCGCGTTGACCGTGTTTCAGGCTCTTGGGTACGATGTGGCCTTTTGCTACGAAAAGCTGCGCGAAACGTGGGACTGCGAGGGGTGCCACGTGTGTCTGGACCTGCTCCCGTTTGGCTCCTTTGTGGAGCTGGAGGGGGACCCGGATGCCATCCGCCGCGCCGAGGCGGCCCTTGGCCTTGATGCATACACGTCCTCGGATGAAAATTACCATCAGCTGAACATGCGCTACCGCGCCGCGGCGGGCCTGCCGCAAAGCGATGGGTTCGTCTTTTCAGCGGAAGAGCGCGCCCGGCTTCGCCACATGGCCGATGCCTAGGCCGATGGACAGAAACAAATCTGGTCTTATTGTATGGAATGAGCGGGGCCGCCTCTTTACGGGGCAGAGCAATTTGCGTAAGTTTTAGATAATGGGCAGAGCCTATTTCCCCGCATGACGCGCCCTCTCGGGGATTAACGCGTCAGATGGGCTTCCCGGAGATGTCAAGGGAGATAACGGTGGCCGATTCGTTTTCGCAGCCTGGAATGAGTCCAGACCAGATGGTCGAAGACGATGTGCGCGAGCCGCGCAAGTTCAAAGTGCTGCTTCACAATGACGACTACACCACCATGGATTTTGTGGTGTATGTTCTGGTCAGGGTGTTCCGAAAGACAGAGGCTCAGGCGACCGAAATCATGCTGAATATCCACAACCACGGCATGGGCGTGTGCGGCGTGTATACCGCGGAAGTGGCAGAGACAAAGGTTGTCCGCGTGCGGCATATGGCGCAGGAAGCGGGCTTTCCGTTAAAATGCACCATGGAAGAGGTCTAGATGCTCAGCAAACGACTTGAGAACGTCCTCAGTGCGGCCGTGAAGGAAGTTAAACGTCGTAGCCATGAGTACTTGACCCTCGAGCACCTGCTTTATGCGGTTCTGCTTGAGGAAACGGGGAGAGATATTCTTGTCAATTGCGGTGTGAATGTCATTCGTTTGAAGCACCAGCTGGAGCGGTTCTTCATCGACCACATGGAAATCCTGCCCGAGGACCACGAGGGCGAGGTGGTACAGACCCTTGGGGTGCAGCGCGTGTTGCAGCGGGCCATTCTTCACATCCAGAATGCTGGAAAGGAGAAGGTGGACGTTGGCGACGTGCTGGCCGCCCTGTTTGAGGAGGACGACTCCTACGCGGTGTACTTCCTGCGCTCGCACGGTGTGACGCGGCTGGATATTCTGGAGTACATTTCTCACGGTCTTGGCAGTGCCAACCCGTGGGGCGGGGCGCCGCCGGACGACCAGCCGTCGCCAGGCAAGCCCTACAGTGCTCCGCCCGATGACATGCGCAAGGAAAATGGCAGCATGCTGGAACAGTTTACGGTGGACCTCGTGGAAAAGGCGCGCGCCGGGGACATTGACCCCCTTATCGGCCGCGACGGCGAGATTGAACGCACCGTGCAGATTCTGGCGCGCCGCCGCAAGAACAACCCGCTGTTTGTGGGTGACCCCGGCGTCGGCAAAACCGCCCTTGCTGAGGGCCTTGCCCTGCGCATTGTGGATGGCGAGGTGCCCGAGGCGTTTGCGGACGTGCGCATCTTTGCCCTCGACATGGGGGCCATGCTTGCCGGAACCAAGTACCGCGGCGACTTTGAAGCCCGCATGAAAGGCGTGCTGGCGGAACTCGACCAGATCCCCGGCGCGATCCTCTTTGCGGACGAAATCCACACCATCGTGGGCGCGGGAGCCACCAGCGGCGGCACCATGGATGCCTCCAACATCCTCAAGCCCGTGCTGGCCTCGGGCAAGCTGCGCTGTATTGGCTCCACCACCTACGAGGAATTCAAAAACCATTTCGAAAAGGACCGCGCCCTGTCGCGCCGGTTCCAGAAAATTGACGTGGGCGAACCCACCGTGGACGAAACCGTGGACATCCTCAAGGGCCTGAAGCCCCACTATGAGGAGCACCACAACGTCCACTATACGCAGGGCGCGCTGCGCGCGGCGGCGGAGCTTTCCAGCCGCCACATCAACGACCGCTTCCTGCCGGACAAGGCCATTGACGTCATTGACGAAGCAGGGGCGCGGTACCGCCTGCGCAAACGCCTGCGCAAGGGCAACCCCATCCGGCCCAATGACATTGAAGAGGTCATCGCCCGTATGGCGCGCATTCCGGCGGAGCGCATCTCCACCAGCGACCGCGCGCGTTTGCAGCACCTTGAGGAGGAACTGAGGGGCCGCGTGTTTGGGCAGGACCCCGCCATTGAACTGCTGTCCAGCGCCATCAAGCGCTCCCGTGCGGGCATGTCCCAGCCCGGAAAGCCCACGGGCAGCTTCCTGTTCGTTGGTCCCACCGGCGTTGGCAAAACCGAACTGGCGCGCCAGCTGTCCCAGTGCCTGAACGTGAACTTCCTGCGCTTTGATATGTCGGAGTACATGGAAAAGCACGCCGTGGCGCGGCTTATTGGTGCGCCTCCCGGCTATGTGGGCTTTGATCAGGGCGGCCTGCTCACGGACGCCATCCGCAAGCATCCCTACACGGTGCTGCTCATGGACGAAATCGAAAAGGCCCACCCCGATGTGTTCAACATTCTGTTGCAGGTGATGGACTACGCCACGCTCACCGACAACACCGGACGCAAGGCGGACTTCTCCCACGTTGTTCTGCTGATGACCTCCAACGTCGGCGCGTGGGAGGCCGCAGGTTCGCCCATCGGCTTTGGCGATGCGCAGGGCGTGGACCGCTCCGACAAGTGCATGCAGGCCGTGGAAAAGGTGTTCTCGCCCGAGTTCCGCAACAGGCTGGACGGCGTGGTGCCGTTCCACTCCCTGACCACGGACATCATGGAACGCATTGTGGACAAGTTCGTTGGCGAGCTGAATGACAGGCTGGCCGAACGCCGCGTGAAGGTGACCCTCACGGACGCCGCACGGGCATGGCTGGCCAAGAATGGCTATGACGACACCTACGGCGCGCGCCCCATGGGCCGCCTCATCAAGAACGAGATTGAAGACAAGCTGGCGGATGCCGTGCTCTTTGGCGAATTGGCAAGCGGCGGCGAGGCCGTTGTTGACGCCCCGGCCAAGGGCAAGAAGGGCAAAAAGAAGGCCGAGAAGCAGGGCAATCTGGTTTTCAGTTTCCGTTAGCTTTTGCCGCTGTTTGGATGAATGTGGCGCGGGCGGGGACGTCCGCGCCTTTTTCTGTCCGAGATAAGGATATGCCAATGGATTATCTGCGCACGGCGCATGTATGGTTTCCGGACCCCGAGCATGCGGGACCGGATGGGCTGCTCGCCTTTGGGGGCGACTTGTCGCCGCAGCGGCTTGCCGCCGCGTATTCGCGGGGCATCTTCCCGTGGTATGGACCCGGGGAGCCTATTTTGTGGTGGTGCCCGGACCCGCGGCTGGTTCTGGAGCCGCCGGCGCTGCATATTCCCCGCTCCCTGCGGCGCGTCATTAATGCCGGGCGGTTTACCATCACCATCAACGCCGCCTTTGGCGATGTGATTCGCGCCTGCGGGGCCGTGTGCCGCAAGGGTGAGGACGGAACATGGATCGTGCCCGAGATGGTGGACGCCTACGAGCGTCTGCACGCCCTTGGGCTGGCGCACTCTGTGGAAGCATGGTGCGAGGGTGAGCTTGTGGGCGGGCTGTACGGCGTTGCCATTGGCCGCGCGTTTTTTGGCGAGTCCATGTTTTATGTGATGCCGGATGCGTCCAAGGTCGCCTTCGTCCACTTGGTGCGCCTGCTGGAGCGCTGGGACTACGCCATTGTTGATTGCCAGCAGACCACCAACCACCTGCTGCGCTTTGGCGCGGGCGAGATTTCACGCCGGGCGTTTTTGGAGCGCCTTCGCGCCCTGCGCGAGGAAGACCCCGCACCGGGTGCGTGGACCATACCGGAAGGGTTCAATCCGCTGTCGCCGCAGGGGTAGCGCTGCGGCGGCCCGGAAAGAAAAAAGGCACCAGCCACAACGTGTGGAAGGTGCCTTTTTTCATATGCGTGCGTGCAAAAATTTAGGAGGAGTGCCGCCCGATGCGCCGTTCGCGCATGAGGTCCGGGGGCACGTCGAACAGGGCGGGGTGCGTGGTGCCGAGGCTGGTTTCTTCTTCCCGCCGCAGGGCCGCGCCACACAGGGAGCCTGCCATGGCAAGGGCCTTGATGGTCAGCCCGCGCGCAAAGGCCAGTTTGGCCCCGCGCAGGGTGGTGCCGGAAAAGTCCGCACCTGTGAGGTCTGCGTCCGTGAAGTCCGTCTTGTCGCAGTCTGCGTTGGCAAACAGCGCTCCCGCGAGCTTGGCCCGGGTAAAGCGCGATCCGTCAAGGTCGGCCTGCGCAAAGTTGACAAGGGACAGGTCCGCGCCGGTCAGGTCCGCGTCGTCAAGGGCCGCTCCGGCGAGGCGCGCGCCGCGCAGGTCCTCCCCGGCAAGGCGGGCATGGGCCATGTAGGCTTCCTCTAAGTTGGCGCGGACAAAGATTGCTCCAGTCAGGATGGCGCCGTCAAGGTTGACGCCCACCAGCCGCGCGTCCGTAAAGTTGGCGTCGCGCAGGTCCGTACGGGCCATGTGCGCGTCCTCAAAGTCTGCCAGCTGGGCGTTTGCGCCAGACAGGTCCGCGCCCTTCAAGTCCGCGGCGATGAAGTTCGCCCCGGTGAGGTCCGCGCCGGACAGATTGGCCCCGCAAAGGCACACGCCGGAAAAGTCCGCACCGGCAAGGTCAAGACCAGCCAGACGGGCACCGGGGAAATCTATCCTGACGTGAGGAGTGGAATTTCGCCATGCATTCCAATGGGAAACACCTTTGTAGAGCAGTGTAAGTGCGTTCTGTGCGTTCATCGCTTTTGTGTCTTCGTTTAGTGGTGCAGAAACGAGAATGCACAGTACCTATTGTTTCGCTTTTGTGCCAGTAGAAAATGCTGTTTTATATGCTCTTCTATTTCGCAGTGTTGCATGATTTCTGATGCAGACGGTCCGGAAAAAGCGTGTGGGCGCTCACCCTTGGGGCAGGGCGCGTGGGGGCTGGTTCGGCGTTCTTTTTTTTCGCGTGCGCGGCGCTGAAAAGCGGCCGCGGTGGCGGCAAAACGGCGCAAAAAAGCGGCCCATATCCCTCGGGATGCGGGCCGCTGGAGAGGGCGGTTGTGAGCGTGGTTAGTCCTGCTCTTTGACCACGGGGCTGTGCTGGGCAAGGTCGTACAGGCCGTGGAAGGCGAAGGGCAGGTCGTAGTTGGGAATGCGGTCAAAGCGGATAAAGCCGATGGTTTCGCCCTCCGGAAAGGCGGAGAGCGGACACAGCCCGAGGGGGATGGGGAATTCCATCGGCTGGGCGGAGATTTCCGTCAGCCTGTCGGCGTAGCGCTTTTCAAGGTAGGCCAGAATCTGGTCGCGCTCGTTGGCGGTGAAGGCTTCCAGCAGCAGCTGGCGGCTGCCCTCGGCGTCGGTGTGCTGTGCGTCGAGGGGCTCCCCAAGCAGGTGTTCCCACGGGTAGCCCTGCGCTTCGGCCATGTCGTAGCCTGTGCGGAACAGGTGCACCTGCACATCGCGGCGGCCCTTGAAGCTTTTGATGGTCATGCTCAGGACGTAGGCGCGGTCCACGGGCAGGGGGGTATGGGACGTATGGCTGTGTATCTGCATGGCGTGCTCCTTTGCGTAGCGAAAGTGACGAATCGTCCGAAAGGGCAGTGGGTTGAACCACCACCCCGGGCATGGGTTCTACGCCATATCCCGGTGTTTGTGAAGGCTGTCACAAATCCCGGCGTTTTGGTGGGAAAGGGCGGGGGCGCTTTACCATCGGGCTTCTCCCGCGTATACAGGCGCGTATGCCATCACGCGAAAATGTCTCCTACGATAATCCGTTCAAGGTCGTGAGTCCTTATGAGCCAAAGGGCGACCAGCCACAGGCCATTGCGGACATCTCGCAGAACATTCTGCAAAACGTGCAGGATCAGGTGCTGCTGGGCGTCACCGGTTCGGGCAAAACCTACACCATGGCCAAGGTCGTGGAAGAGGTTCAGCGTCCGGCCCTTGTCCTTGCGCCCAATAAAACCCTTGCGGCCCAGCTGTATAACGAGTTCCGCCAGTTGTTCCCGAATAACGCGGTGGAATACTTCGTCAGCTATTACGACTACTATCAGCCGGAAGCCTATCTGCCGCACTCCGATACGTATATTGAAAAGGACTCGTCCATCAATGACGAGATAGACAAGCTCCGCCACGCGGCTACCCACGCCCTGCTCACCCGGCGCGACGTGCTCATTGTGGCATCCGTGAGCTGCATCTACGGCCTTGGTTCGCCGGAATACTACTCGCGCATGGTCATCCCCCTTGAAGTGGGGCAGGCCACCACGCGCGACAAGGTTGTGGAGCGCTTAGTGGAGGTGCACTACGAGCGCAACGACTACGACTTCCACCGCGGCACCTTCCGCATCCGGGGCGACGTGCTGGAGATTCTGCCCGCCTACTCCAACCAGCAGGCCCTGCGCGTGGAGTTCTTTGGCGACGAAATCGACTCCATCACCGAGACGGACCCGGTCACGGGCAAGGTGGTCTCCACCATCCACAAGACCGTTATCTTCCCCGCCAGCCACTATGTGTCCGACAGGCCGAACCTGCAACGCGCCATGGGCGACATCCGCGACGAGCTTGGCGAACGCCTGCGCGAGTTTGAGGACGGCAACAAGCTGGTGGAGCGCCAGCGCCTTGAGCAGCGCACACAGTTGGACCTTGAGATGATTGAGGAGCTTGGCTACTGCAACGGCATCGAGAACTATTCCCGCCATTTGGACGGGCGTGGTCCGGGCGACCCGCCGGCAACCTTGCTGGACTACTTCCCAGACGATTTCGTGATGTTCCTTGACGAATCTCACGTCACGGTGCCGCAGATTGGCGCCATGTACAACGGCGACCGCTCGCGCAAGAGCACGCTGGTGGACTTTGGCTTCCGTCTGCCGTCCGCGCTGGATAACCGCCCCCTTGCCTTTGATGAGTTTTTGGAGCGCAAGGGGCAGGCGGTGTACGTTTCCGCCACGCCCGGTCCGTGGGAGATGGAGCGCGCGCAGGGGCTTGTGGTGGAGCAGATTATCCGTCCCACCGGCCTTGTGGACCCGCAAATCGAGGTGCGTCCCGTGGACGGACAGGTGGACGACCTGTTGGCCGAATGCCGCCTGCGCCGCGACAGGGACGAGCGCGTGCTGGTGACCACCCTCACCAAGCGCATGGCCGAGGACCTGACGGAATACATCCGCAACATGGGCGTGGACACGCGCTATCTGCATTCGGACATCGATACGCTGGAGCGTGTGGCTATTTTGCAGGCGCTGCGCAAGGGCGAATTTGATGTGCTGGTGGGCATTAACCTGCTGCGTGAGGGGCTGGACATCCCCGAGGTGTCCCTTGTTGCCATCCTCGACGGCGACAAGGAGGGCTTCTTGCGCTCCACGCGTTCGCTCATCCAGACCGTTGGCCGCGCAGCGCGTAATGTGGACGGCAGGGTCATTGTCTACGCGGACACCATCACCCGCTCCATGAAGGAGACCATGGACGAGACGGAACGCCGCCGCGCCAAGCAGATTGCCTACAATGAAGAGCACGGTATCGTGCCCCAGACCATCCGGAAAAAAATGGATAATGTACTGGATTCATTGTACGGTGACAAAACATCGGACAAGAAGAAACGCGCTGGCGCAGGGGCACTGGATGACCTTGCGGCAGACGCCAAAGGCATCGCCAAGCAGATTAAGGCGCTGGAGCGCGACATGCGCGCCGCAGCCAAGGATCTTGAATTTGAGCGCGCCGCGGAACTGCGGGACAGAATCTCCGTCCTGCGCGGCGTTCTCCAGACCCTCGACTAACCTATGCGCAAACGCAAATTCCAGTCGCTGAAGCGGCGCAAGCTTATTCAGGCTTTGGGCGGTCAGGTGCGGCTTTCCAAGCTCCGCCGCCGCTATGGGAGCCTGTTCCCGCTCATCATGGGGCTGGTGACGCTGCTTATTGTGTTCTTTGGCGGCATCTACGCCTACATGGAAATCGAGGGCTGGAGCTACCTCGACAGTTTCTATATGGTGCTCATCGCGCTCTCCACCGTGGGGTTTGAGGAAGTTCATCCCCTGTCCGAGAGCGGCATGATTCTCACCAGCGTGCTCATCCTTCTGGGTGTGGGCAACTTCGCCTTCCTTGTCGGTTCGTTCACCCAGATTCTTGTGGAAGGCCGGCTCCAAACCGTTTGGGGGAGACTGAGAGTGCAAAAGACCATCGACAAGCTGTCCAACCATATCATCGTCTGCGGGTACGGCCGCATCGGCAGCATTGCCGTCAACGAGATACAGCGCGAGGGCATCCCCGTCGTGGCCGTTGAGAAAGACCCCGAGCTGATGGCCAAGATGGAGGAGGACGAAATCCTCTTCATCGCCGGCGACGCGACGGACGATGAGGTGTTGACCAAGGCGGGCATAGACCGCGCCAAGGCTCTTATCACCGCCGTCTCGCAGGAGGCCGCCAACGTGTATGTTTCCCTCACTGCGCGGCAGATGAGCCCGGACCTGTACATCGTGGCCCGCGCTGACCATGAAAAGCACATCCCCCGTCTGGAGCGCGCGGGCGCGGATAGGGTGATGCTGCCGCATATGCTGGGCGGGCTTCGTATGGCGCAGTCCGTGCTCCAGCCCACGGTGACCAGCTTCCTTGAGCTGACGCTGTCGAGGAGTGAAATGCAGCTCAATATGGAAGAGCTGGAGATCAGCGGGCGGAGCGACTTTAAGGGGAAGACCCTTGTTGAGTCCAAGCTCCGCCAGCGGTTCAACCTCATCGTTATCAGCATCAAAAAGGCCTGCGGCGACTTGATATTCAATCCGGAAGCCGACACCGTGCTGGAAGAGGGCGATATTCTCGTCATCGTTGGCGGCAAGGAGAACTTGCGCGACCTGTGGGAAATTATCTAGGCGGCGGGGCAACGCCTCGCTGCGGCCCCGGCGGAACGCGCCATCCTTGGGGCGTTGGCCGTGTGGCGGCTGTGCCGTGTACGCCGCGCCAGTGGCTGCGCAGGAGAGTGAAGACAGAAGGGCCGTTTCGCCAAGGCGGGGCGGCTTTGTTTTGTGAAGCGAAAGGGAAAACGCAGTGGAGCAGGTGGTGGAGCACAGCGACCAGCCGGTGGTAACGGCCATTGTTTCGGCCTACAAATGCGAACGGTTCATCCGGGGCTGTCTGGATGACCTCCTGGCACAGAGCCTTGGTGAGCGGCTGGAAATCATTGTCGTGGAGACCGGCTCGCCCGAGAACGAGCGCGACATTGTGCGCGAATACCAGCAGGCGCATGACAATCTGCGCCTGATCACCACGGACGAGCGCGAGACCATTTATAGCGCGTGGAACCGGGGCGCGCGGGCCGCGCGAGGACGCTATCTGACCAACGCCAATGCCGACGACCGCCACCGCCACGACGCCCTTGAGGTCATGGCCGCCGCGCTGGACGAAAACCCGCAGGTGGCGCTGGTCTACGCCAATGCTTATGTGACGGCCACGCCGTGTCAGGACTTTGCGACCTGTACGCCCATTGGGCGCAGCGACTGGCCCGCCTTCGACAGGCGGACGCTGTTTACCTACAACTTTGTCGGGCCACAGCCCATGTGGCGCGCCGCCCTGCACGAGCGCTACGGCTATTTCGACCGTGACTTCGAAGCCATCGGCGATTATGAATTCTGGCTCCGCATCGCGCGGACCGAGGATTTCCTCTTGATTCCCGATGTGCTGGGGCTCTATTTTATGGCCCCGGAGACGGCCGAGCGGCGCGACCCGCAGCTGTCCAGGCAAGAACGCCTGCTGGCCAGACGACGCTACAGAATCGGCGAATAATCCGCCGAAACATTACCAGAGAGATGAAACAGGAGACCGCGACGTGAGCGCTTCTGCCGAGATACGACGACAGGTCGAGGACCTGCGCCGACAGCTGGAATACCACAACAGGCGCTACTACGTCCTTGACGATCCCCAGATAACCGACGCCGAATACGACGCTCTGTTCCGCAACCTGCAGGACCTTGAGCGCCAATACCCCGAGCTGGACGACCCCAACTCGCCAACGCGGCGCGTTGGCGGCGAGCCTGCACCGGGTTTTGTGCAGCAGGACCACCGCCTGCGCATGTACAGCCTGGATAACGTGTTCAACGTGGAGGAGTGGTCCGAATACGCCGCGAGAGTGCGGCGCGGGCTGGACATTGACCACGACCTGCCCTTTTGGGTGGACCCCAAGCTGGACGGACTGGCGTGCGAAATCATCTATGAAAACGGTGTGCTGACCACGGCCCTGACGCGCGGCGACGGCATCACCGGCGAGGTGGTCACCGCCAATATGCGCACTGTGCGCAACCTGCCCCTGCAGCTGGACATGGACGACATGCCGGAGCGCTTTGAGGTGCGCGGCGAAGTCGTGATGCTCAAGGAGGACTTTGTCCGCCTGAACCGCCAGCAGGACGAGGAGGGCGGCAAGACCTTCGCCAACCCGCGCAACGCCGCTGCCGGTTCCTTGCGGCTTTTGGACTCGCGCATCACCGCGCGCCGCCGCCTGAGCTTTATGGCCTACGGCATTGGCGAGGTGTCCTTCCCCTCCGGCGAAGCGAAGTGGTCTACGCATCAGGGAATGATGGAATTTCTGGCCGGGGCGGGCTTTACCATTCCGCCGCTGGCCAAGCTGTGCGAGTCGCCGGACGAGGTGGCCGCCTACTACGAGCGCCTGATGGCCGAGCGCGACGACCTGCCCGTGGAAATTGACGGCGTGGTCGCCAAAATCAACGACATCGAGGCGCAGGACGCCCTTGGCTTTACTGCGCGTGCGCCGCGCTTTGCCATGGCGCTGAAGTTCCCGGCCATGCAGGCGCAGACTGTGCTGGAGAGCATAGAGGTGCAGGTGGGTCGCACTGGCGTGCTGACCCCGGTGGCGCATCTGCGCCCTGTGGTGGTGGGCGGTGTGACTGTCTCCCGCGCCACCCTGCATAACGAGGATGAAATCCGCGCCAAGGGCGTGCTGGAGGGCGATACCGTCATCGTCCAGCGCGCGGGCGACGTTATCCCCGAGGTTGTCGGCCCTGTTGTGGAAAAGCGCACCGGCGAGGAAAAGCCTTTTGTCTTCCCCACCGTCTGTCCGTCCTGCGGCTCCCCGGTGGACCGCCTGCCCGGCGAGGTGGCGATTCGCTGTCTGAACGTCTCGTGCCCCACGGTGCTGCGGCGGCGCATTGTCCACTTTGTGTCCAAGGCTGGGCTGGATATGTCCCGCGTTGGACAGCGCCTTGTGGAGCAGTTGGTGGACAAGGAACTGGTCAAGACGCCGGCGGATTTGTTCCGTTTGCGGCGCATGCACATCATGCACCTTGAGCGCATGGGGCCGAAGTCGGCGCAGAATGTCATTACGTCCATTGAGGCGGCCAAAGAAGCGCCGCTGGAGCGGCTTATCGCGGCTATGGGCATCCGGCACGTGGGCGAACAGACCGCCCGCACGCTGGCGCGCGCCTACCGCGACCTTGACGCCATTGCCGAAGCCTCGGTGGAGGCGCTGACCGAACTGCCGGACATTGGCCCGGAAGTGGCGGGAAGCGTGCACGCCTTTTTCCAGAATGACGACAACCGTCACCTTGTGGAGGAATTCCGCGAGGTGGGGCTGTGGCCCGTCGGCGGCGTGGACGAAACCGCCGAAGCCGGAGAGCAGCCCTTGGCGGGGAAAACGTTTATCTTCACCGGTTCCCTGCCCGGCATGTCGCGGCCCGATGCCGCCAAGCTGGCCGAGGGCGCTGGCGCGAAGGTGGTCAAAAGCATCTCCAAGAACGTGGATTACGTGGTGGCGGGCGAAAAGGCGGGCAGCAAGCTGACCAAGGCCGAAAAGCTGGGCCTTGCCGTCATTGACCTTGATGCCTTTATGGCGCTGCTTCAAGGCGGGGCTGGTGAGGGCGGAGAGGCGAATGCCTCCGGCGCCGCACACCCTGCCGCTGAAACAAGCGCAGAATCCGCCGCTGTGCAGGAGGCTCCGTCCGCGGACTCATCCGAAGAGGCTGAGGGTGCCCAGCCGGAAGCTGGCCAGACCAAAGCAGAGAAATCTGGCGTGGCCAAGACGGGTGCAGACGGGGCGAGCGCCGGAAAGCCGTCTGCTGACGCGGCAGGCGCGGAGCAGAGTGGCGCGGCTGTTTCCGATGCATCCAGCACCTCTCCAGATGCGCAGGTGAGCGCTGATTCGGACGCGGAAGCAGGGGAGTCTTCTGCTTCTGCGGGTGCCCCGGGTGAGGCGCCTGCGCCGTTGAAACCGCAGACGCAGGACGCGGCTGACGCGGGAGCGACTTCCCCTGAGGGCGAGGAAGCCCCCGCGCCGGAGGGCAGTGACGCCACAGATGGCGACGCAGACGCCACAGCCGAAGCCCCAAACACCGCCGCTGACACAGCCCCAGACGATGAAGCCGCCGCTGACGGCGAACGAAAGGCGGACGCCCCGGCAGGGCCCAAGCAGTACACACTTTTCTAATATCGCAACACGAATGGAACCGGAGGACGACATGAGTACCCCTATTATCGTCATGGGCGCCAAGGGCCGCATGGGCGCAACCATCTGCCGCATGGTGCAAAATGATGCTGGCGCGGAGCTTGCCGCCGTTGTGGAGCGCCCCGGCAGTACGGACGGTTTGGACTACCTTGGCTGCCCCGTGGGCACCGACCTTGCCACGGTTTTGCCGGAGCATCCCGGCGCTGTGGTCATCGATTTTACGGCCCCGCAGGCCAGCCTTGCCAACGCCCGCGTTTGCGCGGCCAACGGCAACCCCATTGTCATTGGCACCACGGGCCTCACCCCGGAGGAGCAGGACGAGCTGCGCACCATCGCCGCCACCAACGCGACATTCTGGGCGCCGAACATGAGCGTGGGCGTCAGCGTGCTGCAGCAGATTCTGCCGGAGCTGACCAAAAAGCTGGGGCTGGATTACGACATTGAGATGGTGGAACTGCACCACAATCAGAAAAAGGACGCCCCCAGCGGGACGGCCCTCAAGCTGGCCGAGTGCGTGGCCGAAGCCCGCGACTGGGACCTGCAGCAGGTCGGCACCTATTGCCGCGAGGGAATCATCGGCGCGCGCCCCAAGGAAGAAATCGGCGTGCAGACCATCCGCGGCGGCGACGTGGTTGGCGTGCATACCATGTACTTCATGGGTCCGGGTGAGCGCATTGAGGTGACGCATCAGGCGCACTCTCGCGATACCTTCGCCCAAGGCTCCGTCCGTGCGGCCAAATGGCTGTCCGGCAAGGCCGGTGGCAAGCTGTACGCCATGGCGGACGTTGTCGCGCTGTAGGCGCGCAGAGATTCAGAGTGGCTTTTCAAGGCGGCAGGGCATTGCGACCCTGCCGCCTTTTTGTATGCACGTTTTTCCCCGCGTGGCGGGCGTTTTGCACACTGGGGAGAAAAGGCTTGTACTATTCTTCACAAAAGGCGCGCTTTGGGGTACGTTTTCCCAGTGTGTTGGGAGTGTTTCTTTTTTCTGAACCTTTGAACCCAATTCAGGGTGAGCAAAGAAGGAGGACATGGCACCAATTGATATGAACGCCCTTGCGACTATTGCATTCGATATAACGTGGGAGAGCGCCGAAGCCCGGCACCGGGAGCGTTTTCTCGGCCGCAAGGTGAACCTGTGGCGGGACATCTTTCCCCCCGGCCTCAAGGAGGCGTTGATGGGGAAGGACATCGGCGAAAGCGCCCACATCCATTATGCCCCCGGTGAGGCCGTGGCGGACAGGACGGACAACTTGGTCTTTGACCTGCGCCCGGACGATTTTTGCCCGCGCATGTTTGGTGGGCGTACGGTGCAGGCGCGCTTTGGGCGTTTTTATCCCAGCGGATTGCTCCGCAACGTTCCCGGAGTGTTTCCGCAAACCGTCTCGCCGTTTCGCATTACCGCGCTGACGGAGGGACGTCTTGTGGCGGACCGCAATGCTCCCTTTGCGGGGCGCGAGTTTACACTGTCCGCAACCGTACTGAATGCCGCGGAAAAGGCGAGTGACACCGGCGGCCGTCTGACGGATTGGATTGAGGAGATATGCCTTTCCGGTCCGGGGATGCAGGTGCGGTGCGAGGGCGGCCCAACGGATTTTGCCGCCAGTGCATGCGGCGACTTCGACCGCGTGGACGCCGCGCCGGATGAGGAGTTTTACGAAACCACGCGCCTTGTGGGGCATGTGGATGCGCAGGCCTCGCTGTTTTTGCAGGAGGAGTATTCCCACCACCTGCGCCCGGGGATGCGTGTGTTGGACCTGATGAGCAGTGTGCAGTCGCACGTGCCGTCGTCCCTTGGACTGGACATGGTCGGCCTTGGCCTCAACAGCGAGGAAATGCGCGCGAATCCGGCTTTGGGCGACCATGTGGTGCACGATGTAAACCGTACGCCGTCGCTCCCCTTTGCAAGTGGCGAGTTTGACGCGGTGCTGCTGAGTCTGTCCTTTGAGTATGTCACCGAACCGGACAAAGTGGTGCGGGAGATTGCCCGTGTGCTGCGTCCGGGGGGCGTGGCGCTTCTTGGATGCTCCAACAGGTGGTTCCCCACCAAGGTTGTGGCTATCTGGCGCGAATTGCACGAGTTTGAACGCGTCGGCTACATTCTGCATTATCTGCAGAAGGCGGGCGTGTTTGCCGATATGCAAACCGTCAGCGTCCGGAATTGGTGGCGGCCCGAAGATGATCCGCACATCCGCGAAACATGGACCAGCGACCCCGTGTACGTGGTCAGCGCCATTCGCGTATAGCCCGAGTCCGCGATGGGCGCGGCGCATTCCGGCAGGTCCGTGCGCCCGTTGTCTCCCTGTAATGATAGGGCGATGCCTCCTGATGGAGGTGTCGCCCTTTTTATTGCCTGCGGTTTGGGGCGGAGGGGGCGGCGCTAGACGAAAAGGTTGGCGAGGGTCTCTTTGCGGAAGGCGAAGATGGCCCGAAGGCGAGGGCGCACAATCAGGCTGTTCACCGCGTCTCCCAGCCAGCCGAGCGGCAGGGCGTAGTTGACGATATCGCGCATGTGCACGCCGCCGTTTTTCTTTTCGAAAATGTGCTGGTGGTGCCAGAAGCGGTAGGGGCCAAGGCGCTGCTCGTCCACAAAGTAGTGCGGCTCGCGCACGTGGGTGATTTCCGTGACCCAGCGCATGGAAACGCCCGGAAACGGACGGATGGAGTAGGTGAGAATCTGGCCGGGGTACATGGGGTCCGGCTCGCGGCAGGTCATGTCAAAGCACAGCCACGACGGCGTGATGCGGCACAGGTTTGCCGGGTTGGAGAAATAGAGCCACGCCTCGCCAAGGGAGACGGGCAGCATCTGGTTGCGCACAAGGGTGTGGAGCATCGGTAAAGCATACCACAAACCGGTGCGCGGGAGGAACTCCGCCGCGCTTTTTCGCGCGCGGCGCGCGGCGAAATGGGCGAATGCGGCGCAAGCGGGCGACGCGGCAAAACTGCGCGGGGCTGGCCGCCGGTTACCCCTTCACGCAGACCAAGGGCCGCACACGCGCCACTGCCTTGGCGATGCCTGCGTCCGTCACCGCGCGCACCACGGCGTCGATGTCCTTATAGGCTCCCGGCGCCTCCTCTGCCGCGCCGCGCGTGGAGCCGCTGCGGATGACGATGCCGCGGCCCCGCAGGTCCGAGAGCACCTGACCGCCGCGAAAGGTTTTCTGCGCCTTTTTGCGGCTCATACTGCGGCCCGCGCCATGGCAGATGGACCCGAAGGCCACGCGCATGCCGTAGTCCGTTCCCGTGAGAATGAAGGACGCCGTGCCCATACTGCCGCCGATGAAGGCGGGCTGGCCTACGGCGGCGTAGGCGGACGGCAGGTCCGGGTGCCCCGGCGGCAAAGCGCGGGTTGCGCCCTTGCGGTGCACCAGCAGGGCGGCGCTGCCACCGCCCACGGTGTGGCGCTCCTCCTTGCAGGTGTTGTGCGCCACGTCGTAGATGAGGGACAGCCGCGCCTCGGGGAAGACGCGGGCAAAGGCCTCGCGCGTGAGGTGGCTGAGCACTTGCCGGTTGGCAAGGGCGCAATTGATGCCGCAGCGCATGGCCGCCAGATACGCCTGCCCAAGGGGCGAGGCCGCCGGGGCGCAGGCAAGCTGGCGGTCCGTGATGGGCAGACCATGGGCGGGCATTTCGTCCAGCATCCGCGCAAGGTAGTCGGTGCCGATTTGGTGCCCAAGCCCGCGCGAGCCGCAATGGATGCTGACAAGCACATCGCCCTCGGCAATGCCAAAGGCGTCGGCGGCGCGGGCGTCGTGCACGGTCTCGACGTATTGCACTTCCAGATAGTGGTTGCCGGAGCCAAGGGTGCCAATGGCGTCGCGCAGGCGCGTCATGGCTTTTTCCGACACGGCGTCCGGGTCGGCACCGGCCATGCGTCCACGCTCCTCGGTATGGTCAAGGTCCGCCTGCGAGCCGTAGCCGCGCTGGACGGCCCACTTGGCGCCGTCCCGCAGCAGGGCGGTGGCCTCCTGTTTCGACAGGCGGATGGAGCCGCCAGTGCCAAGACCGCTGGGGATGGCTGTATACAGCGTGTCCGCCAGCTCGTCCTGCGCGCGGAGAATATCGCTTTTGTGCAGGCCGGTGCGCAGGCAGCGTACGCCGCAGGCAATGTCGAACCCAACGCCGCCCGCGCTGACAATGCCGCCGAGCGCGGGGTCAAAAGCGCCTATGCCGCCGATGGGAAATCCATAGCCCACATGGGCGTCGGGCATGGCGATGGCCGCGCCCCGGATGCCGGGCAAGGACGCCACAGCGCACAGCTGGCGGCGCACGTCGTCCTCCATGGCGCGCAGCAGGTCGCTGGAGGCGAAAAAATCCGCGTCGGTCTGCATTGTCCCGCGGCGGGGCAATCGCCAGTGGTTGGCGCCGAGGTTGGTACAATTGGTCTGGTCCATGGTGGCTCCTGACGTCTTGGGGCGTCTTTTGGGCGTGGACTGCACGCCGCCTGAGGCGATCATAGCGGGAGAGCGGGCGCGGGGCCAGAGGCAAGGCGCGGTGGAGGCAAGGTGTTTTGTGGCTTTTCCTTGCGGGGTGCATACGCTATATCCTAAGGGATGATTCGCACAGAATGCTCACGCGAACGCGCCGAGAGTTGAAACGGAGGAAACAGAATGGATTTATCGACAATACTGCCTGTAGCTGAATTCAGCGAGTGGTCCACACTCGCCCTTGCTTGGCTGGTGAAAAATGGCCTGCGCCTGCCCGTAGCCATTATTATATTTTTGCTGGGCCGGTGGGTGGCCAAGCTCATTGGCGAAGGCGTGTCCCGCATTGCGGGGCGCGGCCATGCGGACCAACTGCTGGCCAACTTCCTAAGCGGCGTCACGTACTACACGCTGCTGACCGCCGTGGGCATCGCCGCGCTGGCGCATTTGGGCGTGAATGTGACGTCGCTTATCGCGGTCTTTGGCGCTGCCGGTCTTGCCGTCGGCCTTGCCCTCAAGGACTCGCTGTCGAACTTTGCTTCCGGCGTGATGCTGGTGGTGTTTCGGCCCTTTAAGGTGGGCGACTATGTCCTTGGCGCTGGCGTTGCCGGCACCGTGGAGCGCCTGACCATTTTCAACACCATCATGGTGACGCCGGACAACCAGCGCATCATTATCCCCAACTCCATGCTGATGGGCGACGTCATCACCAACGTGACCGCCAACCCCATCCGCCGCATAGACTTTACCTTTGGCATTGCCTACGACGATGACATCGACAAGGCCAAAGACGTGGTGTGGAAGACCCTCGCCAAGGAATCGCGCATTTTGGACGATCCGGAAACCGTTGTTGCCGTCCACACCCTTGGCGACTCCAGCGTGAACCTTGTGGTGCGTCCGTGGGTGAAGACCGAGGAATACTGGAGCATCTACTGGGCGCTGATGGAAGCCATCAAAAAGGCGTTCGACGCCGAAGGCATCACCATTCCCTTCCCCCAGCGCGATGTGCACCTGTACCCGCAGGGCGAGGCGCAGCCCGCCAAGCAGTAGCGCTGCTGCGGCGCGTTGCGGCGCGCCCGGCATACGGCCAGAACAAAAAGGGCGGCTTCCGTAAGGAGGCCGCCCTTGTATATGCTGTATGCTTTGTCGTCCGAAATCCGCCGGAGGCTACATCTTGTAGAGCTCAGCGCCGGGGATAATCTTCACGTTGTTGCGCTGCAAGGTCTCAATGGCCTTGTCCGTGCGGTCGAAACGGAAGATCATGGTGGCGTCCTCTCCGGACTGCTGGACGAAGGCGTACATGTATTCCACGTTAACGCCCTCAGCGGAGAGCATGTCGAGGATGGCATGCAGGCCGCCGGGCTGGTCCGTTACTTCGGCCGCCACAACGGTGGTGCGGCCCACGGTAAAGCCGTTGTCCTTGAGCACGGCCTTGGCCCTGTCAAAGTCGTCAACGATGAGGCGCAGGATGCCGAAGTCCGAGGTGTCGGCCAGAGACAGCGCCCGGATGTTCACCGAGTTTTCGCTTAGCACGCGCGTGACTTCGGCCAAGCGGCCTGCTCTGTTCTCCAGAAAGATGGAAATCTGTTCGGCTTTCATTGTATGGTGTCTCCCGTTTCAGCTTTCGTTTGCCGTCGCCGCTTCATGTAGAAACAACGATTTCTGTCTTGTACGCGATAACTGGTTCTTATGGCAAGCCATGTGGGGCGCGGCTGAGCATCTTTTGGCCCGCCGCGCCGGGCTGTGCTAGCGCTGGTCAATGATGCGCTTGGCCTTGCCCTCGGAGCGCTCGATGGTCTTTGGCTCCACCAGTTTGACCTTGGCGGTAACGCCGAGGAATTCCTTGATGCTTTTCTGAATTTTGCGTTCCAGAGCCTGCAGGCCCCGGATTTCGTCGCTGAGGAACTTCTCGTCCACTTCCACCTGAATTTCCAGCGTATCCAGAGAACCGTGACGGCCAACGATGATCTGGTAGTGCGGGGCGGTGCCCTCGGTTTCCAGAATGATGCTTTCGATCTGCGAGGGGAAGACGTTCACGCCGCGGATGATGAGCATATCGTCGCTGCGGCCCATGATGCGGTGCATGCGCACGAGGGTGCGGCCACACTTGCAGGGCACGTAGTCCAGCTTGGTGAGGTCGCGCGTGCGGTAGCGCAAGAGGGGCAGGGCTTCCTTGGTCAGCGTGGTGATGACCAGTTCGCCAACGGAGCCGGGGGGCAGGGTCTCGCCGGTTTTGGGGTCGATGATTTCGGGCAGGAAGTGGTCCTCGGCCAGGTGCAGGCCGTTCTGGGCGGCGCGGCACTCGCACGCCACGCCCGGGCCCATGATTTCGGACAGGCCGTAAATATCAATGGCGGTGATGCCAAGGCGCGCTTCAAGGTCGCGCCGCATCTCCTCGGTCCACGGTTCCGCGCCGAAGATGCCGACGCGCAGCGGCAGTTCGCGTATGTCCATGCCCGCATCGTTTGATGCCTCAATAAGATACTGCATGTAGGACGGCGTGCTACAGATAACCGTGGGGCCAAAGTCGCGCAGCAGCTGCACCTGACGCCTCGTCCCGCCGCCGGAGACGGGGACGATGGTCGCGCCCAGCTCTTCCGCGCCGTAGTGCACGCCAAGCCCGCCCGTGAACAGGCCGTAGCCGTAGGCGTTGTGGACAATATCCGCAGAGCTTGCGCCAGCCGCCATGAACGAGCGGGCCATCAGCGTGGCCCAGTTTTTTACATCGCGCTTGGTGTAGCCCACAACCGTGGCCTTGCCGGTGGTGCCGCTGGAGGAATGGATGCGCACCACGTTCTCGCGTGGGACGGCAAAAAGGCCAAAGGGGTAGTTGTTGCGAAGATCCTGCTTTTCGGTAAACGGGAGGTACTGGATGTCGGCGAGGCTGCGAATGTCGGCGGGTTTGACGCCTTTTTCATCAAGGCGCTTGCGGTAAAACGGAACGTTGGCGTACACACGTTCCACAAGGTTCTGCAGCCGCTTGAGTTGGAGTGTCTCCAGCTCTTCTCTTGGCATGGTTTCAGTTTCGACATCATAGATCATTGCCTGGTCTCCTCTCGAGTACATGTACCGTTTATGGTGTATGAAAAAGCAGGGGTGGGCACTGCACTGGTGCACAGCGCCGCGGCGCGCATCTGCGGGACTTCGCATTTCCCACAGTGCGTTGAAGTATCGGCAACCTTGCCCAATCCGCATGGAGCGCGTCAACCCTTTTTGCGCCCGCAGAAGCATGTTGTGGCGCAAAAATGGGATGAAACCGCCCCGCATGCAGACACGTGGTGACCTTCTACAGACAGGATGGAGTACAGCATGACGATGCACCCGGCATATACACAGCCCGATGACTACGCCGTCCCCGGCGCGCAGGCACTGGTCTTTGCCACGCGTGAGGCCATGGCGCGCGAGGCCGCGCGGCGTATTGCCGAGGCGTGCCGCGCCGCAGTGTCCCAGCGCGGCGTTGCCGCCCTGATGCTGGCCGGTGGGTCCACCCCGCGCCGCACCTATGAACTCCTTGCGCAGGAGGCGGACATGCCGTGGGCGGACATTCTTGTCTTTTATGGTGATGAACGCATGGTGCCGCCGGACGACCCCGCCAGCAACGCCCACATGGCGCACCAGACACTGCTGTCCCGCGTGCCTCTCCCCGCCGCCAACGTCATGCGCATAGCGGGCGAGAGTGGCGACGCCGCAGAGGCCGCCGCGCAGTACGAGGCCATCTTGCGCGGTGTGACGCAGGAGCGCGGCCTTGCCGCAACGCAGGGCGTTCCCGTGCTGGATGTGGTCCTGCTTGGCATGGGCGACGATGGCCACACCGCATCACTTTTTCCCTACAGCACGGCCCTTGATGAGCGGGCGCGGCTTGTGGTTCCGGCGCTTGCTCCGCCGGATGCGGCCGTATCGCAGCGGGTAACCATAACCCTGCCGCTGTGTGCGGCGGCGCGGCTGGTGGTTTTCCTCGCTACCGGGCCGCACAAGGCCGGCATCGTCCGGGAAATGGTCACCCAGCCCGCCGAGGCCGCGCGGCGCTATCCGGCGGCGCAGGTGGTTTCCGGCGGCGACCTGCTCTGGCTGTTGGCCGAGGTGGACGGCGGGGGCGGAGAGGGCGCATCTGCGTAGGCGCGTGGGCCTGAATTGGGCAGAAAAGTCCCGCCTGTTGCCGCGCGGCGAAGAAAATTCGCGCGGGCGGTGCGCTGTGTATCCGGTGTTTGGCTGCGGTTTTGGATGGGGGCGCCGTGCTATCCGTCTGAAATGGCGGGTGATTTTTCTCCCGTTGGCCGCTCGGGAGCCGCTGGCCGTGTTTTGGGGCGGCTTTTGCGCATTTGGCTATTATTGCGGGCAAGTGGGAAATGCTTTATGTGATGTCGCGCGGCGTACGCGCACACGCGCGTGACCGCGACTGGACATGCGCCACAGGGAGGGTATCCTGTCCGGGTGGTGCGTGGCGTCTTGCCGCGTCCAGAACATGTGTGCACCCCGCCGTCCGCCCGCCGGACGGCCAGAAATATTTCCGCGTTGACCGGGGCCGGAGGCCACTCCAGAGCCTTGGCGACGACACCAAAAGGAGCTTTTCCCAATTATGCAGAATTCCGAGAACACGACCCTTGGAACCGTTGAGACCATGAAGCGCGTGGCTGTGTGGCTTGACGAAAAGAAGGGACGCGACGTCGTGGCCCTTGATGTTGCCGGACTGTGCAGCATCACCGAAGGACTGGTGGTGGTGACCGCCGGCAGCGTGAAGCACGCCCAGGCCCTTGCCGACCACGTCCTTGACCGCAGCGGCGAGGAAGGCGTGGAGTACCTCGGTATGGAAGGCTACAAGACCGGCGGCTGGATCCTTGTGGACCTCAACGACGTGCTGGTTCACATCTTTCAGGACGACACCCGCGGCTTCTACAATCTGGAAGGCCTGTGGGCCGAAGCCGAAAAGGTCGAGCTGGACCTGCCGGAAGCTGACGCCTAGCGTCCCCACGCGGCCGATGAGCCGCTGCGCCACCGCGCCCGCCATGGGCGCGTGCGACACCCCGCTCCCACCACGGTAAATTGGTGGCCGACCCCAAGGAGGAACCATGTCTGAACCGAAACCCACTCTGCTTCTCATCCTCGACGGCTGGGGCATTGCCCCCGCGACGGACGGCAACGCCGTGTGTCTGGCCGGAACGCCGTACATCGACAGCCTCAAGGACGCCTACCCGGCAACGGTCCTCGACTGTTCCGGGCGCGCGGTGGGATTGCCGGACGGGTTTATGGGCAACTCCGAGGTCGGCCATATGAATATCGGTGCGGGCCGCGTTGTCTATCAGGACATGACGCGCATCGACATTGCCATGGAGGACGGCTCCCTCGCCACACGTCCTGCCATTGTGGACCTGCTGGATGCCATCAAGGCGTCCGGCGGGCGTCTGCATTTGATGGGGCTGTTGTCCGATGGCGGTGTGCATAGCCACATTAACCATCTGTATGCCCTCTTGGCCGTTGCCAAGGAGGCCGGGGTGGATGCTGTGGTGCACTGCTTTATGGATGGCCGCGACACTGCGCCGGATAGCGGCGCGGGCTACCTTGCCGCGTTGCAGGCGGAGATGGACCGCATCGGCCATGGCCGCATTGCCACGGTGACGGGCCGCTATTACGCCATGGACCGTGACAAGCGCTGGGAGCGCAACGCCCTTGCCTACGACGCGCTGACCCGTGCCAAAGGCAAAATGGTTGCCGACCCCGTTATTGCCGTACGCGAGGCCTACGAGGCCGGAGAGTACGACGAGTTCATAAAGCCCCTCATCGTCATGGATGGCAACGGTTCGCCCGTTGCCCGCCTTGAGGATGGCGACGGCGTGTTCTTCTTTAACTTCCGCGCCGACCGCGCGCGCCAGATTGTGCGCACGCTGTTTGACGACGACTTTGCGGAATTTGAGCGGGAGCGTCGGCCCAAGCTGGCGGCGCTGACCACCATGACCATGTACGAGTCCGCCTTTCCGTTGCCTGTGGCCTTTGCCCCCGAGGGCATTGCCGACGGCCTTGGCGAGGTGGTGTCGCGCATGGGGCTGAAGCAGCTGCGCATTGCGGAGACGGAGAAGTACGCCCACGTGACGTATTTCTTCAACGGCGGACGCGAGGAGCCCTTTGACGGGGAGGACCGCAAGCTGGTGCCGTCCCCGCGCGAGGTGGCAACCTACGACGAAAAGCCCGAAATGAGCGCCCGCGAGGTGACCGACGCCTTTGTGGACCTGTGGAAGAACAAGGGCTACGACTTTGCGGTGCTCAATTTTGCCAACTTGGACATGGTGGGGCACACCGGAATTATTCCGGCGGCGTGCAAGGCCGTTTCCGTGGTGGACGAATGCGTGGCGCGCGTTGTTCCCGCCGTTCTTGAACGCGGCGGACGGATTCTTTTGACGGCGGACCACGGCAATGCCGAGCAGATGCTCGACGCAGCCGGCGGCCCGCATACAGCACACAGTACGAATCAGGTTCCCCTCGTCCTCATTGAGGAGAGCGCATCCGGCACGCGCCTGCGTCCGGGCAAGCTGGGCGATCTTGCGCCCACCATCCTGTCCCTGTGGGGCGCGGATGTGCCGGAGGCCATGACGGGTGAGAATCTGGTGGAGGAAGCATAACAATGGATGAGCGGAACAAAAAACCGCTTGAGCCCGTACGCCCGCGCGGCGTGGAGCTGATATATTTCTACCCCTGCCCCTTTTGCGATCACGATGTCCCTCTTGTTGCGCCTGTGCAGGCCGGACGGGTGCGGTGCGAGGCCTGCGGCCAGCGCTTCCCCATCCTGCCCGTGGATGAGCGCACGCAACGGTTCGTGAAGATTATGACCCATATGGGCCGTGCGGGAATCAACCCGGACTTCCTTTAGTGGCGGGGCGGACCATGCCAAATGTCCTGTGTTTGACCCCGTGCGGGGCAACACATCCCAGTGTTCGGCTGCGGCTCTTTCCCTTTATTGAGGAAGCAAAGGCCCGCGGCGGTGATATCCAGTGGCTCCAGTGCCCGGATGCCGCGCTGAAGCGCTTGGCGTTTTGCGCGCGTTTGCCTCGGGTGCGGACCATTGTCCTGCACCGGATGCTGCCTTCGTCCATGGAGCTGCGCGTATTGCGCTCGCGCTGTCAGCGCCTTGTGGTGGACCTTGATGAAGCCTTGTGGACGGCGCACCCCTCGCAGGGAGATATTGCGCCCAAGCAGGCCGACGGACGCCTGCGGCGGCTGCTGAAAACTTGCGCCGCGGCCAAGCTGGTCATCGCAGGGACGCCCTTTCTTGCCGAAACGGTGGAAGGTGTGTCGTCCTCGTGCCTGATGCTGCCCACCCCGGTGGATACATCCGTCTACGTGCCCCCGGCGAAGCGTCAGCGCCGAGGCCGCCCGGTTGTGGGCTGGATGGGCACCACACGCAACCAGTACACCCTGCCGGATTTGTTTACGGACTTGACGCCCGCAGCGCCGCTTGTGCGCGTGCTGGTGGTCTCCGGCGATGAGTATGTGCCGCCGGAGGAGTTCGACGGCGAATTCGCGCCGTGGAGCGAGGAGCGCGAGGTGGAGCTGCTCCAGAGTATGGACATTGGCCTGATGCCCATGCCGAACAGCGAATACACACGCGGCAAGTGTCCTGTGCGGCTTATGCAGTACATGGCCTGCGGCGTGGTGCCTGTGGCGTCGGACGTGGGCTTTAACCGCGACGTTATCACCCATGGACGCGACGGCTTTCTGGCCCAGACGCCGGACGACTTTGCGGAGTTTGTGGGCCTGCTGGCGCGGGAAAACGACCTGCGTAGCGAGATGGCCCAGCGCGCCCGTGAAAAGGTGCAGCGCCGCTTTGATACCGCCATCGCGTCCCGCGAATTATGGCACGCCATGGATAATTTATAGCGCCGCATACACGGCGGCGCATGAAATGAAACCGGCCGCATCCACCTTGGTGGATGCGGCCGGTTTGTGTTTTTTGGGGGAGGGGCGCGTTAGCTGATGGCCGGGTAGCCGCGCCGCGTCAGCAGGCGGTTATAGACTTCAATGCTGCGCTCGACTTTCTTTTCCAGCGTATATTCGGCGGCGTGGCGCAGGCTGGCCTCGCCCCAGCGTTTGCGGGCGGTGTGGTCCTCGCAGATGCGGCGCAGGGCGCCAGCCAGCGGGTCCACCTTGGCCGGGGGCACCAGCAGGCCGTTGTCCGTTACAATTTCCGGTACGCCGCCCACGGCGGAGGCCACAATGGGCAGGCCAAAGCCGAACGCTTCAATGAGCACATTGGGCAGGCTTTCGGACAGGGACGGCAGGATGAAGGCGTCGAAGATTTGCAGGTAGTCCGCTACGTTTTCCACGCGTCCGGGCATGTGCAGGCGGCCAGTGAGGCCAAGGGCCGTGCTTTTGTCCTTCCACAGCTTTTCCAGCACGCCAACGGCCACAAGGTGGGCGTCTACGCCGGACTGGGCGAAGGCCTTGAGCAGGTAGTCCATGCCTTTGACGGGCTTGTTGCCTGCCACGGTGCCCAGCACAAGGGCGTCCTCAGGGATGCCGAGGCTTTTGCGCATCTCCTGCGGGGAGATGGTGGCCGTGGTGCGCTTGTCGGGGACGCCGTTGTAGATGACCTCGATTTTGCGCTTGGGACAGCCCACGGTGCGCAGTACGCGGCCACAGGCCTTGGAGTTGACCACATAACAGTCCATACCCGGCGACCAGTAGGGCAGGGGATTGTTTGGGCGGTAGATGACGCCGCGGTAGCCCACGCAGACCACGCCACGCTTTTTCCACTTAAGGCTCCACCATGTGAGGTGTTTTTGGGCCTTGTTGTGGAAGGCATGGGCAATGCAGGGCTCGCCTTCCGGCGGCAGGGCGGCTTCCACAAAGTCGCGCCACAGGGCGCGCTTTTCCGGCAGATTGCGCCAGCCAATGCGGTTGTCCAGCCCGGTGATTTGGGCATTGTGGGGGACGAAGAACGTCAGTTCGTGCCCACGGGCGATAAGGCCCTGCGCCAAGTACATAGCCTGACGCGTGCCGCCGGACAGCGACGAACTGGAGGTCATAAAGATGAAGCGCACGGTTTAGTTGTCTCCGCTGTATCGATTCACCCGCTTGATCAATTCCGGGAGCACCGTTTCCGGTGCAAGGTCGTGCAGACAGGCCGTGGTGCCGAGGGGGCAGGTGTTCTCGTTGCACGGCTGGCAGGACAGGCCTTTGGTGATGTGTTCATGCTCCGGCGCGGGGAAGGTCCATGCGCCGCTTGTGGAGCCAAGCACCACAAAAGTCGGCGTATCCACACCCACGGCGATGTGCCGGGGGGCGGAGCAGTTGCCGATGTGCAGTGTGGCGCTGGCGATAAGGGCGGCCATCTCGCGGATGGTGAACATGGCTTCCGGCAGGATGACGGCGTCCGTGCCCGCGGCGCGGGCTACGGCCTCGGCGTCGGGCTTTTCGCCCGGACCGTAGAAGAGCAGAAAGCGCAAGCGCTTGTCCTGCTGCGCGGCCAGCTTGCACAGGCGGCCGTACTGCTCGGCGGACCAGCGGCGGGTGGCGCGGCGGTGCGAGGGGTCCACGGTGATAAGGACGTGGTCCGGGGTGACGCCGTAGTCGTCGCGCAGGGTTGCCTTGGCCCATGCCATTTCGCCATGGGTCAGGTGTACGCGCGGGCGTTCGCCGTTCCATTCAATGCCAAGGGGGCGCAGCACGCTGGCCTTGGCCATGGCGGCGTAGCCCTTGAGCATGGGGCTGTGGTGCGTGTAAAACAGGCGGTTGTACCACGGCGGCGTGTAGCTGAGGCGTACCTGCTTCTTGCCGCGCGGCGTAAAGAAGCGCGACAGGGCCACCACGTTGCGGATACGCGGAAGCTGCTGAAAGTCCACAATGATGTCGAACCGCTCCCGCGCGACCTCAAGGTAGAACCCCACCTGTGTGGTCAGCTTGCTGTGGGCTTTTTTGTCGATGAGCCACAGGCGGTCAATGTCCGGGTTGCCGCGCAGGACGGCTTCGTTGACCTTCATGGTCAACATGTGGATTTCCGCGTGGGGGAATTTTTGCCGCAGCAGGCTTATGGCCGGGGTGGACAGCACCACGTCCCCAATCTGCCGCAGTTGGCAGACCAGAATCTTTTCCACGGCGTCCGCGTCAAGGTCAATGGTGGGGACGGCGGTCATCGCAGCATCCCCCGCACCATCTCAACAAACTGCCGCGAGCGGCGTTCCAGAGAATGGTTGGCCTTGAACCATGACCACACCGTGCCGCGCAGGTCAAACAGCCCCTCGTTATCCAGCGAGATAAGGGACTGGAGGGCGTCGGCAAAGGCGTCGGGGCCTTTGTCCTTGGCGATGAGCGTGGAGGACAGCGCCGGGATGTCCGAGGGCCACGCCTCGCTGATGCCGCCCACGTTGCGGGCGACAGGGGCAAGGCCCTGCGACATGGCTTCCAGCAGGGTGTTGGGCAGGCCTTCGGAGAAGGAGGGCAGCACAAAGATGTCCGCCTTGCGCAGCACCTGCCGCACGTCCGCCACAAAGCCGTACCACGTGATTTCTTCCGTGAGGCCGAGGGAATCGCTGAGGCTGCGCAGTTCCTTTTCCGCACTGCCGGTTCCGGCAACGTGCAGGTGGAACGAACAGCCCCGGTCCTTGAGGAGCTTGAGGGCGTGCAGAAGCTCGGCGTGGCCTTTGTCCGGATTTAGCTGGCTGGTGACGGCAAGCTGGCGCGGGGTACGCACCACGGCCGGGGATTCCGGGGCCGGAATCTTGCCCGTGGGGATAACGGCGACGTCCTTGTCCGCGATAAAGGACATGCCGTCCACCAGTCCGTCCTTGATGTATTCACAGGGCACAAGGATGCGCGGCGTGATGAAGCGGTGGGTGTTGCGGACCTTTGGCGTGTCGCGCATATCGCGCGGCAGGCCGACCCTGTGAATGACAGGGATGCCGCACAGGCGCGCGGCAACGCCCGCGGTACGCAGGTCTTTGCCCACGTTCACCACCACCACGTCCACGGCATGCTGCGTGAAGTAGCGGACGAAGCGGTAGACCGTCAGCGGATTGTAGTCGAAGCCAAAGCTGATGGCGTGCGCATCCAGCCCGGCCTTTTGGGCCTTGTCCAGAAACGCGCCACGGCGGCAGAAAATGGCGGCTTTGTGCCCCATTTCCTCAAGCTGGGCGGCGAGGTCGAGAGTCCAAGCCTTGACGCCGCCGAAGCGGCGGGTGGCGTTGACGAAGACTATGTTCATTCGAGTATAAAACCCGTTTGCGTTGTGGCGTTTATGGCCGGATGGTGCGGCCTGTGTTCGTCTGGCGGGGCGCGGCGCGATGCTGGCGTCCCGCAGACCCGGCCTGTGGTATCAGAAACCACGCACGCGGACAACGCCGCGCGGGGCGCAATTCGTGCTGCGCAGTCTGCGCGCTGTGCTGTGGTGGCGCTACGCTGTGCGCGTGCGGCGCGGGCGGTACTGTTGCAGGGCAATGCCTGCCATGATGAACACCAGCCCAACAATGGTGGAGGAGCGGATTTCCTCGCCCACCAGCAGATGGATGAGCACGAGCGACAGAAATGGTGAAATGAAAATAAGATTGCCTACCTTGGCCGCGGAGGAGGTTAGCTTAAGCGCCCTTAGCCACAGCACGAAGGTGATGCCCATTTCAAACACGCCCACATAGGCCGCGCCCAAAATGCCGCGCACGTCGCCCACCACGGGCGAGCTCAGTGCCAGCGTCGCCGCCGTTACATACACGGTGCCAAAGAGGAAATTTGCCGTCAGCCCGGCCACGGGGTCGCGGCCGTCGCGGGTGTTGTAAATCCAATACAGCGCCCAGACGATGGTGCTGCCAAGGGCCAGTGCCACGCCAAGCGGGTCGGAAAAGGTCATGTCCGTCAGCTTGCCGCGGGTGCTGATGACCACCACGCCCGAATAGCTCACAAGGATGGCGGCAAGGTCCTTGAGGCTCAGGCGCTGGCCCAGCAGCGGAATGGACAGGAGCGCCAGCGTCACCGCCCATGTATAGTTGAGGGGCTGGGCCTCCTGCGCTGGGAGCAGGTCGTAGGCCTTAAATAAAATAACGTAATAGAGGAACGGATTCAGCAGGCCGAACGCCGCCGAAACCGCCCACTCCCGCCGGGAAAAAGCCAGCAGCCTGCCAATGCCGCCCTGCGCGGCAAGCACGCCAAAAAGCGTGAGCGTGGAAAAGATGCAGGAGTAGAACAGCAGTTGCAGGTGGTCCATGTGCGCCAGCGACAGCTTGAATGCCGAGGCCACCGTGCTCCACAAGAGCACCGTCATGAGGCCGTAAGCGTAGGCCTTGCCTTGATTCGTCATCACGCGGCCCTCCGGCGCAGGGGAGCCAACGCGGTGTGGCGGAAAGGCAGGTGGGCACAAGGGATGGCGGTCGGCATGGCGGCGTCTCTATGGGCGTTTGGCGTGTGTGGCTGATTGGCGCGTGGTTGGAGCGGGCCGGGGCCGAAGCGGCCAGCCCTGCGCGAAATTCCGCATGGCGGCCCTGTGTGGACCGCCACGCGGGAGGATGTGCGAAATGCGCCCTTATTCGGGCTTGGAGCCGTTTACGGCAACGTGGGAGGTGATAAAGTCCACCACCTCGTCCGGTGTGTCGCATATGGTCATGAGTTCAAGGTCCTGTTCCTTGGCAAAGCCGCCCTCAACGAGGCGCGCCTTGAACCAATCCAGCAGGCCGTTCCAGTAGTCGGACTTGTACAGCACGATGGGGAAGCGCTTGATGCGCTGGGTCTGAATGAGGACAAGGGCCTCGGACAGCTCATCCAGCGTGCCAAAGCCGCCGGGCATGGCGATGTAGGCCGACGCGTATTTGATGAACATGAGCTTGCGCACGAAGAAGTAGCGGAAGTCCACGCGGGTGGTGCAGTAGGGGTTGGCTCCTTGCTCCATGGGCAGCTGGATGTGCAGGCCAACGGACTCGCCGTCGGCTTCCTTTGCGCCCTTGTTGGCGGCTTCCATCAGGCCGGGGCCGCCGCCGGAAATGATGCTGTAGCCATGTTTGGCGAGCTTTCCCGAGAGTTCTACGGTATCTTGATAGAGCGGGTCGTCGTGCTTGATGCGCGCCGAACCGAAGATGGAAATGCCGTTTTTGATATCGCTCATTGTGTCGAAGCCGTCTACGACCTCGGCCATGATGCGGAACAGTCGCCACGATTCGCGCATGGAAAGTTCGTCAATGAGGTATTGTCTTTGGTCAGTCACGTTAACTCCTTCAAATGACCGTTCTTTACATGACATGAGTGTGTCGGGTAACTCATGATGATGGCTCAAAGATGTGGATATATCGTTTCCCTTCGTTTTGAAACTAGAAATCATCCATGAATCTCCGCTGGGCGGAGACAACGCCGGGAGTACGCATGAAGGTTCAGTTCCTCGGGGCCGCGCAGACTGTTACGGGGTCGTGCCATATGATGGAGACCGCCGGCCACCGCTTTGCCGTGGATTGCGGCATGCATCAAGGCAACAAGGAAATCGACAAGCGCAACCTGAATACCGCCCCCTATGCCCCGCGCGATGTGGAGTTCTTTCTCATCACGCATGCGCATATTGACCACTCCGGCCTGCTGCCACGCATGGTTCGCGACGGCTTCTCCGGCACCATTTATTGCACGCCGCCCACCCGTGACCTTTTGGAGATTATGCTCCGCGACAGCGCGCACATTCAGCAGATGGAAGCCGAATGGAAAAGCCGCAAGCGCACCCGGCGCGGCGTTCAGACCGTAGACCCTCTGTATACCATGGCGCACGCGGAAAAGACACTCTCTCTGATCAAGACCGTGGAATACAACGAAACGTTTGTGCCGTTTCCCGAATTGTCCGTGCGCTACAGGGATGCGGGGCATATCCTTGGCTCTGCGTTTATTGAGCTGTGCGTCACCGAGGATGACGGCGAGTTCAAGGCTGTCTTTTCCGGCGACCTTGGCCGCCCGGACCAGCTGCTGGTCAAGGACCCGACCATCATTCAGGACGCGCATTATCTGTTCTTGGAGTCCACCTACGGCGACCGCAATCACAAGGATTCCAGCCAAAGCCGCGAGGAGCTGGCCGAGGCCATCGCGTGGAGCTACAAGCACGGCGAAAAGGTCATCATCCCCGCCTTTGCCGTGGAGCGCACGCAGGAGGTGCTCTATACCCTCTACCTGCTGGAGAAGGACGGCAGGCTTCCTTCGGATATGCCCGTGTATGTGGACAGCCCCATGGCCATCCGCGCGACGGAGGTCTTTCAAAAATATCCAAAGTATTACGACGAGGCGACGCGCGCCATCCTTGATGCCGGGGAGGACCCGCTCTCGCTCCCCAATCTGAAGCTGACGCCGGAGACCACGCAGTCTATGGCTATTAACCAGAGCGAAGGTCCGGCGGTGGTTATTTCCGCCAGCGGCATGTGCAACGCCGGGCGCATCAAGCACCATCTGCGCCACAATCTGTGGCGTCCGGGCGCGAGTGTTGTGTTCGTCGGCTTTCAGGGCAAGGGAACGCCGGGGCGTAAAATCGTTGACGGCGCGGAAAAGATTCGTATCCTCGGCGAGGAAATCGCCGTGCAGGCGAAGGTTTTTACCATTGGCGGCTTTTCCGCCCACGCGGGGCAGAGCCAAATTCTGGAGTGGCTGGAGCATTTCCGCACGCCGGAGATGAAGGTCTTCCTCGTGCACGGCGAGAATTCCGCCCAGAAGACGCTGGCGTCGCTCATTGAGGAGCGCTTTGGGCTGTCGGTGCACGTTCCCGGCTACTTGGAAACCTGCACCATGAAGCCCGGCCTGCCGCTGGAGGTGGAAGTGGACGAAGAGCGGGCGCATCCCAGCATCAACTGGGACTACCTGTTCTCGGACGCCGAATCCAAACTGCGCGACATGCGCGACAGGCTGGACACCATTCAGGAGAAATCATGGGTGGACCAGACGGACCTGCGCGACAGACTGCTTGCCATCAACAAGGAACTCATGGAGTTCATTTCGGAAGTGTAACGAATGCGAATCATTAGCGGAGAATTCAAGGGGCGCTCCATCCGCTCCGTGGAGGGGCCGGGGTACCGGCCCGCCACAGGCAAGGTGCGGGGCGCCATCTTTTCCATGCTGGAAGCGCGCGGCGTGGATTGGCAGGACCTGCGGGTTCTGGACCTGTTTGCGGGCAGTGGCTCGCTGGCGCTGGAGGCGCTTTCGCGCGGGGCGGAGTTTGCCATGCTTGTGGAGATGAACCGCAAGGCCGCCGCATGCATCAATGGCAACCTCAAGACCCTTGGCCTTGGCACAGGGCGCGCCAAGGTGCTGCCCAAGGACCTGTTCAAGGTGCTGGCGACTGCGCCGAATGCGCCGTTTGACCTCGTCTTCATCGACCCGCCCTACGGCAAGGACCTGCTCGTCCCCGCGCTGGAAAAGGCCCTGCGCAACCGGTGGATAGCAGACGACGCCTTTGTGCTGGCCGAGGTGGAAAGCGGCCTCGAACTGGACCCGGACACCGTAAGCCCCCGTCTGGAAACCGTGACGGACAGGCTCTACGGACAGACAAGGATAGTGGTATGGAAGAAGAACTGATGGAAGAAGAGGGCGTGAAAAAGGGCGAAGTTATCGCGGTATACCCCGGCACCTTTGACCCGCTCACCAACGGCCATGTCAGCCTCGTCAAGCGCGGGCTGACCATCTTTGACAAGGTGGTCGTCGCCGTGGCGCAGGATACGGGCAAGAATTCGCTCTTCACCTTGGAGGAGCGTGTGGAGATGGCGCAGGAGGTCTTTGCCGACAATCCGCGGGTGGAGGTGGAGAGCTTCTCCGGCCTGCTCGTGAACTATGTGCTCAAGCGCGGAGCGAGCGTGGTCCTTCGCGGCCTGCGCGCGGTGAGCGACTTTGAGTACGAGTTCCAGATGGCGCTCATGAACCGTCGCCTTGCCCGCAGCATCCAGACCGTGTTCCTGATGACGGACTACAAGTGGATGTACATCAGTTCGTCCATCATCCGGCAGGCCGCGTCTCTCGACGGCAATATTCAGGGGCTTATCCCCAACCTTATCGTTCCCCGCGTGTACAAGAAGTTTGCCGAAAAGGCGCGCGAGGAGAACGGACCATCAACTCTGTAACCACAGCTTCGGATTCCATGCCCACACCGCTTCTTTGCATTCCCGGCCCAACAGGCGCGGGCAAGACCAGCGCCGCCATTGCCGTGGCGCAGGCCCTTGACGGCGAGGTTATCAACTTTGATTCCCGTCAGGTGTACGAGGACTTTCCCATCATCACGGCCCAGCCCTCGCCAGAGGAGCGCGCCGCGTGCCCGCATTTGCTGTACGGCTTTTTGCCGACGCATGAAAAGCTGGGCGCGGCGGCCTATGCCGATATGGCCCTTGAAACCATTGCCGAGGTGCACTCGCGCGGCAAGCTGCCCATTATGGTGGGCGGAACGGGGCTGTATCTGCGGTCCCTTTTGCAGCCCCTTGCCCCGGTGCCGCCCATACCGGACGACATCCGCACAAGTGTGCAGGAGGACTGCGAAAAGCGCGGTCCCAACGCCCTGCACCGCGACCTTGCGGCAATGGACGCCGCGCTGGCAGATCGCCTGCATCCTAACGACCGCCAGCGCATCATGCGCGGGATTGAGGTCTACAAGGCCACGGGCAAGCCGCTGTCCCAGTGGCATAAGGAAACGGCGGACACCCGCGATTTTGCGGCGCTGAAGCTGGGCGTTGGTGTGTCCCTGACGGAACTGACGCCGCGCCTGTACACGCGCATTGAGGCCATGCTGGAGATGGGCGCGCTGGACGAGGCCCGCCGCGCCATGGAGCGCAACGCGGACCCCAAGGCCGCTGGCTGGTCCGGCATTGGCTGCGCGGAACTCCACGCGTATCTGAGCGGCGACCTTGACCTTGAAGCCGCCAAGGCGCTGTGGGGCAAGAACACCCGCGCTTACGCCAAGCGCCAGTTGACGTGGTTCAACGCGGACAAGGACATCCAATGGTTCCGCCCCGGCCAGCACGAGGTGATGATAGAGCGCGTCAAAGCGTTTTTTGCCTAGCCGGGCGTCTCCGGCGAAAGACAGAATAAACGGCGTCGGTCCTGAGGGATCGACGCCGTTTTTGTATGGGCGGGATAGGGCGGTGCGGCGCACGAGTTGTGCTTGAGTTTTTCGGGACTTTTTTGTGCCCCGCCGCCACCGTAGGAAAAATTGGCGCTAGATGCGGCGGCGCACGCCCTTGGCCATCAGCGCGATGTGTTTGGGCGTCAGGCTAAAGATGAGCGTGCCGTGGCGGGCGCGGGGGCCGGGTATTTCAATACAGATGAGGCCGGAATTCTGTACGGCGACACGCTGGCGGTCGTCGCCGGTGATGAGCAGGCTGGCCAGCTTGGCGAGGTTGGGCATGTGTCCGGCGATGAGCACGGAGTGTGCGTCCACCAGTGAGTCAATGCGCTCCACGGTTTGGTGGGCGGGCGTCATGGCTTTGACGTCCGGCGTGGTCATGATGCTTTGTTCGGGAAAGCCCGTGGCGCGGGCCATAATCTCCGCCGTTTCGCGGGCGCGGAGCTTGGGGCTGGTGAGGATGGTATCAAAGGCGATGCCGAGTTCGGCGGCCACCAGCGCGGTTTTACTCACCTGTTCCACGCCGATGGGGCTGAGGGGTTCGTCGGGCGCGGCCTCTTTGGGCAGGTTCGCGCCGTGCTGCATGAGGTAGAGAAGCATCTAGGCCTCCTCGGCGGGCGGGCCGCCGGTGTTTTCTTCCATGTATCCAAATGATTGCACGGGGAAGTTGCGCTCCCGGCGCAACCGTGTTTTCATCAATGATTATCAGACGGTAGGAAGTCGGGCAACCGCCTGTGCATGAGGTGGATGTTTCACGGCGCGTTTGGCGGCGTTTTTCACGGTTTTTGCACGTGTCGTCGCAGGTGGGCGGCTTATGCCGCCTTCAGCGGCGCAGGCGCGGCGTGGCGCCGCCATGTGGCGGCGGACGGGCGCTTCATCTGGTAGCGGGGCGCTTTTTGGACAACCCACCGGAACCACTGACGCCTGCCGCGTCTGCGGCGGCACAGGGAGTGGGCATGGTGTTTGGCATTTGGCGTGGTCGAAGACAGCTTTTGCGCATGCTTGGCGTTATGGCCTGCGGCGCGGCGGTGATGCCGTGGCGCGCCGTGGCGGCCGGGCCGGCGCTGGACCTTGGCCTTGCCGCGCAGCAGGCGCTGGATGCTGGCGAGGCTGGGCGCGCGGCGGAGCTGTTGACCCGGGCGGTGCGTCTGAATCCGGACGATGCATGGCTGTGGGGGCTCCTTGGCCGCGCCGAGTGGGCGCGGGAGCGGCGCGCCCCTGCGGCGCGCGCGTTTCGCCGCGCTCTTGGTCTGCGCCCGGACGATGCCTATTCCCGCATGATGCTCGATATGCTGGGGCAGCAGCCCCTTGCAGCGCCCCCACCTGCGCCCCCGCACGGGGAAACGCCCCTGGAACGCCGCGCCCGTGAGGAGCGCGAAGCCTATGCGGCGCAGCATGGCGGTGACGCCCCGCCCGGCGCGGGATACCGCATCCGGCGCGTTGTGCTGGACCCCGGCCACGGCGGTTTTGATCCCGGCGCGGTGGGGCCGAAGGGTCTGCGTGAAAAGGACGTCAATATGGCCGTCGCCCGCCACGCCGCGCAGGAACTCCGCCGCGTGGCCCCGCATTTGTCTGTGGCCCTGACACGCAGCGCGGATACGTATCTTCCTCTCTCCGCTCGCACCGCCGCGGCCAACCGCTTTGGCGCGGACCTTTTTCTCTCCTTGCACAGCAATGCCAGCACCCGCGCGGCGGCCCACGGCATCGAAACATATTCCTGCTCCGAAACGGCCTCCAGCCGCGAGGCGCGGCGCCTCGCGGACTATGAAAACGCCGTAGTGCGCTTTGATGGTCCGGTGCCGCGCAGGGAGCAGTTTTTGGACCTTGAGGGCATTGTGTTTCGCTTTGAGCGGCGGCGGTATTGGCGCGTTGGCGCGCAGGTTGCCCAGCGCATGCAGGCGCGGCTGGCCGAGGGCTTACCCTTTGCCGACCGGGGCGCCCAGCACGCGGACTTTTATGTGCTGCGCAAGGCGCGGATGCCGTCGGTTCTGCTAGAGACGGGATTCCTCTCCAATCCGGATGAGGAGCGCCTGCTTGCGGACGCCGCCATGCAGCGGCGCATTGGTGTGGCCGTGGCCGAGGCCGTGGTCGCCCTCAGCGCGCAGGAGGTGGCGGGATGACGCGGCAAGGCGCGCGGACGAACAGCCAAGGCCGTGTGCGGCGCGGTGTCGCCGTGCTTGCGGTGCTGTGCGCCGCACTGTGGTATACGCATGCGGCGTGGGCCGGGCCGGAGGTGGAAGCTCCGGCTGGTGTGGACGCGCTGGTTTTGGCCGGGTCGCAGGCGCTCTATGACGGCAATGTGCAGGAGGCGGAGCAGTATTTGCGCCGCGCAGTGGAGGCGGACCCGCACAGCGTGTTTGCCATGAACCAGCTTGGCGCGGCCCTCGCACGGCAAAAGCGCTTCACTGAGGCGGGGCGCATGTTCACCCGCGTGCTGGCGCTGGATGAAGGAAACCTGTTTGCGTTGATATGGCGGGGCGTTTTGGCCCTTGAGGCCGGGCGGCCCGGCGCGGCGCGGCGCGCGTTTGGCGCGGTGCTGGAGCGCGACGCCGCAAATCCGGACGCGCTGTATTTTCTGGGCGTGGTGCATGCCTCGGCGCGGGACCGGGACGGCGCGGTGCGCTATTTTACGCGGGCGGGGCAGGCGGCCATGCGTCTTGGCGGCGACCCGGAGGCGCAGTACCGCTTGGGGGTGGCCTACCGGGGGCTGGGTCTTGCCGCCAATGCGGAATTGGCGTTTGAACGCGCTCTGGCCCTTCGTCCGCGTTACGGCATGGCTCTTGTGGAGCTTGGCTGGGTGCGCCTGAACCGTGGCGACCGGGCCGGGGCCGAGGCCGCGTGGACGCGCGCCGCCGGCCTTGGCGGACGCGCCGCCGAGGAGGCGCGCACCAGCATGGCGGCAACGCTCACGCGAGACGCCATTGCCGCGCAGGAGGCGGGAAACACCGCTGAGGAGCGCAGATTGTGGGGCCGGGTGCTGGAATGGGACCCGGAGAATAGGGCGGCGCGGCACCACTTGCGCTGAACCCGGCCGCAAGGTATTTATTTTGTTGGAACCATGCGCCGCGCAGGAGAGGGTCCTACGGGGCGAACAGCAATCGAGGAGAGCATCGTATGAGACGGATGGCATGGGCCTTAACGATGGCGGCGCTGGTGGTGTGTCTCGTGGCTTCTGCGGCGATGGCGCAGACCACACAGACGACGCAGGGCGCGCCCTATGTGCAGGAAGCGGAACAAGGCTCCGTGAATTGGCAGACCGGCCTCATCACGGCAAAGGGTATTGGCGCGCCGCCGGAGAGCGGGGCGAATCAGGCGCAGCTGCGCGGCATGGCGCTGCGCGCGGCTACGGTCATTGCGCGGCGCAATCTGCTGGAACTCCTTAAGGGCGTGCAGATTGACTCCACCACCACGGTGGAGAACTTCATGGTCGCCAGCGACGTTGTGGTGGCGCATCTGCGCGGCTATTTGCAGAATTCCCAAATTTTGGACACGGCCTATATGTCTGACGGCTCCGTGGAGGTGACCGTGGGGCTGCGGCTGCGCGGCGGTGTGGCGGACGTTATTCTGCCCAAGGCGTCGGAGTTCAACATTCAGCGTCCCGCGCCCGCCGTGGCAGAGCCGCAGGTCCCTGCAGAGGCGGCCCAAGCGGAGAATGCCACAGCCGAGGGTGACCCCATGGCCGAGGCCAAGGCCGCAGCGGACGCGCGCCCCGTCACCGGGCTGGTGGTGGATGCGCGCGGGCTGGGCCTGCGTCCGGCCATGAGCCCCCGCATTTTGGACGAGGACGGGCGCGAGGTTTACGGCACTGCCGCCGTCAAGCGCGGCTACGCCATCAAGCAGGGCATGGCCGGGTACGCCAAGGAGCCGGAAGGCGGCGCCGTGGCCCGCCGTGCGGGCGACAATCCGCGCGTGGTGAAGGCGCTTCGCGTGTCCGGCAAGGCCGGGACCGATGTGGTCATCGCCAATGCCGCGGCCGAGGATATCCGCGCCACCAACAGCGAGTGGAAGTACCTTGCCCAGTGCCACGTGGTGCTCGTTCTCGACTAAACCGCTACTGCTCACCAAGTATACCGGGGAATCATTATGACGAAATATCGACGCGTTTTAGCCTGTCTTCTGGCGGTTGCCGCCCTTGCGCTGGCCGGTTGCGGCGGCAAGGATGCGCGCACGCCCTCGGGCATGTGGGACAGCCCTTTGCACCATTTCAACAACGGCATTGAACTGCTGGACGACGGTGATATCACCGGCGCCACCGTGCAGTTTGAGCTGGCGCTGCAGATTGACGATGAATATCCGCCCGCCCTCGCCGGGATGGGCTACCTTGCCGCGCTGTCCGGCGACGAGGACGCCGCCGAAGACTCTATCGACGACGCCTACGACGAAGTGGACGACGACATGCCCGTTGCGGTCCAGCTGTGGCCGTACATTCTGGACATCCGCTCCCGCGCCGCGCTCTACGCCGCAGGCCGGATGGACCGGGATGACTTTATCGAAGGCGTGGACGACGTGTTTGCCGACGCCTCGGAAATCGCCCCGGAGAATGCCGCTCTGTACTACTGGACGGGCGAGGCGTACGTGGACGCGCTGGAACTGCGCGCCGCCGAGGTGATGTTCCACCGCGTGCTGGAGATGAAGCACGGCTACGAGGAGCGCGCCCGCGCCCGTTGGGAAGTGGTGCAGGCGGCCAACCGCGCCGCGCCCGGCACCGTGGTGGGCAAGCGCATTGCCCTGCTGCGGACCATCACCCGCGCCGACCTTGCCGCGCTGCTGGTGGAGGAGCTTCGCGTGAAGCGCTTCTACTCCCGCACGCAGAGCGTTATGGACAAGTCCTTCCAGACGCCGGACCAGAGCCGCGCCGCCGTGGCCCTTGACGTTGAGGCCGCAGTGCGCGACATCGACGGCCACCCCCTGCGCGCGGACATCGAAAAGGTGCTCCATTACGGCGTGAAGGGGCTGGACCTGTATCCGGACCGCACCTTCCGCCCGCAGGCGACGGTGACCCGCGCGGAGGCGGCCATGGTGTTTGAGGACATTATCGTACGCGCCACGGGCGACAAGGCCCTCGCCACCCGCTACATCGGGCAAGAAAGCCATTTCCCGGATGTTCGCGGCGACCATTCGGCCTTTAACGCCATTATGCTGTGCACCACGCGTGGCGTGATGCAGGCCGATATCCGCACCGGCGCGTTCCGTCCCCTCGGGCGGCTGTCCGGCGTGGAGGCCCTTGGCGCGGTGCAGCGCCTGCGGCATGAACTGCGGCTCTTTGAATAGCGCTTTAGAGGCCCCGCAGTGCGGGGCAAGTCTTTCACAAAAATCATACGGCGCGGCTACGGAACCTTCCGCTGCCGCGCCGCTTTTCATTCAACACGAAAGGGTGTAATCGACATCGGTCATGAAGTATCATCGCACTTTACTTGGAATCCTGTTGTGTGCGGCCCTGTTCGCGGCCGCTATGTGGAGTGGCCCCGCCATGGCTGGCGAGGTCAGCGTCGCGTGGCGGCCAGATGCGGAGGACGCCGTCATCACCAGCCGCTCCGGCGCGTTGCAGGCCGGGCTTGGCCGCGCCGTGGTGCAGGATGCCCTGTCGCTCCTGCCCGGCGAGCTGGACGAGGAGCGTGTGAATATGCTCCGTCAGCGGCTTTTGGATAAGGCATGGGACTACGTGCTCAGCTACTCCGAACGCGGCCTTGATGTCACCGAGGACGAGCAGGGCACCATGAAGACCCTGCGCCTTGATGTGACGGTCAACCGCCCCGCCCTGAAAAAGGAACTCAAGCGCCTTGGCGTGTTCTACACCGTCGCCACGCCGCAGGCCTTTGACATTCACCTGACGGATGGCGCATCCGATGCGTGGGACGACCTTGGCCGCTTGCAGCGCTTTACCGGCGTTCGCGTGCGCAGCGGGGCGTCTCCGCTTTTGCAAATCAGCCGCGACGCCGAAGGCGTCTGGACCGGCCGCCTGAGTCAGGACGACGACTTCTGGATTGAGGCCGACAAGGGCCTGACCCTCATGTGGGACCGCCTGTGGGGCCATTTCTTTACCCGCCCCGGTGCCGACGCCGGGCTGGTCTCGTCCCTGACGCTCATCATTCAGGGCTGGTACGCTCCCGACGGTGCCAAGGCCTTTGATGCGGAGCTGCGCTCGTGGGACAAGGCGCTGGAATCCGCCGACCTCACCGAAGTGCATATGCTGCCAGACGGCATTGCCGCCACATGGCGCGTGGCTACACTCGACCGCGAGGCGCTGAAGGCACGTCTCGACGAATATCTCCCTCCCCGTGGGCTTTCCTATAGCTTTGACGCCTTGCCTTAATCTGATTCCCTGTATTATGAATGAGTTGTCGTATATGGGCGTCCGCGACGAAAGCGGGCGCCCGTATTCACCATTTCATAATCGGGGAAGGCTATGCCGTTTTACCAGAGCAACTGGACCATTCCCAATATACTCACCGTCCTGCGCATCCTGCTGACACCGGGATTCGTGATGGCCTTTTTGAACGGCCGTGTGGACGTGGCGTGCGCCTTTTTTACACTGGCGGGCGTGACGGATGCGGCGGACGGGCTGCTTGCGCGTGTGCTGCATCAACGCACCCACCTCGGGGCCATGCTGGACCCCTTGGCGGACAAAGTGCTGCTGACGGCGGCATTTTTGTGCATGGGCGTTGCGGAGTGGGTGCCCTCGTGGCTGGTGGTGCTGGTTATCAGCCGCGACCTTATTATCGTGGGCGGACTGGCCCTGCTGACGTTTTGGGGTGTGGACATCCATGACGAGATTCGTCCGTCATTCATGAGCAAGCTCAACACCACCGGGCAGATTCTCATCACCTTTATGGTGCTGGTGCAGCATGCGGGCTGGTACGCCATGCCCCTGCCGATTCTGATTCTGACCTATGCTGTGGGGATTTTGACCGTACTGACGGGTATAGATTACGTCCTGCGCGGCCTTTCCTTGTTCCCCGCCAATGGCGACGGAACAGAGTAGCGCGGCGCATTTGCGGCCGGGGAGGGCGACAGGGTGCTGAATCTGCGGCGTGGTGGAGCGCAAGGGCGAGGCGGGCAGTGTACGGCGGGGCGCTCGGGCGCGGTGCACGGAAGTGGCCGTACTCCGCGCCGGACGCGCTGGATGTGACGACGGAATGATTTTTTGCCCATCGAAGGGGCAGAGCCTGAGGCGCGGCGAACAATGCGCCATGCTTGGGAGGCATGCCGGGGCTGAATGCGGCGGACGCGGCGCGGCGGCGTGGGCAACTGCCCGGAGATATGCCTTGCGCCGGGCAGAGGCAGCGTGCGCGCGGAGGCTTTCGGCGGATTGTGGCCCGTCACAGCGCTCTGGACGGGAAAGAGCAGGCAGGATAAATAAAACCCGGACGGCGTGGAGTCGTCCGGGTTTTATTTATACGCGGAAAAAAGAGAGAAACGAAGACGACGACCTTAGGCCTTGTCCTTGTCTTCTTCCTTTTCCTCTTTTGGGGTTACGTCAATTTCGCTGGGTTCGGACGTGGCCTTCTTAAAGTTCTGAATGGCCTGACCAATACCACCGCCGATTTCCGGCAGTTTCTTGGCGCCGAAGATTACCAGCACGATTACGAGAATAATCAGGAGTTCCCAAATTCCTAATCCGCCGATCATGTGATGCCTCCGTGTGAGTATTGTCAGTGGCTATACACGCGCGGAAAACCAAGGTCAAGACGGGGGAGCCTCGCCCGGCTTTGGAATTTGCTTGATATTTCGCAGGATACCTGAAAGATTTTGAGGGACGCCAGCAATGGCTGGCGCGATTTTGCGATATTTTTGGCGAGAGGGGAGTGCAGCGTGGGAGATGATACCAAGGTCCGCAGATTGCCCGGAGACAAGTGTGTCTTCTTCCGTCTTGGGTGCTGCATGTATAAAGAGGTGTTGAATCCCGGCTACCACGATGAATTCCGGTGCAAGGCGCTTGTCGACCTTGAGGCCGAATACGATACGTTCCTTGATAGGGCCGAGGCCTTTCATCTGGATGAGGAAATGGCCTCGCGCATTTGGCATTCGCGCCTGACGCGCTACGCGCAGGGCGGGTGCGAGTGTCCGGACTTTCGCCCCGGCGAGGCCGACAGCGTGCCGGGATGCGCCTTTGCCTTGGGATTTCTGTGCCTGAAGGCCCTGCCGAAGTGTGGGGGCCAGTGTACGTACTTTCGCCTGCCGCCCAATGCCGCCCGAGATACCGCCCCCCATGACGACGAATCATGACCCGCAAGAGAGAGCACGAATGGAATTGACCCGCGATATTCTCTTTTTCCCGGAAATGCATGCCCCGGAAGGCGCGCAGTATCCCGCCACCATCAAGTTTTTTGATCCCGGCTTGGCCGACCCCGCAGACGGACGCTACCTCATGCCGCAGGGCCTGCCCCTGTCCCGGCAGGACGCCATGGGCTGGCTGGGGCAAACCACGGGCTACGCCGAACTGTTTCAAAAGCCCGGCGACCTGCGCGCCCACAGCGCCACGCACGAGGATTTCTTCACCGGTTCGACCATGGACATCGCCAGCGAACTGATGGCCATGGAGGCTCCCCGCGCGGAAAAGGCCGAGGCAGACGATGCGGCGGCTTCCGGCGCGGCCAAGGCGCAGGGCGTTTTGCTCCTTGCATGGCTGCGCGAGCAGCGCTACCGCGAGCTGTCGTCCCTTGATGCCGGTCTGGACAAGGTTTGGGAGATGTTCGACGAAACCGTTGGGCTGGACCCGGACGACCGCGACGAGATCGATCACCTTGATGCCGACGTGTTCGCCCCGCTTGGCGAGGTGGCTCCCTACGCCGAAAACGGTGTGTGGAAGCCCGTGCTGGAAGCTATGCTCCGCCTTTTGCCCGAACAGACGGTGCTTTTCGTCCGCGAACAGGCCGTCATTGACGAATGGGTGGACGCGGGGCTGACCTTTACCGACCCGACGCCGGAACTGGCCGAAGCCGTGCAGGATGTGCCCCTTGCTGAGGGCGAGCGGCTGGCTCAGCTGGTTGCGCCCGGCTATCAGCTGTCCCTACGCGCCAAGCTCCCCGAGGGCAGTGCGTGGCTTGCGGGCGACCGGACCATGCTTGTGGTCCTGCGCGGGTAGTTTTCACCACATCTGACAGAGCTCTGGCGGGCGGCGCACTTGCTGCCGCCACGGCACAACGTCGCGCCCCAGCGCGCGACAAGACGGACAAGGACGATTGTTCATGTTTATCTGCAATGATTTTTGTGGGCTGGACTTTTTGCGTGGTCTCAAGGGCGTCGTTTTTGATTGCGACGGCGTCATGTTTGATACGCGGGCCCTCAATATGCGCTTCTACAACCTGATTCTCGACCGGATGGGACTGCCGCCCATGGACAAGGGGCAGGAGGACTACGTCCACGCCCACGCCGTTCGTGAATCCATCGCCCACATCGCCCCGGAAGGGCGGCTGGATGAGGCGCTGACCGTGTGGAAGGGCATCGACTATACCGAGCTTATTCCCAGCATGGTGCCGGAGGACGGCCTGTATGAACTCCTCGGCACGCTGCGCGCCGCCGGGCTGAAGATGGGCGTGTATACCAACAGAACCAACACCATGGAACTGGTGCTGGAAAAGTTTGGCATGACGCAGTTCTTTGACCCGGTGATGACGGCCCGTATTGTTGCGCCCAAGCCGCATCCCGAGGGCATGCACCGCATTCTTGAGGCGTGGAACATAGCCCCGCACGAAATGGCGTATATTGGCGACACCGAGCTCGATGCACAAGTGGCTGGCGCTGTTGGCGTTCCCTTCTGGGCGTATGGTAATGAGTCGCTTCAGGCGCAGATGTATCTGCGCGATTTTTGGAGCCTGCGCCGCCGTATCGTGCATGCCGCACGCGAAGGCGGAGTGCTTGGTACGCGGTGCACCCGTCCGCACTGTGAGGCGTAGAAAAATAACCCTTGCTAGTTGAGGGTGGATGTGCCAACAATTCTTTAACCCGCAACTCCCCAGCATAGCTGAAATGCGGAAGGTTTTTTCGGAGGAAAGATGGGTCCGATAGTAAGCGGATTGATTTACATACTTCTCATGGTTCTGAACCTCTACAAGTGGATTGTCATCATTTCTGCACTCATCACGTGGGTGCGTCCCGATCCTTACAATCCCATTGTGCGTTTTCTGCGTTCCGCCACGGAGCCGGTGTTTTACCGCGTTCGCAAGTGGCTGCCGTTTGTCTTTGTTGGCGGTGTGGACCTTTCGCCGATTGTCGTGCTTTTTGCCATATTCTTCTTGGAGCACGTCGTCAGGGGCTATTTCCCCATGCTTATGATGTAGGCAAAGGAGTTCATGATGGCGGTTTCTAAAATCGATGTTCTCAACAAGACGTTTGGGCGTTCATTTCGTGGGTACACCTGCGCGGAGGTTGATGCCTTCCTGCAGGAGGTTGCGGACTCTCTGGGCGCACTGTCCGAGGCAAACAAGGCGCTGGATGCCCGTGTTGCCTCGCTGGAGCATGCGCTGGAGGAGCACAAGGGGCGCGAACAGACCCTGCGCGACACTCTGGTAACCACACAGCGCATGGTGGACGACATGAAAGCCACCGCGCAGAAGGAAGCCCAGCTTATCATCGACGCCGCCAACGCCAAGGGCGAAGTGCTCCTTAATCAGGCGCACAACCGCCTTGCGCAAATCCACGGCGACATCTCGGAACTGAAGAAACAGCGCACGCAGTTCGAGGTAAAGCTTCGGTCCATACTTGACGCGCACCTACGCATGTTGGAGCTCGACAAGGAGGAAGAAGAATCGCTCGACGCTGCTGAGCAGAAACTCAAGTTTATCAAAAAGGCGGGCGCTTAGTCCGCCTTTTTGCGTATCGGGGAACGGTTTGGAAGATTCGCTTCCGGTATATGTGCGTAAGGTCTCTGACGAAAGCTGGGCGCTGTCCATCTGGGTGCAGCCCGGGGCCAAAAAGAACACCGTGGAGGGCATCCACGACGGTTGCCTCAAGGTCCGCCTGATGGCCCCGGCCGTCGAGAACAAGGCCAACAAAGCCCTCACGGCGTTCATCGCCGCCGAGCTTGGCGTCAAAAAGGGCCGCGTACACATTGAAAAAGGCGAAAAAAGCCGACGGAAGACAGTGATTGTTGAAGCAGGATCCGAACCCCCTTGGCCACAGTAGGCCTCGGAGGAGACGATAGGAACCATAAGTCAAAAGGAGTAGGCTCATGGAAAGGAAGGATCATGAATTGATCACGAGGCTTGCTGAAAACAATTCTGAAGTCAAGATTCTCTGGGAAGAGCATCAGCTTTATGAAAAGCAGCTCGAAAAGCTTGAGAAGAAAGCCTACCACTCACCCGAAGAAATGCGAGTTATAAAGGACCTGAAAAAGAAAAAGCTTGCTGGCAAGACCAAGTTGCAGAGCATCATAGACCGGGCCACAGCGGAGGGCTGATATGGAGCTGACCGGGGCGCAGATTCTGCTGGAGAGTATGAAACAGGAAAACGTGGAAAGCATTTTTGGCTTTCCCGGTGGGGCTGTCATCGACATTTACGATGAAATCCCTAACCATCCTGAAATCACGCACTATCTCGTCCGCCATGAGCAGGGCGCGATCCATGCCGCGGACGGCTACGCCCGTGCGACTGGCAAGGTCGGCGTGTGCCTCGTTACGTCCGGTCCCGGTGCCACCAACACCGTGACCGGCATCGCCAATGCCTATATGGACTCCATCCCCGTGGTTATCTTCACCGGGCAGGTTCCGTCCAACCTCATCGGTAACGACGCCTTTCAGGAAGTCGACATCGTGGGCATCACCCGCCCATGCACCAAGCATAACTACCTCGTCAAAGACGTCCGCGACCTTGCGCGCGTTATCAAAGAGGCCTTCTACCTCGCCCGTACCGGTCGTCCCGGTCCGGTGCTCGTCGACTTGCCCAAGGACGTGATGCAGGCCAAGACGGAATTCTCCTATCCCGAAACCTGCTGCATGCGGAGCTACAAGCCCACCGTCGAGCCAAACAGAAAACAGCTTGTGCGCGCCTTCGAGCTTGTGCGCGAGGCGCAGCGCCCGTTGTTGTACGTTGGCGGCGGTGTCATCAGCTCCAATGCGTACGAAGAGTTGACGTGGCTGGCGCGCAAAATGCGTATTCCGGTCACTACCACGCTGATGGGCCTTGGGGCGTTTCCCGGTGATGATGAGTTGTTCCTCGGCATGCTGGGCATGCACGGGACCTACGCCGCCAACCGTGCGGTGCAGGAATGCGACCTGCTCATCGCCGTGGGAGCGCGCTTTGATGACCGCGTAACAGGCAAGCTCTCCACATTCGCCTCGAATGCTAAGATTATCCATATCGACGTTGACCCAACGTCCATCCGCAAGAATGTGCTTGTGGATGTTCCCATCGTGGCCGACTGCGCCGCGACGCTGAATGCCCTGAAAAAAGAAGTTGAAGCCGGTATCATCGCCGAGGAGGTTCTGGAAGAGCACGTTCCATGGCTGGAGCGCGTCTCGGACTGGGCCAAACGGCATCCGCTGACCTACAACGGCAAGGATGGTGCAGACATCAAGCCGCAGCAGGTTGTGGAAACGCTGTATGACATTACCGGCGGCAACGCCATTGTCACCACAGAAGTGGGACAAAACCAGATGTGGGCGGCGCAGTTTTTCCGCTATCGCCGCCCGCGGACACTGCTCACATCCGGCGGCCTGGGCACTATGGGCTTCGGGTTTCCCGCAGCCATAGGCGCTCAGGTCGCCTTCCCCGGCGAACTCGTCCTCGATATTGCCGGTGACGGCTCCATCCAGATGAATATCCAAGAAATGGCAACCGCCGTCTGCTACGGACTGCCCATTAAGATCATCATCCTGAACAATGGTTATCTGGGTATGGTGCGGCAGTGGCAGGAACTCTTCTACGCCAAGAATTACTGCTCCACCTGCATGGACTACGCCCCGGACTTTGTGCGCCTTGCCGAGGCCTACGGTGCGTCGGGCTATCGCATCACCAAGCCGGGCGAGCTTCGCCCCATGCTTGAGGAAGCCCTCGCGCTGCCCAAGACCGTGGTTGTGGACATTGCCGTCTCCAAGGAGGAAAACGTGTATCCCATGGTTCCGGCGGGCGCATCGCTGAACGAAATGCTGTTGGTCTAGGGGGAACGGATGCGACACGTACTCAGTATTCTGGTGGAAAATGAACCCGGTGTGCTCTCCCGTGTGTCCGGGCTGTTCAGCGGCAGGGGCTTTAATATCGAGTCCCTCAACGTCGGCCCAACCCTTGAACCCGGCGTTTCGCTCATGACCATTGCCACCGTTGGCGAAGACGCCATCATTGAGCAAATCATCAAGCAACTGCGCAAGCTGGTCACCGTTATCAAAGTGGTGGATATGTCGGAGCACACCTCCGTCGAACGCGAAATGATCCTCCTCAAGGTCAACGCCGCCGAGTCCAGCCGCGCGGAGATACTACGAATTACCGACATATTCCGCTGCAAGGTCGTAGACGTCAGCCCCGACGAAATGACCATTGAGGCCACCGGCACCACGGACAAGGTTCGCGCCATCCTGAATATGCTCCAGCGATTTGGGATTAAGGAAATTGCCCGCACAGGAACGGTTGCCATGCGGCGGAGCATGCAGTAACCTCCCCACTTGGGCTGGGAGGACCAGCCCAACGTCCTTTGATTTTACGGAATCAGTCGCCGGGGGGTGCCGGTGGCTGATTTCTCGTCTCCGAATAGGGGAACAAACGCAAAACGGAAAAAGAGGATACCAATGCAGATCTACTACGAGCAGGACGCAAACCTTGAGCTCCTGAAAGGCAAAACCATCGCCGTCATCGGCTATGGCAGCCAGGGCCACGCACACGCCCAGAACCTCCGCGACTCCGGCCTTGATGTCATCATCGGCCAGCGTCCTGGTGGCGCCAACTACGAGCTTGCCAAAGAACACGGCTTCGAGCCCATGTCCGCCGCTGACGCCGCGGCCAAGGCCGACGTCATCATGATTCTTCTGCCCGATCAGGTGCAGGCCAAGGTTTACCAGAACGACATTCTGCCGAATCTCAAGCCCGGCAACGTCCTGTTCTTCGCCCATGGTTTCAACATCCATTACGGCCAGATTGTTCCGCCCGCAGACGTGGACGTCGTCATGGTCGCCCCCAAGGGCCCCGGCCATCTCGTCCGCCGCGTCTACACCGAAGGCGGCGGCGTTCCCTGCCTTTACGCCGTGCATCAGGATGCCTCCGGCAAAGCCAAGGACATCGCCCTCGCGTACGCCAAGGGCATCGGCGGCGCTCGCTCCGGCGTGATGGAAACTACCTTCAAGGAAGAGACCGAAACCGACCTCTTCGGTGAACAGGTCGTCCTGTGCGGCGGTCTGACCCAGCTCATTCAGAAGGGCTTCGAGACCCTCGTCGAGGCTGGCTATCAGCCCGAAGTTGCCTACTTCGAGTGCCTGCACGAAGTGAAGCTCATCGTCGACCTCATCTACGAGGGCGGCCTCGCCAACATGCGCCACTCCATTTCCGATACCGCCGAGTACGGCGACTTCACCCGCGGACCGCGCATCGTTACCGACGACACCAAAGTCGAGATGAAAAAGTGCCTCGCCGAAATTCAGGACGGCCGTTTCGCCAAGGAATTCATCCTTGAGAACCTCGCCGGACAGGCGCAGATGCATGCCATGCGCAAGCAGACCGCTGACCACGACATTGAAAAAGTTGGCGCAAAACTGCGCGACATGATGTCCTGGCTCAAGAAATAGCGACGCGCTACGCAATACGCCTCCCCGCATTGACTGACTCCGACTGCACCAAGGCCGCGCTTCGCACGAAGCGCGGCCTTTTTTCCTTTTGCGAGGCGGGAGGTCCTTGTGGCGGCGGACGGTGCTTGTGCGGGGCTTTTTTTGCCTTCGGCGACTTAAGGGAATGATTCCCTTAAGAATCCCCACATGGTGGGCGTTTTGGGGTGGTGTGCGAATGGTGTAGTGCCTCTCGCATGACTCCCGAGCGTTCCCCCCCCATAAGAGGATTTTTAAGGATGAAATCCTTAAACCACCGGAGGTAACAAAAGTGGCGCAGCACCACCACGGATGACTCGTCCTCGTGGCGGCGGACGGTGCTTGTGCGGGGCTTTTTTGCCTTCGGCGACTTAAGGGAATGAGGCAGATTGTAATCCAAAACTGAACACTTGGCAGGAAGCCGCCTTCTCAGACTTGAACAAATAAAAAAGCCCATGCTAGCTGCTGGTTACCAGACCAAAACTCCACAAGGGAGCGCAACTGCATGGGCAAAAAACACCTTACGTTAGAGAAGCGCGAAATACTAGCCCGATTACTTTCTGAGGGCATGAGCATCCGAAAGATCGCCCATATTCTTGGCTTTAGCCCCTCAGCGATTAGTCAGGAAGTACGGAGAAACAGCTTGAAGGATGGGCGATATGTTCCAAAGTCGGCGCAGGAAAAAGCGCGGATACGTAGGCTTCGAGCCAACAGAGACCGCCAGCCTGTAGATACGGCTTTGTATGCGTATATTAAGGAAAAACTCAGCTTCTGCTGGTCTCCAGAACAGATCGTTGGCCGTTTGAGAAAAGATTTCCCGACTGCTCATCGAATGCGAATCAGCTTTAAAACGATCTACAATAAGATTTGTCCAGCAAAGGGTGCGCCTCGAACAGATTTTGTCCACTACAAGCAATACCTTCGGCGGAAGCATGCACGCACAAGAAGTTTTAGACATGGCAAGAGCCGAAGCGCTGCAGAGGTGAATCGCACCTTGCCTTCCATTGAACAGCGTCCATCAGTAGTCGATGAAAGAGCTCGGTTCGGTGACTGGGAAGGCGACCTAATATCAGGAAAAAGAGGAACAGGTTTCATTGCCACGTTTGTAGAACGTCTTACCGGCCTTACTTTAGCGTATCGATGCAAGGACAAGTCAAAGGCTACAGTATCCCATGCTATGGAATGTTTTATGAAGGATGTTCCAGGTGACTTGAGACGGACTATGACCCTTGACAGAGGTACGGAGTTCTTTGGCTATGAAGCCCTACAGTTGAAATACGAGACTAAATTCTATTTCTGTCACCCGCAGTGTCCACAAGAACGTGGCCTGAATGAGAATACAAACGGATTACTTCGGCAGTTCTTCCCTCGCAAAATGGATTTCAGAAAAATAAGCGAATTTGAATTAAAACATAAACTCCGACTGCTTGCAGACAGGCCGCGCAAGAAGTTTGGGTATAGCTCGACAATTGAAAAACTGCAGCAGCTTGGGCTTGAGGGCTGTGTTCAGTTTTGAATTGCAATTCACCTGATTCCCTTAAGAATCCCCATATGGTGGGCGTTGTTGGGGTGGTGTGTGAGCGGTGCAGTGCCACTCGCATGACTCCCGACGTTCCCCCATGAGAGGATTTTTAAGGATGAAATCCTTAAACCACCGGAGGTAATACAAGTGGGGCAACGCCACCACGGATGGCTAGTCCTTGTGGCGGCGGGCGGTGCTTGTGCGGGGCTTTTTTGCCTTCGGCGACTTAAGGGAATGATTCCCTTAAGAATCCCCATATGGTGGGCGTTTTGGGGTGGTGTGCGAATGGTGCAGTGCCACTCGCATGACTCCCGAGCGTCCCCCCCCATAAGAGGATTTTTAAGGATGAAATCCTTAAACCACCGGAGGTAACAAAAGTGGCGCAACGCCACCACGGATGACTCGTCCTTGTGGCGGCGGGCGGTGCTTGTGCGGGGCTTTTTTTGCCTTCGGCGACTTAAGGGAATGATTCCCTTAAGAATCCCCATATGGTGGGCGTTTTGGGGGTGGTGTGCGAATGGTGCAGTGCCACTCGCATGACTTCCGAGCGTTTCCCCCATAAGAGGATTTTTAAGGATGAAATCCTTAAACCACCGGAGGTAATACAAGTGGAGCAACGCCACCACGGCCAGCCAGTCCATATGGCGGTGCTGGCCGATTGGCATATTTATAATGGTGGAGAGGAGCGATGGCGGGCGGAAAGACGGGGCAGCCAGCTGGCAAGGTAAACGACGCGCGGATGTTCTGGGTGCCGGGGTTCTCTGGTGTCCGGATGTTGCGGGCGACGTTTACATCGTACGCGTATGAGCGCCACACGCACGGGGAGTACGTGATTGGCGCTGTAGAGCGTGGCGTCCAGCGGTTTTTCCATAAGGGCGATAACCACTACGCCCAGCCGGGCAAGGTATTTTCGATTAACCCGGACGAAGTGCACGCGGGCGAGGCGGCGCTGGAGACGGGATACACCTACCGCGCGGTGTACGTTGGCGAGGATGTCCTCCGTGATGTTTTTGCGGACGTCCCGGGGGCGGAGCGGCCTCGGTATTTTCATGCGCCAGATGTGACGGACCCGGAGCTTGCGGCGCGCCTGACATCGGCGCTGCGGATGCTGGAGAATCCGGAAAGCGAGGCTTTGGAGGCGCAGTCGCGGTTTGTGTTGTGCTTGCGGGACCTGTTCAATCGCTACGCCGGGGCGGATGGCGCGGCGCGTATTGATGGTAGTGGCCGGATGGCGGCGACGCTGCGGGAGTACTTGGACGCCAACGCGGCGTCCGGGGTGAGCCTGGATGCGCTGGCCGAATACGCGGGGTTATCGAAATATTATGTGCTGCGGACGTTTAAGGCGGCGACGGGGATGGCTCCGCACGCGTACCTTGTGCAGCGGCGCGTTGAGCTGGCTCGGCGCGCGCTGGAGCGGGGCGCGGCCCCAGCCGAGGCCGCGCTTTTGGCTGGGTTCACGGACCAAAGCCATATGACGCGGCGCTTCAAGGCGATTCATGGCATCACACCGGGCGCATACCGGCGATTACTGAACGGGTAGAGCAATTTTGTACAAGAAACCCTTGGGCCGGCGGCGTAGCTTTGGTCCCAAGGAGGCAGTAATGCAGAATGGATTTATGCAGGGTATGCGCGCCACGCTCCCGGTGTCCGCCAGTGTGGCGGCATATGGCAGCGTGCTGGGTGTGCTTGCCGCGCAGAAGAGCGTTGCATGGGGCACGCTCATGGCGATGAATGTGTTTATATTCGCGGGCTCGTCGCAGTTCGTGATGATTGATATGTGGAACCAGCCGCTCCCCGTGCTGGAGATGGCCATTGCCGTGTTGGTCATCAACCTCCGCTATCTGTTGGCGGGGGCGTCCATGCAGCCGCTTCTGTACAGCACATCGCGTATTCGTCAGTTTTTGGCCGTGCACCTTGTCACCGACGAAAGTTGGGCCGTGACTATGACGGCGCTGCGCCGCGGCGAAGCTACCGTCAGTTATCTGGTCGGCGCGGGGCTGTGTGTGCTTGGCGCGTGGTGCGCGGGAACCATGGTGGGGATGGGCTTCGGCGCTGTGGTGTCCTCGCCGGAGGCCTTCGCGCTGGATTTTGCCTTTACGGCGGTCTTTACCGCGCTTGCCGTCAGTCTGTGGCGCGGAAACGAAGACGCCTTGCCATGGATTGTGGCCCTTGCTGTCTCCATCCTTGCCGCGGAAGTGTTGCCCGGGAAATGGTACATCGTCATCGGCGCAGTTTCCGGCGCGCTGACGGCGGCAATTGGTCAACCGCAGGAGGTCGCCCATGCTGCCCAATGATTGGCTGCCTTTGGCGGCCGTGCTGGCGGCGGCCATCGTGACCTACGCCCTGCGCGCGGGCGGGATGCTTCTTGCCGGGCGCTTGCCGCAGACCGGGCGCATGCGCCGCGTAATGGACGCGCTGCCCGGGACTATTCTCGTCTCCCTCGTCGGACCCTCCGTCTTTACCGCAGGCGTTGGCGGCGCCGCTGGCGCCGGTTTGACCGCCCTCGTGGCATGGCGCACCGGCAACGTCTTTGTGGCAATGCTCGTCGGCATGGCCGTTGTTGCCGGGCAACGCTACTTCCTCGCCTAAATACTATTTGGCTCCGGCCATCCCCCCCCCCAAAGCCGTATCGCGCGGCGGCCCCGTAGGGCTGACCGTGCGGTGCGGCTTTTGCGTGTGCCAACCCACCCGGTTTGCCAGAAGGACTGGCGAACCGTGGTGGTGTTGCGCCACTTTTGTTACCTCCGGTGGTTTAAGGATTTCATCCTTAAAAATCCTCTTATGGGGGACGCTCGGGAGTCATGCGAGTGGCACAGCACCATTCGCACACCACCCAGCAATGCCCACCATATGGGGATTGTAAGGGGAATCCTTCCCTTTGCTCGCCGAAGGCAAAAAAAGCACAGCCAACCCATCCGGTTTGCCAGAAGGACTGGCGAACCGTGGTGGTGTTGCGCCACTTTTGTTACCTCCGGTGGTTTAAGGATTTCATCCTTAAAAATCCTCTTATGGGGGACGCTCGTGAGTCATGCGAGTGGCACTGCACCATTCGCACACCACCCCAGCAATGCCCACCATATGGGGATTCTTAAGGGAATCATTCCCTTAAGTCGCCGAAGGCAAAAAAAGCCCCGCACAAGCACCACCCGGTTTGCCTGTTATAAATCCACAAGCTCCACATCAGTGGGATTGATGTCGTGTCCGAGGAAGAGGCCGCCAGTTCTGGCGAAGCGGTTGACGCTGTCGGTTGCGAGGAAGTGGTTGGAGCCGCAGCGTTCTTGGCGGCCGAGGCCGATACGCTGGAGTTCGGCGGCGACGGCGTCGGCGGTGGTGGCGGCGGAGTCGACGATGGCGACGCCGGGGCCGACCACATTGGCGATGGCGGCGCTGAGGAGCGGGAAGTGCGTACAGCCGAGAACGAGGCTGTCTGGCGCGGATTGGTTGGTGTTGAAGGTAGGGGCAAGGTAGCGCGCGGCGATGCCTTCGACGAGGGGGCCGTCGGTCCAGCCTTCTTCGGCGAGGGCGACGAACAGGGAACAGGGGATGCCGACAACGTCGGCGTCCGGGCGCAGGCGGGTGATGGCCTGCTGATAGGCTTGTCCGCGGATGGTGCGCTCCGTGGCGACGACGGCAATGTGCCCGGTGGCGGAGGCGTTGACGCTGGCACGCGCGCCGGGTTCGACAACGCCGATGACCGGGATGTCCGGATATTCGGCCCGCAGGGCGTCGAGGGCGACGGAACTTGCGGTGTTGCAGGCGATGACGAGGGCTTTGATGCCGCGTTCCACAAGGCGCGCCGAGGCTTGCAGGGCGTATTTGGTGATGGTGTCCGGGCCTTTGGTGCCATAGGGCAGGCGCGCGGTATCGCCGAGATATATGAGGTCTTCGCAGGGCATGCGGTTGCGCATGGCCTTGAGAACGGTCAATCCGCCCACGCCGGAGTCGAAAAGGCCGATGGGGAGTTCGCTACGGTTCATGTTGAGGCTCGTGTTGGAATGTCATGAAGGCCGAGGCCAACCCCCGGCGGTGGTGGCCGATAGTGCTCCGACGCGCGGCGGGAGTCAATGCCCGAGTGCGGCGCGGGGGCGCATGGGCGGGCGCCGGGTTTGATAGCTGAGGGGGATTACCGTATGCAGGGTGAAGACAAACACGCTGAGTGATTTGAAGGAGTTGGACCAATGCAGACAAACACGCCCCCGCGTGATGAGGAACTCTATGGCCTGTTGGACTTTCTGCGCCGCGCCGAAGCGCTGAAAAGCACGATGCGTACAACGTGGACGCGCACGGGCAGGCAGGAGAGTACGGCGGAACATAGCTGGCGGCTGAGCCTGTTTGCCATGCTCGTAAGCCGCAGATACCCGGAATTGGATGCGAAGCGCTTGTTGGAACTGAGCATCGTGCATGACCTTGGCGAGGCGATCAACGGCGACATTCCCGCGCCGGAACAGTGCGGGGACAAAAGCGATGGCGAGCGCGCGGACTTTGAGGAGCTGATTCGCCCGCTGGATGCTGGAATCCAACGCTGGCTGCTGGAGCTGTGGGAGGACTACGAATACGCCAGAACGGCGGAAGCGCGCCTCATCAAGGCTCTGGATAAGCTGGAAACCGTGCTCCAGCAGGCACAGGGAACGAACCCGCAGAGCTTCGACTATGCCTTTAACCTAGGGTATGGGGTCAAGTATACCAATGTGGACGACTTCATCCGCGCGGTGCGCGAGGCGGCGGACGCGGAAACGCAAAACTGCGTCTACGCACGGCAGGCCGTGCGCGGTGAACGCGTGGAGGAGCCGGACAGCTGAGCGTGGCCTGCGCGTAATGGAAAGGGAGTGCGAGGCGGGCGGGCAGATTTGGGTGCAAGCCGCCGGGGCGCGGAAGGGCGGGCTAGAGCTTGTTGACCTTCTTGCCGGAGTACACAAAGCCCTTCTTGACCATCTTGTAAAAACTGCCTTTGTCGTGCCCCACGATTTGCCCGCAGGGGCAGCGGATGCGGTCGCCGTCCACCTCGGCATCCAGCATTTTATCAATGCGGGCTTTGTGGCAGCGCAGCACTTCGCCTTTGCCGAGCTTGTTGTACTTCCAGAGTTTAGTCTTGCAGCGGGAGCAGCGGATGGTGAGCATGACGGGTGCAGGATGCCTCGTGCGTTACGGTTTGGGGAAATTGGGCCGAAGGCGCTGTAATTTTTGACATGGCGCTGTTTCGGGCATAAGCATGTCGGTTCCGATAACTCAACCGTAGAGGATTTGCCAAATGTTTACGCATGCCATTGTCCGCACGCCTTGCGAGGGGTTTGCAGACGGCATCACCACGGCCTGTGAGCTTGGTGTGCCTGATTATTCCCTGATGCTCAAGCAGCATGCGGCATACGTGGACACGCTTCGGGGTCTTGGCCTGACGGTGGACGTTCTGCCCGCCGAGCCGGACTTTCCGGACGCGCACTTTGTGGAGGACGTTGCCGTGGTGACTCCGGAGGTCGCCGTTATTACCAACCCCGGCGCCACTGAACGCAACGGCGAGAAGGAGCGCATCGTCCCCATCCTTGAAGAACGACGACCCCTTGTGCGCATTGAAGCTCCGGGCACCGTTGACGGCGGCGACGTGCTGCAGGTGGAGCGCCAGTTCTTCATCGGCGTCTCTGGCCGTACCAATGAGGCGGGAGCGAAACAGCTTGGTGATATCCTGACGGCTTACGGCTATACCTGCACGTTGGTCCCCGTCCGTGAAGGACTGCACCTGAAGTGCGGCGTGACGTCCCTTGGTGGCAACGACCTGCTGATAACGCAGGAATTTGCCGCGCGTGAGGAGTTTTCTGGTTATACGTTGCATATTGTGGAGCCGGAGGAAGAGTACGCCGCCAATGCACTGTATATCAACGGCACTGTCATTACGCCCGCGGGCTTTCCGTCCACGCGGAAAATACTTGACGGGCTGGGGCGCAATGTAGTCGAACTGGACATGACGGAAACCCGCAAGATGGACGGCGCGCTGACGTGCCTCTCCCTGCGGTTGTCGTGAAGATAGCGCTTACAAATTTGTCAAATAATGATTAGAACTTGTCAAAAGTGCTTTTGACAGTATATTGCCACTATTTGTCACGGAGTATGAGTCATGGATGCCTTTAAGGACAGATACAAGAGAGAGGCCGTCGAGGTCCACTGCCCGACACACAAGATTTCCCAGGTTATCTACCTTCCGGAAGAGGAGATGCCGGCCTGCCCGGTGTGCAAGAAGAAGATGATCATCAAGGAAATCCTGACAGAAGGGAAGTATTGACCTTTTTGTAGACATCCTGCCCTTTCCCCGCCACGGGAATCACTGATCAACATCGCATAGGAGGTCCGCGGATGCATTTTGCCAAAAAACTGCTTCTGGTCGCCGTCTGCATTTTCGCGCTGGCCGGACAGGCTTTCGCCGCCGACATTGAGCTTGCTCAGAAGTCCACCATCGAGTCCATCCTCAAGCGAGGCACCCTGCGTGTCGGGCTGGAGCCCGGCTATGCACCCTTTGAGATGACCGACAAAAAGGGCCGCATCATCGGCTTTGACGTTGACCTCGCCAAGGAACTGGCCAAGGCCATGGGCGTGCGTCTGGAAATCGTCAACACCGACTTTGATGGCATCATTCCCGGCCTCTTGTCCGACAAGTACGACGTCATCATCTCCGGCCTGACGCTGACGCAGGAAAGAAATCTGCAGATTTCCTTCCCCCAGCCGTACCTGACCATCGGTCAGGCCATTCTCATCAACAAGAACCTCAAGGATGAGATCAAGAGCTACCGCGATCTCAACGACGAGAAGTACACCGTGGCCTCCTGCATTGGCACCACGGGTGAGATGGCCGCCAAGCGTATGATGCCCAAGGCGCGCTACAAGTCCTTTGACAAGCAGCCCGACGCCGCCATGGACGTGGCCAACGGCCAGTCCGACGCCTTTGTGTACGACCTGCCCTACTGCGTGGTCTTTATGGCCCAGCAGGGTGGTAAGAACCTTGTGCTGCTGGACAAGCCCTTCACCTACGAGCCTATGGCTATCGGCATCCGCCGTGGCGATCCGGACTTCCTGAACTTCCTGAACAACTTCCAGGATCAGCTGAAGGCCGACGGCCGCTACGACCGCATCTACAAGAAGTGGATCCAGTCGACCTCCTGGTTCAACAAGATCCAGTAGGCCGCAAAAAAAGCTGACATATCGCCCCGCGTGCTCTTGAAAAGGGCGCGCGGGGCGATTATTGCAGACATCTGCGTTTTGCGCCGGTGTTTTTGCGCATGCCTCCGGAGCTTCCGGGGGCATGCGCAAGCGCGCCGGAAGCGTGCTTGAAGGAAATCTGTGCGCCCCGATGACGCGGGGCGAAAAGGAGCGTGAAGACAGAATGTCACTCTATCCCGGTTTGGACCGGCCCAGAAGCCCGCACTACAAGCGGTTCTGGACGTCCATGTTTTTTGTTTTGGTAGCATTGACGTGCCTCGGATTGTATGGAGCCACCAAGTATGTCGATTACACGTGGCGATGGTACCGAGTGCCCCAGTACTTCTTCTACCAAGATGAGCAGAACATCCGAACCGAGCTCGATGGCGAAGTCACCGCCGTCGAGCAGTCCAAGAAGGGATACGAGGTTGAGGTCACTGCCATGGATGGCACCGTGGAGGAATACTCCGTCCCCGGTCAGGACATCCGCGTCATGGAGGGAGACTTTGTCTACCCCGGCGACACCCTTGGAGTGCATAAGCACTGGAAGGTTGGGCAGTTCCTCATCGGTCTGTGGATAACACTCAAGGTCAGCCTCATGTCCATTGTGATGGGCCTTGTCTTTGGTATTGCCACAGGCTTGTTCCGCATCTCCGACAACCCGCTGCTCAAATGGACCGCCATAACGTATATTGAGTTGGTGCGTGGTTCGCCGCTGCTTGTGCAGCTGATGATCTGGTATTACGTCATCGGAACGCTGGTGAACCAGATCCTAGGCGCGTGGAGCCTGCCCAGTGTTCCCGGTATTTGGTTCGGCGCCGTCGGCCTTGCCGCGTTTACGGGCGCGTACACTGCGGAAATCGTCCGCGCGGGCATCCAGAGTGTGCACCGCGGACAGATGGAGGCGGCCCGTTCCCTTGGCATGAATTACTCTCAGGCCATGCGCCGCGTGGTGATGCCGCAGGCTATCCGCCGCATTTTGCCCGCGCTGGCCGGTCAGTTCATCAGCCTTATCAAGGACTCTTCCCTGCTTGGCGTTATCGCTGTGCGCGAGTTGACCAAAACGACCCGCGAGGTGGTGACAACGTCCTTGCAGACCTACGAGATGTGGTTCGTATGCGCCATCTTGTACCTGCTGATGACCTTCACCCTTTCCGTGATCATCCAGTACATGGAACGCAAGGCGGTTTAGCGATATGATCCGAGTACGCAATGTGAATAAATTCTTCTACGTCCCCGAAAAGATTCAGGCGCTGAGTGACGTCAGTTGCGATGTGGCCGAAGGCGAGGTGGTGGTTGTCATCGGGCCGTCCGGCTCCGGCAAGTCTACCTTCCTGCGCTGCCTGAACCGTTTGGAATTTGCCGACAGCGGCGAAATTGCCATCGACGGTGCGAACGTGCTTGACCCCAAGGTGGACATCAACAAGGTCCGCGCCGAGGCGGGCATGGTGTTCCAGTCCTTTAACCTGTTCCCGCACAAGACCGTGCTGGAGAATCTGGTGATGGCTCCTATGACTGTACGCGGCGAAGGCCGCGAGGAGTGCGAGGAGCGTGGGCGCAAGTACCTGAAAAAGGTGGGCATCGAGAGCAAGTGGAATTCTTACCCCGACCAGCTTTCCGGCGGTCAGCAGCAGCGTGTGGCCATCGCCCGCGCCCTGTGCATGCAGCCCAAGGTCATGCTCTTTGACGAGCCGACCTCCGCGCTGGACCCGGAAATGGTCGGCGAAGTGCTGGACGTTATGAAGGACCTTGCCCGGTCCGGCATGACCATGATTTGCGTGACCCACGAAATGGGCTTTGCCCGCGAGGTTGCCGACCGCGTCATCTTCATGGACGCTGGCGCCATCCTTGAGGAGGGCACGCCGGAGCACTTCTTCCAGAATCCGCAGAACGAGCGCGCGCAGACCTTCCTGAAGCAGATTCTGTAGGTCGCACTGCCGCAAGGCGTTATATGCGATATGCGGGGCCGTATTCCTTTTGGGAGTGCGGCCCTTTTTCGTGAGGCGTCGGGGCGCGCCGTCCTAGAGTGCCGTCGTGAGGTGGCGCGGCTGGCGCGAAGTGGAGCCGTAAAAGGGCGGAGGAAGGGCACGCGCGGGATTGAGATTTTGCTCCACCACAAGGGCGGGGCGCGGCGCAGGTGCCTGACGCTCTGCGGTGGCGCAAAGGCTCGCATGGGAAGGCGTAGAGGCTGGTGCGTTGCGGCGCGGCGAAGTCAGGCAGGAGAAGGCGGTGAGCCAGCGATGCCCCGGGCGCGTTTCCAGACTTGCGGCGGCGTGTGCGTTGGAGTAGCGTTGACTCATGAGTCTCGTCATTAATGACATAGCCCGTGTGCAGCACGATATCGCCTACGGCCTACTGCGCGACTGGGTGCGCATGAGCAAGGTGTGGAACCGCGAGGACGCCATAGTCCGCGGTGTCGCGCACTTTATCCATGGGCTGGATATGCAGCGCACCATACGTCCGCTCCCTACGCCGGGCGGGTTGCCAACGCCGGATGTTTCCGTGCCCGAGGTTGGGGCCGGGACGGTGTGGACCGGGCGCGTGTAAGCGGCGGCACAAGACAAAACGTATGCGGAGTATCTCTAAGAGATGCTCCGCTTTTTTGCGCCTTGTGGGTGGGCAGGGAAGGAGAGGCTAGGCTCTGGGGTGCTGGATGACGGGGGCGGCCTTGGCCGGGCCCATCTCCTCAAGATAGGGGCGGATACAGTTGCGCCCGGCGGCTTTGGCGGCGTAGAGCGCCTTATCCGCCCGCGCGAGAAGGTCGGGCAGGGAGTCGTGCACGGACGTGATGGTGGCAACGCCAATGCTGGCGGTGGCCCCCACGCGTTGGCCGTTGTGCGAGACGGAAATGTACTCCAGCGTGGCGCGCAGGCGCTCGGCGGAGTGCAGCGCCATCTCCAGGTCGGCTTCCACAAGAACGGCCGCGAATTCCTCGCCGCCAATGCGCCCGAAGATGTCGTGTTCACGCATGTTTTCTTCACAGGAGCGGGCAATGGAGCGCAGAATTTCATCGCCTGCAAGGTGCCCGTAGGTGTCGTTGACGCGCTTGAAGTGGTCCACGTCCAGCATCAGCACGGCAAGGGGGCGGTGGAAGCGGATGGCGCGGTCTACCTCGGCCGAGGCGCGGGAGAGAAAGAAGCGGCGGTTGTGGATGCCGGTGAGGGAGTCCGTATGCGCCATGTGGGAGAGGGATTCCACCTGCTGGCGCTTTTCTGTCACGTCCACCACGGTCATGAGGATATGTTCGTCCGGCAGGGTGTTTAGGCGAAATTCCAGATTTTTCACACTGCCGTCGGCAACCCGGGCGCGCAGTTCGCGTACTGCGTGCCCGGGGGTGGTGATATCGTTGAGCCACTTCTCGTGCAGATTCCGGCGCGAGGCTTGGTCCGGGTAGAGGCGTTTGACGCGTTCGCCAGCGTCGGCGATTTTGGTCCATGCGTAGCCGGTTATCCGCTCGTAGGACGAGTTGGCCCAGAGGATATTGGCCGACATGTCCATAATGCAAACGCCAAGCGGCAGTTCTTGGAGAAAGCGAAACATGTCGGTTGTAGTAAGGTGCTGAAATCCCTCTGGTATTTCAGTAATGGGCTGGCATGGATGCGTCATGGATGCTCCGGAGAAGGTGTGGCGCGTAACGTGGCTTTAACAAACACAGAATACCATTCTATGCAAGTTTTTCCGGAGTGGCGGACGCGCGTTGCACCGTGGTGACACTGGCCGCGATGCGGGTAAGAGCGTCCTGTATCATGCTGCGGGGGCTGGCAAGGTTCATCCGTTCAAAGCCGGAACCCTCTTTGCCAAAGATATATCCGTCGTCCAAAAAGACCCGTGCATCCTCAAGCATCAGCCGTTTGAGCGCGAGGTCGTCAAGCCCGAGACTGCGGAAATCCATCCACGCCAGATACGTGGCCTCGGGCAGGCGCATGTGCGCGGCGGGAATATTCTGGACGAGGAAATCGCGCACGAAGATCATGCTTCCTTCAATGTACTCCAGCAACTGGTCCAGCCAGTCTTCGCAGTGGTCGTAGGCCGCCTGACAGGCCACCATGCCAAGGGGGTTGGGGTCGTGCATGCCGTTGGCCGCGAGGGTGGCGCGGAAGGCTTTGCGGCGTTCGGCGTCCGGCACGAAGATGTTGGAGGTTTGCAGGCCTGCAAGATTGAAGGTTTTGCTCGGGGCTGTGCAGATGACCGCGTCGGCCAGCAGGTGCTCGGGCATGGTGGCGTAGGACGTGTGCCGGGTGCCAAACAGCGTCAGGTCGCAGTGGATTTCATCCGAGATGACGGTGACGCCGTTGGCGTGGCAAATTTCGCCAAAGGTGCACAGCTCCTCGGCAGTCCACGCGCGGCCAACGGGGTTGTGCGGGTTGCAGAGGATGGCGCAGGTGACGTCCGGCTGGGCGGCGAGGTGTTTCAGGCCGTCAAAGTCCATGCGGTAGTGGCCGTCCTCTTCGCGCAGCGGATTGCGGACGATGCGCCGTCCTGTAGTCTCTGCGGCGCTAAAGAAAGGATAATAGACCGGCGGCTGGACGATGACGCCCTCGCCGGGGGTGGTGAAGGTTTGAATCAGCCAGTGCAAGGCGGGGACAATGCCGGGTGTGGGGACAATGGTCTCCGGGCGGGCGTCCCAGCCGTGGCGGCGCTGCATCCAGCGGCAGACGCTCTTCAGGTAGTCCTGTGTGGCGAGGGTGTAGCCGAACACGCCGTGGCTGACACGCTGCATCAGGGCATCGGTAATGGCCTGCGGCGCGCGGAAGTCCATATCCGCCACCCACAGGGGCAGAAGGGCGTCGTCTCCGAAGCAGTCGTCGCAAACGCGCATGGTGTCGAGGTTTTCCCCAGAGGGGGCAAGCTGCCATTTGACGGAGCCGGTGCCTTTGCGGTCGATGGGCGTGTCGAAGTCGTAGCGCGTGTTCATTGTGGTGTCTCGTGGCGTGGAGGTGATGCCGCGCAAGCAGGACGTGCGGCGTAACGCCGCGATGATAGACACCTTGCCCACATGGCGCAAGGGTTCAGGCCAGCCGCGCAGTCCAGGCAGCCAGCTCTTCGGCGTCCACGGCGCCGGCAATTCTGCTGAGTTCCCTGCCGCCGCGGAAAAGCACGGTGGTGGGGATGGAGTCGATGCGGTAGTGCGCGGCAAGGCCTTCCTCGGCCTGAGTGTCCACGGAGGCGGTGAGCATGTAGGGCGCAAGCAGCGTCGCCACGCGGTCGAATTCGGGAACCATGCGGCGGCTGTGCGGGCACCATGGCGCGCGGAAGTTGACAAGGACGGGCAGGGAGTTGCGCAGGGCGTAGCGGGGAAAGCTCTCCCAGCGCAGGGCCACGGGACGTGCCGGAATGAGCGGGGCGCCGCACTTGCCGCAAACGGGAGCGCGACCAAGGCGCTGAGGGTCCGCATTGTTGCGGGTCATGCAGGCGGGGCATGGTATGGTCACGGTGGCGTTGGTGGTGCTCATGGCATGCACTCCTTTTCTAAGGAGATAGGCATCGGCTGTGCGTCTGGCAAGCGCTTGGCTTGTCGCCAAAAAACCGAGTGAGCGCTCGGTTTTTAACGTAGTAGAGACCTGTTTCGTCTGTAGTAGTCCGACCAAGGCGCTGGGATTACCGTTGTTGCAGGCGCACATTCTTTGTGGGCGCGGAAAGGGACTGGTGAAAAATTTGGTAAATTCGTTGCCAAGATGTTTTTGCAGTTGTAGTGTTTTTCTGTCGCGTAGAAAGTGCATGTGGACGTTTTTTCACTGCATGTCGCCCCGCCGACGGACGCCGCGTCTCCCGGGCGATATATACACGATGCGCATGCGGCAAAAAATGCATGCATAAGAACGTGGCAGGGCGCAGCAATGCGCGCTGTGGCGAGTGTGGGGCCGGCTGAAGCATGTTGTGCAAGGCCGCGCGCCGCAAAGGAACGATAATCCGGCACCATGGTGGTGTCAGTAGCGCTTTGGCGGTGCCGTACCGAGGCGGTCGGTACGGCAATACAAGAGCGGGGTTGCGACATATGTCGCAGCCCCGCTCTTCGTTGTGGCAGATATGGATGTGGCCGGCACTCCACAGCGCGGTGCGCGCCGCGCTGTGGAGTGCCGGAAAAGGCGTTTAGCTGAGTGTGATGGTCAGCGGTACGGCATGAAGGCCGGGCGAAATCTCGCGGGTGGAGCCGATGGTCCACTCTGCGGCTTCGGGGCTGTGGCCTGCGGCCTCGGCAATGTCCTGTGCCACCTGCGCTGCGTTGATGACGGGGTGGCGGGAGAAAACCTGCGGCAGGCCGTAGGTCAGGTTGCAGGCAAGGCACCGGCCCGGGCGCTGTGCCAGCTGGAATTCAAAGTCAAAGATGCCGTTGTGTTCGCCGCAGAAATGCAGGCGGATGTCGTAAGCGCCTTCACTGCTGTCGCCGAAGAGCGCCTCGAAAAACGCATCGGTCTTTTCGGGCGGGAAGATGGCCCTCAGCCGTTCTTCGTTAAAAACTGTCGTGTATTCGGTCTGCATAGCCTTTGCACCAAAGTGGTTGAACGATACTGGGACTGCCGGAGGCGAGGCGCCGCGCGGCAGACGTGTTGAAAAGCTAGCCCCCGCTACCACGGATGCCGCATGGCGGCAAGTGTGCGGGGGAGGGGCGGACCTATGGCGCGCGGCGCAGCCGTAGCCGGCGTGGTGACGCCCCGAGGTGCCCCGAATGGAGGTCATAGCCAAAATGCGCCTCCCACAGGGGCTACGCCACGGCGTGTTGGTGCCGTTCTGCGCCGGGGAGTTGCAAAGTTGGTGCGATGTCTGCCGATTTTCTGGACATATTCTCCAAGTTCATGTTTAGTGTTGGTGGGGTGTCATCCCCGTGTAACTCTCATGCTACATGGCTGTAACGTGTGGCGTTTTTGTAATATTGGCCTCTGAGTTGTGGTGGGGTTGAGGGGAGTCAGAAACCATATGAAGGACAGGGGGCGCGGTGAGGTTGTCCGTATTGCATATGGCTCGTGTCTGTGGCGCTGCTTTGTGTGTGGTTTTGGTGCTTTGTGGATGCCGCCAGGAATTGCCGCAGAGTATACTGCAGAATGGGTCCTTTGAGCAGGGGCTGGAAGGGTGGACCCTTCAGCGTGGGGTCTCGCCGAAGTTCTCGCGGTTTCACCCCGACGACTCGGCGGGCGTCACTTCCCGCCCCATAGCGTTCCGTTTGCGCCCACGCTTCTACGACCGTCCCATCACCTTTGGCTACCGTCTTGACCAGATGGACGGGAATCTCGCCAAGTTGACTTGTCGGTTTAAAATTCTCACCAAGGACGACCGGAACGTTATTGTCTCGTACGTCCTGTACGGCGCGGGCGACTATTGGGCCAACGAAAATACCTACGCCCACGACCATCTGTTTATAACCCATGTGACGAATGGGACGCTCCATGAAGACCGTGAACTGCGCGTTGAGAGCCTGACGCAGGTGATTGAAACGTTTTTGGAGGAGCATCCGGAGATTGATTTCACCTTCACAGGCATCAAGAACGCCACGTGCAGCATAGAGATTTGGTCCGAACGCGGCGAGGAGCCGCTCCGCGCGGTGCTGACGGGCCTGAAGCGGTATATGGGGCCTGTGTGGCGTGAGGTTGCCAGCAAGGTCATGGATACCAGCGTCATCACCATGGATGCGATGGCCTCCCCGGAGGATCCGCTCATCAAGCGTTTCATCTACAAACCCTCGGATGGAGAGCGGTGCTACAACGCGCATATTTTGACGGCGCGGTGCTTTCAAAACGTGCAGACCACCCCGGGGCAGCGGTACCTGTTGGTTTTCGATACCAAGAACCTGCTGGGGACAACCGGGCCGTATGTTGAAGTGCGCGGCGAGGACGAACGCCGCATTGCCCACCGCAAGGTGACCCTCGCCATTGCGCAGAACGACTGGGTGCGGACGGGGCTGGTCTTCACCAGTCCCGGCGGGGCGGTGAGCGTGGGAATGCCCAATACGCGCGCCTTTAAGCATCAGTATGTGTACGCCAATTTCTTTGACAATATGGCGCTGTATCCGGTGACAGACGACACGCTTCCTCTACTGCTTGAGCGCGAGGGCCTCCAGATGCAGGAGAGCGGCGCGGTCACGGAGCGTCCTCTGTTGATGGACGAGGTGTACACCGCCGAGGAGAGGCGCACCATGCAGGAGGAAGCCGCCTCCCTTGGTGTGCCCGTCTACGCCATCACCGTGGACCTGCCAGAGCTGTGGCGGCCCGAAAACATCCTCGAATGGCGTGGTGACGCCGCGTACAAGATGCTCCCCGGCTACCGGAATATGCAGCCTGCAAAGCTGTCCGTTGGTGGCTCCGCGCCTGTGGACATCCGCATGAAGACGCGCGGGTTTGGCGTGGGGCATCATTTTGCGCGCACCAAGTCGTGGCGTATCAACTTTGCCAAGCGCCACCGGGTGGACCTTATCCGCCCAGTGTGCCGCTCCTTTATCGGCGAGGCGTGGGCGCAGCGCATTGCCGAGAGCATGGGGCTGACTCCTCTCCAAAATGATTTTGTCTACCTCATCATCAACGGCAGGCCGCAGGGGTTGATGTGGCGCATTGACAGGTCCAGCAAAAGTCTGGAGCTGGCGGGCAAACCCGATGGCAGCGTTTCGGACCTGACGGCAAGCCTGAGCAAAGACCCGAAAGCGGAGCTGACCTACGTGGGCGAGCCGTTTCCGTTGGAAGAGGTTGTGTCCGTGGATATCAAGCCCTCCAAATCCTTCCGCAAGCGCTATCCCACGGAGCATATCGTGGGCGCGTTCAGCCAGATGCTGGAGGCGGATGACTACGGCGCCTTCTCGCAGTATTTCGAGCCGGACAATATCATCGACCTCGACGTCCTCTCCAACATTCTGTCCAGTTGCCATATCGACTGGATGCACAACGACGTCCTGTTCTGGAACACGGCGTGTGGGCGGTTCGAGATGCTCCCCTATGACGTGCGCATCCAGAATATTGCCCATTCCCGCATGTTCATCCGGCACAACCCGTTTATGGATTTTGTGTGCCTGCGGCCTGAAAATTACGCCGTCAAGACGCGCCGGATTTGGGAGCGCGTCTCGTCGGAAGCCTTTGTGCAGCGCTCCCTTGCCACGCTGGATACGCTGTACCAGCAGACGGAACGTGCCCATAAGTCGTCCGTAACGTACGGCTACCATGGCCGCATGTTCCAAAAGCAAGGCAAGCTTGCATCGACCTATGCGACCCAGCGGAACCGCTTTGCGGGCCGGGTGCAATGGCTCAGGCGCTTCACCCAGCGCACCGATGCCTACCGGGCCACGTGGCAACGGCTCTCCGGAGGTCCGCCGTGGCGTTATCTGCTGGTTGTGGAGCCGCGTGGGGCGTTGGAGCTTCCCACGTTTTCGCGCGTGAACCTGTACTATCAGGATGCGCTGTTGCTGGCCGAGGATGCCGCCATGAGCCCCGCGCGCGTTGAGGAGATTGGCCTTGCCGGGGACGTCCCCTTCACCGTGCGCGACGCGGCGACAGGGGCGGCGGTTACAGGCGGACAAGGGGGCCCTTCGCGTCCTGATACGTTGCTTCTGCCGGATTTCTACAGGCAGTTTGCCAGCGTGGTGATGTGGCGTTTCCAGTACGAGGCGATGATCCGCGCCATCACCACGCCGCAGGATGTCGACTTTGTGGCCGATTGCTACACGCGGAAGAAATTCTCGTATTATCCGCGTCCGGTGACTTTCCTCTATGTCCTCAAGGATGGCGTGCGGAAGGATGCGAGCCGCTACAGACGCCTAATGCGCGTTTTGGAGCGCTACGGCGTGCTTGCGCCGCGCAGGCGCGCGTTTGTCATTGAGGCGGATGCGCCCGTGCGCCGCGCGGACGTTCGCCTTGCCCTGCGTAGTTCCACCACGGGCGAGGCTGTGCCCTGCGCCGTTACGTCCGCCAAGGGGCGTGAACGTGTGCGCGATTTCGCCGTCGAGGTGAATGCGCAGGCTGAGGCGCGGCGCGTCCAGCGGGCGCGGGAGCGGTACCGCATGCCCTTTGCCCAGTATCGGGACATTTTCCGTACAGCGGAATCCTTTGTGGCGCGGCACCCGCAGTTTGTGGCCGGGGCGGATGGTGCTGTGGTGCTCCCCGAAGGCCAGCATACTCTGGAAGGCACCATCGTTGTGCCGCAGGGGGTGACGCTGCGTATTGCCCCCGGCGCAGATGTGCGGATGACGCCCAAGTCGTCCCTTGTGTGTTACGGCCCCGTGCAAGCTCTTGGCACACCGGAAAAGCCCATTGTTGTGGACCGGGCGTTTATGGGGCGGCCGTGGGGATCGTTTGCCGTGTTGCGGACATCCCGCGCGGACTTTGCCCATTGCGTGTTCCGTGGCGGCACCGAGGCGTACGCCAATGGCGCGTACTTTTCAGGCATGGTTGCCGTGCACTACGCGGATGCCAGCTTCTGGCACTGCACCTTTGAAAGCGCCAGCGAGGGGGGCGGCGACGATAGCTTGAACGTGAAGTACGGCCATGCGGTCATTGAGCACTGCACCTTCGCGGAAAACGGCGCGGACGCTGTGGACCTTGACCTTGTCACGCGTGGGTCGCGCGTTGAGGACTGCCGCTTTGTGGCCAATGCCAACGACGGCGTGGATATCTCAGGCTCCCGCGTTGACGTGGCGCGGTGCACCTTTACGGACCATGGCGACAAGAGCGTCAGCGCAGGGGAGCGCTCCACGCTGCGGGTGGTGGACTGCGTGATGCAGCGGAGCGTGCAGGGCATAACGGCCAAGGACCTCAGCCGCGTGCTTGTACGCGGCACCCGCATAGAACAGTGCAAGACCGGTGTCACGGCCTATCAGAAAAAGGCTATCTTCGGCGGCGGAACGGTGGTGCTGAAGCGGTGCGCGTTGTCCGGCAATACCATGGACATTGGCGTGCAGGACTATGAGCAGGATAGGGCGCTTCCGTCCGCCGTCTACGCGGTGGGGACGGACTTTCGCACGCGGGGTAAGAGCATCTCGCAGGTGGTGCGTCTGCCCAAGAAGCAGCTGAGCAAAAAGAAATTCATTCTGGCCCATGCGGAGGGCACCCTTGGGGAGTTTGGCTACCGGTTTGCCACATTGACGGATGCCAAGAACGTTTTTGTCGCGGACTCGGTTGGCGATGTGCCGCACATTGGAGATTTGACCGTCTCTGCAGCAGGGGAGGGCGCGCCATGATTGAACGTATAGAGTACAAGTATTTCGTGGCGCGTTGGAAGTCCGCGTCTCTGCTGAACGATGTGTTTCCGTTTTGCGTGCCGGACCCGCACGCGGCGGAGGACGACTGCACCTATCATGTGGCGTCCGTCTATTTTGATGACATGGAGATGCGGGCCTATCACCAAAAGCTGAGCGGGCAGACGCGCCGGACCAAGGTGCGGGTGCGTTTTTACCCCCGCTGCGAGAACTCGCCGTACTTTTTGGAGTTTAAGCAAAAGGTGGGGGACAGGGTGTACAAGGACAAGGCCAGTGTTGCCCCGGACATGGTCTTTGCCACCAAAACCTGCGCCATGTCGGGCGAAACCCTCAGTGACAATGTGGCCATCCTTGCCCGGTATTCCGGCCTCAAACCCGTTTTGCGCATTGATTACGAGCGCGTCGCCCTGACCTCGCGCACGGACTCGCGCGTGCGCATTACCTTGGACCGCAACGTGCGCTGCGCGCGTGTCACGGGGGATGAAATGCCGGAGCCCCACCGCCCGGTCCTGCCGGATGACGTGGCGGTTCTTGAAATCAAGGCTCCGTCGTACATGCCGTTTTTCGCCACACGCGTGGTGGAGAAATACCGCCTGCAACGCCGCGCCATCAGCAAGTATGGGAGCGCGGTGCAGAACCTTGCCGTCAACAGTTCCTTTGTCTTTTAAGGAGAGGTTATGTTTGAGCAATTGCAGAATCTTGTGCTTGTGCCCGGTGGTGTGACCCTCAGCCAGATTCTGGTGCGCCTTGCGGTGTCGCTGGTGGTTGGGCTGTGCGTGTGCTTCATCTACCGCTACAACTCGCGCTCCATTAGCGTGGAACATCAGTTTGGCTTTACGCTGGTGTCCGTAACGATGGTGGTGGCAACGGTTATGTCGGTTATCGGCTCCAACATCACGTTGTCCCTTGGCCTTATCGGCGCGCTGTCCATCATTCGCTTCCGCGCGGTCATCAAGAATACGGCGGATATGGCGTATTTGTTTTGGGCCATTGCGGAGGGCCTTGCCGTGGGCGCGGAAAACTTCACCGTGGCTGTGGCCAGCACCATTGTCATCGGTCTGGTGATGACTGTTATGACGCATTTTGGCGCGTTTAGCCTCTCCAACCGCAACTTTATCGTCACCTTCACCACGCCTAAGGACGCTCCCGGTTTCGAGGCTTTGCACAGCCGCCTCAGCCAGTACAAGGACCTGCGCCTTGACCTGAAATCGTCGCTCAGCAACTGCAGCAACGGCTCCTGCGAATACACCTTCGAGGCCAAAGGCCGCCGTGCGGGGAGCATTCAGGCCATGGTGGCCGATATGGAAAAGGAGCAGGGCATCAAGAGCATCTCCGTGCTCAGTCCGGAAACGAATCTGTACGTGTAGAGGGGGGAGCGCCGCGCCGGGGCGTTTTGCGGCCCGCGTAGGTGGAGTGCGTACAGAAAAGGAACTGTTGGCAGATGGTGCATTTCCGGAGCATTTCCGGAGCATGTTCGGAACATTTCCGGGGCAAGCTTGGGGCAAGTTCGGGACAAGTCCAGAACATGTTCGGGCCCGCCGCGCTGTGTGCGTGGCGGGCCCGGTTTGCGTTGGGCAGGTGGCGGCGCGGCGCGCTAGGCCGCGTCTTGCTGGCTTTTGAAGCGGTAGAGAAAGTGGAGTTCGCACACATCGTGCCCGGTGCTGCCAAGGGGGCGGGCGAGTTTTTCAAAGCCAAGGGTTTCGTACAGCGCGGTGGCCTCGCCAAGCTGGTGGGTCGTTTCCAGATAGCAGGCATCGTAGCCGTATTCCCGCGCAGAGGACAGGGCAAGCAGGACCATGCGCCGCCCAAGCCCCCGGCCACGGCACTCGGGCAGGAAGTACATTTTTTGAAGCTCGCAGTAGTGGCCTTCGTCGGTGGGGAGGGGGGCAATGCCGCCACAGCCCACAACGCGCCCTTCACGCTCCAGCACCCAGTAGCGGCTGCCGGGGGCGGCGTAGGTGTTGGTCATGCGGTCCACGCTGGGGTCGCCCACGGCGTAGCCGTCCTCGGCGCGCAGGCCGTATTCTTCCGAGACATCGCGGATGATGGCCGCAACGGCGGCGTCGTCTGCTTCCGTGATGGGGCGGAAGGCGAACCCCTCCTGTAGGCGGCGATAGCGCAGCGCTTTGGCGTAGGTTTCAAGGCCCTGCATGACGGCGGCCTGTTCATGCTCGGCCAGAAGCTCCAATGCACCGGAAACCAACTCGTCGGCCTCGGCGTGGACGGCCTCCACGCGGCGCAGTCCCTCTGGCGTGATGGTGAAGTTCTTGGCGCGCTTGTCGCGGGCATCCGGAGCGGACTCCACCAGCCCCTGTTTGGCAAGCGAAGCAAGGGCGCGGCTGGCCCCGGATTTGTCAATGAGCAGCGTGTCGGCCACGGCCTGAACGGAGAGACTGGTGGAGGAGAGTTCGATGAGGGCGTGTGCCTCGGGAACGGTGAGCCCCATCTGGTCCGCGCGGCCTGCGACCAGCTTCCACTCCCGGGCCAAACTGCGCGATGTGCGCCGGAGTCGGCGTGTGAGATGTGATGTCATGATATCTTCCCTATGAAAGTAGTTGCGATGCGCAACCATAAGAAAGGCGCCCCCATATTGTCAAGGTGCATGCTGATTTCTGCGCAAGCAGTTGTATTTATGTGGCTATAGACAGGTCTATTCTGCGAGTATATGTTCTCCGTACTTTGTGCGGCACCGAGCAGAAGGAGGACATATGCAGCTCGACATGCACTACTACGGCACATACGCCTTGGCCTACGCGGCAGGCCTGAATGAAGAAACGGCGCGGAAAATCGCCACGTCGGCGCAGTTTGTGGATGATAATGCGGAGGAGCGCCCGTGCGACTTTGATGACGGCGCGATGCTCCAGCTTCGCGCTACGGCGCACCACTGTGAGCAGATTGAGAACATCAACGCCGACGACCAACGGCAGGTGTGGGTGCCGTTTCACTTTTTGCCCGGCGCGGAGGGGGCAACCTATGAGGAGCGGCTGATGTGCCGCATGAACAGCCCTGTGGTGCAGGAGTTGGTGGCGCATCATCTGGGGCTGCGGGCCGGGCGGTTTTCCTCGGCGCTTATTGGCGTGCTGGCGCATGTTTTTGCGGATACGTATTCCCATTATGGCTTCTGCGGCATCAGTTGCGCGGCCAATAAGGTGGAGCAGGACAGCATCGACTTTCATGGCGGGGGCAGTGGCAAGGAATGCACCTTGGAATCCTTCTGCGAGAAGTATACGACGCGATGCGGTGCCTTTTTTGCGGAGCAGTTGTCCGGCGCGTTGGGGCATGGCGGTGTGGCGACGTACCCGGACCAGCCCTACCTGAGGTGGGAGTTCGATTACGAGCACCGCGGCAAAGGGCCGAAGGAGCGGGACAATCAGAAGACCTTCCTTGAGGCGTGCCGGGCGCTACATGGCATCTTTGTGCGCTATGGGCACGAGCACCCGGAGCTTGCGTCCGGGGCGGTGCACCCCTTCGACGATATTGAGGACGCCGTGAAGGAGGTGCTGCGCCTTGCGGACGAGAAGGAGGCGCGGTGTGACGCGTGGACCACGCAGGCGGCGGACGGCTCGCTGCTTGGCGGGGACCGTTTTGTCATTCCGGCGTACGACCCGGAGCCTTGGAATGAGGGAATCAAGCTCATGGACGACACGCGCGACTCCAGTCAGGTGCTTGATCTTGACGTCTTCCACTTCTATCAAGCCGCGGCCCTGCACCGGTCCTACGTGCTGCGCCAGCTACTGCCGAAGTATGACCTTGTTGTGGCGTAGGCTGTGGACTGCGGCATTGTGCGCCGGGGTGGTGCTTATTCTTGTGGCCGCGGGAGCGGCGCTGGCTGAGGAGTATGGTTCTGCGCCGCGGCAGCCCGGCCAGTACGGTCAGGACCGTCCCGACGAGCGCCGGTTCCGTAACGACGCCCCCCTTGCTCCGTGGAATCAGCCGGGAAAGCGGGACGACGCCCTTGCCCCGTGGAACCAGCTCCCGGACCGCGATGACCCCGTTGCGCCATGGAATACCCCCGGCGCGGGCCAGCACGAGTCCAACTCCTATCTGGAGCGAAACGGCCACGACGACCCGTGGTACAAGTGGAGTGGTGGCTGATTCAACTGCACGCTGGGGAGGCAGGCCCGAGGTGCCAACCTGTACCACCGTAAGCTGTGACCTCCGTTCCCGGATAGAAGGGGGGCCATGTTTTTTTGGGGGGCAGGACGCACCTCGCTTGCCCAAGGCACTAGGCGCAGGGAGAGCCACGGCGGCCGCGCGCCGGCTAGAGCGGGACTCCATCCCTTCACCCCAGCTTTTGACGGCGTAGGGCGTAGACGGCAACGACCGCCTGACGCCACTTTTCGGCACTGAGCAGGCCGGAGCATCATTGATGCTCCGGCCTGCTTGCGTGTGATGAGCCGCAATGGGGCGGGCTATCCGGGCGAAATATGGAAGAAAACAGTTGGGCGCAGAAGGCTCTGCATGGCCTGTGCAATACATGTTGTTTTGCAAGGTGTTAGCGCGCCTTGCTGACGCAGTATGGCTGAATTGTATCGTTTTTTATGTATGATACTTGGAAAAAAGAAATCTATCGTGGTATACATATAGATGGCGAAAAGTGTTGCTTCTTGGCGTTATTACAGGCGGCTTGCGGAGGTGGAATGACGGCGCGTTTCGGTTTTGGCGCGGGATACTGGCGGGGCAGTGTGGGTGGTCCCGTGTGGTGCGCTGTTTTTTGCGCTTGCGCTGCGTGCCTTGCCCTGTGGGGCTGCTACGGCAACCACCTTGGCATGTGGTCCGCCAAAAGCGAAATAGTCATCACGGTAACCATCGCCCCGGACGCCAACGCGAACACCGCCGTGCCCGTGGATTTCATCATGGTCTACTCGGACGAGGTGGGCGGCCAGCTTGCCGGGTTGTCCGCGCGGACGTGGAACCAAAAGAAGGCGCAGTTCTTTCGGGATTTCACCAAGGGCACGGACTACGACATCGTCCACCGCGAGTACGTGCCGGGGACGACGGTGCCGGACGTGACCGTGCCCACCAAGCTGCGCAGTACAATGCTTATCATTTTCGCGGATTATCTGACGGAAGGCGAACACCGCTTCATAAGCAAGACCGCGGCGGACCTGCACTGTGTGTTCCAGCGGAAAGGGTTTGTGGTTCAGCCTGTAAAGACGACCGCACACGAAGCGCAATGACCACGAAAGAGGTGCCTTGTGGGTAATGGCAATGGGATGTTTGACGCTGTGCAGTGGCATGAGGGAATGCTGCTTTCGCCCCAGCACTTTCAGGTGATGGATCGGCGAAACGAGCAGCTGGTGCAGTACCGGATGAGCGCGGGCGCACCCTTTTCGTGGGGCGTGGTGGGGTGCGAGGTGGACTCGCAGCTGCTGCTTGGCGGCGTCTTCCGCGTACGGGCGCTGGAAGCGGTCATGCCGGATGGCCTTGTGGCGCGGTATGACAGCTCCGACCAGCCGCTGGAAATCGACCTCGCCCCGTACGAGGACGGCATGCGCTCCGGCGGCGTGCGGGTGTATCTGACGGTGCCTGCGTCCATGCCCGGGCGCGAGGTGCGCGGCGAAAATGCCCGGTATGAAAGTTACGAAAGTGGCCCTGTGGTGGATGAAAGCACAGGAAACGCCATTCATGTTCCCCTGCTTCGTCCCCGCATCGCCCTCGCCGCAGGGGGCGCGCCGTCCGCGCAGTATGTGTCCCTTCCCCTTGCTGAAGTGGTCTCCAAGCAGGACGGACTAAGTCTGTCGGACTATATGCCGCCCTCGCTTTTGGTGCGCCCGGGGACGTCCGTGTTTGCGCTGAGTGAGCGCATTGTCCGCATCGTCCGCAAAAAGGCCATGATTGTTGGCGACCGCATCACGTCTGCCGGCAGGAAGGATGCCTCGTACCTGTTGGAGTCGCGCCTTGGGCTGGCGGGGCTGCTTTCGTGGCTGCCGCTGGCGGAATCCCTCCTATACAGTGGCGCGGCGCATCCGTTTTCACTCTTTCTTGCCCTGCAGGGCCTTGCCGGGAGTGTGAGCTCCGTTGGCCGCGCCGTGCTCCCGCCCCGTGTGGAATATCACCACGAAGAAGCCTACGCCGCCTTTGCCAAGGTGGTGGGCTACATCGCCCGCGTGCTCGATCGCGGCGTTGCCGAAAGCTATCAGGAACACCGCTTTGCCCTTGATGGCGAAACGTTTTCGCTGGACCTCAGCGGGCTGGATATTGGCGAAGAAATGCTGCTTGGCGTCGTGCCGCGCTCCGGCCAGCGCGCCGAGGATGCGGAGCGCTGGATGCGGCAGGCGATTATCGGCGCCAGCGACGGCTTTGAGCACTTTACGGACCGCCGCGTTTTGGGCGCCACCCGCCGCAAGGTGCAGCGCGAGGGCGAATTTGTTGCGCCAGCGAATACGGCGCTCTTTGCCGTGAATGTCGACCCCGCCACCATCGACCCACAGGGCGTGGTGCAGATTGCCGGAAGCGTGCAGGGCGGGGCTGTGCGTCCGCCCGCAGCCATTGTGCTGTATCAGCCCTGCGCGGCAGACGGGCACTCGTCCCGCCCCAGCGGCGCAGGAAAGCGGCAGAAGACCAAGCGCCCTGAACCCACGGGCGAAGTGTAGGGAACCGGTATGCAAGTGGATTCGCCAATGGAGCAGGTTCGTGAATTTTACCGGGCGCTGGAGAGCGTCATGGATGAGGCCTTCGCGCAGGACGCCGAGGACGCTCCTCGCGCGGCTGCGGAGCACCACGCCCGCCTGCTGGGCATCCTGCAACGGCAATTGGGCGGGCGCGCCGCAAGCGGAGAGCATGAACAGCCCGGCTGCGCAGGCTCCGGCGGTGTGCTGACGCAGTACGCCCTTGCGGCGTTGGCGGATGATCTTTTGCTCTCGCGCGCGTGGGCGGGCCGGGCTTTTTGGAAGACAAACCTGCTGGAGGAGCGCCTGTTTGGCACCCGTGAGTCCGGCGAGCGGATATTCAGTATTGCGGACCGGCTGCTTCAGCGCCGTGACGCCGCGGATGCGCCGTTGATGGAGACCGTGCTCCTTGTGTTGGGGCTGGGCTTCAAGGGGCGCTACGCCGCGCCGGAGGACGCCCCGGCGTTGGCGCAGTACCGCAGGCAGCTGGAGGAGGCCCTTGGCGGCGCGCGGCAGGGCGGCGAGATGCTGTTTGCTGATGCCTACGGCCGCGTGCTGCACCCGGCGCGAACACAGAATTTGCCCTCACTGAGGAGGTGGTGGGCGTGGGTGGCCATGGTGGCCCTGATGCTGGTGGCAGTCTCGCACGGCGTCTGGGTATGGGAGACCGCAACCATGCGGCAGCTTCTGCTTGAAATCGTTGGCTGACGAGGCGGAGACCACGGATGAGCATAGCGCATCTGCTCGATGGCTTCATGTACACCGTGTACAAGTACTCGCACGTCCTGTTTGCCCTCGTGGGCATGCTGACGATGCTGTCTGGTGTGCTGCTCTCCGTGTTTGTTGCCACGCAGAAAAAGCGCAAAAAGGCCAAGGCGGAAGAGGAGGCGGCAGAGGGCGGGGCCGACGGTGAGGCCCCGGCGGCGGGCGAGGGCGATCCCGAGGACGCCGCGAAGGGCGTTAAGGGAGCATTCGGTCAACTGCGCAAGGCCCTTGGCTTTGCCAATATGTCACGCCGCAAGAAGTACAGCGTGCCGTGGGTGCTGCTGCTTGGTGATGAGGGCGCAGGGCAGAGCGACGTGGTGGCCGAGCTGGCGCGCCTTGGCGTGGAGGACGACCAGTGCCACTGCCGCGCCGAGGCGCTGCACTTTGCCGTCCTGCGTGATGGCGTGGTGTTCGCCCCGTCGGCGCGGGCGTTTTTTGCCCATGGCAAGGCCGGGGAGGCGTATGCTTTGGCGCTGCTGCGGGCCTTTCGCGCGGTGCGTCCGCGCCGCCCGTTGGACGCCGTGGTGGTCACCCTTGGCGCGCAGGAACTGTGCGGGCAGGAGCCGGGTACCTTTGAGGCCGAGCGCGCGGCCGAGGCCGCAGGGCACCGCATAGCAGAGCGGTTGGAGCGGATTCAGGACGCCCTTGGTATGAGCCTGCCCGTGTATGTGCTTGTGACGGGGTGCGAGCAGGTGCCGGGGTTCGATGCCTTGCAGCGCGCGGTGGGCGATGAGGCCCTTCGGCAAATGTTCGGCTGGACCAGCCCCAAAACGCCGGACACCGCCTACGCCAAAAGCTGGGAAGACGACATTTGCGGCAGTATTCTCAGCAGTTTGGACAGCGCCACCCAGAGCGTCTTTGCCGCGCCGCAGCCTCCGGACGATGCCGGGCGCATTTTCCGTCTGCGTGAATATTTTGAGGATCTCTTCCCCGCGCTGACCCTGCGCCTGCGGACCATCTTTCAGCCCCGCTCCCAGATGCAGAGCGTGCCCTGTCGGGGCGTGTATTTTTGCGGGCACTACGGCGAAGGGCGAGGACGCCGCACCACCTTTGTGCACGATGTGTTTTCCAAGCAAATCTTTGGCGAGATGGGCCTTGCCTCGCCAGCGGACAGACTGATGGTGGCACGCCGCCGCACTGTGCGCGGCATGCAGGCCGCCGTGGTGGGGATTATGGCGGTGTGGGTGCTGGGGATGGCGGTTGGGCACTACCGGGTATGGAAGGAATCGCGCGACGTTATCACCGTGCAGGAGTCCCTGAAGACCGACTTTGAGCGCTATCAGCTCCTTGGCCGCACTGGTGCCGCCGCGCCGGACATGCACATGACGCCGGAGGAGTTCAAGCAGCGGATGGAGGGCTATATCTCGGGCTTTAACTCCATTGACCCGGAGCTGTTCTTTTCCGTTTTCATTCCGTCTTCGTGGGAGAGCGAACTGCGCGGGCGAATCCTCAGCATGGCGCGCAAGGCCGTCGGCTCGGTCTTGCTCCGTGGCATCCGCGGCGACCTGATGAACAGGGCGGCGCATCTGGGGCTGGCCGAAGGGTTGCCCGTTGCGGAGGGCGATGTGCGCCACCGCGCCCAAAGCCTTGAGGAAAGCCCGGAATACAGGCGCTTTGCCCTGTACGCGGACAAGGTGCTGGAACTGACGGGCCGCTGCCTCATGTTCAACGGCCTCAGCGCCTCCACAAGCGCCAAGGACTTTGCGGAGCTGACGGAATATTCCTTTAACGCGACCATGCCCAAGGACTTTGCCAAGTACGCGCACATCGTCCTTAAGGACTTACCTTACGCCAAGGTGGACCTGACGGCGCAGGCGGCCGCGCTGGAGCAGCAGGAGCAAGCGAATCTGCTTGGCGTGTTTGCCCGGGCGTTTATCCACAACGACGTCCGGCAGGAACTGCGCGGCGTGCAGCGGCTGTTGGATGCGCTGCGAAGCGGCGGGCAGCAGACCGGCGGCAACTCCCTTGATGCATTCATTGCGGCGGTGGATGCGCTGGGGGTGTTTGCCACCTCTCCGCAGTGGGCGTGGATGCAGGGCGATACCTTTACCCCCGGCAAGGGGATTGTGGATAAGCATATGCACGTGCGCCAGCGCCTTGCGGAGTTGTCCGGCCAATCCCTTGACCCGCGCCAAGCGCAGGCCATGGCTGAGGGCAAGTTGGAGGAACTGAGCGGGCGGCTGGTGAGCCTGCGCGATGATGTGCAGGCCATGCGGGATGAGGACCTTGGCCCGCTGTTGACCTTTGACGACGAGGGGCACTTTGCTCCGGCCGCATGGCTGATAGAGCTGCGCGACGTGCTTGCCGATGCGCGCACGCGCGACTTTATGCAGCCTGTGCCCGAAGGCGTGGTGAACGAGGACGTGCCGCCGGAGGACATCGCATGGGACGTCTCTATCCTCAGCCGCGCGGTGAAGCTGCTGGATTCCTACGGCGGCTATGACGCCCAGCTATCAAAGAAATTGCCCAAGCCCTCGGCGCGGCAAGTGGTGACCACCGCCATGAATGAGCGAGTGGCCGAAAATGTCTACCGTCTTGTGGGGCAGGCGCAGGTCTATAGCCCGTATCCGGCGGGGATGACGTCGGGCTGGGAGCATACTTTGGAGTCTGCGGCGGTGAATTTCAGCAAGGCCAGCCCGTACATTTTGCGCGCCGTACAGTCGCTGCGGACCATGGGGCAGGTGGCCCTGGCCGACGCCGTGGGAAGTATCCCAGGTGCGCAGGCCGTGCGCCTTTTGGATATGAGCCGCATGCTGCTGGAGCGCGACGCCCTTTTTGCTCCCCAATCGACCGCGCTGGCGCAGTGGCAGGGCACCACGCCCGTGCTGGCGGGCGTCTATGGACTGACCACCAACGACGAGGCCGTGGCGTATATGACTGCGCGCCTTGGCCGGGTGCGGCATGTGGTGTCCGTCTTTGTGGAGCCGAGCCTGACCTATGTCTATAAACAAGGGCGGCGCGATTTCGCCGGCGATGATGACCTCATCACGTATTGGGAATCCATCGTCGCGGCGCTGGAGGCCTACGACTCCAAGCGTCCCGGCAACAGTGTCGCCAACGTGGAAACCCTCATCATGCAGACCTTTGGCAAGACCACGGCCAAAACCTACGCCACCACCCTCAGCGCTGTGGAGCCGCGCTTTGACGGGCCGGGGTACTTCGAGCGGCGGGGGCGGGCGCTTATCAATACCGTCCGCGCGCGGTGCCTTGAGGCGGACCTGACGACCTTTGCCTCGGGGTACGGCGCGGCGTCGGCCTTTTTTGACGAGCATCTGGCCGGGCACTTCCCCTTTGCCCCGGTGCGCACCGGCGGACCGCAGGCAAGCGTTGAGGACGTGATGGCCTTTTTGAATATGCTCGATGGCGTGGCCGGGGCCATGCCCGCTTCGGCGGCGCGTCTGCACGCCCTTGCGCCGCAAAAGCGTTTCCTTGACGCCGTGGCTGGAGCCGAACCCTTCCTGCGTAGCCTTGTGGCGGGCAAGGACCAGTCCTCCCAGTGCGGCTTGACCGTGGACTTTCGCACCCAGCGCGCCAGCGAGGTCGGCGGGGAGCAGATTGTGGACTGGACCCTCACCGCCGGGGAGCAGTCCGTACATTTTCGCGATGCGGAAACCGGGCTGACATGGGGACCGGGGCAGGCCGTGCAGTTCACCCTTGAGTGGGCGCAGGATTCGGACCGCTTCCCGGTGCTGGCGCAGACCCTGCCGCCCGGCGCGGCGGTGCAGGAGCGCCGCGTGGTGTGGCAGTACACGGACCTGTGGGCGCTGTACGCCTTTGTGCGCGCCAACAGCGCGGCCGCGGGCGATGTGAAGGGCGACGCGCCGCCCCCGCCGGGGACGCTGGTTTTTCCCGTGGCGACCAAGGCGGCAGACTCCGCTGTGCGGCGGTCCGTCGCCAGCGCGCCGGATGGCGAGACGGTGACGGTTTTTATGCGCCTTCATCTGACGCAGGCAGGCGTGGATGAGAAGGGGAAGCCAAAGGTGACGCCCCTTGCATGGCCGACGGACCTGCCAAAGACTATGCCGGAGTTGGACGCCAATAGCGTACGTGATGAGTTGTACAAGGCGCTGTAATCAATGCTGGAACTGAAGCGCAGCCAGCGCTATGACGTGAGTGTATGTGGAGTGCAATATGGATGAAGCCATTTCCGGCGCGCCGGACGCGCCTTTTTCACAAGACCTGTCGGAATGGGGCGCGCGTCTGCTCGCTCCAGTCTCCGAGGACGCCCCGTGCGGGGAAGCCTTGCTGTACGACGTGGTCTACGACCAGATTCGTGAGGCCAGACGCGAGGAGGACCCGGACCTGCCGCAGGGCGTGTGGGAGCGTGAGGTCAAGCGGGCGGACTGGGCCAAGGTCCGCGCCCTGTGCGAGGGCGCGCTCCAGTCGCGGACCAAGGATGTGCAGATTGCCGCATGGCTGACGGAGGCGCGTCTTGCCCTTGATGGCGTAGCGGGGCTGGTGGAGGGGCTGGAGGTTCTCCTTGCCCTTGCCCAGACGTATTGGGACGACATCCATCCCCGCATGGAGGAGGGCGACGTTGATGCCCGCCTTGCGCCGTTTCGGTGGGTGAGTACGGCGCTGGCATTTCGGTTGAAGTTTGTGCGTCTGACGGTGCCCGCGCATGGTGACGGCCGCTCCTATACCTATGCGGAATGGGAGGAGGCCGAGTACTACGAGCGTCTCGCGGCCCGAGGGCGCAAGGCGGCGCGTGCGGTGGACGAAAGCCGCCCCACGCGTGAGGCCATAACCCTGTCCGCCCATGCGACGGACGCGGCCTATCACGCCGCCATGGCATCCGGTTTGGAGCGGGCGGACGGCATTATTCAGGCGCTGGCAACTTTTTTGGACGAGCGGTGCGGCGATGAGGCGCCAAGCTTTGGCGCGCTGCGCGAAGGGGTGATGGCGATTCATGGCCGCGTGCTTTCGTGGCGCGGTGAAGACATTCGACGCGTGGAAAGGGAGGAGGCTGATGTGGCGGAAAAAAGCGAGACTGTGGCCCAGACCGAGGGAGCGCCCGCAAAGCAGACGGCAGGACCAATCAGCAGCAGGGCGGAGGCGTACGCGATGCTCGCCATGGCGGCGGAATATCTGATGCGTACCGAACCGCACAGCCCCACGCCCTACCTTGTGCAGCGGGCCGTGGCGTGGGGGGATATGAGCCTTGGGGAGCTGTACAGCGAAATTCTTGGAGAAGGAGCGGAGCTGGGAGGGATTCTCGCTCTGCTGGGAATACCGAAAAAACAGTCCGAATAGGCGGCATTGGCTACGCGCCCGTGAATGCCCGGCGCATCAATCAGCAAGCGGAGGAGCATGAACATGGCTGAAAGCATTCAGCATAAGCTCGACAGGGTCAGACCGCCGCGCGTCCAGATCACATACGATGTGGAAATAGGCGGCGCCATTGTGATGAAGCAGTTGCCCTACGTGGTGGGCATCATGGCGGACCTCACCGCCAAGCCTGTGGACCCGCTTCCGCCGCTCAAGGAGCGGAAGTTCGTCTACATCGATAGGGACAATATCAACGACGTGCTGAAAAAGAGTGCCCCACATATCGCCTACAACGTGCCCAATACCCTTGGCGGCGATGACGAAACGCTGGGCGTGGACCTCAGCTTTGCCAGTATGGACGACTTTGAGCCTGCGCAGGTCGTAAAGCGCATTCCCAAGCTGAACGAACTGCTGGAGGCGCGCCAGAAGCTGGTGGACCTCTTGGGCAAGCTGGACGGCAATGACGACCTTGCCGCCCTGCTGCACGACACCATTGGCGACGAGGCGAAGCTGAAGGAGCTTTTGGATCTTGCCAGCGCCGACGATGGCGGCGGTGAAGAGGACGCCAAGAAGGATGACAAGGGCAAGGACGACAAGAAGGAAAAGCCTGCGAAGAAGTAGCCCCACGCACCTCAACCCGTGAGGGAGTCAGCTATGAGTCCTGAAAATGATGCCGAGAGAAACCTGCTGGAGCAGTTTCTCTATGACGGAAAGATGGTCAAGGATGAGTCGCAGATACCGAACAGCAAGAGCATCCTCCGCGAGCTGGCCTCGCAGATTCTGGACAAGAAGATGGAGCCTCTTGATGACCCGGCAGCGATGCTGGTGGAGCGCATCTCGCGCATAGACGAGCAGCTTTCCATTCAACTGAATGAAGTCATGCACGCCGAGGACTTTAAACGGTTGGAGTCCACTTGGCGCGGTCTGCACTATTTGGTGATGAACACCGAAACCGGCGAAATGCTTAAACTGCGGGTGCTGAACGCCTCGCGCAAGGAGCTTCAGGCCGACCTCGACAAGGCTGTGGAATTCGACCAGAGCAACCTGTTCAAAAAGGTGTACGAGGAAGAGTACGGCACCTTTGGCGGTGCGCCCTACAGCTGCCTGCTGTATGACTTTGAGTTTGGGCGGCATCCGCAGGACATGGCCTTTTTGGAAAAGCTGTCGCAGGTGGCCGCTGCGGCCCATGCGCCGCTGATGGCCTCAGCCTCGCCCCGGCTGTTCGACATGGAGAGCTTTACCGAGCTGGCTGGCCCGCGCGACCTTGCCAAGCTCTTTGAGAGCAGCGAGCTGATCAAGTGGCGTTCGTTCCGCAGTAGCGAGGATTCACGCTATGTGGCGCTGTGCATGCCGCACGTGCTTCTGCGCTTGCCCTATGGCCCGGACACCCAGCCCGTTGAGGAGTTCCAGTTTGTGGAGGACGTGGATGGGCGCGTGCACGTCAAGTACTTGTGGGGCAATGCGGCGTGGGCCATGGCCCAGCGCATCACCGACGCCTTTGCCAAGTACGGCTGGACAGCGGCCATACGCGGCGTGGAGGGCGGCGGCGTTGTGGAAGGCCTGCCTACCCACACCTTCAAGACCGACGACGGCGACATCGCCGTGAAATGCCCAACGGAAATTGCCATCACGGACCGGCGCGAGAAAGAACTCTCGGATCTTGGGTTCATTCCGCTCATCTACTGCAAGGGCACGGACTATGCCGCCTTCTTTGGCGGGCAGACCACCAACAAGCCCGTGCTCTACAACACAGACGAAGCCAACGCCAACGCGCGGCTGTCCGCTGTGCTTCCGTATCTGCTCAATGCCTCGCGCTTTGCGCATTACATCAAGTCCATCATGCGCGACAAGATTGGCAGCTTTATGACCGCCGACAACGTTTCGGACTATCTGAACACGTGGATATCCAACTACGTCCTGCTCAGCGACGACGCCGGGCAGGAAGTGAAGGCGCGTTACCCCCTGCGCGAGGCACGTGTGGACGTAAAGGACGTTCCCGGCAAGCCCGGCGTCTATACGGCCACCATCTTCCTGCGTCCGCACTTCCAGCTTGAGGAGCTGACGGCCAGCATCCGCCTCGTCGCAGAACTGCCGCCGCCGGCCGCATAATGGCCTGACCGTACAAGGAGTCTCAAATGCAGAATATGTTTATGAAGATCGATGGAATTGACGGTGAGAGCACGGTCAAAGGCTATGAAAAGCAAATCGAGATCTATTCGTTCTCGCACAACTTTTCGCAGCCGACATCACCGCTGCGAAGCTCCGAGGGTGGCGGCACGACGTCGCGCGCGCAGCATGGGGAGTTTTCGGTATCCAAGCGTACCGACCTCTCTACTGCCGACCTCTGCAAGGCGCTGTGGAGCGGTAAGCACATCTCGGAGATTGTGTTCACCGCTTGCCGTATGGATGGGGACGATGTGGTGGCCTATCTGGTGGTGACCATGAACGATGTGGTCATCTCCAACTATAGCATCAGCGGCGGCGGAGACCTGCCCATGGAGACGTTCTCCCTCAACTACGGCAAGATTAAGTACGAGTACAAAAAGCAGAAGGAAGCCGGCGGCGCGGAAGGCACCAAGGCCGGTATGCACGACCTCGAAACCAACCAGATATCCTAATCCGCCATGTCGGCGAAAGGCAGATATCTGGCGCCGCTTCTGGACCGGCTGGTGGACGATGCGTCCGCCGCCGGTCCAGAAACCGTGCCCATGCGCAACGTCAGCGCCGAGACCTACCGCCGCATCATCGTGCGCGATGTGCTGTGGCTGCTTAACACCCGCGCGGCTGGGCGGACGTGGCTGGAAGGTCCCGGCGCGCCGGACGTTATGGACTACGGTTTGCCGGATTCCGGCACCGTGCTGGTGGAGAGCGAAGCGGACATGAAGGCCCTTGCGCGGCGCGTGGGGCAGGCGATTCGCGCGTTTGAGCCGCGTTTGGCGGATGTGCGGGTGCGTGTGGTGAAGTTGCCGCCGCGGTCCTACGTCGTGCCCCTTCGCGGTGGAGCTGCCGGAGAGTTGCCCTTTGCCAACCCCCGCCTTGGGCAAGGGGCGCAGGTGGATTTTTCCGGGCAGGACGCCGCAGGGCGCAGGTTCCGGGGCGGGATGATGATTTCCGCGCGCGTTGTGGGCATGCCCCGGCGTGAGCCGTTGGCCTTTCTGCTGGGCTACGACGCGGGCGACGGCACGCTTGCCGTGATGGAGGTTGACGATGACCAAGGATGATGCGGCCCGGACATACTACCAAAGTGAGCTTGCCTACCTGCGCAAGGCCGGGGTGGAGTTCGCGCGGCGGTATCCACGCATCGCCAGCCGCCTTGAATTGGGGCCGGACATTACGCCGGACCCGTTTGTGGAGCGGCTCATTGAATCCTTTGCGTGGCTGACGGCGCGCATCCGCCGCAATGTGGATGCCCAGTTGCCACAGCTGTCCGGCGCACTCTTGCAGGTGCTGTATCCTGGGCTGGCGTGTCCTTTGCCCTCGCTGAGTGTGGCGGAGTTTGCGCCGGAGGCCAAAAAGGCCGCGAATATGCTGGCCGGGTACGAGGTGCCGCAAGGCCTTGCCCTGCACTGCGACAGCACCGACGGCAAGGCCACCCTGCGCTGGCGGACCTGCTGGCCGCTGCAGGTCTTGCCCATCAAGGTGACGCAGGCGGCGTTTGAGCCGCTGGCGCAGTACAATCTTGGCCGCGCGGGGCAGCAGGCGGGGGCCGTGCTGCGCTTTCGCATCGAGGGGGACGGCGTTCCCCTTGCGTCGTGCGATTTCGATTCCGTCCGGCTGTTCCTGCATGGCGACAGGTACGAGACCTTCCAACTGTATGACCTGCTGCTGGCGGACGCGCTGGATGTGTGCCTGCGCAACCCGGCGGACCCGGTGGAGCGCGCGCCGCTGTCCCTTGGTCCCCGTGCCATTCGGCCTGCGGGACTGGGCGCGGACGAGTTGGCCTTGCCGCGCGCCGCGCAGGGACCGCCCGCCTACCAGATGGTGCAGGAGTATTTTGCTTTTCCGGAACGCTTCCTGTTTGTGGAGGTGGCGGGCCTGTCGCGGCGCGGCGACGCTTCGGCTGTGGACGTGCTGGTCCCCCTCGCCCGTAGGCCGCGCAAGCTGGGCGGGCTGTCGCGGCATATGCTGCGGCCCAACGCCGTGCCCATCGTCAACCTCTTCTCACGCATTGCCGAGCCTATCCGCCTTGATGAAACCCAGAGCGAGTATCGCCTTGTTCCCGATGCCCGCCGCAGCGCCACCACGGAAATCCATTCCATAGAGTCCGTAGCCGCTGTGGAACCGGGGGGCGCGGGAATGGTCCCCATGCATCCGTATTTTAGCCTGTCCCACGCCGCGGCCCAGCAACATGATGAGCCGTTTTGGCTGATGCGCCGTACCCCGGCGGCTGGCGGCGGCGAGGGGACGGACGTGTATCTGTCCTTTGCGGACCTCTCCTTCAATCCGGCGCGTCCGGCGGCCCGGTCCGTGGTGGCGCATGTGCTGTGCACCAATCGTCACAGCGCGGTGGAGGCGCAGGCCGGGACCCTTCTTGCGCGTGATAGCGACCTGCCGGTCAGCGCCGTGCGCCTGCTGACGGCGCCGACACCCCAGCGGAATCCGCCCCTTGGAGGCGAGGTTATGTGGCGTTTGGTGTCGCACTTGGCGCTGAACAAGGTCTCTCTGTCCGGTCCGCAAAGCGTGGAGGCCCTGCAGGAAATTCTGATGCTCTACGCCCCGGACGGCGACGCCGCGGCGGTGCGTCAGGCCCGGGGCATCAAGGCGTTGACCCGCAGGCCGGTGGCGCGGCGTCTGGGGAGCGAGGCGTGGCGAGGTTTTGTGCGGGGGACGGATATTGGCCTGACCCTTGACCCCAGCGCCTTTGCGGGGGGAAGCGCCGTGCTTTTTGCCGGGGTGATGAGCGCGTTCTTTGGACTGTATTGCAATGTGAACACGTTTTCCCAGCTGACGCTGCGCAGTGAGGGGACAAGGGAGGTCTGGCACAGGTGCCCACCACAGTCGGGCAGTCGGCCCATTCTGTAGCAGAACGTTTCCTGCGCGAGCCGTGGCGGTTTGACGTATGGAAGGCCGTGTGGCTGATGCGGGCCATCCACGGCGGAGACGTCTGCGCCGATGACCCGGAGAGCGAGCGGTTTTCCTTTGCCTCGTGCGTGTCTTTTGCCTTTCCCGCCAGCGAGTTGCAGGAGGTGCGCGGCGTGGCGGCGGATGCGCTGGATGCTGTCGCGGATTCCGGGTCGTCTGCGGATGGTGCCTCGCGTTCTGCGGCGGGCTGGGGGCGGGCTCCGGAGATGCCTCGGGCGCTGGGCGCGGTGGAGGTGGCTGGGCGGGGCACAGCAGGTGGCAAGCCTGCCCTTGCAGTGAATTTCCTTGGCCTTGCGGGCGCGGCGGGGCCGCTTCCCGCTCCGTATACGGACGTGGTGCTGGAGCGCGCCGGGGCGCGGGATACCTGTCTGCGCGATTTTTTGGACCTGTTTAATAACCGGCTGGTGGCGCTCTTTTATGCCTCGGTTGGTGCGTACCGGCCCGTGGCGGGGCACGATTGCCACCCGGCGGACAGCCCTATGGCGGGGTTTGTGTTCTCGCTTATGGGCATGGGTACCCCGGGGTTGCGGCAGTCCCCAGCGCCGGATGCGCCGGGAGCCGCCGGCGTGCCCGACGCCGTCCTGCTGCGGCACGCTGCGCTGTATGGGGCGTATCCCAAGTCCGCGGCGGGGCTGGAGCGCGTGGTGGCTGATGCGTTTGGCGTGCCAGCGCGGGTGGAGGAGTTTCGCGGCGCATGGCTGGACATTGAGCCGGAGGACCAGACCCGCCTTGGCGTGGCGGGCGCGAATATTCGGCTTGGGGAAAACGCCGTGCTGGGCACGCGCGTGTGGGAGCAGAGCGCGGGCGTGACGCTGCGCCTTGGGCCGCTGTGCTGGGAGGACTACCGCGCCTTGTTGCCCCAGCCGCCGGGAACGCGGCGGACGGCCCTTGAACAGCTTGTGGCGTTTTATGTGGGCGAGGGCGTGGACGTGCATATCGCCTTGGAGCTTGCCGCCCCAAGCGCCATTGCCCCCAGCCTTGGGTGCATGGGTGATGCGTGGCTTGGGTGGAGTAGTTTTTGCGCAGCGGCGCAGGGCGGTGAGGACCGCGCGCCAAAGGGGCGCCCGCACGGCTGACCGAAAAAGGGAGCGACATGTCGAAAACGGAAGTGGACAACCTGCGGTACGCGGCGGGCCGGTGGATTCGCGAAATGCGTCTTGAGGATCCAACGCGGGAAAAGCGTGATGATCTGCTTGGGGCCATCAACAATTATCTGGCCGCTATTGGTTCTGTGGTGCGGGTGCAGGGCAGTTGGTTTCAGGCATCGGAGCTTTTGGTGAAGGTCGATGGCCGCAGACCGCCGCGCTACGGCGACCTTGTGGCGCCCTTTGTCAGTGGCGACAACGCCCTTGCCCAGAATTTCGCCACGCGTCTTTTGGCGTGGAGCCGGAACAACGGGCCGGAGCTTCGAAACTATACACCCGAGGAACAGTGCCTGCTTGTGGTGGTGGCGCTTGCGGAGGTGTCACGCCTGTATCTGGACGCGCTGTCCCAGTTTGAGGATTGGATGCAGGAGGTGCTGACGGCGGTGAATCCCCGCGCTGTGTGGCTGGACTACAATCAGCAGTTCGTCCCCTCGCTCACCGCAAGGCAGGATGAAGCCATGGAGTGGGGCCCGTAGTCATGAAGGATGCCATCGTGACATTGACCACTCCCTTCGGCGACGGGACGCTGGTGCTGGAAAGCTGTTCCGGACAGGAGGCCCTGTCCGAGCCGTTTGTCTACTCCATTTCGGCCTACAGCGAGGACAACGCGCTGGCCTTTGACACCATCATCGGCAAGGACATCACCGTGGGCGTGGGGCTGCCTGATGGTTCGGCCACGCGCAATATCAATGGCGTGGTGACGCGGTTTTCCATGGGGCAGAGCACGGCGGAGGCCACGCACTATCATATGGAGGTGCGCCCGTGGCTGTGGCTGCTTGGTTTGCAGGCAGACTGCGCGGTGTTTCAGAACATGAGCGTGCCGGACATCGTGAAGCAGGTCTGTAGCGACGCCGGGTTTACGGATGTGGAGGATAAGCTATCCGGCAGTTATTCGGCGCGCGAGTACGTGGTGCAGTACAATGAGACCGCTCTCGCCTTTGTGTCGCGCCTGATGGAGGAGGCGGGGATGTTCTATTTCTTCACCCACACGGCAAACGCCCACACCCTCGTCCTCGCAGACAGCGGCGACGCATTGGAGGAGTGCCCGCAGGCGGCGACGCTGGAGTTTCAGCCCAAGAATACCAGCGTGGTTCCGGCCTCGCAGGTTGCAGATGTGTCGCTGGAGCAGTGCTCCGTTACGGGCACCTTCGCCGTTGGCGACTACAATTTCACAACGCCGGAGACGGACCTTACGGCGTCTGCCCCCGGCGGCAATGCCCGCACCGTGTACGAGTATCCCACCGGCCACACCGTAAAGGACGACGGCGAGAGTCTTGCGGGTATGCGCCTTGACGCGCTGGAGGCTGAGCAGTGTGTGCTGTCTGCGTCCTCGCCTGCATCGGGGCTACATCCCGGCGGAACCATGACCATTGAAGGGCACGACCGAAACGACATCAACGCCAAGTGGCTGGTGACGTCCGTGGCGCTGACGGCGTCCAAAATGCGCTACAGCTCAACCTTCACCGCTATCCCCGCTACGGCGACGTACCGCCCGCGCCGCCGTCACCCCCGGCCGTCCGTTCCCGGTCCGCTGACCGCGCTGGTGGTAGGGAAAGACGGCGAAGAGATTTGGACCGACGAATACGGACGCGTGAAGGTGCAGTTTTACTGGGACCGCGTGGGCGAGAAGAATGAAAAAAGCTCCTGCTGGGTGCGCGTGGCCCAGCCATGGGCGGGCAAGGGCTATGGTGCGGTGTTTTTGCCACGCATCGGGCACGAGGTGGTGGTCAGCTTTATAGACGGCGACCCGGACCGCCCGCTGGTGACGGGGTGCGTGTACAACGCCACGCAGACCCTGCCCTACGACCTGCCCGCCAACGCCACGCGAACGCTCATCAAGACGAATTCCAGCAAGGATGCCGAAGGTTCCAACGAGCTGCGCTTTGAGGATAAGGCGGGCGAGGAGGAGGTCTACATCCACGCCCAAAAGGACATGAACACCGTGGTGGAAAACGCCCGCACAACAACCATTAAAACAGCGGACGACACTGTGAGCCTGGAGCAGGGCAACCGCACCTTCACAGTAGAGCAGGGCACGGAAACGCACAGCGTGAAGGGGACGCGGGATATCACTGTTGAGGGCGATGAAACCCGGAGCAATTCCGCCAATTATGACGCCACGACAGAGGGTGACCACTCCCTGAGTGTGCAGGGCGCGCTGTCCACCTCGTGCGACGGCGCAGAGACCCACACCGCGAACGATACGCGCGACATTACCGTGGGCGGCGCGGAAACCCGCACCAACAACGCGGACTATTCCATCACAACCAGCGGCAACTACACCCTGACGGTGCAGGGCAACCTGACCATAGACGTCACTGGGACCTTTTCCATCAAATCCAGCAGTTCCGGCACCATCGACGGTGGCGGCCAGCTGCAGGTGAAGGGCGGCATGGTGCAGATTAATTGACCCTTGGGGCACGAGCAAGGAGCGCGGCGGTGAGCATTGCAAGCGGGCAGGCCTATGCAGCCAGTGGATACTGGGCACACAGCAGAAGCTTCAGAAGTGGAAGGAAAGTTTGGATAATTATCTTGGGAGCCTCAAGGTCATGTAACCGGCCGCGCTTTGTGTGGTGAAGGGGGCAGTATGTCGCAACTTGTTGTGAGCGGGGCGTTATTGCAGTGCAGTTTTGGTGCGGCTCCATCGTCGCTCACTGTGCTTCCGGCCAAGCGCGTCATGTCCGGAGCGCCTGCTGCGACAATTATGGATTATGCGCCCATGGTGAACATTATGCCTTTTGGGATGTGTTCCTGCCCTGCCAACCCTCTGGTCGCGGCGGCCACCGCTGCCGCCATGGGCGTGCTGACGCCGCAGTCGTGCATTCCGGCCACTGCCGCGCCGTGGATTCCCGGCAGCCCGACGGTGCTCATTGGCGGGGAGCCGGCGCTCAATGATTCCTGCACGCTGATGTGCAGTTATGGCGGCGTGATCAGCATACAGATGGCGGGTCAGATGACAGTTTCCGTTCCGTAAGCACTGTGAGGGGGATGCCATGTCTCCGGTAACCGCAAAGAATGGGAATGTACTCGTGCTAACAGGGATTTTGCTCCTTTTTGGTGTGGCGCTGTTTGTTGGCGGGTTCGTGCTTGGTTCGTACATGACTATGCAGTCCGTGGAGAGGAACCTTGCGGCCCACGGCATCGCATTGCCGCAGGACACACCCGCCAGTACGACTGTACCCGCAAATGAAGCTGCTCCCGCGCTTCCCGCAGGGGATTCCGGAGTTGCCCCAAGCTCTGGTCCGGCTTCTGCTCCCGCCTCTGCTCCTGCTCAAATGCAGGGCGGGGGTGGAGATGACTCTCAAGCCAATGTCGCCCGGTTTGCGGTGGTGGAGAGCGCGCCCCGGCAGGCCGCACCGCCACAGGAGGAAGCCGCTGCGGTCCAGCGCGAAGCCGCCGCACAGGGGCGTGAGCCACAGACGGGCGCGCGGCGTAAGGCCTCGCCTCACCACATCAAGGTGCCGCCCGGGGATGAAGCGTCCGTGCAGTTTGTTTGGCTGGTGCGCGCCGGTGCCTACCTGACGCGAAGGAATGCCGAAGTGGAGGCCAAGAAGCTGGCGCGGCTGGGGTATCAGGCGGACACGGTGTATATGTTCGATGAGGCGGGGCGCAAGTGGCACGTGGTTGTGGTTGGCGCGTTTGATGAGGAAGAGCAGGCCAATGCCTTCAATTCCGCGTTTTTGGAGCACGCACACCGGGCGAGCGTTGTGCAGTCCTTCCGCCGGTCACTCTTTGAGGAACGGGTGAAGCACTTTGGCGGCGGCGTCCCTGCGGAGGATATGGACGCCACCGTTGCCGCCAAGTGAAGGGCGCGGCGATAAATGGTGTATAGCGGTGTCTATGAAAATTGACACAGATTCAGTTGCCGATTAATCCGTATGTGTTTTTCGATTTCCATGCGCATGGGTACAGCGTGCTGCGGACCGGGAGACACATCATGACTGGGACTCCATCTCCACTGCGGGATGGGGCGCATGCGCGCTCTGCACTATGGCAGGAGGCGGGGTGCGCCAATTGGCACTTATCCGTGAAGGGAAGACACCGCAGATGAAGAAATTTGTGTTCGTTCTTTTGGCCGTGCTGCTGACGTCCTGCACGGCGCATCGGCAAGGCGGCGGCGTGGTGCAAGGGCCTGACACCGGCGCCATCAAGGCGTTGGACGTAGATTTCGACAAAGCCCTTGAGATTGCCTGGGACATTGCGGAGGACCGCTTTCTGGATGTTGAATCCTGGGGCCGTGGCGACGGCATCAAGACCAAGCACAGAGATATGCTCATGGGCGGGGCGGTCTCCATCATCAAGCCCGTTCTTGTCCAGTCCAAGGACGATCCCTCAAATTACGGCATCATTTTTGATATTACATCCCGCCCCTACGGGCCGGATTTTTCCATGGCTCCCGGGTACATGGGAACCGAGTTCCTTGAAGCCCTTGAGGAGTACGTCGCCTTCAACAACATTCCCCAAAAGACGTTCAGCGCGTATCGCCGCATGCCGAACAAGGGCATGGTCGCCACTATGCCGCCGTCCTATCCACGTACTATTGAAGGGTTCAAGGAATTCCTTGATGGACGCCCCGCGAACCGCTTTGAAGGCATCTGGACGGATGACCAATCCCGGTACGTCATGGGCCTTGTCCACGACAAAGAGGACATTCGCTACCCCTACAAGGCGTATGTACTCACCTCCGAAGAGGTGGAGTGGCGGCCCGGCGATGTGAAAATCCAGTTCAACAAGCTGAAAAAAGATGAGGCGTGTACCAGTACCTATTCCCGGCGCAAGAAGGATTCCCAAGGCGTGCTGTGGCGGGTCGGCAAAAGTGAGATGCTGGCCTTGAACCTTGGCAGAAGGAATAGGCTGGCGCTGATGAAGATGTACCCGGACAAGGACGCCGGAGAGGTCACCGTGTACACGGGAACGTGCTGGCTCTTGGACGACAAGGGGCACGCCATGACCTGCGCCCATGTTGTGGATGGTGCCAAGCAGATTCAGGTCTATACTTCGCCGACAACGTTCACGAGCGCGCGGGTTTTGCTTGTGGACGAAGGGCTGGACCTTGCTGTTTTGAAGATTGACGCCGTCCCCTCACACCTCAAGCCGCTGCCTGTGAAGCTGACGGGTATGACCCCTCAGGGCGAAGATGTGTTTGTGGTTGGGTATCCTATTGCGAGCATCATCGGCACGCAGCTCAAAATGACGGAAGGCATCATTAGCTCCACACGGGGCTATGAGGAAACCGCCTCCCAGTATCAGGTGTCCGCTATGGTGAACGGCGGCAACAGTGGCGGGCCGCTTTTTGATTCGTGCGGGCGTGTGATTGGCGTTGTGAGTGCCAAAATCACTTTGCAGAATGTCGAAGGCATCGCCTACTCCGTGAAGTCCAACTATATCGGCCTGATGCTGGACCAACTGGGCATCCCCCGCCCAGCCCCCGCCCCCGCCCACCCCATGACGGGCAAGGAACTCTTTAAGAAGTACTCCAGTTCTATCTTCTACGTCGAGGTCGAGACCCGGTAACCAGCCCCCCCCAAGCGCGCCACCACGCGACTGCGCCGCCCCGGCGCGACTGCCCAAGGCGCAGACAAACGTCATCATCCAGCCCCCGGACAGGCCAACCTGTCCGGGGGCTGGTGTTGTGTTGGGGGGAACGGGTTCTCTGCTCCTTAAGACGAGAGGGGAGATGATAAAGGCCTCGCGATGCGAGGCCTTTGATAACTGGACGTAGAGTCTCTTGTTTTGAGTTGCGCTACGCACCTTCTGGCGTATCCAGCAGGTCCTTGGCGCGGAGGTAGTCGAAGACGGGGAGGCAGTTGGACCAGGCGAGGGTGCCGCCCATGGAGATGGCGACCTGGCAGGTTTCCACGATCTGCTGAACGCTTGCGCCGGACGTGAGGGATTGGTCGACCTTGGAGACGATGCATGGGCCGCACCCCTGACTGATGGCTATGGCCAGCGCCATCAGGCTTTTATCGCGCCGCGCAAGGGCGCCGTCGTCGTAGACCTCGGGAGAGATTGTTGAGTACACCGCCTCGTTGAGCTTCGCCATGTGCTCGCGGCTTTCATTGGTCAGGTCCCAGATATGTTCTTCGTAGTCCAGAATACTCTTGTCCATGAAAAGCTCCTTAGTGTGATGTGAGGCGTCTGCGACGCGGTGATACTGGCGGCGTGAAGCATCTGGAGCCGAGGTACAGGGTGGCAGCCCCGCGCGGTGTTGTCCATCGCAAGGAGTTTGTGTCTGGCGAAGCTGAGGGCTGGTCTCTATCGCCCATGGCCAGGGTGGGCCATTGAAGAGAAAAGGCTGCCGCGCCAGAGAATTCAAAAGTTCGGTGAGCCTGCTCCAAAAACGTGTTTTCACGCCTTGCCAACAGTTCTTACAATATTCTAGAGGCTGTTTGCAAACATGATATTGGGCAGTTTGAGGAGTGGCGCTGCGGTGTCGTTTATAAACCAGAATACTCCTCGTCGGGGAGACAAAGACAACAGTGGGTGACATGTATGAGAATGAGAGCAAGAGAGTGTGTGAATGGTGGCGTGATGTGTTGTGTGCTCTGTTCTCCGCTCGAATATACTGTTTTGCTGCGGGCAAAGGATGAGGTGCTGCGCGTTCTGCACGATATGGAAGAGGACTTGGGGCTTGGACTGTCGAAGGCGGATGGGGAAGATATAGAAAGCGTTTTGCCGTGCTCATTTGAGGCTATTGCATGGGACGGAGTGGAACTCCATTGCGAGAGACGTACGCTGGAACGTGTACAGCGGCTTCTTTTGGCATTTATACGTATTTATCCGGAGTTTGAGGCCTACGAAAAGCGCCTCAAGCACGATTTCTACACGTTTCTCGACGTGCTTTGTGGTGTGAACCTGATGCTCGAAGAGAGCCGCGTCTTAACTTGTCAATGCGTGGATAATGCTGTTGGTGAGGATCAGGAGTTGTGTTCAGTAGCGAATTGGAAAGGTGATGATTGCTCAGGTATGCGCCTACAGGAAGTAGGCGTTGATAAGCAGAATATGTGTACTGTATGCATGACGAAGGATGAGTTTTGTTTTCTTTCGAATTCGTTTCTCATGGTATGTGGAGGGTTTCATAATGTGGATTATGAATTCGTTCTTGGTGTGAAGAAGGGGTATGCTAAGAAGTGCTTCGACTGTTTTTATGCTAATCATGGCGTAATTGTCGGCGGCGAGGCAAATGTATGCTTGCCGCGCGAAATTTTTGTCCTTTTGCAGAAGGCAATCGTCGCTGTTATGTATAAATTTCATGATGATGATGTCTACCATACATACTTAGGGGCGTTTTTTGAGGAGGTTCTTGACCTCCTCTGTAGCGTGAGTCGTGTGTTAGAAGAAAGCTATGAGCTGTTGTCCTGTGGGGGGCGCGGGTAGGGGGGATGAGTGTTATGCGGGCTTCTCACGCACGAGCCACAGTCGAAGAGGTTCGCCTCGTGCTGCTAATGAAAAGGCTTTTCGCTCCAATTCCTAAGGGGCGCGTGTGGTCTAGGGGGCGTGGCATTTCGGTTCAGGGCCTGTAAAAAATCGCCCGCGTCGCATGGATACAGGCGAGGGTGCAGGACGAGTGGCAGAGGTATCGCTCTCTGCAGGGCCGTCCCGCGAGTTTTGTCCCTGCGCGTATGACGATAGTGCAGGCTGCGGAGCTTTTGTCCCTGTGTTGTTCTCTTTGCCGCGATTTGTATGAAAAGACTGCATCTTACGTTTTATCGCGTCGTCTCGTGCGGGGTGAGGTCTTGCTTTTCTCCCTTTTTGTCCGGCAAGCGACAGTATCCACCTGACGATTTCTGTTGAAAGTCAAGCGATCAGCCTATAGGTATAATAGGAATCGTTGTAGCTTATCTATATGATAGCGCTCCTCATAAGAGCGGAGGGTGGATGGACAAGCAGAGTACATTGGCAATTGTAAAATCCGCATCGCGAACTGTTGGGCTGGGATTTTGGTCGTCGCTGAAGGACCTGCTGCCCATCATTTTCGTTATTGCCTTCTTCCAAGGCGCAGTGCTTCGCCAGCCTCTGCCCAATGTTCTTGGAGTGATGGAAGGTGGCTTGCTGGTGGTCTTTGGGCTGGCGCTTTTTGTGGAGGGGCTGGAAATTGGCCTGTTCCCTATTGGCGAACAGATGGCGCACGCCTTGGCCCGCAAGGGGAGCCTGTTTTGGCTGCTGGCGTTTTCTTTTGCCTTGGGGTTCGCCACCACTGTTGCGGAGCCCTCGCTTATCGCCGTTGCGGATGAGGCCGCAAGCGTTGCCGCGCAAGGCGGGCTTATTGAAAGCGGCGAAAAGGCCATGAATGATTATGCCATGGGGCTTCGGCTGTCCGTGGCCCTTTCCGTTGGGGTGTCTATTCTTATCGGTGTGCTGCGTATTCTGCGCGGCTGGCCTGTTCATTATCTGATTATCGGCGGCTATGTCGTCATTATGGTGATGACCATCTTCGCCCCGCATGAAATCGTTGGTATTGCGTACGATGCGGGCGGTGTGACCACTTCGACGGTGACCGTGCCGCTTGTTGCCGCGCTTGGTGTGGGCCTTGCCTCGATCATCAAAGGGCGAAATCCGCTTGTTGACGGCTTCGGACTCATTGCCTTTGCTTCACTGTTGCCCATGATTGCCGTTATTGGCTATGGGCTTGTCCTTTTCGGAGCCAAATAAGGGGGCCATGTGCAGTTCTTCACCGAATTTTCAGGCGCATTTTTGTCGACCTGTCGCGATGTCCTGCCGATTCTTGCCCTGCTTGTGGGGTTTCAGCTTTTTGTGCTCCGCCAGCCTGTCCCGCACCCCAAGCGGATGATTGCCGGGGGCGTCTATGTTGTGATTGGCCTGACGCTTTTTCTGCTGGGGCTTGATAAGGCGCTGTTCCCTCTTGGCAAAATGATGGCGACACAGTTGACGGAGCCGACGTTTCTGCTTGGCGGGGCAGAGGCGGCCTCGGAGTGGTCGGCGTATGGCTGGATTTATCTATTTGCCGCGCTTATCGGCTTTTCCACCACCATTGCCGAGCCGTCGCTGCTTGCGGTGGCTATTAAGGCAAAGGAGGTGTCCGGCGGTGGCATCAGCCAGTGGGGCTTGCGGATAACTGTTGCCATTGGCGTGGCCTTTGGCATTGCCCTCGGAGCCTTCCGCATTGTAACCGGAACCCCGCTGTATCTTTACATTCTTGTCGGATATGTCATTGTCATTATACAAACAATTTTTGCACCAAAGATGATTGTCGCCCTTGCCTACGACTCGGGCGGCGTGACCACATCTACGGTGACTGTTCCTTTGGTGGCCGCCCTCGGACTGGGGCTGTCGGAAGCGGTGCCGGGCAGAAATCCGGCCCTTGATGGGTTTGGCCTTATTGCCTTTGCCAGTCTGTTTCCGATAATTTCAGTGATGGGATATGCACAGATGACCCAATGGATGACAGCGAGAAAGAGCAAAAAGAGCCTGAGGGAGGCGCAGCGTGAAGTTTAAACTGATATTGGCACCAGTGAAAACATACAAGACGGACCCCATCGTTGATGCCGCCAAGGCCGCCGGGGCGACCGGAGCGACCATTATCCCCAGCCGCGGCACCGGCATGCGCGAGGCCAAGACCTTCTTTGGCCTGACGTTGGAGGATCAGACGGACATCGTCATGTTCCTGATAGAGGAGCACCTTGTGAAGCCCGTTGTTGCCGCCATTGAAGAGGCCGGGGAGTTCCATAAACCGGGCACGGGCATCGCTTTTGTGCTGCCGGTGGAGCAGGTTGTGGGCATGGAGAGCCAGATTGAGCGGTTCAAGGAAGAGGTACGGGAGAAGTACCTGTAAGTTCTTTCACCACGGATGGGACGTGAGAGGGAGGAAGCATGTCGGCAATCGTACGTGTGCGCGATGTGATGAAGCGAGAGATAGTGAGCGTTGACGGCATGGCCTCGGCCAAAGAGGTTGCGGAGCAGATGCGCAGCAAGCGTATTTCCGAAATCCTCGTGGCGCGTCGTCATGACGATGATGCGTGGGGCATGGTAACCATTACCGACTTGGTGGAGCAGGTTATCGTTCCCGGTCTCGATGCCGGGGACGTCAGCGCCTATGAAATCATGACCAAGCCCATCATTACGGTGCCCGCCAATATGGACATCCGCTACGCGGTGCGGCTTATGAATATGACCAGCATCAAGAGCGCTCCCGTTGAGGAAAACGGGGAGGTCGTCGGCGTGGTGTCGTTGTCGTCGCTGGTTTTGGACAACAACCTGCTGTAGCGGCAGGTGGGGCGTACTGCCAACGCCAAAGGGGCGCAGCTATGTTGCAGATTTTGTCAGCGATTCAATCCGCGCTTCACCTACGGCGCGTGTGCTCCCGTTGCGGCGCAAGCCAGACGGTGCGCTTGGAAGAGCGAAATAAGCCTGTCGTCTGTAAAGAGTGCGGCAAGACGCTTCCGCCTCCCAAGAGCTAGGGCCTTATTGCAGAGCTGTGTTCTGCTGTGCCCGGCGCTGGTCAGTCGTAGGCCCATTCCTTCGGATGGTCCGGCGTAAGGCTGTTGCCCTTGGCGCGCCCGGTTTGACATTCTCCTTCCCGTAATAGTTTCTGGTGACTCCCTGCGCGGCACTGTGTGACGGTGCCGCGCTTTGTGGTGTGTGGGGGCGTTATTATGAGGTCGCGTCACGCCCCGCCCCTGTCAGAGGGGCCTTCCGCCGTCGCCGAAAAACCACTGCAAGACGTTTGAAAGCGGACTTTGGGCATTTGCCCGAGGTCCGCTTTGCCATTTGCAGTGGCCTTCGGTCATGCTTTCCTATGGCGCACATGCTCCACCATGCCTTAAAATACGCCTCGAAATGCGTGGATGGGCTGGTGTTGGACTTTTGACGGTTTAAGATCGGCCTTGACATAGAATGGGAATCGTTTGGATAAGCTGGGACCGCAGTTATTGCGAAGAGCAGGGAATTTGTGGGTGAGGGGCGCTGGGCGCTCTGGGTGAGGAGTTTGGCGGCGCTTTGGAAGTGGTCGCTAGCGCTACGCCGGGCGGCGCTTGCCGCCCCCCTGTGGTCCCTGCTGTGGAATCCGGCGATAATGCAGGCTGCCCCTGTTCTACAAGGTGATAGGCATATGATGAGCATGATTAAAATAGGGCTGGTGGTTCTTCTCGGGCTGCCTGCTGTTCTTTCCGTGATGACGCTGCCTGCGACGGTGATGGCCCTCAGTGGCATAAATGGCGTGAACCTTGAGTCGAGGCTGTCGTTGTGCTTTGCGTTTTTGGTTCTGGTCTATCCGGCCGTTTACGGGATGAGCGTTGTGTTTTTGTACACAACGGGCAGATGGGGATTCCTGTACATCCCGGCCGCGGCGCTTGTTGTTGCGGGGCTTTTGTGGGGGGCGGTAACTCTGCTTCAGACCAAGGAGCAGGCCCAAAGGGACGCGCTGGAGGAGGCTGTTGAGGGTGTATTGCATGAGCAGTACGCGGGCGCCGTGCAGCTTAGGACCGACTATTCGAGCCATGGCAAAGGCGACGGATACCTGTGCCGACTCTATGATGATGAGGATGGGAACGTTTTCCTTGTACAATTCGAGACGCTTGAGCCGGAGCGCATCGCCGCTGCGGTAGAGCGCGAGAGGGAAGCGAAGAACGCCTATGTGGCGCGGCATGAGGCCTTGGCGGCGCGGTGCGCGGAATATGTGGATACCTCCGTTGTTGTCGCCTCTGATGATGGGCACGTGGCGCTATACGTGTACACAACAACGACGGAGTTCGTTACTGGCGATATGACGCCCGTTGGGCAGGCCATCAATGCCGCGAAAAATTGTGCAGACGATGTTTTCATTGTTTTGGGCGGCGTTTCCAACGACGCACGTTCCGGCTATGTGCACTATGCGTCGCGCAGTAGTGCGACACCGCTGCAAGACCGGATACGCCATATAGCTGACAGCGCATCATTTCGAATTGTACAGGCAGGCGAGGAGCATGCGCAGAACGTTTTTGCGCGTCACTCTGGCATGGTGCCAGCTCTTGTGATGCGCGAGGCACAGGACAATACCAACGCCTCCCTTGCCGCGTTTGCGGAAGAGCAAGGCGTTCGCATTGTGAATGGCGCGCTGGATTACGCCGATGGGCAGATTGTTGTCCGCGGCGAGTATGCGAAGAAAGAATCCGGCGAGACAGGGAAATATACGTACCATTTCATGACACTACATATACTTCTTGGTGAATAATATATGTTCTTTAGAAAAAAAACGATTGAGGCAATGGTAAAGTCCGGCGATGTAAAGCGGCTTGCAAGTGTTCTGGCAGAGCAGACCGTGGGCGACGCTGATGAGAAGGGCATAACGCCGCTCCAATATGCTGTGCAATACGAAAAGTCCAAAGTGGCGCGGATGCTCCTCGGTATGGGTGCGCCAATCGGCAGGAGTGATGATGAGGCCGCGTCTTTGCTGGAGCAGGTTGCGCGTACGTGTAATGAAAATGTGTGGAAAGCCTTTGTTGAGCACGGGCACCACTTGCCAGCCACCATTGATGGCGAGCCACTCCTGCATTGGCTCGTCACCCAGAAATATTACGCAAAGGACTTACTGGATGTTCTGCTGGCAACAGGTGTGGACATCAATGCCCTGAACTCGCGCGGGATGACAGCACTTGCCTTTCTGCTTGGCCGCGAAACCTTCTCGCTGAAGGCGCTGGACCATCTTTTGGAGGCGGGAATTGATGTGAATTATGCGGCAGAGCCTAGAGCCACCCCGCTCATCGTGGCCCTTGAAAACAGGGAACTGCCCTGCACGTCGTCTCTGGGGAGTTGGAACTTTGAGAGGGTGCTGTCGCGGCTGTGCGCGCATGGTCTGGACCTTTTGAATATCCGAAAGCCCCTTGCGACGGGCTCGAGCATTTCTCTGGCGGTGCAAGCGCTGCAAGCCCGCAACTCGGACCGGTTCATTGCGCTTTTCCGCGCGGGTCTTGCCTTTTCTGATGATGATATCCGTCAGGTTAAGGGCTTCCTGCGGAAGGATTGCTTTGACGAAAAGCAGCGCAGGCAGCTTGTCCTCGTGAATGAGGAACGCGGCAATGTGTTGCCGGTGCCTGTCGATTTTTATGACAAGGCAACACTGAGAAAAATGGTGCAGAACGCGGACTGTACTGACGCCAGCATCGAGATGGTGCGCCAGATTGCCATGAGCGGCGAGTACTTCACGCGCGAGAAGATTTTATTTATCACGCCGCTTCTTGATCGGGGTGTGGACCTCAATGCCCCTGTGGAGCACGGCATGCGTGAAATGACGCTCCTCTGCGCCGTTGTGGGGTGGAGCGACATGCTCAAGGAGCCGGAAGCGCTTGTGCAGTGGCTTCTTGAGCGCGGCGCGCGCATTGAGGCGCATGGGCATTCCGCATTGTTGTACGCCGTGTGGTTCAACAAGCGAAAGATGGTCACCTTGCTTGTTGACCGGGGCGCAGACCTTGATTTTGTGGACAAGCATGGTTTGAGCTTTGAGTCTATGATCATGACTCCGTCTCCGCGTGGGGATCTGTTCCCTTCCGACGATGAAGTGTTCGCGATGTTTGCCCATATCGCCGACCTCTACCGCATGCAGGGCAAGCCCTTCCCTGTGGACCGGAGGGTGCTGAGCGGGAAAAGCCCGCAGGAACTGACTAGTAACATGCTTTTCATGTGCGTGATTGTCGCGTATCACGGCCACCATCAGCGCCGTCTTTTGAAGCTGTATGTTGACAACGGGTGGGATATAAACAGGAAGTTTGAGCTGGTTTACGCGGATGGCACTGCCGGTTATCTCACCTTCTTTGACTTTATGATGTCTTGCTGTGACCCAGATCAAATTGATTTTGTTTTCTACCTCGATACGTATCCACACTTGAAGTGCGGCACGGCCGATTATGAGTCGGCCGATTCGTTGCGCCTTGCGTTGTTAAAAAAGCACTCCGTGGATGTGATTAGACGAATCATTGCGCGGACGGAAAATATACAGCGCACCTTTACACGGAAGTTCAAGGACGATGTCTACACGCACCGTGTGGAAAACTACCTCTCCCTCGCGCTTGATTGGGGTCACCGGAGGAATCCTGATGTCCGTGTCGAGGAGACGTTGCAGATTTTCAAGGCCCTTATCGAGGCTGGGTGCGACGTAGAGTACATCGTCAAGTCCCGCCTTATAGATCAGTATAAAAATACAGGTCTGTATCGCAACGAGGACTCGATCCTTGAACACGTCATGGACGTATGGTCCGGCGACTTGCCGGCGCTGTCTCTTATTGAGGTTCTTCTTGATGCCGGGGCGCCTGTCCACACGCATTTAGGCTGTTTTGGCGAGGCGTTTGTTCATAAGATTTGTGGACGCATTAAGAATCAGTACTATCCGTTTGTGATCGGTGTGCTTGAGATTCTCGAAAAGCGGGGGCTTCTTGAGATTGAAGAGGCATCCGATAATGGAGCGACGGCTCTTCTGCACGCCGCGGGCTCGTCGAATCCTCATGTGACGAAGTGGCTGGTTGAGCGAGGCGCCAATGTTATGGCTATTGGCGGCTTTGACGACAGTACAGCCCTGAACCGCAACATAACGAACTTTGCGTATCACTCAAAACAGGACAGGCTGGAGACGACACGTATTCTCCTCGATGCGGGAGCGGACATCAATTACGTGGACAATGACGGCTACACGCCCCTTATGTGCGCGGTGCATTTCGGGTGCCTTGAGGTTGCCCGCGAGCTTGTTGACCGTGGCGCGGACCTGAGCCTTGTGCACGGTATAAGTGGCAAGACGTTGATACATTTGGCTCTTGATATGCAGGACCAATATGACCTGCGCGAGAGGGGGGCGCCGCAGTACACCAGTGTCGATGTGGATGAGCTGCGCAAGAATATGATCTCATTGCTGGTTGAAAATGGCGTCGATATCAACGCGCCGCAGGATGGCGGAACCACGCCGCTGAATCATGTTATCGTGTCCAATGACGTTGAGATGTTTAAATTCCTGACTGCACGCGGCGCAGACAGCAACCGCGTGGACTTCTCCGGACGGACAGCGGCTATGTTTGCGTGCATGAGGGGCGGTTTTGGGTTTGTGAACACCATCTTCAGGCGCAAAAAGACGGCTGATGTGATTGCGAATACCGATAATGACGGCCTCAACGTCATCCACTACGCGGCCCGCCGCTTTGTTGACGAGCGTGATGATATGCTGGCGGCAAACTTTATTCAGCAATTCGTCCAGAAATTTGATGTCCCCTTGGTCGCAAATTGCGATGGAGTGACCCCGCTGCATTATGCGTGCATCGATGGAAAATCCAAGACCGTTGAAAAGCTCCTCGAATTGGGGAGCGACATCAATGCGAAAGATAACTCCGGCAATACGCCTCTCCACTATGCCGCTGAAGTCACATATGAGACCGATTTGAATGAACGCTACGCGTTTGTGCGAATGCTGTTGGAGCAAGGGGCTGACCATAGCGCCCAAAATGAGAAAGGCTATACCGCCGCAGATTATGCGCGTATGTGCATTGACGAGGTTGATAACGTGGATGGTCTCAAAGCGCTTATAGCGCTTTTGGATGCCGAATACGTATCGGCAAGAATCCAGTAGGGTAGCCAACGACGCGGAGAGGAGACATCCTCTCCGCGTTTTTTTTGAGTAAATATCTTTGGCCTGTGGAGGATGCGTGGGGTGGATCAAACACTGTGTAAACAGTGTTGCCATGCCGAGCAGTGATGCTATATATGTCGGCCTGTTGTCATGGTGGAGTGGGTGAAGGGGGAGATATGGGTATTTCGATGCGGAGAAGGGGGTGCGGGGAGTACGCCGTCTTGAGTGTGATGGCCATGGCGCTCGTCCTTACATTGTGTTCCCCTGTGGCGAATCCGGAAGGCTATTGTGTCTTTTATGTGGATTGCAATAACGTAAAGTCGCTTCGTCACCTTGTTGGTGTCCTGCAGCCTGAGGATCAAACTCCACCAGGTGAACACGTCATTGAACGTCACTTTGGGATGATAGAGTTGACGGATGCAGGATTTGTCGAATTCAAGCGTGCTTTGTCTCTTTGTACAAAACAATATCTTGTCATTAAGGCGGGAGATATCATCGTCAAGAAGGGGCCAGGAGATGCAACACATCCGGGCAATGGTATCCTTTATTTCAACCGAGACTCAGAAGATGAACTGCGTCTCGTACTCCATGCTGTGTGTCCATCCTTGCCTATCCACAACCAGTTTGATGGTTTGAGGTGTTCTGAGACATCATAGTCGGTGTGTTACTGTTTTTAGGTGATCTGAAGTGTTGTGCCGCGCTCAATATTATACGCGGCGCTGTACGGTTCTCTCCGTGAGTAGGATGAAGTTACAGAAGGAGTTGTATCGTGCTATTGAAAGAAGTTGATTTGGAAAGAGAGTATATGTGTCGCGTTGTCTTCTCGGATATGGAGCGATGGTCGCTTGCAAGCGCGTTCAATGAAGTGCTCAGAGGTATTCATAATGTGCAATTTGAGCGTGTGTTGGGTGTGAAAAAAGATTACGCAATGCAGTATGATGATTATTTGCGCGAAGAACATGAGCCAATTGATGATGATTTTTCAATAGAAGTTACGCTGCCGCGTGAGGCTTTTGTCATTATGCAGCGAACCATCCTTGAGCTCTTTGATGACTTTGGGTGCTATCCCGGCGACTATTCTGCACGCCCAGGGACCGAGCTTGGTGAGTATCTTGATATACTATCTGGGCTGAATACTCTTTTGGAAGAGAGTGCGCAGCGTATTTGTTATGCACAATTGGGTCGTATGAATTGATGGCTTCCTCTTTCATGGAATGTGTAGTTTTTATAGCGAAAAGATGGGAGGATATGGAAAATGATTCTTAAAGAAGTATTCCTTGAGCGAGAGGTCGTCTGCCGATGTGCTCTCTCTAGCGATGAGTATGCCCTGTTGATTCAGTCTTTCGAAGGTGCTCTTCATGGTGCGGAGACAATTACTCTAAAAAATGGACAGTCTTTTTCGGGCGAAGCTGTGCAGCGATATTATGATATTTTGAAGAATTGCAAGGCTGGTGATGATTCAGAAAGAATGATTGAGTGGCCGCGAGAGGCTTTTGTTGTTGCACAAGGCATCATTATCGACGTGATGCGAGGATTTTGTTGTAGCTATGACGAGCATTCTAATGACCTTGAAATAGAGTTTGATCGGTATCTCCAAGTGCAAACGGGGTTGAGCTTTGTTTTGGAGGAGATTTGTGATCGGGTTCTCCAAGAGTGTGAGGCCGCCGCTGAATAAGCAGTTCTGCGAGCGTTGAACAAGGTAGTAGGCTAAGCAGGTGTTCAGGCCTCCTTGGAGTGCTCGCTGAAATATCGCTGAGCCTGAGCAGCTTGGAAAGAGGAGCGCATCCTTAGTCATGATAGACTAGAATTTGTCAATCTCTCGCAATTAATGTCACCCAATTGTATGCCCTTGATGGTGCGATGTGTTTTCTTTGGTCTTCAAGCTCCTTGATGGGCGTTTTTCCTCTGTGAGGCGGCTCTTTTCTTGGCTGGGAAAACTGATGCGCCCCGCAGCTGCATCTCACATCGCCAACGGTAAATAGGATTTACGCTAATCCAAAGACTCTCAGGGGCCTCAGTCGCAGTGTCCCAGACGCTTCAACCATGAGCACAGCGTTTCATTTGAATTCCGCATCATAAGCCTGCAATTACAGCTTTTTCACCTCTCCTGGTTGTTCGTCAGGAGAGTGGGTAACAGCTCAGGGTCTGGACCATTTTGCTTGAGGCGCACCTGGAAGGTCTCTGCCTCGCCTTATTGCCCTCAGTTATGTGTAAAGAACATGCCCTTGGAAGCAATTCCAAGGGCATGTTCTTTGTTGGGGGCAGTGCAGGGGGGGAGCTTGTTGATTCGTTAATTGTCCTACTAACGTTCTTCTCTGACAGATTCGATGTACTCGTTAATGGTTTCTATGGGACGACGTCCCATGTTTCTATACCCTTGGTGTGAGCGTTCAGTATTGTAGTAGGTCAGCCAGGTGTCCAGGTCGGCCTGGAGTGCTTCTACGGTCTCATAAAGCGTTGTTCTGAAGGCTTCTCGAAAGAACTCATCAAGCACAGTGCCATTAAACCGCTCGACAAAGCCATTTGTCCGAGGTGATCGCACCTTGGTACGGCGGTGTTCAATCTCGTTGAGGGACAGATAGAGTTCATATGGATGGGTCTCGGTTCCGCAAAATTCCCTGCCGTTGTCAGTAAGGACAGCGGAAACGGCAATTTCCTTTTCCTCGTAGAACGGCATGACGTCGTTGTGAAGGACGGAAACGGCAGCCTCTGGGCGCTTGCTGGTATGCAGAAAGCCGAAGGCATAGCTTGAGAAGGAATCGACGACGACATGCAGGTAAACTCGCCCCACCCCTTTGAGACGTCCCACGTAAAAGGTGTCTTGGCACAACAGCTCCCCAGGGCGAGAACTCTCGACGTGTCGTTCTTTAAAAACGGGATTTTGTTTTTCAATGAAAGCGACCTGTTCGCCCGATAATTCAATGGGTTCGCCAGCTTGCTTCTGCTCAAGCTTAAGCCAGCGGTCGTACTTGGTGCCCATGCCATTCTTGATCAAGATGTTTTGAATGGTAGGGGAGCTCACCGAAACACCGATGAGTTTGAGCTGATTGGAAAGGCGAACGCACCCCCAAGCAGGATGAGCTAGGCTCAATTCCAAGATTTGCTCGACCACCTCCTCGGAGGTGGCGAAAGGGTGGGACTTCGGAATAGGCGGCAGATCTTTGAGCCCTTCAAGGCCGTGAGTCTGGAAACGCCGCTTGTACTCGTAGAATTGACTACGATGCATACCGCGTCGCCGGCAGGCTTCACTGACGTTTCCCAAGCTCTCTGCAAGCTCAAGCACACTCATACGCTGGCGGGCGACTTTCTCTGCAGCTTTCATGGGGCCTCCATCGTGAGACTGTACCCCAAAATCTGTCTGAGGACTAACCTAGTAGGTCAGCTAAACAACAACCATTTCACATATGTCTTCTAAGTTTCCAAGAGTTAAAAGGTGTGGTTTTAACTTGTCTGATACTGGTGAAGGTGGAATCCAAATGAATCGAAATTCCTTCTGGTAAGCATAGCTAAAATGCTTACAGGCGAAGGGATCAAATTGCTGTTCTGAATGTAGATAAGGATCGATATAGTTAACAGCCCCACATGAAAATTCCCAATTAGGAAGCTTGGCTGACATAGCTTGTTTTAGCCTTTGCTTAAATACGTCTATATCTCGGATGATTACACAAGCATCAGCTTCAAAGTCTTCGAACAATCTTAGATCGAGCGAGGACGCAGTACACCAGACGTAGAAGTCCGTGTTTGAAGTTGTCGTCACCTTTATATCGCTACTCAATGGGATGACTTCTTTGGACTTACCTGTTTTTTGATCTAGAATAGTTACTCTTGTGTTATTCTTTCGGATGAACTTATGCACGCTAAGTTCGTCGTCGCACATGGCCCTGTTTAAGGATGAGTCTTTATATGCGCTTGCGGGAGAGACATATACCTGACCCTCTGATAATAATGCTTCAGCGTGTTTTTGCTTAGTGAACTTTGCTATAAACGATCCTTCATCTGGAATTGTTATTTTTTGAAAAGCTCTAGCTCCATTCGGTAATGTGGGAAATGTTGGGGTCGGAATATTTAAAACTTCCGATACGTCAGGCTGCATAGAGCCTCTTCGTGCGTACTCTTCCAGTATATGAGTAAATCGCGGGGTCCAATAATTCATCAAGTTATCATCTATGACTGGGCCTATCTTGCCATCTGGGATAACTGGGTGATATTTGAGGCAACATCACAAAGTCGTGTTTTCAAGTAGTCGTCAGATACATTCGCTAAATAAGGACGTCTTCTGTATTCCAGCCGCCATACTTCATGTCTTTTCATTCTAGAATGTCCATAGATTTAGATCGTTCCAATGACTACTTCCCTACAATCATCTCCCGATCCACGTCATACACAAAGTCAGTGATCTTCCCTTCCAACAACAGATAGATTGCCTGTTCAATCGCTTCAAGCGGAGCCATGAACCATTCTCTTGGTACGTGCCGTCTACCCGGCTTGTCATAGATGTCGATGTTCAGGCAAACCTTTCCGAAGAAGGCGTGGAGCTTTTGTTCGAGCAGTTGGGAATTCATGTTGAAGCACTTGTACGCCTTGACGAGAGACACCTCTGCCATGAGGAAGGTGGGATCGTTTGCTACGTCCTTCAGGCGGTCCTCAACTGACTTTCTGGTGAATCCGATCTTGTACAGATTGGGGATAGATTTGATTTTTTCGTCTTCGTTCAACGATCGCACCACGTAGATGAATCCAGCCTCTTCGTCGTCCTCGGTAATGTTGCTGAAACCATCCAGAAGCTTGTCGTGATGCTCGGTGATTCCGCGCCCGTCTTTATAGAGTTCTGCGGCTAAGGATCGCAGGAGCATGTCGGACTCTGTGCCGTTCTCGAAGATGCAACGGAGGCGAGCATTCATAGCTCCTTTCATACGTTCTTTCTTGCCGACCTTTGCGACATAGAGAACCACTCCCTTGAGGACGTAGAACAGCCCTTTGCGGATTTGTCCTCCCTTTGAGAAGGGGATGATCCGACGATGACCTTCTTTCAGGTCTTGGTGACATTGCTTGAAGAGTGGTTCGAATTTCTCGAAGTCCTCACACTTCTCCCTTTGAGCGACATATTCAGGCATGCTTTGAGGAACATGCTTCAGCGTAAATATATCTTCTTCAGGGCTGAGAGGTCCCAAATCGCCACCGCCGCCAAGCAGTCCTAGCGGATCGTTGTCAAAGATATCGTCTATGGATTCAGGGGCTGGTACTTCGATCTTCTCTTCTTCCGGTTCAGCCAGGAGGCCATATTCATCGAATCCAATGACGACTTGTCGTTTCTCTTCATACTTTCGAAAGCCATTAAGGTTGCTGAACAAAGTACGTTCATCACCTTTCTTCTCCGGCTCCCTGCCGTGTTCGGCATAAAACGCATTCACCTTGAGAAAGGCTTCGATCATAATCTCATCTGGTGATGATGCGGAAGCTCCACGCTTCTTGACTTCCAGAAGTCCAAGAGGGTCATTCTCGACGAGTTGTAGGAGGGTTTCTTTATCCATGGCTATACGTTCTGCATCCTGCGCTGGTTCTGAAGATAAAGGATTGCGTCTGCCATGCGCCGTTCAAGCGGATCGACAGCGGTTCTACTCGGCTTACGCTTATGCTCCTGCACGAACTCGTTGATCATGGGCCAGAGTTCCAGAGCCTCTTCGGATGTCATGGCAAGTCTGTTCGCGTCTATCGCGTCCTGGATGGCTTTGAACGTGTGCTTGGAGAGACTCTTTGAAAGGACTTCAAATGCCTTCTGGAAGGGATTTACGGAGTCGATGAGGTCAATGCTCAGGTCTTCGACATTCACGAACTTGCCAGCCATTCGGATGAATCGCTGATCGCCTTCAACCTTAGTCTCGCTATTCTTGATGGCAGAATCTGCGACCATGTACTGTCGAACTTCCTCTCGTTCCTCTGCGGAGAGTTCCGGGTACTTCACTTCGATGATCTTGGGGATCATCACTTTGTTGATGACTTCTGGTGCTACGTTGCCAGGAAGGGCCTTGAGCATCTTGTCATCCTGCAACACCGCGGCCTTGAGATCGTTCAAATCAGCTTCGATGATGTCTTTCACCCGCTGTGTGCTGGGTTCTTTGAAGCCACGGATATGAATTTCACCAGGCTTGCGCTTCTCCACATCGAGTCTTTTCCGCTTGAACTTGAAATTGGGTGCCAACACCTGCTCCATGAGCAAGGAGCAAGAGATCGCTTTGAGCATGTTGTTTACAGCAATAGTAACCTGTTCATCACTGGCTTCAGGCTGGGCAATGAGGTTGGTGAACTGTGCGTGGGTCTTGTTGCTGCTGTCTCGTGTGCATCGTCCGATGATCTGGATTATCTCTGTCAGAGAACTCCGGTATCCAACGGTCAATGTCTGTTCACAATAGGGCCAGTCAAACCCCTCTTTGGCGGTCCCAAGGGCAATGATCAGGTCCAGGTCTTCCGGGGATTCGATGTTGCGAAGATACTCATACACCTTGGATCGGGTGTTCATGTCGTCTTCAACAAGATCAGCGACCTTGAGGAGTTTGCCATCACCCTTGCGTTTGATGGTGTGAATCCCTGAGACGGGATCGGTTCCGACAATCTCTCCAATCTGGTCGAAGATCGCGCCAACCTCGAAATATTTGTCACCGGTAGATTCACGAGAATTGACGTTGGGGATGTGCAGGATCACCTTCTTGTCGGTGTCCAGAACTTCCTTCAATCCGGTCATGTATTGGCCCTGATAGAAATGGTATCCGATGCCAAGCGACTTCAGATATTCATATCCATTGAGCTGTTCGTAATAGTTGTACGTCACTCGCTGGAATCGGGCTTCATCCTCCGGTGCAAGAACAGGGATGTTGTCACCCCTGAAATATGATCCTGTCATGGCAACAATGTGTGCCGAGGACCCGTTCATCACGGACCTGAGAAGTTCACCTAATCGGTTATCATCGCCAGCCGAGACATGATGGAACTCGTCAATGGCAAGCAGGGTATTGTCGAAGTCGGAAGGTTTCAGGTCTGCGAACGCATGTCGGAGCGTTGAATGGGTGCAGATAAGAACCTGTTCTCCATTACCCATGAATTTGACGAACGCTTTGGTCTTGCTGCTTTCACCACCGGGAGTACAAAGGTTGCATTCCGGCTTAGGTTCCCAATCAGCAAAGAATCCGTAAGTCGTCAGATCGGTAGGGGCGAATGAAGCACCAATAGTTTGTTCGGGAACAGCGACGATGACCTTTATGATCCCTTGGTTATGCAGCTTATCTAATCCAAGGAACATGAGAGCACGAGATTTACCCGAAGCTGGCGGAGCTTTGAGAAGAACATACTGAGCATTGCGAGCCTCAAAAGCGCGCTCCTGCATTTCCCTCATCCCAAGTTCGTTGGTAGATTTGCTCTTGCCAGTGGTTTCGTATTCTACATTGATAATATTGGGCATTATTATTCTCGTGGTTATGCGGTCATCTTTTCGTACATTTTGAAAAGGTGTTCGAGTCGTTCAGAATCGCTTTCGAATGGTTTCTTTCGGTAACAGCTATCAACGGCAAGATCGAGTTGATGGTGTGCCTCGCGAAGATCGTCTGGCATTTTGTCGGGGTCGTAAAGTTCAGCCATTGTCTTACCGATGTGCTCATTTCTTATATCAAGAACATCTAAAGACAATTCTTCCAGCATTTTTTTTTGAGATTTAGTGATGCGTGGAACAGGGAATGGGTTGTAACAAAGAACAGAAGAGTATCTGAAGTCTGTCTTTAGTCGCCCTGCCACGGATTTTACCCATGCCATATGTATTTTTGAAGATAGCAATCCGAATATATATGTTTCTGGATCGTATATCGCAAAGACAAGATCAGTAGCGATGCAATCGGCACCTAAAAAGCCTATAGGGATGTACTCGCGCCTTTCAGATGAAACACGCGGAAGCACAAGCATTCGCTTTCGAGAAATCTTCATTTCTCTAAACTGATGTGGTCTTTCTGCAACCTTACGTGTTCCAGCATCACTGCTGGACAGACGCATTTTCTTTACTTCTGAAATTCGACGAGCAATAGGAGGAATCGACTCTGCAAGCTCTCTTTGATCATTATCAATCCAAAGGCACCAACGTTCTATTCCTTTAAGGTATTCTTGGGAGCCATAAAGACGTTTGATAAGGTCTGCCGACTCAGGGTAAGCCTCGATGAGTTCGTCTTTTTCATGTGGCGATAGAATCAGGTTCCCACCATCCATAGGCATATTTCCAAAATCCATATGAGGAATTGCTGCCATCGGCGAAGAGCACCTACTAATATAGGTATCCCCCCCCTCCGTCAGGTATGGGCTTATTCCTCTTACTGTGCTTTTCGCATCGGCAGTATATATATGCTTAGAAGCATTTGATTTGTTGCGAACTCCTACGACAACGCAAATTACAGCTGCGCTACCTTTTGCTTGGTTGTTCCATTTAAATGACTGATGACCAAAAAAGATTTCTAACCCCATGTTCCAAATATGGGGCCATAGTAGAGCTATGTGTTCTCCTTGGCAGATAGAGTTTGTTGAGACAAATGCATACCTTGAGTTCTGGTTCTTGCTAGAATATTGAGCCGCCAGTAAGAACCAGCAAGTGATGTAATCAACTTTTTTTGCTCGGCCAAATTGACCGTATATTTTTTGAATATCTTCTTTTTGCTCTTTGTTTTGAAATCTTGCGCCAAGGTAGGGAGGGTTCCCCATAATAAAGATTTCATCTTGCTTTCTTATAGGACAGACCTTTTCCCAATTTAATCTACAGGCATTGTCACAAATAACATTACCACTTTCTTTCAAAGGCAGTGCGGGGCTAGTATTTCCAAACCTCTCTTTGAACTGGACGTTCATCTGATGCTCTGCCAACCACAGCGAAAGGATCGCTACTTCATGGGCAAAGTCGTCAATCTCAATGCCGTAGAAATGGTCGAGAGTGATCAACGAGTGGAGAGGGATGTAACCATCAAGATTCTTGCGTCGTTCGACAATCTCCATCTCAAGCTTGCGAATCTCTTTGTACGTGATGATGAGGAAGTTTCCTGATCCACAAGCAGGGTCGAAGAATCGAATTCGTCTGATACGATTGAGGAGTTTTGCCAGCTTCTTGGGATCGTCATAAGCCTTTTCAAATTCTTCCCGGAGTTCGTTGAGAAATAGCGGTTCGATCACCTTCATGATGTTGGGAACAGACGTGTAGTGCATCCCAAGACCGCCACGCTGTTCAGGATCGACCACCGCCTGAATCATCGAACCAAAAATGTCCGGGTTGATCTCGGACCAATCCAACGCACCGCACTCAATGACCATACGTCGAGCACGACTTGTCATCTTGGGAGCATCATAGGAATCGCCAAACAACCCGCCGTTCACATAGGGGAACTTGCAAAGCTGATCGATGCAACCTTCACGGCTTTCAGTGTTCAGCACCTCGAAGAGCTGGTTCAGGAACTTGTCCAGGTCGCTCCCATCGTCTTCGGTCAGTTCGGTGATGGCCTTGGAAAAAATGTTGTTCGGAAAGATGTCGGTATCTTCCGCAAAGAAGCAGAACAACAACCTGGACAGGAATACGTTCAGCTTGTGCCGTTCACCTAGGTCCTTCTCGGCATCGGGATTGTTCCGAAGAATCTCATCATACAGCCGCGCCATACGTTCCGCAGCTTTGACATCTGCCGGATTCTCCATGGTCTCCGCATACCGCTCCCGACCGGCCCAAGGCATGAAGAACTCCATGTTCTTAGGCAGCTCAATCAACGGGATATCCAAGGTGTCATCAACCTTGGTGTCATACGCCAGCAGGGACTTGAAGTCCGTGACCACGAAGAATCGAGGCTTATGCCTCATGCATCGCTGGTCTTTTCGCAACTCATCCATCTTAGTAAACAAAGAATCCGAATCAGCAGGTTGAAACAGCACCTTTCGAGCAAGTATCAACTGCCCCTCGACATTGGATCGATTGTTTGTCCCGTTCCTCAGCTGTGTTACTTGTGCCTTTGGAATCGAGTAGGCAAGAAGTAAGTCAAAAAGAAAGTTTTCTTTGGAAACGGGATCAACAAGCTTCTCAAGTTTTTTATAGAGCTGGGTAGTGTTCATATAATGGTGATTTATCTTAATGGTTAACAACTAACTTATATGACTATCAAAATATTGATTTAGATCCTTCTGAAAAACTACGGAGGATCTATGTCAATCAGACACGTGAAGCAAGGTTATTTGTTGTGATTGTAAACAATTGGCGAAGATATCTTTGTTGGATATAATTGATTCTCTTAGTCAGTTTTCGCCAAAACCGCCATAGACCGTTGACCCCGGTCACCGGGTGAATAACACGAACGAATAACACAGTAACACGCTATGACGCAAGTACCCGGTAGAGCGTCTGACGGCTCACCCCGTATTCCTGCGCTAGGGCCTTCTTCTCCGCTCCTGCCGCCACCTTGTCCTTGACCTCCTGGACCTGTTCGGGTGACAGCGTGGGCTTCCTGCCCTTGTACTTCCCTGCGGCTTTGGCCTTTGCTATCCCCTCGGCCTGACGTTCTCTGATGATGGACCGCTCAAACTGCGAGATAGCCTCAAGCATCTGGAAAAGGAGCGTTTGGGTAGCATCCATCTTTCCGGAGAACGTCCAGCCTTCCTTGTGGAAACGGACGGTAACGCCTCTTCCGGTGAGTTCCTTCACGAGGTCTTCAATGTCCCTCATGCTCCTGGCGAGGCGGTCCATACTGTGAACGTGGAGCGTGTCACCGTCACGGAGGTAGTCGAGACATGCTTGGAGTTGCGACCTCTTGGTGCTGGCTCCGCTGATCTTGTCCTCATACCGCTTATCGAGTTCTACCCCGTCAAGTTGCCTGTCGCTGTCCTGGTCTACAGTGCTGACTCGGATGTATCCAATGTTCTTGCTCATGCCCTTTCCAGTGGTTCAGCCTTGTGTTGCGATTAAAACTAGACCCAAGTGAGAAGCATGTCAAAAAAAGTAAGTCTATTGTTACACGAAAGCCGGTGAATTCTGGAGCGTGTCGAGTGTTTCAGTAGGGTATCCCCAAATGAGACAGGGGCGTGAGCGCAGAGTTGCGCTGAAGTGACATAGACAAAGGGACAGCTTTCGAAAGGTCGAACGGGAGGTTGGTTGAGGAGTATTCCTTAGCCAGCCTTTTTTCGTTTACAGAGGCGCAAGCTGCTGGAGTTAAATCTCAATAAAAATCGGAATGTTATCATTTAGGTTGCACTAATGAGCAGAAGGAACGGCTCAACAAACGCTCTCTTCGAAGATGGCAATCAAAAAGCACGTGATTTTAGATAGATGCGATTAGGTTGCACCTTTGAACGAAGGAACCCCCAAACTCAAGGAGGACATGATCATGGGTGAAATCAGCACACTCACCCTCAACGGCATGGCCGATGCCCGAACCATCGTGGATGACGACGGTAAACTTTGGTTTGTCGCAATGGATGTTTGCAAGCACCTTGGTCTCAAGCCAAGGGATTCAGTGCGCTACTTGGACGAAGACATGAAAAAGCATCTTCCAAGGACCGCCCTCGGAATGAAGCCCGGAAAGCCGCTGCTGATTATCAACGAACCCGGTCTGTACACGCTCATATTCCAAAGCCGAAAGCCTGAAGCCATCGCGTTTCAGGATTGGGTTTGCGAGGAAGTCCTGCCCTCGATCCGGAAGCATGGTGCGTATTTCATGATGAAGCCCACGGACACGGATGAAAGCATAATCCAGAAGGCAAAACAGATCATTGAGTTGGCGCATGAAGATGACGGCATTGAATGCCCCGACATCTTGCGAGAGTTGGCAGACAAGCTTGAAGCCGCCCTGCAAGGTCAATTCATGCCGACATTCACGACCAGCACTTGCAAGGATTATCCAAATGACACCAGCGACTTAGGCCCCATCATTGACGTCTAACCCAAAGGAAAAGCTATGACACGCAGCCAAGTATGCATCAAAGCTATGTGTTTTCGAAACGGACTATCACCGCCGCATGACGCTCCAAAGCAAAAGGCACTGCGGAAACACTTAGGAAAACCCCAAACGTGAAGGCTGGTTGAGAGGAATCTCGCCAGCCTTTTCTTATTTCAACATTCCATTCAAAAGGAGAACTTATAATGGCTAAAGAAACCCTCATCCCTGTCCGTCATGAAGAAGTCGCTGTATGCGGTGAATACGTCCTTGCCGCTGTCACCGAGGATGGCAAGGCGTACTTCTCGCCGCGCCATGTGTGTGATGCGCTCGGTATCACTTGGTCGCGTCAGCGTAAGAAAATCATGGAGGATGACGTGCTTGCGACCTGCGTGGCCGAAATGGCCACGCAGCTTCCCGGCTCCGGTCAGCGTCGGAAGTACACCATGCTCCCCATCGAGTTCGCCAATGGCTGGCTGTTCACAATCAAGAAGGTTCGCCCTGAACTCCAAGCCAAGCTGAACCTGTTCCGCGCTGAAGCCTACCATGTTCTGGACCTGTGGTTCAGAAAGGGACTTCGGTATGAAGAAGATGCACTCGAAGCCCTTGGATTGCCTGATTTCGAAAGCCCTGCTGAAGCTGCAAGAGCGTGGGCCGAAGAACGTGAACAGCGCATAGAACTGGAAGCGGAAAATGCCACACTGAGACCCAAGGCCAAGGTCTATGAAGCCTGCTTCGCCGACCGCCAAATGAGCGTTGTCCAGTTCGCAAGGACGCTCCACGGCGTAAACAGCATGAAGGTCAAGGAAGACCTGATGAGAGCAGGATACCTGCGGCGTTCCGGTGGCGTGTACAGGGTGCGTGGCAAGTTCAGAGACAAGTTCTTCGCAGAGCGCATCAGCCCATTCAGAGGCTTTGTGACCATCATCGCCCTCGATGGTGGCAAAGAGAAGATGGTTGAGCTGTATCTCGATGGCAAGCTGACCATGCGAAGAGGTTTCGAACATGCGCACGAGCGATTCTTTGACGAACTGGACTTCTAGATAAATCGCTCAAATTCGCCGCATAACGAATGAAAAGAGCCGGATAAAGCCTTTGGCCTTGCTCGGCTCTTTTTTCGCCCTCAGCAGGCTTAATTCACGCAAATTCCAGCACGTAAAATCATAGGAGAGAGACTATGACCACCACCAAAGCCGTTGCCAATCAGATTGTACGATTCGAAACTGTAACCATTTGTGGCAGTCCCATTCTTGCAGCAGTCGCCGAGGATGAACGGCGTTACTTCTCGCCAAGGCACTTTTGCGAATCCCTTGGAATAAGCTGGCCTCGCCAATTCAGAAAAATCAAAGCAGACCCATTGCTTTCAAGTAACGTAGTGGAAATGGCAACGCAGCTTCCCGGCTCAAGACAGCGGAGAAAATACACGATGCTCCCAGTTGAAATGTTATCTGGCTGGCTCGTGAACATCAAACGGGTTCGTCCCGAAGTCCAACCACAACTCACCCGCAACAGGAAAGAGGCATTCCTCGCACTTGATGCTTGGTTCCGTCAGGGAATTAGGAATGACGAATACGTTCAGAAGAAAGTCATAACGCCTTCATGCCTGCGGGAATTAGCGGATATAATGAATCAAAAAGAATGTGACGATTTGTACTCTGCGGAATTGCAAGCTGGCAGCCATGAGAAGGTAACGAGCTTGCCAGTCATATAGGCGAAGAAGCAGGTAACGAATTGAAAAGGTTGGTCGAGAATTCCCCTTGGCCAGCCTTTATATTTCACAGCGAGCCTGAAAGCCATTTGGCATAAACAGAGGCCGTCTAGTCTATTTTACCTCGTGTTACTGACATGTTGCGCAATTTTTGCGACTCTATCTTGACACGTCGTTCTTTAGATTTATTCATGCTGTGCTGACCATAATTTTAAACTCTTCAAGGAGGACGCTATGATGGTTTCTAAGCTGAATCCATGGAACTGGTTTAAGAAGGAAAGCGAACAGGAAAAGACCCTTCCGGTTAAGCAGACGGAACGGGGAGCAAGGGAATACGCTTCTCCGCTTGACCACTTCCACGCAGAATTCGACCGTATGGTTGATTCGATGTTCTCTGGCTTTGGAATGCCTTCGCCTCGCCGCTTGTTCGACGCTGCCAGCCCGATGCTTGGCAAGTCTGTCATCAAGCCGAAAGTGGATATTTACGGCACTGACAAAGAGTATGTTGTTGAAGTGGATCTTCCCGGCATCGAAGAGAAAGACCTGTCTGTTGAACTGAAAGACGACGTGCTGATTCTCTCTGCGGAAAAGAAGCATGAAGAGAAAACAGAAGAAAAGGGCTACTACCGCGTTGAACGCTCTTACGGTTCCTTCCGTCGGGTGCTCAATGTCCCTGATGATGCTGACAAGGAAGGCATAAACGCCAAGTTGAAGAAGGGCGTGTTGCGAATCACCATGCCGCGAAACAAGGCCATTGAAACAGAATCCCGCAAGATTGCGATTGAAAGTTCGAAAGAGGACTAACCTGACAAGGGCATCTTAAAGAAACAAGAGCACTTTTGATTCCATAGTCACATAGACGATACAACACCGAAGGCTGGTTGAGGACGATGATCCTCGCCAGCCTTTCTTTATTTATGAAAATCAAGAACGTGAAGGAGAAAACTGATGAATACTGCGACTGCGACCAACTCCCTTGTGATGCTTCTGGACGACAAGGCTATGACTACGAGCCTCAAGGTGGCGGAGATGTTCGGGAAGGCGCATCGTCATATCCTTCGGGACATCGAACGCCTGATCGAAAGGGGTGTGCCCAATTTTGAGCAGACCTCATACGTCCATCCGCAGAACGGTCAGGAGTACCGCATGTTCCTCATGGACCGTGACGGCTTCTCCCTGCTCGTCATGGGCTTCACCGGAAACAAGGCACTGGCTTGGAAGCTCAAGTACATCGAAGCCTTCAACCGCATGGAAGCCGAACTGATGAAGCGACAGGTGAATGTCCTGCCCGACTTTACCAATCTTGTTGAAGCCGCTCGTGCGTGGGCTGATCAGGTCGAACAGAAGATGGTTTGCGAAGCACAGGGCAAAGCCCTCGTTCCTTAGACTGCAAGCAGACAAGAGTTTCTTTGAATGTACTGAGACGAGCATCACGAAGGGGACAAAAGGTCCCCTTCAAATAACTAGCTCAAGATATACCAGCCAAATTTTGGCGTAAAAATCTGAGCGGGTTTACAACGTTATGAAAAGCGAAAATCCCCCCCATGCCCTTTGGTGTGCGCTGAATGGGCGAGGCGTTTCAACCGCTGAAGACTGCAAGGCGTACTTCTCGCCACGTCATGTGTGTGATGCGCTCGGTAGGCCTACTCAGTTCAAGAAGATCAAGGACGATCCTGTGCTTGGAGGATGCGTAGGTGAAATGCCTACGCGTGATTCGTTCGGTATCGACTGGCCTACCCAGTTCAGGAATATCAAGGCAGACACGGTACTCGTTTTAGTCGTTGTTGAAATGCCAACAGCTGCGGCCGACGAAAAAAGAACAGAAACACCATGCTCCCCATCGAGTTCGCCAACTGTAGCCGAAATGGCCATGGTTACCACTGGCGGCTGATAGGTACTTTCGAGATGCGTTACCGAAATGGCAACGCAGCTTCCCGGCTCCAGTCAACGTGTGAAGATTCTGGCTGATCCGGTACTCTCGACCACCGTTTCGGAAGTCAAAACGGTGCGTCCTTGTTTCTTCTCAAAAGGTATACCTTGTGGAGCACCTATGCCATTGCCTGAAAAGCCGCTTTGTTCTGTGTCTCAAAACCTCTCAATCACATTTCTTGACACGTCTTCTCGAAAAGTCTAGTCCTTCTGTTACACGACGATTACAGAAGGAGGAAACAGGAATATGGCTCATGTTGGATACATCCGTGTTAGCTCAATCGACCAGAACACTGACCGCCAGCTTGCTGACCTTGATTGCAACTTGGTGGAAGTATTTGAAGAGAAGGCAAGTGCCGCAACGTCTAAGCGGCCTAAGCTGGAAGAGTGCATGAGGTTTGTCCGCAAGGGCGATACGCTCCACGTCCATTCAATAGATCGCCTTGCCCGTAACCTTGACGACCTGCTCACACTCCTAAAGAAGTTCATAGGCAAGGGCGTCGCCGTTCAGTTCCACAAAGAGGGGTTAACCTTCACAGGCGAAGACAATCCTTTCCAAACGCTCCAGCTTCAAATCATTGGAGCCGTCGCCCAGTTTGAACGCTCCATCATCAAGGAGCGGCAAAGAGAAGGTATTGCCAAGGCACAAGCCAAGGGAAAACACTGCGGCAGAAAGGCCAAATTAACGCCAGAACAGGCCGAAGAGCTTCGACATAGGGCAACAGTCATGGGCGAAGAAAAAAAGGCGTTAGCGGCTGAATATGGCATAAGCAGGCAGACCTTGTACCGCGTCATCGCCGAACCAGCTTAAGATGCTGAAATATTTAAATAATCAATTAGGTTGCACTAAAAAGGGGAGAGAACGCTCCGCGTCTCACTCTGTCAGACCATCTTCAAGGTTACGCCTATCCCAAATAGACGACCTCTCTCCTACACTTTCTTTCTTGGTAAGGCCGGAGAACACTAGCCCGACAAAGCAGTGTTCTTCGGCTTTCATATTGTGACGGCTTGTGACAACGACAAGAAGAAAGAGCTGAACTTAAGATCAACTATAGTGACAGCTAAGGAACAAGGGAAAGTAGGCAGACAAGGAAGAAGAGGAAAGAAGATACCTAAGTCATACAGCAGTGAACATAACGTGAACTGAAGTGACGACAGTGTAACCTAGGTTTCAACCTACCCAATGGACTTACCCACTCCAACAAGTAAGACATCCTAAGTATAACTTAAGAAGTAACCTAAGTGTACAGACAGGATTGAGGGAAGTAGTAGGATATGGAGAAGAAGAAAGGGGGAAGACTTAAGTCATACTTAAGACAACTATAGTATATATAGGGGAGTGGTCAGGTATCAAAAATAAAGAAATTTGTCAAAATAAAATATGGTCGTTGTGAATTTTTTGTGTACGTCTTCACAGCTACCTACCTCATAGCAACCATTTAAAAGTGTATCAAGATTGAGTAGGAGACAGGTCTATGTGTGAACCAGCTTCAGCTACAGCGGGAACAACAGCCGCAGTAGGTGGAACCACAGCAGGCACTACTGCCGCAGCGTCTACGATTACAGCGTCTCAAATGTTCATGTGACCTACTAGGTTAGTCCTCAGACAGATTTTGGGGTACAGTCTCACGATGGAGGCCCCATGAAAGCTGCAGAGAAAGTCGCCCGCCAGCGTATGAGTGTGCTTGAGCTTGCAGAGAGCTTGGGAAACGTCAGTGAAGCCTGCCGGCGACGCGGTATGCATCGTAGTCAATTCTACGAGTACAAGCGGCGTTTCCAGACTCACGGCCTTGAAGGGCTCAAAGATCTGCCGCCTATTCCGAAGTCCCACCCTTTCACCACCTCCGAGGAGGTGGTCGAGCAAATCTTGGAATTGAGCCTGGCTCATCCTGCTTGGGGGTGCGTTCGCCTTTCCAATCAGCTCAAACTCATCGGTGTTTCGGTGAGCTCCCCTACCATTCAAAACATCTTGATCAAGAATGGCATGGGCACCAAGTACGACCGCTGGCTTAAGCTAGAGCAGAAGCAATCTGGCGAACCCATTGAATTATCGGGCGAACAGGTCGCTTTCATTGAAAAACAAAATCCCGTTTTTAAAGAACGACACGTCGAGAGTTCTCGCCCTGGGGAGCTGTTGTGCCAAGACACCTTTTACGTGGGACGTCTCAAAGGAGTGGGGCGAGTTTACCTGCATGTCGTCGTCGATTCCTTCTCAAGCTATGCCTTCGGCTTTCTACATACCAGCAAGCGGCCAGAGGCTGCCGTTTCCGTCCTTCACAACGACGTCATGCCGTTCTACGAGGAAAAGGAAATTGCCGTTTCCGCTGTCCTTACTGACAACGGCAGGGAATTTTGCGGAACCGAGACCCATCCATATGAACTCTATCTGTCCCTCAACGAGATTGAACACCGCCGTACCAAGGTGCGATCACCTCGGACAAATGGCTTTGTCGAGCGGTTTAATGGCACTGTGCTTGATGAGTTCTTTCGAGAAGCCTTCAGAACAACGCTTTATGAGACCGTAGAAGCACTCCAGGCCGACCTGGACACCTGGCTGACCTACTACAATACTGAACGCTCACACCAAGGGTATAGAAACATGGGACGTCGTCCCATAGAAACCATTAACGAGTACATCGAATCTGTCAGAGAAGAACGTTAGTAGGACACAGCCGCTGAAAGCATTGCGCTCATGCAGAAGCAAGAGGCGGCATCTCAAGAGGTGCAACGGATTCAAAGGGAACGCCTCGAAAAGCAAGGGACGGCTTTGGCTTCAAGTGAGGCGGCTGGTCAGTCGCTCCAGTTCCTCATGGACGACTATCACAGGCAAGAAGCCCTCTACAGGAATTCAGTGAAGCACCAGCTTGATATGGACAAGGACGCATACGGCATATCCGTGAAAGGCTTCAGGGATACCGCAAAGAACCGTGGAACGGCTTCAGGTCGATACATCCCCAAGCCTGTCAACTTCCCTAATGTCGGTTCAATGGTCGGTGCGGCTTTGTCGATTGGAAGCAAGGGGCTTGGTTATTATGACCAGTACAAGCAACCGATATACGACCAGAACGGCAAATTCACAGGCCGCTATTCGCTGACAGGGAAATGATATGACAGCAACGGGACTGGCAAGCAGGAGAAGGATAAAGGCGCGAAGACATGAATGAAGTGTGAAGACTGACACAATGGACACATAAGTGGTAGCCTTGTCGTTCTCCCTAGCTTGTCAGTCTTTTTATTGAAAGTGAATTTCAAATACAATTATCCATGTGTTTTTGTCTTTATCAGTGTTTTTGCCTTCCCTCATGCTCTTAATGCCCTCAAGTGGCTAGGAGTGGGGTAATTGCTCCATATTTTGATTCTGAGGCGTTTTTGTTGTCTCTGCTTGTCATTCGTCATGTTTTCTTTTTTAAGTCTTTAGAAGCGAATTGTGGACGTTTTCCCTTGTGGTCCTTGTTTCCGGTAAGGCGTCTGTGATTGCATTCGGTACTGTTCGCGTTCTCAAGGGTAAGGGCGGTGGTGAAATCTGGTTCGTGGCTAAGGACGCGTGTGACGCGCTCACAATTGACACCAGCAACCTCTCGAAACTGTTGGATGATGAAAAACGCGAACACGAACACTATTCGGGTTCAGGCCGAAAGCCTCTCCTCATCAACGAATCCGGCCTCTACTCCCTGATTCTCCGCTCCCGCAAGCCGGAAGCCAATAGGTTCAAGAAGTGGCAACCTCGTGACCGTCCTTGAGAACAACAAGCCTATGACCACCAGCATGTCATGCGCGACATCCGAAAACTGGTCGAAAAAGGAGTCAGCAATTTTGCTGAGTCCTTCTACATCAACGCTCAGAACAATTTGCTGCCGATAATTTTATCGCCAGTGAATACACTGACGCTACAGGCCGCATTGCTAAACCCGCTGACGTTGTGCGCGCCCTTGACGAGGATGAAAACAGACGATCAGATTACGTCGCATAATATGCGCGGTAATCCCATGACCACAAGCCTAAAGGTGGCTGAGGTGTTCGGGAAGGAACACAAGAACGTCATACAATCCATCGAACAGCTTGATTGTTCAGAAGAATTTAGAAAGCTGAATTTTCAGCTCTCTTCCTATTCCGTTCCCAACAACCGCCGTCCCTATCCCATGTATCTCATGACCCGCGACGGTTTCACTTTCCTCGCAATGGGCTTCACCATTCCTGTCTTCCCGTTTCTCCTTCCCCTTAATCCTGCCAATCAATCCCGCTGAAGATTCGACGCAGATAGCCGCAAGTTAGCTTGCATATTTCGCTTTTAAGGCGCGTTTTGCCTCGCCCATATGAAATCCCATCGATAACCTCAAAAAGACGCTCTAACGGCTTTTAATCCATTGCTTTCCATGCGGCACAAGGGCGTCAAGCGTGATTTCCCTGTCCCAGTCCACAGGCTGGATGACATCGCGGAAGAGTGTGGATGCTGGGTAGCTGCCTTCATAGATTGCCGTGATGTCGTCGAATTCGCCTTTTTCGTGGCCTACGACTTCCTTCAATTTGCGGCGGTCAATGTCGTGGAGCTTTGCCCAAGTGATGAACGTATGCCGGAAGGAATGGAAGGTAACGTTGCTGACTTCGCCTTCACCCGCGCCAACACCGCAATCACGACGGAAGCGCGTGAACCACTGCGTCACGTTGGCGGAGACGTTGCCTTCGCGCTTGCTCAAGGTCTTGCGGGAGAACAAGTGTTGTTCGCCTTTTGACCTAAGTGTTTTCACACGCTCAAGCAGGCCGAGCCTGATAAGGAACGGATGGACTGGGACAATGCGTTTGCCTGCGGCTGTCTTGAGTTCCTTGTCGCCTTCGTTGTTGATGTCGATGCAGGCAACGCCGTCGATTTCGCGGATGTCGTCCAGATGGAGCTGGCATATTTCTTCAACACGTGCGCCTGTAAACAGGGCTATAAGCGGTGCCCAGAACTGCCATGCTTTCGTGAACTTCTGCTTGCCCGTGGCCGTGCCTTGGTAAGGCGCGCTATGGAACAGGGCTTTCAGTTCATCGCTGGTGAAGGCGCGGCGTTTGGCCTGCTTCGCCTTGAGAGTGTTCTTCTTGAAGGCCAACGCCACGTTGAGAGGCTTTGCCTTGTCCACGTAGCCCTCAAGCTCTGCCCAGTTGATGAACGAGCGCACATTGTCAAAGCGCGTCTTGATGGATTTGGGCTTGAGGCGGTGGTTCTCAGGGATATCCATCTTCAGGAGCTGCGCCTTGCTCTTGCCCTTGTAATGGCAGCGGTAGCGAAGCGAGGGCAGCTTGACCAGTTCCTCGCGGTATTTCCGCATGTGGTCGCGGGTGATCTCGTGTGTCGGCAGTTTCTTGCCATTGGAAATCATTTCCGCGAACTGCCGAAGTTGCGGAGCCAAGTCCTTCACGCTGGTGACTTTCCATTCACCGCTTTCCGTCTTGGTCTTGATGTACTTCTCAACGGCTTCGGTGATGGTGGGCGATTTGCGGGAAGGAGCGGCAGGTTGCTGCGTGACGACAACCGTCTTGTCTGCTTCAGCTTCCGAGAGCTTGCTGGCAAGCGGTGAAAAGTCAATGGAGCCAGCTTCGTCATACGCCTTGGCAATGCCTTTCATAAGAGCGTCGCACAGCTTCTTGTAGTCCGTGGACTTCTCCGAGACCTTGATGCCTTCCTGTTCCAGAATCCCGCTGACAAGATTCTTCACGCCGCGATAATCGGCATGTGCCGCCTGTTCGCGAATGTCCGAGGCAATGCGCTGGCGGGAAGCTAAGTGCTTTTCAAGCTCATTATCCTGCCAAGGTCTTTCCCGATTGACGCGCAACTCAAATTCATAGTTGAGCGTCTCCTTCATTTCCCTGTCTACAAGTTCCCGAATCTTTTCGTCGGTAAGATGGTTTTGGAGTGTTTCATTCGCTTCAGTCATGGCCTTTCGGTTTCTGTTTTCAAAAGTGGTCGATTTCGTTTTCAGTCGTCGGATTTCCGAAAAGATGTCATGCGCCTTGGATGCCAGCCGCATAGCCTTTGGACGGGCTTCCTTCAGGTGCGAAGTGCCAAGGGAAAGACGATACTCAGTCCTTCCCAGCGTCGGCTGAAGGTCGGCTGGAATACGTATGCGGAAATATAATCCGCTTGGACGAGGAAGCAAGTAGGCAGGTGCGGCTGCGTTTGAAGCCGAATTTGAACCAATGGCAGGAGAACAAAACGACACAGGCTTATACCCCTTGTGTACCACCGCTGTGTACCAGACGGTGTTTTGGGACATAAGCCTGCTAAAAATTCAGCTATTACAGCTGCTTGTATGCGCTGGCGGAGAGGGTGGGCGAGGAAGCGTCGCCGAAAAATGCGACCCCCCAGTTTTCCTCGCGGGAGACAATTTTGAAATACCCCGTCTGATACCCCGTTTCGCTAGTTTTAGGATATAACAACTTGTTATGTATGGGAAATGGGAGAGGTGCTTTCGTTTGCTTGGAGATTAATTACGCATGTAAAATGTGGCTTGGCCAAATTCGTAGAGGGGGCTCCTTTGTTTTATTGGTGTGTAAATATGTATTGTTCATAAAAGGTGGGGTGTTATTCGAACCCTTCTGGCTGAGTGCCCTCATTTAGTCTTGTGCTGTGCGTTAGGCTGTGAGCCCTAAGGAGCTTCACGAGGGGCATATTGTTTGGGGGGCAAATGTGGCTTGTCAGAAGGAGGGCGACTGTGAATTCAAGGCAATATCAGAATTCGTTTGATTTGGGTTGGGCCGAGCGTGACCGTGTTTCAAGGGGGTGTTGTGATGATATTTTGAATGGGTCGTTGTTTCATTGCGAAATGGTGGCCGGAAGGGATGGGAGAGCAAAGGGGAAAAGGGAGACTTTTGGCGTCATTGAGCAGTGCTGGGAATATAGTTATGATAAAGCAGGACGTCTTGTTCGGTCTTGTTTGGATGGTTTAGAGATAGAGCAATATTCATATGATTATGAGGGAAGAAGAAGTAGTTCCAAGTGTAGAGTGAATAATAATTCTCAAGTGGTATATACGTATGATTCTAAAGATCGCTTGCTTGCAATGGGGGATTTTGCGTTTGAGTATGATTCGAATGGGCGCATGATTTCAAGAAGTCATAGGGGATATGTAAATGTATTTCATTATGATGAATTGGGATTTCTTGATTTTGTAGATTTTCCTGGCAATCAGCAATTGTCGTATGAACGTGATGGTGACGGGCTAATTCGTCGTATATTGTTCAACGGTAGGGTCGTGGAAGAGTTTAGTTGGTACGACGCTTTGCGAATCAGGAGCTGGTCAGATCAGTCTGAAGGCCGCGTGATTGAGTTCCATTATAGTTCTCGTGTGCCACATGCCATTACCGTCAGAGAAGGTGGATATACCTATGATTGCGCCTTGGGTGTCGATCAAGTTGGGACGATAAAGACAGTAGCAGATTCTACCGGCGATCTGATAAGGCAGATTCAATATGACAGCTTTGGAAACGTCCTTTCCGATTCCAATCCGCAGTTTTTTCTGCCAATTGGTTTCGCAGGTGGAGTCCATGATCGTCATGTTGGTTTAATACGTTTTGGATGGCGTTACTACATGCCTGAAGCAGGGCGGTTTACAGCTCCAGATCCTGCTCGCTGGTGTGGAGGGGATCCGGATTTATGTGATTACTGTGTTGATAATCCAATCACACAAATTGATCCTTTGGGGCTTAAGCCTCAGCGCCAAAGAACTGAGGCGTCGGTGGCCGGGAGGCCTAGCGTAAAAATTGGACCGAATGAATATGAATTAGGCCGGGCGAAAGAGAGGGCGAGGGAAAGAGGAAAGAAGTCGTTTTGGTTGGTTTATCCCAAGCCTGCAGCGTGCGAAAAGTGTCATGAGCTTGCTGGAATAATTCATTATGAGAAACCAGAACGTCCTCATCCTAATTGCAAGTGTAAATTTGAAGAAGTAAAGGTAGATAAGAAGCGAAGATTTTCTAAAAAAATTTACGGAACGGCTGGAGGGGCATTAGATCATGCATATCATGCTTTCAGCGCAATAGGCCCGGTGACGTTCAAAGCAAGAGGGAATGGAATCTTCTTTCCTTCTGGCCTGTACTTTGTGACTAATAATGGGAACTTTTTCCTTAATACTGTTTTTTTTATGAGTGATGAACATGTTCTTGATGGTGATGATGTGATGCAGAAGTGGGTTGTTCATGTTTATATGAGAGGGGCTGACAATTGTCGTGCTGACTATACTATTGAATACATTGTTGAGAAGTAGTTATGAAAAAAATAGTTTTATGTTTTCTTTTTGTGTTGTTCTTCAATGTAAGTTGTGTCGAAAGTGAATGCGTTTTTAGTTTAAATTGTGAAAACGTAAAATCGCTTCGCCAAATTCAAATCTTTGCAAATGAAGTAGGAAGATTGTCTTCGGGTGTTGTTGAGGGCAATTTTGGATTTATTGAGTTGACAGATTCAGGTTTCAAAGAGTTTAAGAAAAAATTGAATAATTGTGAGGAGAAATATTTCGTCATTGAGGCGAATGGCATTGTTATTAGAAAATTCCCAGGGGATTTTAAAGAAGCAGGCGATGGATCTATTATGATTTTTGGTGAGACAAAGGACGAGGTGCGTTCTTCGCTTCGAAATGTGTGTCCTTTGATGCCTATACAAGAAGTTGAGAATGTCCGGTAATCCTCCCATTTTTAGGAGGCTGGATTGCCGATTAGAGCGCGAAAGGTGACGAAGCAGGAAATGTAATCCGAAAGTCATGAGCGTGGAGTAATCAATGATGGACTAGATACTAAAGTTCGAAATGGAGGGATATGATGAATCATGAGGATGTGGTGACAAACGAGGATTTTGCAGCGTTTGTTTATTGGATGGCAAAGGAGTCATCTAAGGAGGATTGTAACTGGGAAAATGCAACGTTGCCAGAATTTCTCGAAGCTTTGTCATATTTTGTTGATGGGTCTGAAACAGGGCATTATGATTTTATTGGTGTTGATATGAAAACACTTTCCAAGTGGCGTATTTTTGCTGATATACTTTGGGCTGCGGCGAGGCTAGAATAATTTTGGATGTGTCACAGTTTGACGTTGATGAATGAATTGACCTACTAGGTTCGTCTCAGGACAATCTAAGGAACATCTAAGAATAGATTGTTTAGTCATTAAAGCCGGCGGGGGAATGTATAATTGTCCCGCCAACATTTCTCTAACAGCTTCGAGATGCTCTTTGCAGGTGTCTACGGAAATCCTTCTCGTGGTTGCCATGGGTGGGTTGCATATGGGTAGAGTCGAAGTTTCCATCCTGTAGATCATCAAGCATCCGGCTGACAGCAGAAAGGCGCTCGATTATATCGAGCGCCTTTTGTGTTGTGTGGTTGGCTCTTTCAGCGTCGATGCCTCGATGTGAGCGGAGGTGCCATTACGCACGTGGCGCTTTGTCATAGTTTGGAAAACGCTCTCTCAGTCTGTGCACAATCTGGTGGGGGGAGCACTCGTCGCGAATGCACTCCTCAAATACGGCGATTTCTTCGTCCGTCAGCGGCAAGCCCTAAATCTCTAGCGAAGCGATTGCATTTCGTAGTCGCCGGGTCAGAACTTCTTGGTGTGATTGAGGGGGCCTTTTCTTAGCAACGGTATGGGGTTTTCGTTCACTCATACTGTAAAAATACTCGCCTTTCCGCAAAAACACAAACCTTCCGTGCGTTTCTACTTCATTTTGACTGCGTTTTATAGTCCTTACCCATCGTTCTGTGTGTTGTGTCGCAACCCTGCCGCAAAGGTATGAGCCGTTGAAGTCCGGCAGGTCTTTGGACGTTGGGGTTGGGTGGTGAAGTGCAAAGAGAACAAGTATCGCCATGCCTTTACGCGTGGACTGATTGGCGTTATGAGTGCCGTTAAAAAGTTCAATGATGGGGGGTATATGAGTAAAGGCGTCACGGTGCGCGCCACATATAGCGTTGTCACTCCGATGTTTCTGTCTGGTGCTGATCAGTCACAGCCGGAGTTGCGCGTGAGTTCTATACGTGGTGCGCTGCGGTTTTGGTGGCGGGCATTGGCATGGAGTCGCCTTCGTGGGAATTTGAAGGCACTTCGTGACGAAGAGTCGCAGTTGTTCGGCAGCACATGTAGGCAGGGGATGTTAATGCGGCTCGTTGGTGAGCCGAAGTTGGGAACGCCCAAAAGGTTGAATACCAAGGCCCCCTTTGCATTCAATGGTAATAAGAAAAGAGATGGCCTTGTCTTCCTGTCGTATGGAGCCTTGGAGCAAAACGGGAATGTTGTACATGGTGTCTATCAGAGCCCTTCTGTTTTTGAAATAGAATGCTTGATGCGGAAAGAACATGCAGAGTTGCGTCAAGATCTTGTTAAAGCTCTTGTTGCTCTTGGGACATTTGGAGGACTTGGCGCAAAAAGTCGCAATGGGTTCGGTAGTCTAAATATTGAGTCAATTTCATATGGCGAAGCCAATGACCACCAGAATATTGAAAAAGAGACTTGTGATCGTGTTGGCGAACTGCTGAGGGGGTGTGCGCATGATGCAACGCCTTCATATTCTGCCTTCTCGGGGTTTTCTTTAGATGGATGCCCGTGTCAGGTCGTCGACCTTGGCATAGATGAGAACGAGCCAGCAGAGGCCATCAACAGTGTTGGGAATGCGTTGAAGCATTTTTTATATAATGTAGAGGCCAGGCGTAAAGAAGATACGGCTCTCTTTGGCCTGCCCAGAGCTGATCTCTCTGACGCACGTCGTGCCGCGCCGATACACTATCATGTCTATAAACGTGGCGGGCGATATCGCGTGCTGGCCACGGTGTTTCCTGCTGCTTGGCTCTTAGCTGATGATGGCGGGGGCAAAGCCAAAGCTTGGAGCGTCCTCCAAAGCTTCATCGAAACCTTCCCCAATCGCGAAGTCCTTTACTCCGCATCGGAGGCTACTCATGGCTAAGAAGTATTTTCACTTCTCAATTGGCCCGGTGCAGAGGTTCGTGGCGCAGTCTCGTCGGACGCGTGATTTGTGGGCGGGGTCGTATGTTTTGTCGTGGTTGATTGCTCATGCAATGCGTACGGCGCAATGTGAGGGCGGTCAAATCGTTGGCCCTTACGTTGATGATGATGCGTTGAAGGCCTTTGTTGATACTGCATACGATGGCCCCCGGCCTCGTTTTGGGCAGTTGCCGAACCATTTTACGGTTAACCTCGGTGATGTGGAGGGCAATCGCGTCCGCGAGGTGGCGGAGCTGGCGGCTCAGGCTGTGCGCGGCGCATGGAAACACCTTGCCGGCTGCGTCTATGAGTACATTGAGCCTGCTGTTGTGGCGGATTCTCATTCCGCTAAGATCAAGGATCTTTGGGATCGTCAGATTGACGAGTTTGGCGAGATTCATTGGGCAGTATCGGATACTCCCAGCTCTTCGATTCTTCACCAGCGCAAGGCGTGGCGAGTGCCTTCCGCGAGCGACGAGTGCGGCGACCCGTGTTCGGTTATGGGGAGCTATCAGGAGCTCTCGACCTATGACCGCGCCCAGGACGGGAAAGTCGCGTTTAAGGCCCAGAAAAGATTCTGGGAGTGTGCCCGGACGCAGGCCGCTTACGGCGGGAAGAAAGGCATTTCCCCCTTCGACTTGCCGGAGTTTGACCGGCTTTGCGCCGTGGCCTTGGTGAAGCGCCTTTTCCCTATGCTGGCGAAGGATGATGAGCGGCTACTGGGGTACACGCTGAATGTGAAGCATTGGCCGTCCACAGCGCATTTGGCGGCTTTTGAGTTCACGGAGAAGCTCAAAGGCGTGGATCTGGGTGGTGAGCTCGAAAACTATCCCAAGCTGGTTTTCAGGGCCGCGAAGGAGGTCCCCGGCGCGACGCTTCGTGGTGCTTTTTGTGGTGTCTGCGAGCAGGAAGGGGACGCGACGTTTGAAAACCTCGGCGGCGAATACTACTTCGAATCCGCATTGTTGAATTCGTGGACCCGCAACGCCTTTTCAATGCGGAACGGTGGAGAAAAGGGCGATGCGCTTGCCAATGGGCTCGCCAAGCAGCTCCGCGCCCTGTGCGACAAAGCTGGCGGCCACCCGTCTCCTTTCTACGCTGTTCTGCTTATGGACGGCGACCATCTTGGAAACCTGTTCCATAGCAAAAACGCTGACGAAGCCCGCAACATCTCTCAGCAACTCGCAAAATTCTGCGGTGGCGTCTCGTCTGTCGTTGGTGAGCGCCACGGTCATGCCATCTACACTGGTGGTGATGATGTCCTTGCGCTTTTGCCTGTGTCCACGGCTGTGGACGCGGCGCGCCAGTTGAGAAGTCTTTATCGTGAGTCGCTTTGTTCTGAGTCCTCCGACGCTACCATTTCTGCAGGGATTGTGTTTGCGCGGTTCAATGTGCCGCTTATGGACGTCATTGCCGAGGCGCACCATACGCTTGACGACATTGCCAAGGAGGAAGCGGGGCGTGATGCGTGTGCAGTGACGGTTCTTAAAAGCGGGAGCGATAACGTGTGCTGGCGCGGAAAGTGGGGGCAGGTTGATGCTGTTCTTGAGGCCAAGAAGGCTCTTGAGGATGAGCATCTTTCGCGCAGCTTTACGCACCGTATGCTTGGAATTTTCCAGAAGCTGGTCCGCAATCCTAAGCTGAAGAATGAACAGGTTCGGCTGCCCGAAGACGTGGGCATACAAGAAATCATCAAGAGCGAATACGAGCGTTCTGTGGATCGGCGTGGCGATACCTTGTCGAAGGAAGAGGTTGAGGCGGCATCTGAAATCTTCCTCAGGGCGATTGAGTGGGATGAGTCAAGCGATACGCCGCCGGCAGATTCGCCTTCTCAGCAGAATGCGGCTGACGACGGGGGCAAGAAGCTCTCTGCGCAGCCCAAAAGTTACCAGCCGTCCGGTTTACTTCTCGCGCGGTTTCTGCAGCAGCACGGAGGGTTGATTCATGACTGATTCACGACGCTTTTTCTCAATGAAGCCGGTTGATTCGTGGTTCTTCCGCGATGGCCGGCCGATGCACAGTAATGAAAGTGCACTTGGCAGCTTCAAAAGTCTGTTCCCGCCGTTTGCCTCCACCGTGACCGGTTGCCTTCGTGCGGCGTTTGCGCGCTCGGGCGGGTGGAAAGGCCGTTCGCGCTGGAGCAAGCAGTTGAATGATGACCTTGGTGATTACAACAAGACCGGGCCGCTCCGGTTTGCTGGGCCGCATCTTTGCAAGGAGGAGACGCTCTACTTCCCTGTGCCGCAGAATCTGTATTTCGAGGGCAGACAGCCGCGCGCCATGGCATCGCCTTCTGAAGCGGTCCATATGACCGACCTGTCGCCCGAGCCTATCCGTGTTCCGGAAGTGCATCCGTATGCTTCAGGCTTGAAGGTGCGCGATGATGTGTATGTTTCGCGTGATGGACTGGCCAAGATGCTTGAGGGGACGCTCCCTGACGAGGGAGAGCTCCTTCCTGCGTCAGAACTGTGGGCATACGAGTCTCGAATTGGCATTAAGCGCAAGGCTGAGACGCTGACCACGGAAGAGAATGCTCTCTATACCACGGAGCATGTGCGTCTTCGTGATGACGTGTCGCTTGTGTGCGGTGTTGGCGGATTGAAAGGGGCGTATGCGGCGCCTTCTCGGCCCCAGCCTTTTGGCGGAGAAGGGCGTTTGGCGTCCATTGAGGAATTGGTTGGCGAAAACATCCCGTCGCATTTCACCGCGAAGGGCGCCCCTCTCGCGCAGTTTGCTTTGTATCTGCTCACCCCGTTGAAAATGGGCGAAATGTCGCTTGTCCCTCACTCTGCCATCAGGGTGGGCGGGATAACGTCTTGGCTCCAATGCGCCGTCACAAGCGCAGTCCTTCACGTTGGTGGATGGACGAATGTGAAAGATGAGGACGGTGCGGTGAGCTTTCGTAAGCAGATGCGTTCTCCCCTGATGCTTGGCGGGGCGGTGCTGTACTGTGAAAGCGAGACAGCGAAGCTGTGTGCCGGAGATGTTGTGCATATTGGTGATGAGACTGAATTTGGATTTGGCGTTGCTGTCGTGGGACAGTGGAACGTGGAGGGGAAATAGATGAAAAATTGCGTGATAGGTATGGTGGCAGAGACCGCCATCCATTTTGGTGTTGGCCGGAGCGAAGGCGTTGTTGACCTGCCAATTGCCCGCGAAGCGGCCACGGACTTTCCTGTGATTTATGGATCGGGGCTGAAGGGGGCGTTTCGGCAGTATGTGCGTGAGGGCGTCGCTTCGGGTGAAAGCGCTGTGAATGAAAAGGACGTGTTTGGCGACGAAAAGGCCGAGAGTGCCGGCCGTCTGTGTTTTTCCGACGCCCGCATTTTGTTGTATCCGGTTCGGTGCCTGACGGGGGCTTTTGTGTGGATTACGTGTCGTACGGTGCTTGAACGGTTTAAACGGGATATGCAGCGGTTTGGTAAGGCGGTCGAATTCGATGTCCCAAGTGTGAAAGATGGCCAGGCCGTGACCTCATTCAAGGCGGATGAGGGGAAAGTGCTTATCGAAGACCAGCTCTTTAACGCCTTGCAATCGAAGAAGCTTGATCCTGAGGCTGATCCGCTTTTTTCGTCTTTCGATATGGTGATACCTGTGGAATCCGTCCGGAGCCAGTTGCAGGAGCGTTTTGTTGTCCTGAGCGATGACGATTTTGCTCATTTTGTACGATTTGGAGTGCCAATTGTCGCCCGTAACGTTTTGGAAGAGGGGACAAAAAAGAGCAAGAACCTTTGGTACGAAGAGCATCTCCCCGCCGACACGGTTATGTATTGTGGCGTCACTGCTCGCAATGGAAACGTGAACGATTTTGTTTCTCAGTTTGAGGTGAATCCCTATGTGCAGGTTGGCGGAAACGCGACTGTCGGACAGGGGTGGTTTAATATGAAGTGCGCGGGTGGCGAGTAATGGAACAGTTGTATGAGCAGAAGCGTGCGGCGTATGCGCTTGGCTGTGTGAAGGATATCAATGACAATCAGTCGGATGCCGTCAAGACAAAATACCGTACGGCTGTACGTAGCTTGGGGCCTTCGGTCATCATGAGCGGCCTCGGGCAATCGCTGGCAACACTCTACGCCAGAGGTGAGCGGAACAATGGAGATGATGGTGCCCGCTTGCTCCTGAGCCATGTGATTCAGTGGATTGGCAGGTGTGCGCTTGTGGAGATTGATGAGGCGCGCAGTGCTCAGCAGTTTTTCCTCAGAGTAAATGCATCTCCGCGAAAAACATACAACCTTATGCGAGTTGAAGTCGTTGCGCTCTTGGAGTGGCTTTCAAAGTACGCGGTCGCAATGCTCCCCAATCCGAAAGATGGGGATGGGGGTGAGTAAATGGCAAATGACGCGTTAAGCATAGAAAAGGTGTTTTACTCACAGCTTGAGACGTATCTTGGCAGAAAGTCGCACTTTGCGTTTAATTCGCTCCTTCACGATACGTTGTTCGCGTTTGTGGCGAATGCCAAAGGGTATTGGGATGGGGGAGTTGAGGCGGATTTCTTGCACCCCTCAGTCCCCGTCCCCGGCGGCCTTGAGGAGCGTCGGAAAGCGCTTGTGGCGCGGTGGCGGAAGCGGGCAGGGTGTCAGGCGTTGTCTTTTACGGCAACGACCACCTCGCGCTTTGTAACGGGTATGGGGCTGCCGCATCCGAAGGAAAATGGGTTTTCGTGGATGCGGCCGTATGGCGTGCCCTACATTCCGGGGAGTTCGCTCAAGGGGATGCTTCGGGCATGGTTGGCGGATTGGTGCGGGTGGGGAGACACTGAGGAAGGTAAGGCGCGTCTTGATGCCCTCTTTGGCACTGCGGGCCAGATGGGTGAGATTGTGTTCATGGATGTGATTCCCACCGGGAAAAGCGTTCAGCTCGCCATGGACGTGATGACGCCGCATTATGGGGCATATTATGGGGCGAGTGACGAGGAGTTGGAGAGGGGCGAGAATCCGCCAGCAGACTGGTACGACCCTGTGCCTATCCAATTCCTGACGGTTGAGTCGGGGCAGGCTTTTCGCATTGACCTGTTGTTGCCACGACAGGATGATGTTGTGGAGAAAGCGCTTTGTGATGAACTGCAAGACAGTCTTGAGCAGTATGGTATAGGCGCAAAGACATCGTCTGGGTTTGGGCGGTTTGCGTTGGAGAGAGTAGAAGAGGGGGGAAAGTGAGTGCGTTGAAGAAGGGGGAAAGTTTTTCTGAATTTATTTGGAAGAGATATTTGACTGCGATAGGTGTCGTTGTTGCAGTGGTCTTTGCTGCGGTGATGAGGATGGAATACGCACTTTTGTCTCGTGACGTAGGCTTTTTGGAGTCTATAGATTCCATTTCTTTCTATTTATCATTTTTTGTTATTTTAACGAATATGGCATTCGCATATGTCAATGTTCGGGGGCAATGGATTGATTCCTTTCCAAAGTATATGAACGTCCATTTCAGACGGCGCGGCGCAGAGATAAAGCATCTTGGGACGAATGGAAACCCTATCCCTGTGGTATGCGAGGCTGATATCCGTTCGCTTGCTCAGCAGTATGGAAAGTCTCGGAATAACGATACGAATCTTCCGTTGCAGGTTGATTATGCTGTTGTCGACGAAGTGGAGATGCAGAATCGGCGGAAGATATATACGGTAACGATGTCCTTGCGGCCTCAGAATTCTGAGCATCATTCGGCGAGGAAGACAGTGACATCGTAGGTAGAGTTCGATTCGGCCGAGGGAGGCAGCACGGTTGGCGTCAAAATCAAGCCCGAGGTTTACCTTACCCCGGAAGGGCCGAGCCGGACATGATGATGGGGTGCGGGGCGTCGGGGCTCCCCGGTCTCCTGCCCCACTTTTTTCGGCGAAAAACCTTTTGTGCAGGGGCGTTCTGGGCGTTGTGTTCGTCTGGGTCGAAAACTCGTTTGGTGAGCTTTGCGGTTGTGGAAAAGTCCGTTTTGAGTTTTGCGAAGGTCTTGATTTGACTGGGTTCTGTTTTCCACAGACCTAGGCCATTTGTGGACGTCTGTGAAAAACTGTGCGGGAGGGAGTGAAAATGAAGACGTCCAGAAAAATGCTCTTGCAACTGCCCTGAATTATAGGGTAATTATAGGACAATCTCAAATGAGATGTCCGTACCGGTATGGGTTGTGACCCCCTGCCGCGTTTGTTGACGCGCCGCGCTACTCAAATGAGATGTCCGTACCGGTATGGGTTGTGACTTAACACTAAGTAGTTAACACCAGCTCTATAATCTCAAATGAGATGTCCGTACCGGTATGGGTTGTGACTGAGCAGTGTGATTGAACACTACTTGCATGGTACTCAAACGAGATGTCCGTACCGGTATGGGTTGTGACTTGATGATCATGTTGTCCATCTCGGGCATGACTCAAACGAGATGTCCGTACCGATTCGGGTCCTGATTGCTTAGAGCGACACTTCACAGCGGCTTCCATGGCTCAAACGAGCCCCCGGTGTCGGCCCGTCTCTCTTCAACCTGCAACGTAACTTCCCGACGCCAAAGGTGACGCCCTATGCCGAACATCAGCGCTTATGTCGTTGCCTACGGTGTTTCCGACGATAAGGAGCGGCACCGGGTGTCCAAGGTGTTTGAAGGCTTTGGGGAACGGGTGCAGGGGAGTGTGTGTTGAGCGTTTCCGGCAAGCAGCGGCTGTGCGCGCGGCTGGAGGCGTTGGAGTTGGCGACGGGGTGTGAGTGTGTATCGCCTCGCCCCTCGCGAGTACGGGGACGACCTCGGAGAGGTGCCGCCGCAACTAATTGATTCGTATTCTGTGGTGATATGAACGCTCTGCCCGATGTGATGTGGCGCGTGCTGGACGTGACGCTGGTCAACACGCGAAATGTGTTTGCCCGCCAACATCCTTTGTCTATCCTTGATGCGGTATGCAAGCACGCCGCACGGCGCGGCGGAATTGATACGCCGTACTTTTTCCACCCCGTGGGTCAGGCCCTCCCTTCGCGTATGGCAAGGGGAGGGCTTTATCATTTGGAAGTCATTTTCCCCCGCGCAAGCGAGGCGGAGGTTGGGGCCTTTACGGCGGCCCTTCAGGCGCACTTGGCTGACCCTCGGAACAACTTTCGGATTCAGGGGGCTCCCACAATGTGGGCAGAGGCCCTGACGGACCGCGTGGAGGCATTTCGGCACTGGGCGGGGACGCCGAAGGAGGTTTGCCTTGATTTCCTGACTCCGTTCCCCTTTAAGCCTAAAAATGCAAAGCGTCGGTGGCTGTTGTCCCCCAGGGAATTTGTCGGCGCACTGTGTCGGAGGATTGAACGGTTTTACGGCGCGGTTTCGGTTGATCAAGTGGCTCTGTCCAGTGGTCTGGAGCTTTTGCCGTATTATTGGAATTACGAGCAGCACAAACACCCCTCGCGGTCTGGGCGTGGCGTGCAATATGTTCACGGCATGGTTGGCCCCCTGTACATCAAAGGAGACATCGAAGCCGTTTTGCCGTTGGTGCTGGCCGGGGAACGGCTACATATAGGGCGGCGGCTTGCGGCTGGGATGGGCTGTTATCGCGTTGCGCAGGGGCAGCCTTACTTCGACACCGTGTTGACTGAGCAGCGCTTTCAGGAACAGGTCGCCGACCGTATGCAGCGCGAGTCGGACCGCGCCAACGAGCTGGAGCATGATTTCGGAAGCGTGCGTAGCGCCGTGGCTCAGGTCTGCGAAGATATTTGGGACGGGTGCTATGAGCCTGTTCCCGCCACGATCACAGAGGTGCCGACAACGTCCGGGGCCGTGCGCTGGCTCTGGAGCTTTGATGCCAAGGATGTCGCCGTACAGCATCTGCTCCACACGCTGCTTGCCCCGGTGCTCGAAAAAATGTTCGAGGACGCGAGCGTCGGGCACCGCAAGGGGCGCTCGCGCGAGACGGGACGGCGTATGGTGATGCAGGCCGTTCGTGAGGGCTACTCGCATGCGTTGGAGGCGGACATTCAGTCCTTTTGGGACGAGATTCCGCATGAGCACCTTTTTCGGATGCTGGCGGCCGCACTGCCCGATTCGGACAGGCAGACATTGGCGGCTGTTCGGGCCTGTGTTGAGTGCCCTGTTGCCCGGCAGGGGCGTGTGGAGAGTGCATCGGCCGGGCTTGCGCAGGGAAATGCGCTTACTCCGCTTTTGGCGAACCTGTACCTCGATACGCTTGATGAGCATATGGAGGCGCAGGGCTATCGGCTGGCCCGTTACGCGGACCGGCTTATTGTGTTGGCGCGTTCTGCCGCGGAGGCTGAATCAGCGCGGGCGGCGCTGTGCGACATCCTCGCGAGGCTTGGGCTGCGTCTGAACATGGAGCGTGCGCAGGTTGTCACCAGTGCACAAGGATTTTCGTTTCTCGGGCGGACATATGGCCTTGGGCTGGACGATGAGCTGGAAGGGGAGGCGCCTCTTCGGCGCACCGTGACCGTGACCAACCGCTATGCCTTTGTCGGCGTGGACCATGATGCACTCTGCGTGAGGAAGGGGGAGACGGACTTGGCGCGGGTGCCTCTTGCCAGAGTGGAAAACATTGTCATGCAGGGGAATAACTCTCTGTCCGCGCGGTTGGTGCAAAAGTGCGTGTCGGAGAATATACCCATAACGTTTTGCTCTGCTGCGGGGCATTATGTTGGGACTGTTCAACCGGATTCCAAGCGGCATTACCACGTTGCCGGACGGCACTTGCTACGCTTTGAAAGAGCTTCTGGTGCGGAGTTGGCGCACGCTGCACGGGATTTTGTGACAGCAAAGCTTGCCAATGCCTTGCAGTGGCTGAGGGGGAGGGCTGTTCCTGCGCAGCATTGTGCTCCCCTTGCGGACGTGCTCCAGCGAGTGCGGAACGCGCAAGGTGTTGCAGAATTGCGGGGATACGAGGGTGAAGGGGCGCGCCTGTGCTTTTCGCTCATTCAATCGCTTGTTTCGGATGCGCGTTCGGAGGGCGGGTTTGCAAGCCGTAAACGTGAGCCGAAAGCCAAGGCCGACAGGTGGAACACGCTGCTTGATTGCCTGTATATGCAGCTTTTCGCACGGTTGAACCTTCTGGTGCGCGCTCAGGGGCTGAATCCCTATTTGGGATTTCTGCACAGCCACAAGGACAACTTCGAATCCCTCGTATGCGACTTGCAAGAGCCATTTCGTTTCCGCATGGACCGTCTGGCCCTACGAATGGTGAATAAACAGGAGATACGACGCGACGACTTTGAGTGCTCCAAGGCGGGACGCCACCGCCTGACGCGGCGTGGATTCGCCAAGGTTGTGGAAGCCTTCGAGCGGGAGCGACGCGTCCAGATGGCACTGGATGACCACACCCTCGGCGACCTGCTCGCGGCCCAAGTCGGCGCGGTGAAACGCTGGGTCGGCGGCGCAGGGCTTGAGGTCTACACATGCGGCACGCCGATGCACGCCCAAGGCGCGTGTAAAAATATCTGAGAAAGTGCAGTCCTGACGGGCTGCTTGTGGGAGACTCTTTTTCTGGGTCGGGGCAGGGCGTTTTGCGTGGAGGTCCTGTGGAAAGTGCGGAGAAGCAGAGTTGTAATCCCTTGGAAGTATTGCCTAAAAAAAGAGACGACCTAGAACATTTTTGGACGTCTGTGGAAAACGTCCAAAAGAGCCACCAAAATGAGGACGTCCACAGACACCAGCTTGCAACAGACTTGAATTCTAGGGTAAATTTTTACTGGTCTCAAAAGAGACGTCCGTACCGGTATGGGTTGTGACCTCGGCAACGCGGCCTCGTAAGCGAATGCACTCTCAAAAGAGACATCCGTACCGGTATGGGTTGTGACATTCTGCTCGTACGTAGCCATATCGACGTAGTACTCAAAAGAGACATCCGTACCGGTATGGGTTGTGACCGAATGCGCTCCGAGGTACGCGGAGCCGGAGAACTCAAAAGAGACGTCCGTACCGGTGCGGGCTATACCTTAGCATCAGGCCTTGAGCAGGCGTGATGAAGTTCGGGATGTCCGGAGGTTGTGGAAGAGCTCGTGCTCTCTAGAGGGGAGGACATGAGGAATTAAGAGGAAAGGCAAAGGGAGAATCTGTGGCGTATATCGGATGTACTCAAAAGCTCGCTAAAGAGCTTGAGGGGCGGCTGACACAGGAAGAGGCCCCCCTAGGAACGGGCCTCCATGGCTGGCATGCCAATCTGTACTCCTTTTATGACCGCAAGTTCGTGCTGCTGGTCAACGATGCCACCCGCTTTGCCGTTATCTTTCCCGTAATGAATGAGACGGAGTTCCAGGACTTCGAACGCCTCTTTCGCGAGAACTTCAAGGCTGAACTCACTCGTTTGGGCTTTGCGCCAGACGACGTCGCAAAGGCGCTCCTAGCCCTCGGGCCAGTAACATTGGGCAAAACACATAACCGGAGCGTCCTCGGCACGATGAACGATATGGCCTTCTGCCTCGAAGGCCAACTCCACCTCCTCGGTCGGCTACCAGAAAACAATGAAGAACTCTGGACACTGACCCGAATACTCAACGAAATGCCCTGTAACTCCAAAAATTACAAAAAAGCATTCTTCCCCTCCGAACTCATGACCGAACTCCTCGCCAGCCTGTAACACTGGCGAAACGATGCTACTGCGCGCTTCTTTGGAGCCTTGGTCCCGCTTACAAAATCGTGATTCTGAAAAGTAAGATTTTTTCGAAATCGATCGATGTGATTCGGCATGGAGAAATGGCGCGACATTGATTCGTTGAGCCGGCGCATCAGAAGTGGTCCGAACAAACGGGACCACTTCTGGGTTACATGTCGGGGGAGAGGGTGTGCTCGGCGTCGTATCGGTTTGACGAGCCAACCTGCCAGCCGCTGGCGGTCAGGGCCTCAATGATATCCTGCTGGAACAGCTTTTCGCGCGGGGCGGGCATGTGTCGAGATTCCTGAAATACTGGGAATAACGGACACACGCGATACTACAATAGTACGCGAAGCTCAATATGGACGGGGCGAAAATCAGGCGTTGATGCTACTGAGGATGTGGTTGGCCCTCTTGGCAATCACTGTGCAAATGCGGCGAACAGTGGGGGACTCGCCGTACTCCTCGCAGAAGACGTCAGCGGCGAAGTCCGCCATGGATGCCGTCTGGTCCGTCATATCACGAAGAATCTGTATAGTGATTTCCGGCTTCCATCCCGCAAGCGCGCCGAGGCGCTCCCAGTGCCTGCGCATGATATAAGCTGGGTCTTTCTGTTTGCCGATTCGCATGGAGAGGCGCGTGGTCAGCCCTTCGTACACGGCGGTGGACATCAGGTCGTAAAAGGGGGCAAGGCGCGGCTTGGGCGGAGCGTCGTAGAGGAGGGAGAGGTTTTTAGCGTGGCCGTCCGCATTGCCGATGATGAAGTTGAAGACAGCCCACTGAAAGAGCAAGATTTTGTCATGGTGAGGCTCACGGCAATGGTCGATAAGGTGGAAGCAGTCGGCAAAGCCGGGGCCGCCTTCATTCTCGTATTTGATCTCCGGAGGGACGCCGAGTGCCTGACAAAAATCTTCCTGATGGATGCGCCGTACATGGTCGTCTTCAATGGCCCGGTCATACCGTTCAACAACATAGGCGCGGGGGCGGGTGTCTGTGATAAACGAGCGTGCTGGGTTGAGGTGCACGACACGTGCGAGAAACATGCAGAATGCTTCGTTCTCGACGGACTCCGGCAGGTCGGGAACGGCGGGCTTGATGAGATGGGTACTCGGTGAGCCGTTAAGCGATAGGTAGAAGTGTTTGCCGTCAACGACAAGTGGGAGCTTGGCCTGTGCGCCAGCAAGGGAAAGGCGCATCCCTTTTTCACCGGCGAGGAGGGGCCGGGTCGGTACTTGCCGGATGATTTCACCAAAGGTGGCGAGGTCGAGCTTTTGGAGCTTGGGCGTTGACGGGGCGTCAGGCGTTTCGCCTTCGGGCAGAATAGAGAGCGCTCCAGCGCATTCCGCACCAAGTTCATGGAGCAGGCCATAAGGGTTCTTTGGGGAGACCCGCAGGTTCTTTCCGGCGAACTCGCGCGCCTTTTCTTCCGGGAGGAGGTTGTCGAAAAAGGCGCGTGTGATGTCCTCGCTGAACGGAGCGCCTTGAAGAGGCAAGCTGAGGGACAGGGGAAAGCCGGAGCCGAGCCACTCGGGGGCGTAGGCAAAGACCATATGGACTTTGCCTCGCCGTGCGATGGTGCCGACGTGCTTTGTTTCAAACCAGACGTTCAGTGAGTCCTGCATGGGTTAACTTCTGGTGTCGATGGTTATTTGCAAGTTCAGGGCGTCGAGAAGCTGGAAGACTTTGGCGATTTCGGCGGTGGATTTGCCGTTTTCGAACTCGGAAATAAAGCGCACGCCGACGCCGCTTTTTTGAGCAAGCTTTTCCTGCGTCAGGCCGAGGTCTTTGCGGCGCTGCCATGCGGCTTTTCCGAGGGAGGCGACGTTATCGACCGTGCCGGATGCAAAAAGGGGGCGCGACCTGTTGTGCTGTTTGTTCCGGGCGTTTGCAAAGAGGAGCGCCCCGCCAAAGAGCAGCCCTGCTTTAACGAGACCACCCGCCCTCTCGGTTTGGGGGCGGTCGTTGAGCATGGCCTTGAGCTCGTCCTTATCAGGCTGGTTGGCTGCTGAGGTCTTTTTGTCGTCGGTCATGAATATTCTCCCGTACGGGAACGATACGTTCATTGGTATGAAAGTCAACACATCTTCCCGTACGGTAAAATCGCGCCCCAGTCCCGAACGTTGATTTGCCCGTGACTGCGGCGGAAATGAGGGCGGTGCGGCGTTCTTTGAGGAGGGTGATGGCGTGTTGGGCTTTGGCGGTTAGGGTGTCGATTTTTGGTCATTTTTCTAGATGATTAGTAATGGTCAGCTGTTCACGAAGTGGAGGGCCTTTTGTGTGGCAGGATCAGTAAAAGCCCCGGTGTGATGCGGGGCTTGTAGTTGCGATTTGAGTCGTGCTGTGGTGTTTGAGCGTTGTTGGTCTACCGTATATGGCTTTTCTTATTAACGTTTTTCTCAGAAAGGCTTACATGCAGTCTAATCGAAAACGTTACTTCAAATATGAAGCACCTCAGCTGTCAGCCGTGCTGAGACGTCAGCATATCTCATCTTCTCTCCGCGAAGCAGAGTCGTGATCTTTTCTTTCCCCCAAATCTCAACACCGTATCTCTCAGCCTTCTGGTAAACCTTTTTACTGATGCAGTCTGTGTTTGTGCACAGGATGAGTTTGTCGAATTTTTTGTTGAGCCGCGCTTCATATTCAGGGCGTGCGTTGTACGGTTCTAGAGCGATCTTTGCATCATCAAGTGCATTTTTTGTGCATTTGCACTGGATGAGGACGTTGGCACGTTCTGAAATTGTCACGACGTCGGCCCCGAAGTCTCCTGAGGCAGGTGTAAGGTAGCTTGCACCGCCGAATTCCTTGGCTGCGAGCTCTGCAGTGAGAGCTTCGAAGAGCGCCCAGTCTATGGTGTCCAGCCAGTCTGCCGTGATGGGGGCGTCTGTTGGAATTTGGGAGCCGAACATGCCTTCCGTGTCGAAATCTTCAGGGGCGATTTCTGTTGGGCTTATGACGGCATCTTTGAGCTGGGTTTTGGCCGCAAGGAGTTGCTGGAGGTTGCTGTCGAACGATTTAAGGCTCGGGTGGGCGAGAACCGGGATATAGACGTGAACATCCTTTGTCGCGCCGATGCGGTAGACTCTGTCGGTTGCCTGCGCCTCTTTGGCTGGGTTCCAATGCCGTTCCAGGTGGATGACGTTGTTTGCCCCAACCACGGTGAGGCCAACACCTGCGGCAAGAGGGGACATGATTATAATCCCAAAGCCGGGTTTGGATTGGAATCCGTCGATGAGCTGTTTGCGTGTGGACGCACCTTTTCCTGAGCGTGACGCAACGGATTTCGTCTCGCCGTTAACGACTTCAATTTCAACGCCGTATATGGCCTTGAGGTTGATAGCCAAGGCTTTTTGGAGCTTTTTGTTGATGGCAAAAATGATGACCTTTTCATCCCGCGCTTTGATCTCTTCCAGAATGCTCAGCATGAGTTTGAGCTTTTCGGATTTGAGAAGTGAGTTTTTCGCTTTCTGGGCGTTGGATGATGAAGCCTCAGGCGTTCCACCATCGAGAAGGTCCGGGTGAAGCGATACGTCGCGCAGGCGTCGTAGGCCGGGCAGAATTGCCTGCTGGATTTTTTGGGTATCGCCGGAAGCCTTGGCAGCGGAAACGCTTGCAATGACCGCGTCATAGCGTTCTTGCTGAATACCGTTCATCATGACGCAGTAGCTTTTATCCTCACCGCCATCATGGATGATTTTTTGCGGCAGGCCGTCCAGTGAGCCTTCCTTGTTTCGCCGGAGCATCAACTCTCCAACGTGCTGGTAAAGCTGCTTGCCAACTGCCACGCGGGTGGCATCCTTTTCTGTTGTGGCCGCCCTGTTGATTGGCGAAATGTAGGTCTTGTTGAACTCCTTGTATGATCCAAGGAAGCCTGGGCTGACGGTGTCGAAGATGGACCAAAAGTCCCGCAAGCTATTCTCGACAGGGGTGCCGGTGACCGCAAGTCGGAAGTCTGCTTTGAGCGCTTTTGCTGCGCGGGATTTCATGGCGTTAGGATTCTTGATGTCTTGAGCTTCGTCAAAGATGACCATCCCCCAGTCAACCCTGCTCATTGAGAATTGATAATCACGAAGGGTGTCGTAGTTGGTAAGGACGAGACGTCCGGGCATGTCCAGACGAAGATTGCCAAATCCCTTACCGACTTTCAGCGAATAGCGAATTGCCGTCTCTGCCCCATCTTGAGGTTGATGAGCTGTGGTTTCGCGTCCGGCACCATTTTGTTTGTACCTTGGCAAATCAGCATTGGCTTGCAGGATGACGATATCCTCGAACGGGCTGTTCTCGAAGACATTTTCAACTTCTTGGTACCAGTTTTCCAGAAGGACAACCGGGGCAACGACGAGCGTGGGCTTTGGCTTGCTCTGCTCCCGAATGATAGCTTGGTAGACCTGAAGCGCTGCAAGGGTCATGAAGGTTTTGCCAAGGCCCATGTCATCCGCAAGCAATGCGCCTGCGAAGCGATTCCGCTCTGGAAAGGCGAGGGCTTCACACGCGAGGCTAAGTAGCCAGCAAATCCCTTCCCGCTGATAGTTGAACGGCTTGTATTTGCACCCGTTACCGCAAATCGGGCCAGAATAAAGTTGACGTTTTCCTGCTGTAAGAGTGAGAAAGCCGTCTGCGACGTCCTCATCGTTGAGGTCAATCTTGACCGTGATGTTTGGCCCTGACTGCGACTCGTTCGGTTCTTTGTGCGAGGCGGGTTTAGCTGGGCGGGGGGCCTTCTCATCGACGTCAGAAATGGTTTTGCCAAGTACAGCGAGAGTGTCGCTTAGCTCTTCCTTGTTTGCAGGCAGGAGAATGGTTTTATCTTTGAATGAAACGGATGTGTCGCCTTTTGACGTCGCTAGTTCAACCTGCTTTGTAAGCTCTGCGAATTCCTCTCGGTCTTTTATGAAGTTGCCCGCATCCGAAAGCGTAAAAACATCGGGTTCGCTGTCGGGGTCTCCAAACCACGTCATGGTTTGCGCGTCGTTTTCACCGAAATACGCCTTTTGGAAGACTTCTGCTCCATGCACCCTGATAGAAGGATTTTCATCAAGGTCAACAAGACTGGCGTTGATGAAAGCTGTGGGCTCTTTGAGGAACTGAAGCTTTTCGGCGGCAGGAATTTGCCTGTTTGATAGCACCTCCTGAACGCCTTCCATGCGCTTTTCATCCAGTAGGACAATTCGTTTGCCAATTCTCAGGGCTGTATTATCGGCTCCTTCCAGTTGGCCAAGACGCTCCTCAATGTCATTAGGCGCGTCACCCAGCCCAAAGTCGGGGATAAGGCGCAGGCTTCCGTCTGGGTCTTCCACAATGGATATGCTGACTTTGTCTGGCTGCTGAATGGCGGTATCGTCGAAATGTCTCAGGTCAATATGGATCCCGCCAGCTTTTGCCTGCTGGAGCGCGTAGACCGCCGCAAGGTTAGCACCTTCGGTCTTGTTATCCTCGGATAGTGCTCCATGCTTTTGAATGGAAAACAGTGCGGCGTACTGCGATTCGTCAGGCAGATACTCTTCGTCTTCGCCAAGAATGAGGAGTGGACCTGCCAAACGGTAGTGCTTTGTCCGTTGCTGATTAGGGCGGACGAGGATGAGTTCTAGACGAAATGATGGAGAGTAGCTTTGGCCACGGATCTCAAGCTCAAAGCGACCGGGCCATGGTTCAGGAAGGCCAAGGAGCATTCTGTCATCTGGCGCAAGGCGCGTCGCGACATCATCAGGAAGGAAGAATCCATTGGTGACAGGTTCAGCTTCACCTTGTTCGCAGAGCATCTGAAGCGTGACGTATTGAAATTGGAGTGCATCGGGAGCGCTTCCTTTTGTGCACTCTTCGTGCTTCAGCGAATGGAAGCGGATGCCATAACCTGAAGGCTCAATATGGTATTGTTCTGCGTTGGGTTTGGAGAAGATGGAGCTTATGAATTTTTGTAATTTCATGATCGTATCATCCGGACGTAGTCTTCGCGTTCCATGATGTCAGATGGATTGATTGTGATGCCGAGGCGTTTGAGCTGTTTGTAGGCTTTGCGTGGCCAGTTGCCGTTGTGGATAATGCGCGCGAAGTTGTCGCTTATTCCGAATTGGTCCTCGTAGTTTTCCTGAAGGCCTATGCCGAGAGGGCGAGAGTATGCATATGTCTTTTCGTATTTTCCGGCCGGGCATTCGTCTGGGAGTTTATCTGCGATAGTGAGGGCAAACGAATGGGTGCCTTCAATGAGATGAACATCCCCCATGCGGAAATAAAAGACAGTCAATTTATTGGAGTTGCTTCCTGAAAGTCTTATGAAGTGGGGAGGCTGCTCATCTTTAGTGAATCTGCTTTTGAGATATTCTTCTGGCTGTAGTCCGAGGAAGAGTTGAGCGTCCTGAACGAGCTTGTTTTTGAAAAGCCCTTCAAGGAATTTTTTGCGTTTCGGAAACATCCTCCGCATATCTTCACCGCCTTTGCGTTCGGAAAATTCTTTGACGATGTCGAGGAAGAGTTCCATGTCCATTTTTGACAGCCAACTGCGCATCAGTGCAATACGGTGTTTCCCGAATTTGCTCCACCATTGGCGGAAGTTTTGATGGCTGAACGGGACGCGCGGGTCGCCTGCGATGGCGAGGATTGTTTTGAGCCAAAGGTCGGAAGGTTCAAATCCTGCACGTGAAAGTTTGTCAATGAGCGTCTCAACGATGGGGTGTCCAATCATGAGGTTATCTTGATATGGCGCCCTGTGAACCTTGGCGTTACGGACCTCGTAGAGGATGTCATCTTCCTCATTGGCTGTAAGCCCTTTGATGCGTTCTAGGTAGTATATATTCTGGCTGGCATCATAAAAGCGCGACTGGGTGGTCGGAATGCCGAGTCGGTCCGCCGAAGCAGGGAGAGTCCTGCCCGTCTTGCCTGTTTCGCGAACGAGCCATCTGTGCCCTTCGGGGCTGATGATTCTGTTTGCATTGAGTAGAAGTTTATCCATGCCAAACATGAGCTGGTCCGGGGGGAATCTCTTGATTTGGCCTTTTGCGAATTTGCAGTAGGCCTCAAGTCCTTCGCCCATTTGGTCAAAGTGCTGGAAGAACAGCTGGAAGATTTCACGTAGGGCAAGACGCCCAACGCGTTTGTTGGGTGTTCTCTTGATGACCTGTTCGAGAGCATTGATAATTCGCGTATTCGGCGGAGTGGCCCTCAGGAACGTAGGCTCATTTGTCCACAGGTCGACAAGCGGGCGGATGTAAGCCGGTCCATCGAAGAGGGCAGTGATGTCGTTGCCAGCGAGGCCAACATGGAGAAGCTTGTTCCGCCTTTCACGGTACGCGCCGGAGTTTTTTCCGGCCTTTTTGCAATAGTGCTCCAGATCGCGCGTTAGGCTTTCAAAGAATGCACGGCTTTCTTCTGTCGCGATTTTTGGAAGATCGAGCGTTAGTTGTGGGAGGCGAATTTTGTGCATTATTCATCTCCGTAAAGGGGGGCGCTTACCTTATGCAGTTCCATCAGCGAAGGCTGCCTCGTCGTGAACCTGATGTCGATACGGCGGTTTTTGCGCATGGCTTCGGCAGAGTCCTCGACCTCGGCGATGCGGCGGGTGGCCGAATATCCACTGACGGAAAACAGCAGTTTGCCTTGTCTGTTTCTCAGGTCTTTGAGGGCCTGCCCGTATGGTGTGTTCTCAATCCAGAATTTCCAGAGCGAGATGGCCCTGAGCGCGGACAGTTCCCAATTGCCCATCCGGTAACTTCGTGCACTGCGGCTGTCTGTGTGCCCTTCGACGAAGACTGTCTCCAGATATTTCCAGCGATTTTCGCGGGTGATTGCCTGAAAGAGCGCCTCTCCGATTTCTTCGGCGGTCTTCTTGTGTTCCGGCTCAATGGAGTATCGCCCAGTTTTGAAGTGGAAAGCCTGTTCTGGGATGCGGAGAACGGAGTCGTTGTCCGAGATCTCGACGTTGATTCCCTGCTGTTTGAGCTCCTGTATGATTTCCGTGAGTATGTCTGAGCGGGCTTTGCTGGCCTGCTTCAGCTCTTCGATATTTTGAGAGACCTTGTCTTCCATCTGCGCAAGGCGAAGGAGCAGGGTGGCGCAAGCAAGGATGAAGATGACAAGCAGGCCTGCCATGATATCTGAAAAGGACATCCAGTATGGGTTGTCGCCTTCTTGTGGAGCAGAAGCGCGGCGTGGTGTTGGGTAGAAACTCATTTAGAAGCCTCGTTACGCTCTAGGAGTGCGCATCTCAATATTTTCAACCACTTCACCAATGGCTTCAACGGCCTGCTCCATGCTCAAACAGAAATTTTGGGTCTGTGAGTCCCATTGGCTCATGCGGTCATTGACCTGACCAGATACGTAGTCACCGTAGTCCTTGAGCAGACGTGTAACCTGCTTGTCGAGTTCTTCGACGTGGGCTTCCATGGTTTCCTGAAGATGCCCATAGTGCTCAGCAAGTTCAGTAAATCCTTCCCGCGTATTTGTTGTCGCGTTGTCGAGTGTCTGCATTGTGTTTTCAACGCTGGTTTTGAGATCTTGGAGAGAAGCGAGCGTCTTTTCGATATTGCGGGCAACCGTGGCATTTTCGCTGAACAGACTGTTTGCGAGAGAGGTGCTTTGGGCAATGCTTTCGGAGGCGTGCTTGACCGATTGGCCGATCTCCGCGCCAAGCATCTTGAGGTTTGATGTCGCGGTAGCGAAGGCGTCGCTGGTCTTGTTCATGCGGGCGACGGTGGAGTCCATGGCCGAACGGCTTCCGTCAATATGATTCTGGAGAGCCGCTCCCTGCTCGAGCAGGCTGTTCGTGGCTTTTACGTGGTTCTCAATAGTGTTATCGACGTATTCAAGCGCAACGGACTGCTGCTCCATGATGTCGTTTATTTGCTTGGTGAGAACCTGATGCCTGCTGTCCTGTTCTTCGGTTAAGGACGTCTGTGAGCTGTTGAGAGTCTGGAGGAATGTTGTGAGCTGACCGCCCATGTCGAGCAGGGCTTCCTGCACGGTTTCGGAAGCTTCGCCAAGTGACCCCGCCTGTTTTTCCTGAGCACTTCCCATTCCTTCAAGGAAGTCATGGAGCATCTGGGCAACCTGTTGGTTTGCCTCGTTTTGCGTTTCATTTTGCTGATTGAGGAGGCTTTGAACGACAGATTCGAGCGCGCGGGTCCGTTCGTCTTGTTCTGCCATCATGGATTCCTGACGGCCCTCAAGCGCTTCGAAGAACGTACGCATTCCGTCCGACATCTCTGAAATCGCTTCGCGGACGTCACCAGACGCAGAGGAAAGCGATTCCGCCTGACGTGACTGCTCCTGTCCCATTGCTGTTGCGAATGTCTGGAGCATGTCTGCGATTTTTTGGTTGGTCTGCTCCAACGCATCGCCCTGATGGGCGACGAGGTTTTTGACGGAGTCTTCGAGAGTTTTGGATCGTTCGTCTTGCTCTTTGCTGAGGGCGGCCTGTTGCTCTTTTAATGACATGAAGAAGTCGGACATGGAGCCGGTAAGTCCGTCCATTGCGTCGCGGATTTCTTCTGCGGCTTTGTGCATGGCATTGCGCTGTCCCTCTCCTTCGCGTCCCATTTCTGTCATGAATTGTTCAAGCAAGTTTGCCATGGCTTCTTCAGACCCTTTGGCCTGTTTGTCGGCAAGTTCTTTTGACACTTGAGCCATTTCTGCAATGGAGGGCACAAGTGATTCTTCGATAGTGTCTTTGAGCGTAGTGCCAATGGCTGTAGAAATGTCGCTGGCGGCTTTGGACATATTTTCGGCAATGGAGCCAGCCATTTCTTTTGAGAAAGAGTCCATGGACTCTTGCATACGATTGCCGATTTGTTCCGCGAGGCTGCCAAGGGTTTCGCATGATTCACGACCGTTGGAGCGAATGTCCGCAAAGACGCCCATGACGGGGAAGCGGGGGAAGATGTCGTCAACACGGCTTTGAAGCGTGTTTATGTGCCTCATGATGATGCCGTGGAACCATTTTTCAAGGAAATTCAGGACAATACTGCTTCCAACGCCCCACACGGACGTTACGAATGCTACGGAAGCGCTCTGAGCGAGCAGGCGGATTTCTCCCTGAATTTTGGCAACGTCGCCGTCGAGGTTCAGGCCGGTCAAGCCAAGCTGGAGACCGAGGAATGTGCCAAGGACGCCAACACCGGTAAGGATGGCGGCTCCGGTTGGAAAGAGGCGAGAGTTGACGATACGGCGGGCGAGAGTTGTGCCGTTGAAGAAATGTTCGGCGTCAATGTTGTTATAGAGTTTGCCGTCGTACTCAATGAGGGTTTCGTCAAACTCTTTCCAAATGGACCCGGAAACAACCCGCATGCATTTTGAAGAGTTGGCGATACCTTCTTCTTCTCTGTCGATGAGGCTCTGACGTTTGTTGATGACGTTGTCCTCTGTAACGTCATCCAGTCCTGTCAGGTAGAATCTGACGCGTCGGTAGTAGCAGACACCCATCAGTACCGAAGGAATCAAAAATCCTAGAAAAACAAGGATGATGACTCCAATGAACGACGCCGTAACCCCCTCTGTCGTGCTGAAATCAAAACTGAGTACAGGACCAATCCCTGGCCAAAAGGATCCCCAATCCAAAACCTGAGAAGACATTCCTCTCTCTCCTTATTGGAAAATAATTTGCTCGAAAAAGGTATGAGTATAGGGAAGAAGGTCCTTTTTACCTAGTAGAAAAAAAAATTGCAGCCGCAGAAATTGTTTTGTTAGCGCTTTGTCGTCAGAGAGAGCTAGCTAGGGGGGCGACTCTTGTTGTCTATTGGGGGATCTTTCTGGAAACAGAGTATTATTGTTAACAGTCTGAAATATTGGGAGGATTACCTCTGGATTGCGGCTTGGCCTGCCGCCTCATATGTGTTGTTTGCATCATTTGCAATGATGAATCTTGTTTTCGCTTGACCTTCTTAGGCAATCAGATACTGTCTTCATCATGCCCAATGGAGACAAAATTATGAAGCTGTCCGATGTCGTCAGCATACTCCCCGCCCATCCCTTTCGGGGGAGCATTGAGGAAGTTGCCGATGGCACGGCCAGAGCTGTCCAGATGAAGGACATTGAGGACGACGGAGCCGTTGCATGGTATTCGCTGGTCCGGACCGAGGCCGCCGGGCGGCGTGAGCCGAACTGGCTCCAGCCGCAGGATATTCTGTTTCTGGTCCGTGGCAGCAGGAACATTGCCGTGTTTCTCGATTCCGTCCCATTTCCCGCCGTCATCTCTCCCCATTTTCTGCTTCTGAGAGTCGCGTCCGGTGCTGGCGTCCTGCCTGCGTTTGTGGCGTGGCAGATGAACCAGCTTCCCGCACAGCGCTACTTCGAAGCTTCGGCAGAAGGCTCCGTACAGCGAAGCATCCGCAAGGCTGTGTTGGCGGACCTGCCGTTTGTTGTTCCGCCCGAAAGCACACAGCAAGCTGTTGTCCGCCTTGCCGCCGCAGCGCGGCAGGAAGCCGAGACCTACAGGAAACTCATTGCCAACCGCGAGCAGGAGCTTCGCGCCGTGGCATCAACGATACTTAACCGGTAACCCCTTTAATAAGCTATTCTAAACCAATACAGGATGTTCAAAAATGGTGAGATGCAAGGCGCAAAGAAGAATCAAGGCCGACGCGTATAGGCAATACGCGAGGATTTGATTCTTTTGAAGCAACGCAGCAGATTGCCGTTTTGGGACACCCCTGTAACGAGGTAATTTAATGACCCCCCGCATAAGTCAAAAAGAAGTCAACGACGCCGTATGGAACGCCTGCGATACGTTCCGGGGCGTGGTCGATGCCAGTGCCTATAAAGATTATGTGCTGACCATGCTCTTCCTGAAATACATCAGCGACGTATGGCAGGACAATTACGACACCTACAAGGCCGAATACGGCGACGCGCCCGAACTCATCGAAGAAATGATGAAGAACGAGCGCTTTGTACTCCCGAAGGATGCCAGTTTCTATGCCCTGTATGACCGCCGCTTCGAGGCAGGCAACGGCGAGCGCATCGACAAAGCTCTGCACGCCATTGAAGAAGCCAACATGGGCAAGCTGAACGACGTCTTTCAGGACATCAGCTTCAACTCCACCAAGCTCGGCGACGACAAGCAGAAGAACGACATCCTGCGCCACATGCTGGAGGACTTCAGCAAGCCGGAATTGAACCTGCGTCCCTCGCGCATCGGCAATTTGGACATCATCGGCAACGCCTACGAATTCCTCATCAAGCACTTTGCCGCTTCTTCCGGCAAGAAAGCTGGCGAATTCTACACCCCGCCCGAGGTCTCCCAACTCATCGCGGAGCTTGTGAATCCGCAGGAAGGCGATGAAATCTGCGACCCCGCATGCGGCTCCGCATCCCTTTTGATGAAATGCGCCAAGCTCATCAAGGACCGCTTCGGCAACCGGAAATATGCCCTGTACGGACAGGAAGCCATCGGCTCCACATGGGCGCTCGCCAAAATGAACATGTTCCTGCACGACGAGGACAATCACCGCATCGAATGGGGCGACACTCTACGCAATCCGCAATTGCTGGACGGTGACGACCAGCTCAAGCACTTTGACATAGTGGTGGCCAATCCGCCCTTCTCCCTTGCCAAGTGGGGACAGGAAGCCGCTGACAGCGACCCCTTCGGGCGTTTCCGTCGCGGCATTCCGCCCAAGACCAAGGGCGACTATGCGTTCATCCTGCACATGATCGAGACCTTGAAGCCGGGAACCGGACGCATGGGCGTTGTCGTTCCGCATGGCGTTCTGTTCCGCGCATCCGCCGAGGGCAAAATCCGCAAGCAGCTCATCGAGGAAAACCTGCTCGATATGGTCATCGGCCTGCCGGAAAAGCTCTTCTACGGTACGGGCATCCCCGCCGCCATCCTCGTGTTCCGCAAGAACAAGAAGGACAACAACGTTCTCTTCATCGACGCCTCGCGCGAGTATCAGGACGGCAAGAACCAGAACTTCCTTCGTGACGAAGGCATCAAGAAGGTTCTGGATACCGCCAAGGCACGCGAAAGCGTGGACAAATACGCCTACCTCGCCACTCTTGAGGAAATCCGCGAAAACGATTTCAACCTGAACATCCCCCGCTACGTGGACACCTTCGAGGAAGAAGAGGAAATCGACCTTGAGGCCGTTTTGAAAGAGCGCAAGGAACTGAAAGCAAACCTCGCCAAGCTCGAAGTGGAGATGGAAGGCTACCTGAAGGAACTGGGCTACGAACTGCCGTAGCTAGGAAATAGAGGGCGCCAGACCGCATCGCACAACAAGGAGGAAGTGACATGACCCGCCATTACGTATCATCACAGGCAATCAACAGCATCGGCTACGATGAAGGCACGATGCAGCTTGAAATCGTCTTCACTTCTTCCCCAAGAGCGTACACCTTTTGCGGCGTTCCTCTTTCCGTTTTCCAAAGCTTCCTTAATGCTTCATCGAAGGGAAGTTTTTACAGCAACTACATCAGAAACCGTTACCACTGCTAACGTTTTATTTCCTATGAATACACGGAACGTAAACACACGCCGGAACAGAGAGGCCAGACCATGAGCAACGAGCAAAGCCTGCCGCCTTCAGTCCGGGAATCGGAATTGCTGCTCTACACCGCGCCCAGTGGCAAGGTGAAGGTGGAGTGCCTCTTTCACGGCGAGACCATCTGGCTGCCGCAAAAGAAGATCGCCGAGCTGTTCGGTGTTGGCGTTCCCGCCATCTCCAAGCACCTGAGCAACATCTTCGAAAGCGGCGAACTTGTTGAGGATTCAGTTGTTTCCATTTTGGAAATAACTGCCGCTGACGGGAAAACCTATCAGGTGAAGCACTTCAACCTCGATGCCATTATCTCCGTGGGCTATCGCGTGAACTCTTCCCGCGCCACGCAATTTCGCATCTGGGCGACGCAGCGGCTGAGAGAGTTCATCATCAAGGGCTTTGTGCTGGATGATGAACGCCTGAAAAACGGGCAGCACTTCGGTAAGGACTTCTTCCGCGAACTGCTGGAACGCGTCCGCTCCATCAGAGCCAGCGAGCGCCGCATCTATCAGCAGATTACGGACATCTTCGCGGAGTGCAGTATCGACTACGATCCGCAGTCCGGAACCACGCGCAAGTTCTACGCCCACGTGCAGGACAAGTTCCATTTTGCCATCACCGGACAAACCGCTTCGGAAATCATTCATGACCGAGCAGACGCGACCAAGCCACAGATGGGGCTGACCACCTACAAGAATGCCCCGAACGACCGCGTGCTGAAGTCCGATGTCGTGATTGGCAAGAATTACCTGAGCGAAGAGGAAATCAAACGGCTGGAGCGCACTGTCTCCGGCTTCTTCGACTATATTGAAAACATACTTGAAAACCGTACGAGCTTCACCATGGAGTCATTTGCCGACAGCGTGAACCGTTTTCTGGAATTCAACGAATACCGAGTTCTCGAAGGCTACGGCTCCATCTCGCGCAAGCAGGCCGAAGCCAAGGCGTATGCCGAATACGAAAAATTCAATCGCACGCAACACATCGAGTCGGACTTTGACCGACAGGTGAAGGCGCTGAAACGCGCCGGAAAGTAGCGAACAGGATATACAACGATGATGAAATATATTGTGATGGGGTGGGGTTATGGTGCCTGAGTCAAAACTCTCGGATCTTGAATTAATGCAAGGTCAAATCGAGTTTATTCCTAAAGGCTGGAGCGCATCACGTGTTGGAAACACATTTATAATTCGTAACAACCTTCGCAGACCCATAAGTCAGGAAGTGCGCTCTGAAGCCCATGGGCCATATCCATATTATGGCCCGACAAAAATGCTTGATTATATAGATAGTTATGAACAAGATGGCAACTATGTGCTCATAGGAGAAGATGGAGATCATTTTTTAAAATATAAAACGCAGCCTATGACACTCTTAGTGGACGGCAAATGCACAGTTAATAACCACGCACATATAATTGAAGGAAATGACCGAGCTACACGCGAGTGGTTTTATTTCTACTTCATGCACAGAGATATTTTTAGCTTTTTATCTCGGCAAGGGGCAGGTCGATTCAAACTCAACAAAGCATCTCTAGAAAAAATTCCTATCCTTATTCCCCCTCTCCCGGAACAAAAGAAAATCGCCCGCATCCTGTCCACGTGGGACAAGGCGATAGAGACCGTGGACAAGCTGATAGAAAACAGCAAGCAGCAGAAAAAGGCGCTTATGCAGCAACTGCTGTCAGGCAAAAAACGCCTGCCGGGGTTCAGTGGGGAGTGGAAAGAGGTTCGGCTGGGGGATGTCGTTTCCGAAGTAAAACGAAAAGTTGATTGGGATGATTCCGCAATTTACAAGCTTATAAGCGTGAAGCGAAGATCTGAAGGCCTCTTTTTAAGAGACGAACTCCTCGGGTACAAAATTTTAACAAAAAAAATGAATATCGCAAAAAAAGGCGACTTTCTCATTTCCAAAATGCAGGTCGTTCATGGAGCTACAGGACTGGTAACGTCTAAATTTGACGGGATGCATATATCAGACTCATACATTGCACTCAATGCAAAAAAAGGATCAACACTTGCGATTGATTTTTTAAATTGGCTTTCTAAAACAAAACATTTCTATCACCTTGCCTACCTTTCTAGTTATGGTGTGCATATAGAAAAAATGACTTTCAACTTCAAACTGTTCCTTAAAAACAAAATAAAAATACCGCCAACCATAGAGGAACAAGAGCACATCACTAATATTCTAAACAAGAAGTCACAACAGATCACCATGCTAGAAAAGTACAAAGACAGAATTGAAAAAGAAAAACAAGCACTCATGCAGCAACTGCTCACAGGAAAGACTCGAGTTCATGTTGAATAATTAGTAGCAAGGGGAATACGATGTCCGTTATGATGTTCCATGATGCAATAGCCGAAGCTCAAGCCACAATGACTGGGAAAAATCCAGCGAGAATTCATCTTTTAGTTGGCAACGGTTTCAGCATTGCGCTTCGGCCAGACATATTTTCTTACAACTCGCTTTTTTCGGAAGCGAATTTCGAGCAATGTCCTGCGGCTCAACAAGTGTTTCGCCAGCTAGGAACCATGGATTTTGAAGAAGTCGTCTGGGCTTTGGAAAAAGCGGCAACCGTGCTCCCCTGCTACAACAGCAAAGACACTCAGACTCCTCAAAAGATGACTGAGGACGCCCACCACATCAAAGAGGTACTTATTGAGACTATTGCTGGAAAACATCCGGCAAGGCCTTTTGATATAATGGATGAGCAGTATAAGCACTGCATTCTCTTTTTAAAAAACTTCATTGATGCCAAAGGAAAAATCTACACCCTTAACTATGACATTCTCCTCTACTGGGCACTAATGAAAGGAAGTAATGACGAGCTTGGTGAAGAATACAAAATAAATTTTGATGATGGTTTTCGTAGTGATCCTTACGAACCAGACACATCATACGTTATTTGGAACAACGGAGAATCACGAAATCAAAATTTATACTATCTTCACGGCGCGCTTCATCTTTTCGATGCAGGCCATGAACTCCGAAAATATACATGGAAAAGGACTGATGAAGCCCTTGTTGATCAATCTCGTAGAGCCATAAATCAAGGGCTGTTCCCTCTCTTCGTGTCAGAAGGAAGTGCCGAAAGCAAAATGAATAAAATCGAACATAGCGGTTATCTGCACAAGGCATTGCGTAGCCTAACGAATATCGGTGGAGTTCTCTTTATCCATGGTATGTCACTGTCACCCAATGATGAGCATATCCTTAGAACGATTGAACGCGGAAAACTAAAAAAGATATTCATTGGTTTATTTGGTGACCCTAATTCAGATCGCAATAAAGCAATAATTACAAGAGCCAATTTAATCGCTGAACACAACAATAATATCGAAATCCATTTTTACGACAGTGTATCCGCAGATGTCTGGGGAACAGCGTAAGGACATATCATGCACCACACCCCAGAAACCAAGGAAGAATACAGCGCCAAGATTCCGGCCTTGCAGGTTCTCATGAATCTCGGCTGGACGTATATATCGCCCTCGCAGTGCCTGACCAAACGCGGCACGAACCGTGAGGTTTTGCTGAAGGATGAACTCATCCGTTCGCTTCAGGCGCGGCGCTTTGAATGGGACGGCAAGGAGCACGCGCTTTCGCCCAATGCCATCGAGCATATTGCGCGCGAACTGTCATCGCCGGGGCTGCACGAGGGGCTACTGACCGCCAACGAGCGCATTTACGACAAGCTGACCCTCGGCATCACGGTCAAGGAATTCATCGACGGCAAGCCCGTTCTGCCGACCATCCCCATCATCGATTGGGAGCACCCCGAAAACAACCTGTTCCACGTCACCGAAGAGATGGACGTGCTGTCTTCGGCTGGTACGCATAGGCGCATCCCTGACATTGTGTGCTTCGTCAACGGCATCCCTTTTGTGGTCATTGAGGCAAAGCGGCCTGAATCCGGCAATCCGAACAAATCGATGCTGGAGGAAGGCATCAGCCAGTCCCTCCGCAATCAGAAGAACGACGAAATTCCGTACCTCTTCTGCTATGCACAACTGCTCATAGCCATTAGCAACACCGAAGGACGCTACGCGACAACCAAGACGCCCAAGAAGTTCTGGGCCACGTGGCGCGAGGAAATCTTCGACGACGCCACCTTCCACAACATCAAGAACACGCCGCTTTCAGCGGATGCCAAGGACGCGCTTTTTCAGGACCGCCCCAAGGCCATGCGGGACTACTTCGAATCGCTGTGGTCCGGCGACGCCCTGCCCACACAGCAGGACAAGCTGCTTGTCAGCCTATTGCGAAAGGACCGCCTGCTGAAGCTGGTGCAGTATTACATCCTCTTCGACAAGCGCGTCGGCAAGATTGTGGCGCGGTATCAACAGGCATTCGGCATCAGAGCCATGCTGGAGCGCGTGAAGCAGCTGGACAAGACCGGAAGCCGCGAGGGCGGCGTTATCTGGCACACCACGGGTTCCGGCAAGTCCTTCACCATGGTCTTCCTCAGCAAGGCGCTTCTGCTGGAACCGGACCTTAGGGACTGCCGTGTCATCATCGTCACGGACCGCGTTGACCTTGAAAAACAGCTCTCCAGAACGTTCCTCACGGGCGGCGCGTTCGGCTCTGCCGTTGCCACCAAGAAGGAAGGCGAACGGGCAAGAGCGGGTTCCGGGCGTGACCTCGCCCAGCGCATCGGCAAGGGCGACGACCGCATCATCTTTTCCATCATCGACAAGTTCAACACCGCGTCCAAGCTGCCGGAGTGCTACAACCCCAGCGACAAGATCATCGTGCTGGTGGACGAGGGCCACCGCAGCCACGGCGGTGAAACCCACGAGCGTATGCGCAAGGCGCTGCCGAATGCGGCGTACATCGCCTTTACCGGAACGCCGCTCCTCAAGTACGACAAGACGCAGAACAAGTTCGGCCCCATCATTCACGCCTACACCATGCAGCGCGCCGTGGAGGATAAGACAGTCACGCCACTGCTCTACGAGGAGCGCCGCCCAGAGCTGGCCGTGAACGAGGCTGCCATTGACAACTGGTTCGACAAGATAACGGCGCGGCTGACCGAAGAGCAGAAGACCGACCTCAAAAAGAAATTCGCCAACAAGGGCGCTGTGTACGGCTCCGAGAACCGCATTGAACTCATCGCGTGGGACATTGCCACCCATTTCTCGGACCACATCAAACCCCTCGGCATGGGACTCAAGGGCCAGCTCGCCGCAGATTCCAAGCTCTCCGCAGTCCGCTACAAGAAATATCTCGACGCAACGGGGCTGGTCACGAGTGCGGTGGTCATCTCGCCGCCGGATTCCCGCGAAGGCCATTCGGACGTGGACGAATCCGCGCTGCCGGAGGTGCAGCAGTGGGCCGAGAAAACCGTGGGCAAGAGCGCCAGCGCCGAACAGTACAAGCAATACGAGCAACGCGTCATCGAGGACTTTGCCACCGACGACGGCGTGGACATCCTTATCGTGGTGGACAAGCTACTGACGGGCTTTGACGAACCGAGGAACACGGTTCTGTACATCGACAAGCCGCTGAAAGAGCACAACCTGCTTCAGGCCATCGCACGCGTGAACCGCCTGCACGAGGCCAAGGAATACGGCCTGCTCATCGACTATCGCGGCATCCTCAAGGAACTGGATACGACGCTCAAGGAGTATCAGGACCTTCAGGAACGCACGCAAAGCGGCTTTGACGTGGACGACATTGAGGGGCTGTATCATCAGGTCGGCACCGAATACAAACGGCTGCCGGAGCTGCACAAACGCCTGTGGGGAATATTCAGGGATGTCAAGAACAGGCAGGACCTTGAGCAGTACAGGCAAATCCTCATGCCGCAGTACACGGAGGACGACGACGGAACCAGCATCGACCTGCGTCAAAAGGTGCGAGAGGACTTCTATCAGGCACTCACGGAGTTCGGCCTGTGCCTTAAGGTGGCGCTTTCGTCGCGCTCGTTCTTCGAGGACGGCAGTTTCAGCGAAAAGGACATCGCCAAGTACAAAAGCGATCTGCGATTCTTTACGAACCTGCGCAAGATAGCGCGTCAGGACGCACAGGAAACGGTTGACTACAGCGCCTACGAGGAGCAGATACGCCGACTCGTGGACAAGCACGTGGTCGGCGAATCCATCGAAGACCCTGAGGGCGTTGTGCTGGTAGACGAAATCGGCAAGGAAAAGCCGGAAGACTGGTCAAAGGAGAAGACGCGCAACGAGACGGACATCATCCGCACGCGCGTTCGAAAGACCATCGAGCAGGAACTCAGCGATGACCCGTATGCCCAGAAGGTTTTTTCCGAATTGCTGAAGGACGCCATTTCGCAAGCCGAGAAGATGTTCGAGCACCCCTTCAAGCAATACGCCCTTTTCAAGGAATTCGAGGACCAGCTGAACAACCGCGCCGTGTCAGGAATACCGGACGAGCTGGATGGCAGCGAGACTGCCAAGGCGTACTACGGCACATTCCGGCTGGTGCTGGGCGAAGACCACTTCAAGACCATCCCGCCGGATGAGGAAAAGAAACTCATTGAGGAAGCCAAGGCCATCGACTCCATCGTCGGCACCGCCGTCGTGGAGCACTCCTTGAGTCCGCAGGCGATGGAATCCACCATTCACAAGGGCATCCTGCCGCGTCTGTTCAAGCTCATCGGGCTTGAAAAAGCAAAGGATGTCATCGAACACGTTATTCAGATTACCAGAGTGCGTCTGGCTCATGGAAACAGATAAGACAATCATGCAAACACTCACCTATGGCGATGAACGCATTCGCTATCAAGTGTGCCACGTGCCGGGGCGGAAGGCGAAAGTCGCCATCCATGTGCATCCGGACGGTTCCGTTCAGGTCGATGCGCCGCAGGACGCCGACCTCGTGCAAATAAAAGAGGCCATGCAGAAACGCGCCAGATGGGTTCTGGACCACATGCTCCGCGCGCGGGAGCTTCGCAGGTATGTACTACCACGCGAATACGTGAGCGGCGAAAGCTACTTCTATCAAGGCCGCCGCCACCAGCTCAAAATCATCACGACACAGGGGCAAAAGGCGCAGGTACGGCTTTATCGCGGAAGGCTGGAAGTGAGCACGGAAGACAGCTCACCGAAACGCGTCAGGAGCCTCTTGAAGGACTGGTATAGGCAACGCGCTAGGGAATACTTTGCGCGGCGTCTGGAGGCCATTGTGGAGAGAACCCCGTGGCAGGAGGACGTCCCGCCGTGGCGACTGCTGACCATGAAAAAACAATGGGGAAGCTGTTCGCCAAACGGCACGCTCTCCATAAATCCGCACCTCATCAAAGCGCCGCGAGAGTGTATCGATTACGTGCTGACGCATGAGCTATGCCACCTTCAGGAGCACAACCACAGCCCCCGCTTCTACCGTCTACTGGCGGAACGGATGCCGGACTGGAAGTCCGTCAAGGCGAAGCTGGACGGTATGTCGGAACTGCTGCTGAATGAGTGAAGGGGAGTGGCTTTTGATCAAGAGCGGGCCGATATGGTCCCTTTGGGTTCTGGGCAGGTAGATGAATTGTTTTCGTAGGTCTCAAAGAGAAGGCCATCCATGCGGCTGTGGGCTGTGTGGATGGCCTTTTATAATTGGCAATGGGAGGCGAAGGGGATAATGTCAAGTTGTTGTGGTGTTTGATGTTTGAAGAGTTTTTAAGTTTTTACCAGCGCGGTTTCTCCAGCATGTTCGACCGTTAGCGCTCAGGGCTTGGATTACACCGGCTGCAGTACTCGGGGACTTGAAAAGGTAGTTCTCTGTAAACAAGTAATGGCCGTTGCTTTCGGCGAGAACTCCCTTTGCAGCCAAGTCGCGACGTAACGTAACAAGGTAGTCATCAATTGATGGAACTTCTTTGATAACGGCTTGTGAGCCTTTGAGTACAACAAAGCCCTTCGTTGTTTCATAGCCACTTGCGACAATTCCTTTGGCTTTGATGAAGAGGAGTTCGTGTTGGCTCGTGTCCTGCTGCGTAGGTTCTTCGAAGACTGAAAGGCCCACAAGAGGGAAGACCTTGAGCATATCAGCTAGGAAGCTCTCCATGTCTGCAATATCTGCTTCAGCAAGGTTGGGCTGACTTGAGTTATTGGTGTTGTCGAGGTTGCATTGCTTGGCAGCGGTGGCCAGTTCGATAAGACGACTTTCAAGATATTTCACGTGCGCTTTGTTAAGGTTCATGTCCTTGGTGACAAAGAACACTCCCCAATCCCAGAAGTCCTTTTTTGCGTTGTGGTTTTCCAAGCGAGGGCGGACCGGATCTCCTTCACCGATGTAGACGGTGGGGAGACTGCTGTCGTCCAGACTGCCGACGAGAACGTAAACACCGGTGCGTTCAAATTCGTCGCGCCGGAGAGCGGCCTTATATCCCGTACGCGTAAAAACGACGCCTATACCGGTCCAGTTTGATTTTTCAATAATGCGTAGGCCGTCGGGATCACCATCTGGCAAAAAGATGCGGATTGAAAAGGGAGGGAGTTGAGTTGATTGCATGTGGTACTCGTGTCTGATTGGTTAAATTTATGTCGATATTCGTACACGTTAGGACGCGCTTGGTCCAGAGGGCAGGGGAACGGTGAAGGGGGAGGAATGGGACTGGAAGGAGGGGGGCTAAAGTGTCCTACTAACGTTCTTCTCTGACAGATTCGAGGTGCTCGTTAATGGTTTCTATGGGACGACGTCCCATGTTCCTATACCCTTGGTGCGAGCGTTCAGTATTGTAGTAGGTCAGCCAGGTGTCCAGGTCGGCCTGGAGTGCTTCTACGGTCTCATAAAGCGTTGTTCTGAAGGCTTCTCGAAAGAACTCATCAAGCACAGTGCCATTAAACCGCTCGACAAAGCCATTTGTCCGAGGTGATCGCACCTTTGTACGGCGGTGTTCAATCTCGTTGAGGGACAGATAGAGTTCATATGGATGGGTCTCGGTTCCGCAAAATTCCCTGCCGTTGTCAGTAAGGATAGCGGAAACGGCAATTTCCTTTTCCTCGTAGAACGGCATGACGTCGTTGTGAAGGACGGAAACGGCAGCCTCTGGCCGCTTGCTGGTATGTAGAAAGCCGAAGGCATAGCTTGAGAAGGAATCGACGACGACATGCAGGTAAACTCGCCCCACTCCTTTGAGACGTCCCACGTAAAAGGTGTCTTGGCACAACAGCTCCCCAGGGCGAGAACTCTCGACGTGTCGTTCTTTAAAAACGGGATTTTGTTTTTCAATGAAAGCGACCTGTTCGCCCGATAATTCAATGGGTTCGACAGCTTGCTTCTGCTCAAGCTTAAGCCAGCGGTCGTACTTGGTGCCCATGCCATTCTTGATCAAGATGTTTTGAATGGTAGGGGAGCTCACCGGAACACCGATGAGTTTGAGCTGATTGGAAAGGCGAACGCACCCCCAAGCAGGATGAGCCAGGCTCAATTCCAAGATTTGCTCGACCACCTCCTCGGAGGTGGTGAAAGGGTGGGACTTCGGAATAGGCGGCAGGTCTTTGAGCCCTTCAAGGCCGTGAGTCTGGAAACGCCGCTTGTATTCGTAGAATTGACTACGGTGCATACCGCATCGCCGTCAGGCTTCGCTGACATTTCCCAAGCTCTCTGCAAGCTCAAGCACACTCATACGCTGGCGGGCGATTTTCTCTGCAGCTTTCATGGGGCCTCCATTGTGAAACTGTACCCCAGAATCTGTCTGAGGACTAACCTAGTTGGTCACCTTAGTGGACCACTTAAGGCGTTGGTCAGGGGATTGTCCCTGAACTGCCTGCTACGTCTGGTGTCTCCTCCGACGAGATTTCCCCGTGGTAAGACAAGTCAAGTAGTGGCGGGCGGCGCAGGGGGGCTAGCGCAAGTGCCTGAACTGGGGGCGTGCGATTGCGGCCCTGTCGGGCTGTGTACCCCCTTGTCCAATGGGGAGGGAGCGGTTGGAATTGACTTTGTGGATCGCACTGGTCAGAGCACTTAGAACATATCCCAGCGAGACTACGCTGAGTTTTTCGAAATATTTCTTTACAATTTGACAAATATTGACGATGCAATATGTGGTGTCTTGAGTCTATAAGAAGGGGCATCGCTATGCGAAAAGGATTGGAAGCGCTTCTAAGGCTAGGCAGTGGAGAGTTTGGGGTGGGGATTTATAAAGTGGATTTGCAGAAAAGAGGCTTCAATCTGGTTTGGTACTGCGATGGGTTGCAACGTCTGGCAATGGATGATGATCCTAATAGAACAATATGCCTTTTACATGACGAAAGGCGGGCGTTACGCCTTTGTGAGAATATACGGCGAAGCAGGTGCTGGAGCGGGATGCATATGGTGTGTAAGGAGGGGAGCGCCAGGCTTGTCGATTATTGGGCTCTGCCAATAACAAAAGAGGAACAGCAACATCTGTTAGCTGTTCATATCGGGGGAGAGATAGGGCCGAATCTGTTTAGCTGAGGTCTCGGCAGGTGCTGATACACTTGCCTATTATTACGAAATTGATCAGTTCTTCGTTTAGCGCCTTAAGAGAAATGCTTATCGGGCGATGATTATCCTGATTGTCGCTGCAAAGGATGATGTGTCCTGGCTCACGTTCGAGTCGTTTCAGTAGCACATCATCGTCCAACTTCACCGCGAAAATCTTTCCTACTTCGACTTTTCTCTGACTTTGATCAATGAGTACGACGTCCCCGTCATGGATGCTCGGTGCCATGGAATTGCCCGTCGCTATGATGCTCCTCATAGTGTTTAGGTTTCCTTTCTGATGAAGCCAGTCTCGGCGGAAGGCAACGTGTGTTGCGAGTTCTTGAACAGATTGCTGCTCGAGGTAGGGGATAAGTGCGAACTCGGACGGATAGCATAACAATTCGGGAGATTCCCCAGAGAGTTGTCTTCCTCGAATGAGTATTTCCTCTAGAGAGAGGTCGAAAAGTTCGGGAATCTTCGTGATGAGGTTCTTTCCCGGCACTTTTTCAGGGTCGCGCAGGATCATGTCGAGATATCTATCAGATATCCCGAGTTTTTTTGCGTATTCGAGGCGTACAGGCCTTTTAAGGTCTGCCAAGTGCTCAATCATAAACGCCTTGATGAACCGTTGGTATCCTTTTTCAGAATTCATACTGCACATACTTGTCTTTGAATTTCATAAAGTCAAAGTGATATTTTTTACTTGATTTTTAGAACAAAAAGTTCTAATTATCAATATACATGCCTTCCTTAATCAGCGTTGAGTCGTGAAAAGCCTCTTCTTACCATGTCTTTTCAGCCCAACGCACCGCCCATATAGCACCTCATTATTTCGGCTTAGAGGCGAGTATTTCGTCTTCTGCATAGGGACTCGTCGCCTTTCGAATTTCATCGTTGCAGGCGGACTCTCGTCCTTTCCGGTGTTGCATCTTTTTCATGGAGGCAGCATGAGCACGAAAGATGATCGGATAGCTGAGCTCGAAGACGTCGTCTTGTGGCTGAATTCCCGCGTCCAAAGGGCTAACTCGCGAGCGCTGTGTCTTTCGCAAAAGGTGGACCAGCTCATAGCGGCAAATCATCGCCTTGGTGAGCGGCTTGAAGAGCGTTGCGGTGTTAGGCCGTATGACGACGATGGGCCTGCTGAGGGCGGAGCGTGGAGGGCGTGATGTCAATTCAAGCAACTCCGTCACGGTACGAGCAGGAGGCGTGGCTCGCAGAGCATACGTTTTACTGTGAGGCCCTTCGAGTACGGATGACTCCCGTGAAATGCGAAGCAATCCGCCAACGGCCGGAGCTGGCAAGATGGCCGGAGTCTGAACCTTTGCCTTTACCCTGCTCTGTCTGCACAGGCTGGCGAGATATACGGCCAGGAGGGATTGTTCCGGCTCCCTTGTGGTGGTCCCATTGCCTTACAGGGCGAAGGGGGGAGCAGCCCATCTCGGTCATCGAGCAACTTTTCGCGCGAGCTGTTGAAGCCGCTGCATGGGATAGCTTGAGGCGTTATCCGCTTGATGCGCTGAGGCAGCTTTTCAACGATCTCGCCATGCGGGAAGGAGTTCTGCCCAAGCAACAGCGTGCCATTATTCGCCTTGTTAGAAAGCATGGAGGTAAGGTGCCTCGGCGTCGGTATGTCTACAACGGTGTGCTTCAGCGCTGTGCGACAGGGAATAAGGCGCTTCGACTGTGGGCAACACGCGTCCTTGGGCGTCCTGTTTAAAAAGGGGGCGCGTTGCAGAAGGTCCCTCCGCATAGTGTTGAGGCTGAGGAATTTGTGCTCGGCGCGTGCCTCAGGCGTCCAGCAGCTTGGGAGCACATTGTACAGATTGTGCGTCCTGAAGACTTTTATGATCCTCGCCACACATCAATATTCCGTGCCTTATGCGAGGTTGGGCGGCGGTCTGAGCCCGTGGATCTTGTTTCAGTGTCTGCAGAACTCGAACGCGCGGGAACCCTTGGCGCAGTGGGGGGAGCTTCTCGCCTTGCCGCTTTGGCCGATGCTGTCGCGTTACCCTCCCAAGGGGAGAGCGCGGCGCGAGTGGTACGTGAGAGGGCGCGCCGTAGGGCGTTAGCTCAGATTGGGACGAGTATTGGCGAAGCCGCTTTTGACCAAACAGAAGACATCGGCGCCTGTATTCTCGATGTGCAGCGCCGTCTTGACGGAGTCCTTGAGGATCGCGGGGGTGCCTTTTCACAAAGCGCAGGTGAGTTAGTCAAAGGTTGGGTTGCCTCGCTCGAACACCTGCAGGGCGAAGGGGGAGCTGGGATCAAGACTCCGTTTCATCGGCTCAATACCTTGGTCACAGGCTTGGTCCCCGGCGAGGTTTTTGTAATTGCCGGGCGTCCGGGGAGCGGTAAGACGGCTTTGGCACTGAATCTTCTTTTTCATGCCGCAGAGCAAGGGCATGGAGCTGGTGTGTTTTCCATGGAGATGCAGGCCTTGCTGTTGATGAACCGTCTTTGTGCTGCCGGTGGAGGGCATGTGTCGCAGGGGGGAGGGCTCGTCAATGCACAGCGGTTTCGCGACGGCCGGTTCTCAGAGAGTGACTGGAAGGCGATTTATGATTTTGCCCAGCGGGCCCAGCGCCTGCCGCTTCATTTTGCGGACAAGCCTTCGATTCGTCCGAGTGAGTTGCGGCAGCAGGTCCAGCGATGGTGCCGGCAGGGTGTGCGTGTAGTGGCCGTGGACTATCTGCAGCTTATTGCGCCGGAGCAACGCGGTGGGAGCCGAGAGCGAGAGCTTGCAGAGGCGAGCCGCCTTCTCAAAACGACCGCTGTGGAGTGCGGCGTGAGTTTGATTGTACTCTCACAGCTCAACCGCGAAGCGGAGAAGACGAAGCGCCCTTTGCTTTCTCATTTGCGGGAGTCCGGGGCTATTGAGCAGGATGCGGACATCATTGTGTTCATTGTGCCCTGGAAGAGCAAAGGACAAGACGCTCAGGGGCAGAACGTCCGCGTTGAGCTGGATGTCGCGAAGGGCCGCAATAACACCGTTGGGTCGTTTCACTTGGTCTATCGCAAGCGTTTTTTGCGATTTGAGAATGAACCCTTCAGGCCAAAGTCAGACTCGGTTTCGCGTGATGACTAAGAGGTGAGGTGGGCTATGAACAAAGGATTTCAGGTTGCGGTGGGGTTTCAGAACCACCGGAAAGTGACGGAGCTGCGCGCCCATTTTGGACCGGAAGGAGTGCTCGCGCTGTTGAGCCTCTGGGAACAGGCGGCGATATGCTGGTGTGATGGAATCTACCGCGATGCCAATCGGGCAAGGCTTGCGGCAGCCGCGCGTGTTGATTCTTTGGGAGAGCGTTTTGCACGGTTTGTTGAAACGCTGATTTGGCTTGGTTTTATTGACGTTTTAACTGATGACGTCCGCCTTGAAGTGTACCCAGATGATAAAGCGCGGCGCAAGGCACTTAACGCCGCACGGGTGCGAGGTGTGTTCGAAAGCGTAGGTGAGGTGGCTGCGTTTTTGGATGCGGCTGAAGCTGACGGGCATGTGTTGCATTTTGCTCTCCACAACTGGATTAAACACAATGCCTGGGCCAGCCGTGCCGCAGCCCGGCGTCGCCGCGCCGAGCAAAATGCACATCGGCGATGGGCAGGACATGAGTATGCTGATAGCACAGCGAATTGCACTCCATCGCACAATGCCCAAGGTGAAGCTACGTCGGATGAAAGGGCCTGCTTTTTGGGCAGTGCCGCGGGGAATGCTCTTCTTAAGAGTATAAAGAGTAAGACAAGAAAGAATAAGAAGAGTGTCCGGAGCTTTGCTCCAAGCTCCGGACAGGTGCCACCTTTTGCCCCAGCCTTTTGTGTTTTTCCGACAAATCGAAAGGGCCATGACGTGGCTATTCCTGTTGCGAAGGTCTGTGAGTGGCAGGAGACCTATCCTGCTGTTGATGTGGAACAAGAAATCCGCGCCTGCCGTCAATGGAATATCGACAACCCTCGGCGCCGGAAAACAGCTGACGGCGTGTATAAGCACATCAACGCGTGGCTTGCGCGAAGTCAGAACCGGGCGCGGCCTGTACGGCAAAAGGAAGTCCTTTCAGAGGAGCGGGTGCCAGAGTCTTTTAGCGATGAAGAGCTGCGGCGCATGCAGGAAGAAGCGAAGGACCCGCCGGAGGAGCCTTTACCGTGAAGAAAAGGTAAAGCGACAGCGATTTGCGTGAACTGCGGTGAAACGAGAGTGATGAACGCGTGGATGAGGACTGTGAAGGAAGGATGGCGCTATGAGCATACGGAAACGCTACGAACGACTCGTTGAACGGTGCAAGCATGCAAAAGTGCGCGGCGAACAGCCTTCGGTAACGCGGGAAGAGTTTCATGTGCTCCTGGCCTGTGCGGACTCACAAAAAGAGGTAGCGGCGCTACTTGGCGTTCGTGAGTCGGCCATTTCGAACCGGAAAAGGCGGCTCGAGGCGGTGGTTTCTCGCAATGTGAGTTTGTTCTCGGCGCAACGCATTTTGGAACGGCAGTTGTCAACGGGTGAACAGTTGGAGGCCATTGGCCGTCAGGCTCGCGAGCTTTTGGATCTTGTCCATCTTGTCTTGGAGGGGGAAACAAAGGCTTCTTCTGCTGCGAGAGCAAAGCTCCTGCGTCTAGCCGGCGGGCGTTCGGACCTGCTGACGGCGTGCGTGAAGCTGCAGGGCGAGCTGCGTAAGCAGCTGGAGCTGGACTTCTCCATGAAGGCGAAAATCTACGACCTCAAGCAGGTGCAGGAGTTTCAGGCGGTGGTGCTGGAGGAGATCGGCCGGGCCGCGCCCGAGGTGCAAAAGCGCATTACGGAGCGACTGGTGGAGGTGAATGCGGCGCGAAGCGCCTTGGACTTCGGGGAGGTCATAGAGTGCTAAGTATGCGCCTGGTGGTCAGGTTTGAGCGGATTTGTGGCACAGGGCGTGCGTTTGAGGCGGCAATCCTAGCTGATTTTTTAAAGTGCGCGGCCGGACTCCATTAACCTTTTGGTTCTACAGCCGTATTGAGGAAGCTCAAAGTTTACACAACTACCATTATGAGACAATAGGCAGCTAACGGTATTACGCAGTTTCAATGTGGCTCGGCGAAAAGCGCCTATCCTCGGTAGACGCTGGGCATGACGGCTCCATGAAGAACGGGACGAAGGTCTGCCGTGGGAGACTGCTGGCGAATTGGGGAGTGGTGTCTCTCCCATCTCGGGAAGTGAGCCGGACGGAGCGCGCCGACACAAGGCGGCTCGAACCGGCGCTGGAGGCCACGTGGGGCGCGAAAGCGGTCAGGACGGCGCGCAAAGGCGGAAATGGGCGCAGCGGCAGAGGGGGGTACGGGGGCGCAGCCGGATGTACCCGCGCCATCATCCCCCTGGGGGTATTTCGCTCTGGCGGGCGTGTGGCGCTTGCAAAATTTTTTGGGATTTTTGGCTGGCGGAAAATCGCCGGGGTACGGCGGCAGACGCCAAACAGCAGGGCAAACGAGAGCGCAAAATCGGCGCGCGGCGGCGCAGCGGCCACAGCGGGGAATGACGGCATGATGAAGCAAGGCTTTTACGGCGGTGGGCTCCTGAGCGAGTTCACCTACAAGCTGCAGGAGGCCACGGGGCACCATGACACCGGGCCGCGCCCCGAAAACGTGGGGCAGTGGGCGGAGCAGAAGCAGCTGCGGCTGGACCGGGGCTGGTTTACGTTCGACCGGCACGAGTACCTCGAAGAACCCTACCGTGACGACCATCCCCGGCAGGTTGAGGAAAAGTGCGCGCAGATGGGCAACAGCGTGAAGGCCATGCTGACGACGTTCTACTCGGCGCGGTTTATGCCGTTTGTGGGCATCCTGTACCTGTTCCCGTCCAAGTCCGGCGTCGGCGATTTTGTGCGCTCGCGCGTGAATCCGCTGGTGGAGGACAACCCCGAGGAAATCGGCGCCTTCATGCGCGATACGGACAGCGTGGGCCTCAAGCGCATGTGCGGCACCAACCTCATCTTCCGGGGCACAAAATCAGCGGAGGGCCTGCGCTCCGACCCCTGCGACATGGTGCTGTACGACGAATACGACCTCATGCCGGCGGGCGTGGAGGAAGCCGCAAAGGGCCGCCTCGGCCACTCGGACTATAAGTGGGAGCGCTATCTCTCCAATCCGACCATCCCGGACTTCGGCATTGACCGCCAATTCCAGCTTTCCGACCAGCGCTATTGGCACGTGCGATGCCCACGGTGCGGCCAGTATACGTGCATGGAGGAGCATCCGCTGGAGGAGGTGCTGTGGGAGAAGGCGGACGGGGAGGTGATCCGGCTGTGCCAGCAGTGCCGCAACGGTGAACTGGACGTCACGCAGGGCCGGTGGGTGGCGAAATACCCAAGCGTGACCGAGGTGCGCGGCTACCACTACTCGCAGCTCTTCTCATCCTTTGTCAGCCCGGCGGAGATTCTGCACGGCTACCGGACGACTAAAAAACCGGGAGACTTCCACAACTACGTGCTGGGCATGCCCTACATCGAGGCGGAAAACCGCCTCTCGCGGGAGCAGATTTTGGCGCTCTGCGGCACGCACGGTGTGGCGGCGAGCGATAAGGGGCCGTGCGTTATGGGCGTGGATCAGGGCGGAAAACTGCACGTGGTGGTGGGGCGGCGGCATCCGGATACTGTGGCGCACCTAGGCGAGTACGGCGACTGGGAGGAGCTGGACCGCCTGATGGATGAGTTCAACGTGGCGTGCTGCGTGGTGGATGCCCAGCCGGAAATGCGCCCCGCGCGGGCCTTTGCGCAGCGGCACCCCGGCAAAGTGTTTTGCTGCTTCTACTCGGAGCAGCAGCGCGGCGGGTATGCGTGGAACGAGGCCAAGCAGGTTGTGACGGTGAACCGCACCGAAAGTCTCGACGATTCCCAGCATGTGCTCCTCAAAGGGCAGGTGGTGCTGCCCAAATACTGCGGGGTGGTGGAGACGTTCGCCGCGCACTGCAACAACCTCGCAAAGAAGCTGGAGGAGCGCGACGACGGCAGCAAAAAGTACGTGTACGTGAAGCTCTCGCAGGAGGACCACTTCCGCCACGCCATGAATTACATGACCGTGGCCATGCGGCGCTGCGAGGGCAGTTACTACGGCGACTGCGACATGGGGTAAGCGATGCGGCAGCTCACAAAGCGGGAAACGGCAATGGCTGGGGCCTTTCTGGAGGCCGGGGACGGGCGGCAGTTCAGCCGCGTGGCGGGCGGCCTTGCGTGGCCGGCGCGCGCGAAGCCGGGGTTCCTTGTGGTACTCGGGGAGGACCTCACGAAGGATCCAGATTTTGGCGTGCGCCATGTCCGACGCCTGACTGAGGCGACGCAGTGGCAGGGCGAGTCCTTCATGCACCCGGAGCCGCTCTTGCGGTGCGCGCTGGAGCTGGCGCGGCTATGGCTGGTGCCCATGTGGTACGCGCCGCAGTCGGTTTTCGAGCACACGGCCTTGCGGGAACTCAACCGCGAGCTAGAGCGCGAGCGCGGCGCCAGAGTCCGCGTGACCGCGCCCCCGCACTACTACGATGGCAACGCCCTGACGCTCTACAACGCCATGGTCCGCAAACGCGTCGCCACCCAGAAAACGCTTCACTTCGGCGAAAGCCTCATCCCCGGCGACCTCGCCACCTTCCCGCCGGACCTTACTGGCGTCGCCTTCGACGACCACCCGCCAGCGGCCGCCTTCTTCTGCGCTCTGGCCGCGTTGGATTTTTTTGTTCCCAGAGAGAGGGGGCGACGAAGGGCAGCAGTGGGACCTGGTGATTTGGTGGGAGGGTATTGAGCGTGGATTGGATAATTCCTTCGGTGGACACTGTTTTGGGGAGAAGATTCCGTGCGAGTGGGGTATCCGAGGAGTTGCCATGGAGGGCAGGGGGTATTCCACTGGGGTATCTTGTGAGGCTTGGTACATCGAAAGAGTTTTAACGGGGTGCTGAACGCAAGGCGAGTTGGCGACATGAATTGAGACTGGAAGGAGGAGATCATGGAGGAGCAACAATGGCCAAGGATGGTTTGCTCCAAGCGAGAACTGAAGGAGTTCTTTGGCATTGGGGAGAAAAAGTTGAACAAGTGGATTCGGGAATATGGATGCCCGGCGTATCCCGACGACAGTGGGCAATACAGAAGCACATCCAAGGCGCTTTCGGATTGGTACATGCACACTTTTGGCCCACGTTTTCGGGCTAAGTTGGAGGATGAAAGGCGGAGGCGGGGAGAGGAACACTGGCTTTAACGTGCGAGGCAAAGGGGGCGGCCCAATGCAGAATACACAACGAACACCGGTATTGCCGGAAACTGGTCTTTTGCGTGTAAATCAGGTGCTTCAGTTTATCCCTATCTCCCGTTCGGGGTGGTGGGCAGGGGTTAAATCCGGGCGTTATCCGCAGCCGGTTAAGCTTTCGGAGCGGGTCACGGCATGGCGTGCAGAGGATATTCGTGCATTGATAGAGCAGGGGATTTGAGCAGAATCAATGCCGTTTGGGCGAACGAGGAGACAACCGCAAGCATGGCCAGTGACAGGGCGCTTGCGGTTGTCTGTTGTGATTATATGCGCTTTGGAATGGTGGTCCGTAATTCGTCAAGATGATCTGCCCAGAACTGCATCATTTGGCGTCTGATATCGAGGTGCTCAGCTCGGTTGTACGCGGCGCGAACTTTGTTTTGTTCTATGTGAGCGAGCTGGCGCTCAATGGCGTCTGTTGACCATCCCAACTCGTTTAGGCGTGTGGAAGCCATGCTGCGGAAGCTATGCCCAGTGAATTCATCTTTCGTGTATCCGAGGCGGCGTAATGCCGCGTTGATAGTGGCGTCGCTCATAGGGCGGCCATTGGAGCGAAGAGATGGGAAAACATAGTTTGAAGAATTTGTCAGCGGATAGATGTCTAAGAGGATGTGTAGCGCTTGGCGGGATAAGGGGACAATGTGCTCGTTTCGTGTCTTCATTTTTTTGCCGGGGATACGCCATTCTGCATCGTCGAAATTGAATTCAGTCCATTCAGCGTGGCGGAGCTCACCTGGGCGGACGAAGACGAGCGGTGCGAGCTTCAGGGCAGAGCACGTGACAATTTCACCCTTATAGTTGTGGATAGCGCGCATGAGTTCGCCGATCTTCCGAGGATCCGTGATGGTGGGAAAGTGTCTCTTGCGGATAGGGGGGAGGGCTCCCTTGAGGTCTACGGCGGGGTTCCGCTCGACGAGTCCTGTTGCGAGAGCGTAGCTGAAGACTTGTCCGCAGATACCACGAACTCGGTGAGCCACAGTAATTGCACCGCGGCTTTCAATGCGTTGAAGACATTCGAGAAGGAGCGGGGGCGTGATGTCTTTGATGGGGGTGTTGCCGAGCCAAGGGAAAATGTTTTTTTCGAGACGGTCAATGATGTTCTTGCCGTGGCGGGCGTGCTTGTCGCGGAGGTGCTTTTGGAGCCATTCGCGGGATACAGCTTCCAATGTAGCCGTTTCGGCTTTGGCTTCTTGCTGAATCCGCTTGCGAGCAACTGAGGGGTCGATGCCGTCGCGTAGGAGCTTGCGAGCCTCAGAGTGTCGTTCTCGTGCTTCTAGGAGGGAGACTTCGGGGTACTGGCCGAAAGCAAGGAGCTTTTCCTTACCTCCATAGTGGTACTTCATCCTCCAGAGTTTGCTTCCGGTCGTTGTAACGAGAACGTATAGGCCCCGACCGTCTGTGAGCTTATAGTTCTTTTCCTTTTGTCGCGCATTCTTAACTGCGAGGTTCGTCAACTTCATGGGGTACCCTCCTATGAGTTGTGCGTACTCCTACAGAGATACCCCCATATACACCCCTTTGAGGGGTGGATGTCAACAAAATCTAAAAAAGGCCTCTGGACATATAATGTACAGAGGCCTTTGAATTTATAGCACTAGTTGGATGTCTATAGACATGCTTGGATGCTAATGTGGCGGAGAGGGTGGGATTCGAACCCACGTATCGGCTCATCACCGATAACTCGATTTCGAGTCGAGCGCGTTACGACCGGACTTCGCTACCTCTCCGCGCTCTTGGTATGTGGTGTCCGCGTGCGGACGAGGGGATAGTTAAGGGAGAATTGGGTTCGTTGCAAGGGAAAAATTGTGGGGTTGGGGAATTTTTGAGGTATGTGTGGTAGATGGGGAGTTTTCGCATTCTTGGGTGGTCTGAAAAGGTGAGGCTCTGCCGTCATTCTTGGTTTCTGTATAGGGGGAAGTTTCCTGAGGACTTTACGTGTCCTACTAACGTTCTTCTCTGACAGATTCGATGTACTCGTTAATGGTTTCTATGGGACGACGTCCCATGTTTCTATACCCTTGGTGTGAGCGTTCAGTATTGTAGTAGGTCAGCCAGGTGTCCAGGTCGGCCTGGAGTGCTTCTACGGTCTCATAAAGCGTTGTTCTGAAGGCTTCTCGAAAGAACTCATCAAGCACAGTGCCATTAAACCGCTCGACAAAGCCATTTGTCCGAGGTGATCGCACCTTGGTACGGCGGTGTTCAATCTCGTTGAGGGACAGATAGAGTTCATATGGATGGGTCTCGGTTCCGCAAAATTCCCTGCCGTTGTCAGTAAGGACAGCGGAAACGGCAATTTCCTTTTCCTCGTAGAACGGCATGACGTCGTTGTGAAGGACGGAAACGGCAGCCTCTGGGCGCTTGCTGGTATGCAGAAAGCCGAAGGCATAGCTTGAGAAGGAATCGACGACGACATGCAGGTAAACTCGCCCCACCTCTTTGAGACGTCCCACGTAAAAGGTGTCTTGGCACAACAGCTCCCCAGGGCGAGAACTCTCGACGTGTCGTTCTTTAAAAACGGGATTTTGTTTTTCAATGAAAGCGACCTGTTCGCCCGATAATTCAATGGGTTCGCCAGCTTGCTTCTGCTCAAGCTTAAGCCAGCGGTCGTACTTGGTGCCCATGCCATTCTTGATCAAGATGTTTTGAATGGTAGGGGAGCTCACCGAAACACCGATGAGTTTGAGCTGATTGGAAAGGCGAACGCACCCCCAAGCAGGATGAGCTAGGCTCAATTCCAAGATTTGCTCGACCACCTCCTCGGAGGTGGTGAAAGGGTGGGACTTCGGAATAGGCGGCAGATCTTTGAGCCCTTCAAGGCCGTGAGTCTGGAAACGCCGCTTGTACTCGTAGAATTGACTACGATGCATACCGCGTCGCCGGCAGGCTTCACTGACGTTTCCCAAGCTCTCTGCAAGCTCAAGCACACTCATACGCTGGCGGGCGACTTTCTCTGCAGCTTTCATGGGGCCTCCATCGTGAGACTGTACCCCAAAATCTGTCTGAGGACTAACCTAGTAGGTCACTTTACGGTATGCGGCCCGGCGGGAGCGCTGGCGGTGTAATCCGAAACTCAGCCCCCACTGGTTGTGCCGCAAAAAGGCCCGAACAAACGTGACCCCTTCTGAGCTTTTTCGTTCAGCCTGGAATACCGTCGGCGATTCTCTGCCGCGCGTAATCTTTCTCGGCTCGGCATACTCTGCTTGGCTTTTTCCCTGCGTTATCCATGAGGCCATACGCAATCATTCCCGAAAACCAGTCCCCCTCCGTTGTGCCACCAAATCGCCCGAATAACCGTGACCCCTTCTGAGCTTTTTCGTTCAGCCTGGGATACCGTCGGCGATTCTCTGCCGCGCGTAGTCTTTCTCGGCTCGGCACACTCTGCTTGGCTTTTTCCCCTGCGTCATCCATGAAGCCATGCGTAATCATTCCCGAAAACCAGTCCTCCGTTGTGCCGCCAAAAGGTCTGAACAAACGGGACCACTTCTGAGCATTTTCCATTCAGCCTGGGATGCCTTCGGCGATTCTCTACCGCGCATTCCTTTTTGGCTCGGCAGGCCATCTGCACGGCCTTTCCGCCAGTTCCATTCATGAAACCATACGCAATCGTCCGCCTCACCAAGGTGTGCCGCGTTGCTTCCTTAGCCCCCTCGCTCACTGACGTCTTGTCACCGTTTTCATTCTTCGCCCTTTGCTTCGGGCCCAGTGCTAATGATGGGGAGTTTGATGAAGAAGGTTGTGCCTTCGTCTGGAGTTGAGGTGAAGTCCAGTTGGCCGTTGTGGCGTTCCACGATGATGTCATGGGCGATGGCGAGGCCTTGGCCAGTGCCTTTGCCGACCTCTTTGGTGGTGAAGAAGGGGTCGAAGATTTTGTTTTGGAATTGTTGAGGGATGCCGCTACCTGTGTCGGCGATGGCGACTGTGACCATGCCGTCGTCGGCGGTGGTGGAGAGCGTAATGTGGCCTTTGTTGCCGGAGTCGCCCACCACGCCTTCTATGGCGTGGGCTGCGTTGATGAGGATGTTCAGAAACACCTGATTGATGTCCCCCGGCAGGCAGTGGACGAGGGGGATGTCGCCGAAGTCTGTGGTGAGGTCTGCGACGTATTTCCATTCGTTTTTGGCTACGATGATGGTGTTTTCCAGCGCCTGATTGATGTCGACCAGCTTCTTTGTTCCCTCACCGGGGTGAGCGAAGTTTTTCATGGAGCGCACAATTTTTGCCACGCGTTCTGTGCCATCCAAAACCCGGTCGCACGCCTTGGGAAATTCGTCTCGGAGGAATTCAAGGTCCGCGTCGTCAGCGGCGGTGTTTATGGCGTTGAGGTGCTCCGTCTCCATGCCGTTTTCCCGGCACCTTTTGGCCAGAGCGTCATACGCGTCCAGTACGTCGGAGATGTCCTCAAAGGCTTCCTTGATGAATCGGACGCTGTCGCTGACGAACTGAATGGGCGTGTTGATTTCATGCGCGATGCCTGTGGCGAGTTCGCCGATGGATTCCAGCTTCTGCGCGGTGTTGAGCCGCCGTTCAAGGTTCTTGCGCTCTGTTATGTCCATAAGAATAACGCCGATGTGGTCCTCGCCCTGAATTTCCATAGGCACGAGGTAGCGCGCCAGCGGGAACTTGGAACCATCGGGGAGGGTGCCTACGCCCTCGCAGTAGCGAGTTTCGATGGTGCCGGGGCAGAAGAATTGCTGTGCGTCGGCGGGTTGGCCTGCAAAGGCGGATGCGCAGTGCTGGCCGTTCACGGCTTCCGGAGTGGTGGAGAACATCCCGTGCAGAATAGAGTTTGAGCGGATGATGGTCCGTCCCTTGGGATCAATGATGTAGAATGCGCCGCCAATGCCTGCGAGCAGCGCGGAAACAAGCTGATTGCCCTCCCGCGCTACCATCTCGGCCTCGGCGCGTTCGCGGACTTCAATGGTGAGTTGGTCTTGGCGTTCTTGCAGTTCTCTGGTGCGTTCCTGCACTTTTTCTTCCAGCTTTGCGCTGAGTGCTTGGAGTTTTTCGTGCGGTACAAGGATGGCCCTGTGGCTGATGGTAAGAACGATGACCACGATGAGGACAGTGCCTCCAACCAGTGCGCCAGCGAGCAGGGTCACGAGGTATGTCACCTGTCTGTTGACGACGCTGCTGCTTATTTCTTGCCGCAGGGTGATGCCCGGGAATGACGAGTCGACCTCTGTCACGACGACGGGCGGTGCGGCTTTGCCTTCCTGAAAGACCGGCACACCGTCGTAGACGATGGTGACGGCCATTTCGTCGAGGGTGGATTCCGTGAATTCGCCAAGGAACATGGGGATGAGCGCTGTTAGTACGCCTTCGGGCCGTCCCTGATACCGGATGGGGAGGGCAAGCCGCCAGTAGGATCCTGCGCCGCCAGCCATGGTGACGACATCAACGTGCGATGCGGCTTCCTCCTGCATCAGGGCCGCAAAGTGTTCGCCCTGTGGCGCATGTTCTGCACGGGGGGCGGTGCTGTGAATGATATTCCCCTGAAAATCCTGAAAAATAATGGTGGCGGACCCTTCCAAGAGCGAGAAGGAGTCTATGGTGTCGATGGCGCTGGCCTTGCTGAGTGTAGGGTTCATGGTGCCGGTGATGATGGCGGGCTGCTTGGCAAGAAACTGGAGCAGGCTCAGCCTGCTGTTGAGGTAGAAGTCCAGATTCTGCTTTCTGTCGGTCAGTTCGCTCTTCATGTGGGTGTGTTGCAGGTCGGTCATGGCGCCGCCGATGAAAAAGACGATAACCGCGACACCGGAGAGCGTTTGCAGGACAAAGAACACGATGATGGACCACGTCAGCACCCGGGAGAGCGACGGCCGGTCCGCATCGTCTGTGGAAAGCGGGTGGTCGGCGTTAGGGGATGAGGATGATTTCATTGTGCCTTCCATATTGGCCGAAGGTCAGGTCCTGCGCGTCAAGGGCCTCGTGGGCGTCGGGCGCGTCTGCGGAATATGGGGCGAAGGGGTGCGTGTATGTTTTGATGAGGCCCTGCACAGGAGCGTGAAGGTGTTCCAAGGCATGCTTGGTTTGCTGGCGGATGGCGGCGATGTTCTCGGGTGTTTTGCCTGCGAGCTCTACCTGTTTGGTGGCCTCGATGAGCAGCCGCGTCAGGTCGTAGGCATGGACGAAGCCTGTCGGCGCGGTGATATCCTCCGGGGTGGCAACGTCGGCAAAGAGCGCCGTCGCCTTTGCGAAGACCTGCCGCGCAAGGGGGTTGTCCCGTATGCTGAGGAAGGAGAAGCGCGTTTGCAGGAATTCAATATCGAGCTGCGCGCGCATTGCCGGTGTGATGACATGGGGGAAGTCGCCGCCGGTGATGCCCCAGTGGCTGATGATGGGGCGGCGCAGCGCGGGGGAGAGCTCGAGCATTGCCTGACAGAAGACAATTCCTTCAGGAGCATTGCCCACAAAGATGATGACGTCCGCCCCTGCGGTGACCACGTCGCGGAGCATGATTTTGGCGGCGGGCACGCTGATGCCCCAGTTGAACAGTTTGGTGACGGCTGGTGAGGCTCCATGCGTGGCCAAGGCGTTGGTCATGGTCTTTTCGTTGGAGAAGCCCCAGCCGGTTTTTTCTAGCAGCAGGGCGGGGCGGGTGAAGCCGCGCTGGACAATGGCGCGGTTGATGATGACTTTTCCGGCCTTGGTGTCGTCTACAGAAAGGCGGAAGACCCAGTTAGGGCCGCTTTTGGGGCGCGTGATTGGTCCTGCGGCGGCCCACGGGTTGAGGAGCAGAATCCCGCTGTCGTTGATGAAAGAGAGGTTCGTCAGCACGGGCGGAGAGTGCAGGCCGCAATACACCGCCAGCATATTGGGGTCTGCGGCGGCGGTTTTGAGATTGGCAAGGCTGCGCATGGCATTGCCCCGGTGGTCGAGGACGGTCACCTCCACCGGGCGGCCAAGGAGTGTGTTGTGGACTTCTGCCAAGGCGGTGCTGATGCCGCGTTCAATGGCGGTTGTGGATTCCTGCGCACTTGACCTGTCGGCGTCGAGGTAGATGCGGAGCGGCTCGGCAGCGTGCAGTGCGGCTGGGGCCGCACCGCAGAGCATGATGGTGAGAAGTAGGGCAAAAGCACAACGCATGGAACACACCTCCATACTCTCTATAAACTCATTTTTGCGGTGATGACGCAAGGGAAGAGTTCAAGGGGCATGACCGTGTATGGCGGCATTTGCGCGAGTTCAGCGTCGGCAGTGGGGCTGTACTGTGTGTGGATGGGTGGACTGTGGTCCTGTGGCTGCGGATGAGAGGGGGGAGGAAGTGAGACAAAAAGCGCGGCCTGTTTCCCCTTGCTCAGGGGGGACAGGCCGCGCACAAGGCATGGCGGCATCCGCGTGGGTGCGACCGTGGTGGTGCTACTGGCCGCGCAGCTGTTTGGCGGCTGTAACCATGTTTTCAAGAGAGGCGAGAGTCTCGGGCCATGCGCGTGTTTTAAGGCCGCAATCGGGGTTGACCCAGAGCCTTTCGGCAGGGATGCGTTGTGCGGCCTTGCGCATCAGGTCCACTATGGAATCCACAGACGGGATGTTTGGCGAGTGAATGTCATAGACGCCGGGCCCTATTTCATTGGGATAGGAGAAGTCGTCAAACACATCGAGAAGTTCCATATCGGAGCGGGACGTCTCAATGGTGATGACATCTGCGTCCATGTCGGCAATTGCCGCGATGATGTCGTTGAATTCCGAGTAGCACATGTGCGTGTGAATCTGGGTGACGTCCTGCACGCCGTTGGCGGTAATCCTGTAGGATGCAACGGCCCAGTCGAGGTAGTCGCTCCACTGTGATTTCCGCAGGGGCAGGCCTTCACGCAGGGCGGCTTCGTCAATTTGGATGACCTGAATCCCCGCCTTTTCCAGATCCAGAACTTCGTCGCGCATGGCGAGGGAGAGCTGGCGGCAGGTTTGTGCGCGGGGTTGATCGTTGCGGACAAAGGACCAGTTGAGGAGAGTTGCCGGGCCTGTGAGCATGCCCTTCATCGGCTTCTCCGTGAGGGACTGGGCAAAGGTGCTCCACTCCACGGTTATGGGACCGGGCCGGGAGATATCGCCGAAGATGATGGGCGGCTTGACGCACCGCGAGCCGTAGGACTGCACCCAGCCATAGGCACTGAAGACGTAGCCCTCCAGATGCGTGCCGAAGTATTCCACCATGTCGTTTCGTTCCGGTTCACCGTGTACCAGTACGTCCAGCCCGAGCTTTTCCTGCTCTGCAACGACGGTTTCGATCTGGTGGCGCATCTGCTCCGTGTAGGCGTTCGTATCGAGCTCCCCCTTGCGGAAGCGCAGTCGCGCGGCGCGGATGTCTTTGGTCTGCGGAAAGGAGCCGATAGTGGTCGTTGGGTAGAGGGGAAGGTTGAGGGCGTCTTTTTGTCTGTTTCGGCGCTCCTTGTACGGGCTGTGGCGGTGACCCATCTCTGGCGTAATGGTCCGCATGCGCTCCTTCACCGTGGGGTTGTGGACCTTTGTGGAGGTTTGGCGACTGTGTATGGCCCGGGCGTTGTCGGCCAAATCGGCGGAAACGGCGTCGCGTCCTTGCGTGAGCGCCATGTCGAGAATGCGCAGTTCATCCAGCTTTTGTGTGGCGAAGGCAAGCCAGCTGCGGACTTCTGCGTCCATGGCGTCCTCAAGGTCTACGTCAACAGGAACGTGCAGCAGGGAGCAGGATGGCGCCAGCCACAGGCGATCCCCCAACTGCGTCGCCAAAGGCTCCAGCCAGTCAAGCAGTGCGGTGAGGTCGCTTTTCCAGATGTTGCGGCCGTCGATGACGCCAAGGGAGAGGACCTTGTCACCGGGGAGAGCATCGACAATCTGAGGGACTTCCGAACGGCCTCGCACGGCGTCGATATGGATGCCGTTGGTCGGGAGGCCAAGGGCAAAGTCGAGATTCTCCTCAAGCGTGCCGAAGTAGGTGGCAAGCAGGGACTTCACCGGGCTTGATGCAAGGCGGTTGTAGGTGGCTTCAAGCATGGCGCGCCACGAGGCATCCAACTCCGTGACAAGAATGGGGTCGTCAATCTGAACCCACTGCGCACCAGCCTTATGGAGTGCGTTGAGGAGCTGTTCGTAGACGGGCAAGAGCCGTGGCAACAGCTGTGATTTGTCACTGTCATCCTTCGCTTTGCCGAGCCAGAGGTAGGTGACGGGGCCGATGATGACGGGCTTGGCTTGGCGTCCGTCCTTGTGAGCCTCGGCAAGCTGGTCGAGCAAGCGGTCCGCGTTCAGGGAGAAGGTGGTGTCCTTGGTGAACTCGGGGACGATGTAGTGGTAGTTGGTGTCGAGCCACTTGGTCATTTCACCGGCGTTGACGCCGTTTTTGCTTCGGTCGGCGGCGGAGCGCCCGCGCGCGATGCGGAAGTAGGCATCCAGTTCACTGCCCGGTGAGGCGGTGGCGCGGGACGGAATGTTGCCGAGGGTGAAGCTCATGTCGAGCACATGGTCATACAGCGAAAAATCGCCGACGCTGACCATGTCCAGCGTTCTTTGCTGCGCCCAGTGAGCGCGGCGCAGGGATTGAGCGGTGGAGGCAAGCTCCTCTGCGGGGAGGTCGCCCTTCCAGAACGCTTCAAGAGCCGTTTTCAGCTCTCGTTTCGCTCCGATTCGGGGAAAACCGAGAATGTGGGTAGGCATGTGGTCACTCCTTTGATGTGTGATGAACAAGGAGCAACGACCGACTGGCGCGAAGACACAATGCACAAAGAGACCCCGCCCGGTTGGGCGCGGCAAGGCGTGCATGACGAGTCAGTCCAAATCGCGAGACTGTCGTGCTCTGCCTGCAAGGGCGTCTCCTGGCTTCTGACCCTGTGCTTCGTAGCCTTCCCGCATGTGAGGAATGCAGTGACTGCGAAAGGTATATGTCAGTTACAGTGGCGCGTCCGCTACGGATTTTCACCGTATTCCGTTTCCTTGCGAGGACGAGCGGGAAGAATAGCCATGTGCTTTGTTGGATGGCAAGGGAAAAGTGCAAGGCGGTGGCTCAGAGGGTGGCGGCGTTGTTTATAGAGCGCGGGAGAGGGCGTGATGTGGTCCAATACAGGGTGCGGAGCTGTATACTCCTCCGGTAGGGCTGTCACGTGCATGGTTGCGGAGGGGCAGAGCGGGAGTCATGCGGGGCGACGCCCTGCATACGCAGTCCTCCCCGGCTTCCAGAGGAAACCGGGGCGGGTGTGCGGTCGGCTTTGAGGGGCAAGCCGGGGTGTGCGTCGGCCTGCGCCGCGTGGGCGCTTGGGCCGCTGGCGGCTTGTGTGTGCTAGGAGCGGGTGGAGGCGTTTGTGAGGCTCTTGCGCCATGGTGCGGCGTCCTGCGGGCGGTCCGTCACAATGCCCGTCACGCCCCAGTCGGTCAGGCGCTGCATGTCGGGGACGGTGTTGACGGTGTAGGGCGTGACGGCAATCCCCGCGCCCCGCGCCGCGCGGACCGTTGCCTCCGTGAGGCCCCGGTAGCCGGGATGCCACGCGTCGGCGCGCGCGTCGCGAACGGTACGCACTGGGTCCGGGTCTACCGTGTGGGGCGTCAGTGCGCCGGTGAGGATGTGCGGGGCTTTGTCTTTTATGGCGCGCAAGTACGCGTGGTTGAAGGACGAGATGACGACGTTGCGGTCCATGCCTGCCGCAGCCACATCACGAAGGACGGCGTCCACAATGCTCTTGGCGAGGGGGCGGGGCAGGGCCTTGGAGAGGTCCTTTATTTCAATATTCACCCACATGCCAAGCTCTGCGGACAGGGCAAGAGCGCCGCGCAGGGTAGGTATGGCGGTGTCGGCGCTGGGGAGGCTGGCGTGTGAAATGCCGCCCGGATGCGCGCACGCCGCAGCGGCCCCGCGTGGGAAAAGTCCCGCGCTGAGTTGCGTCAATTCCGCCAGCGTGAAGCGCCATGGAACAAGGGGTGGATTACGAGATATAGCAGGATGCGCCGCCGCGTTGGTGGTGCGCAGGAGGTTCAGGTCATGCAGGACGATGACTTCGCCGTCCTTGGTCAGCTGTACGTCGAGTTCCCAGCCGTCCGCGCCAGTGGCGTGGCCCTGACGGAGCGCGGCAAGGGTATTCTCCGGCGCGAGGGAGCGTCCGCCCCGGTGTGCCCAGATGAGCGGTGTGTCGTGAAGCAGCGTCAGGGAAGGCAAAGGCATGGTGACTCCTGATTGAAGGGTGCAGGCGTCCCGCGTACCGCCGCGGGCGGCGCGCGTCAATGTTCGGGGCTGGGGAGGGCGTGGTGTGGCGCGCTTCGGTTTTTTGTGTTGGTGCCGCCGTTGCCGCCGTTGCCGCCGCCGCCCGAGTTGTCGGTCATGTCCTCAGCGGCAAGTGGGGCGCGAGGGCGGACGCATGTTGATTTCCCCCTGCGGTGTGGTGTCAGGAAGTATACTACGGAGAAAGGGGCTTGTACGCAGCGTGATTTTTCTGGCATGGTGCGTTGTGCATCTTCGCAACAAACTGCGATACAAGGAGAAGTCATATGCTTAACTTCACATTTCATAATCCAACGTGTGTTCACTTTGGCACGGACAGCATCGAGAAGATGGGCCCGGCCATCCGCAGCGCCGGGGCCGGAAAGGTTCTGCTTGTGGCCGGTGGCGGCAGCATCAAGAAAAACGGCGTGCTGGACCGCGTGCACGCATCGCTGAGGGAAAGCGGCGTGTCATGGGTGGAGCTGTGGGGCATTCAGCCCAACCCGGAGCTGGTCACCGTGCGCAAAGGGGTGGAGCTCGCCCGCGCCGAGGGCGTGGACGCTGTGCTGGCCGTTGGCGGCGGCAGTGTCATTGATTCCACCAAGGCCATTGCCGCTGGCGTCGAGGCGCAGTGCGATGTGTGGGAGCTGTTCGAGCGGCGTCGGCCCGTGGAGGAGGCTCTGCCCGTCTTCACGGTGCTCACCATCTCCGCCACCGGCTCCGAGATGAACGCGGGCGCGGTCATCACCAATGAGGCCGAGCAGAAAAAGTGGGCCCTTTTTGGCGAGCCGCTTCATCCTGTTGTTTCGGCCATTGACCCGTCCGTTCAGGCGGGGCTGCCGTGGTGGCAAACCGTCAACGGCGCGGTGGATACCCTCTCGCATGTGATGGAAGTCTACTTCACGGGCGGTGACAGCGAGGTCACGTTGGCCATGGACGAAAGCCTTATGCGCACCGTTGTGTCCATGACTGACCGCCTCAAGGCCGATGAAAGCGACTACAACGCCCGGGCGAGTCTGGCATGGGCGGCGACGCTGGCCATCAATGGCTTCACGCGGGTTGGGCACGCCGAAGGTGGCGACTGGGTGACCCACGGCATTGAGCACGGCATCAGCGCCGTCTACCCCAAGATTTCCCACGGCGCGGGCCTTGGCGTCATCGAACCCGCGTGGGTGACCTACTGCGCGGACGCAAAGCCGGACCTGTTCCGCCGCTGGGCGCGAGAGGTCTGGGGTGCGGACTCCGTGCAGGAGGCCGTAGACGCATGGAAGGCGAAGCTCCGCGACTGGGGGCACCCGACCACACTTGCTGAACTGGGTGTGGATATGGCCCGTATGGATGACATCGTCAAAAGCGCGGTGGGATTCGGCCGTATGGGCGTAGTGAAAAAGCTGACGGGCAAGGACTTTGAGGCTATTTTGAAGCTTGCGCAGTAGCGTGACGGTGCGGCAACGCCGCGCCGGAATCGAAGGCACACACCAAGGGGCGGATGCATTGGCATCCGCCCCTTTTGCGTGCTCCGTTTCGTGGTCCATCCAGATGGAGCCTCTGCGTCTGCGCCCTGCTGTCTGTTGTGGTTTGTCCTGCCGTCTGCGGCGCGGGGACGCTGATTTTATGTGGCACTTTGTCGTGCAGGTGACGTTTTGTTGTGTAAATGGTGGGAAAAGTGCACCAGCCGTCTATTTGAAGAGTTTTGTCTCTTGCCTTTTGCTACAAAAGGCGGATAGGTTCTCGTCTTTATCGTTACTGCATGGTTTTGCGGACGCAATGGATTTTCATCTGCCGGTGACACGGCTGTGATGAATATGTCGTTGCCAGCTTGTATGGTACAGGTGCGGCCTCGGCATGGGCGCAATACGTCCATGGCTCCGATGCGCTGTTGAATATGGCGCGCGCAATGCATGAGTGATGGAAAAACACTGGAATGAAGTATTTTGAGGGACAAGACTCTGCCGTATTACGCCCGTGGTGATGCGGACTGCCGCCTGCAGCGGTGGCAGCGGCAATGGAGCAGTGCGTGAGGGGAAGATGAGGCCTGCTTGACTGGGCGCTCAAAGAGCCGCACTGCGTTCCTGCGCTGATGAGGTGCTAAATCATACCAATCGGGGAGGATATCGTGATCCGTAAATTGACGATCAACGTCAGGATTCAGCTCATCGTTGGCATTTTATTCCTGCTTCTTGGAGTGATGCTGTATTCGTATTGGGATACGTCCCGGTATTTGGTGCAGTCCAGCGTGGAGCATATCAAGGCGTCCAAGCTGGAGGACGTGGAGGAGGAAATTAGCGTCGTCACCTCGGTGCTGGCCAATTCTCTTGCGACACAGCTTCGCGGCGTGACGGACCGTGACGAGCAGTACGCCATTGTGCAGCGCAATTTGGACGCCATCCGCTTTGGCGAGGACAACTCCGGGTATTTCTACGCCTACCGCGGCACGGTCTGCGTGGCGCACGCCACCATGTCCCGTCTTATCGGGCAGGACCTCAGCGGCCTCAAAGGGCCGGACGGCGCATACCTTATCCGCAATCTTTTGAGCATCGCCCGCTCCGGCGGCGGCGTAACGGAATTCCCTTGGGAGAAGCCGGGCGAAGGCGTGCAGCAGAAGATTGGCTCCGCCGCCTACATTCCCGGTACGGATATTTGGATTGGTACCGGCGCGTATCTGTCCAACATCAAGGCCGCAGAAAACCGGTTGCAGCAGGCGCTGGTATCCATCACGCGTCCGCGCATCATGATGACTGCCGGGGTGTTTTGCTTAGTAGGGCTTTGTATTGTTCTGCCCCTGTGCGTCTTCATCATCCGCAGCATTCTGCGCCCGCTTTCGCAGGCGGTTGTCGGGGCCAAAAGCATTGCCGACGGCGCGCTGGACGTCAGCCTGCCTGAGGACGGCAAGGACGAGTTGTCCGAACTGATGCGCACCATGAATACCATGGCCGCCCAGTTGCGCCGCAGCTACAGCGAGCTGGAGGACGCTATGAAAAGCGCCCGGCAGGAGGCCCGCGAGGCCGCCCGCGCCCGCTCCGAAGCGGAGACCAGTCAGGGCCGGGTGGAAACGTCCCTCAAGGAACTGCTCCGCACGGCCAGCACGCTGGAGCAGACCGTGGTGCAGGGCAATTCCGTGATGGTGACGGTGCAGTCGCACATGACGGGGCTGGATGAGAAGTCCGGCGGCCAGCAGACGCAGATGGCGGAGATTGAAGCCGCTATGCAGAGCCTGAGCGAAGCCGCGTTGTCCATCCGAACCATGGGCGATGAAGCCATGCATCAGGGGAAAAGCGAGATGGAAGCCGCCAACGCCGGGGCGCGTTCGGTGCAGGATTCCGTTACGGCCATCAAGGGCATCCATGTCCGCGCGCAGGAATTGCGGGGCGAGATGGAAACGCTGGAGCACCACGCGGAGTCCATTAACGAAGTGATGAACGTGATTTCCGACATCGCGGACCAGACGAACCTGCTGGCCCTCAATGCCGCAATTGAGGCCGCCCGTGCTGGCGAGGCCGGGCGTGGATTCGCCGTTGTCGCGGACGAAGTCCGCAAGCTGGCGGAGAAGACCATGCTCGCCACCAAGGAGGTCGGCCAGACCATCCACGGCATCCAGCAGTCCGCGCAGGACAATGCCCGCGCCATGTCGGATATTGCCGCGGAAATCACCCAGACGGCAGAGCTTTCGGAGAAGTCCGGAGAGGACCTTGTCGCCATCGCGCAGGACGTACAGATGGCGTACGAGCGCTCCTCGCGCATTTCGCAGGCCGCAGAGGCGCAGGCTTCGGCAACGGAGCAGGTGGCCGCCGCCCTGCACAATATGGAAGAACTGGTCCGGCAGGCAGAGCAGGATGTTCAGGGCTCCAATGGCGCTGTGTCCACGCTGTCTGGCATTATGGATAACCTCAAGGACGTCAGCGCCTCGCTGCACAAGAGGGCGCAGGCGGCTGGCTAAGCCTTGGCGTGGGGACGCGCCTTAGATACATACCACCACCGGGGCGGCTGTCTATGACGGCCGCCCTTTTTTCGTTGCGCACCGGCTGGGGCGCTGCGGGCGGTGGGCTGTGGAGCAACGGGGCCGTGGCGAGGGGCGGGCTAGGCCCGTGTTCCGTCGGGGCGCAGGGCGTGTTTTTCGCCCCAGTCCCGCAGAGCATTAATGATGGGCGCAAGGGTGTCGCCCTTGCGCGTCAGGGAATATTCCACACGTGGAGGAACTTCCGGATAGGCGGTGCGCAGGATGATGCCGTCGGCTTCCATCTCGCGGAGTTGGCGGGTGAGCATACGCCGGGTGACCTGCGGCAACCCGCGTTGCAGGGTGTTGAAGCGGATGGGCCCGTCTGCCGCCATGAGGTGATACAGAATGATGCCTTTCCACTTGCCGCCGATGACTTCCAGCGTTGCCTCAACGGGGCAGCCTTGGTGACAGCCGCTGAATTCATGTTTCTTCTTCATGGTGCCGCCGAGTATACTATGGGTCGTTTATGTTCGCTCTTGCTGAAATGTCAGCTGTTGATACCGTAGGTCACACAAGCATAATGACGACCAACCTGCAAGGAGCAGACATCATGAAGACAATACAGGCAAGCGGCGGCATGCCCGCCAAAGATGAAGCCGCGTTTCGCAGTGTCGAGCAGGAGAAGCCGTCCCCCGGCGCGCGCGATATTGTGGTGCGGGTTGTGGCTATAGGCATGAATCCTGTGGATACCAAGGTCCGCCAGCGTATGGAGGGCGAAAAGGTCCTTGGCTGGGACGCCGTTGGCATCGTGGAGGACGTGGGGAGTGAGGTCCGGGGATTTGTCACGGGCGACCGGGTGTTCTACGCGGGGGATGTGACGCGCCCCGGGTGCAACAGCGAATTCCACCTCGTGGACGAACGGATCGCCGCGCACGCTCCGGTCAGCCTGAGCGCCGCCGACGCCGCAGCCATGCCCCTGACGTCCATCACCGCGTGGGAGGCCCTTTTCCTGCGGATTGGTTTTACGCCCGAGGCCGGAGCCAATGCCGGACGGAGCGTCCTTATCATAGGCGGTGCGGGCGGCGTTGGCTCCGTGGCGACCCAGCTGGCCGCATGGGCGGGGCTAACGGTCTTTTCCACGGCTTCGCGCCCGGAAACCGCCGCGTGGTGCCGCAAGATGGGCGCTGAGACCGTATTGAACCACAGAAACAACCTTGCGACCGAGTTGCAGGAACAGGGCATGCAGACCGTCGACGCCATTTTCTGCACCACGCAGATGGAGCGTCATTGGCAAGCCATGGCCGAATGCATCCGCCCGCAGGGCACCATCGCCCTCATCGACGACCCGGAGAATCCCCTCGACCTGACGCTGTTCAAGCAAAAGAGTGTCCGCATCGCGTGGGAGTTTATGTATACCCGCTCCATGTTTCAGACCGAGGATATGGCGGAACAGGGCGCGCTGCTCGGACGTGTTGCGTCGCTGCTGGACGAAGGGCACCTCGTTTCCACCCGGCAGGAGACACTGCACGGATTGACGGCAGCGAACGTTCAGGCCATGCATGTGCGGCAGGAAAGCGGTACAATGATGGGCAAGCAGGTGCTTGTCGTGGACGAAAGCGCCGCGTCGTAGGCGCGGCAGGCGCGCCTGTGCGCGGGCCGTGCGATGGTCGGGGTGCCCTGATGGTGGGGGAGCCTGACATCTGGGATGCCGGGTTGGGGTGTCCCGGTGGGGATGCCCGTCTGTGATGTTCCGTCTACGATGCCGCGATATGCGGCGGCGGGTGCGTAAAAGCTCTCTCAGGCCGCTCCACGCCTCAGACTGAGGGCATGGCGGTAGGGTGTATCGATTCTGCGACAGCGTTGTGGACTCCACATGAGGCCGCTTTTCTGGCGACTCTTCAGGAGGCGAGGATGGGCCCAGCCCGCTGAATGCCTCAGCCAAAAAGCGCGGGGTTTTGCCCTTGGGCTGTGACCCGTCACATCCACTCAGCACAACGTTCACAGGAGGGCGATATGTGGCAACGCGTCTTTTCACTCACAACCTCGGCAATCCTCTTCGCCCTTGGCGGCGCCTGCATCATCGCTTACCGCGTTAAGGGAAGCACAGTGGACGACGCCGGCGTCCTTCGCGAAGCCTTTGCCTTCATCCCCATAGGCTGGCTGTTTATTATACTTGGCCTCCTCGTCGCCGCCGGATGGTACCTGCGGCGCTGCTTCTGCCGCAGGCCATAGCGACGGGTTTATACTTCCACCAAAGTAAAGCCGCCGCTCTCCACAAGGAGGACGGCGGCTTTTTGGGCGACGGAGTGATGCGTTTGTGCTATTTGTTGCGCATTTCCTGCAAGGCTTCGTTCATCTTGAACAGAACAATAAGAAGCTCGCACCATATCCTTGCGCCGACGGCGCCACCAATGATGGTAAAGAGCCCGCCAAAGAAGTTTCCTGCACTAAATCCACCGTACCCGCTGAACATAATGCCTATTCCACCGAACACAGCACCAACAAGCATCAGCCAATAGATAAAGGTAATAATGTTCGGGGTGATCATTTTGTTGAAAAACAACAGATTCTTCATGCCTGTCTCCTTGCGAGTGTTTCCGGATGACACCGCCCCTCTGTGCACCATGACGTTGCTCATGGGCGTTTCAGAGAGCAGTGCTACGCATTCTTTACTGAAAGTGCGACAATGTGATTGAGAAAATCGAAAAACACGTACACCTTTGCTTGTCGATTCGCAAGGGGGAGTGGGAGAGTTGACGACACAAAGCGGCTTTCTCGTGCGAGGCGCGCATTCAGTAGAGAATGTCGATGCGGACTATAAAGGAGACGGATAGAGTAAAATGGGTAAAATTTCGTCGTCGTTGGGAAGGCATGTCAGGACACTGCTTATTGCCTCGTCTGCTGATATGTAGGGATGTCTTGCCGTTTATAATGGCGATAATAGCTTACTCACCGCCATTTTCCGTTTTGTAGAGAGTGTCGTAAAATCAGATGGTTATAGGAAGAAAAACGCAGGACGCAAAGCCTGTTGCTACCCTATAGCTACCCAAAAGTCTGAAACGGCGTCCTGCGGCTTTCAGGCGCTTGCTTCCTTCCTTTCTCCCTTTGGACAGCCTGTGATGATTGCGATCGCTCCTGCGGTCGCATCCTTTCATGCCGCGCCTTTGCGCGGCACCCTTCGCGTGCGTCCGCTCTTCCCCCTTGCCCCCTCTATAGAGAAGCCCGCCAGATGGTCCTATGGACCGATTCGCCGCTTGCGATGGTCACGGGTCCTTCCCCGTGGTTCTCCAGTACGGGTGCGCAACATCTCACGCTTTTCGCGTGTCGCGTGGAAAAGATCGCGTGGAAAAATGGAAAGTTGAACCAGTCTACACCTGTTTGACGCCTGCTTGCATACAATCGTGCTACCCGCTGGAGTTGGAAAATGAACTCGCTCAATACCTCTGCATCTGGCCCTCATACTGTTTTTCCTCCGCAGCCTCAGCCTGCCGCTTCTGAAGTGGATACGGCAGCCGCGCAAGACGCTGCTCCGTGCACCGCCGAAGGTGCGGCAAGGGTCACTGATATTACATCCATGCGCGACAAGGTGCTCGCCCGCCGCGATGAAGAGACCAAAGGCTCAGACAATGGCGGCGGTGGGCACATCGGCAAGGACTTTGTCCTGCGCTGTTTGGATGCCAACGAGCTTGGCGACGGTATGCTCTTTGCCGCCGTTCACAGGGATAAGTTTGTCTACAACAATCAGGCCGCCGAGTGGATGCGCTGGGTTGGTCACCATTGGGAGTGGGACGAGATGGTCGACGTAGAGACCGCCGTGGAGGACATGGTGGATGTGTATCTGCGCGTCTATGACGAGCTTGCTGATGATCTGGCCGACGCAGGCGAGGAACAGGCCAAGTACATCGAGGGCGTGCGCGAGCGCCTTCTCAAACGCGTTAGCCGTTTGCGCTCCGTGAATGGCCGGCAGAAGTGCCTGCGCATGGCCTACACAAACCGCGAGCGCATCGCCATCCGTGGTGACGAAATCGATCATGATCCGTGGCTGCTCGCCTGCGCCAACGGAGTGTTGGACCTTCGGACTGGACTGCTGAAACCGGGGCGGCCGGGGGATTACATCGTCAAGGCGAGCCCGGTGGAGTGGGAGGGCATCGATGCCCCGTGCCCCATATGGGAAAAGGCGCTGCTTGAGATCATGGACGGCGATGAAGAGATGGTCGCCTATCTGGCTCGACTGTTTGGGTACGGCATCACCGGGCTGACCTCCGAGCATGTCTTTGCCGTTCTGCACGGGCAGGGCCGGAACGGTAAGTCGCTTTTGGTTGAAACGATCTCCGAAGTGGTCGGCTCACTGGCCGGACCCATCCCCGCCGAAATGCTCCTCGATCAGGGCAAGTCCCGATCCGCCGCTGGGCCGTCCCCGGACATCATGGCCTTGCGTGGTCTGCGTCTTTCATTCGCGTCCGAAACGGACGACGGGTGCAAGTTCTCGCCCTCACGCGTGAAGTGGTTCTCCGGCGGCGACTCCCTCACCGGGCGCTATCCGCATGACAAACGCCTCGTCACCTTTGGCGCAACACATCTTTTGCTCTTATTGACCAACCACAAGCCGCATGCCCCGGCCGATGACTTCGCCTTTTGGGAGCGGCTACACCTTGTGCCTTTCGAGTTGTCCTTTGTTGACCGCAAGCCCAGCGCGCTCAATGAGCGCCCCATGGATAAGCGGCTGCAGGAGAAGGTGATGGCCGAGGCTCCGGGCATACTTGCGTGGCTCGTCCGTGGCTGCATTGACTGGCAGAAGAACGGCCTCAATCCGCCGCCCAAGGTCCTTGAGGCCACGGCGGAGTACCGCAAGGACGAGGACCTGCTTTCGGACTTCGTGGAGGAGTGCTGTGAGGAAGTGCCGGATTCCCGCGTCGTGGCCAAGGAACTGTACGACGCCTTTCTGTGGTGGTTCCGCGAGAATGTCTCCAGCTCCAAAAGCTTTCCACAGAAGACCTTTGGGCGGCTCATGGGCAAGCGCTTCGACAAACGCAAGGTGGGCGGCAAGGTCTGGTACTTCGGCGTGCGCGTCCGTCAGGAAGTCCTTGAAGAGGTCCAGCTGCTTGGTGGGTTCAAGTAGGACCATGCGAGGGAGCAGGACAACGGTGCAGGACGGTGGTCCTCATGCGTCAAGCCGCGCCAGCATTGGATAAACAGGTGCGTCAGGACCATAGGACAATACTCCGGGAAAGTCCGTTTTCACCCTATAATGGGCAGTGGAATATGCCTCACGCGCGTTTCCCTCATTTATTGTCCTACTGTCCTAAAAAGAAAGAAAAGTATTGAATAACGGGCGTTTTCGCCAAGGAACGACGGCAGGACCAGCCCTTCACAGTGGTCCTGCCGTCCTGAGGAAAGCCATGAACGTTTTGGATTTGCTCCGACAGGATGGGATGCAGCCCCGTAAGGCCTCCGGCAACAAGGGCGGCGAGTACCATTCGCCGTGCCCCGGCTGCGGCGGTGAGGATCGCTTTCACTGTTGGCCTGCTCAAAATGACGGGGAGGGAAGTTGGTGGTGCCGCGTGTGTGACGCGGGCGGCGACGCCATCCAGTACCTGCAGGACTACCGAGGCATGGAATTCAAAGAGGCCGCGCGCTTCATTGGGCGCAAGCTCACGGGAGGGGCGCGCCGCTGCCGTCGTAGCTTGCCTGCGTCAGAGCCGAAACAGCAACGCAGCGTCTTTGAGCCGCGCCAGTGTGCGGAGCCTGCGGAGCGATGGCGGGCCAAGGCCGGGGAGTTTGTGAAGTGGGCGCATCACCGTCTGCTGCAGGCCCCTGCGGAGCTTAGCTATCTGGCGGGGCGCGGCATTGATCTCGAAGCGGTGAAGGCGTTTCGGCTTGGCATTAACCCCGGCGACCGTGGCCGCGATCTCTACCGCGCACGACAGGCATGGGGACTTCCGCGTGAGGTTAAGGCCAATGGCCGTGATAAGCGGCTGTGGCTTCCCCGCGGCATCGTCATCCCGGCGTTTCGCGGCGGTGAACTGCATCGTGTGCGTATCCGGCGCCCGGAGCCGCGTCCCTTTGGTCCCAAGTATTACGTGGTGCCCGGCTCAGGCATGGCTCCTATGCTTCTTCGCCCAGAGGCGAAGGCCTTCGTCATCGTGGAGGCGGAGCTGGACGCCATCCTGTGCGCGATGAACGCACCGGAGTTCGTGGGTGCGGTGGGACTTGGTTCCCTTGGCGCGCGTCCAGACGGGGTGACGCACAAGGTCATGAGCAACAGCCTGTGCATTCTGAACGCCCTCGACTTTGAGCACGTTGCGCCCGTGGATGGTAGCGCCGAAGCGGTGGAGGACGCGGCGCGGAAGGAACGCCAGCAAGCGCGTCAGCGTGACTGGTGGCAGGAGACGTATGAGCAGGCAGAGCGGTGGCCCGTGCTCGAGGGCAAGGACCCCGGCGAAGCCTATGAACGCGGCGTGGATTTGCGGTTGTGGCTGACGAGTGGGCTTCCTCCGGTGTTGACCGTTGGGACATTTGGCGCTGGTCAGTGCCACGAGGGGGAAGGGTGCGGCGTAGAGCGCTTAACCGAAACCCCGGCTGCTCCGGCGGAGGAGGGCGGCGAGGCTGACTCGACTCCACCTGCAGCCGTGTGCGAGCTCGCCACACTTCTGCATGGGACGGACATCGCCTTTGAAAAATGCGTGGGTGGCGGTTGGTCTCTGCACTACGAGCCAAAGTGGGCCATGCGGCATTGGGATGCGTTTCGGGATATCTCGCAGCGCATGTGGCAACCAGAGGTCGAAGCGTGGTTGGAAGCGCATCCGGATTCGTTGGTGGGAGCCGAGAACATTTTGCATCACGTTAAAAATTGAGGCGAAAAAGCATCATGAAAAAGGCCACGATTTCACTGCAATTTTCAGAGCGAAAGCCCGTGAAGTTCCGCCTGTACGCGGCGGAAGCCTTCGGCGAGAGCGACACTGAGCGCTTTCGCTTGAAGCAGGGCGAGGCGTGGGTGCGCTTCGCGGGGAAGCGGCTTGCCCTTGTAACGCCGGAAAAGGTGATGAAGCACATCTGCCGCGAACTGCGCAGGTGTCTTGGTTTGCCTCAGGAAAGCGGCGTCAGCATCGATCCGCCGACCCTGCGTGTCGGGCAGGTGGTGACGGTGAAGGGTGAGTATGTGCTTGAAGGCGAGGGAAGCGCGGCGGGGTACGAGTCCGAGCTGTACCGGGTGATGGCTCCGCCCGTGTGCGATGCGCTGGAAGTCTGGCGCGTGCCTATTGGCAAGGGGCCGGATTTCGCCAAGACCTGCCGTTACGTACCGTGCAAGTGGGTACGGCCAGCGCAGCGCGGGCAAAGGTAGAGGAGAGAGGGCTGCCATGTGGAGGTACCAGCTCCACATGGCGACCGGATAGCGTTGGTATCCGATCAAGGCAAACCTCAGCCCTCCTCCCGATTCGCGGCGCGAACCGGTACGGAGCGGAATAACAGGATTTGTTTGATTGGAAAAGTTGAGGATTGAGACGTGGCCCACTGAGCGGCTGCGTCCGTACAAACGGCAACTGAGGAAGAACGGCAAGAACGTGGAACGTATGGCGCGCTGCATAGAGGAATTCGGATTCCGTATCCCCATTCTGGCGCGGACGGATGGCGAGGTCGTCGACGGCGATCTGCGTCTGAAGGCTGCAGTGCAGATGGGGCTGGAGACGGTTCCCGTCCTGCTTGCCGAGGGCATGACGGACGAGCAGGTCCGTGCGTTCCGCGTTCTCGCCAATAGCTCTGTGGCGTGGTCCAAGTGGAATGATGAGGAACTGGCGCGGGAACTGCGCGAGCTGTGGGATGCAGATTTTGATCTTGAGCTGACGGGGCTGCCGCTCTCCGAGATTGAAGATTTGCTCGACCAGTTTGCCAGTGGCAACAACGAAGCAAACCCCGACGCGGTGCCGGAAGATGGGCCATGTGTAGTGCGACCTGGCGAGCTGTGGCGACTGGGGGAACATCGCCTGCTGTGCGGTGACTCGACCTGCGCTGACGACGTGCAGCGCCTGATGGATGGTGACGATGCCGATATGATCTGGACGGATCCGCCCTACAACGTCGACTACCACGGCAGGGCCGGAAGTATCCAGAATGACCACCTTGGCGACAGTGAATTCCGGCAGTTCCTGCGTGAGGCCTTCGTGGCCATGTTCGGCGTACTCCGAAAGGGCGGGGCTGCGTATGTGGCCCATGCGGATACAGAGGGGCTGAATTTTCGCGGTGCATTTTGCGAGGCTGGGTTCAAGCTGGCCTCGTGCCTCATTTGGCGCAAGGACCATTTTGTCCTTGGCCGCGCAGACTATCAGTGCCAGCACGAGCCAATTCTCTACGGGTGGAAGCCCGGTGTGGCGCACTGCTGGTTTGGCGGTCGAAAGCGCCGGACCATTCAGGAGCTGGGCGAGTATGGCTCCGTGAGTGTGCGTGAGGATGGAAGCGTTCAGCTGTTCGTCGGTGACCATGCGCTGTGTATTACTGGCCGCGACATTGAGGTGCAGCAGCTGGAGACCACGCTTGTCTTTGAGGAAAAGCCGCGCGCTTCGGAGCTGCACCCCACTATGAAGCCAGTAGCCTTGGTGGAGCGATTCATCGCCAACAGTAGCCGTAAGGGAGACGTGGTGCTGGATCCTTTTGGCGGTTCCGGAACCACGCTTATTGCCTGTGAACGCACGCGCCGGAAGTGCCGAACCATAGAACTGGAACCGAAGTTCGCGGACGTCATCATCAGACGGTGGCAGGAGCTGACAGGAAGCAATGCCGTGCACGCAGCAAGTGGGATGCCCTTTGCCGAGCGGGAGGCCGCTAATGGATAGGCAAACCCTTGTGGAACTGCTGGAACGCAGCGTTGAAACGGATTTGCCAACGCTTCTTAAGGCCAAGGAGGAAGCGAAGCGGCGTATGCGTGAAGATCCGTCGCCGCAGAATGTTTCCGTCTTTGAAAAGGCGTCCCGGATGTTGGAGGCGCGAATGGATAAGACCGAGCAGGGCGTAGCGCCTACGTTTTCGGACGTAGGGCAGGTCCTTGCCTACCTGCAGGAGCAGGGGCGCAAGGTGAAGAAGTCCAAGCTCTATAACGACGTGAAGGCGGGGCTGGTGCCTCGGCGTGCAGAGAGCTACTTCCTGCGAAAGGACGTGGAGGCCTACGCCGAGACACTTCCCCTTGTGGCCATGCCGGAGAAGGACTCCGATCGCATCAAGGAATTAGCGCAGCGGCGGCAGATGGCCACCATTGAGAAGATTGAAGAGGAGACGGCGCGCATTCGCTTTAAGCGGGAGGTTGAGCGTGGGAGGTATATCCCGCGCGAGGATGTCGAGCTGGAGCTCGCCAGCCGAGCCGTGGTGTTGGAGTCCGGCATCCGGCAGGCCGTGGAGATGAATGTCTTGGACCTTATTCACCTGGTCGGCGGAAGCCCGCGCAAGTCGCAGGAGTTCTTGGAGCGCTTCGAGGCTATGCTCGACAGCGCTCTCAATGAGTACGCCAGTACGGCGGAATTCGAGGTAACAATTGCACATGATGCAGCAGATGAGCATGCCGAAGAGCGCTAGAGCGGTTACGGTCACCCGCCTGCCGCAATGGCTTCCGGACGATGTCCGCGCAGCCGTTGCCGCGCGGGTGGAGCAGGGCGACGGGACGTTGGTGCGTCGGTTTCGTTTTGCCAAGGGCGAGCGCAAGGTGTTCCGTAAGCGTCGCCCCGTGCCCGTGAGCGAGTGGGCGCAGAAGCACCGCGTCGTGCATCAGTCGTCCATTCCCGGGCGCTGGCATAACGAGGTCACGCCCTATATGACGGGCGTGATGGATGCGTCGTTCTTCCCGTCCGTGGAGTCGGTCATCATCTGCAAAACTCCGCAGACGGGAGGCTCCGAGGCCATCCATAATTGCGTGGGCTACGCTATCGACCGCGCACCCGGTCCTGCCATGTACGTGTTTCCGGATCGTCTTACCGCGAAGGAAAACGCGCAGGACCGTATCGCCCCCATGTTGGAGTCCAGCCCGCGTCTGCGGACATATCTGACGGGACAGTCCGACGATACGAGCAGCCTACGCATCAACCTCGCGCATATGACCATCTACCTCGGGTGGTCCGGCTCTGTGTCCCGGCTTGGCAACAAGCCCATCAGGTACTTGGTGCTGGATGAGCTGGACAAATACCAAAACCCCAAGAACGAGGCATCGAGCGAGAATCTTGCCGAAAAGCGCACCACGACATGGCGGCGTAAGCGCAAGATTTGGAAGATTTCAACGCCCACGGTGGAGAGCGGTCCTATATGGCGGGCGCTGACTGAGGAGGCGCAGGTGGTCTTTGACTATTGGGTGCGGTGTCCGCATTGCGGCAGTTGGCAGCTCATGGAATTCGACCGCATCAAGTGGCCGCAGGATGAGGCCGTCGCGCGTGACCCCGAGTCCGTACAGGCGCGGCGTCTTGCGTGGTACGAGTGTGAAATGTGCGGGACCTGTTGGGACGACAATGACCGGGACAAGGCTGTGCGCCTTGGGCAGTGGCGCTCACGGGGCACCGGGATGGAGTTGCAGGCGCACCTGCGCACGCATCGTCCGGCAAAGGTTGGTTTCCATGTTCCGGCGTGGCTTTCGTATTTCGTGTCCCTGTCGGAAGTGGCGGCGGCATTCCTGCGCTGGAAGAAGAGCGGCAACCGCGATGATCTCAAGAATTTTGTGACGCAGTACAAGGCCGAACCATGGCGGGCTTACGACATCCAGCGTACGGAGGGGGCGATCCACGCGCTGTCAGACGACAGGCCGCGCGGCGTTGTGCCGGGGCTTGATGGGGATGGCCTGCCCAAGGTGGCTGCGCTGGTGGCGGGGGTGGACTCGCAGAAGCGGTATTTCCGGTACGTCATCCGCGCCGTGGGCTGGGGCGGCGATGAGGAAAGCTGGCTGGTGCAGGCCGGAAGCGTCCCGACGTTTGAGGCGTTGGAACAGGTGCTGTTCAAGAACGTGTATTGCGACGTCGACGGCAACGAGCACCGGGTGAAGCTTGCTGTGCAGGATGCCATGGGCACGCGCACTAAGGACGTCTATACCTTCTGCGCCAAGCACCGTGGGCGGATCTTCCCCTACCAAGGCAAGCGCACCCAGACCACACCCGTCCGCTACGCCCCGCAGGAATTCTATCCCGGTACCAAGGCCCGCATTCCCGGTGGCCTTGTGCTCTGGAAGGTGGATACGACGTTCTTCAAAAACGACCTCGCCGCCAAGCTCCAGATAGATCCCAGCGACCCCGGCGCGTTCCACCTGCATGCGGACGTTACCGAGGAATACGCGCGTGAGATGACCGTGGAGTATTTCGACGAACAGAAGCTGTGCTGGATGTGCCCGGACGGCAAGGATAACCACTTCTGGGACTGCGAAGTCATGGCGCTGGTCGCGGCCTATGAGCTGGACATCCGCAACTGGAAACGCCCACAGCAAAAGCCCAAACAGATAATCGCCAAACACACGCCCCTCACACACAAATCAACACCCCTGCCCGGCTACGGAACCCGCCCGGACTGGTTCAACACAAGGAGATAGAGAGTCATGTTGCAGAAGAAAGGACGCAAACTGAACTGGAAACAAGCCTGCGAAATCCTCAATTGCTCCAAGAGCCACTTCTACAACCTGATTAATGAAGGAAAGATTCCGGCGTTCAGGACAGGGAAAGTGCGGGGCGTGTGGGTGTGGGAGGAGGATGTGGTGGGGTATATGTGTGAGTAACGGCAATGTGGTTGTAAAATTGATACAGCAGATTTTGTAGTTGCATTAGCTTTTAAATGTAATTAAAATGGATAAATTAAAGCATATATTTCCCCATGTTGTGTAAGGTTAAACGTTTTCAGAGTGATTTTAATAAAGGTCGAGAGGACATGTATTTAAAAAAAACTAAGATAGAGCATACCAAGTGGGAAAAAGATGTTTCAGGGATAGAAGTGTTGCATGTTGACAAGCCTCATGCATTGATACAGGCCGCTGGATATTTGAAATATACACGTTCAGAAATGAAAGAAGGTATATTTTTTAGAGGACAGAGAAAAATATATGGTTCTTTGAAGCCATGTTTATTCCGGGGTATAAATCGTAATGCTGCGCAGTATAAGAGGGTTGAAAAGCTTAATAAAGTAGTAAAGAAGTTTGCACGCGAAGTTGTAATATTTGAAGGGGTCGACGAGATGGCATATGAGCCTTTACTCCAACATTATGGGATAAATACAACATGGGTAGACTTGGTCGATAATGTGTGGATAGCTTTGTGGTTTGCTTGTCATAAGGCTATGTGTAAACAAAAGATTCAGAAATTCTTGCATTTTGAAGAACGTATCCCGTCAGAAAAAGAAAAATTTGCATATATTTTATTAGTTGCGGCTGATTTGGAACATATGGATAAGAGGAACTGCAATGCGGGGTGTATTATAGGGCGAAATACCGAACTAATTGATTTAAGAATGGCGGTACCGTCTATTTTTGTGCGCCCACATGCTCAGCATGCTTTACTGTTTAGGATGAGAGGAACAGACTCGGGGCGGAGACTTGATTATAAGGACCAACTAAGAGGGATAATTAGGGTTAAATTGCGAGATGCATTGGCATGGTTAGGGAACGGTGCGCTAGCGGGAACTCACACATTATTCCCTCCTGCGTATTATGATTATGGCTATGAAATTTTATTGGGGATCAGAGGTATAGATACGAAATTTGTTGGTGGGATTAATCATATTGGTAGTTAGGCTCCAGCCCATGGAGAGTTTCGTGATTGTTGTAGCCAAGCAGATCTAAGGAGATGGCTTCTCCCGTTGAAAGAATCTGATCTTTGAATTAGGGAGTGGGTATTCACTTCTTAAAACCAATGCTTCGATTCATAACGAGAAACAATGAGTCAAAATCTATTTAGAAAAAAGCATATCCTACTAAAGCAGTTTATCTCGACGCTCAATGCCACCTATCGGGACTTTTCATATAAACCAGATGACCAAGTGTCTTGGAATGGGGAGAATCCAGATGAAGGCTGGGATATAGCATATAAAGCCGAGCTAGAGCTGGCCTCATTACTTACGCCAACTCATCTTGATGAAGAGTTTAAAAGACGGCTTGCTGAGGGTAAGTCCAGTCTGCCTTCTGAACTTGTTCAGTTTTATCAGCAGTCATCAACGGAAAAGATGGATGTAAGGGAAAAGCGTTCCCATTATTTTCGTTTGTTGAATGATCTTCAGTGGAGCGCACAGAGACGAGAAGCTGCTTGGGAAAAATTACAGCATGGAACCGCGATGATTGCTCTTGCAATGGGAGTGGCAATCTTCTCTTTCTTTGTGCTGCTACATTGTTATTCGCCAGTCTATGGGGATAGCGTTGGAACAGAAAAGCAGGTCTGCCAATGGGCTCTAGTTGGTATTGTTGGCGTTTCTGGTGTCTTGGGTGCGATTTTTTCTTTGCTAATCAGGCTTTATGGTGCCTTTGACACGACTAAAATTCGTGAACTTGAGAATTTTGCATCAATTTCCTTTATTTCGACACGGCTGGGTATAGGTATGTTGGCAGCACTCTTTGCATATTTCCTTCTTGCTGCTGAGATAGTCTCATTTCCGTTTATACCGACATGTGATGGGACAGATCCAATCCATTCGCCTTTCATTGTTATTAGTATTCTTGCCGGATTCTTTGAAAATATGATTCCCAACATCATGAAAAAAGCAACACGAGACAATTGAAATTCTAGGGAGAACACGGCTGTGTCAGAAGAAAAGAAAAATGAATGTCGGATTAGTGGGCGAATTGTCGAGTGTCCAGACGATCCAACGAAAGATAAAATTGATACATTACGTGAGGAAATAGAGCCGTGGCTTTCTGCGGTCTTTCAAAGTGAACACATTTCGCTTTTGGTTGGAAGTGGTTTTACTGTAGCTGTTGCCAAAGAGTTAGGAGTGAAAGCAACAGATATGTCGCTTGATTTCAAGGACATTCCTTACTCTGAAGAATTAAATGCAGAAGCCGCAAGGTCAGCAGACGTTCTTGGCCGCGGAGCGCCTAACATCGAAGACAAAATTCGAGCGGCCAATACCCTTAAGAGCGGCCTTGCTCTTCTTACGTCAAATGCTGAAGCTCAAGAAAAATGTGCTCAGATTAAGAAAGCTCTTGAAGATTTATATACGAGGTTTCATGAGGACATTTTGCGTTCAGAGCGCGTTATTAATGCCGGGCTGATGACAATGGAAGGCAAAGAGACAAATCTTTCTCCTCTGTCAATGCTCACCTCTTTTTTGCTTAGCTTCGCAAGCAGGTCTGCCACCCGTGAGCGCTTAAACATCTTCACAACAAATTATGACAGGCTCATAGAATACGGTGCTGACTTTTGTGGTTTGCATCTTTTGGATAGGTTTGTTGGCGGACTTGAACCCATTTTCCGTTCTTCCAGACTGAATATTGATATGCATTATAATCCTCCGGGCATCCGAGGTGAACCTCGTTATTTGGAGGGGGTTGTCCGCCTGACAAAACTTCATGGATCCCTCGACTGGCTCAACGAGAATGGTTTTATCAAAAAAATAGCCTTGCCCTTCGGTGCTCCTGCAATTCCTGAGCGTTCACGGCCGCTAGGCGCTGATGCAATCATGATTTATCCGACGTCTGCCAAAGATAGAGAGACAGCAGAATATCCTTATGTTGAGCTCTTTCGAGACTACGCTGCGGCTGTCTGCCGTCCCAACTCTGTTCTTGTAACGTATGGGTATGGATTTGGTGATGATCATATCAACCGAACAATTAGGGACATGCTGACTATCCCGTCCACACATCTCGTTGTCATTTCTAAGTATGATTCAGATGATAGGATAAAGAATTTTATCCATGACCTTGGTCGGGATTCACAGCTTACTGTGCTGCTAGGTGAGCATCTGGGTGATATGAGAACCTTGGTTGAACACTATTTGCCTAAACCCGCTATTGATAAGATTTCACTACGCAAGACAGAACTCCTTAAAAATCGTGGTAAGCTCACCGCCGATAACGCCAAGGTTGAGGACAAAACAAAGGCTGAGGACAAAAAATGAGAAGTCCTATTTCGCTTGTAACCTCGAAAGCCATTGGCGCTGTTGAAAACGTCGTCCCTGACGAAATCAAAGTGTTACTCGACATTGATACTCCGAGAAATACAGCACTTAATACCGGGGAGCCAACGTCGTTTCCTAGGCTTAACAGTTATATTCTTTTCCCCAACGAATCTGGGGCGGTAGTGGGGATTGTTACATGGCTTGGTGTCGAACGCTCATCATTTCCTAAGCGGCAGGGCCTTAAGGACTTTGGTCTTATTGATTTGCCGTTTCCACTTCGGAAAATGGCTCTCTGCCCACTTGGCACACTCAAGCAAAATGGTGACGGGTGGCAATTCGAGCGTGGCGTTCATGTCTTTCCTTCCATTGGTGATGCCGCGATTCTGCCGACGAAGGACCAGACCAAAGCCATCGTGTCAGGTGGAGATACTGTAGGCAAAATAAAGTTAGGCACTTGTCCAAGTGCTCACAGCGCGCCAATCTATGTTGATCCGAACCGTCTCTATGGACGGCATCTTGCTATTCTTGGCAACACAGGTAGTGGAAAGTCCTGTAGTGTTGCTGGGACTATCAAGGCCACAATGAAGTGCATCAAGAAGAATCTTAAAAACTCAAAGAAGAATCCAAACGCAAGATTCATAATACTCGATCCAAATGGCGAGTATTCAAAATGTTTTGGTGAGCTTGGCGTTGGCTATTCAGTGTTTAAAATTCCACCATTATCTAAAGAAGATAAAGATGAAAAAAATATTTCGTCATTTAGTCTTCCAGCCTGGATGTGGGATAGTGCAGAATGGGCTGCAATTTCAAGGGCTTCGGCGGGGGTTCAACGTCCAGTATTACAAACGACTCTTCGTTTGTTGCGTTCTGCCCGCCAAGATAAAAATATGCACCCTGTCACGCGGACATATATTCAAAGTAAATGTATGTTAATACGTCTTATGCCTTTTTTAAAAAATGGGGCGATAGACTTTAAAGATAAGGAAAATGTTTGGCAGGCATTAAATAATTTTAAAAATGATATAGCATACTACAAAGAGTTGCTTGGTGGCATGCCCGATGCGTCGAATTATAGCGACGATGTGCAAGCTATAGACAAAACATACAACGAGCTTGAATATCAAGTTCAGTGTAGGGTTAATGCGAATAATCCTAATTTTGTTAAATACGATAGTTATAGCGCGCAGGATATAGAGGATTTTGTTGTATGCATTGAAGGCTTAATGAAGTCTCTTAATACAAGAGAAGTTGAAGCCTTGGTAAATGAAGATTTGCCGATACAATTTGACATAACGACATTAGTCCATAGCATTACTTCAGTTGCGCAATCTGAAGGTAGTCAGACGGCGCAGTACATTTCGTCAATGGTCCTCAGAATTACAGCATTGCTTAATGATGCGCGTTTGAAGGATGTCATCAACCCTTCAGAAGTACTTACATTGCCTCAATGGCTCAATAAAATCCTTGGAGACGGGGGTGAGGATTGCAATGCCATAACAGTTATTGATCTGTCGCTGGTTTCCTCAGACGTACTTCATCTGTTAATTACGATCTGTGCTCGACTTATTTTCGAGGCTCTTCAGAGATATCACAAATCCAATGAGAAACCATTCCCGACCGTGCTCGTTCTTGAGGAAGCTCATACGTTTGTCACGAAAGGAGCTTCACTTACTACTGATACGCTAACGCCTGCAGACATGTGTAGGCAGGCATTCGAAAAAATTTCTCGTGAAGGCAGAAAGTTTGGCCTCGGCCTTGTGCTGTCATCTCAGCGGCCATCCGAACTGTCCGAGACGGTTATTTCTCAGTGTAACTCATTCTTTCTGCATCGAATCACAAACGATCGAGATCAGGAACTCGTCCGTAGGCTCGTCCCAGATACAGCACGTGGTATTCTTAAAGAACTCCCTAGTCTCCCGACTAAGCAGTTTGTTGCTCTCGGTCTCTGCACCAATCTCCCTGTCCTGATTCAGATGGAAGATTTGAAAGACTGTGAGCGGCCTCAATCCGATGATCCTGACTTTTGGGATGTCTGGACTCGCAACTGTGAGCGCTCAGCCGACTGGAACGAAGTCGTTGACGAATGGACAAATCAGCAACCAGAAGAGCAAAAGGATAAAAAGGGAGGTCAGCAATTGATATCGCATTATAAAAACACCCGATAATCCACCCCAAGCGCATCCCCAAGCTTCTTCGCATTCATCTTCCCAATAGGCCGCTTGCCGTTCTCCATTTCAGAGATATGGCGGCGGTTGATTCCTGTTAGTTCGGCAAGCTGAGCCTGCGTCATGTCTTCGCGGTAGCGTGCTCCGGAGAGAAGTGTTCCGGGGGTGCGGTCTGGGAAGACTTCGTCGGGCGTAGCGACGTCGGAAATGCGGCAGCCCATGTTTTCGAGTGCGGCCTTGGCCTGCCTGATGTCTACGCCTTCAGGACACGTGACGTAGAAGACGTTTGCGTCAGTAGGGTGCTTTTTCGTGAGTGCCGACATAGGTTACCTCCACCAATTTTATTTCTCCATCCACTTCCTGCCAGACCGCCACATACGTGGGATTGCCTTTCTTCAGGTGGCAGTGGTGGGTGATTTTTCCTAACTTGCTATAATTCGGCCAGTTCCCTCTGGTCGGTCCGGCCACTTCGATCTCTGTCACCAAGAGGGCGAGTGCGTTTTGCACCCGCTTGGGCAGCTTCTGGATATTCTTCTCAGTTCGCCGAGGAATGGCGACAGTCCATTTCATGACAACGTGTCCTTAGTTTGTACTATTTTTTGGTACATAGTCAACAGGTGGGTTTACTCGTTGACAAGGTGGGTGCCGTGCGCCTTTATGTCATTTCTTTTGTGAATCCATCAAGTTGACTGATTCACTTTGATTTGTGTTTGAGACGTTGCCAGATCAATACTTGAGACGCATACAGCTCTATGTGGTATGTGATCAGAAAGAACATGTGATGGCTTCAGTTTTTCGTTTATGGGGGCATGAAAGGTGTGTTGGAAAATTATAATTCGATGTTATGCTGTTGTCATAGTTTTCGCATGTTTCTATGTTGCTTCTAGTCATGCTTCTGAAAAACATGTTGGTTTTGGTGGTAAATTGATTGGAGAGTTTATTTACGAACAGGTATATTCAGCTGATGTGCGTTTAAAGGCGAAGTTGTCCAAGTCTAATCTCAAAAAAATGTCGCAGGATATTGCAAAGCGAGTTCCAGCGAAATGTCAGAATATTTTTATTATTTATTACTTGCCACATCAACAGGTTGGGCATGGGGCTTGGGCGAATGCCGTCTCTTTAAATAGAAGATCCATACAGATTACGATTTTTGGGACTACAGTTGATGAAGACAAGAAAGATTTTCATCCTGATCGATTGAAGACAGGAGTAAACAAGCGACTTGTCGGGATATGGAGAGACAAAGTGCTTGGCTTCTTGATCACGATTAAACGGGACGAGGGGCAGTTCTATATTGAGATGAAGTTTAAGGACGGGAGTGGAATGCATGGGAAGTTGAAGAGTAGTCGATATGCCATAAGTGTTCGTCTTGATATGCCGAATAACGAAGAATATTTTATTCTTACTGACGAAGGACATCTTACTGCATATGACAGTTGGGGAAAGGTTGATGATTTCTATTGTGTAAAATTCATCAAGGGTTCTACAAAATGATATGAAAAGTGTGCTCGTGACATTTCCGTCCACGATGTCCACGAGGTCCACGACATAATGCCCCGCAGGGAATACCTTGCGGGGCATTATGTGTATTTGGACGAGAGACGAGCTGGATGAGCAGATTGCGCTGTATAAGAAGGCGCTCAAGTCTGTCAGTGTTGGGCAGAGTTACACCATCAAGGGGCGTAGCCTGACGCGGCAGGATATTTCCGAGATTCGGGAGACGCTTTCGTATTTTGAGCGCGAGCTCAAGAAGCTGGCCGGGCAGAGTGGGCCTGTTTGTGTTGTCGGGCGGGTGTTGCGATGACGCGGCGTTCGTTTGGGGCAAGCATTCGTGCGCGGCGGCGCATGGCAGCAGGCAAGGCCACCGTGGCTCCGCGCTCTGTTGCTGTCTCGCGTGATGCCGGGCGGCATCGGGGGACGCTGTCGAACTATCGACCCATGCGCACTCCGGCCTCTGTAGAGGGCTATGAGCGTTCGACGGCGCAGGTTCGGGCTGAGGATTTGGTGGCCAATGATTGGGCTGCCGCCTCGGTTGTCGATTCCATGACCGTCAACACCGTCGGCTCCGGCCTCAAGCCGCAGGCCCGTGTTAACGCCAAGCGCCTTGGCATTGCTCCGGAAGCCGCCCGCGAAATTGATGAGCAGATGGAATGGGTGTGGCGCGAATGGTGCGCCGATGCCCACGTCTCTGGCCGTTTGCATTTTGATGATCTTGTCTTCCTTGGTATGCGTTCCCTGCTGCGTTGCGGCGAGCTTCTGCACCTGCCCATCATGCTGGATGAGCCGAGGCGAAAGTTTTCCCTGTGCCTGCAGGATGTGCATCCCTCCCGCCTGTGTACTCCTTCGGATCGCCGAAATACTCCCTCCATCCGTGACGGCGTTGAACTCTCCCCTATAGGTCGCCCCGAGGCGTACTGGATTGCCAGCCCCTCGCCGTCCAATACGACGGTTTCCTTCCGCCAGCTCGGTTCATCCAGCTTTGTACGCGAGCCTGCACGCATTGGGCATCGCCCCGGCGTCTTTCATTGTTTCCGCGCGGAGGAGGACGAGCAAGTGCGAGGCGTCTCCCGGCTTGCTCCGGGCATGAAGCTGTTCCGCCACCTGAATGATTCCCTCGACTACGAGCTCATGGCCCAGATCGTATCGGCCAGCTTTCCGGTCTTCATTGGCATGAACGATCCGCAGGCCGCAACACGCGCTTTTCCTGTGGAAGACGATGATGCCGCAGAGCAGCGCCGCTATCAGACGGTGGCGCCGGGGCAGATCCTCTATGGCAATCCCGGCGAAGAGCCGACCGTTCTGCAAAGCAACCGCCCTGGCAACAACTTCATGCCGTTTGCCGAGCTGATCATGCGCGCCATGTCCGCCAGTGTGGGGATGCCGTATGAGGTGCTCGCCAAGGACTTTTCCAAAACAAACTACTCATCCGCCCGCGCTGCACTCCTCGAGGCGTGGCGCATTTTTATGCTCTACCGCGCGTGGATCGTCCGCCACTATTGCCAGCCCATTTGGAACATGGTGCAGGAGGAAGCGTGGCTACGTGGATTCATCCAGCTCCCCAAGGGTGCGCCGGATTTCTACGACGCGCTTACCGCCTACACCACCGCAACATGGATTGGCCCGGCCCGTGGGTATGTGGACCCCGTGAAGGAAATCGTCGCCACGACCAAGGCCCTTGATGCGCGCCTGACCACCTATTCCGACGTTATTGCCGAACGCGGCGGCGACATTGAGGACGTGTGGGAGCAGCGCCGCGCGGAAGAGGAGCGCCTGCGCGAGCTGGATGCCATTACAGAGGAGGCCGTCAATGAATGAGCTAATGGGCCAGCGTGTTTGGGCGCTTGCCCCGAACGCTGTGGAGCAGGTGCTGACGCAGGCGGCGCAGCCGTCCGCAGGGCCGTTTCCCTTTGCCAATCGCCGCGACGCCCAGCCGCCTTATGCGGTGCAAAGGGGCGTTGCGGTTATCAACGTGCGCGGCGTGCTGACCAAGCGTGGCGGGTTTTGGACTCTTGGATACGAGCAGATTCGCACCGCGATGGAGGTCGCGCTTTCGGACTCCGCCGTCCGGAGCATCATGCTGAATGTCGATAGTCCGGGCGGCAGCATCGACGGCGTGAAGCTCCTTGCGGATTGGATTGCCAGCGTACGGGACCGCAAACCCATGTGCGCGTATGCCGATGGCTCGGCCATGTCCGCTGCGTTTTGGCTGGCCGCCGCTACGGGGTGCATCTACGCGCCCAAGACGGCGGAGGTCGGCTCTATTGGTGTGGTTATGCAGCATTTGGACTGGTCCCGCGCCAATGAACGCCGGGGCATCAACGTGACGTATGTGCATTCCGGCAAGTGGAAGGTTGCGGGGAACCCGGACAGCCCGCTGAGCGATAAGGATCAAGCCTACCTGCAGGAGCAGTGCGACACGCTTTACGCCATGTTCACCGAGGATGTGGCCACCGCCCTAAGCCTCGACGTGGAGGCGGTGAGCGATTGGGCCGAGGGACGGATTTTCTTTGCGGAGAAGGCGCGGGACCTCGGGTTGGTGAGCGGCATCACCGCAGGCCGTGAGGAACTCATTGAACAGCTAGCCAAGGAGGCATCCCCAATGAACAGACTGGAACTGGAAAAACAGCATCCCGACCTCTTTGCCGAGGTGCAGGGCGAAGCCCGCAAGGAAGGCGAGGAGAGCGGACGTCAGGCCGCATTCGAGGCTGCAGGGGCCATCGTCAAGGCCGTGGCCGGAGAGGAGGCCGCCGAGCGGTTCACGGCGCTGTCGGCAGCGGGCGTTACCGGCGCGCAGCTTGAGGCATTGGCTCCGCTTATGGGCGCGAAGGCCCCACAGGAACCTTCGGCAGATGATGCCGAGCAGGCTTCGCGCAAGCAGATTTTGAATGCGTTGCATGAGCAGTCGCCGTCCCCGGTCCATCACGCGGGCGGGCAGCACGTCCCCGATACGCCGGACGAAAAGCGCGCGGCTTGCCTTGAACGCATGAAAGGCATCCCGAGGAGGTAAGCCATGAACGTGCAGAGTTATCAGGCCGCGAACTTTGTGGGCGGGCATCCCCCGGTCATGCGCAAGCAGGTATTGGCGTCGACAGGTGTGGATGTGGATTTGGTGGCCGGAACGGTCCTTGGCGTTGTGACTCTGTCGGGCAAGGCCGTTCCCCTTGCGCCCGCTGCGGACGATGGCAGCCAGAGTGCGGCGTTTATCCTCGTGGAGGATGTGACTGTGCCCGCGCAGGGTGACGCCGTGGTCAATGTCTATGTGCATGGCGAGTTCCGCCGCGCGGGTTTGGCGTGGCCGGATGGCATTACGCAGGACCAGCAGGATACCGCCGCCAAGGAACTGGCCGCTCGCGGCCTCTACGTGAAGTAACCGAGAGGAGACGACATATCATGACTATGCCCCATCAATTTGAGGCCAGAACGCTGACCGAGGTCATTACGGCGCGTAAGCCGTTGCCCGGTTTGTTCAAGGAACTCTTTTTCAATAGCCGCAATGAACTGCCTACCAAGTACGCCGAGCTTGAGGTTCTGGTGCGCGGGCGCGCGCTCGTGCCCTTTGTTACCGACTATGAGGGCGGCACCCTGTCCCCCAAGACGCGCCGGGAACTGCGCACCGTGAAGACCCCGCGCATGAATCCCATCGAGCGCTTTTCTGCTCCGGAGCTTGTGGACGCCACCCGTCCGGGGCAGGGCGTCTACCGCAATACGCCGGATGATCTTGATGCGGCCATTGAGGAAACCATTGTCCGTGACCTTGATGCCATCAAGGACGACGTGGAGCTCACCATTGAGTTCATGTGCGCGCAGTCCGCTACCGGTTCGCTGGTCGTGGTGCAGGAAGGGCAGAAGGTGCTGAACATCGACTTCCAGATGCCGCCGGAGAATAAGATCGTCCTCGGTGATGGCGTGCGCTGGAATCAGGACGGATCGGATCCGGATGCGAACCTTGAGGACTGGGCCGCGCTCATTACCGCAGCGGCGGGCGTTGGTGCCGACCATTGCGTGATGGGCCTCAATGCGTGGCGCGCCTTCAAGAACAACCCGAAGATTAAGGACGAGCTGGACCGTCGCCGTGTGGAGATCGGCACCTTGTCGCCGGACGTGAACAAGCTGCGCAAGGGCGAATACAACGGGCTGGATATCTGGGCCTATGGCGGGGAGTACGAAGACCTTGAGGGCAACGTCCACCACATGCTTCATCCGGACTACATCGTCCTTGGCTCCAGTTCCGCCAAGTGCAGCATTGAGTTTGGCGTGCCCGAAGACCTTAAGAACCACGGCAAGCCCAATCAGTATTTTGCCAAGTCGTGGGAAGAGGAGAACCCCTCAGCGTACTGGCTCGGTGTGGAGTCCCGCCCGCTTCCTTTCCCCAAGCAACCCGGCGCGTTCGTGTACGCCAAGGTCCTCTAGGAGGTCGATATGGCGGCGAAGAAAACTCAACTCATTTTGAGCGTGAGCTACTACGGAAAGAACGGCGTGGTGCCCGCTGGGCAGGTTGTGGACCTTCCGGCCAAGGAGGCGGCGGAGTTCGTGAAGCAGGGGCTTGGCGTCAAACCCGGCGAGGCCGCGCCTACACCGCAGGTGAGCGGAAGTGGCGAGCAGGTTGCGCTGTTGCAGGCCAAGGTCGCCAAGCTTGAGGCACAGCTTACGTCGGAGAGAAGCGACTGCGTGGCCAAGCTGCAGCAGGCGCAGGACTACGCCATGGCCCTTGAACAGCGCCTGCGCGATGCCGGACTCTTCGACGACTCTTCAACCGAGGCCGGGGAATAGGCCGGGCCAGACAGGGCAGGTGCGATGACTTTGACTCCATTGGAAGCGCTTCTCGGAAGCTCGATGGTTTCCATCGTAACGGGGATTGCCGTGCGGGTGTTCATGAGCCGCACGTTCGTGACGCGGCAGCAGTGCCAGCAGCACCAGCAGTTGGCCTGCCGCAACACGGAAAGCGTGCAGCGCAAGCTGGATATCCTGTTCCGCATGCTCCGCGCGTTCATCATTAACTCGGACCTGCCGACGGCCAAGAAAGAGGAAATCCTGAACGAACGGGGCATGGAACTGTGATGGACATAACCCTTCTGCGGACTCGGACGGACGAGCAGGGCACATTCGGCGTTCTGCTTGTGGATGATGTGACCCTGCGCACAGTGGAACTGCCGTGGCGTGAGAATCGCACAAACGTGTCATGCATTCCGGCGGGTGAGTATCAGTGCTGTGTGGTGCAGTCCCCGCGTTTTGGGTGCGTCTACCATGTGCGCAATGTTCCCGGTCGCACGCATGTTCTGGTTCACTCGGGCAATCTGGCGGGCGATACGGCGCTCGGGTGGCGGACGCATTCCCATGGGTGCATCCTGCCCGGTTTGCGTTCGGGCCGCCTTGGCGATCAACAGGCCGTGCTGTGCTCCCGCGCGGCTCTGACTAGGTTCATGGCCGCCCTTGGCGGGCAGCCTTTCACCCTCAACATCCGGGAGGCATTCGATGCTTGAATTTCTGCTTTCCATCGTCTCCGGCGGCGCGACGGGTATTCTCGGTTCCCTGTTCAAGGGCATCGGCGACTACATGAAGCGCAAGCAGGAGATGAAGCACGAGCGCGAGATGCGCAAGTTCGACATGGAGATGATGGACAAGGAGTGGGAGTACCGCGACCGCGCGGCCACGCGCGAAGGCGAGGTGCGCCTGCAAGAGTCTGCCGATGCCCTTAAAGCTGCATCCTACGCCAACGACCAAGCCACCTATTCGCGGGGGCTGGATATCAAGCTGAAATTCAGCCGGTTCCTGCTTGTGCTGGTGGATGTGGTACGCGGCCTGACTCGTCCGGTGCTGACGGGTTACATGTTGTGGCTGATTTGGGATACGCGCCGCGCCGTGGACTCGGCCCTTGTCGCTGCCGGGGCGGATATGCTGGATGTCGCCACCGCCATGGACCTGCAAAAGCGCATCATCTGCACCATCCTGTATTTGGGCAGTATGACCGTCGCGTGGTGGTTTGGTGACCGTGGCAGGAAGGCGAAGTCGTGACGGCGCTGCTCGATGATCTTCCGTTTTTCTTTGATGGCCTAGACGCACAAGACGTTCGGGTGCGGCTCACCAATGGCGAGGAACGCACAATTCGGGCCTATTTTGATGCGCCGTACCAAGCGCATGAGCTGGGCGTGGACTATACCTTCCAGACGGCGGATTACGCGCTGACCTGCATGGCTGCCGACGTGGCGGATTTTGAGTGTGACCGCACCACAGTGGTGATTGCTGGGGCTGAGTATGTGGTCGCTGCTGTGAAGTCCGACGGGGCAGGGCTTGCCGAAGTCGTTTTGACGAATCCGGCGGAGGTTGTTGTGGAGGGCTGGCGCTGATGGCGACGGTCTACATGGAGACCAACCGTCAGGAGATTGAACGCATCCAGCACGAGTTTGCCGCGACGCAGAAGCAGGTGAACCGCGCCGGCTGGCGCGCCGTGCGGAAGCTGGCGCGCTGGGTGCGCAGCACTGCCCTGCGCGAGACCGCTCGGGACACGGGCATCAAGCGCAAGGTGCTGTCGCATCGCTTGCTCTTATACACGCGCGGTGGACACCAGAGTGCGCGGGTGTGGTTCGGCATGAACGCGTTGCCGCTTTCCGTGTTGGACCCAAGGCAGACGGCCACTGGCGTCACTGCTGGTCCGGCGGAGCGAAGGCACGCGTTTATCGTGCCGCGTGGTGGGACGACGCAGGTCTACCGCCGCGTGCACCGGGATGAACGGCTCCCCTTGGCGGTGCAGTACCACGCCATAGAGGACGAAATGCAGCGCGTGCTGCAGGCGGATATTTCGCCGCGTTTTGCACGCATGTTTTCCAAATACTTTGAGCAGGAACTCCGCTGGGAAGTGAGTAAGGCGCGGTGAGGTTGGCAGTGATTGACGTGGTTCATGCTGGGATATGTGCGGCGCTGAGGCAGGGGCTGCCGGGGCTGCGGGATGTGGTGGACTATGGCGTTGACAGGAAGCTCAACGCGCCGCTTGCTGTGGTGCATTTGGCCGGGATGGAGCGGGCCGGGGAGGCTGACGACGGCACCGAGCGCCTGTGGGTGCAGTGCCGTTGGGAGGTGTTCCTTGTGGTGGCCGCGCGCGTCTGCGGCGTGGAGCAGGAGCTTCGGCGTATGGCGGCGGCTGCGGCCACGCTGGTGCAGGACAATCGGTTTGGGGCGCAGGTCGCGCCCGCGCGGTTTCTGACGGCGGAGCCGAATGAATTTGAACCGAGCTTTTCCGGCGCGTTGTCGTGGCGGGTGGAGTTTGAAATTGATGTGCCGCTGGGCGAGAGCGTGTGGGATGGCGAGGGCGTGCCTGTGAAGCAGGTTCTGGCGTCGTATGCGCCGTTGGTCGGCGAGGACCACAAGGACAAGTACACCGAGGTAACGGATGAACTTCCGAGTCTCTGACATGGAGCGGCGGCTTGCGTCGGTAATCCGCGTGGGCACCGTGGCCGAGGCTGACTATTCTGCCGCGCGGGTGCGCGTGGCCTTTGGCGAGGCCGTTTCGGACTGGCTGCCGTGGCTGACGCTTCGCGCCGGGAATGACCGCACATGGTGGTCGCTGGAGGTGGGGGAGCAGGTTGTGGTGCTGTCGCCATCGGGCGACACCGCGCAGGGCGTGGTGCTTGGCAGCATCTATCAGTCCGCGCACCCTGCGCCCGCGTCCTCGCCGGATGTAGACCGCCGCGTCTACGCGGACGGTGCCGTCATAGACTATGACCGCAGTGCCCACCGCCTGCACGCCGTCATCCCCGGCGACATTGTGGCCGAGGCGTCCAAGAATGTGACCGTGCAGGCTGGCGGCGTCATCAGCGCTACGGCCGGGAGCGCTGTGGAAGTCACTGCGCCGCAGATTACCTTGAATGGCACTATATTTCTGAACGGTCCTATGACGCAGGGCGGCGGCTCCGGCGGCGGCAACGCCACATTGAAGGGCGACCTGCACACCGTGGGCGACATCACCACGGACGCGGACGTATGTGCGGCGGTGTCCCTGAACGGCCACGTTCATCCTTGCCCACATGGCGGCGACACCGGAGGCCCGAAGTAGTGCGCGGCATCGATGCCACAACGGGCCGCGATCTGTCCGGCCTCGACCATTTGCGTCAGTCCGTGCGCGACATCCTGACGACGCCCATCGGCTCGCGCGTGATGCGGCGGGAATACGGCTCGCGTTTGTTCGAGCTGGTTGACGCGCCACTCAATGGCGAGACGCTTGTGGAACTCTACGCGGCCACGGCGGAGGCCATCGCCATGTGGGAGCCGCGCTTTCGTGTGGAGCGCGTCACCGCGCGCGAAGCTGGGCCGGGGCATGTGGAGCTTGACTTGGTCGGCATCTACCTGCCGGACGGCAGACCCGTGACCATGGAGGGCATCATCGTATGAGCGGGTTCTCGGATATTGATTTGTCCTTGCTTGCGTCGCCGCAGGTGGTGGAGGAGCTGGACGCCGAAACCGTGCTTGGCGAAATGCTGGCGGACTTCTGTGCGCGGCATCCGGAGCACACCGCGCTTGTGGAGTCTGATCCCGCATACAAGATTTTAGAGACCGCCGCCTACCGCGAAACGCTGCTTCGCCAGCGTGTGAACGATGCGGCCCGTAGTGTGATGCTGGCCTATGCCGGGGGGACGGATTTGGATCACCTTGCGGCTTTGGTGCCGCTGGAGCGCAAACTTGTGGCTCCCGGCGATCCGGACGCGTATCCGCCTGTGCCGCCAACGTGGGAGGCCGATGCCGAGTTCCGCCGCCGCATCCAGCTTGCGCCTGAAGGCTTTAGCGTGGCCGGGCCGGACCGCGCGTATATCTTTCATGCCCTGACTGTGCCGGGTGTGCGGGATGCTGCCGTAAGCAGCCCCGCCCCCGGTGAGGTCGTGGTCCATGTGTTGGGCCGCGAAGGGAGCGGTACGCCGGACCCCTCGGTGCTGTCTGCCGTGGAAGCCGTCTTGATGGCGGCGGAGACGCGTCCGTTGACGGATCACGTCACCGTGCAGGCGGCAGAGGTCGTCACCTATGCCGTCCGCGCAACCCTTGCCATTCAGCCCGGCCCTAGCGCGGAGGCCGTCCGTGACGAAGCCTTTGCGGATATGTGGGCCGTGGCCGAGGCAGGGCATGTGCTGGGTGCGGGGATGCCGTTGTCCAAGGTCTATGCGGCGTTGCAGGTGGAGGGTGTTGCACGTGTGGCGCTGTCCGAGCCTGTGGCGGATGTGGCCTGCGCGCCGCATCAGGCCGCGTATTGCACGGGCGTGGAACTGGAGGTGGAGCGTGCCTAGGGACCTGCTGCCGCCAAGCGCAACGGCCATGGAACGGGCACTGTCCGAGGCCGTGGCGCGGTTGTCTGACGTTGGCGTGCCGCTGCGCGCTGTGTGGCGCGCGGGGGAATGCCCGGAGCCGCTGCTTGCGTGGCTGGCGTGGTCGCTGTCTGTGGACGCATGGGACGAAAGCTGGACCGAAGCACAAAAGCGCGAGGCCATCCGTGCCGCCGTGTGGGTGCACAGGCACAAGGGGACGCGCGGCGCGGTGGACCGGGCGGTGCGCGCCCTTGGCTACCGGGTGCGCATCCGCGAATGGTGGGAGGAAAACCCAAAGGGCGAGCCGTACACCTTCGCCATTGAGATCGAGGTGGATGATCGCGGCGTGGATGCAGGCCTGTACGGCATGCTGACGCGCGTGGTGGATGCGGCCAAGAATACCCGCTCGCACCTGCGCGGTTTTGCCGTGGTCTCGACCTCGCGCGGATACGTTCATGCGGGGATGGCCCTGCATATGGGCGCAGCCCTCACGGTGTTGCCGTGGCGTCCTGAGAATATCGAGCAGAATTCGCCGCTGCATGTCGGCGCGACGCTGCAAACGTTTACGACTGTAACCGCTCAACCCTAGCGAGGACGATATGGCCAAGGACTTTTTTGTCATCCTCACCGAGACGGGCCGGGCCAAGCTGGCGAATGCCGTAGCGCTTGGCCGGACTGTGTCCCTGACGCACTGCGCCGTAGGCGATGGCGCGGGGCAGATGGTGACGCCGGATGCGGCGCAGACTGCATTGACCCGCGAGGTCTACCGCGCCCAGCTCAACACGCTGGAAACAGACCCGGACAACCCGGCATACATCGTGGCCGAACTGGTCATTCCGTCCGAGGAAGGCGGTTGGACCATCCGCGAGGCAGGCATCATTGACGCCGATGGCGATCTGTTTGCCGTGGGCAACCTGCCTGAGACTTACAAACCGCAGATTGCCGAAGGCTCCGCCGCCGAACTGCGCGTGCGCCTTGTTATGGAGGTGAGCAACACCGCCGCCGTGGAACTGAAGGTGGACCCGACGGTGGTGCTCGCAAGCCGCGGCTATGTGGACGCGCAGGTTGTGGAAGTCCGCACCCTGCTGGAAACCCACATCGCCCGCACCGACGATCCCCACCACACTATCCCCGAAGGCGGAGAGCCGGGGCAGGTGCTGGTGATGCAGGAGGACGGCAGCGTGGCGTGGGGCAATGTGGCAGGTGTCCCCGTTGGGGAGCTGTGCTGGTCCTCGCTTGGCGTCCCCCTGCCCGGAACCGTGCCCGCGAATGTCAAACAAAAGTTCCAGCGCGGCCTGTACCCTCAGCTGGACGAGGCCGTCCTTGCCGCCGGGAACTACCTGACCGACGAGGCCGCGTGGGATGCCGAGAGAGCGGCGCAGGAGGGTTCGTGTGGGCGGTATTGCCTGACGGCGGAGCACATCATTTTGCCGTGCTACAAACATTACTTTGCTGCGGCGCAGGAAGGTGTCACTGGTCGAGAGGTTGGAGATTGGATCGCTGGGGAGGTGCTGGCCCATAAGCATAAAAACGGTGTGACCGATGCAGGTGGAAGTGATTTTGTGTCTGTGTACGGGCGTACGGTTGAGGACCTGCCCGGATTTGTAGGAGTTAGTGGGGGAAACTCCCAGGAACAACCAGAATATCAAGGTTATACCTCAACTGATGGCGCAGGGGAGAACCTTGTTAATTCACTCGCAGTGCTCCCCTGCATCAAGGTAGCCGACGTGGCCGTGAACGCCGCGCAGGTGGACATGATGGCGCTGGCTGACCAAGTGGCGGTGATTAATGGGAACAAACTCGACAAAGCAGCAATCACAGCACCGGGAAGTGCGCCGCTGTATTTATGCAGGGCGTGGGTGAACTTCAACGGGATGGATACACCTACAATTATAGCAAGTGGCAACGTAAGTAGTATTACAGATAATGGTGTTGGGAACTACACGGTTAATTTCACTACCGCGATGCCTGATGCGAATTATTCTTGGAGTGCAAGCGCGGACGACCCAGTAGAAGGTGGTGGTTATGTTACTGTGTCGAGAGCGCCAATTATGACCAAAACAGCGACCAGTTTGCAAATTATTGTGGTTTACAGTGACAAAAAGTATGACTCACCATCAACTGTTCTACAAATCTTTTGCTAAGAGGAAACACATGAAAAGAATAATTTACAAAACAGACGATAACAAAGTAGCGGTAATCATCCCAACGCCAGAAGCTCTACTGAGGCACGGAATAAAAGCTATTGCCAAAAAGGATGTTCCTTTTGGAACGCCCTACAAAATAGTTGATGCATCCGAAATTCCTGTTGACCGCACAGAGCGCGACCTCTGGACAATCGACGCCGCCGACCTGACCGACGGATTTGGAGGGAAATCGAATGCGTTTGATTAAAATTGACCAAACCAAAAAGTCTGAACTGCTCGCTACACAAGCCCGCACCGAGCGGGACCGTCTCATGCGCGAGGAGTACGACCCCGCCGTGATGCAGCTCTTGCGCAAGCGGCGCGTTGTCGTGGCCGCCTCGGGCGACACGGCGGGCATCGATGCGCAGCTTGCGGAGTGGGATGCGTACGCTAATGCGCTGGAGGCTGTGCCCGAACAAGTAGGTTTTCCCCGTGACATCATTTGGCCGGAAGCGCCTGCCGAGCCGTCTTTAGCTGGGGGCGCAGGCGCCTCTGGTGCGTCCGCCTCTGAACCTGCAACCAGTGAGGTCTAAGTTAATGCCTGAACAGTTTCTGCATGGCGTGGAAGTCGTCGAGATTGATGGTGGTCCGCGTCCCATTCGTACCGTGAAAAGCTCCGTCATCGGCATTGTGGGCACGGCTCCGGACGCCGACGCCAGCGTCTTTCCTCTGAACACTCCGGTCCTTGTTGCGGGCAACCGCCGCGAGGCCGCCAAGCTGGATACCGTGGGCGATGGCGCGGGCACGCTACCTGCCGCGCTGGACGGCATTCTGGACCAGTCCGGGGCCATGGTTGTCGTGGTGCGTGTGGACG
>NZ_BAAHYU010000003.1:0-1303805 GCF_054657395.1 Desulfobaculum senezii | reverse complement strand
AAAATCCCTTTCGCGCGCCCTCTACTTCCGACTTCCCTATCAACACCCCGCGCCCATCACACCGTTACTCACCCACACTCCAACTCGCCCTACTCGGCGCCATCCTCTTCGCCGAGAAGTCTGCTCCACTCCTCCCACTCTGGCCACAGCGGCGGGGCTGCGGCTTCAAAATCAGGGAGGCTGACCCTATAATGATGAAGAAGAAACGCCTCTTCGCCTTCCCATGTGCCGTAGCGCGGATCCCGCCAAAGTGGGATGCCGACGGCGGCGCTGTGGGCGCGGATTTGGTGGCGAGCGCCTTTGAGGATGGTTGCCTGAACGAGTGTGCGGCCCTGCCCGACTTCACCCAAAGGGGTGAGGTGGGTGGCGCGAACGGGGTCGGCGGCGAGGCCGGGGAGCGCTTTGACGTGCTTTCGCCGGGACATGTCGAGAACATTTCGAACGACTGTAGGGGCCGCGAGTTGCCCGTCCACGACGGCGAGGTAGCGCTTGCGCACCTTGGCTGCATCTTCGAACTGGCGATAGGCGGCCCGAACGTCTTCAGAAAGCGCGACGAGAACAAGCCCGGAGGTCTGCTGGTCGAGCCTGTTGACGAGCTGGGCGTAGCGGCTCGGCCACAGATGGGGGATGGCGGCTTCCACACAGGGGGCCGGACGCCCGGCTATGGCCTCGGTATGGAGTCCGGCGGGCTTGAAGAGTGCGGCCATGACGCCGGTCTTTTGCCCGACAACCCGAACACCTTGGGGGACCGCGGCGGCTTCGGCTTCACTGTGCTGGCCGGGACGCGGCTTGAGGGTGAGCTCTTGCCCGTGCTGAACGCGGTAGCCCTTGGGACGGGAGACGCCGTTGACGAGAACGATGTAGCGCTCCCATGCGCGGCGGCGCTCCCGCAGGGAGGCCTCGGGGAAGAGCAAAGCAAGGGCGTGGTCGAGACGCACGCCCTGCATATTGGCTGGGATGGTTCTGCTTGGGATGGGCTGTGGCATGGCGGCGGTATATCGTGTCGCCGTGGCGATGCCAAGCACTGGCGGGAGCGGGAAATGCGTACCGAAAGCCTCTTCATCCTGAAAAGGCCTTGGTACACATGACGATTTATTGGCTGGAGGCGAGGCTCCGTTTTTCCACTTGGCCTTAGCCTCGTTTACTTATGAGGCGACTTTGGAAGAGCGGCGTCACCTTGGTGGAGTTGCCGTAGCCCTTCATGCGGCGTCCTTCGTCCTTGATGCGGGCGATGTCGTCACGAAGGCTGGCGTGGAGGCGCTTCGCTTCCGTGGTGAGCTGGCCTTGCAGGCTACGCAGCCGACGGAGCTTGGTGAACAGGACATTCACGTCTACACCGTCGTCGTCCTTGCAGGACCACGCTTTTTCGATGAGTCTCCCGCGCTCGTTGGCGAGGTCGCCGGTGGTGTCGACGTCCCCTACGGCGAGGGAATCCAGTTCCTGTTGGCCCAAATCAAGGGCCTGATCCAGCAATCGCAGACAATCGGACATATTAGGCTGCCTTGGCTTTGTGGCGGATGTCCTCGCGGAGCTTGGCAACAACGACCTTCCACTTTTCGACGCAGGCGAGGAATTCGTATTCCAGCAGGTCGGCGAGGAGGATCCAGTCTTCGTTCTCGCTCACTTCGATCATTTCGGTGAACAAGCTGGTGATCTCTTCAAGACTATCGTTGAGTTCCTGCGATTCCTTAAGGCCGAACTCGTCACGAAGGACGCCGATCATGCCAAGGAAGTCGCGGGTGACGTCCAGCAGGTCCTGATACAGTTCGAGCGCTTCGGCATCATCTGCCTGGCGGAACAGTTCGGCCACGCTGCGGCCACCATGCGCCATCAGCTGCACGACCTTGTACAGCTCGCGGGTGATGTTCACTGCCATTTCGGGCACGGCCATGGTCTTGATTTCGACGCTTTCGATTTCCTGAGCCGGGATATCTTCCGCCTGATGGGGGTAGATCTCGGAAAAGGATTCCTTATTCACGATAACGTCGGTCACCATGCGGTTGTCCAGCGCGTCTTCCGCCATGACCTTGACGAGCAGCTCTTCAAGATTGGCAAAGTTGTTGACGCTGAGCCCAGTTTCCTGACCATCGATAACAATCATCTCGCTCCTCCTTTTAGGAAAAAATGTGTGCCCAGCACACTTCTCTTAGTTTTATACAAATTACATGCCATTTACAGATATGCTTTCCCGCCAAGCCTTTGCCAACCCGTAATAGCGACCAACAAGGCCGGACATGCGGGAAAAGTCGCCGTCGAGGTCGTGGGCTTGCTCACGCCAGAGGTCGCCCATCACGCCAAGGCGGTGGCTCTCGGCAGAAAGTGCCGACAGGCGCTCATAATTCGCCATGAACCGCTTTTTGAGTGGTGCGACTGGGGCCTTGGATATGGCCTCGGCCTGCTGCATAAGGACGAAGAACTGCTGCTCCACGCGGTGCAATTCCTCATGCGCTTCGGCGCGGGCGGCTTCCGTAAGCTGTACGGGCGGCAGCGCGCCGGAGACGGCGGCCTGCTCGTCAAGAAACTGACGATAGAAATGCCGCTGAAGGCGAATCCACGCGGTTCTGTCGTCGGCGTCGTGACCGGTGTGGGAGAAGAGGTCCATCTCCCCGGCGCTATTGACGAAGCTCTGCCACACGCGAACGCCGGACGGTGGCGTGTCGCCACTGGCAAGGGCCCAGTCGCCTGTGTCGAGGTAACGCGAAACGTAGCGCCCCACGGCCTCGGGACGCACGCGGCAGCGGCAGGCGTGGTTCGTGGTGCACGGCGCGTCAAAACCGCATGGATGGCAGTCCATGTCGGCCTCAATGCACAGCGCGCCCTCGGTGTAGGGACCGGTATCCCACGGCTGGGCCGTGGCGAGAAAGATGGCGCACACCGGGATGCCCAGGCCTGCGCCAAGGTGCATGGTTCCGGTGTCGTTGGTGACGAGCATGCGGGAAAACCGCAGGGCCGCGGCAAGCTGGGTCAGATTGGTCCGCCCGGCAAGGGAGACGGTGGGCGCGGGGCACAGTTCCTGAAAACGTTCGGCCAGATGCACTTCGGTTTTACTGCCAAGGAGCATGGGGCTGAGCTTATGGCGCTTCCACACATCGCCAGCGAGGCGGGCAAAATATTCCACGGGCCAACGGCGAAACTCTGCGCTGGCACCAAGCTGCACGGCAAGAAATCCCTGCGCCTCCGGGGACTTTTCCGCAGCGAGCATGCCGCCGACGGTGAGCTTGTCCTCGCGGCTTGGGCGGTTCAGCACGTAGGGACGCGGGCCGCCGTGCAGTCCCGCAAGGGACCAGAACAGGTCCACGAGGTTGAACGGGCTGTTCGCCCTGCGCTTGCAGGCGGCAAGGAGAAATGCCGCCCATGGCGAAGCATTGAGGGCAAAACCGAAGCGGTCCAGCGTGTAGCCTGCAACCTCGGGCGCGTCGATATGGCGCGCCAGCAGGCGCGAAGGCAAGGTGGACGTATAATTGATGACGCGCTGCGGGGCGAAATCGCGGATACGGCCGGACCAGTCGGCAAACACCTTCAGCCCGTCCCGCCAGTTGGTATCAAGGCAGGAGAGCAAGGTGGAGCCCGGCAGGCCAAACACCGCGTCCACATCCCGCAGCAGCCCCGCCGCCGGGGCAAAATTCTGCAGGCAGACCAGCCCGACGGTGTCTCCACGGGCCTTCAGGCCGGAGATAACAGGCTGTGTTTGCAGCAGGTCGCCGAAGCGGGTCAAATTGATGACGAGAGTACGTGTTGCCATATTCTGCACAGAATCCAGTGTTGATGGGAGTTGCCGAGGGTTCGGCCACCACGCCGCCACAGGGCGGCGCGCTCACTGGAGGCAGACAATCAAGATTCGGGCCAACTTGGGGCCACATGGAGGGGGTGCGTATGGGGGCGCGGCAGGACGTATCGCCACTTGCAATAAGACAACACGTGCAATACTCTCGGAGCCTTAGAAGAACATCATGCGACGCACGGGCCTGCCCTACGCCGCGACAAATGCACGCCCGCGCAGCGACCACGCGCCAACTCTCAACCCCCGGAGGACCGCTCCATGCCACTGTTCACAAAGGAAGAAGCACTCGACTACCATTCCAAGGGCCGGAAAGGAAAAGTCGAGGTCATTCCCGTGAAGCCCTGCTCTACCCAGAAGCACCTTTCCATGGCCTACTCGCCGGGGGTTGCCCAGCCGTGCCTCGCCATCAAGGACGACCCGTCCCTGTCCTATGAATACACCAGCCGCGGCAATCTTGTGGCCGTGGTCTCCAACGGCACTGCTGTGCTGGGCCTTGGCAATATCGGCGCGCTGGCCGGCAAGCCCGTCATGGAGGGCAAGGGCGTACTCTTCAAGATGTTCGCGGACATCGACGTCTACGACATCAACCTCGCCACCGAGGACCCGGATAGGCTCATCGACTGCGTCAAATTGCTGGAACCCACCTTTGGCGGCATCAACCTTGAGGACATCAAGGCTCCCGAGTGCTTCTATATTGAGGAGACGCTCAAGGAGCAGATGAACATTCCGGTCTTCCACGACGACCAGCACGGCACGGCAATCATTTCCGGCGCAGGCATCATCAACGCCCTCGACATTGCCGGAAAGAAGATTGAGGACCTGAAGGTTGTGGTCTCCGGCGCGGGCGCCAGCGCCAGCGCGTGCACCCGGTTCTACATTTCCATGGGTGTGAAGAAAGAAAACGTCTACATGTTCGACTCGCGCGGGCTTATCCACGCCGGGCGCGACAATCTGACGCCGCAGAAGGCCGAATTTGCGCAGGACAAGGACTACGGCACCCTCGCGGAGGTCATGCAGGGTGCGGATATGTTCCTTGGCCTGTCCACCAAGGGCGTGGTGACGCAGGACATGGTCCGCTCCATGGCCGACAAGCCCATCATCTTCGCCTGCGCCAACCCGGACCCGGAAATCACTTACGACGACGCCAAGGCCGCCCGCCCGGACTGCATCATGGGCACCGGCCGCTCGGACTACCCCAATCAGATCAACAACGTGCTGGGCTTCCCGTCCATCTTCCGTGGCGCTCTGGATACACGCGCCTCCGCCATTAACGAGGAAATGAAGCTCGCCGCCGCCAAGGCGCTGGCCGACCTCGCCAAGGAGCCGGTGCTGGACAGCGTGCAGGCCTTGTACTCCCACAAGATGGCCTTTGGCACTGACTACGTCATCCCCAGCCCCTTTGACCCGCGCGTGCTGCAGAATGTGGCCGCCGCCGTGGCCAAAGCCGCCATGGATTCCGGCGTTGCCACCGTGAATATTGACATCGACAGCTACAAAAAGAGCCTGAGCGACAGACTCGGCGAAGCAAAAAAGCGCATCGCCTGTGTGGTGGACAACTACGGGCTGGACTTCTAAAGCCCCCTCCCCCGCGGCCTGAAACGACAAGCGCCCCGGTCCTGACGGCCCGGGGCGCTTTTTGGTGCAGTATATAAAGGCGCCGCGTTAGCGCACGCGCACGGTGGGGAAACGGTCGGGCAGTTCAATGCCCGCCTTCTTGCGAAGGAATGCGGCGCGGCTCTTCGCTTCCTCCAGCACGGCCTCTTCGTCCACGGTGAGGACCTTGCCATCGCGCATCAGCCACTGGCCGTTGCACATGGTGGATTCCACGTCCGAGGAGTGCATGGCGTACACGAGGGCGGAGACCGGGTCGTGCACCGGCAGGGTACCGGCGCTGCGGGGATGTACCACCACAAGGTCGGCCTTCTTGCCCGGTTCCAGAGAACCGATTTCGTCCTCCCACAGCATGCAGCGGGCACCGTTCAGGGTCGCCATCTCGATGATGGACTCCGCCGGGACGGTTTTGGGATTCAGGGTGCGGCCCTTGTGCAGGAGCGTGGTCAGCCACATTTCGTCGATCATATCCATGCGGTTATTGCAGGGCGCGCCGTCGGTCCCGATGGACACGGCAATGCCGCGCTCCAGCATCTCGGGGATGAACGCAAAGCCCAGCACCTTCATGGCAGCGGCGGGGTTGTGGGAGACCTTCACATCGTGCAGGCGGAACATGTCCAGCTCGCGCGGGGTCATCCATACGGTGTGCACGGCCAGCAGGTTGGGGCCAAGGGCGCCCAGCTTATGCATGTGCTCCACGGTGGTGGCGCCGCGCGTTTCCTGCACGAAGCGGACTTCCTCCAGCACCTCGGCCACGTGCATGTGGATGGCAACGCCCTTCTCGTCGGCAAGGGCCTTGGTGCGGGTAATGAGATCGTCGGAGCAATTGAAAATAGTGCGCAGGCCAAACTGCGTGCGGATGCGTCCGTCGGCCTTGCCGTGCCAGTTGTCGTAATGCGCCAGCTGGCGTTCTATGCACTCGTCGGTGCTGCGTACCCAGCCGTCGGGGAGGCCTTCGCCGCAGTCCATGATGGATTCGCACAGGGCGGCGCGCAGGCCAAGGTCGGTCACGGCGCGGCCCATGCTGTCCACCTTCTGGCCGCCAGCCTCGGCAAAGGCGGTCACGCCGGAGCGTATCAGCTCCAGCCCGCACGCCAGCGAGGAGAAATAGGAGTCCTCGTCGGTGAGGCTGCTTTCAAAGGGCCATGTCCGCTCGTGCAGCCACGTCAACAGGTCCACGTCGTCGGCAAGGCCGCGCTCCAGCTGCTGCGAGGTGTGCACATGCGTGTTCACCAGACCGGGCAGAACAATGCTTCCCGTGGCGTCAACGATGTCCGCGTCCGGGGCAATCATGTCCTCGGGGACGATGCCGACGGCCTTAATGCGATCGTCCTCCACAAGGACATCACCGTTCTCGAACGCCTGACGGTCGGCGTTCATCGAGATGACAAAACCATTCCTGATGAGTGTCTGAGCCATGTGTATCACTTCCTGTTACAGGCGCCGGTGCACAGGCATCGGCAGGTTATTGAAATATCGAATGGGGCACCATATGCAGGCGGCCAGAAATAGCACCGCGCACCGGGCCAAGGTGCCTGGTGCGCAGTGTGCATGATATGTCGCCCGCTCCGCAAGGTGCGGCGCCGGGGCAAGGACGGTTAGCTGTCCTTGTTCTCCGGCAGGATGAGGTTGAGGATAACGGCGGACAGCGCGCCAACGGCAATGCCGGAGGCCACAAGATAGCGGGCCAGTTCCGGCAGGCGGTCCAGAAGCTCCTTGGGCATCAGCACGGCGGCCAGCGTCAAGAGGACGGGCAGGCCCACCACCAGCATGTTGCGTTCGTCCAGCTTCACGCCCTTGACCACGCGGAAGCCGTTCATGGAGATAACCACGCAGATGACGCCGAACACACCGTTGATGACCACGCCGGGGATGCAGGCGATGACGTTCATCAGCTTGGGCATAAGGCCGAGCACCAGCAGAACCACACCGCCGCCCATAACGGCCCAGCGGCTGGCCACGCCCGTGACGGCAATGATGCCCGCGTTGGTGGAGTAGCCAGTAACCGGGGTGCCGCCAAACAGCGCGCCCACAAGGCAGCCAATGCCTTCACCCACGGCGCCGCCGTTGAGCCGGCTGTCCGAGAGTTCTTCGCCGGTTACAGCGCCAACGGCGAACCATGTGCCCGTGGTCTCAACAAGCACAACGAAATAAATGAAAATAAGCGTCAGGGACGAGGCAAGGTCAAACTGCGGCATACCGAAGGGGAACAGCTTGGGCAGGGCCACCCATGCGGCTTCGGCCACCGGAGTAAAATCCACAAGGCCGTAGATGCCCGCAACAGCGGTGCCGCAAGCCATGGACAGGATAACCGACGTCAGGCGCAGAATTTGGCCCGCACCGTGAAAACGCGCGCCCAGAACCATCAGCGCCACAAGCACAGCGCCGGCGACCAGCGCCACAATACAGTTATTCACGGGATCGCCGGGTGCGTTGTACACGCCCCTAAGCGCCACCGGCATAAGGGCAATGCCCACCACGACAATAACGGTGCCGCCAACCAGCGGCGGAATAATGCGGCGGACGATGCGGCCCAGCATCTTGAGGGGCCAGCCAAGAACCGTCACGAAAAGCGCGCCGCTAAAGAGCGAGCCAAACATCACGGGCAGTCCCATGGTGGTGCCAATGGCGGCAAGGGCGCCGATGGGCACATAGGAGGGGCCCTGCATCACGGGGAGCTTGATGCCAAAGCCGGTTTGCACCAGCGTGGCGATGCCTGCGGCGATGAACGTCATCTGGATGAAAAAGGCGGTCTCGGACACGGTCATGGAAAGAATACCGGCCAAAACGATGGGCGCGATGTACAAATCCATGGCCAAGACATGCTGCAAACCAAGCAACAATGCCTTTGCCGGGGAAAGCGGATCGTTCACGCCGACAGTAAGATGCAATTCACTTTGCTCTTTCATGGTTTCTCCTTGCAGGTGAGCATGACCCGAACGGGCCCGGAAGCGGGGTTGCTACCGCAGGGGTGGCCCCGCGTCAATTGTAAATATGCCCCGCAGTCCCTGCGCGCGCCCACTATCCCCACATACATAATTATAGATGAAGCGACATCGCATCCGCACGCGGGCGGTGGATTCTTTCCATGTATCATGTGGCGTGCTACTGTTTTATGACCATGGACAAATCCGCCAAAATCCCCGGCATAAGCCGCAATTGTACGCCATGAATACGGGCTACCACAAGGCGAACGCCATCCTTGCCGACCGCTTTGAAACGGTTGAGCAGCGCGCAGGACGCCCCGAGGCAACGCAGGACCTGAAGGAAATCGTGGACAAGGGCGTCAGCCTCATTACCGCGCGGCCGGAAACGGCCCGCAGCACAGCCGCGCGGCATGTACTGGGGCAGGTCGCCTCCGGGCACCACAAGCGGCTCATTGAGGAAATCGCCGCGGACGTGCAGGACATTGTGCGCGAACGCGACGGCCGCCTGCTGCGCGGCATCACCTGCCGCCATGGCGAACTGCGCTTTTTGCCGGATGTGCTCCTGCCCGCCACGGAGGACGCCGTCCGGCAGTGGACAGCATTCCTCAATGCGCTGGAACGGCGGGTGCTCATCGTGGACGACCCGGTCACCGGCCTGCGCGGGCGCATCCCCTTCCGGGACGGGGCGTGGCTGTCGGACATCATCTACGCCGCAGAGGTCACCACAGCCGTCTTCCCGCCGGAACTGACCCGCGTGGACGGGCGCATGACCCTGCGCGGCGTCGCCCCCATCCGCGCGGACATTGACCTGCACGGCGCGCTGACCGTGGACATTGAGGCCATACAGGGCGGTCCGTCACCGGTGCGGCGCGTGCGCGGCACACTGCGCATCCATGCGGGCGGCATCCACACCCCGCAGGATCTGCCCCTTTCGCCAGAAATCCTTGCGCAGTGGGGATGCGTGCATGAAACAGCCATCACCCTCAACGACAGGGTGCGTCTGCACCTGCTCCATGAGCAGGCCGGGGACGACACGGTGCCCTGCCTTGTGGAATCGCCGGGCGGCCAGCGCATTGAAGCGCGCTCGCGCCGCTTTATCTGGGACGGCGCACGGTGGACGCGATTCAAGCGCGAACTCCCGCCGGAACTCGTCTACGCCCTGAACAAAAAGCTCCAGCGCGTGTGCACAGGGCTAGGACTTGGCGACGCCCTCCTCCCCGAGGACCGGGAGTCTCCGGATATGCTGGCGGCCAGTGCGGGCAATATTGCGGCGCTGCTGGCCATGGGCCGCGGCGCACATCGCCCCAGCACGGCGCGAACCATCGACAAGGCCCTGCGCGAAGCCATCCTACGCGTGGAGCGGCCCCTCGACGGCATGCGCCCCATCATCGCCGGGGAGGCCGGGTACCGCTTTCTCGGCCCGGACCAACTCACCGCCAGCCTCGACGCAGCCATGCGCCCGCTCTCCGACGACCGCCTTGAGCGCGCGGCGCAGGCCCTGCGCGCCAGCTGCGCCCCCGAAAAACAAGGGCAAGCCAAGGCAGACAAGCGTTACCTTCGCGCCCTGCTTGAGCCGGACCGCACACTGGACGATGTGCTGCGTTCCGGCGGGCGCACCCTTGTTTTTCTGAATAATATGTTCACGTCCAAGGCGGCCCGCGCCCGCGCGGCAGACATCATCACGCCCATCCGCGCCAACCTGCGCGGCCTGCTGGGCAAAAAGCCCCCGCAGGAGACCCTCATCGCCCTGCTCAAAAGCGCCGGAGCGCAGACCATGGAAACGCTGGAGCGCAAGTACGGCGGGCATACGGGCGCGGTCCATCAACTGGGCACCGCGCTGGTGAACCTTGGCACCACGCCGCCCTTGCGCCTCATCCGCGAATTCCAAACCGCCACATACACCGCGCAGGACGAAGCGCTGGACACGGACATCGCCCTGCTCACGCGCCTGCTCGACTACGGCGCAGGGAGCCTCGACGACGCCCTGCGTCCCCAGCACATGCCTCCAGACGGCCACACCGACGGCAAAGTCCTGCGCGGCTGCCTGCTGGTGAACCTGCACAGCTTTCTGGTGGAGGCGGTCAAGAACCAGTCCTTTGACCTGGACGCGGCGCCGCCAACCGCCATTGTGGAGGGGCTGCTGGCCCAGCTGGACCGCTACCTGCCCGTCCTGCCGCAGTACAACGCCCTCTGCGCGGCGGCCCAGCGCAACGCAGAGCGCAAAGACACCAGCTAACAGCAAAGGTTGCGCTTGCAAAAATACAAAACCTTTCGTACATGCTGAAAAACTGCTGCCGCCGCCCTGCGCGGCGCGGCACCCTCACCATAACGATGCCCATGGAGAAACCATGCAGATGCTGAAAAAACTGTTCATCATCACCTGCGCCTGCATCATGCTGGCCACGGTGGTTGGCTGTCAGGACGAAGGTCCCGCGGAAAAGGCGGGCAAGAAGATTGACCAGGCTGTTGACTCCCTCAAGGATAAAGCCAACAAGCTAATGGAATAGCACGGATAAAGCCGCCCTTTTGGGCGGCTTTTCTTGTTTTGAACGGGGCGCACAACACTCTGCGTTCTGGGGCTGGCCCCGCAGCATGGCGCTTCTGTCTTCGCCAGCTCCCGGCGCGTAACGCACTGCGCATCCTCCGGGCCGCACTGCGCGGGCGTTAGCCCGTGGCCGACGGCGGCATGGGCGACGCCGCGCGCCGCTTCACCATACGTAGTACCACCGCGCCAACGCGCCCCACAAATTCCTCCTGCGTTCGCCAGCCATGGGCGGCATAAAACTGCACCGCACGTACATTGGGCTTATAGACCTCAAGGCTGGCTTCAGCGTGCCCGGCGGCAAAAATCGCCGATTCGGCATGCTTTAGAAGCATCCGCCCCACTCCCTGCCTATGGTAGCAGGTATCCACCCACAGCAGGCTGATATGTGAGCCGCTGACCACATTCACCATCCCGGCCAGCGCGCCGCCACCTCCGCCGGGGTGCAGTAGGGCGTCTCCGGCCTTCTGCGCCGCGCCCGCGCCGTTTCCGGTGCACTCGCATACGCGGATGCTGGGCCACTGGAGCAGCAAGGCCGAATTCACCTCGTCAATGCGTTCCGGCATATCCTCGGCGGGCACAATGCCCCGGTAGACCTCGGGCATGGTCCGGGCGACGATATCCACCAAAAAAGGAATGTCCTTGGGCTGCGCCTCGCGCAGAGTGAAATGCATGGGCATGGCTCCACTGTGCCCCGAAGCCCGGCGCGCCGCAACACGCCCGCGCAACGGGACGGAAAAAGGGCCGCCCCGCAAAGGACGGCCCCAAAGCTTTTCATACGAAAACGGCTAGGCGTCTTCCAATCCAACGGCGGCAAGGTCGGGCTTGGCGTACAGCTCGCCGCCCTTGCAGTCATTAATAACCAGCACCGGGAAGTTCTCCACCGTCAGTTCACGGATGGCCTCCGGGCCCAAATCGTCAAAGGCGATGACGCGCGCGGCCGTGATACACTTGGACAGCAGCGCGCCAGCGCCACCCGTTGCGCCGAAGTACACGCCAGTGTGGCGGACAAGGGCTTCCTTGACTGCGGAGCTCCGCTTGCCCTTGCCTATGGACGCCTTCTGTCCCAGCTCATGCAGACGCGGGGCATAGGTGTCCATACGATAGCTGGTGGTGGGCCCCGCCGCGCCAATGGGACGTCCGGGCGGCGCCGGACTAGGCCCAACGTAGTAGATAACGCTGCCAGCAAGGTCGAAGGGGAGCTGCTCGCCGTTATCAATCATATCCATCAGGCGCTTGTGGGCGGCGTCGCGCGCGGTGTATACCGTGCCGGACAAAAACACCACATCACCCGCCCGAAGCTGCGCCACGTCCGCATCAGTCAACGGAGCCTGCAAATGGTATTCGGCCATTAGAGCACCACCTCCTCATGCCGGATGGAATGGCACTGCACATTCACGGCCAGCGGCAGGCTGGCCAGATGACAGGGCGCCATCTCAATCTTGACGCCAAGGCAGGTGGTCTTGCCGCCAAGGCCCATAGGCCCAATGCCCAGCTTGTTGATATCGGTCAGGAGCGCCTCTTCCAGCTTGGCGATTTCCGGATCGGGGTGCGCCTCGCTCAGGCCGCGCATCAGGGCGTGCTTAGCCATGATGGGCGCGCGCTCGAAGGTGCCGCCAATGCCGATGCCCAGCATGGTGGGCGGGCAGGGGTTGGGTCCGGCCTCGATGACGCGGCGCAGAACAAACTCGCGGATGCCCTCCCATCCCTGCGCGGGGGTGAGCATGGTCACGCGGGACATATTCTCGGAGCCGCCGCCCTTGGCCATAAAAGCGATTTTCAGCTTATCGCCGGGGACGAAGTCGAAATTGATAATGGCCGGGGAGTTGTCCCCGGTATTTTTGCGGGTCATGGGGTCGCAGGATGATTTGCGCAGGTAGCCTTCGGCGTAGCCCTGCCGCATTCCGTCCTCAATGGCCTGCTTCAGCCCGCCCTCCACGTGAACGTCCTCGCCCACGTCCACATAGAAGACGGCCAATCCACAGTCCTGACACAGCGGCAGTCCCGTTTCCTCCGCAAGCTCGGAATTTTCGAGCAATTCGCGGAAGACCTCTTGGGCCGCCGGGGAGTCTTCGTCCTCCAGCCCTTTCCGGAACGCCGCCTTCACGTCGTCCGGCAGTTTCACACTGGCCTCCCGTACCAACCCGGCGACTGCCGCCGTGATGGTGGACGCCTCCACTATGCGCATTGTGTCTCTCCTTCCTCTCGCCTTCTGACGGGCATTTACCCTTTGCCGGGTAAAAAGCGTTTGATGGCGGCAAGGCCCATCTTGCGGCGCAAAAAGCCCAGCTGGTTCTGCAGCGGCAACCCCTTGGGGCACACATCCTCACAGCCCAGCAGGCCCATACAGCCGAAAATGCCCTCGTCGTCTCCGATGACCTCGAAGTACTCCGTCTCCGTGCGTTGGTCGCGGGGGTCCAGCATGAACCGCGCCACGCGGTTCAGCCCCGCCGCGCCCAGAAAGTCCTGCCGCATCCGCGCCGTACCGCACCCTGCGATGCAGCACCCGCACTCTATGCAGCGCTCCAGCTCGTAAATGTCATTGGCAAGGGCGTTGTCCATCCGCTCCTCTTGGGCCAGCGGGTCAAACGCCTTGTCCGTGTGCACCCATGAACCGACGCGCGAATACATTTCCCGGAACCAGCTGCCTGTGTCAACGGATAAGTCGCCGACAAGCTTGAAGATAGGAAGCGGCATCAAAGTGATGCGCTCCGGCAGGTCTGCGGTTTTGGTCTTGCAGGCAAGGTCCGGGCGGCCATTAATCAGCATGCCGCACGCGCCGCAAATGCCCGCGCGGCAGCAGAAATCAAACTGCAACGACGGGTCCTGCTCCTCGCGTATCCGCGTCAGCGCGATAAAGAGCGTCATGGACGGCGTTTCAGGCAGCACGAACGTTTCCATATGCGGGGCGCTGTCCTTGTCCTGAGGCGTGTACCGGAAGATATCAAAGGTAAGTGTGCGTGCCATGCCTAGTCCTTTGTGCTGTCCATGGAAATGATGCTGCCGCCGCCATAGCCCCTGTCGCCGGGCGGAATCTCCATCACCTGCGTTGCGGCTTCGTAGCGCAGTGTGGGCACGTCCGCCCCGCTGTCCGGCCATGTGGCCAGCGTGCGGCTCAGCCAGTCGCGGTCATTGCGGGCTGGGTAGTCCTCGCGGGCATGACTGCCCCGGCTTTCGGTGCGCTGGAGCGCGCCATAGGCAATGCACTGCGCCAGCCGGACCATCCCCGGCAACTTCAGCGCCAGCCCAAGCTCCGGATTCGGCCCATGGCCGCCGGACTTCAGCCCAATGCGCGCCGCGCGCTGCTGCACCTCGCGCAGGCGCTCCACCGCGTTTTCCAGCCCTTCGCCCGTACGGAAAATATGCACACCGTCCTGCAGGGCGTCCTGCATGGCATCGCGCACGGCGTAGACGTTTTCGTCGCCGTCCGCGCCGGACGTCAGCCGCGAAATGCGGTCCTCCACCTGCGCCGCAGCGTCGCGCATAGCGCCGGTGGTCCAGGTGGCGTCCCGGCCCTTGAGGTACTCCACAACCTTGGCCCCAACCACCATGCCCGCCACCACGGTCTCCGCAAGGGAGTTGCCGCCAAGGCGGTTGAATCCGTGCATGTCCCAGCATGCGGCCTCGCCAGCGGCAAACAGCCCTTCCAGCCCGTAGGCCTTGCCGTCCTTGTCCGTGCGCACGCCGCCCATGGAGTAGTGCTGCACGGGCTTGACGGGAATCAGGCTCTCCACCGGATCAATGCCAAGGAAATTCTGGCAGATGTCGTCCACCTCGCGCAGTTTGACGCGGATGTGCTCCTCGCCAAGGTGGCGGATGTCCAGCCACAGGTGCTCGCCATAGGCGCTCTTTACGCCCTTGCCCTCGCGGATATGGTGCATCATCCAGCGCGAGACCACGTCGCGCGAGGCAAGCTCGGCCTTATCCGGCTCGTAGGTATTCATGAAGCGCTCCTCGTTCACGTCAAGGAGCGTGCCGCCGTCGCCGCGGCAGCCCTCGGTGACGAGGATATAGGTCGGCACAATGCCCGTGGGGTGGAACTGGATGGCCTCCATGTTGCCAAGGGGGACCACACCTGTGTCCAGCACCGCCGCATGCGCGCCGCCGTCATTGATGACGGCGTTGGTGGACTCGCGGTAGATGCGGCCAAAGCCGCCGGACGCCACCAGCGTGGCCTTGGCCAGATAGGCGCGCAGTTCGCCCGTGCGCAGGCACCGGGCAATGGCGCCCATACACTCGTGCCCGTCATGGATGAGCGAGACGACCTCCACCTTGTCATGCACGGTCACGCCAAGCTCGGCGGCGCGGTTGTCCATGGTGTACAGCACGGTGTGCCCCGTGCCGTCGGAGGTATAGCAAGTGCGCCACTTGGCGGTGCCGCCAAAGTTGCGCGCGGTGATAAGGCCCTCGTTCTCGGGCTTCTCAAATTTCTCGAAGCGTTCGCCGCCTTTGTAGTAAAAGCTCTTCCCGCCCACCACACGGTTCCACGGCACGCCCCAGTGCGCCATCTGGCGCATGGCAATGGGCGCATTGTCGCAAAACAGGCGCGCCACTTCCTGATCACAGCCCCAGTCCGACCCCTTCACAGTATCCAAAAAGTGCACGTCCGGGCTGTCGCCCTCGCCCATAACGCAGTTACCCAGCGCCGCCTGCATGCCGCCCTGCGCCGCCGAGGAATGCGACCGCCGCGCCGGAACGATGCTGAGGCAAATGGAGTCGAACCCCGCCCCAGCGGCCTCAATGGCAACACGTTCCCCGGCCAGCCCTGCGCCGATGGACAGCACATCCGTCACGAAAGTTTGCATGATGCGTTCCCTTGCGAGCTTTAGAAAAGGTCCATGAAGTAGAACCGAAGCAGCGTAATGAAGCCGATGGCGATAAAGCACAGCGTCACGATATTTTCACGCTTTTTGAGGATGCCGCGCCTGTCGCTGCGGATAAAGCCCCACTTCACGCCAATGCGGTAGAACCCGATGCCCACGTGCAGTTCCACCGCAGGCAGCAGGACCAAATACAGGGCCATAAGCCAGCCGCCTTGCACGCGCGCCGCACTCTTTATGGATGTGATGGGAAAATCGGTGAGCACCACCCAGAGATGGATGGAGCCAAGGATGAGGACCACCATGGCGGTAACAACCTGCACCAGCCACAGCCACGTATCCGTGTGCCGCATGGCGCGGGAATGCTTCCAGATGGCCTTTTGCTCGCGCATGCGGAAGGGAATCTTCCGCGCGGCAAGGACGAAGTGAACCACCATCACCAGCGCGATAAGCGGCCCGCCCACCTGCGCCATATAGGTGTACTCGAAGAACCACGCCAAGGCGTCCATCACGCCCCGCCCAAGCAGGATGCTGGACACCAGCACAAGGTGGGACCACATAAACAGCACCAGTCCCGCCCCGGTCAACATCTGCAGCCAGTCCATGTACGCCGCCGCCCTGCCGGGCTTTTCAACGTGCATGGTGGAATCCACAACCGCCATATCAACCTCCGACTTCAGGTCTCGAAAGCGGCGTGCGGCCCGCCGACCAGCGCGCGCCCTAACGCAAGCGCCCACCACAGCGGCCCCGGCACGCAGGTCCATAATCTACGAGCACTAGAAGTCTTTATTACTGACGCAACATTGTCAATTCAAAAAGATTTTTCACATACAGCACCCAGCCCGGCCAGAAAGACCGCTTCACAGCGCCGCACCAAGCGACCGTTTTGGCAACCAACCAGCCCCACATGAATCGCGCCCCCTTCCACACGCAACACAACGCCACACCAATCCATCGCAAGTAAGCCCCACCACCTCCCCAGCACACCACGCAAAACCGCCCACCCGGTGGGCCGGATGGGCGGTTGATGCTGCGTTGTTGACTGATGCAGGAGCTAGAATTCCAGCTCCACGCCAAGGGGGCAGTGGTCGGAGCCGGTGACGTCCGGCTCAATCCATGCGCGCTTCACGTTGTCGCGCAGTTCTTCGGAGACGAACACATAGTCGATGCGCCACCCCACGTTCCGGGCACGCGCTCCGCCGCGGTAGGTCCACCATGTGTAGTTTTCCGGCCCTTCGTCAAACATGCGGAAGGTGTCGATGTAGCCCGAGGCAACCAGCTTATCCAGCCACTCACGCTCAATGGGCAAAAAGCCGGTGATCTTTTCGTTTTCCTTGGGGCGGGCAAGGTCGATGGGCTTATGCGCGGTATTGAAGTCGCCAAAGACCACGATGGGCTTCTTTTTGCGCAATTCCTCGGCGTATTCCAAAAACGCGTCGTAGTAGCCCAGCTTGTACTGAAGCCTGTCGTCCCCCATGCCGCCGTTGGGGAAGTAAATATTGAACATATAAAACTGCTCATACTCCAGCAGGATACAGCGTCCCTCGCCCCGGTAGCGCTCATCGGCAAGGCCGTAGGACACCGCCAGCGGAGCCTGACGGCACAGGCACGCCGTGCCGGAGTAGCCCTTCTTTACCTTGGAAGGATTCCAGAAGGCCATCCAGCCCTCAGGGTTGCGCTGGTCGGCGGCCAGTTGATGCGGCTCGGCCTTAATTTCCTGTACGCCCACCACATCAGCGTCGCACTGGTCCAGCCACTGCCAAAAGCCCTTCTTGGCGACGGCCCGAAAACCGTTGATGTTCCACGAAATCAGCTTCATCCCTCGCTCTCCTCTCCAAGAATGCGAAGCTCGGCGGAAAAGTGGCCATCCTCCAGCGTGATGACGGCGTAGCCGCCATTATCGAGCATGCCGGGGTTCACGATGGTGGTTGCGCCGATGTGGTCCACGGCGCGGGCTTCGTGGATGTGGCCGCACAGGCACACGTCCGGCTGCACGCGTTCGATGAACTCGCGCACGGCGCGGCTGCCCACGTGCATGCCGCCGGGGAGCTTATCCGCCGCGGTCTCAAAGGGCGGGTCGTGCGCGACGAGGAGCAGCGCGTCCCAGTCGCGGGCGCTGGCGTAGGCCTCGTCCAGCCACGCGGCGATTTGCTCCTCAGACGCTTCGCAGGGCGTGCCAAAGGGCGTGGGCGACGAGCAGCCAACACCGATAAGCCCCGCACTGGGGGCAAGCTCACGGGCGCGCACGTGCATGTTCATGCCCTCGGCCTCCAGCCAATCCGTGACGCTGTGGTCGTCCATGTTGCCGATTTGGGCGTGAATGTTGCCGTTGGCCGCCGCAACGTCGGCAATGACGCGCCGCGCAACGTCCAACCCGCCGGCGGTGGTAATATCCCCGCTGACGATGACGCCCTGCGCCCCGGCAATGCCGGGAATGACGGCGACTTGAGCGGCGGAGCCGTGCAGGTCGCCACAACCTATCCAATATCTTTGTAAATTCGTCATATCTGGTCCCTTTCAAGAACGGGCAAGAATGTGTACACTCCGTTTCCGTGCGCAGCGCAGGCCTTCCGCGCGCGACTTCGGCGACGATAATACAAAACGGTCCAATCATAAACCGCCAGAGACATGGACAACATCCCTCCCGACAAGGCCGCCATACGGGCATCCTTGCTGCGCCAGCGCGCCGACCTGCCCAAAGCGGCGGTCACCGGCAAAAGCGCCCGCATTCTTGCGTTTCTTCGGGCTTTGCCCCAGTGGCGCTCCGCCACCGAGATTCTCCTGTACCTTCCCATTAAAAACGAGGTGGACACAACGCCACTTCTTGACGAATTGTGGTCACGAGGAGTACGCACGCTCCTCCCGCGCTGTCGCCCGGATGAACCGGGCGTGATGGACGTGGCCTGCGTCACCTGCACGGACGAGTTGACACCCGGCAAGTACGGCATCCCCGAACCGGCCCCAGAGGTCTGTCCGGGGCTTTTTGCATGCGCTCCGGATGTCGTCCTCATCCCCGGTGTCGGCTTTGACCGGCAGGGGCACAGGCTTGGCTTTGGTGCGGGGTTTTATGATAGATATCTCGCAGGGGACTGCGCCAAGAATTCGCTTCGCTTCGGGCTGGGCTACAGCTTTCAGGTTGTGGACTCGCTTCCCGCGGATTCATGGGACATTCCCATGCACGCCATAATCACTGAGGACGGCATTCTATGGACATGAGCTATATTCCCTTTCAGTTCCCCGGTCTGGACAAGGTCAACTGCTACTTCGGCACCCGTATGGGCGGCGATGACAAGGGACCGTTCGACAACGCAAACATTTCGCTGGAGGTTGGCGACAACCCGGACCACGTTATCGAAAGCCGCAAGGCGCTCCAACGCCAGTTGGGCTTTGAGACCTGGCAGGAAGTGCGGCAGGTGCACGGCCCGCAAATGATTTTTGAGCCGGAACCGACGGACATTGAGGTAGAGGGCAGCATTGAGGCCGACGGCATCGCCACCACCGCCCCCGGCCGCGCCCTGATTATCAAGACGGCGGACTGCCAGCCCATCCTGCTGGCCCACGCCAGCGGCAAATACGTCGCCGCCCTGCACGTGGGCTGGCGCGGCAACGCCCTGCACTTCCCCACCTCGGGCGTGAAGGCCTTTTGCCGCGAATACGACCTGCCGCCGGAAGAGGTCTACGCCGTGCGCGGCCCAAGCCTTGGCCCGGGCTGGAGCCAGTTCCAGAACTTCCACGATGAATTCGGCAAGGCCTTCAAGGACTACTTTGACCCGGACACCGCCTCCGTGGACCTGTGGCGCCTCACGCGCGACCAGTTGCTGTCCGCTGGCATCCGCCCCGGGCACATCTTTGGGCTGGACCTGTGCACCTACAGCCTGCCGGAGATGTTTTTCTCCTACCGCCGCAACAACACCTGCGGCCGCATGGCCAGCATGATTTGGATTGAAAAATAATCTGCCCCTTTTGCCCGCTTACGGCGCGTCCCTCATCCGGGGGGCGCGCCTTTTTTGTGCACGGTCAGCGTCGAAGATAAATCCGGCCCCGAATGGCGAAAAAAAACGCCCGGCGGGTTTTCCCACCGGGCGTTGTCATTCACGGGGCGCACAGGCGCATCAATCGGACTGGATGCCGAAGGACTTGAGCTTGCGGTACAAGTAGGACCGCTCCATGCCGATGGATTCGGCAAGGCGGGTGATATTGCCGTCGCACTCGCGCAGTTTCTGACGCAGAAAGCGCGCCTCAAAGTCGGCGCGGGCTTCCTTAAAGTCCATAATCCCCGGCGAAACGGCGGAATCGGCATTTTGCGTGGCGCTTGAGGCGGCTTGCAAATATTCGGCGGGCAGGTCTTCCGGGCCAACCTCGGAGCCGCCATGCACAATGAGCATCCGCTCCACAAAATTTTTCAGCTCGCGCACATTGCCAGGCCACGGGTAGCGCTGGATGCAGTCCAGCGCCTCCTGCGTAAAGGACATGGCGCGGAACCCATGCATCTTGGTCAGCCGGGCAATGAATTCCTCAATCAGCAAAACAACGTCCCTGCCGCGGCTGCGAAGGGGCGGCACCTCAAGGGGGAAGACGCGCAAGCGGTAGTACAGGTCCTCGCGGAAGTTGCCGGCCTTGATTTCCTCCTGCAGGTCCTTGTTGGTGGCGGCGATAACGCGCACATCCACCATAATGGTCTTGCGCCCGCCCACGCGCTCAAACTTCTGCTCCTGCAAGATGCGCAGAATCTTGGCCTGCGTTTTCAGGCTCATGTCGCCGATTTCATCAAGGAACAGCGTGCCCGTGTGCGCCAGCTCAAACTTACCGGCCTGCGCGGACTCCGCGCCGGTAAACGCGCCCTTCTCGTGCCCAAAGAGTTCGCTTTCGATAAGCTCCTCGGGGATGGCGGCGCAGTTGACGGCCACCAGGGGGCGCTCTGCCCGGCGGCTTTGCTGGTGGATGGAGCGGGCCACAATTTCCTTGCCGGTGCCGTTCTCGCCGGTGATGAGCACCCACGCGTCAGTGGGGGCCACCTGCTCAATCTGCCGCCGGAGGGCGACAATGGGCGCGGACTCGCCGGTGAGGCGGTGGGTGTGGTCGGATTCAATGCGCTCCTTGAGGGCGCGGTTCTCCTGCCGGATGGAGTTGAACTCCAAGGCCTTGTTCACGCAGACGATGACCTTTTCCAGCGACAAGGGCTTTTCGATGAAGTCAAACGCACCCTTCTTGATGGCGGTCACGGCGGTCTCAATGCTTCCATGGCCGGAAATCATGATGACCGGGATGTCCGGCCACTTTTCGCGCACGGTTTCAAGGACGGACAGCCCGTCAATGCCGGACAGCCAGATATCCAGCAGGATGAGCGAGGGGGACTGCGCCTCCAGCGTGGAGAGGGCCACTTCGCCGCTTTCGGCCTCCATGACCTCGTAGCCTTCGTCCTCCAAAATGCCGCGCAGGGAAAAGCGAATGCCTTCCTCGTCATCCACGACAAGAATCAGGTTGTTCACCTGCAGTGCTCCTTATTGTTCCACCGGGGCCGCGGCGGAGCTTTCGCCGCCGTCAAAGTCGAACCCCGCTTCAAAAAGTTCCAGACACACGTCCACCACGGCGGTGTCGTACCGGTTGCCGCGCCCGGAGCGGACTTCCTCCAAGGCCCGGTCCAGCCCAAGGGCCGCCCGGTAGGGCCGGTGCGAGGACATGGCCTCCACCACATCGGCCACGGCAAGGATGCGCGCCTGCTGCAAAATATCGTCGCCCACCAGTCCCTTGGGGTAGCCGGAGCCGTTGAGGCGCTCATGGTGCTGGAGCACAATATCCGCCACTGGCCACGGGAAGGGCACCATACGCAAAATTTCGTACCCGGCCTCGGGGTGGGTCTGCATCATGTTGAATTCAATGGCCGACAGCGAGGCGGGCTTGGACAGAATCTCCGCCGGAACATAAATTTTGCCGAGGTCGTGCAGCTGGGCCGCGACCTCGATGCCGCGGACCATGTCTTCCTCCAGCCCCATGCTCGTGGCAATGGCCACCGCCAGCTTGGACACACGCAGTTGATGCCCTGCGGTGTACGGGTCACGCTTTTCGGACGTGACGATCAGCGCGCCAACGGTGGCGTCCAGCGCCTGCCGCAGGTCCTTAACGCTCTTTTTCAGCGCAACCATGGTCCGGCGGCGCTCGGCAATATTGCGAAATGCCGCCACAAGGCCGAGGATTTCGCTGTTGTCATCGCGTACGGCGGTAACGTGCAGGTCCACGGGAACGCGCTCCGACGGCCCGCCAACCAGCACCACAGCGTCGGTGCGGATGGTCTTGCGCCCGCCAAGGACGCGGGCCACGGGGTCAAAGCCGCGCCCGAACTCTTCGTCCTCAAGCCGCAGCACGTCACCCAGCGGTCTGCCCGTGGCCTCATCCTGCGACCAGCCGGTCAGCGCCACGGCCACGCGGTTCATGTAGTTGACGCGGCCAAGGTCGTCCGTGGAGATAACGCCCTCGCCCACGCTATCCAGCGTAGCCTGAAGCCACTGGCGGTTCTCGCGCACCCGGCGCTCCGCCGCGTGCTTGTAGCAGGCCATCTCTATGGCGGTGTGGACCTCACGGTCCTCAAAGGGCTTGATGATGTAGCCGAACGGCTCGGTGACCTTCACGCGCTGCACGGTTTCGGAATCCGCATAGGCGGTGAGGAAGACGATGGGAATGTCGAACCGGCGGCGGATGGCCTCGGCGGCCTGAATGCCGTCCATGTTCCCTTCAAGCTGAATATCCATCAGCACGAGGTCCGGCTCATGCGTTCCGGCCATGGCGACGGCGTCGCCGCCAGTGCGCGCCTGCCCCACGACCTCATAGCCAAGGGCCCGCAGCCGGTGCGAAATATCAAGAGAAACGATGGATTCGTCCTCGACCACCAGTATTCTCTTCCGCGTCATGCTCACCGCCGTGCTAAAGGATGGCCCAGGGCATACTGCCCATACATCCGCCCCTAATCATTGATAATATCTTCCAGTGCATCCTGCAGGAAAGGATAGCGGAAAACAAAACCTTTTTCCACCAGCCGTCGCGGCACGGCGCGGATGGAGGAAAGAATCATTTCGTCGGCCATCTCGCCCATGGCAAGACGCAGGGCAAAACGGGGCACATTCAGCCACGAGGGCCTATCCAGCGCACGCCCAAGCTCCTTGCAGAAGTCGCGCATGCGCACCACGCCCGGCGCCGACAGGTTAAACGCGCCCTGCGCGTCCTCGCAGTCCACCAAAAAGGCCAGCGCGCCAACCTCGTCCTGCACATGCACCCACGGGAACCACTGCCCCCCGCCACCAAGCGGGCCGCCGACGTACATCTTGAACGGCGGTAAAAAACGCTCCAGCACGCCGCCGTTCATGCCAAGGACAATACCGGTGCGCGCATAGGCCACCCGCACGCCATGCTCGGCTACGCCGGCAACGGCGGCCTCCCACTGCGTACAGACATCAGCCAAAAATCCCGGCCCGGCGGGAAGGTCTTCGGCAAGCTCCTTATCGTCCGCCGAGGCCTGTGGTCCGTAGTAGCCAACGGCAGAGCCCTGCACCACGGCCTGCACCTGCGCGTCCGCCTTGGCAACGGCGGCGGCAAGGGCGCCTCCCACACGCACGCGGCTGTCCAGAATCCGCGCCTTTTTCTGCTGCGTCCAGCGGCCCGAGGCTATATTGTCCCCGGCCAAATTCACCACAGCCTGCGGCCCGTGCCCGGCATCCAGCACGCGGGCGAGGACGTCCGGGTCTGCGCCGTCCCATCCGGCGGCGGTCACATGGCCGGAGAACAGGCGCTCCGCCCGCTCGGGGGACCGCGACGTCACAACGACTTCGTGCCCCTTCTCCTTCAGGGTCACGCACAGCCGCCTGCCGATGAACCCTGTTCCGCCAATGATGATGACTCGCATGCCTCTCCTCCTCGCCAGCCGTCTACGGCCGATTTGGGGTGATGGGAAGGTGCCGCGCTGACTGCCGCCACCTCCCCGGCGGCGCGGGAGCGGCGGCCAGCGGGACAACGTGGACTAGACGGGCAATTCCACAACGATGGTGGTGCCCTTTGGCTCGTGGGGCACGGCGCGGACATAGCCGTGATGGTCGCTGACAATGGATTTGACGATGGTCAGCCCAAGGCCGGTGCCGCCCTTCTTGCGGGAGAAGTAGGGCTCGAAGAGCCGCGAGCGTTCCTCCTGCGTCAGGCCCGCACCGTTGTCGCGAATTTCCATACGCACCCACCCAAGCATTTTGTCACAGGTGACCACAATGTCCACCGTGGGGTCCGTTTCGCCGTGCAGGGCGTCCGCCGCATTGGTCAGCACGTTGATGAGCACGCGGCGCATGCCTTCGCTGTCCAGCTTAATGCGCGGAATCTGCCCCTCAAAGTGCAGGTTCCAGTGCACGGAGCTATGGCTGTTGCGGAACATGGCCACAACTTCTTCGATAAGCGGTGCAAGGTAGCCCCACTTGAGGTCCACCTCCGGCAGCTTAGCGAAGGACGAGAACTCCTGCACCATCTGCTGCAGGTGCTCCACCTGATTGACGATAAGCTGGGTGCTCTGGGTGAACACCGGGTCCTCCACCTGCTCGGCGAACTTGCGTTCCATGCGCTGGGCGGAGAGCTTGATGGGCGTCAGGGGGTTTTTAATTTCATGGGCAATGCGCCGCGCAACCTCGCGCCATGCGGCCACACGCTGCATCTTTTCCAGCTCCGTGATGTCCTCAAACACCGCCACGATGCCGGAGTCGTTGCCTTCGGAGTCCTCCAGCGTCACCACGTTGACGAGGAGCTTGAGGTCCCGGGTCCCAAGGGTGAGGTCAATCTGGCGCTGCCACTGCGAGCCGGGGCTGGTCACCAACTGCTCGAACACCTCGGTGATCAGGTCCGCGTAGTGCCCCTGCAATAAATCAAGGGGACGGCTACCCGCAATGGCGCCGCCGTCAAGGCCAAGCATGGTCTCGGCGGCCTTGTTCACGGTGCTGACGCGGCCCTTGGGGTCCAGCGAAATCACGCCTGCGGTAATATTATCCAGCACGGCCTCAATGTAGCGGCCGCGCTGCTCCAATTCCTGATTCTGCTGGTTCAGGCGCTCGTTGGCTTCCGTGAGTTCGGAGCGCGAGAGTTGCAGGTCCTTGGCCATTTCGTTGAAGCTCTGCACCAGAAAGCCCAGTTCGTCGCTGGAGGTATCCTCAAGGCGCACACTCAGGTCGCCGCGCGCAATGCGCTGGGTACCGTGGGCCAGCGCCTGCACCGGCGCGGACAGCTCCTTGGCAAGACGCATCCCGAACCAGATGGCCCCCATGACGATAAGCATGGTCACCACGGCGAGCAGCACATACAGCGCCAGCTTCCACTGGTGCTTCATGGTGCGAATCTGCTTGTACTCGCTGATGCCGTTAACAATCTTGTCCAGCTTGTACAGCAGGCCATGGCCAATGCTCTCGCCAAGGACAAGGTAGCCGGTTTTGCCGTCGTCAACGGGCAGAATGCCGAGGACCATATCCGCACCGGACCCCGCGCGGATGGTGGACCAAAATTCCGGGCGCTCGCGCAGGCTCTCCCAGTTGACGTTATCGCGCACCTCCTCCCACACGCCTTTCCACTCCGGCCCGGTATGCCAGTTCTGCTCCTTCTGGTCCGGAGTGATGACGCCAATGAGCGACAGGTCGTACTCCTTGCGCTTTTCGCGCAGCAGGGCGTCCATGCTCTTGCCGCCCCACGCAAAGCGCCGCTGGAGGATTTGCTCCAAAATATAGGTGGAGCGCCGCTCCAGACGCTCCTGCGAGGAAGCATAGAACGCCTGCCCCACTTCCAGCGCCTGCTCCAGCGAGTCCTCAACCTGCGTCTTGAACCAAAAGTCCACGGAGGTCTGGACGAACTTGGCGCCAAGGGCGAACATGAGAAAGGTGGGAACAATGGACAGCGCCACAAAGGAGATGACAAGCCGGGTGCGCAGCTTGGACCCCAGCACGTTGCGGCGGCGCTCAAGGGCCAGCTTGATGACGTTCCTGAGTACCACAAAGACGACGGTAAACAGGAGGATGACGTTCAGGTTGAACAGGCCGAGGAAGATGAAGGAATTGACTTCCCCAAAGTATTTCAGCTCCACCCACGTCAGCATCAGCACAACGAGGAGCGCCCCGCAGGCCATGAGCAATTCGCGCTGGCGGCGCTTGCGTTCCTTGGTGGTGCCGGTGCCGACCTTAATGGACGAGGTTTCAAGCTGTTCGTTCATGGAACTGCCTAGTAGCGGAAATCAAGTTGGTAGCTGACGGGCTGATAGACGTCCCATGACTTGAAAAACACCACATACCGCAGCCAGACAGGTACGTCGCGCCGCGTGAGGGTGATGGAAAGGTCCAAGCTGTACTCCCCGCCCGGAGACAACGCGGCCCATGGCCCAATGACCATGGACAGCCGCCCCCATCCGTCCTTGAGCAGTGCGGCAAGGTCCTTGGAGCGCAGCGCCTTTTCCGCGCCGGGCAGGTCCAGCACATAGTCCTGCGCCAGCACGTCGCGCCGCAGGGTGGAAACCCACTCCTCCTCGGCCAGCGTTTTATCGGGCCACATGCTCTTGCGGCGCGACACGCCGCCCTCGCACACCAGCCCAACGGTGGAACCTTCGGCAAGAACCTGCTTCAGTTCCTCCAGCTGGTCCACCCGCACGCCAAAGCGCACGGTGATATTTCCGGCAAGGTTATCAAGGATAAGGTTGCCCAGTTCCAGCCCCCCGGCGGCATGGGCGTGGCGTACGCCCCCGGTGGACAGGGCAAAGACGGCAACAATACAAAATACCACAACAAGCCATGGTGCATTCGTGCGGCGGGAACAAACGTCCGGTGCGCGATGTCTCGGCATCAGGTAAACCTCAGGGTGATCACTCGTGTATTTCATCGAATCGGCCATCGCGCATGGCGCTGACGGCGAACTTGAACAATGGGTGTATCTCTGACAAGTAAACCAAGCCCCGTCCTTTGACAACCGGACGCGACCAACCCCAACAAAAAGAGAACACATGAAAAAGCTGAAATTCCTCTGGGTGGGCAAGCTCAAAAAAGGCCACTGGCAGGACGCCGCCGCCTATTATCATAAAGCCATCAAACGGCACTACCCGGTGACCGAAGTTATCGTAAAGGACGCCCCCGGCCATCTGGAAACCGAGGCCAAAAAAGAGTGGGAAGGCAAAAAGCTCCTCGAAAAACTGGACCCGCAGGACTTTCCCGTTGCCCTAGACGAGCACGGGGCAACCATGACCTCACCGGCCCTTGCCAAGTCCTTAACCACATGGTCCGAGGACCCGGCCACCGCGCCCTGCTTCATCATCGGCGGCGCGTTTGGTCTATCGCAGGATGTGCTGGACAAATGCCGCTTCACCCTCAGCCTCTCGCCCATGACCTTCCCGCACGAACTGGCGCGCGTGCTGCTGCTGGAACAGCTCTACCGCGCGGCCAGCATCCAAAAGGGGCTGCCCTACCACCACGTGTAAACGGGGCAGTGCTCACCTGCCCCGGCGCACGCCGTTTTTCTCGCCGCCAGCCGCCGCTTTTCCACTCTCGCTCTGAGTATCGTTCTTCACCTGCACGTCATACGCCCGCCACACCGCGGGCCTATCGTGCCGGAAAACCATACAAGGAGAACGCAATGGACAACAGCATCATTATTCTTTTGAGCAGCGGCCTTTCCATGGCTTGCCTGCTGCTGTGTACGGAGCGGCATACCGCCGGGCGCGTCTGCGCCGTGGCGGACGACCTGACCCTTTCCATAGAGACGGGGTACGGGCGCATCCGCCGCGTCCGTCCCCACAGCGCCACGGACAATGCGGTGCCGCCGGATGTCGCGCGCCGCGTGCAGAGCGCCCTGCTTGGCCAGCACGTCCGGTGCACACACTCGGCCTTTGCCTCGCGCGCGGGCGTTCTTGCGGCGCGGGTTTGCGTCACGCAGGACGACGTGCCGCAGGGGCTGGAATATGACTTTGAGGCCTTTCTCCTCGCCCATGTTTCCGGGCAAACCGCATAAGGGGAGGCCCACTGTCTCCATGCGACTGCCACACACCGACGAAGTCTTTGACAAGTCTCTTACGCTCATCCTGAACGTCGTCATCGCCTACATCATTCTGCTCCTAAACATAGGCCTTATCCGCACGCTGTTTGGCATCCAGAAGCTGCTGGAGCATGGCGACCTGCGCACCGCCTACCACGAAGCCATTATTGAGATACTGACCTTTCTGGTCATTATCGAACTTTTCAAGGGCTTTGTGGACTATTTCAAAACCCGCCGCATCAGCCTCACCACCATGACGGACTCGGCCCTGGTGTTCGTCATCCGCGAGCTTCTGGTCAGTCTGTACGCCCATGGGCATCAGGAATGGCCGCTGCTCATCGCCTTCGGGGCGCTCATTTTATGCCTTGGGGTGGTCCGGACTCTCGCCGTCCGCTTCAGCCCAAACGACACCGCCACCGGGTGAAGACTTTACCCCGGCGGCGGATTGTGGCATCCACCTTTCACATACGTGACAAGGAGAATGCCATGGCCATTCTGGACATGAACTATTTGGAAAAGCTCGAAGCCTACCTGACCTCGGGCGACCTCGCCTTTGACTTTGAAAACGCCGACGAGGAACAGCGCTACGCCATCCTCGAATTCCTCGAAAAGCTCATGGACGTCGCTGACGAAGCCAACGAACAGGCCACCAAGCTCATCTTTAAGGATGGCTACTTGGAAGCGCTGGCCGGGGTGAAGCCCCAGAAGTAGCGGTCTTTGCCGCCGGTGTGGTATTTGGCGGAGCCAACCAGCCGCCACGACGCGGCGGGAGCCATGTCCGTGGGCGGTGCTTCGTTGGCAAGGATGACGCACACGCCGCCATCAGCCAGACGCGGCAGCGCAAAGGCCAAGACGTCCGGCCACGGCCGAAAGGCGCGGCTGAGAATAAGATTGGCGGGAAAGGCCTCTTCCGGAATATCCTCCACGCGGCAGCCAAGGGCCTGCGTATTCTGGAGCTTCATGCGGGAGAGGGCGTAGCGCATAAACGCCACGCGCTTTTCACGGATTTCCACCATGCGATAGGTTCCCGGCGTCCAGAAGACGCGCAGGGGAATGCCCGGCAGCCCCGCGCCAGCCCCAAGATCCAGCGTGGACGGCGAATCGGCAATGGACAACGTGTCCAAAAAGTCGGCAAGATGCCAGCTGTCGGCGACAAGGTCGCCAAGCACGCGCTTCCAGTCGCTGTGGGCCACAAGGTTCATCACCCTGTTCCACTTGAGCAGCGACTCGATGTACAGGGCCAAAAGCCGGGCCTGTTCCGGCTCCAAATTCCGCCCGAGCTTTGCGGCAAGGGCGGCGACGTTTTCCGGGGTGGGCTTTCCCATGACAATCCTTTAAACAAGAAGAGGTTTCCGCAGGGGGCAGGCAATGGCACACCCCAGCGGGAAAAGCAAGCGCCATGCGGCCAGACTTGACAGCCCCGCCGCTGGGGGCTACGCCGCCGTGCGACACACCATAGTGGAGGACACGCCATGAACGCAATCAATCCGCTTTCCGCGGTTATCTTCCCCGGTCAGGGTTCCCAAATGCGGGACATGGGCCGCGACCTTGCCGAGAGCGACAGCGAATACATGTACCTGTGGCAACAGGCCGAAGCCGTCTCCCAGCACCCCCTGCGGGAAATCTTCTGGGGCGGCGACGACACCGACATGGCCGACACCCGGGTTCTGCAGCCCGCCATGACGGTCTGCTGCCTGTCGCTGTGGATGTATGCATCCAAGCGCCTGAAGGCCGACTGCTTCGCCGGGCACAGCCTTGGTGAATACGCCGCACTGGCCGCCGCCAAGGTGCTCAGCGTGCAAAAAACGCTGGAGCTGACCGCCCTGCGCGGCCGCCTGATGGCCGAGGCTGGCGGCGATGACGAAGGCATGCACGCCATCCTCAAACTGCAGCAGGACAAGGTGGAAGAGATTGTCGCCGCCGCGCGCGAGGCTACCGGCCTTGAGCTCGGCGTTGCCAACTACAACACCCCCGCCCAGTTCGTCATCAGCGGCAAAAAGGACGCCCTCGCCGCTGCGGCGGATATGGTCAAGGCCGCCAAGGGCCGCGCCATCCCGCTGCCTGTTTCCGGCGCATTCCACAGCCCGCTCATTGCCGAGGCCGCCGAGGAGCTGAAGTCCCAGCTTTTGGCCGCGGACTGGCGCGCACCGGAAACGCCCGTCTATTTTAATGTGACTGCATCCACCGAGGACAACCCCGAGGCCATCCGCGACATCATGGTCCGCCAGATGACCTCCTCCGTCCGCTGGATTGAAATCAGCACCAACCAGTACGACGCCGGAGTGCGCGCCTGGTACGAGCCCGGACCCAAGGGCGTGCTGTGCAAGATGCTGGGCCAGAACCTCAAGGGCGTCAGCGACGAGTGGACCGCCAAGAGCCTTGACAGCTCCGCCGCCGTCCTTGCCGCGTCTCCCGGCCTGTAGTCCCCCCGCCGCTGGCCGCCCCGGCAGCCAGCGGCTTGACCGTATACAACACCAGCGCGCCGCACGGTGCGCAGAACACGAGAACATACGATGCGCGCACAGAATTACCTGAAAAGCCTGCTTGAAAAATTCGTCGCCGACAACGGCTACACCTGGCCCGAGAAGACGACCATCGAACCGCCCAAGGATGAAAAATTTGGCGACATGGCCACCAACATCGCCATGATGCTGACCAAGCAGGCGGGCAAGCCCCCCCGCGAGGTTGCCGCCGACATCGCCGCCGCCATCGACGGCGCCACCCCGGACATTGCCAAGGTGGAAATCGCCGGCCCCGGCTTCCTGAACATTTTCTTCAGCCCCGCCTTCTGGCAGCAGACCGTGACCGACATCGCCGCTGCCGCGGACAGCTTTGGCATGTCCGAAATGGGCAAGGGCACCAAGGTGCAGGTGGAGTACGTTTCCGCCAACCCCACCGGCCCCCTGCACATCGGCCATGGCCGCGGCGCCGCCGTGGGCGACTGCCTGACGCGCATCCTGCGCGCCGCAGGCTACGACGCCCACACCGAGTACTACCTCAACGACGCCGGCCGCCAGATGCGCATCCTTGGCAACTCCGTATGGGTTCGCCTGCAGCGCCTTATCGGCATTGACGCGCCGGACCCCGAGGACTTCTACAAGGGCGACTATATCATTGATATAGCCCAGCAGGTGCTGGACCAGCACGGCGAGGCAATCAAGGACAAGCCCGAGGACGAAATCCTCGACATCTGCCGCGAATACGCCATGAACACCATCCTTGATGGCATCAAGGAAGACCTTGCCGCGTTCAACGTGGAGCATCAGGTGTGGTTCTCGGAGAAGAGCCTTGTGGAGACCGGCGCTGTGGACAAGACCTTCAAGCGTCTTGCCGACAAGGGCCTTGCCTACGAAAAGGACGGCGCGTTCTGGTTCAAGTCCACCGAATTCGGCGACGACAAGGACCGCGTGCTGCGCAAGTCCGACGGCTCCCTGACCTATTTCGCATCCGACATCGCCTACCACGACAACAAGTTTGACCGTGGCTTTGACCTGTGCGTGGACATCTGGGGCGCGGACCACCACGGCTACGTGCCGCGCATGAAGGCCGCCGTGGAGGCCCTTGGCCGCAGCCGCGACAGCCTCGGGGTTATCCTCGTGCAGCTGGTGAACCTGCTGCGCGACGGCGAACAGGTGGCTATGTCCACCCGCGCCGGCGAGTTTGAAACCCTTGCCGACGTGGTGAAGGAAACCGGCGCGGACGCCGCACGGTTCATGTTCCTGTCCCGCAAGTCCGACAGCCATCTGGACTTTGACCTTGAGCTGGTGAAGCAGAAGACCATGGACAACCCGGTGTACTATGTGCAGTACGCCCACGCCCGCATCTGCTCCGTCATGCGCAAGGCCGCCGAACGCGACATCACCCCGGCCGAACTGTCCGCCGACCTGCTGGCGCATCTGGACACCGCCGAGGACCTGCGCCTGCTCAAGCTGCTGGCCCAGTACCCCGGCGCGGTAGAATCCGGCGCGCGCAACCTGAGCCCGCACTTCATCAGCACCTACCTGCAGGAACTGGCCGGCGCTCTGCACCGCTACTACCACGCCAACACCATCCTTGGCGCGGACACGCCCGAGGTCATCAGCGCGCGCCTGCGTCTGCTCATGGCCGTGGCACAGGTGGTGCGCAACGGTCTTGGCCTTCTGGGCGTCAGCGCGCCGGAAAGCATGTAGCCCGGCACCCGTTCCCGCAACTGACCGAACAGGAGACGCATCATGGGCCTGAGCCTGAAGCTGAACGGAAAAGATACCAAAAACGAATCCAAAAAGAAGGACGCCGACAAAAAGGAGCCCAAACGCTACACGGTGTCGTTCTCACTGGCAGGACTGGTTTCGCTGACCGTTTTGACGCTGGTGGCCCTGTCATGGATATTCATCCTCGGCGTGCTGGTGGGCCGTGGCTATAAGCCCGAATCCGCCGTACCGGAACTGGAGCAGATTATGCCCAAGGCCCAGCAGGCCCCGGCGCAGAATGACGACGTGCTCCGGGCCGAGGACCTCAACTTCTACTCCGAACTGTCCAAGAAACCCGGCGCAGACGCGAACACGGGCAAAAACGCGCCCACGCAGCAGCAGGCCAAAAAGGCCGCTCCCGCGCCAAAGCCCAAAGTCACGCCGCAGCCGGAGCCGCAGGTCAGCGCCCCCGCGCCAGCCAAAACGGCCAAGCCCGTGGCCCCCAGCGAGCCCATGTACCGCTACGCGTATCAGGTGGCTTCGCTCAAGGACATCGCCGCGGCGCGCAAGTTTCAGGATAAGCTGGCCAGCCTTGGGCTGTCCTCCCGTCTTGAACGCGCGCAGGCCAAAGGCTCCACATGGCACCGCGTCATTATCAGCTTTCAGGGCACCGCGGACGATACCCGCGACCTGATGCGAAAACTGGGCACCCTTGGCATCTCCAAGCCGCTGCTCAAGTCCAAAACGCCGCTGTAGACGCCCCATGCAGACACGCAAAGCGCCCCGTACCACTTGTGGTACGGGGCGCTTTTTCGTTGCGGCGGCCGCGCCCAGCCGCAGCCGGGGTTCTAGTGCTTCCCGCGCGGCATGTATATGCCAACCATTGCGCCAGCAAATATAAGGCGCTTCCCTTCACGCCAAATCCATATTATGTATCCCAGCTTATGCCCGGGCAACGCCGTGCACGGCGGACCTGTCCGGGACACTACTCCACGAGCATGAGGACAACAGCCCATGAAAGATATCCCGCGCCCCTGGCTGAAGAGCTACGACGAAGAAGTGAGCCATACCATAGACCCCGAGGGAATGCCCATTTTCGGCTACCTCGACAGGGCCGCCAAGCATTACCCCAACCGCAAGGCCATCGTCTTCAAGAACTGGAGCATCACCTATAAGAAGCTCCACCAGATGACGGAAATCATGGCCGCCAATCTGCGCTCCCTTGGCATCCAGCCCGGCGAACGCATCTCCATGATGCTGCCGAACCTGCCCCAGACCATTATCTCCTACTGGGCCGCCCTCAAGGCGGGGGCCATCGTCGTGATGACGAACCCGCTGTACATGGAGACGGAGCTGATCCACCAGCTCAATGATGCCGACTGCGACACCATGATCGTTCTGGACCACCTGTGGCCCAAAATCGAAGCCGTGCGCGACAAGCTGCCGGTGAAAAAATTTATCGTGGTGCGCATTCCGGACTGTTTGGCCTTTCCGCTGAACATGCTCTATGGCCTGAGCGCCAAGAAAAAGAAGCTCTTTCGCGATGTGCCCTACGACGGCAAAACCGTGCTGGAGTGGAAGCCGCTGACCAAGGGCAAGGACCGCATCAGCCGTCCCCCGTCCGACCCGCGTGAAGACCTCGCCCTGCTCCAGTACACAGGCGGTACCACCGGCATCTCCAAGGGCGTCATGATTACCCACCAGAACATGACCGCCAACGTCCAGCAGTGCCGCACCATCCTGCACGCCGTGGGCGAAACGCACGAAACCTTCGTGGCCGTGATGCCGTTCTTCCACATCTACGGACTGACCACCTGTCTGAACCTGCCCACGGCCCTTGGCGCTACCATGGTCCCCGTGCCCCGGTTCGACCCGCAGGACCTGCTGGAGACGCTGTCCAAGCGCAAGGTGACCATCTTCCCGGGCGCGCCGGCCATCTACTCCGCCCTGCTGCTGCAAAAGAACGTTCGGCCCAGTCATTTCACCTCCATCCGCTACTGTGTGTCCGGCTCCGCGCCCATACCGGTGGAAACGCTGGAGCAGTTCAAGGAAATCACGCAGGCGGAAATCATCGAAGGGTACGGCCTGACCGAGGCCTCGCCCGTCACGCACCTGAACCCGCTGTCCGGCGTGAAGAAATATGGCTCCATCGGCCTGCCCTTCCCGTCCACGGACGCCCGCATCGTGGATATGGAAGTGGGCGAACTCTCCCTTGCCCCCGGCAAAAAGGGCGAGCTGGTCGTGCGCGGCCCGCAGGTGATGAAGGGCTACTGGAACCGCCCGGACGAAACCGCCAACTCCGTGCGTAACGGCTGGCTGTACACCGGCGACATCGCCACCATGGACGACGACGGCTACTTCTTCATTGTGGACCGCAAAAAGGACCTCATCATCACCAGCGGCTACAACGTCTACCCGCGCGAGATTGACGAAGTCCTCTATGAACACCCCAAGATCAAAGACGCCGTGGCTGTGGGCATCCCCCACCCCTCGCGCGGTGAAATCATCAAGGTCTATGTCGTCCTGCGCGACGATGAAAAGATGACCAAGAGTGAAGTCATCTCCTGGTGCCGCCAGAAGCTGGCCAAGTACAAGCTGCCGCGTAAGGTGGAGTTCCGCGACGAACTGCCCAAGACCATGGTCGGCAAGGTCCTGCGCCGCGCCCTGCGCGCCGAGGAAGAGGAAAAAATGAAAAAGATGGCCGAACGCCGCGCCGCCCGCAAAGCCGCCAAGGATGCCAAAGACGCAGGCCTTGCCCCGGCCGCGGACAGCACTGCGCAAAGCGCCGACACCGACGCCCCTGCGCCCAAAGCGCCCGGCGACTCGGACGCCTAAACCGCGCCATCTCCGCACATGACAAAGCCCTCCGGCATACGCCGGAGGGCTTTTTTGGTGATGCCTTTCACGCGCAGAACGCAGACGGTTTTCCGCGTTTGCTTCCTGCTCATTCTGGGCGGGATTTTGGGCCGTTCCCGTCGCTGCACCTTACAGTGTCGCGGCCAGGGAGCGGGCCTGCTCCATGGCGGCCTGCCTGGCCGGGTCGCGCACGTCCGGACCAAAGAGGGTTCCCTCCACGGCCACGGGATGGACCTCCGTTATACCCATAAATCCCAGAATCATTTCCAAATACGGCGACTGGTGATTAAAGGCCTCGGCCTGCGTGCCGGGGGCATACTGCCCACCCCGCGCATACATAATGGCCGCCTTCTTGCCCTCCAGCATACCGTAATACCCGCCCTCCTCGGTCATACCAAAGGTCAGCCCGGGCTGGACCAGCAGGTCGATATAGTGCTTGAGCGGATAGGGGATGGCAAAGTTCCACATGGGCACGGCAAACAGATACCGGTCGTGCGCGCGGAATTCGTCAATGACGCGCACAACCGCGTCCCACGCGTCCTTTTCCGCCAAGGTATGATCGCGTCCATGCAAGACGTTGTACTTGGCCTGAATGGTCGGCCCATCAAAGGGCGGCAGGTCATCGGTGAAGAGGTTCTTTTCTGTGATGCTGACGCCGGGGTGCGCGTCGCGGTAGGCTTCCACAAACGCTTCCGCCACGGCGAGGGAATGGGAGCGCTCGCCGCGCGGCGACGCCTTGATGTACAAGAGTGAACTCATAGGTGGCCTCCTTGTCGGTCACCGACTGCGTGGTGCCCTGTCGGTTCAAGTCTCACTGTCCACTTATGACAGCGCGGCAACGAGGTGTCAAAGACGCTCCCCAAACGCCACGGCAAAAAAATGCCCCGCGGCGCTGGGCCACGGGGCGGAAGAATTCAGTCTCAACGCTGAAGCGGAAAAGGCACTGTGCAACCATGCCGCGCCATACGCCGCGAATGCGTCCACAACGCGGCGCAAGATGACGGCGTCAAGGAAAGCACCTGCAAGACGCGCCGCCGACTGCCGCATCGCGGCCACCTCGCCGCGGCGCGGCGGATTACAGGCCCAGCATCTCCTCCAGAGTGCGGCGGATGCCGTCCTTGTCGATGCCACACTTGGCGCGCAGCTGCTTTTGCGTGCCGTGCTCCACAAAGCCGTCTGGCAGGCCAATGCGCTGCACGCGCACGGAGCCTAGGGCGTCGTGGTCGGCCAGCACTTCCAGCACGCCGGAGCCAAAGCCGCCCTTGAGGACATTCTCCTCAACTATCAGCATATGCTTGAAGCGGCGGGCGAGGTCCACAAGCTGGTCCTCGGCCATGGGGCGGATGAAGCGGCCATTGAACACCGCAACCTTGCGGCCCGTGGCGCTCTCGATTTCCTCGGCGGCGATGATGGACGGATTCACGCGGCTGCCAATGGCAACCACAACAGCGTCCTCGCCATCACGCATAAGCTTGCCTTCGGCAATGGGCAGCGGCTCGGGGTCCTCCACCGTGGGCGCGCCAATGCCAACACCGCGCGGGTAGCGCAGGGCCACCGGACCGTCGTGCTGGATGGCGGTCACCAACATGCGCTGGAGTTCGGCCTCGTCCGACGGGGCCATGAACACAAGGTTCGGCACATGGCGCAGGTAGCTGAGGTCGAATGCGCCGTGGTGGGTGGGGCCATCCTCGCCAACCAGTCCGCCACGGTCCAGACACAGCACCACGGGCAGATTCTGCAAGCACACGTCGTGCACAATCTGATCATAGGAGCGCTGCATAAAGGTGGAGTAGATAGCCACCACGGGCTTAAAGCCCTCGGCGGCCAGCCCTGCGGCAAAGGTCACGGCGTGCTGTTCACAGATGCCCACATCCACAAAGCGCTCGGGGAAGCGCTCGCGGAAGCGGTCCAGCCCCGTGCCCTCGGGCATGGCGGCGGTAATGGCAAGCACGCGCTCGTCCTCCTGCGCGCAGTGGCACAGGGTGTCGCCAAACACGCTGGTGTAGGACGGCAACGAGCACGCGCCAAACTTCTTGGCAAGGCCGGTTTCCGGCTCAAAACAGCCCACACCGTGGAAGTAGGTGGGGTTGTTTTCCGCAGGCTCATAGCCTTTGCCCTTGGTGGTCATTACATGGACAAGCAGCGGGCCCTTGAGCTTCTTCACCTGCTCGAACACGCGGGTCATGCCGTCGATATTGTGGCCGTCAAAGGGGCCGAGGTAGTTGAAGCGGAACGCCTCAAACAGCATGCCCGGCGTAAAGAAGTGCTTGAACGCCTCTTCGGACTTGCGGGCGTAGGTGGCGAGGTCCTCGCCAATCTTCGGCACGGACTTGAGGATATTCTCCACGTCCTTCTTAAAGCGCACCACCCAGCTCTTGGTGAGGTTGCGCGACAAAAAGGACGACAGCGCACCCACATTCTTGGAGATGGACATCTCGTTGTCGTTGAGGACCACGATCATGTCACTGTGGATGCCGCCCGCCTGATTGAGGCCCTCATAGGCCAGCCCGGCGGTCATGGAGCCATCGCCAATGACGGCGACAACGCGGTTGTCCTTGCCCTTGAGGTCGCGCGCGCAGGCCATGCCGAGAGCGGCGGAGATGGAGGTAGACGAGTGTCCCACGCCAAAGTGGTCGTACTCGCTCTCCGACATCTTGGGAAAGCCGCTGATGCCGCCATAGGTGCGCAGGGTATTGAACCTGTCGCGCCGTCCGGTAAGCATCTTGTACACATAGGCCTGGTGCCCCACATCCCAGATGAACTTGTCGTCACGGGGATTGAAGGTGCGCAGCATGGCAAGGGTCAACTCCACCACGCCAAGGGACGGAGCAAGGTGCCCGCCCGTTGTGGACACCGTTTCTATAATTTCCTGCCGGATTTCATCCGCCAGCAGGTGCAATTCCCGCGAGGACAGACGCTGTACGTCCGTCGGCTTCTCTATGCGGGAAAGGATGGAATTGTCGCTGAGCTGAGTGGCGTCCATGCCGAATCCTTATCCATTACAGTTGCAGAAAACCCGGGCTTCCCGGGCAAGGCGATCAGCTGGCGCGAAGAACGATGTACTCCGCGAGCGAACGCATGAAATCGGCCTGAACACCGGGCTCATTCTTGATGGGCAAGCAGGCGCTGGCCGCGGCCTGAATGGCGAGGCCCTTGCTTTCCGTCACACCGACGAGGCGGGGGTAGGTATTCTTGCCCTGTCCTTCGTCGCTGCCCACGGGCTTGCCAATCTCTTCCTCGGTCCCCAGAACGTCCAGCAGGTCGTCCGTAATCTGGAAGGCCATGCCGAGGTTCTTGCCGTATTCAATGGCCTTGCCCAGCCCTTCTTCGTCCGCGCCGCCAAGGATGGCGCCGGAGAGGCACGCCGCGGTGATGAGCGCGCCGGTCTTGAGCGAGTGCATGCGCTGCAGCTCCTCAAGGGCCACGTCAATCTTGCCGGTGAGGGACATATCAAGCATCTGGCCGCCAACCATACCGTTAGGACCAGCGCCGTAGGACACCACGGCTGCGGCCTGAAGCACACGCTCGGCGGGCACGCCCTGCGTGTTCAGCATCATGTTGAAGGCCTCGGTCAGCAGTGCGTCGCCCGCGAGGATAGCCGTGGCTTCGTCAAACTGCTTGTGGTTCGAGGGCTTGCCCCGGCGCAGGTCGTCGTCGTCCATGGCGGGCAGGTCGTCGTGGATAAGGGAATAGGTGTGGATAAGCTCAATGGCGCTGGCAAAGGGCATGCTGGCATCAAAGTCCAGACCAAAATGCGCGCCCCACGCAAGGCACAGGGCCGGGCGCAGGCGCTTGCCGCCAGCCATCAGGCTGTATTCCATGGATTCCAGAAGGCGCTCGTCGATTCCACGGTCCTTCAGGCACTTGTTCAGATATTCGTCCACGGCCTTGGCGTAGTTGGCCAAGGTCTTCTGTGCGTCAACTTTCTTTTGCTGCGTCATCGCCTTCTTCCGGATGAAAATCCTTCAGCCCCTCTTCGGTGAGCAGACTGACTTCGTTTTTGGCCTCTTCAAGCCGCTTGCGGCACGATTTGGCCAGTTCCACGCCTTCCCTAAACAGGGCGACGCCCTTTTCCAGCGGCAGTTCCCCGTTTTCGAGGTCCTGCACTATTTTTTGCAGCTTCGCGAGCTGCGATTCAAAATCGTCTTTCTTTTTGGCCATGGGTCCCCCTACATGTCCGGAACGCCCGTGCCCGCAAACAGGGGCATGGGGTCCACCATATGGCCCATCACAGACAGGCCAAAGTGCAGATGCGGGCCGGTGACGCGCCCGGTGGCGCCCACCTTGCCGAGCACCTGCCCGGCGGAGACAAACTGCCCCTCCTCCACATCAATGTGCGACATATGGCAGTAGACGGTGACCATCCCCTGCCCGTGGTCCACGTAGACCACGTTGCCGGAAAAATAATGGTTGCCGGTCAGGGCTACCTCTCCGGCGGCAAAGCTGTGGATGGGCGTTCCCGTACGGCCGCGCAGGTCCACCCCGCTGTGGGGCCGCCGCGGTTCGCCGTTAAAGAACCGCCGCAGACCAAAGGCGCTGGACATGCTCCCCTTGACCGGGCGCACAAAAGGCGGCTGCCAGAAGCGCTCCGACGAGCGCGAATCCAGCACCTTTTTGGTCAGCGCCTTTTCGCGGTAGTGCCGCTCCAGCGCCTCTTTGCTCAGGTGCACCATTTTGCGCGCCACCTTCAGGTGCTGTTCTGGATAGCTCCGGTCATGCACGATGACGCCGCGGCTCACCTGCTTTGTGCCATTTTGCAATTGAAACTCGGCTTCCAGTACCTCACTGCCGGGTTTCACGTCCAGTCCGGCGGCCAGCGCCACCCATGTGCCGTAGCCGCCGCTCTCGCCACGAAGGGCGGGCGTCAGCGTCTCTCCCATCCACGAGAGGCGAACCTCCCAGACCGGGACCGGCGAAAAAATGCGTACAAAGAACGCCTCACCAACGTGCACAGCGTCCGTTGTGACCTGCAGCGTTGGCTCCTGCGCGGCCATGGCCGCCGTGGGCGCAAGGCACCACGCGGCAATGCCGGGAGTCAGCGCGAGGAAATGCCGTCTGTTCATGTCTCGTCCTCTTTGTCCTTGTGCTTTCCTGTCACATCGGCAGCAACACGACCATTGCGGACGCGGATGCTCAGCCTGTCTCCATCCGAGACCTCATCAACTGAACGAAGAAATGTTCCGGTGCGCTCAAGGGTGACCAATCCGTACCCGCGCTCCAAGGGCTTTTCCGGGTCCGCCCCGTCAAGGCGCGACGATGCCAGGGCAAAGCGCTGCTCCGCGCCGCGCACCAGCGCCCCGGCGGCAAGCTCCATGCGCGCGCACAGCGCGTCCACACTCCGCTGGCGCTCATCCAGCACGCGGGGACCGTAAGCACGGGGCAAGGCGTCCGCGGCGGCCTGCACCGCCGCCTCCCGCCGCGCCAAGTACCCCTGCATGGCGCGGTCAAGGGAGCGCGCTCCACTCTGGAAGCGCTCCAGCCAGTGCTCCACCCGGCGCGCCGGGGACAGCCACGACACGGCGCGCTCCATGGCGGCAAGGGACGCGCCCTTGTCCTCAAGGAGGCCGTCCATGGCCCGCAGCAGGGACTGCTCCAGCATGTCCACGTCCTGCATCAGGGCCTCGCGTTCGGGCCACAGCATCTGCGCGGCGTGGGTGGGCGTGGCGGCGCGGACGTCGGCCACAAAGTCGGAAATAGTGGTATCCACCTCATGTCCAATGCCGGAGAGCACCGGCACGCGGCAGTTGTAGATGGCATCGGCCACCGGCTCGGTATTGAAGGCCCACAGGTCCTCCAGCGAGCCACCGCCACGGATGAGCACCACCACATCGGCCCAGCCGTCGGCGTCGGCGCGGTTTATGGCCTCCGCAACCTGCGCCGGAGCGCGGTCGCCCTGCACCAGCGAGGGATACACGCGAATCTGCGCGCCCCAGCCACGGTCATCGGCAATGCGCAAAAAATCGCGCACCGCCGCGCCCGTTGGCGCGGTGACAACCGCAACCCGCGAGGGGTGCGGCGGCAAGGCCATCTTGCGCGAGCTGTCAAAGTAGCCCAACTCGGCCAGCTTGGCCTTGAGGGCTTCAAATTCCATGTGCAAGCGGCCAACGCCCTGCTCCTGCACCAACTCGGCTATCAGTTGATACTGCCCGCGCGGGGCATAGACATTGATGCGCCCGGCGCAGACGACTTCCTGCCCCTCTTCCAGCGTGGGGCGGTAGCCGTCCTCGTGCACCTCGCCGGTGACGGGGTCCACGCCGCCGCGCTCAATGAAGCGCTGGTTGCCCTTGAACCACACCACCGAGAGCTGTGCGCCCTCATCGCGCAGGGTAAAATAGATATGCCCGCTCCGGGGCCGGGTGATGTTGCCGATTTGTCCGCGCACCCACACAAAGGGGAACTGGCTCTCCAGCACGTCCTTCACGGCGGCGGTGAGTTCGGTAACGTCGAAAATATGCGGCATAGCGCCCTACTCGACCGCCACGGCAACGCCAGCGCCAAGCATGACGGCTCCGGCCCCGCGCTGCATGCGGCGCATGGCTGCACCACTGCCAAACCGCGCGCCGCCAGCCGTCCCCAGCAGGGCATAGGCCGTGATAACGGCGTACACCACGCTCATGGCCACGGCGGCAACCACCACGCCCTCAAGGGGCGTCAGCACCGCAAGGTCCACAAACGCGGGCAGAATGCCGCAGTAGAACACAATAATCTTCGGATTGCCCAGATTCAGCGCCAACCCAGCCGCAAGGGTCCGCGCGCCGCCAGCGGGCGTCAGCGCCCGGGCGGGGACGCGGCTGGGCCGCAGCAGACTGCGCAGCCCAAGCCACATCAAATACGCCGCACCCGCATACCGGATGCAGGTGAACACCCAGCCGAACTCCCGCGCCACAACGCCCATGCCGCACATGGCGGCCGTCAGGTAGGCAAGGTCGCCGAGCACCAGCCCGAGACCAAAGACGAGGGCAGGCTTTGCGCCCTGCGTCACCCCACGCGACACCACCGCCACAATGGCGGGGCCGGGGACAGCCGCCATGACAAGAAAGGTCGCCGCCAACGCAAGGAGTCCGGCCAAGGTCATGATTTATCGATTCCCTTCCGGGCCGTCGGCGGAATCCGCAAGGTTCCAGCCAGCCCAGACTTTCTTGCGCCACAGGCCCAGCTCGCGCTCAAGGTCGGCCACGGGCAGTTCGGACTTTTCGCCGGCGCGGCGGTCCTTCACTTCCACGATGCCCTTCTTGAGGCCCTTGCCGCCAACCACAATCTGCATGGGCATGCCCATGAGGTCGGCGTCCTTGAACTTCACGCCCGGGCGTTCGTCGCGGTCGTCCAGCAGAACGTCCATGCCCCAGCTCCTCAGCATCTCGTAGATTTCCTCAGCCTTGCCCAGAATGTCCTCCTTGCGGGGGTCCAGACAGACCACGGTGGCCTCGTAGGGCGCGATGGGCGGCGGGAAGGCGATGCCGTCTTTGTCATGGTTCTGCTCAATGCACGCGGCCACCACGCGGGAAACACCGATGCCGTAACAACCCATGATCATAGTCTTTTCCTTGCCGTTTTCGTCAAGGAAGGTTGCGCCGAGGGATTCGGAATACTTGGTGCCCAGCTTGAACACGTGGCCCACTTCAATGCCCTTGGTCAGCTCCAGCGCGCCGCCGCAACGGGGGCAGGGGTCGGACTCTGTGATAACGCGCAGGTCGGCGAAAGCGTCCACCTTCACATCGCGGGAAAGGTCCAGATGCTTGATGTGCGTGTCGCCCTTGTTGGCACCGGCAACGTAGTCTGTGCCGCCCTGCAGCTCATTGTCAGCGAGAATGCGGGACACCGTGATGCCCACAGGCCCGGCAAATCCTACGGGAGCGCCAGACCACTCACGCACCTGCTCGGGGCTGGCCATGGCGGGGTCTTCCTGCGCGCCGAGGGCGTTTTTGAGCTTCACTTCGTTGAGCTCGCGGTCGCCGCGCACCAGCACGGCCACAGCTTCGCCGCCCACATCATAGAGCAGCGTCTTGATGATGCGGTCCGGGGTGACGCCAAGGTAGGCCGCCACTTCCTCAACGGTGTGCTGATTCGGGGTTTCCACGTCCTGGATGGCGTCGCAGGTCTCGCCGCACGGCTCGCACGCGGCGCAGACTTCGGCCTTTTCGAGGTTGGCGGCGTAGCCACAGCCATGGCACACGGCAATGGTGTCCTCGCCGGTATCGGCAAAGACCATAAATTCGTGGGAGAAGCTGCCGCCAATGGCGCCGGAGTCGGCCTCAACCGGGCTAAAGCGCAGGCCCATGCGGGCAAAGATGCGCTTGTAGGCCTCGAACATGGCCTTGTAGCTTTCATCCGCGCCGGCGTCGTTGGCGTCGAAGGAGTAGCCGTCCTTCATCATGAATTCGCGGCCACGCATCAGGCCGAAGCGGGGACGGATTTCATCGCGGAACTTGGTCTGAATCTGGAACACGTTCAGCGGCAGCTGACGGTAGGAGCGCACTTCGCCGCGCAGCAGGTCGGTGACGACCTCCTCATGCGTGGGCCCAAGGCAGTAATCCCTGCCGTGGCGGTCCTGAAAGCGCAGCAGTTCCTTGCCGTAGAACTCCCAGCGGCCGGATTCCTTCCACAGGTCGCCGGGCTGGACCGTGGGCATGAAAATTTCCTGCGCGCCGGCGCGTTCCATCTCCTCGCGCACGATGGTCTTGACCTTGTTCAGGCTCTTGAGACCAAGGGGGAGGAAGGTATAGATGCCGGAGGTCAGCTTGCGGATCATGCCCGCACGGACCAACAGTTTATGGCTTATGACCTCGGCGTCCGCCGGGGCGTCCTTCAGCGTAGGGACGTACATTCTGCTCAGGCGCATTCAGTTTTCCTCGTTTCGTCGTTCTAAAAGAAATGTGTCCAATTCCTCAAGGAAGGCCGGGACGAGATGCTCATCGCCCTTCACCTTGCGGATGACCTTACCCTTGCGGAAGATGATGCCGAGACCGCGGCCACCGGCAATGCCGATGTCCGCCTCCCGGGCCTCGCCGGGTCCATTGACCACGCATCCCATAACGGCCACGGTGAACACCTCGGTCACGGCGCGCAGGTGGCGCTCCACCTCACCGGCAAGGCCGACGAGGTCAATTTCCGTACGCCCGCACGTGGGGCAGGAGACGATCTCCGGCCCGCGCGCCCGCAGCCCGAGGGAGCGCAGAATCTCCCACGCCACGCCCATTTCATCCACGGGGTCGCCCGTGACGGAAACGCGCATGGTGTCGCCAATGCCTTCGGCCAGCAAAATGCCAAGGCCAACGGACGACTTCACCGTGGCGCGGGTCAGTGTTCCGGCTTCGGTTACGCCAATGTGCAGCGGATAGTCGCAGCGCTGCGCCAATAGGCGATAGGCCGCGATGGTGTTCAGGACCGACGAGGACTTCAGGGAAATCTTCGTATCGAAAAAGTCGCGCTCTTCCAGCAGGCGAACATGACCAAGGGCGCTTTCGACCATAGCCTCCGGCGTGGGGCCGCCATACTTGCGCAGCAGGGGCTTTTCCACGGAGCCGGAATTCACGCCGATGCGGATGGGCACTCCGGCGGCCTTGGCCGCGCGGACCACGCTGTCCACCGCCTGTTCATCCCCAATGTTTCCGGGGTTGATGCGCAGGGCGTCCACCCCGGCATCCACGGCGGCCAGCGCCAGCCTGTGGTCAAAATGAATATCGGCCACCAGCGGCACTACGGCGCGTTTTTTAATCTCCACCAGCGCGCGGGCGGCGTCATCATCCAGCACGGCAAGCCGGACAATCTCGCACCCTGCGGCGGCCAGTTCGTCAATCTGTCTGGCAGTGGCGTCAATATCGCGTGTGTCCGTGTTGGTCATGCTCTGCACCACAACGGGGTGCCCCCCGCCGATGGGCACATTGCCCACACGGATAACGCGCGACGAACGCCGCGCGGACAGGATTGTGTTTTCCATGCTTCAGCGCCTCCTTGGAAGCGTACACTTGTTATACGATTTCCATCCACAAGCCAAGAGCGCCCGCAGACCAGCGAAGCCTTGGCCGCAATGGAAAAACAGCGCCACAGCTAGAAATATCCCAGACTGTGCAACACTTCCAGATTCCTTTCCTTTTCCGCATCACGTCCCGCGCGCTCCGGGGCGGCGGCGTCAGCCCGGGCCGTGCAGGGCACGCAACCAAGAGAGCGGTAGCCGTCCGCATACAGGGTGCAATACGGCAATCCCCGGTCCATGATATACGCCCACACGTCCATCTCCGTAAAATGCAAAACGGGGTGCGCCAGCACGTGGTCCGGGTCATGGCGCGCCTCACAGCTGGGGCGCTGGGCGCGGGAGGGATGTTCGTCCGCGCGCACGCCGGACAGCACAAGGTCCACGCCCTGCTCGCAAATGGCGCGGCCTAGGGGGGCGACCTTGAGGTCGCGGCAGCAGGCCACCTTGTCCTGCGCCAGCGGGTAGGCGGCAAGGTCCACGTCCGGGCGCGCCACGGTGAGGTCCAGCCCCCACGCGGCGGCGACGTCATCGCGCAGGGCCACCACTTCGGGGAACTTGCATCCAGTATCTATAGATAATGCACGGGGGGTGACGGCTGGGGCCACCGCGCCAAGGCACTCGCGCCACAGGGCGAGGGCCACGGTGGAATCCTTGCCCGCCGTCCACGCCACGGCAATGCGCGTGGGGTCAAACGTTTCGGCCAGCTGGGTCATAAAGCTGATGGCCGAGGCAACCTTTTCATCCAGCGTCTTGGCAGACGCCTCAAGCTGCGGTAGGGTTTGGTGTGTCATGGGAGTCCTCCTTCACGCCTGCTCTGCCGAGCCTGCGCGGGGGGTGCAATACCGCACCACCAAAGCCCCTGACAAGCGCCGCCGCTCAAATGAATGCCGACTGACCGGGATTTTTTTCCAAAAAGTGCTTGACGGTGAAGGCCGGAAACCATAAACACCTTTTCGCGCCAACGACGTGGGCCCGTAGCTCAGCTGGATAGAGTGCCTGGCTACGAACCAGTAGGTCGCAGGTTCGAATCCTGCCGGGCCCACCACGTAAGTACAGCCCTGAAGCACATGCTTCAGGGCTTTTTCTTTTCCTTTCCAAAAAAGTGCTTGACGGTGAAGGCTGAAAACCATAAACACCTTCCCGCGCCAACGATGTGGGCCCGTAGCTCAGCTGGATAGAGTGCCTGGCTACGAACCAGTAGGTCGCAGGTTCGAATCCTGCCGGGCCCACCACGACATCACAGCCCTGAAGCATATGCTTCAGGGCTTTTTATTGCCCTACAGCGCCCCTCGCGCCGAAGCGGCCCCCTCCCCAAAACTTTTCTCCGCTCCATCATGACAACCGCGCCAAGCATTGCTACTGTGGCCCTACTTTATCCGGTTCAACCGCAGACACAGTGAGGCAGCCATGCGTTTCCGCTCCGGCTTCATGACTTTTGCCCTTGTGGCGCTTTGCGTTCTTTTCACGGCTTCCGCCTTTGCCGCCGAGCGGCTGGGGGCCAGCAAGGGGCAGAGCGTGTACGTTCCCGTTTATTCCCACGTGTACCACGGCGCCAAAAACCGCGCGGTGCAGATGACCACCATGGTCAGCATCCGCAACACCAACCGCCGCGAGGATATCACCCTCACCGCCGTGCGCTATTACGACACCAAGGGCCACCTTGTGCGCTCCTACGTGCGGGAACCCATCGTCATTCCGTCCATGGCCACGCAGGAATTCATCGTCAGCCTCAAGGATACAACCGGCGGGTCCGGGGCCAACTTCATTGTGGAGTGGGAAGCCGCAACGCGCGTCTCTAACCCTGTGGTGGAGGCGCTGATGATTAGTACGGAATCCAGCCTCGGGATTTCCTTCGTACGGCCGGGGCGCATCCTCTCGGAAAAGGACGCCGTGCGGTAGCGGATTTTTCAGGCAGCTTGCGGAATTTTTTCAAAAAAGTGCTTGACGGTAACGGCTGAAAACCATAGACACGTTTTCGCGCCAACGACGTGGGCCCGTAGCTCAGCTGGATAGAGTGCCTGGCTACGAACCAGTAGGTCGCAGGTTCGAATCCTGCCGGGCCCACCACGTAAGTACAGCCCTGAAGCATATGCTTCAGGGCTTTTTTGTTGCGTCTGATGTCGGCCCCGTGCCCTGCTCCATCACCACGCGGTTGCGCCCTCTCGTCTTTGCTGTATACAGCGCTTCGTCCGCACGGCGGACCATGGCCCCTCTATCATCGCCCTGCTTGTACGACGAAACGCCAAAGCTCGCCGTCACGCGGCGGGATTCACCGGGGACGACCTCGCTCGCCTCCAATGCCTCACGGACCCGGCTGGCAAAGGCGTAGCCGTCCGAAGCATCACAGTGCGGCAACGCCACCACAAACTCTTCCCCGCCAAAGCGCCCGGCCAAATCCTCCCGGCGGCACCCAGCCGCCAGAATCCCCGCCACATGGCGGAGCACCACATCGCCGACATCATGGCCGTAGGTATCGTTGATGGATTTAAAGTGGTCGATGTCCATCATAATCACCGACAGCGCAACCCCCTGCCGCGCCGCCTGCGCCAGCAGGCTTTCCAAATACTCAAAAAACGCCCTGCGGTTGGCAAGGCCCGTCAATTCATCCGTCCGGCTGAGTTTTTCAATCTTGGCGTTGGCGGCCTCCAGCTCGCGGTTTTTCGAGGCCATCTCGCGGCTGATGTTCACGAGGTCCCCGGTCAACAGCGCAAGATTCTCCAGCGTTTTGCGCTCCGCACTGCCCACAAACTCCCCAAGCAGCAAAAATCCACCGTCCACAGCAAACAGCACCACACGAAACAGCCGCGTGTCGCCGTGGAACCGGCACAGCGCAGGCAAGGACAAGGTGGGCGGAATGGATGGAACAAGCTCGACAGGTTCACCGCCGGGCATACAGAACACCTCCTCAAGGGGCTGCCCCGCAAGTGGCTGATGGGAGCCAGACGCGCGGCGGAAGCCATCGCTGCACTCCACAATGCGCTCCGATGCGTCAATAAATGCAAAAAGCATGGTTTCCGACGCGTCGCAGAACTGGTGCACAACGTCACTATTTCTGCGCCACGCCTCAAACAGCGTCACTGTCCTGCCTCGCGCCACCAGCGTCTGGCGCACTCCACGGCCTGTATGCAGTCCTGTGTGTAGGCGTCCGCCCCCATCGCCTCCGCGATGGATTCATCCCAGCCAAAGGCCTGCCCGCCAACCATAATGCGGCACTCCGCAAGCTCCGGCATAGCCCGCACGTCCTGTATCAACTGATAAATACTGCGAAAGTTGAACGGAGTGGTCATGGAAATGGCGATAATATCGGGCTGCTCCGCCCGTGCCATGCGGATGAGCGCTTCATGCGGGGTGTTGGCGCCAAGGTACAACACGTTCCATCCGTCGTATTCCAAACAGCTGGAGACCATCCATGCCCCGATTTCATGAAACTCGTTGGGCGAGGCCGTTACCAGTACCTTGCCGCGCACCTTGGGCACATAGATGCCATCCACAAACAGCGACGCCAGCGTCCGCGCGGTGAGGGTAGAGGCCAAATGTTCTTGCGCCACGGTCACCTTGCCCTCGGCCCACATTTCCCCAACGGTATAGAGCGCGGGCTGTACCACGTGCAGATAAAACGGCCCCGGCTCCAATCCGCCCACGGCCTCGCGCCCAATGGCGATACAGCGCGGACTGTCCGCCGTCAGCAGGCATTCCAAAAATTCCTCATACACCGACTGCCACGCACCGGGAAGCTCCGGCGTCCATGGGGTTGCCGCCTCGGCCAGACGAATCACATCGTCGTGTTTGTCCAGCAGCCAGTCATAATACGCCACTATTTCGCGAGCCTGCTCCTGCCCCAAGGTTTCGGCAAGAACCGTGCGCCACGCTTCAAGCTCCACCCGAAAGTACTCATACGCAAAGCCCTGCCCCGAGTACGCCCGGTAGACCCACGGCATCATGTTCACCAGCAACGTTGTCGCGCGCAGCAGAAACACATCCGCCATAAATGCGCCGTGATGACGGTGGTTGTCATGCATCATACTCACAGGCGCAGCCCCAATAAGCAGGCCAAGGTCATCACGCTGACCAAGAGACCGGCTTACCGCTTCCGCCATACGCGGCGACTGCCGCAGATATTCCTCCACAACATCAGGCGGCACATGAGGCAGCCCCTTCGACTCCTCAACCAACTGCGACATCGTCTCTTTCCACCACTCACCTGCTCCGGAAATCATAAGCGTCCCCCTTGCATGCCATCACACGTCGCGCGGTTCAGTGGGCCGCACGCCCGCTGCCAACATCCCCGTGTTGCGTCTTCCCTTCGTCCACGCGGCACGCATCGCCGTAGGGCAGGCGGATGACAAACCTCGCCCCTTTTTCGCTGGCGGCTGGTTCCACATAAAATTCGCCGCCATGGTTCTGCGTCACAATAAAATACGACACGGACAGCCCAAGACCCGTCCCCTCCCCGGGGTCGCGCGTGGTGAAGAATGGTTCAAACACCCGGCGCCGGTCCGCCTCGGGCACACCCGGTCCGTTGTCCTCCACCTCCACCACCACATAGCCACCCTCAAGCCGCGTGGTCAGGCGGAGCGTCCCTTCCTCGCCCTCGCGCACGGTCTCCTGCACGGCCTGCACGGCGTTGCGCAACACATTCAGGAGCACCTGCTCAAGCTCCGCACGGTTGCAGGGGACGCACAGGGCCGCGGCGTCAAACTCCCTCTCGATGCGCACGCCGGAAAGCAGGTCCGTCTGCTTCTGCCGCATTTCCGCCGCCAGCAGGTCTATGGCCCTGTCCACGCACTCCGTAATGCGGCACGGCTCGCGCCCGCCGTCTACGGAATCGCTGAATTCCAACATATTGCGGACAATGCTCGCCGCCCGCGTCCCAGCCTGACGGATGCCCGTCAGCATTCTGTCTATACCCCGGCGCTCCAAATACTGCCGCACAGCATCAAGGTTGACGCCCACCTCACCCGCGACCTGCGTATTGGACGGGAGCGATTCCGAAAACCGGCGTTCAATGTTCTGCACACTTTGCAGTACCGCGCCGAGGGGATTGTTCAGTTCATGCGCCATGCCTGCCGCAAGGCCGCCAAGGGAGAGCATCTTTTCGTTTTGGGTCATCAGTTCGCGCATGCGGCGCATTTCGGTCACGTCGCGGACGATGGCCTGCACGTAATTCACGTTATCCACCACAAAGCCAGACAGAGACACTTCCGCATCAAACATGGTCCCATCGGCCCGGCGGTGACGCCACTCAAACACGCGGCTGTGGCCCTGCTCCGCCGCCTCCAGCAGCTCCGCCGCCTGCTCCGATGAAAGCCCCCCTCCGGGCTGCCTGCGGGGCGAAAAATCTGTCGGCGTTGTGCCAAGAATCTGCTCGCGCGATACGCCCATCAGCTCCTCACAGCTCGGATTGCAGTCCCACAGCCGCCCGCCGCGAAGGATAAAAATGCCATCATGCGCGGCCTCGAAAAGCAGGCGGTAACGGCCTTCACTCTCGCGCAGGGCGCGTTCCGCCGCGCGGCGCTCGGTAACGTCATCACCAAAGCCGACCACCTCCAGCAGTTCACCTGTTGGAGCAAAACGGTTCATGGACGTCCACATAATGGTGCGGGTGGTGCCGTCCTTCGCCGTGAGGTCCATCTCGTAGCCGGAGACATCCAGCCCCTGCATCTCCCTAAACAGCTTTTCCACCTGCGCGTAGCTTTCGCCGGGATAGCAGGTGGTCCACCAATTGCGCCCCACAAGCTCCTCCTGATGGTAGCCCGTGGCGGCCTCGCCAAATGGGTTGAGAAATGTCGTCTCGCCGCTTGCGGTAACACCGCAGATAATGGCCGGGGTCTTCTCGATAATGCGCGCGGAGCGGTCACGCTCGGCCTCCAGCGCCCGGCGGGAGCGGTACAGCGACACAAGCACCCCGCCAAAGCCCACCACAAGGACAAACAGCGCCGCAAATGCGCCGCCAAACAGCATCACCGTCACAGGGCGAAAACGCATGCCCTTGTCGTCCCCGCCGAGGACCTCGCTCCCCGGTGGAAGCGCTTCGGCGTTGATGCCATGCTGTTCCATCTCGCTCTGATCAAAAAGAAAACGGGCGCGGCCCTCGTGCTCTACGGGGATGTCCGCCACAGCATCGCCGGACAGAATCCGCGCGGCCATAAGCCCCGCCCTGCGGCCTTGGTCAAATCCGCTCACACACTTGCCGCCCATCACGCCCGCACCAATAAACCACTCCGTGCGGCTGAACACCGGCACCGAACTCGCCTGCAACACATCATGCAGCCGGTCCTCGGAGATGTAGTCTCCCAGCATATCCCGCCAGAAGGAGAGGAGAAAGACAAAGGAATCCTGCGGCAGGCTCGACAGCTTGCGCAGCAGGTCATCGGACATAAAGTCCCGCAGGACGATAACCGCAAGGTCCGGATGCTTCAGCGCCATAATATCCCGAAAGCGCGCAAGGTTAATCTCGCCCGTCGTTGTCCGGTCCGCCACCACGTAGACGGTATTGGCCTGCGGCCACAGCGTTCTGGCCACCTTGATGTTTTCTGCAAAGTCGCCGCGCTCAATCACCCCCGTCACCCCGGACTGCCCCCGAAGCATACCGCGCGAGAATCCGTTCACCCCGCAAAAGACAATGGGCGCATCGGGAAAAAGCTCCCGCCGGTACTGCAAGGCAAATTCTAGGGCGATATTGTCCGATGTCAGCACCACATCAAACCGTGTTTTGCGGTACTTGCGCTGATAGGCCGCAAACAGCGCGTGCTGGTAGGCAGGCGTGCTGTCGCGTTTGGCATCCATATATTCCACGGCGATATCAACATCGGCGTAATCGCCCAGCACAGCCTGATATCCGCGCTGGATATTGTCGGTCCACACCGAAGGGTGGTAGGAGTGTAGGGTCAGAACATTCCGCCGGGCGACGGACTCCTGCGCAGCGCTGGAGGTAGCGCACAACAGCGCGCCGCAGGCGACCAGCCCCAAAACAAACAGCCCAAATGGAACACGCGCCACGCGCAACGTGTTTGGATTCATGGATTACAGCCTCCACAGCGAGCACAACGCCGGCTAACGATAGACACGTCAAATTGACACAAGAATCGATACATACACGCTATCGCAAAGCCGATAATTCGACAACACTCCAAGCCGTTAACAGCGTTGCCATCAGGGTGTCTCTGGGATATAGACTGTCGCCGCAGCGGCCAGCACAGCAGGCGACCAAACCGCATCATCCGAGGGAAGGTCATGCTCCAAGGCCAACAAGGTACCCCGTTTCAGCGTGTCCGGCGCAACATCGCCCGCGCCTCCCACGCCCTGCAGAAAGAGGACTACACAAAGGCTATTGCCGCCGCCAAAACAGCGTTCCAAACCGTGCCCAAGTGCCGCAACCTCTACGGGCAGCAAAAAATTGAGCTCAAGTTCATGCTGGAGGACTTCTGCGGCACATTCAGCACCAACCCCGGTATTCTGGACATTCTGGCCAAGATGCACATGCGCGTCAGACCGTACATCAAGTACGACGGCAACCCGGCCCTTATCGTCAACCGGCTGGATATTCTGCAAACGCGCATCGAAGACCTGGAGCGCGAAAAGGAAGAGCAAACCCGCGCCGCCATGGACCAAAAGCGGCAGGAATATCTGGCGCACGCCGAGGAATACTTCCGCACCGGGGAAACCCCGCGCGCCAAGTCCTACCTGCGGCGGGTGGTGGATGAATACGGCGACACCCCCGGCGTCATCACCGATGTGGGCAAACGTATGCTGGACGCGGAGCTGTTTGTGGAGGCCGCAGAGGTGCTGGAGGAAAGCCGCGCCCGCTTCCCCGGCGACGCCGCCGCCTATCAGCACTGCGTCAACGCCTATCTGGGCATGCAGGAGTACGCCAAGGCGGAAACCGTCTACAAGGACGCCCTGCGCCAGTTCGGCAACCATCCCCGCACGCTGCTAAACCTGAGCAAGCTCTACCTTGCATGGCGCAAGCGCGACGACGCCTACGAGTACGCCCGCCGCGCCCTGGAGGCCGACCCGGGACTGGACGAAGCGCGTAAAATTATGGAAAAGACCGAGTAACCAAACCCATATCACCATCACCAATCAGCAGGATACACGACGCCTATGGACCTGAAAGCAAGCATCGCCCGCGCGTGGCGCACCGCACGTGACGACGAACGAGACATGGTAGTCGGCAAGGAAGGCGACAGCGGTTGGATTATCCTGCCGCTGGAGGATTCGCGCTCCGACATGATGCGCCCCAGCATCATCGTAACGCCAAACGGCCTGCGCTATCCCGAGGACCACGACAGGGTGGCGGAATTCATCGCGCAGGGAGAGTAGCCCGCGCCACGCCCATCCCCCCCACACCATCTTTGCAGCACATGAAAAAGGCCGGTTCCCCCGGCCTTTTTCATGACATACGTAAAAAATCCGCTCCTACTCCTGCGAAATGGCCTCCGCAGGACAGGAATCAATGGCTTCTTCCACACATTCCTCCGTGCTGTCTGGCTTGATGACGATGGCCTTCTCTCCTTCATCATCCATCTTGAAGACATTAGGACAGATTTCTACGCAAGACTCACAACCCATGCATGCTTCTTCATCGATGACAACAGCCATATGCAATGCCTCCATATGTTTGGAATAGACGTTCCTTCTTCTTACAATCTTCTCCAAACATTTGACCAGTAAAATTTGAAAGACACAGCCCTTTTCACCCTGCACGCTCAATTGCGCCTGCTACGTGCCACTTTTGCGGGGGGCGTACTGCGCGCTGTGCACGCATGCGCACTTCCCGCATCCGCAACTGACCGCCTTGGTTTAACAAACCCTCTTGACAGGTTATTTCCCGCCTCATACGATGTCCCATCCATCTGTGTTAAGCGGCGGCGAAAATGTCCTTTTTCCATTGTATAAACAGGTAGTTGCAATGCACATTCTTCTGGTTGAGGACGAATGCATTACACGCGAAAGCGCGCGGCTTACCCTTGAAGACGAGGGGCATGCCGTCACGGCCGTGGAAAATGGCATGCTGGCCCTTGAGGCTGCCCACGCCGCGGTCTTTGATGTCATCCTTATGGACATCAAGATGCCCGTCATGGACGGCATAGAGGCCGCCACCCACATCCGCCGGGACGCTGGCGAGGACTACTGTCCGCCCATCATCGCCGTCACCGCCTTTGCGCGGCACGACATCAGCAGGCAGAACAAAGCAGGCTTTGCAGGGTACCTCATCAAACCCTACACAAAATACGACCTCATCCACGCCGTCCAGACCTCCGCCCCAGTCAACGACTGTCCGCCCGCGGCAGCCCCGCACTCCCTCTGTACCGATTCTGAATAGCCCCTTTCGCCCCCCTGCCGTCTTCGCCTCCGAAAGCAACCAACACCCTTTCGCAACACACAACGCATGCGGCCCACCCGTAGCGCGCTTTTTCCCCGGCGGGCGGGCTGTGTGCTCTCTGCGCGCCGCCCTCTTCCCTGCGCGCCGGGGCTAAAGCTCCCCGCGCAATTGCCGATAGAGCAGATAAGGCGTTGTTTTCGTCTTGCAAACGGGGAGGGACGAGCATGTCCAATTTCAGCATCAGCAACGCGGCATCCAAGATGGCGCGGCAGACCTTTGGCGCACAAGTTGTTTCCAAAACGCTGGACTACATGAACCAATCCGGGTCCTCCTCCCCCAACCCTCTCGCCCCCGTGGACAAGACGACCTTCGGGGCACAGGTCGTCACCAAGACCCTCGACTTCATGAACGCAAAGCCCTTTGGCGGAGGAAGCAACTCGGACTATGACTTCCAAAAGGATGTCCTGCAGGCGGCAACCGTCGGCAAGGGCACTGTCTTCAATACCAACACCTAGTCCGACGCACACCGGATGAAAAGAACGCCCCATCATGAGCACCCCGCCCCGGCGGGGTGTTCGTCGTATTTACAACAATCGCATGACGTTATACGACAAGCGAGCATCGATACACTGCATCACAGCGGAGGCCCCATGACCAAGCACCTTGCCCTGTCCCTCGCCCTTGCGGGCACGCTGCTGCTCGCCGCATGCGGCGGCCAGCACTACACCCACCCCAAAGGCGAACGAAACCTGAACGTCGATTTGGAAAACTGCCGCTGGGACGCCGCCCACGAGCAGGCCGAAGACGGCAGCTGGCACCAATCCGAAAGAACGGCTGAAGAGCAGGACGCCTTTGTCCGCCGCTGCATGAAGGCCAAGGGCTACACCCTCACAAGCGACTAGCCCCCTACAAAACACAAACGCTTCCCGCCCATACGGACGGAAAGCGTCATTAACAGAAAAGGGCAAGCCCCACAGGCCGCCCCGTACCGCCGGCACCCAGCAGGTCCGGCGGGATGGTGCCCCGCGCACAGCGGCCGGGACTATTCGTCGTCGCCGTCGAGGTCCAGCAGACCACGCTCGCCAACAAAGGAAACGAAGCGCACAAGCGCCGTCTCGCCATCGGCAAACACGTCGGCAATGTCGTCAGCGGCGGCCTCGCTATAGGTGTTGCGCACAAAGTCCTTAATGCCAAGGGCAATGGCCATCTGCGCCAACTGCTCGTACTTCGGATTCTCGGTAATGAGCGAATACAGCCCACCTTCAAGCTGCTCCAGAAGCTGATCCTTGCTCAACTCCTCCAGCGGCAGTCCCTGTTCCGTTCCCATGCCTCACTCCTTGCTGTGGGTCTGACTTGTCCACGCGGTCCCGACGACCTGCCGTGAACGCACCCTAGCACGAAGTTGCCCAAGGCCCAAAGCCTGTTTTTTCAACAGGATGGAGCATAGCGTCGCCGCTGAATTCCACCGGAAGAACGTAGCACACCACCTTGCCTATGCCGCGAAAGACGCAGTGCGGCCCTTCGGGCTACAGCGCCCCATGCCGGTGCAGTGGCGCAAGCATCTCCGGGCGCGCCCGAAGCAGAAAGGACACAGTCAGGGCCGCGATAACCCCCTCAACACCGGCCACAGGCAGGTGCGCCACAAGAATCATCTGCGCGACCGGAAGCAGCGCGTCGCCGGACAGGGCAAGGGCCACGGCCACCAGCACGCCAGCGCCCAGCACTGCCGTCCCGCCGCACAAAAACGCCGCAACACGGCACCCGCCCGGGCGCGTCACAAAGCGCCGGAACACGTAATGCGCCAGCACCGCAGGCGCGGCCATGGTGAAGGTATTGACCCCAAGGGTGGTAATGCCGCCGTACTGGAACAGCACAGCCTGAAGCGTCAGCCCCACAAGGATGGCAGGGAAAGCCGCCCAGCCCAGAAAAAGCCCCAGCAGGCCATTCAGGACAAGGTGCGCACTGGATGGCCCCACCGGCACATGCACCAGCGAGGCAACAAAAAAGAATGCGGAAAGTATGGCCACGCGCATCAGCCTGTCATAATCCACAGCGCGCAGGCCAAGCGCCGTACCAAGGGTCGTCAGTGCCGCGCCGCCAAGCAGAACCGGGGCCGTCAGCACGCCTTCGGAAATATGCATACATCCTCCCTGATGGTTCCCACCGGATTACACGAACCCTTGGCACGTGTCACGCGTCGATGCGGCGGGGGCGGAATTCGTCAATCAATTTATGGGTGTTGACTCCACCGCTGCGGCTCTGACGCAAAAGTGTTTCTGCGGAGCGGATTTTTAGCGGCACGCGCCTCTGTACCGCCTCTGGTAAAAGGAATAGATTCATGCATGGTTGCACTTGCACGGAGTAACCGCTTGCTGATATTGTGTGCGGGATTTCCGTTTCTTTGTCTGTTTTATGACGTATTCACCTTTTATGGTACAGAACGGAGGTTTACATGTCGCGCACAGCTGTTCTTTTCATGGGCATTCTCGCCCTTGTGGGCCTGTGTTTCGCCCCGGCCTTTGCCGGGATGGAAGCCCCGCAGGACCCCATCACCCTCATGGTGCCTGATGGCGAAAAAGCCACCAAGCCGCCGGTGGTCTTTCCCCATGCCAACCACGGCGACCTTGAGTGTACAGCCTGCCACCACACGTGGGACGGCTCTTCCGACATCATGAAGTGTAAAAGCTCGGGCTGCCATGACCTGTACCCGGACAAGAAGGGCGAGCAGTCCTACTACCGGTCCTATCATGCCAGCACCGAGCGCAGCTGCCTCGGCTGTCACCGCATCAAGCGCAAGGCCAAGGAACCGTACGGCCCCACCAGCTGTAAGCAGTGCCACGCCGAGTAGCTCCGCGTAACGCCACGTATCCGCATCCGGGGACGCGCAAGCGCCGCTCCCCGGATGCGCTTTTTTCCACTCCCGGACGCGCCGGAGTTTTCCAAGCACGCGGAGTATGCTAGACAGAAACAAGACGCCCACGACCAACACACAAGCAGGCCAACGTCTGGCCACGCACTGGCAACCCCGGAGGAACACCCCTCATGCCGACGTCCAAGAAAAGCGGCAAGCGTCTGGATACCAAGATTCCCACTCTCGGTCCGGCAAAAATACCGTCCAACATGCCCTACTGCCGGTTCACGGACGACTCCGCCACCACGGAAATCAACATCGCGCAGGATTTGGACCACGGCACCGCGCCCAACCAAATTCTCAAGCTGGAGCTCGCCGGCCCGCGCGAGCACACCTATTTCGACCCTTCCAAGACCAAATGCGCCATTGTCACCTGCGGCGGACTGTGCCCGGGGATTAACGACGTTATCCGCGCCATCGTCATGGAGGCGCACCACAACTACCGCGTGGCCGCAACCCTCGGCATCCGCTACGGCCTTGAGGGCTTCATCCCCAAGTACGGCCACCCCATCGAGGAACTCACCCCCGAGTCCGTCTCGGACATCCACATGTTTGGCGGCACCATGCTCGGCTCCTCACGCGGGCCGCAGCCGCCGGAGGAAATTGTAGACGCGCTGGAGCGCATGAATATTTCCGTCCTCTTCCTCATCGGCGGGGACGGCACCATGCACGCCGCCGAAAGCATCCTTGAGGAAGTAACGCGCCGTAAACTCAAAATCTCCATCATCGGCATCCCAAAGACCATCGATAACGACATCAACTTCGTCTATCAGTCCTTTGGGTTCGACACCGCCGTCGAGGCCGCCACCCTCGCCATCGACTGCGCCCACACCGAGGCGACCGGCGCCTACAATGGCGTCGGCATGGTCAAGCTCATGGGGCGCGAGTCCGGCTTTATCGCCGCGCAGGCCACCCTGGCCCTCAAGGTCGTCAACTTCGTCCTCGTCCCCGAAGCCCCCTTCCCACTGGAAGGCGAAGGCGGCCTTTTGGACGCCCTTGAAAAACGCCTTGAAAAGCGCGGACATGCCGTCATTGTCGTGGCCGAAGGCGCAGGGCAGGACCTGTGCGAAACCTCCGGAGACACCGACGCCTCCGGCAACCCCATCCTTGGCGAAATCTGCACCATTCTGCGCAACCGCATTGGTGAGCACTTCAAGGAAAAGGACCTGCCGCTCACCCTCAAATTCATCGACCCCAGCTACATCATCCGCTCGGTCCCGGCCAACGCCAACGACCGCGTCTACTGCGGCTTCCTCGGCCAGCATGCGGTGCACGCCGCCATGGCAGGCAAAACCGGCATGGTCATCAGCAAAATGCGCGGGCATTACATTCATCTGCCCCTGCATCTTGTCACCACCAACCGCCGCACCATCAAGACGGACTCCGACTACTGGCGCTCCGTCCTCGAATCCACGGGCCAATTTATGTACATGCCGTCCTGCTTTAGCGGACAGCGCAAATAGCTCACCCTGCCCGCCCGGCACGCACCGGGCGGGCAAAACACAGAGCCACGCGTCCCGCCACACGCCGCCTTCACAAAGCGGCCCGAAGGATGCCGCGGTCCCATATACGCTCAGTTGACCACCACGTGCACAGCCTCTTTCTATGGTGACTTATGCTTCGACGCCTCGCCACGCTCCTTCTGGTGCTCGCCCTCTGCGCCGCCGCCATCCCCCGCGCCGCCCACGCGCAGGAGGAACGCGTCACCATGAAATTTCACGGCCCGGACGTCTCCATCCCTGAACTCACCGTCCTTGATGGCGCCCAGCCGCGCATCGTGCTCGACGTCACTGGCGCAGACCGCTGGAATGCCCCCGCACGGCAAGACCTTGACGGCCAGCATCTCACGCACCTCACCAGCGCCTACCGCCGCGTCGGCGGGCAGGTTCAGGTCGTCATCGGCCTTCGCCATCCGCCCTCGCACTACACAATTTCCACGTTCTACGAAGTTTTTGGCGACACCATTGCCTTTGTGGTCATTGTTGCGCCGCACGGCAACAGCCCCCAACAGCGCGCCGCGCCACGCAAAACGCCCTAGAGGCATCGTTCCAGCATTTCACCCGCACTCCCACCACCGCGCCCATATGCTCAAAAAGCCATGCATCTCAGGCTATTATGGCCCGAATTGACAAGGGCTCACCTATGGCTATTGTATGGGGATGCGCAACACTCATTTCCTCAGGGCCCTTGTGGCCCTTGTCGCCTGCATTGGCGTCATTCTCTATCCGGACCGCGACGCACTGGCGTGGGGGCCCGGCGTGCACATCGCCATTGGCGAGTATTTTCTGAGCAATCTGTCCCTGCTGCCGCCCCTTGTTGCGGAGCTGCTGCGGACGTATCCCAGCTCGTTTCTGTATGGCGCGCTCAGCGCCGACATCTTCGTCGGCAAAGGCTCCACCGTGCACCCAACGCACAGCCACAACTGGAACGTCGCCCAGACCCTGCGCGCCTCCGCGCCCAGCCCCAAGGTGCAGGCCTACGCGCTGGGCTATCTGTCGCACCTTGCTGCGGACACCATCGCCCATAATCACTACGTGCCCAACATGCTCTCCGCCATGCCCATGGCCGGAAAGCTCAGCCATGTCTATACAGAGATGCTGGCGGACAACCTTGTCCGCTGGGACAAGCGCAAGGCCCGCCGCCTGCTGCGCCGTCAAAACGCCGAAGCCGACGTCACCCTGCTTGCCGCCATGGGCTGCACCAAGCTTCCCTTCGTGCTCAAGAAGCACCTCGTCCACAACAGCCTGCGGCTGACCGAGCGCAAAAGCCTCGGCCATTCTCTCGACATTGCGCGGCGGCATCTCGCGCCAACCGGCGTGCAGCCCTACTTTCACGACATGTTCGCCCTCAGCATCAACGTCGTCGGCGAAGTGCTCCGCAATCCCGACTCCGCCGCCGCCCTCGCCCATGACCCCGTGGGCACCCGCGCCCTGTGGAGCGTCAAACAAATCATGCGCAAACGCTACCGCCGCAAGCTCCATCACGGACCGCGGCGGCTTGGCACCATGTATCCCGTACCGTCCGACCTCGTCGGCGTTCGCCCGCCCCGGCGCAGTGCACACATCGACGCCGCCCTGCTTCTGAAACATCATCCGCCGCGCCGCCTGCGCGGGACGCGCCGCCGCGCCGGCTCGCAGTCCCTGCCGCCCACCGGCACCACCGGCTAGCCCTCACCACAATGCGACTCTGGCGACGAAGCGTTTCCTACGTTCGGGCGACACCGCTCCCCCACGCCACCAAGTGCGTCTTCCTCTTCCTCTCGTGCCTCAGCGGCATCGAGGCCATAGACGCCATCGCCCATGGCCGCGTCGCCCTCGCCATCCTCCTCTGGTTCTCCGCCTTCGCCGCCCTCGGCGTCAGCATTCTCGCCGCCGCCGACGCCATGACGCGCTATCGCGAATACCAGCGGCTGCGCGATGCCTTCGAGCGCTTCGGCTTCCATCCGCGCATCGTGCACCACGTCGCGCGCTCCCGCTGCCAACGCGATGCCGCCCTGCGCGCCGCCGACGAAACCGGCTTCGCCCAGCACACCCGTACCTACTTTCACAGCCTCGGCTACCGCTGGTACCACCTCCTCCCAGACGCCTTCATCCGCCGCCCATGGCTCGCCCTCTCACCTTCCTTCCTCAGCCGGACCTTTCTGCCCGGCAAACGGGGGCGTCGAGGCACAGGGAAATAAAGAGGGCCTCCGGCGCTTCGACACGACCCGGCAAAGGGAAAAGCCTCCGGCGGGTTAAGGGCCGTGGGCCCTTAACGATCCCATTTATACGCCAGTCTTGCGTCCCACACACGCAGCCTCTATCAGGCCCCGACAACGCCTCGCCCACGCGGGCAACCGCCCCAACGTAAGGGCCATACCCACCCCCTTTTTTCGGGCTGGCTTCCAGCCCGAAAACCTTGGGATTCTTAAGCGCCCACGGCCCTTAAGCCGCCGGAGGCCCCCTCTCGACTCACGGCGTAACGACCCGGCCCATCACATGGCACCCAAAAAAAGGCCCGCCGCGGTGCGGCGGGCCTTCACTCTTCCCCCGGGAGGTAAAGAGTTCAGGGCGCTAGGCTTTTTCGACCTTAAGCGCGTCTTCGAACAAGGCGGTCAGCTTGAAGGTTTTGCCTCCGGCCTCGAACGTATGTTCGTTGGCGGGAAACAGTTGCACGGTTGGGGACCAGGCATCGCCTAGGAAGACATCCTTGGCTTCGCCGTTGCTTTCGAAGCGCAAGGCCGTCCCGTCGTCTAAGGTCAGTATCTCCCCGTGATGAATCTCAACGGGCAGATCGGATTCCTTGTATTCCATGGTTCACCTCCGAGCACCACCGGGGGACGCCTCCACTATACCCCCACAAAAAGAAAACACAATACTTATTCAAGCAATCCAAAAGCATACCAGCGCATTAGGAGATTTTGTTTTACCGTCCGCCTCATCGCGCATAGCAGAGCCAGTACACGCGCGATGAGGCGCAACATGCATGCTGCGCATTGGTATTGTACAACCATACTGGGCCATGAAGCGGGTTTAACAGTTCCTGAAACGACGTTGCGAGAATGCGCCAAAGGGGGTTGACGAACCCTGTGCTTTTCCAGATTGTTGGCGCATGCAACGATTTTTCCTGACATTCATCCTGTGTGCTGTCCTTTTCTGGCCGCCCACCGTAGGGCACGCAGCGGCGCAGTCCACTGTGGACGCCACGCTGTCCCACATGAGCCTTGAGGAAAAGGTGGGCCAGCTGTTCATGGTGTGGTTCGAGGGGCGCGAGAATGCGCCGCTGCTGCGTGAAGCCATCACCCGCCGCCACGCTGGCGGCATTATTCTGTATGATATTACGGACAATGTTGGCACGCCGACGGAGGTTGCCCGGCTGACCAATGCGGCGCAGCGTATGGCGGCGAAATCTGGTGCGGGCGTCGGCCTCCTGATTGGTATTGATCAGGAAGGCGGCCCCGTGGTGCGGCTGAAGAACGGCTTCACCGTGTTGCCGTCCGCGGCGGCTATTGGGGCCAGCGGCTCGCCGGACCATGCGGCGCGCGCGGCAAGCATCATGGCGCAGGAAATGCGCGCGGTGGGGATTAATGTCACCTTTGCACCGGACGCGGATGTCAATTCCAATCCGGATAATCCCATTATTGGGGTGCGCTCCTTTGGCGGCACGCCGTCGCAGGTGACGGCCATGGCCCGCGCGGCCATGGAGGCGACGATGGAACACGGTGTTCTGCCGGTGCTGAAACATTTTCCGGGGCATGGGGATACGGGATTTGACTCCCACCTGCACTTGCCCCGCGTGGCGCATCCTCGCAAGCGGCTGGACGCCGTGGAACTGGCCCCGTTTCGGGAGCTTGCCCAAGCGGCACCGGCCATCATGACCGCGCATGTTGCCGTTCCCGCCCTTGAGCCGAACCCGGATGTTCCGGCCACTCTCTCGCGCCGGGTGCTGACGGACGTCCTGCGTGGGCAACTGGGCTTTGCAGGCCTTGTTGTGACCGACTCCCTCGGTATGGGGGCCATTGCCAACACCTTTGGTGCGGGCGATGCTGCGCTTCGGGCCTTTCAGGCTGGGGCGGATTTGTTGCTCTTTGGCGCGGACAAGGGGCACTCGCCTCAGGAGGCGCTGGACGCCATGGACACGGTCCTGCGCGCCGCGCGCCGGGGTGATATCTCGCGGCAGCGGCTGGACGCATCCGTACGCCGCATCCTGCACGTCAAGGCGCAGCTTGGCGCGTTGCAGCCACGGCTGGTGGATGCCAAGGCCGCGGCGCGCCGTGTTGGCACGCTGGGCAGCCGCCGCGCCGCAGACGCCATTGCTCTGGCCGGAACCCGCATCCTGCGGGACACGCAAAACCTGCTGCCCCTGCCCAAAAGCTCCGCGCCGGTGGTGGTCCTTCCCAAGGGCGTCGCCACGGCTGACGATATCCTAACGGCCTTTCCAAGCGGCACATGCCTTATCCGCATCCCCGCGCACCCGGCGGAGCAGGATGCCGCCACAGTGGCGGCGCGGGCAGGCGAGCGCCCCATCATTGTACTCATTGGCAAGACGGGGAAGGCCCCGAAACAGGTTGCCTTTCTCCGCGCCCTTGTGCAAAAGGCGGGTGCGCAGGCGCCCGTGGTTGCCGCTGCGCTGGACATGCCCCACGCGGTGCTTGCAGAGACGGACATCCCCTGCATGGTGGCCACGTGGTCATCGGTTCCGGCCAGCATCAGGGCCTTGGCACGAACCCTGTTCCACGCCAAATAGCGACGGGCGGCGCATTTGCCCCTACCAATGCCATGCGCGCGATAAAGCCGCACCAGAAACGCTCTGGTCATTGATTCCACCACGCATGGCTGGTACATTTACTGGACTCCCAATCATTCCCACAACCGAGCAAGGAAACAGCACATGAGCATCCAGGACGATGTGAGAATAGTTAAACCGTTCCTGGCCGCAGTAAAAAGCGTCATCTCGACCATGGCTATGATCGAGGTTAAATCCGGCCAGCCCTACATCAAGCGCGACACGGTCGCCATGGGAGACGTCACCGGCGTCATCAGCATGTCCGGTGAGCGCAACGGCACCATCTCCGTCACCTTTACGGAAAAAAGCATTCTGACCATCGTCAGCAATATGCTGGGTGAACCCATCACCGAAATGGGGCAGGACATCCGCGACGCTGTGGGCGAAATCACCAATATGATTTCCGGTCAGGCACGCAAGGGCCTTGCCGAAGTAGGCATGACGTTTGAAGGCGGCATCCCCACGGTCATCATGGGCACAAATCACACCATCACCCACATTTCCAAGGAACCTATCCTCGCCATCCCCTTTTCCACGGATCAAGGGGACTTCACCGTCGAGGTCTCCTTGGAGTGATGCCACGCGCACGCGCGCTGACTTCTTGCGCCGGTTTGTCGGCGGCGCCTTGCCCTCTCCCCGTTGCTCACACGCCCATGCGCATCTCCGGCACAACTTCCTCCGGCAGTGAGGCTTAATCATGAAGAAGACCTTTATCATTTTCGGCCTTATCGGGGCGGTGCTCGTTACGCTCGTCGCCCTAGCAACCGTGCTGGCCCCCATTTATCTGAACCCCAACGACTACAAGGACGAGATCGCCGACCTTGTCCACAAGCACACCGGCAGGACCCTCACCTTCAATGGTGATATCGGCCTGTCCGTGTTCCCGTGGCTTGGGGTGGAGCTTGGCCCTGTTGCGCTGTCCAACGCGCAGGGCTTTGGGGAAGCCCCCTTTGCCGAGGCCGCACATACGTCCATTCAGGTGAAGCTGCTGCCGCTTTTGAGCAAGGACGTCCACGTCAAACACGTGAACGTTGACGGCCTGTCCCTGCACCTTGCGCGCGACGCCAAGGGCGCAACCAACTGGGCAGACCTTCAGGCCAAGAAGGCGGCGCCAGCTGTCGAACCAGCCAGCCCCGCCCCGCAGACGGATGCGGGCGGCTCGGCGCTTCCCGTTTCCTCCCTTGCCGTTGGCAGTGTGTCCCTGAGTAACGCGCGCATCGCATGGGACGATGCCTCAACCGGCGACAGCTACCGCCTGAGCAGTCTGCAATTCAGCACCGGTCCCCTTGCGCCGGGGCGTCCTTTTGACTTTACCTTTGCCACCACGGCGGCGGCGAACAAGCCCGCCCTCAGCGGCGACATCCGCCTTGCGGCGCAGGCCGAGGTCTCGCCGGACTTCACCCGGCATACGCTCAAGAACGCTTCGCTCAATCTGGCCGTAGCGGGAGAGGACATCCCCGGCGAGGAAATCGAAGCCGCCGTCTCCGCCGACATCATGATTGACCTGAACAAAGGCAACATTTCCATTGAACAGCTGGCGCTCAAGGCCGCTGGGCTGGACGTGACGGGCAAGGTGGACATCAAGCACTTTGACGCCACACCGCAGGTAGACACGGATCTGTCCTTCAAACAGTTCAACCCGCGTCAGGTTATGCGCACGCTGGACCTGCCGGAGCCAGAAACGGCAGACCCCACCACGCTGCAAAGCGCCAAGCTGGACATCACCGCCTCGGTAACGCCAACGTCGGTGAATGTGCCAAGGCTGGACCTTGTGCTGGACGACACGTCCCTGTCCGGCTCTGCCCGCGTCAGGGATTTTGACACGCCGGACGTGGCATTCAACCTTGTGGCGGACGCACTGGATGTGAACCGCTACCTGCCTCCGGCTCAGGAAGAGGACGGCGGCGGCAAAGCGTCCACCGGCGGGAAAAACGCGACCTCTGCCGAGGGCGACGGCGCAGGCATCGACAAAGCCTTCCTACGCTCCCTCAAGGTGGACGGCTCCCTCAAGGTCGGCACCCTCAAGGTGCATAAGCTGCGCTTCAACGACGTGCAGGTGAAGGTGCAGGCCCTTGACGGCCTCATCCGCATCAATCCGTTCTCCGCCGGAGCCTTTGGTGGCCGCCTGCAAACGGCCTTCACCACAGACATGCGCACGGACACCACCACGTCCTCTCTCAAGGCCAACGTGGACGGGCTGAACCTTGGTTCCGTGCTCACGGAATTTGCGGGCAAGGACTACGTGACGGGGACCACCACCGCCAGCCTTGATGTTTCCGGCACGGGGGAAAGCTGGTCCACCCTCAGCCGCACCCTCGACGGCGTGGCGGCAGTCACCCTGCGCGACGGCGTGTTCAAGGGCTTCCAGATTATTCCGGAGCCGGTGCGGGCCGCAGCCGCGCAGCACGACCCGCAAAACCGCACCAAAAAAAACATCGAAAAACAGCAGCCCTTCCAGAGCCTCAGCGCCAGCCTCAAGGTCCGCGACGGACTGGTCTCCACCAACGACACCGTGCTCACCGCCCCACACCTCAAGGGCGTGGGCAATGGCACGCTGGACCTGTCGCGCAACTGGGTGGACTATAACACCGCCATAAGCATCTCCGCCCTGCCCAGTGTGCCCTTTAGCATCAGCGGCCCGGTCACGGACCCGTCCTTCTCCCTCAACAAGACGGCGTTCCTCAAAAATCTTGTCACCAGCCCGCTGGATGTAGGCAAAAAGGCCCTCGACATCGGCGGTGATGTGGGCAAGGGCACCCTCGACATCGGCAAAGACGTTATTCAGGGCATAGGCAAAGGCATAGGCAAGGGCCTCGACTCCATCTTTGGCGGCAAAAAGCGCATCGAAGAATAGTCCCCACCGCCCCGGCTTTTCCATCCAACCACGCCGCCTGGCGCACCCCATTTTTCCCTGTCGCGCCGGGCGTCTTCCCGGTTGCTTTTCTCCGGCTTCAAAGGCATGGTTCCCCGTTTGCCAACGCATACGGATGACCACACCTTGTGAACCTCTACGCCCGGAAAAGACCAATGACCGCGAAAGGCTACCTCTACGTCATCATCGCCGCCACGCTGTGGGGCATTACCGGCCCGCTGGCCAAATATGCATTCTCCTATGGCGTCCAGCCGCTGGAAATCGCCTTCTGGCGTTGCGCCATCCCGTTTGTTCCCTTCGCCTTCCAAGCCCTGCGCGGCAGAAGCCTGCGCATTGACCGTGGCGACAGGATGGCTGTGCTGTCCTTTGGCCTGATCTGCGTTGCGGCGTTCTATGGCGTGTATCAGCTGGCTATTGAGGCTGGCGGCGCGGCCATGGCCTGCGTACTGATGTACACCGCACCGGCATGGGTCGCCATCATGGCGTGGCTGGTGCTGGGCGAAACAATGACGCCCGCCAAGGTCGCCGCCGTGGTTGCCACCCTTGTGGGCGTGGCCGGCGTGAGCGGCGTCTTCTCCGGCGCGGACGCGGCCACGCTGTCCGTCACCGCCATTGTCTTTGGCATTGCCTCGGGCATGACCTACGCCATGTATTTTATTTTCGGAAAGCGCCTCATGCCGCGCTACACCACGCCGCAGCTGTTTTTCTACGGCCTGCCTGTTGGCGCGCTGGTGCTGTTCCCCATGGTGGACTTTCACGACAAAACCCCCGGCGCATGGGCGGCCATTTTTGCGGTGTGCATCCTGTCCACCTACCTTGCCTACTCCTTTTATTATGCCGGGCTGAAGCATTTGGAGGCCACGCGGGCATCCATTGCCGCCACCATTGAGCCTGTTGTCGCCTCGTCCATCGCCTTTGTGTGGTGGGATGAAAGTTTCAGCGTTATGGGATATATGGGAAGCGCGCTCATCCTTGGCGCCGTCATCCTCATCATCCTCGACGGCAGACGCGCCGAAGCGCCCCTTCCGGACTAACGCCCGGACGCACCCACAACCCGCATCCGCAAAGACGCTATGCTCGTACAAGTCAAGGCTTCCGCCGGTTCCGGCAAGACGTTTGAACTCACCTCGCGCTTTCTGCGCCTGCTCCAGCAGGCCAGCGACGGCGTGCCCGCCGCATGCGGCGCTGTCCCCGGCGAAGGGTACGGCTGGTCCGAAATTCTGGCCGTCACCTTCACCAACAAGGCCGCCGCAGAAATGAAAGAACGCGTGGTCTCCTCCCTCAAGGACCGCGCCCTCGGCGAAACGGGCGGCCCTGCGGGGGAATGGAGCAAGGGCGAAGCCGCACTGTGGCTGACCCGCATCCTGCGCCACTACCACCAGCTGAACATCCGCACCATCGACAGCCTGCTGAATATGTTCATGCGCATCTTCGCGCTGGAAATCGGCGTTGCGCCGGACTTTGACGTTATCTTCGACGTGGACGAGGTCTTTGCGGAACTGTTCGACGGCCTCACCGCCCGCGCCGAGGATGGCGGCGAGGATGAACAGCAAATGATCCGCGAAGCCCTGAGCGCCATGCTCCATATGGAGAATAAGCCCGGCTTTAACCTGTGCCAGAGCTTTCGCGAGCGCCTCACCGCCGTACTGCGCTACCGCCTTGGCGACCCCGCGCCCTTCCAGACGGACCCGCGCATCCTGCACGATGTGGTCGTGACCCACCGCCAACGCTTCACGGATGCCGCACGCTCCATGCAGGACGTCATTGCGGAGCACAACGTGGACGTGCTGGCCAACTTTGCCAAGTTTCTGGACAAGTGCGTCGCCCACACGGAACGCGGCGATGTCCCCAAGTCCGCCTATATCCAAAAGGATTGCCTTGCGGACTGCGTCAAAAAAGCCGCCAAGAACAGCGTGCCGGACGCCGCAGAGGACGCCTTTGCCGCGCTGCAAACCGCATGGACGGTCTATAAGGACCTGCGCCCGGTCTTCGAAAGCGCGCGCAACCTTGCGCCCTTCATCCCCTTGGCGGACCGCCTGCTGGATGGGCTGAAAAAGCTGGAGGAAGACTCCGGCGTGCTCCTCAATGGGCAGTGCCCCGCCATTGCCCACCGCCTGCTGGACGACGCAACGGGCGTGCCCGATGCCTACTGCCGCATGGGCACCCGCCTTATGTATATGCTCATTGACGAATTTCAGGACACGGGCCGCGACCAATGGCTGGCGCTGCGCCCACTGACGGCGGAATGCGTCGCCAAGGGCGGCGGCATGTTCTTTGTGGGCGACGTGAAGCAGGCCATCTACGGCTGGCGCGGCGGCGACGCCCGCCTGTTTGACGAAATTCCAGAGGACGAAGAGCTCTCGGCCATGGTGGAGGCCACCCGCGCCACCCTGCCCCGCAACTGGCGCAGCAGCGAAGTCATTGTCGACTTCAACAATCAGGTCTTTGAGCGGCTGGCGGACCCTGCCACGGCGCGCGTTGTGGCAAACGCCATGCAGGACGGCGCGCCCAAGCACGCGCGTGAAGCCTTTGCGGAAAACCTCATCACGGCCTTTACCGGCACCGCGCAGGAAGTGGCCCCGCCCAAGGCCGGCTCCGGCGGCTACGTGCGCCTTGAGCGCGTCTTCCGCGACGACAAGGCCGAACTCTTCGAGGCCGTGCGCGACCGCCTGCACGACATGTTCCTTGGCGACCTGCTGCGCCGCCGTCCGTGCTCCGACGTGGCGGTGCTGGTGCGCTCCAATGCCGAGGCGTCGGAAGTGTCGCGCTGGCTCATTGAATGGGGCGTTCCGGTCATTACCGAAAACAGCCTCAGCCTTGCCGAGCACCCCATCATCCGCCAGCTTGCCGCGCTGATGACCTTTCTCGACTATCCCTTTGACGACCTTGCCCTGTGGGAGTTCGTCTCCGGGCATGAAATCTTCCTGCGCCACACGGGGCTGGATATCGACACCCTGACGGACTGGCTGGCCACCTGCGAGCGCGGTCCGCTGTTCCCGCGCTTCCGCGAGGCTTTTCCCGAGGCATGGGACAGGCACATTGCGCCCTTCCAGCAGCAGGCCGGGCTGATGAGCCCCTACGACATGGTCCGCGAAGTGGCCGCGCACTTTCACATCATTGAGCGCCACCCGCAGGACGAGCTGTTCGTGCGCCGGTTTATGGAAGTGGTCCACGCCGCCGAGGAATCCGGCAGGCAGTCCCTGTCCGCCTTCCTTGAATACTGGACGCAATCCGGCGGCGAGGAAAAAGTGCCCCTCCCGGAGAGCATTGACGCCGTGCGCGTAATGACCATCCATCAGTCCAAGGGGCTGGAATTTCCCGTCTGCGTGGTGCCCTTCCACCACTGGAACGCGGACCCGCGCAACGAGCTTGTGGCCGTGGAGCAAGGCGCCACCCGCCTGCTGGTCCACCTGCGCAAAGAGCTGGACGACCTGTACTGGAACCACACCGCCAAGGTCATGCAGGAGCAACTGAACCTGCTGTACGTGGCGTGGACGCGCCCGGTGGAGGAACTCTACTGCCTGCTCACATCCACCAAGCGCTTTCAGGGCTACCCCTTTGTGAAGGGCGTGGACGCCCTCGTCGGCGCGGACCTGTGGCAAACGGCGGATGATGCGGAATTCCGCGAACACGGCGTGCGGCCACGCATCCCGGACGCGCCCCTGCCGGACACCCTTGCCGGGTCCCAGCCCGAAGGCGGCGACATCGCGCCCCTGTCCGCCGAGGACCGCCACACCGCCGAGACCCCAGCGCGCCCCATGGCGTGGCTGCCGCGCCTCAAGATTCACCGCCACTTTGAGGACGACCTTTCGCACGATGAGCTGCTGGCCGGGCGCACATGGGACGAGCGCGCACGCGGCACCCTCATGCATACCGCCCTCGACCGCCTGCGCGTTGAAGACGACATGGACGCCGCCACCCGCCGCGCCGCAGAAAGCGCCGTGGCAACGCATGCGGACATCCTGCCCGTTGGCGCTGAGGCCCGCTCCGCCATCACCGCAGAGGCCGAAGACATCCTGCGCTGGGTGGTCACCGTGCCCGGCTTCCTCAGCTGGCGCCAGAACGGCGCGCCCGAATGCCCCATCCTCGACGCCGAGGGCAACGAGCACCGCCCGGACCTGCTGGTTACTGGCCCTGAGGGCACCCACGTTGTGGAGTACAAAACCGGCGCGCCAGACCCTGCGCACGAGGAGCAGGTCCGCCGCTATCTGCGCCTTGTGGCGGCCATGGACGCCCTGCCCGCGCCGCACCACGGCACCATCATTTATCTGGACCGCAAAATCACCGTCGACGTCAGTCCGCGTCGTCAGGAGCCGACCAATGCCTGATTCTGAAATCTTCATCGTCAGCGCCTGCCTTGCCGGGTGCGCCACCCGCTACGACGGCAAGGACAACGCCTGCGACGCCGTAGTGGAACTGGTGCGTCAGGGCCGCGCCATCCCCGTCTGCCCGGAACAGTTGGGCGGCCTGCCCACCCCGCGCCCCTGCTCGGAGCGCCGCGACGGACGCGTGGTAACCGACGGCGGCGAGGACGTCACAGAACAGTTCACCCGCGGCGCGCGCGAGGCACTGCGCCTTGCCCGCCTTGCCGGATGCCGCACCGCCGTCCTCAAGATGCGCTCCCCCTCCTGCGGGGCGGGCCGCATTTATGACGGCACCTTCTCCGGCACACTCATCCCCGGTGACGGTATTTTTGCGGCCCTGTGCAAGGCCGAGGGCATCACCGTCATGAATGAAGAGACGTTCACCGCCAAGGACGCCGCATGTCCCGAGTAATCCTTGTTGACTGGCGGCAGGATTTCATCCCCGCCCTGCGCGATATTCTTGTGGAGCGTACCGGCGGCGACATGCGCGGCGCCGTGGTGGTCTTTCCCCACCAGCGCCCGCGCCGCCACCTTGTGGAACTGCTCTGCGCCGACGAGAGCCTGCCCAAGCCGCTCTTTCTGCCCGAGGCCCTATCCGTGAACGACTGGATAACGGACCTGCGCCACCAGCTGGACCCCAGCCCCCTGCGCACGGTGAACCTGCTTGACCGGGCGGGCCTGCTCTATAACGTGGTGGCCGAACTGCGCCAGACCGAGGGCGGCCTGCTTGGCGAACTGCCCGTTGAGCGCGAGCGCTTCTTCCCGTGGGGCGCGCGCCTTGCCGAACTGCTGGAGGAGCTGTTCCGCCACTCCCGCACGCCGCGCAACCTGCTCCACCTCTCCACGGAAGTGCAGCCCATGGCCGCCGCACTGCTGGAGCACCTCGCCCGCATTCACGAGGCCTATGACGCCCGCCTGACCGAGCGCGGCTGGACCACGCCGGGGCGCGACGCCCGCTATGTGGCCCAGCACGGGGAAGAGGCGGCGCGGCTCATGGACGGCAAAACCATCATCCTTGCGGGCTTCTACGCCACCACAGGCACCGAGGACGCCCTCTTTCGCGCCATGTGGGAGCATGCGGGGGCCGACGTGGTCCTGCATACGGACCCACAGTTGGCGACCTTTCCCGATCAGGCCCACTGGACGTGCAGCGAGCACCAACGCTGGCTGGAACGCTGGAGCGCCATCCCCGAATGCCGGGACTCCGCCGCGCCCATCGCAGAGCCGGAACTGTCCTTTGTAGAGGGCTTTGACCTGCACTCGCAGCTCAGCGCCCTAGAGGACACCCTCACCGGCGCAGAACCGCGCGACACCGCCGTGGTCATCCCGGACACCGCCTCGCTGATGCCCGTGCTCCACCATCTGCCCGTCAAGGACGTGAACGTCTCCATGGGCTACCCGCTGTCGCATTCCAGCGTGCACCGCCTTGTGGAAATCATCCTGCGCCTGCAGGAGACCTCGCAGGGGCCGGGCCGCTACTACTGGCGCGAGGTTGTCGCGCTGCTGCGGCATCCGTACCTTAAAATGCTGGAGCCGGGGGACACCGCGCCCATGCGCGGCATTCTGCGGCACTTTGAAAAATCCATCCGCTCGGGCGGCACCTTTCTGGACCCGCTGGACTGGGCGCCGGAGCCGGACGCGTGGCCCGAGGACGCGGACCAACACTTCAAGAACGTCCAGCTTGCCTGCCTGCGCGACGTGCTCACCGCCTGCCTGACGCGTTTTGAACACGTGCGCGACCTTGCGGGCCTTGGCGACGCCCTGCTCGGCGTGGCCGCCGTGCTGGTGCCCGAAGACGGCGCAGGCCCATGGCACCGCTTCCCCATTGACGCGGAGTGCCTGTTCCGCCTTGTCAAAAGCACCATCCCGGACCTGACGGACTGCGCCATCAGTCACGACCCAACCTCGCGCAGTGTCCTCTTCTCCATCCTGCGCCAGCTTATCCGGCGCGAGCGCGTCCCCTTTGAGGCAGAACCGCTCACGGGCCTTCAGGTGCTGGGCATGCTGGAATCGCGCCTGCTGAAATTCTCCACCGTGCACATCGTGGACGCCACGGATGATAAGCTCCCCGGCGCGCCCGCCTACGATCCGCTGCTGCCGGACCCGCTGCGGCGTGAACTGAACCTGCCGGACGGCCGCCACCGGAGCCTTGTTTCCGCGCACAACTTCCACCGCCTCATCGCCGGGGCAAAGAGCGTGCGCATCTACTACCAAAGCGGCTCCGACGGCGCAGGTCCCCTTGGCGGCAAAAGCGTACGCAGCCGCTTTGTGGAGGAACTGCTGTGGCAGGAGGAAAAGAAACGCGGCCACCGCATCGAAAGTGGCGCGCCGCCGCTGGAGACCGTCTCCTTCCCTGTGCGCGGCATCCCCACAGCGGAGCATGCCATTGAAAAGACCGCCACCATTCAGGACGCGCTGGAGCGCATGCTGGCTACCAAATCCATCTCCGCCTCGCGGCTGGACGCCTATCTGCGGTGCCCGGTGCGCTTCTTTTATCAGGTGCTTACGCCCCTGCGCCCTGTGGACGAAGTCAGCGAGGACGGCGATCCGGCAGAGCTTGGCACCCTTGTGCACGGCGTCCTCCAGAGCTTTTTAACGCCCTATGTGGGAACACCGACGGACATCGGCGCCCTGCCCGCAAGCGAGCTGATGGACCTGTTCTCCCAGCAGCTGCATGCGTCGGCCTTTTTCTCGCAGATGCCGTGGGACATGCGCACCGCCCTTGAAAGCACCGGGCGCGAACGCCTGCGGCGCTTCCTTGCCGGGCAGGGCATGACCACCATCCTCAAGCTGGAGGACCGCTTTGAAACGCCGTTTGAGGTGGACGAGACCTCCGTCCTCATCAACGGCGTCTTCGACCGCGTGGACGAGCGCGACGGCGACGTGCTCATCCTTGACTACAAGACCGGCGGCATGGGCGTGCCCGCCCACGGCCTGTGGACGGACGACGAGCTGTGGGACCGTGTCGCCACATGGGAACCGGGCGAGGACTCCCCTCTGCCACACCTTGCAGACCGCCTGCCCAGCATCCAGTTGCCGCTCTACTGCGCCATTTACGCCAAAACCACGGGCACCCTCCCCGCCAATGCCGCGTGGGTGGAACTGCGCTCGCAAGGCGCGGAAAACCCGCTCTTCAACGCCCAAAGGGCCGACGACGAAATGCGAGAGGCCGTCATCACGGACCTCACGCCAACGGCGGTGCGCTTTCTGCTGCGCCACATGAGCGCGTGCGAACGCTTTGAGGCGCGGCCCGGGCGGCACTGCGACTGGTGCCCCTACGGCTTTGCCTGCCCCAAATCATAACGGACCTCACGCGCGCCCCGGCCACATGGCTTGGGGCGCGTTTTTTATCAGCAAAAATATTCCCTTCACCCACGGCCCTTCCCGCAGATTTACCCAATTCCATCCCATCAACCCGTTGCCTCGACGCGACTTTTGGTCTATCTTCACACGTAGGGATACAAATCAAGCAAACCATGCGTGATGTGTAGCACCAAGCCGTATTTCGTATATCTCATCACACGCGTGAAAGACGGCCACCCCTCGACCGCCACCGTCTCGGGGCCATATGGGGGACCGCAAGGGAGAACCAAAGCGTATGACGCTTTACAAGACCTACAGCGGTGAACACTTTCCAAAGGTCTACCTCGTCGTCCGCAAGGGAGACGTGCCCGAAAAAATCGTCCCCTTTAACATTTTGTACCTCTTCGGGCCGCTGACACTCTCCAAAGGCTCCATCAATGCCTCGCACCTGCCCTTTGCCAAGGGCGGACAGCACCGCATAGAGCAAACCATTGAAGAGGACGGCTACTGTTTCTACAAGTGGCCGGGGAAAATCCTTGGCAGCACCCTTGGCGACGTGCTGGAGCCGCTGGACGCTCCGCCGCCCCCCCGGTCCTGCAACGCGTCCTAATTCCCCCACTCTTCCCCCCAAGGACAGACAAGGCCGCCCGGCACCATCCAGTGGATGGTGCCGGGCGGCCTTGTCTGTGGCGTACGGCGCTCCAGAGCGCAAGGAGCGCGGACAACAGCCCGCGCCGTAGCACGGCGGCCACCACAGCCGCCATGCGGGCGCAGGGCGCGCACACAACGCGCCCAAATTCGTATTACTTTTTGCGCGCCAAAGGATGCGCCTTGTCGTAGGACTGCATGATCTTGGACATGGTGAGGTGGGTGTAGCGCTGGGTGGTGGTGAGGCGCGAGTGCCCAAGCAGTTCCTGCACGCTGCGCAGGTCGGCCCCGGCCTCCAAAAGGTGCGAGGCAAAGCTGTGCCGCAGCATATGCGGGTGCACGTCCTCTGGCAGTCCCGCCAGCTTCGCCAGCCGCTCAAGGATGCGATTCGCCTGCCGCCGCTGGAGCGCGCCCCCGCGGTCGCCAAGAAACAGCGCCGTCTGCGTCAGGCTCTGCGTAAACTCGTCCCGCACGGCCATATACTCATCCAGCCGCCGCGCTCCGGCCTCGGACAAGGGGCACAGACGCTCCTTGGAGCCTTTACCCAGAACGCGCACCACGCCGGAGCCGGTGTCCACATCATCCACGGACAGCCCCAGCGCCTCGCTAATGCGCAGGCCCGAACCATACAAAAGTTCCGCAAGCGCCATATCGCGCAGGGAGCGCGGGTCAGCCCCGGTTTTGGCTTCCATCAGCGCAAGGGCCTGATCCACATTCAGCGCCTTGGGGTGATGCACCTCCTGCTTGGGGTTCTTCACACCCGCAACAGGGTTGGACATCGCCATGCCATTCTTGGCCATATACTTAAAAAACGCCCGCAGGCTGGACAGCTTGCGCCCCACGGTCGTCTTCGCCAGCTTGCGGCGGTGCAGTTCCGCCATAAATGAGCGTACGTGCGTGCGGTCCACGCTGTCCGGCTCGGCAAGGCTAAGGCCCCGGCCGTCCAAAAAACCTTCAAACTGCTCAAGGTCGCGGCCATAGGCGCTGACCGTGGCGGTGCTGTAGCCCTTTTCCACGGCAAGCCAGCCCAGAAAGGCCATGGCCGTATCCGGCAGTGCAAAATCGTCAAACGTGTCCATGCTGTGTGGTCCTTGTCTCCTTGCGCGCAGGCGCGCCGCCAACGCGGGGCGCATCACTCAAGGCTATATTCCATGCCCGGCCACTGGTGCACCAGCCCCTGCACCTCAAGGAGCAGGAGCACGCTGCTGGTCTGCGCCGCAGGCCAGCCCAAATCGCGCGAGAGGGTATCAATATGCACGCGGTCGTTGCCGCGCAGGGCGTCCACCACCAGCTGGGAATCCTCATCCAGCCCGGCAAAGCGGTCCCCGTCCTGCACGGCGCCTTCAGGGTCCGCGCCGCCCGTGGCAGCCACAACGCGTGCGGGGCTGCGGGGGACAACGGCGTCCGTAGCCGAACCAACAACCGGGACCGCGCCAGCCCCGCCGGGCGCGCCCAAGGCGTCAGCAAGCCGTCCCTGCTCCGGCTTTGGGCCCTCGTGCGGGGTGGCGGCCTTTTGGGGGCGCACAGCCACCGCGCCGCCTTCCATCACCGCGCGGATCTGCGGGGCAAGGTCGCGCAGGATGTCCGAGGCATGGCCCGCAGGGGTTGCGCCCTCGTCCAAAAGCCCCCGGCAGCCGTCAAAGGACGGCATATCGTCCGGTCCGGGCACGGCGTAGACCTCGCGCCCCTGTTCAAGGGCCATCCGCGCCGTAATGCGCGAGCCGCTGCGCCGCGCGGCCTCCACAACCACCACGCCAAGGGACAGTCCGCTGACGATGCGGTTGCGGTAGGGAAAATTCTGCGCCGCCGGGCCTGTGCCCGGGGCAAACTCGGAGACAAGAAGCCCGCGCTGCTCCAGCAGGGCGCGCACGTCGGCATTCTCCGGCGGATAGGTGCGGTCCAGCCCGGTGCCAAGCACGGCAATGGACGAACCGGGACCATCCAGCCCGGCCAAATGCGCCTGCCTGTCAATGCCCCACGCCAGCCCGGAGACCACGGTCACGCCTGCGCCGGATAGCTCCGCGCTGATGCGCCGCGCGTGCGAGATGCCCGTCCCGCTGCAACTGCGCGAGCCGACCACGGCAACACAGGCGCCGCGAAGCAAGTCCACGGCGCCGGAATAGTACAGCAAAAGGGGTGGGTCGGGGAGCCTGCGGAGCAGGTCCGGAAAACGGGGGTCGTCGTAAAGCAGGACGGGTTGGCGGCATTTGCGGGCGGCCTCGTGCTCTTCGTCCACGGCGGCTTCCCACGCGCCGCGGACGTAGCTCTCCACCTGTCTGACGGAGGCAAGGCCAAGCCCGCACCACTGGCGGACATCATCGGCGGCGTCGCGGGCGCAGCCGTAGTGGTCCAAAAGACGCTTCCATGTACGCGGGCCAATGTGCAAACAGTGGCGGAGAGACAGACAGGCCCGGTACTCGGCAAGACGCTCGGCGTTCATGGCGGCAACGGCTCCGGCTAGCGCAAGGCCCGGAGCTTCTTGCGGCCAAGGGCGGCGGGGTCCGTGGAGCCGTAATCGTCAAGCAGCACGTTCAGGTAAAAACGGGCGTTGCCCTTGTCGCCAAGGGCGGCGTAGGCATAGCCCAGCTTCAGGAGCGCTGCGGCGGCCTTTTCGTGCTTGGGGTACAGACGGTGCACGTCCTTAAAGGCCACGACGGACTCGGGGTAGCGCTTTTCGTGATAATAGCTTTCCCCCAGCCAATAGCGGGCATTGGGCTGGAGCGCACTTTTGGGGTAGGTGGCGATAAAGCGCTGGAGTTCGGCGCGGCCTTCCTTGGTCTTGCCTGCCAGAACGTGCTTCAGGCCCGCATCGTACAGCGCCTTGGCGCTCATGGCGGAGGCAGACGCTTTGGCGGGTGCGGCTTTGGCAACCTTTTTCGGTGCTTCCACCTTGACCGTACGCGCTCGCTTCTTACCCTTCACTTCCGGATAGGCGTCCCACTTCTTATCGCTCTGCGGCGTTTCGGCGGCATTCGTGGTGACCGGGCCGGGTTCCGGCAGGTCCTGAGAGCTCAGCAGGGGCTGGTCCTTCTGCTCGGCAGGCGCGTCGTCACCGGGCTGGCTTTCCAGCTGGTTTAAACGCTTTTCAACGATGTCCAGCCGCTCCGCGTGGCTCAGCTGGGTGTTTTTGAACCCGAGGGCTTTTTCCTCAAGGTTTTGAAGCCGCCATTCCTCGCTCTTGCTCCATTGCTTGCCGGTCTGACAACCGCCAAGCAGAACAACGAGCGCCGCGGTAAGAAGTGTTGCCCGAACGCTGAGGGCCATTTCCGCCTCCTGTTGATGTGGTTCTCCGCATTGGTTGCGCATATTAAATAGGCGACAACGAAGGAAAACTCAAGGTGTCCCGGCGGAAAAGAAATGCCCGCAGAACTTCGGCAACCTTGCCCTGAGGCGGTTTTTAGGGCAAGTAAAACCCGCCTGTACACAATATGAATCGTCCGTATCCCTATCGAAGGAGCCTCTTGCAATGACGTTTGCGGATTTCAATCCCCGGCTGCTGGGGGGGCATGCACTGCTGGCCATCCATTTTGCAGTGGTACTGACCGGTCTCGGCGCATTTCCCCTTGCCGTTGTCAGTGAATACATCGCTGGCGCCAAAAAGAAAGTATTTCTGAAAAAGTTTGCCCAGCAGGTCAGCCTGATGGGCGTGCTGTTTGTTTTCGCCGCGCTGCTGTCCGTGTTCGGCTCCATAGCCTACCTGCACTACACTGGTGCGCAGGACATCCGGCCATGGCTGACCACGCTGCGCCCCATCACCTCTGCCAACTTTGGCTCCCTTGGCGTCATGGCTCTCTTCGCCACCATTTACGCCTTTACGTGGAAAGGCTCCCGCAAGGTGCCGGGCCTGCACAAGCTGTGGGGCGTGCTGGCCAGCCTTGGCGCGCTGGCCACACTGGCCTGTCCCCTGAGCACCCAGCTGATGTCCATGGCCAACCGCCCCCTGCCGGGCACCGCACAGGAGCTGAGCACCTTTCTGCTTTCCGGCATGGGCAGCTTGTTCTTTGCGCCGCTCTTTCTGCTGACGCTGACCCTTGCCGTGGCCTTTGCCGCCGCCTTCGGCCTTGTGTGGATGATTCTGCGCCGTGGCCGCGATGACTGGGGCCGCGACTACTACAGCTACGCCAGCCGCTACTGTGCGGGCTGGGCCGCTGCGGCCAGCGTTGCCGCTGCCGCCTGCACCGGGTGGCTGTTCTATACCATCCAGCCCACCGTCGCCGCCGCATCCCTCGGCGAAATGACGCGCTATTTCACCATGGGCGGCGCGGGCCTTGCCGTCTTGGCCAGCCTGCTGTGGGCTGTGGTCCTCAAGGCCGCAACCCCCATGCGCCATAAGCCGACCATGGTTATCGCCGCCCTGTGCCTGCTTGTTGCCGCCATGGGCATGTTTGAAACATGGGCCATGACCCTGCTGGCCGCCACGCCGTAATACGCCAGCACGGACCATTCGTACGCCACAAGAAAAACGCCGGAGTGCACTGCACTCCGGCGTTTTTGTATTGCGATGTGACCTACGGGTTAGGGAACAGCCGCCGTCGCCCTCGTGGACATGCGGTAGATTTCATGCGGGTCGAGGATAAGCACCACGGAGCCGTCGCCCATGATGGTGGCACCGGAGATGCCTTCCTTCTCCCCAAGGTAGTCGCCAAGGGGCTTGATGACGATTTCCTGCCGCTCCAGCAGGCTGTCCACAATGATGCCAAGGCGGCGGTTGCCGTCCTGAATCACCACGATGGGCAACTGCTTGCGCGTATCCTCTTCGCCTCCTGAGTCGGAGTCGATTTCCAGAATCTCGGAGAGTTCCAGAATGCCGAGGACCTCGCCGCGCATGGTGACGGCCTTGCGGTTGTTGACCTCGGTGAGGAGGTCGGCATCCAACTTGGTGGTCTCGGACACGGCTTCAAGGGGAATGGCGTAGACCTGACCGCCCACGGTAATCATCAGTGCGTCGATGATGGCGAGCGTCAGCGGCAGGGACAGGGTAAAGCGCGTGCCCTTGCCGACGTCGGTCTGCACGTTGATGGAGCCTTTGAGGTTTTTGATGTTCGTCTTTACGACGTCCATGCCGACACCTCGGCCCGAGATGTCCGTAATCTTCTCTGCGCCGGAGAAGCCCGGAGCGAAAATCAGCTCAATGGCCTGCTGGTCGTCCAGCGCCTTGGCCTCTTCGGGCGAGATAACGCCCTTCTTGACGCCGACTTCGCGCATGCGCTGGGGGTCAATGCCCTTGCCGTCGTCCTCGACCTCAATATTCACGGAGTTGCCCGCGTGGTAGGCGCGCAGGTAGACCTTGCCGGTTTCGGGCTTGGAGGTCTCCTTGCGTTCCGCCGGGGACTCAAGGCCGTGGTCCACGGAGTTTCGGATAAGGTGGACAAGCGGATCGCCGATTTCCTCGATGACGCTCTTGTCCAGTTCCGTCTCTTCGCCTTCCATGATGAGTTCCACGTTCTTGCCGCTCTTGCGCGACAAGTCGCGGACAAGGCGGGGGAAGCGGGTGAACACGGTCTTCACGGGCACCATGCGCACTTTCATAATGGTGTCCTGCAGGTCATCAGAAATGCGGGCCATTGCGTAAGTGGTTTCCGTCAGATTCGATGCCACGTCCTGCAGGTCCACGCCTTCGCCGCTTTCGCCGCCCTCTTCCAAGTGCCGGGCCAGCATGGTGAACCGGTTGCGGTTGATGATCAACTCGCCAATGAGGTTCATCAGGTGGTCCAGCTTCTCGTGGTCCACGCGGATGGTGGAGGAGACCTTGGGCTTGTGCGCGTCCTTGGCGGCAGCTTTGGCCGCGGGCTTGGCGGCGGGGGCCTTCTTGGGCTCCGGGGCGGGCGCGGGCTTGGCAGCAGCCTTTGGCTCGGGCTTGGGTTCCGGCTTTGCCTCGGCTTTCGGCTCCGGTTTGGGCTCAGGCTTAGGCTCAGGTTTAGGCTCTTCCTTAGGCTCCTCTTTGGGGGCCTCCGGTTCAGGCTGCGGCTCAGCCGCGGGAGCATGCTCCAGCTCCTCTTCGGCAGCGGCGGCCAGTTCCTCTTCGCCACCGCCCTTCAGGCGAGTCACGATACCCTGAATCTGGTCGCTCAGGATGCCACATTCCTGACGCAGGATGTCCAGCATCAGGGAAAAATCCATATCCGCCGTACGGGCCTGATCCACCAGTCCTGCGGTGCGGCCTGCATTGAGCTTGATGTCTTCAAAGCCCATGTATCCGGCGGAATTCTGCACGGTGATGAGCGAGCGGTACAACGCATCCACAAAGCTGGACTGCGAGGGGTCCTTGCCCAGTTCCTCAAGGGAGAGGTTGATGGCGGCAATCTGCTGGTCCACCGTGGCGATGAAGATACCTGCGTCCTCTTCGTCCACCTCCAGCTTGGGCTGAGGCTCGGCGGCGGGCTTGGCGGCCGGCGCGGGCTTTTCCTCCTGCGCGGGGGCGGGCACCTCCGCGGGGGCGTCCTGCGCTTTGGATTCCTCGTCGCCTTCTGTCTGGGGCAAAAGGATTTCGCCGGTCTTCTCGGCGTGCTGCAGGGCGTGCACCAGCTTACGCGTGTCCAAGGATTCCGCCTCGGCACTCTCGGAGTCCACGTTGCCGATGAGGGTTTCAATGGCGTCGGCCACCATGAGCAACAGATCAACCAGCGGCTGCGAGACCTTCATCTCGCCGCGGCGCACAATGTTGAGGAGCGTCTCGGCCTCGTGCGTCAGGGAATTGAGGTCCTTGAAGCCAACAATGCCGCTGTTGCCCTTCAGGTTGTGGTAGTACCGAAAGATGTCGTTGACGGTCTCGTCGGGCGTTTCATCCTTTTCCAAACCGAGCAAGGCTTCGTTGAGATTTTGGACGATCTCTCGGGCTTCTTCGAGGAAGTCCTCAAGGTGTTCCTTGGCCGCCACGGTGAGGGTGTACCTTTCTACCACGAAGGGTTCCAGCTCCTCCTCCGGCTCGGCGGCTGGCGGCGCGGGGGTGCCCGGCTCGGCGACCGCCGGGGTCTCATCGACCTCGGGCGCAGCGGGGGCGGCCGGAGCTTCACCACCCGCAAGCAGGGCGTCCAGCGTGTTCACCGTGTTGGTGATATCCACATCGCCTTCACCGCCCTCCGTCTCCAGATTATCAATCATGGTCCGTAAGAGGTCCGTGGAGCTCAGGATAACGTCCATAATCTCAGACGTGACCACCATCTTGCCCTTGCGCAGTTCGTCCATGACGTTTTCTGCGCGGTGGGCGAGCATATTGATGGTGTTCAGCCCAAGAAAACCCGATGCCCCCTTGAGGGAATGCATGGGCCTGAAGATTTCGTTCAGGAGGTCCAGATTCTCGGGGTTGTTCTCAAGCTCAAGCAGATTTGGCTCAATCGTCTCTAGATGCTCTTTGGCCTCTATGATGAAATCTGCAAATATTTCAGGATCCATGAACTCCTGACTCATTGCCCTACCTCAAAAGTTCGGCGTTCCGGAGTGAGAAAGACCAACCGGACACCCGTTGGAAACAGTCCAGGCGCAAATCGGCCGATTACGCGCCAAGGAGCATTTTGACGTTCTTCACCATGGTATCGGGCTGAGCGGGCTTGACCATGTACAGGTTGGCACCAAGGTTCAGGCCGGTTTGGATGTCCTTGTCCTGACCTTCCGTGGAAAGCACGACGATGGGCACGTCCCTGTAGGTATCTTGCTCGCGGACCGTCTTGATAAAGGTGAAGCCGTCCATGCGTGGCATGTTCACATCGGAGATGATGAGGTCCACATGCTCTGCGGAGTACAGCTTCTCAAGACCATCCAGCCCGTCTTCGGCGGTCGTCACCTTGAAGCCTTCCTTCTTCATGATGAAGGCAACCAGATTCCGCACAGTCTTAGAATCGTCCACAATAAGAATATGTTTAGACATTTTCTCTCCCTATCCCTTGAGAACCTTGTCCACGATGCGGTCAACCGAAAGGATGCCTACCAGCCTCGCGTCCTCAGCCTTGAGGAGCCCTGCCACGTATTCGACGTTGCCGCCGAGGTGGGTTTCCACTCCCCAGTCGATGCTGTCCTGCTCAACCCTATACATCGTCTTCACCGATTCAATCAGAAGGCCCACCTGCAACCCCTTGCGTTTACAGACGACAATGAAACGGCAGTCTTCTTTCGCCACGGGGATGCCCATCAGCATGCCGGTCATGACCAGTGGCGTGACGCGGCCTCGCAGATTCACGATGCCCGAGATAAATCCCGGGGCCGCCGGAAGCTTGGTCGGAGCGACATATTTGATGACCTCCTGCACGGTGTCGATGGGAACCGTAAACTCCTGCCCGCCTAGCGAGAAGGCAACCAGCTGGAGGGAAGGCTCGTTCTTGAGGCTTTCCATCAGGTCTGGTTCGTCTACGGAGTCCTGCGCCGTCTGCCCGTCATCAGAACGCCGTGCAAAGCCCGGGGCCGCCTGCACCTGTGCAGGGTCCGGCAGGCTCTGTCCTGCGGCGTCCGCGTTTTCCCCGTGCCCCATGTATTTCTTCAGAAAGGCCTGTTCGGCCTCCGTCAGATTCTCATCGGACTCCGGGAGAAAATTGCGTTCCAGAAAGTATTCCTCAGGCGTCTTCATTCGCTACGATCTCTTTTGCTAACAGGGAGTATTCGATGGCGCCGCGGGAGTTTTCATCTATCTCGTAGATAACCTTGCCCTTGGCGCTCGCCTCGCGAAAGTTGGTGTCCAGATTGATGACCGTTTCAAACATCTTGTCGCCGAGTTTCTTTCTCAGCAGATTCAGCACCCGTCTGCACGCGCCAGCCCTGCGGTCGAACATTGTCGGCAGGGCCCGAAACCGGATGGGGCGGGCCAGCACCCGGTTCAGCGTGCGTATTGTGTCAAAGAGCAGCCGCAGTCCATGCAGGGCCAGAAAGTCGGTCTGGATGGGGATAATCACCAGATCCGATGCCACCAAGGCGTTGACCAGAAGCACACCGACATGCGGTGGACAGTCCAAAACGATGTAGTCGTACTCATCCCGCAGCGGCTCCAACGCATCCTTGAATATTGCCCCGCGCCCGGGGCGGGACTTCAGGTCCATCTCCAATTCGGAGAGGCGGATGCTTGCCGCGGCAAAATCAAACCCCGGTTTTTGCTCCTGGTGGATGATCTTTTTCCACAGCTCGGGGACGTCGTCCTTCTCGGCATAAAAGATGTCGAGAACAGTGTGGGTCAGGTCCTCCGGGTAGTGCGCCAGATGGATGGAGGCGCAGGCATGGGGGTCCAGGTCCATGACCACGGTCTTCTTCCCCAGCCTGTGCAGCGCGGCCCCGAGGCTCAGCGCTGTTGTCGTCTTCCCTACGCCACCCTTTTGGTTGGCGACGGCGAGCACCTTAATACCCAACGTTTTTCCCTCGTCGTGTACGCGCCCGTCCCGCATGGGGCGCATTGTGGCGTCAGCGCGGGACTTTTCTTCCGGGCCTGTCCCCTCTTACACTGCTCTTGAGATAAATCTCCTCAGTGCCTGCAGGTCGTCAAAGTCCACATCCAAAAAGCGAATGCCATGCTTGTAGCGCGTCAGAGGCATAATTTCCTCAATGCGGACAACCTCGGCAATGGCCTGCAGGTACTGGCCTGCGTCACTTTCAAAGACCTTGAAGTAGCCGGAGTGGAACTTGTTGAGGCTTGGGATAAAAATCTTCACCTGCAACTTGTCCCCGTCCTTGAACTTCTGCCCGCAGACGACGCTCATTCCACTTGCGCTGATGTCCGCGCAGCTGACTTCATGTTTCTTCTGCCGTGCCAAAGGAAAGCGAAACTCTCGCAGCTCCACACGAAAATTCTTGGGGAGTCGGACTTCCCTGCGTCTCTCGGTTGCATTCATCGCGACGGATTTCCTCCTGCATGCAAGTACCACGAGGCACGTTAACCCTTCTTGTAGACAATGGCTCCGGTGTAGTGCATCGGCTTGAATGCACGGGTGATGTTATGCAGCGACTCGGAGTGTCCAATCAGCAGGAACCCTCCGGGCAGAAGATTGTCGTAGAATGAACTGATGACATTCTTCTTCATGGCATCATCAAAGTAGATGATGACGTTGCGGCAGAAGACGATGTGAGAGCGTTCCACACGCTTAAGCTGCATACGATCGCTGAGGTTGATTTGCCCAAAGGTGATGAGCTTTTTCAGCTCTGGCTTCACCTTGAATTTGCCGTCTTCCTCATCGAAGTACTTGGGAATAATTTCCTTCGGTGTCGTGCGAAGCGCATACTCCGTATACACGCCCCGGCGCGCCGACGCCAGCACCGCGTCCGAAAGGTCGTTGGCGGTGATGCGAATATCCCAAGAACTTATTTCACTGCGCAAGGTTTCATGCAGCTGGATGGCCATGGTGTAGGGCTCTTCGCCCGTGGAACATCCTGCCGACCAAATACGCAGCTTCTTGGTGCCCTTCTTGCGCTGCTCATCAAGGATTTCCTTCAGGACATTTTCCTGAAAGACCTTAAGCTGCGGCGGGTTGCGGAAAAAGCTCGTCTCGTTGGTGGTAACCACCTCAAAGAGTTTGCTCAGCTCCTGCCGTTTTTGCGCGTCGTACTGCAAGTAGTAATAGTACTCGCCAAAGGACTTGAGGTTCAGGTGCTTCAACCGGTTCCGGAGTCGGTTTTCCAACAGATACTTGCGGTTATCTGCAATATAGATGCCGCACTTATCGTAGATGAAATCCCGGAGCTGTTTGAACTCCTCCGGAGAAATCGTGAACTCCTTCTTCAGGGAGATGGTCTTGGAGAAGAGAGAAGACATGTTAGCTACCCTCCCCGCCTTGTTCATCCTGAATTCGAGCGAGCGCGTCCTCGGCTGCCGCGGAAAGTTCGGGGTTCTCGGAATTGACGATTTCCAAAAGCGCGCGGAACGCGTTTTCGCCGCCAATGGAGCCTAGCGTCTCCACGACCTTAATCTGCACCAGCGGGGACTCATCCTCCGCGAGGTCCATCAGGCGGGGGATGGCCTTCTTGGCGGCCTTTTGTCCCAGCGCCTCCACAGCGCGCACACGGACCCAGTCGTCGGCGTCATCCAGCGCAACGAGAAGCATGGGCACCACGGCGTCATCGTCACAGCCGCCCATAAGGTCCACAACAGCCAGCCGCACTTCGCGGTTTTCGTCGCTCAGGCGGTTTTCGATAACCGGGAGCCACGTTTGCAGGTCTGCACACATGTGGGAGAAGGCCTCAAGGGCCACCTTGCGGATGTCGGGAATTTCGTCCTCAAGGGCGAGCTTGATGTCCTCGATATTGGAGGCAATATCCAGCTTGCCCATGGCGTAGACGGCCATAAGCCGGTGGATGGGTTCCGGACTGCGGAACAGCGTGTGGAAGCGCTCGTTCATCGCCTCGCCGCCCACGTTCACGCAGGCTTCCAGCGCGGCTTCCTTCACGTCGTCGTAGGGATGTTCGAGGAAGCCGAAGAGCACCTCGCCGGTGTCTTCGTCCTTGAGCACGGTGCCGAAGTAGGCCAGCGCCCCTTTGAGCACGGTGCCGTCGTTGTGCTTTTGGAGCACATCAAGGAAGAAGTCCTTCACCACCGCGCCGCAATTGGTCAGGGAAGTAATCAGGGCGCGCTGCACGTCGCGTTCGCAGTCCCAGAAGACGTCGGTCATCAGCGAGCAGACCGCTTCATCATCGGTCCGGCCCAGCGCCTCAACAGCCACCAGCGCCCTGTGGGTGTCCTTGCCGTGCAGGCCGTCCTTGAGGGCCTCCGTCAGGCCAATGTTGGCAAGGGCGTCCACGGCAATGCCAAGGCGCTCCGGCACGCGCTCGGGGTCCATGTGCGAGGCGAGTTCCAGAACCTCTGCCGAGGCCTTTTCGCCGCCCACAAAGCCGAGGCCAAGGATGGCGGCGTCCTGAATGTCCTCTTCCTCATCATGGATGGCGATGAGCAGGTACTGCCGGAATTTTTCTCGTTCCTTCTGCGACAGCAGCTTAAGCGACTTGCCGCCAAGGATGTTGACGATGGCTTTCACAATTTTATTGCGCAGAGCGGTGGGAGAGGAATCCATCTGCGACAGCAGCATCGGCACGGCCTTGACGTTGGCCATCTCGCCGAGGGCCTCGACAATCATGGACGCCACGAGGTCGGAACTGCGGCCCATAGCCTTGGCCAGTGCGCCAATGGAACTGTCGTCGCGCACCTTGGCCAGTGCCTCAATGACGGCGAACTGAATCCATTCCTCATCCTTGAGGGCTTGGTTCAAATATTTGGCACCATGCTTCAGCTGCAATTCGCCAAGGCTGACCGCGGCCTGATACCGCACGTTCACCTCGGGGTCCTTCAGCAACATGTCGCCAAGCGGCGACACCGCCTGGGAACTGCCGCTGGAGCCGAGAATGTCGGACACAAATATCCGAATATCCGGGTCTTCGTCGTGCACCAGTTTGGTCAACGACGACATGGCCTCCCCCGCTATCTCGCGGAGGATGTCCATGGACAGGTTTCGCACGGGAGCATCATCGGAACGCAAGAGAGGAATGACGGCCTCTGCCGTCTCTACGCCCCCCAGCTTACGCAGCGCCATGTCCGCGGCTTCCTGCAACCCCAAGTTGTCCGACAGCAAAAGCTGGGCAAGGTCTGGAATGGCCTCGCGGCATTCCTTGTCTCCCGCGAGGAAAGCGGCTTCGCGCTTGTCCTCCACCTCGCCGGTTTGCAGGACTTTGGCTATCTCCTTGCAGTTCTCCATCATTCTCCCATCCTTGCATCATTCTCCCGGGTTGACGCCCGGGGCGGCATATGGGTCACTTGTAAAGATTGTCGATTATGGCACTGGCCATGTCGTCGATGTCCACAATCTCATCTGCCAGGCCCGCGTCGACTATCGCCTTGGGCATTCCATACACAACGCAGGTTGCGTCACTCTGGGCCAAGGCCCGTCCGCCGCGCTGTTTTAGGACCTTCATACCTTCCATGCCATCATTGCCCATACCGGTCAAAATGACACCGAGAGCACGCCGTCCTACCCCTCCGGCAACCGACGCGAGCAGTTCATTCGCCGACGGTTTATACAGCGCCTCGGCCGGCCTTTCGGACACGACCACATCAATGCGGCTCACCTTCTGTTCAATGCGCAGATGCTTGCCGCCGGGGGCGACGTACACCGTACGCGGGGCGAAACGCTCGCCGTTTTCGGCCTCCTTCACACGCAGCGGGCAGACACTGTCCAGCCGCTTGGCAAAGGGCCCGGTAAACGCGGCAGGCATATGCTGAGCAATCAGTATGCCAGCGGGGAAGTCCGCAGGCAGCTGCGACAGCACTTTTTGCACCGCAGGCGGGCCACCGGTGGATACGCCAATGGCGACCACGTCACGCTTTAGGCTACCACCAATTCTGGGCTTTCTGGGGGCTGCGGGAGCGGCAGGAGTTGCCGCGGGGGTCGCCGCCGGTGCGGCCTTGGCCCGGACGGGGGCCTTTGGCGCGCGGAATTTGCGGCGGCCAACGGTAAGCACCTTTTTCCGCAGGTCTTCCTCGATTTTGATGATATCCAAGGAAACCTTGGAGAGCTGCTTGGGAATAAAGTCAACAGCCCCAAGCTCCATGGCTTTCAGGGTGGACTCGGCTCCTTCGGTTGTCAGAGAACTGACCATAAGCACAGGTCTGGGCATCTCCATCATAATATGCCGCAAAGCAGTCAATCCGTCCATACGGGGCATCTCGATATCGAGGGTTACCACGTCTGGCTGATGCTTGCGCACCATCTCAAGCCCCTCTTCGCCATTGCGGGCAGTCGCCACAACACGAATACTGGGGTCCTTTTCGAGCATGGTCTGGATTGCTTTGCGCATGAAGGCGGAATCATCCACCACTACGACCGTCACCACGTCGGGAACTCCTTTTCAACAGCAGGCTATGACACGACGCCTCTGGCACAGAACGAGCGGATACCAAGGCGAATCGTACCATGATTAGGACATCAATCACAGCAAAAATGGTTTAAGACAAGGGTGTAAAAGAAATACGAGGTGGAGACAACTCCAATTTCCGCCACAGAGGTGCCACACAACTCACTTTCTGCCCCCTTCCCCCTTGGCGGGGCAAAAAGTCTCGACGAAATTTTCAAAATAATCGTAAAAAGTACTTGCCAAACAGGGATAAAACACCTAATCACTCTCTCCGTCGACGGGATGTGGCTCAGTTTGGTAGAGCGCTGCGTTCGGGACGCAGAGACCGCGCGTTCAAATCGCGCCATCCCGACCAAGGATTACAAGGGTTTAGAGGCTTTTTCCTCTAAACCCTTTTTTCGTGGGATACAGCCGTGGGATACAAATGCAGCCTTGTGCAACGCCATCCCCCTGACGAAATCCCCTTATCCTCCCGGAACGCCTAGTATTCGCCCGCGCCATTTTTGTATCCCGTTGGGATACAAGCCGACTCCACGCCACTTCGAATTTTCAAAAAAACGACATCTTCCCCTTTATTCCATAGGCCTCCCCGGCCGTGTCACTGACATCTTCGATACCGTTCAGCTTTGCACAAACCTGCCAAACCTTGCACACCGTGCAAGCGGCCCTTCTCTCCGGAAGCACTGACCACGGCTGCCTCCGCACCCCATTGCACCACACACCGAACTTGCCAAAAAACGACGAAAAACACCGCAGGCGGGGGTCAGGGCAGTTCGTTTTTTCGGCGGGGTCGGTGCGTACGCAACTTTTAACGCGCCAAGCGTTAGGACTTCCTGTGAGTTCGTGAAGCTGATAGGCAAGATCGAAACCCAACTACAGGAGGAACTTATGTTACGCAGAATGTTTGTCTTGGGAATGTTTGCGGCGCTGACCGCAGTAATGTTGACCGCGTGCGGTGGTGGTTTGCCAGAGGATCCGGCTGTGCAGGCCGTGGCAAAGATGATGAACCAGCCCGAGAATGTCGAGCAATGGAAAACCGCGCCCTTGTTCGGCGGGACTGCGGTTCTTGCCGATGACGCGCATTTTTGGCTTGCTCCGGACGGCAAAGTGATGGCGGCCGACGGCTACGCAGCAATGCTGGCCCCCAACCTGCCCGACACGCCACCGTCCATCTCTGCCTCAACCATCACGAGGGCCATTGACGGTGAAGCCATTGAAACCGCAGCGGCCTTTGCACTGCCCTATCAAAAATTCCTGCAAGACTTCGGTGGCGCCGTGGCTCCTGTACCCTTCAAGAAGGATATCTACCGCAGCTACAAACTCGGCGACTTTGGTTTGCTCAACATTGAGGAGCAAGGCGGGCAGGTGACGCAGATCAACCTGAATGGCTATTTTAGGAAGGATACGGCGGACGATTACGCCACAGCTGTAATTGCCCTTGTTCAGACGGCCCCGTTCTCCGACAAGTCGGCAGCGTCTAAGGCGTTCGGTTCTCTCCTGAAACAGGCAAAAGCTACAGCAGGAGAGGCACAGAAGGCCACCGTCGCGGGAGTGGACCTCGTCGTGACCTACACGGCAAATGAAGTGCTTGATATCATCGCCACACCGGCAGCATAGCCACAAAAAAAAGGCGGGCCTCTCGGTCCGCCTTTCCCCTATCCCGAAATACTCTCCAAATCCCCCCGCAGATCACCGACATTCCCGGCATGACCAGCCACCCCGCTTTGCACGTCTGGCGGGGTAGTTATGCCTGCGGGGTGGGTGTGGGTGGCCAGTTTGTTCAGTGCCTCGCGTGTCTCTTCCATAAACCCCAAAACCGTCGGCAGGAAGCTGACTGTGCCGTCCGTGCTGACTATGGCGAAGGTCTCCGCCGTCATGGCGATGTGGGCGGCTTGTAGGCTCTTGTCGCCGCTCACGGCCTCGCTTGAATCCGCCCCCACGGTCACGCTCCGCCCTCCGCCTACCGTGACCGTACTCTCGCCGCCTATGGTCTTCTGCTCGTCGCCTTCCACCATCTCCGCGCGGTTGCGCTTGATTGTCGTATTTTCGTCCTTGCCCACCACTTTGAGGGCGTCGCGCGCTACTGTCTCGCGCTGGTCGCTTGCCGTGGTCAGATTCAGGTTATCCGCGCTGGAGAGATTCGCGCAGCCGCCAGACAGGAGTTTTAGCGCGCCGTGGGCCTCTATGTGCTTCACGCCGCCGACCACTTCCGAACTCTCCTCCTCGATGCGCCGGGTTTCGCGGCCGAGATCGGCCACCGCCTCCCCGGTCCGGACGGTGCGGCGCAGGCTTTCGTCCGTGATGCCCCGGTCCGTGACGCGCCTCCAGTTGCCGCCGGGATCGACTTCCTGAAACACCGCCGCGTTCTGCTGCCATCTCTGCTGGCCTCGGCGCAAGTCGGGCAAAGATAGCCCCTGCGGATAAATTTGACGCACAAGCGGGCAATCAGGCCGCCCGTAGGCGAACCCCACAACCAGCAACGCCCCCGGCTCCGGAGCGCCGTACAGGCCCGCTTCCATGCCCGCCCCCACGGCAACGGGCAGCGGAACGGCTTCATAGACCGGAAAAGCCGCGTCCCGCTCGCCTTCCGGCGTCAGGATCTCAATATCCACGGCGTAGCGCGGCCGGAAGCGGTCACACGCTGCGCCGCCCCCCGGCGGATCCGCTACGGCCAGCACGCGCGCATAGCGGTCAAGATGCAGTCCCGCCGAGAGTTCCGGGAACAGGGCCAGCACGGCCCGCTTGATTGTCTTCAGCATTGCACCACCATTTCATGCCCAGAAAATTGCACACTCGCCACGCGGCGGCCGTTGAGCTGCACGCCGGGGCGAAGGTGTGGGATTGCGGGGAGCTTTTTGCCGCCGTCGGCGCTGACGCGGCTGAACCACTTTTCCGCCAGCTCCACCGGGCGCGACGCCCAGCGGGAGTCCTGCCACGCGCCCACGTAGACCGCGCCGTCTCCTTGCTGCTGCCACATGGCGTCCTTGATGCCGAACACCGCGCCGATCTGGTCCATGCCGTGGTACCCGCGGCCCAAGGTCTGGAAGTACGGCACGCGGCGGCGGGTGTATGGGGCATCCGGCAGCACGAATTCCAGCCCGGTCAGCCCCGTATACGCGGCCAACACGTCATGCAGGTCCGGGTGACGCAGGCTGACGGGCAGGGGCGCGGCCAGCACGGCGGCCAGCTCACGGCACATGATGCGCTGTTGTGTGTCGTCCACGGTGTGCGAGGCCTCCACCACGCCCATGAAAAACGCCACGGCCTCGTCACTGGTGTATCCCATCTCAAAACGCACTAGCCCGGACAGCGGCGCAGCAGCTTGCACCTGAAACACCGCCCGCCCCGGCTGGTGGAGCTGCAACCGGATATCCTCCGACACCAGCGGAACCACCTTTCCGCCCACGGCCAGCGACTTGGCGAGCTTCACCGCAGCGCCCTCCCAAAGGACTGCACAACTCCGTCAAAACGTAGCGCAGTCTGCGCGGCGCGCTCTGCCGCGCCAAGGATGTCGCCAGTGGCGGGGGATTGTTCCGTATCCGGCGCAGGCGCGGGGACGCCCTCGCCCTCCGGCGTGACGGCTTTTCCTTCGCTCTGCTGCTCCACGGTCTTCTGCTTTGGTTTCTGGCGTGTTTCCACGCGCTCGGGCACGCTCATGTGCTCGCGCAGAGTGAACGACACGGACCACGCGGCAAGGCCGTCCACCTCCTGCCACTGCACGTGGTCGCAGAATTGCGCCTGCCGCACGCCCGCCGCATTGGCCGTCAGGTTGGCAACGGTGTAGATGTGCAGCGTACCGTCCTCGTCCTTGGCCTCGGCAATGCGGATAAGCCCCCGCAAGGCGTGGGACTCGGCAAAGGGCACCGTGCACGACACACGCAGCTTCTTGGGCTTCACGCCCTTTTCCGCCGTGGCCGTGCCGCTCGTCTCGCCCGAAAGGTCCGCCGTCTTGATCTCCAGATCACCGGAAACGCGCAGGCCGTAGCCCGGCACGGTGAAATCATCCAGCCGCAACAACGTATTCACGTCAGCATCTCCCGAAAAAATCGCATATGTTCCGGCGGAGCAAGCCAGCAGAGCAGCGCGGTCAACTTGTACCCTCGCGCCGGGACCGGGGCGGCCAGCACGTCGCGCCGAATCTGCGCCGCACTCCCTTGAGCGTGGAGCACATGCCCGGCGTCCCCCTGCATCAGCTTCAGCAGACGCTGCCATGCGCCGTCCTGCCCGGCCAGCCGCGCGCTGCAGCGCTCCATGACGGCGGTCAATTCATCCTCCGGACGCGTGTTCTCGGCGTCGAAGCCGTCCACCTGCGCAAGGCGCGCGCCAAGGGTCCGGGCGCACTGGTCCACCGACGTGTGCCGGCACGGATCCTGTTCACCCCACTCCGGCTGCGCCGGGGCCACCGGACGCACAAACTTGTCCCGCTCCAGCGTGACCAACCACCCCGCGCGGCGCTCCGCCATCTGCATGGCCGTCACCGGAAAAACCGCATTCACAGTGTGCAGGGCGTCGCGGAAACCCGCGTGCGAGGTGCCGCAGACCATAAGGCCCACGGCCTCCAGCGCGCCGCCCGGCGGCGAGTTCTCGGCGTCGGCCAGCTTGGTGGCCAAGCACTCCACCGCGGCCTCCGGCGTCAGATACGCGGGGACGCCGCGGCGGTCGCCCACTGTATGCACGTAGGGGTGTATGGCCAGACACACGCCGCCCACGGACACCAACTCCGCCAACCGCGCCCGGAGCGCCAAAGCGCCCGCAGCCTGTCCGGCCACGGGCGACGGTGTAAGGGGGAGCCGACCACGCACAACGCCCAGACGCCCCGCGCTGGCCGCGCTGGCCTCACCAGCCCCGGCCAGCGCGGCGCCCGCTGCATCATGTATCGCCACCGCCTCCTGCGGCAAAGCAAACCCACCTCGCGCCCAGACCATACCCTAAACCTCCACACCTGCCGCCGCGCCCTCCGGCTCCGGAGCAACCTCCACCTCCGGGGCTGCCGTGGGGGCGGTGGGCCAATCAATGACGCGAGGAAACTCGGGCTGGTCCGGAACGGATTCAAGGGCGTTGGCGTAGGCATCCCATGCGGCAAGCTGCGCATCGATGCCCGCCGTGTCGCCCGAGGCAGCCACGACAACGCGACGCTTGCGCAGGAGCTGCATCACGGCGGGGTCGTAGGCCTCGCGCATAAGGCGGTCCCGCTCGGCGCGGGCGCGCTCTGCGAGTTCGGCCTCAGTGGGTTCTGGCGGCGGGGGCGGGTCCACGGCAACGGGGCGGCCGTTGGCGTCAGGTTGGATGAGCTTGCCGCGTGCCTGTGCGTCCAGTAAGGCGCGGTGTTCGGCATCGGTGATTTTCACCGCGTCGGCGGGTATGTTGTTGCCGTGTAGTGCTGTGGTGTAAAAGCCGTTTGTTGTTGAACTGTACTTCACAGCGACCTCCTATTTCCCTAATGAAAACCATTGTATGGGTCCAGTTATACCGTCCGCACTAGCTCGGCTATCCCAGCTTGAGCGCCACGTGAATCCCTGTGATGTGAATGACATAACACACATCCCTTCACTGGAAGCGCCGCTGTTCGTTTTCCCGACGTGACTACCGATCAACACTTGTAGACAAGTATTGGGGTATGTAGCAGGGAAAAGACAATTCCCTTCTGCTTCGTTGCCTATATTTCCCGTCAGAAAGCTTCCCCACTGCAAAATCAACCCACTGGGTAGTTTCTGCCATCCGCTTTCACCAAGACTCTGCGTCCACTCGCCCCGGTCCACCTTGTTCCCGTTGATACTGGCCACTTGGTCAGCCAGCGCCAGCAGGTCCACCTGCGCGGCGTTCACCGCGACGTCGGCGACCTTGATGCAGGGCAGAGCGTAGCTAGTCTTGGGGCGGTTCTCGTCGGCGGTGGGGACAACACGGGAAGCGTCAAAAAACACTCTATATGCATTAGCTGAAGCACTCGCATGTGCCGGTTTACCTGAGATTTCCTCATTGTAGAAAACACCATGGTCTCCTCCGAGATAATCACCCGCACCTAAGTCACTGCGGTGACCGAAGTCGCCCGTAATATTCCGAATCGCATCACCAGCCCAATCCCCAGCCTCTTTCCCCGCTTCCCCCGGCCGCGCCGCCGCAATGTAGTGGCGGTAGCACGGCAGGATAATATGCTCCACCGTCACGCAGTACCGCCCGCACGAACCGTCCTGCGCCGCCGCTTCCGCGTCCCATGCGGATTCGTCGGTCAGGTAGTTCCCAGCGGCAAGGACGGCCTCGTCCAACTGCGGGTACAGGCCGCGCTGGAACTTCTGTTTGACGTTGGCGGGGACGGTTCCGGGCAGGGGGACACCGAGCGAGGACCAGCAAAGCTGCCCCACGGGGACGCCCGCCACATTGTCCCACGCCACGCTCCCGTCCTCCTGCTTCACCAGCACCTGCCCCGGCTCGCCGCCGCCAAGGGGCATACCGTGCGGGTCGGCGTCGTCGAGGTGCTGTTGCACTTCCTTCTTGCCGCCGTTCTCCAGCAGATAGCGAACCACATCGGTCTGTACGTCTTCCACCCGGCGGGCGTCCGTAATGCGCCCGGCCGCATCGATGTCGGCAAGGCGCTGGACGTAGTGCTGCACACCTGCGGCGTCGGTGTAGTCGCTTTTGTCTTCGCCCAGCACCGGCACGGCGCGGGGGACGATGTCGGAGCCTTCGGGCATCAGGGCCACGTCCAGCCACACGCTCTTGGGCAGCGCGCCGGGGGTGATGGGGTGTGCGCCCGTCAGTTCCACACGCACGCCCTCCACGTAGCCCGTGCCCGGACGCAGCGCGTAGGCCTCGCCGTCCGCCACCAGCTTGGCAGCGTCGCCAAAGAAGCACTGCCGCCCGTACAGGTCACGGTTTGCGCGGCGTTCGCGCTCGTCAATGCCCTTAAGGCGTGCGGTAAAGTCCACCTGCCACGTCTTCGCCTCCACGGTGACGCCCGTGGTGCCCAGTGCGCCCGTGAACTCCACAAGCACGTTGCGCGTCAGGTTGTTGCCCTGCGTCTCCCCCGCCGTTTGCCTCTTCTGAATCTCGGGCAGGTGCGTCACAGTCACGATGGTGCCGTCCTGCGCCGCAAGGCCCACCCAGTTGAAGGTGAAGTCCCCCACGTCGCTGCCGAGCAGCATGGAATACACCACCTGATTCGGATTCACGTAGCCCTTGAACTCGTCGGGAATGACGTACTGGTGCACGATCTGCTCGGCCGGGGGCATGCCCTCCGCCCGCTCCACGGGCTGGTCCGGATCCTGCCCCGGCACAAGGGCCAAGACGAAGTGGTCAAGGAGAAGGGGCGCGCCTGCGGCTTGCTTCTGAGCAATGAGGCTTTCCCCTGCGTAGGTGATGACTGTTGCCATGGTTCTTCCTTGGTTACAGAGTCGCAAAATCGTTGCCGAACTCGCTGGCCCGCGCACCCACGGCGCAGGGCGGCACGGCGGCATGGTCCATGCTGTAGCTGTTGCCGAACTCCACGGCGCGCACGCCGACGGGAACCGGTGCAATCACGGTCCACTCATAGCGGCGGCAGGTGCGGCCATAGTGCTGGATGAGTACGTCCAGCAGCGCCTGATTGCCCGCCAGCTGGCTATCCGTCAGCCGGATGGCCACCACGTCCCAATCCCGGCCCGGCATACGCTCGTCAATCTCCACATAGCCGATGCCAAGGCGCTGAAAGATGCGCCTAAAACCGGCTACGCTCCCGGCGTCACGCGCGTTGGCGTAGGCGTACTTCACGCGGCGGCGGAACAGCTCCAGCGGCTCCCCGGCAAAGCGGTCAATGTCGCGCTGCCACGCCAGCAGGCCGAGAACGCTTTCCGTGCAGGTTTCCGGGTCCATCTGCATGACGGGCCACTGCGCCCACTCGCACAGCTGGGCAAACCATACAGCGGCTGCGCGCTCCAGCGCGGCGTTCTCCGGCCCGGCCAGCCAAAACGGCAGCTTGCCCATGCCCATCTACTCGGCCCCCATGACGACGGACAGCGTGCCCAAAACGGGCAACTCCATGTCCGTGAGGATGTCCCCTTGCGAGAACTCCACGGAGCGCAGATCCGCGCATGCGGCGTGCAGCTCCTCCGCCAGCTGGGAGAAGGAGAACCGCGAGAACGGCCACGTCCGCGTAACGTCGTAATCCGCATTTTCACGGAACGCGGCGCGGATCATGTCCGCCACGCGCTGGCGCAGGGCGTCCTGCCGTTCTGCGGGCAGGTGGGGCACCGGATGCACGGTGGCCGTCAGGTCAATGGAGCGTTGCGCCATGGGCCAGCAGCGCAGGTCATCGCCGTGCCCATGGTTGCCGGAGTCGCGCACGTGGGCGTTGATGGAGTCGATAAACTCCGCCGAGGGCGTGCCCGTCTCCAGCATGATGAAGCAGTCCGCGCTGCCGGGGCCACGCGGGGCATCGTGTCTGAAATAGATGTAATCGGTCCGGATACCCGCAAAGGTGGCGATGTCCGCCGTGTATGCGGCGTCGTGGTGGTACTGGCCCACGGCGCTGAACTGGGTGCGGCACCGAAGGCGCAGCTCGTCGTCCTGTTCCTCATCCGCGCCGGGGGTACCCAGCCAGTCCGCCGCGTTGGTGACGGACGCCACACCGGGCACGGGCTGGGGCAGAATGGAATAGTACCCCGGCCCAAGGTTGTAAGCGCTGCCCGCCCGCTCCGCGCGCACGGGGGCCGTAGCGGTCAGCTGACCATCCACGGCGGTGACGTCCTGCGTGGTGGTCAGTCTGTAGACGTAGCCGCCAAGGCTGGGGCTTTCCACCACGGTCCCAGCAGGGATAAGCAGCTCCCCCGCTGCCGTCTCCCGCGTGAAGGTCACGCTTCCGGCCGCATGGGTTGCGGGCTTGCGCGTGAGGTCCACGCCCCATGCGTACACGTCAAGCCAGCGCCCCGAGGCGTAGCGCAGAAACACGTTGGGCAGCGCGTGGTCTTTCAGCACGCCAACCAACTGCACGCATGGCTCGGTGACAATGGCGGAAATAAGCCGCCAGAACGGGGACCACTTGCTGTTGTTGGTGATCTGCCCGCCCTGCTCGTCGTTGATCGCGTCCCAGCGGGCCTGCATGGCCTCGCGCGTTGTGGGGACGTCTGCGTCCTGTAGCATCTGCTCGAACAGCTTCATCCCTCGGCCTCCAGCTGCATGGCGAGGTCGCCAAACGCTACGGTTTGCGCCAGCAGATAGAACTGGCCAGAACGCGGCTCCGTAATCTGCACGGAGCCGGGCACGATACGGTCGTCGTCCTCCACCTCAATGGTCAGGCGGACCACGGCGGATTCCTTGGTGCCGGCATCACGGTTGCCCACCAGCTCCACAAGGATCCCCGTCTCGCGGATCATGTGCTTGATGTCCTGCGCGATGGACGCCCGACCATCCACCATGAGGGGCTGCCCGCCATGGTCTAGGGTCATATCGTCGTCAGTGATGCACAGGTCCACATAGCGCTGCGGCATCTAGCCCACCTCCATCAGGAGCAGTTCCCGCAGCTCCTGCGGGTCCATGTCGCCTGCGTAATTGATATTGACTGTTCCCACGTGCATGGCCGAGGACTGGGACGACGAGGACGCTACGTTCTTGGTGATGGACTTGGTCAGGCCTCCGGCGGGTACGGCGGATTGCGTAGGGGCTTCAAGGGCGCGCGGCGGCGCGGGGGCTGCCTTCTTCGGCTCCGCCGCGTCGGAATCACCGCCAAAGCCGGGCAGGTAGCTGAGCTTATCCAGCACCCATTCCACCATGCCGCCAAGGTTCTTGAACCACCCCACCACTGACTCCACCACCTTCATGAAGCCCTTGCCCCATGAGGAATCCAAAAACGCGGCCTTGAGGTCGTCCCACCAGTAGATCACTGCGCCAATGACAGCCATAAGGCCCACAAGAAGCCCCACAATGATGCCCACAGGGTTGGCCCACATAGCGGCATTGGTGGCAAGGATGGCAATACGAAATACGGCCATGACGCCGCGCAAAAGTTTCATGACACCACTCACCAGCAGCATGGACGCTTGCCAGCCAATCATCACCACGCGCGCCAGCCCTGCCGCCATGGTAAACGCGCCCATGGCCGCGGTGATGGACAGGATGGTCAGCACGCCATAGCCAATCCACTTGGTGACGGTGGGGAACTCCTTGGTCCAACGCGTCAGCACGGCCGCACCGTCGGCAAGGCTGTCAATGACGGGATTGATGACAGGCAGGAGCGCTTGACCAAAGCCGATGCGCATGGCGGTGACGCCTGAATTGAAGCGGTCCATGGGGTCCACCATCTCCTGCGCCATCTCCTGCGCCTTCTCCATGCCCTGCACGTTGCCGAGGGTGGAAATATTCTTGGCCAGCCCTTCAGAGTCCGCCAAGAGCAACTTAATCATGGACGAGGCTTCTTCGGAGCCGAAGGCCTTTTTCAGCGCGTCACTGTCTTCCAAGGCCTTGAGCGAACCAAACTTGCCCTTAATCTTGCCGAGGATATCCACCATGCCCAGCATGTTGCCTTCGGCATCGGTGAAGGACAGGCCCAGCTTTTCCTGTGCCTGTCCTACTCCCGCCAGAAAGGCCTTGTACTTTGTGCCCGCCTCGCTGCCGCTCATGGTGGATTGCAGCTGGCCGAGGATAGCCATCTGTTCGGCGGCATCGATGCCCGCCGCCGTGGCGTTCGCGCCCACGCTCGTAAACGCGGCGCTCATCTCCATGCCCGTGGTCTTGAACATCTGTACGGCGGTGGCCGTCTGGCCAGACAGCTGTTCCACCCATTCGGCCTTGCCCATGGCGTCGGCCTTGTTCTTAAAGATGCCGTACATGGTGCCCATGTAGGACGTGATCGTGCCGGCATCGGCCTTGGTGCCCTTGGCCAGCACGTTGGACGCATTGGTAAACGCGGCCAGCTCGTTGCCCTCCAGCCCGGCAATGGCGGACTGAATGTCATAGGCGGAGCGCGTGAACTCGCTGGCGGAAGCCCCGTACTTGGTGCTGAATTGCAGCGCCTCGTCCCCAAGGCCTGCAAGCACGTCATCGGCAACGCCAAGGCTGGCCACCTCGCCCATGGCCTTGCTCATCTCGCGCGCCGGCGCGGTGAGGGCATCAAGGGCGAAGCCCGCTCCCGCCACGGCGGCCCCGCCCATGCCCACCTGCATAAAGGCGCTTTGGGCAGAGTCCGCCATGGTGGTCAGCTTGTTCTGAATCTTGCCTATGGGTCCGGTCACCCGGTCCTGCAAGTTGAAGCCAAAGGTCAACTTTTCCAGAATGGCGCTCATGCTACCCCTTAAAGGCCTTGGCGATGCCGTTTTGCACGGAGATGGTCATTTTCTTCCAGTAGTCCTCTTCCAGCCACAAGGCCTCGCCCATGCTCTCGGCGTCCAGATCCCGCTGCGGAAACCACTTGCGGGACAGGGCCACCATCTGGGCCAGCGTGTTATCCCGCAGCCCTTCGGCTACGGCCTCGACTTTCCCACGGTGATGTTCAGGTCCGGCTTGTACTGCTCAAGCACCGCGCCGGCGATCTCCAGCACCGCGCCCGGAATCTCCAGCAGCTCGCGCAGCGCCTCGCGGCTGCCCGAGTCCGCGGTGCGCGTCAGAAAATTCTGCGCCGGGGCAACCTTGCTGGTGGGCGTCATGGCGTTCACGTAGGCGTTGAAGTCATGCAGGGTGACGTTAAAGATCAGTTCCTTGTCATTCACGGTCAGTTCGATAGCGCGGGGCATTGCATCCTCACTTTGTGTTTATGAGCTGGAAAAGCTGCTCGAAACGCTTGTCAAAGCGGTCTTCAAAGCCTTCCAGCATCTTTTCCAGATCCTGTTTCGATGTGTAGTTTCGGGCCACATACAGCTGAAAATTCTGCAACCTTGTCTGCGAAGTCTGGGCGACCTGAAATAGGTAGCAATTCCAAAGGATCAGAAAAGGCCACACATGCCGGGCGAAAAGCTCCATAATTTCAGGCCACGTCATGCCCGCCCCGTTCTCCGCTTACCGCCGAAGATCTCCACCAGCAGCGGTTGCAGGTTCTTCACGGTGCGCTCGCCAAACAGGAAGCCAAGGACCAGCATATTGATGACGATCAGCGCCGTTTCCTGCTTGTCGGTCAGACTCCACTGCGAAAACCACAGCCAGTCCATGTACAGGGCGGCAAAGCCCCACACAGGGCGCTGACACCCGCGCAGGAAGATCACCAACCGCCCGACGAACGGCAGCGCGGTGAGGTCTTTTGCCGTGCCCTCCAGCTGGGCCGCGCGGCGCGTCACTTCCTTGTCCGCCTCCATGGCCAGCGCCATCAGCTCACGCTCTCGGCGGAGCTCGGCCTCGGTGATCTTGGCGGAGAGTTTCGCCTTCTCGGCTTCGCTCATGTCCGGGGGAAAGTAGTCCTTCACCGTGTCCGCAATGGTCTTGACCACACCGCCGCCGAAAAAGTTGCTCACTGCGTCAAAGAATCCCATGCGCCCTCCTATGCGGCGTGCAGCAGATCACGCAGGGCGCACACGCGGCGCGTCCAGCCAAGGTGAAAAGTGCGGAAGTGCTTCTGCCCGGCAAGGCGGTTGTAGTAGCTCTGCCGCTCCCACAGAATGGCGTCCGCCAGCCGCTCATAGCCCTTCCGGGCGCTGGTCAGGCGTACGGCCTCCAGCGTCTTCGGCCCCATGAGGCCGTCCACGGTCAGGGCCATATCCGGGTCAATGGTTCGGATGGCCGCCTGCAGAAAGCGCACGGCCCGGCGCGGGCCGCAGTTCACGGCGGAGTCAAACACGGCCGCGCCCACAGGGGCAGGCATCTGGCCGCAGTGTGTGGCGTCCCAAAATTTCTGGCGGTAGAACTCCCGCGCGGTGTCCGGCGTCAGGGCGCGGATATCGTCGGCGTCCACGTCGCCGTCCCCATCGATGTCAGCGGCGTCCGGGTTCTGGCCGCGCAGCCACCGCAGGGACACGCCAAAATTCGTGGCTCCGCCGGGGTCGTCCGGGTGGTCCACAAATCCGCCCTCGTGCTTCAGTACGAAATCAACGGCTTTTTCAAAATTCATGCGTGTGCCTCCATGTCGGCTTGGCAGTCTATGCAGTATTGGCAGCCCAGCACGGCCTTGCGGCGCGCCTCCGGGATTGGCTCCCCGCAACGTAGGCAATGCGTCCGGCTTGGCCCTGCGGACAGCGCGCGGCGCGCGGCGCGTCCAAGGCGGGCCAAGGCCGCGCGGCGTTGCCGGGTTTCAAGCTCCTGTGCGCGGTCAATGTCGTCCATTACGCCGTCAGCCCCTCAGTTTCGGCGGCGTCGAGGTACGGAACGCCGTTGATGCGCACGAAGTCGGGGCTGGTTACGTCAAAGGGAATCTTGGTGGTGTGCTTCTCGCCCCCGCTGCCGTCGAAATCCAGCAGGCTGTCCACCTTAACCTTGCAGCTGAAGGCCTCCACCTTCATTTCCTCGCCCGTCAGGGTGCGGGCAAAGAAGACGAGGTCAAACGGCTCCAGCGCGCGCCACGATCCGGCGGCCTTGGCGGCCTCGCTCATGGTCTTGAGGTCAAGGGCGTCCAGCTCCAGTTCTCCCGAGGCCTCCACATCGCCGGAAACCCAGCCATTGGGCACGCCCCGGTCCTTGGCCACCGCCGTGTTATCCGTGATGGACAAGGTGGCCTTGTCCACATGGATGGCAAGATCTCCCACCGTGACGTCAAAATCCTTTCCGCTGATTCTCTGTCCCATTTATGCCTCCGCCCCGTAATTTGTGAGGTCCAGCAGGATGTTGCAGGTGATGGACTTCGGGCAATTGTAAGGCCGCACCACCATGTAGAGTTCCACCGCCGTGCGCGTAGGCCACGTGATGCTTATGTCTCCATCCTGCGGCGGCTTCACCTCGCCGGGGAAGGTCTGGCCAAGGATGTTCACGCTGTGCGACATCTCGCGCAGCGGGCGCATGAAATAGGTCGAATTCTGGGCAATGGACGCGGGGGTGGAGTTCAGCCGACGGTCCGCGATGCGCGCAACCGCCAAGGGGTAGACCTTGCGCATGGCCTTCTGCACCACGCGCAGATTCTCCACCACCTGATAATCACCGCCGGGCACGTCCAGCATGTTGCCGTCCCCCCAGTACATACCGGGGTAGTCCGGATACCACTGCGGCACCGAGAACCGAGCGCGGTCCAGATCCTGAAGGATAGCCATGTCCAGCTTGCGGCCCGTATTATCCACCGGGCGCTGCGACCACTCGCCCACCAGCGCCCCCGTGTTCACCCGCATGGGCGAATCCGCGACGGTGACGGAACGGTCACACAGACGGCCCGCCAGCGTGCCCAGCTCATGGCCCCACAACTGGGGAACAATGAGCACCTGATTCGCTGCGATGCCATCGGTCAGCGCCTTGATATCCGCCACATAGCTGGCCCAGTCCTCGCCCGTGTCGGGCGCGGGATCGATGGCGCGGGTGTAGGCCATGAAGAACAGCGGACGCATGTACTTGCCCATGATCTCGGCAGCCTTGGCCTGCATGGCCTCCAGCTCCACCGCGCTCTGCACGGGATCCACCACAACAACGGCCTCCACGGACGTTTCCTCCATGGCGGCGTCCACGGCGTCCTCCCATGTGGCGGCTTCGGCCAGCGGATATACCGCGGCGCTCCAGTTCTGCCCGGCGTTCAGCTTGGCCGCCTCCACCTGCGTTTTCAGCAGGCTGGTTTCAGCGCCCAGAACCTCGTCCAGATCGGTATCCGGGGTCACGGTCAGGAGCTGGCCCGCGTTCGTGGCGCACAGCCCGACAAAGAGGAAATAGCGCTCAATGTCCGGCAGCTGCCCCTGATTCAAATTCAGGTTGTTGACCTGCACTTTACCCAGTGCCATGGGAACTCCTTGGTTAAATCTTGCCTTTCTTGCGGAGCTTGCTCAGAGCCTGCCGCGCCATCTCATCCAGTATGTCGTGCGCCTGATCCGGATTCACACCGAGGAACGGCCGCGCCGGGGTGCCTATGGTCCAATCGTCCTTGGGGTTGTAGCCGGAAAGATCCAGCCACACCTTGACCGCCTCGTCCTGCCGCATGTGCTCCATGATCCACTTTTGGGGCACGCGCACCCGGCGGACCTTTCCGGACGGGAGACGTTTTTCCCTGCGGTAACCGAGACGGATAATCTCCCGCGCCAGCCAGCGTTCACACTTCGCCTTGGCGGTGTAGAAATCCTTGTCATGGGCTTTGCCGCCCCGGCCGCTGTAGCGCTCTTCCTTGCCGTGCTGGTGCTTGTCCGCAATTTTGGCGGTGTAGCTGTTGCGCCAGCTCACCCTGCCCGCGCCCACGCGCTCGGCGTCTATGCTCATCAAGCGGGCCAGCCCCATCAGCATGCGCTTGTTCTGCTCCGGGCGGGGCTTGCCGCTCTTGCCCTTCTTGCGCGGGGCAAATGGTGCGCCGTCCACGCAGCGCTGCTGCCGTACGTTCTTGCGCGACTCCTTACGCACCTGCATGACGACTGCCCGCGCCACCTTGCGGCGGCTCTCGGGCGGCAGGGTCAGGACGTCCAGCTGCTCATGCAGGCGCAACTGGCTCTTGCGCGAAACGTTAAACTCCAGCAGTTCCCCCATGCCCTAGCTCTCCACCCCGGCGGTCGCGTTCCCCTGCATGTCGTCCAGCTGCTCGGCCACATCCACCGGAACAGGCGCGACGCTCCAGCGCGATCCGTTCCACAGCACGCGCCCGGACTCGTCCTGCACAATTTCCACCCGCTCCTTGAACGGAATGCCAAAGGACACATCCGCCGAATGATCGTCATTCAGGGCCACGTCCACGTCCGGCATTTCAAGCCCCTGTGCGTTCCGCTCCGCGTCATGCTCCAGCAGCCACACGGAAATATGCGCCAGCAGTTCGGCGGCGTCGCCGGGGTAACGCTTGATGATGATCTGCCCTTCATATTTGAAGTGGCAGACCACAACGCCCTGCCCCAGATCCACACCGCCCACATCGATCTCCCCAAGGCTGGCCCAAGCGTCAAAATTGCCCCTCGGCAGCCCCGTCTGGCGCAGCAGATAGTCACACAGCCCTTGCAGCTTTTTCATATGAGCCTCACGCTCACGCGGTCATGGCCCCGCAGGTTTGCAAGAGCCTCTTCCGCGTACTGGAGCCACTTCCCTTCCGTCAGCGCCGTTTCCTCGGCGTCGGCCAGCGTGTCCTTGGCGGAGCTGGAACGGGTCAGCGGCCGAAATTCCCATGTCAAAAACGCTACAGCCCGGCAGGAAACGGCGTGCAGGTAGCAGCCCACCAGCCTGCTCTGCCCGGCCAGCGTACTGGCGGGAACCTCGGCAAGGGTGGCGTAGCCTGCGGCGCGCTGCTCTGCCTGAAAGTCGGCAAGCTGCTGGTTGGCCCAGTCCATGGCGCGGGTGATGGCAGTGGCAAGGGTTGGTGTCTCGTGCTCGGCTGGCGTGCGGTAGGATGCGGCGAAGTCAGCCAGATCAACGTCCGGCCAGAATCCGTCATTGTGCACCACTTCCGTCTGGGGTGTATCTGTGAAGCCGGAGAACGACATAGAAGCCTCTTGACCAGTTCCCGCCGGGCCGCGTGTTGGCGCGAGGCCGCACCGGCCCGGCGGAACTGGCAGGGGTGTGGGTTAGCTCGTTTCGGTTGCGGCCTTGATCTTCTTGGCCAGCTTGTCCCGGCGCGTCTTCACCTGGGCGCCAAGCTCCAGCGCCTTGTTCAGCGCATTGAGCGCAGCGGCGTCCTCGCCCTGATTTTCCAGCAGGAAGCCATGAAGGCGCAGATACTTTGCGCGCAGGGCGTCGGGCACATCCCATGCGTCGGGTGCGTCCGAGGTCACGCGGTCCAGAACGGTAGAAAAATACGGCTGGGGGCTGCGCCCGGCGTCGTGCTCACGCTCCGCCCAGTCCATTACGGCGTCCGCCAAGAACGTGCGCAGGTCACGGTTGAAACGCTCCGGCATGGGAATGCCCTGCTCGTCGCAATACAGGCCCAAATCCAGCGCCCCTTCCATGTCGCCCACGTCGCACAGCCAGACGAAATACTGTCCCAGTAGCGGGTGGAGCTCGCCGGACTCGCGCAGCCGCGCCACGTGTTCGCGGTACTTCGGGACCAGCTGCTCGCGCTTGAACGTAATCTTGCGCTCTACGCTCTTGGTGTCCCCCAAGCGGCGCAGGTCTTCGGCCACGGAATCCATCAGCATACCGTCCGCCTGCTGCTTGCCAATGCGCCCACTGGTCGCCGGAGTCGGCGCAGAGGGAGCCGCCACAGCCTTTGCCGCCTGCGGGTCGCCTTCAACGCGCCGCTTATGCTCTAAAAAAAGACTCATGCTTCACCCCTGAGAAGCGGGGGCGGCACCACGCCGCCCCCTGTTGGAAGAAGGAATCGCCTAACTCCACGAACCGTCGGCGCTCTTGACCATCACGTTCTTGAAGTCCCAAGCCACCATGGCTTTCGGATTCTCAACCACATACCCCTCGTTTCGGGAGTTGTAGTCCTCGGTGCGGTTCTTCTCGGGCTTGTCCTTGAGGTTGCGCCTCCAGCTGCTGCCCTGCGTGTAGATGGAAAGGTTCTTGGTGCTGGTGATGACCAGTCCACGGCCGGGGAAGTTGCTCGGCGTCTGCCACGGCAGGCCACCCAGAACGGCCAGCGCCGTGTTCATCGCGTTCTTTTCGGTGGGCTTGCCACCTACGGCGGCAAACAGTGCGGCCCGCTCCTGTGCGATCAGCTCGTCCCCCACCAAGACCTGAAGATCTTTGCGCAGGTACAGGGGAATCCCCTGAAGCAGATCGTTCACGGCGACATCAAGGTTGATGTAGTCGCCGCCCTCGCCGATGCGCAGTTCTCCGGCGGTCGCGCCTTCTTGCAGGACATTGCCGGGGCACTTTTCGCGCATGTACTGGAGCCAGCCCTTGTTCACGTCCTGAAGCATGGGATAGGTGGCAAGGTCAGTGGTGTCCGCAACCTGCTCGCCGTACCAGCCGACCAGCTCACGGTCATTGGCAATGCGGTCCTGCACGTAGCGGGTGTAGCGCTGCGCGAAGTCCTTAAAGCGCGCCCACGCATCAAGGGTGGAATAGGGCAAGTAGACGTCGCTGTCCGTCTGGGCCAGCTTGTAGCCATACTGCGCCATGCCCAGCACATTGCGCGGGGTGCGCTCGTTGCCGTCCACGGACACGTCCGTGCGGCCAGAAACAGGACCGGCGGCAAAGCCAAGGATGTTCTGGCCTTCCATGTCATCCACGGTGATGACGTTGATCTGGGGCAGGAAGGTGGACTGCTCCACAATCTTGTCCTGCCAGCGCTGCTCAACGCTCGGCGCAATGCTGAACTGCTGCCTCACGTCGTCCACCTCGTGGACGCGGGCAATCTGCTGGCCCAGCGCGTTATACTGCTGTCTGGTTGCGTTTCTCATGCGTCGCCCCCTACATCACATCGCCGGAGAGATCGGCGGGTCCGGAGTTTTCCGAAGCGGGGGTGCCGGGTGCGGCGGCTTCCATGCGCTGGGTCAGTTTGGTGACGGAATCCGTCAGCGCTTCCAGCTTGCCGAAAATTTCTTTGCTGGCGTCGGCCTTTTCCTCGGGGGCGGGCGTCGGGGCTTCCGGCTCCGGCTGCTTCCCTTCTGCGCCCTGCGCAGTGAACTTGTCGCCCAGCTCCTCCACCTTTGCGGTGAGGCCAGCCAGCGCGCCGTTCAGCGCATCAAACTGCTCTTTGTCCACGTTGTTCTCCTCGTGTTGTTCGGGTTCCTGCGCCGGGGCCGCGCCCTTGCTGCCAAAGCCAAGCAGGTGAAAAAGTTTATTCAACAAGGTGGCGGCCTCTTCCTCGCCCTCTGCATCCGCCTCCAGCTGCGCCAGCTCCACGCCTGCGTAAAATTCGTTCTCCGGGGCGTGCTTCCTCTGCGAAAACTTCAACTCATCCGTCCCGAGGGACGCGGGGCTGTCGGTCACGCCGAGGCCGGCAAGATAGTGCTTGCCCGTCCCGGCAAAATTAGGAGTCAGCTCCATGGACGTGTACATGCGCTGGCCATCCTTGATTGACTGGAGCAAACGAACGTTCGGCTCCAACTGCGCGTACAGGCCAACAATGCCGTCGCCCTCGTCCTTGGCCTTCAGGGCCACAACCTTCCCGGAGTTGCCGAGAAAGCGGAAATGCTCCGGCCAAATGAGGGCCGTATAGACCTTGGGGTCATACGTTTCAGCGGCCTCGCGCAGCCACTGCGCGTCAATCTCGCGACCGTCACAGGTCGGGCCGGACTGCCCAACTTTGATAAAGTCTGTGGTGAGTTTCATAGGAATGATGTTACGCCACGCAGTAACGCGCGCACAACAAAGTGAATTCCGATTGGCGCTCAATCGGAACAGAGATACGGGAATGCAATGGTGGGAACATGTATTGATAGTGTATGGCACACTATCCGGATGAAGTCAGGCGCGCGGCGCGCTCCTTGTACCTGCGTGGTTACAAGATAAAGGAGATCGCCACAACGCTGAATGTACCAAAGCGCACCGTCTACCACTGGGCGCAAGCTGAAGACTGGGAAGACCTTGTCTCCCACCAGACGGCAGAAGAAGCCATCCAGCGTCGGCTGGCCCTGCTGGCGGAGCGTGACGGCAAATCACCTGCGGAGTTGAAGGAAATAGACTGTCTCGTCTCCGGGCTGGAACGCCTGACGCGGCTGGCGCAGCGCCCAAAGGCAGCGCAGGAGCACGCAGGCGACGCCCCGGCGCAGTCCAGCCAAAGGAACAAGGGCCGCCCGAACAAACGCGGCAAGGGCAAAACGAAAAACGACGTCTCGCATCTGACGGCGGATGACTTCCAAAAGCTCCACCAACACTATTTCCAATACCAGTTGGAGCTGTACGCGAATCGCCACCACCGCAACCGCCAGATACTCAAGTCCCGCCAGATCGGCGCAACGTGGTACTTCGCGCAGGAGGCCTTCGAGAACGCGTGCCTCACTGGGGACAACCAAATCTTTTTGAGCGCCACCCGCGCACAGGCCGACGTGTTCCGGGAATACATCGTGAACATTGCGGGCGAGGCCTTTGACCTTGAGCTGAAGGGCAAGGACAAGTTGCAGCTACACACCGCGCACGGTCCGGCCACGCTCTACTTTCTGTCCAACAACTCCAAAAGCGCGCAGTCCTACCACGGCCATGTCTACATAGACGAGTTTTTCTGGATCTGCCGCTTCAATGACCTCTACAAGGTCGCCACAGGCATGGCGGCCCACAAGAAATGGCGGCGCACGCTCTTCTCCACACCCTCGGCGGTCACGCATGAGGCCTATGATCTCTGGACGGGCGAGCGCTTCCAGAAGCGGTACAAGAAAAAGCGCGCGCAGTTTCCCAGCTTTAAGGAGTCGCAGGGCGGCGTCCTGTGCCCGGACAACACATGGCGCAAGATCATCACCCTTGAGGACGCCGAGGCCGGAGGCTGCGACCTCTTCGACGTAAAGGAACTCAAGCTGGAGTACAGCCCGGATGAATTCCGGAATCTGTTTATGTGCGAGTTCGTGGACGACACGTGGAGCGTCTTCCGGCTGGCGGATCTGGAACTCTGCCCCGTGGATCCGGACGACGAGTGGCCGGACTTCACCCCCGGCGCGCAGCGTCCCTTCGGCAATGCTCCCGTGTGGGGCGGCTACGATCCCAGCCGCAGCCGGGACGATGCGTCCTTTGTCATCCTCGCGCCACCGCTGGAATCCGGCGGCCGCTTCCGCGTGCTGGAGCGCTACAAATGGACGGACAAATCCTTCACGTGGCAGGCGGAACGCATCAAGGAACTCACGGAGCGCTACAACTTCGAGCACATCGGCGTGGATACCACCGGGCCGGGCATTGGCGTGTACGACGCCATCAAGGGCTTTTTCCCCATGGCGCAGAGCATCCACTACAGCGTGCAGGCCAAGAACATGCTTGTGCTCAAGGCCAAGGACGTCATCGAAAACGGCAGGCTGGAATGGAACAGCGTCTGGTCCGACATCGGGCACGCGTTCCTGACCATCCGGCAGGGACTGACGAACAGTGGCCAGATGACCTACAGCGCGGGCCGCACGGCCAACACCGGGCACGCTGACGTCGCGTGGGCCATCATGCACGCCCTCGCACACGAACCCCTCACCGAACAGAAAGGCGGCCGCGTGGTCGTCTCCTAGGAGCATTCATGGGCAGGAAGAAGAATAGGACGCAGGACGGAGCCACGGACGCCCCGCAGGCCTCAGCCGCAAACGCCATGCACTTCACCTTCGGGGATCCGGAGCCGGTCCTTTCCGGCCAAATATACGACTCGCTTGGTGTGTGGCTGCTGGACAATGGCCGCTACTACCAGACGCCCGTCCCGCTCATCGGGCTAACGCGCCTCACGCGCAGCAACGCCTACCATGGGCCGCTTCTGGAGTTCAAAGCCAACATGATCATGCGCGGCTTTCACGGCTCGGCCATGCTGCCGCGCAAGGCCATGCACGCCATGGTGACGGACTTCGTCACCTTCGCCAACGCCTACGCGCAGATCATCCGCAACTGGATGGGCGAGGTGATAGGCCTGCGCCACCTGCCCGCCATCAACATGCGCCGGATGAAGGATCCGGACCACTATTGCCAGCTGGGCCTGACGGGAAACATCACGGAGTTCCAGCCCGGCGAGGTGCTGCACCTGCGCAACTACGACGTGTCCCAGTCCATCTACGGCGTGCCCGGCTACCTCGGCGCAATCCAGTCTATGCTGCTCAATGAGGACGCCACCCTGTTCCGCCGCAAGTATTACAAAAACGGCGCGCACATGGGCTACATCCTTTACGCGGGCGGCAACATGGAGCAGCGCTATCAGGAGCAGATAGAAGCCGCCATGAAGAACACCAAGGGCGCGGGCAACTTCCGGAACATGTTCATTCACATGCCACAAGGCGGCAAGGACCAGCTCCAAATCCTGCCCGTGGGCGACTTCTCCACGCGGGACGAGCTGGAGAAGATCAAGAACCTGACGCGGGACGACATCATCGCCGCCCACCGCGTCCCGCCCGCGCTGGCCGCCATCATCCCGAACAACACGGGCGGCTTTGGCGACGTGGAGAAAATCGACAGCGTGTACCAGCGGAACGAGGTGCAACCCGTCCGGGAACTCCTGCTGGAAGTGAACGAAATACTGCCACAGCAGGGGCGCGTTTCCTTTATAACCGACGGGGAATAGTGTACATTGTCACCAATTCGTGAGGTTGAGACAATGAGTGCAATCAGAGTTCGATGCAACAAGTGCGGCTACGTGGCGCGGGTGGAAAGCTCCAAGGAACTGGGCGGGGAGTTGAAGCAGCTCTATTGCAGTTGCCGCAACCTAGAATGCGGGCACACCTTCGTGATGGACCTCGCCTTCTCCCACACACTCAGCCCATCCGCGCTGGACCTGCCGGCAGCTGTGCGGAAGCGGCTTCAAAAGGCAACAGCGTCAGAACAAAAAATGCTGTTCGCATGTTGCTCGGCGTAACCACGTACGGGCAAAACCACGAACAAACAAAGCCCCCGGCCGTTCTGGTCGGGGGCTTTGTTTGTAGCTGGTCAGAGTTACAACGCCTGCGAACACTTCCAAACAGCATCAGCCCAGTGCTCCTCAGAAACAATGGCAATCTGCGCCTTGCCTTCGGCCTTGAAGCTCATCGCCTTTTCAATCTTGCGGCCATAGGTGGAGTGGATCCAATCGCGGCTCCCAATGGAACCTATCACAAGGTAATCCGTATTCAGCCGGACACTCGACTGGGCAAACCCGCCAAGGCTTGTCACCACATGTTGGCACTTGCTGCGCGTACCACACGCAAACTTGCCAGTAAGACAAAAGCACGCATCCTCAAATTGGATATTGGGCAAGGGGTCATCAAGGGGCAAGCTGCAACTCAGCGAGTGCGCACACTCCGGTGCGGCATCTTGCCCGCAAATGTCACGCAATATCTCGAAAAGCTCTTTGCGTTCCTCTGCATCAATCACGTCGTCCTCAAGCATGGCGGCGATTCGCTTGCTTAAATGAGAAACCACAAAGTCATTGGATGCAAGCAGGTGATTCACTTTGAGCCACTGCACCAAAGCCGCGGCCTCCCCCTCGCTCACTTCGCCGTCTGCGATAAACCCTTTGGCCATGCCAATAAGTTCATCAACCGTTCTGTCCGATACCCGCGCTCTATTAACGGAGCGCGCAGGCTGCCCATCTATATCAGTCCAAATATCAGTCATATTCTGCCCCCTTACGTTTTTTGCCCGATAGCAACAAACGGCGAACAAGTAAATATAAAGGGTCAGATATTGACCGCCATCCACAAACAAAGCCCCCGGCCGTTCTGGTCGGGGGCTTTGTTTGTAGATGGCGTTAGGCTCTGGCGTAGTCCGGTTGGGCGTCATTTTCCCGCCCTCGGCAGTTCACCGCGCCGAGGATCTGGTTCACGCTCTTGGCGCACCCACGCAGCGCCGCACGCTCGGCGGGGTGCAGCTCACTCGACTGGGCAAGTGTGCGTAGGAGAAAACGCGCGTCCTCTAGCCGATGCTCTATGGTGATAACGCGTATCCCCTCCCCCATCAAAACAACCTCCCTTGCGCGGCCTTCGGCACGAAGCTGCCGCGCGGCTCCTCGGTCGATACAGGACAATGCGGATACTGCCCCGCCTGCTCATGCGAAAGAACCAATCCATTTTCAAGCCGCACATCACGCATACTGACAAAGCGCACACGACAGGGCGTGCCGTTAATGCACAGGTAGTCACCGGGGTGGATGGTCTGTTCTGTCATGGCCTAGCCCTCCGCGTCTTCTTGAGGTCGGAGAAAGCACCAGCAACGCTGTGTTTTGTACAGCTTGGAATTATGGCGACAACGGTTCTTTTCCAGCAGCTTATAGCGGGGCGACACGCCCAACAGCTTACGGGCCTTATTGAAATCACGCTCACTCCAGCCCGAAGCAATCAAGTGCTTCTTGACCGTTTGCATATGAAAAGCAATTTCCTTCGGCTCGGAAGAAACATCAAGATCATGCTCATTAACAATCCGCTCCACGTCTGCCCAAAAGAGCGCCACAATGGGATGCTCCGTAATCTCTTCAACAGGCAATATTTTCACACCGCGCGACATCGAAAGCATAGTAAGCATATTCTCTACATCCTTCGTCGTGAGTCTACGCTGTAAATACGCCGACCACATCGCCGCCAGCCGCTCAACAGTTTCGTCGTAGGTTTCCAAAACGCCTTCGATTTTTGCCTCAGGATTTACCGTCTTCATGTCCTACTCCTTCAAAGGTCACGCTGAAAAAAAAATCAACTTAGGTGATGAGGGCAGAATAGCTTTTTTCTGCTATAAACCACTGATTTTAAAGGCTTTAATCCTGCCCCTAAAGAGGTGAGGTTCTCACCCTTAAAAAAATAGTTCTTTAAAATCAGCTAGTTATCTGTGGCTTTCGAAGGGGTAAAAAGTAGGCGAAAGGTGAGGATTCAAAGTTAGGCCTGCCCTTATCCTGCCCTATTTATGGTTAGGAAATATATTATATATATCAGGCATTTATAAGCCAATTTTGCAATCCTGCCCATCCTGACCCTATCTTTTACCCCTCCAAACTTAAATGACCTCGCAAAATTCACGCGCAAGCGCACGCGCGTATTTGCCAATCATTTCAGCTAGCTTCTGAAAACCCAGCATTTTTTGCTACTTCTCGTGTGTGTGCTCCACACAGAAGCGTTCTTCTTGATGAACTTATGCCTCTGAGAGTTTGGCAAGAGCTTCCTCACTTGGCGCATATCTGGGATCTTCAAACCTTCATTTCGACACGCTGCCTCAAACTCGTTGGGGCTAAGTGCTATCTCATCCTCGTTTCCGGAATGATTGAGGCGCCCTTCACCTACCTTGCAACTTTCCTCATTCAGGTAGTGATACAGCTCCCAGAAGCGTTCGACTTCCGGATGATCTGCATCAAGGCGACGTTCACGGGCCTGTGCACGTTCCAGCAAGTAGTCTGCAACTTGATCTATGGTTTCCTGTTTCAGATCAGGAAAGAGAATCGGCAAGGCACACGCGCAGGCGGCCACCTGCGCGTGGTTCTTGCACACACGCTCATTTCGCAGGTGCGGAGTGAAGCGGGCTTCCATGATGTCAAAGCATTCATAGTAGCGCTTGAGGATAGTGCTTTCGTTGGTAAGCGCCTTACGGATAAAGCCGCCCACGGTCTCCGGTGTCTGGCGTTCGAACCAGCGGGCAACGTCACGCGTCCCGGGGCCGTGGTGGCTCTTGTCGGCATGGCAATGGACAATGCGCTGCAGAAGCGCTTGGCTGCCATCGACCTCAGCGTTCTGACTGATGATGATAGTGCCACGAAACGGCGACTCTTCCACGTCATTGCCACGCTTAGCCACACCGAGGGTTCCGGTTGAGCGCCCATTGTAAAATGCTTTCAGGTTGTCAAAGTCGAACTGCTTGGCCTTAGTGTGCGGGTTGCCGTTGTCGCGGTCTGATTCAATAAGAACGGTGGGCATGCCCGACAACTGATTATACGAGCGGCGCCCACCTGCATCCGTCGCCTTCAACAGGTCAAACCCCTCGTAGTCGTCTCGGCCACAGCACTTCCACAGGAATTCCAAGACAGTTGTCTTGCCTGCCCCGGCGTCACCGGTGAATTCAAGAAATGGGAACGAGCTTTGCTGGGCACGAATCTGCCCCACAAAAAGAGAACCCAGCCAGAAGGCCAGAACCGAAAGGCCCGGCATAGAAAACGCCGTTACGTAATCATTCACCCAGCTCGGGTCGAACTTCCCCTTCATGCACAGGGACAAGGACAGATTGGTCTTGATGCCATGCTTGCCAACACGGAAAAGGCCATCATCGTTTGGGAAGACCTCTTGGTTCTTGTAGAACGCCTTCCCCTCAAAAACATACGCCTCAAATTCACGCACGTAGCCTTGATAAGGAACGGACTTCACAAGGCGGTGCTGCGCCTTTTTGAACCACTTGAGGGACAGATATCTGAAATGCCCGGCGTCTCCGGTCCACGATCCACCCGCCGTCTTATCGATAAGCGCAGCGTTAAACACCGCAGAGGACGTCAGTTCAGAACCTTCGAGTCTAATGATTTCCGGGTCTAAGTGCTCATAGTTGATGCGGAAGACGTACCACCGAGCATTCGCGATTTCGTCTACCTCACGGTACAGGCATTCGGGATAGACGTTGCACAGCATCTTCGTTGCACAATTCGCATAGAAGATCAGCTTCCCATCAGATGATTCCAGCGCAGCTTCCTGCTTGGCCAACTCATCATCCAGCGTGGTCATGGGGACGCGCACTTCATATATCTGATTCTTAAAAGCGAAAATCATGCTTTCGCGTTTCTTCTTGCAATAGCGATGGTACGCGGACTCCTCCACACTTTCAGCCAAGAACACGCGCCCCCAGTGCAGCCGCTCCGCCATGAAGTCGTCTGTCAGTTTCCCGGCCCTATACAGGTCATCCCAGTCCTGTCCGTTATTCGGGAGCAAGCAAACCTGCGCCGTCTCTTCCATAGCCCTGATTCGCTTAACATGCTTGCGCATGGCCGGACGTCCGGCTTTGTCGCCATCGAGGGCCAGTGTCCAACGGATGCCCTTTCCTTTGTGCTCCTTGATGTAATTGACTGGCATATTGCCGCAGCTCAAGGCTGCCGCCACCTTGCGCCCCGTCATGTGCAAGGCAATGGCGTGGAAAATCCCTTCTACTATGTAGCAACGTTCGCCCTGGACAAGCTCCTGCCCGGGGGGCGTCCATGCGTCTCCGGCGTAGAGAGTTCCATCTTCCTTGCGCTTGCCGCCAAACTTGGCGCGCTGCTGTCCGTCTTTCCAAGTATGACCAATCAGGCGTTCCCAGAAGCGCGTCCGTTTTTCATCCAGATAGAAGCGGACCGTGGCGCAATACTTGCCGTTATCCAGCCTGCACGCTTCCTGCGTGTACCAACCCCGGAGCTTCGAAATGTCGAAGCCCCGGTCCATGGACAGATAGACATTGGCTGTCCGTTCCGGTTCTTCCTTCGTGGCGGGGAAGCGTTCTTCCCAGCCCGTAAACAACTCGGGGATTTCATCTTTGACCGTACCTTCGTAGCCGCAGGAATTCTTGTGATTGCAGTTCAGATAAAAAGGCTTGTCCTTGTTCACCCATAAGGACTTGCCTCCGCACTGGGGGCATTTGCCCCCAGACAGGTACTTGTTGTTATTCGACTTGAACTGGAAACGGGAGCTACTCAGAAGGGCTTGCAGGATTTCTTCATTAGGAACGAGCATGGCCACCCTCCTTTCCAGCATCTTCGATAGGTCCGGGGAAGGCGGTGTCCAGTGCTTCTGCGCAGTCCCTCAACTGGTGCGCGAGGCACAGCACGAGGGCAGTCACGCCGGGGCGGTCTGCGTCGAGAGTGGAAGCGATTTCTAACAGAGCGTCAGAGATGGGGAACAGGTCGGAAACGGCCTGCTCTGGGGTGAGCGCGCGTGCCATGATGGCAGCTCCTTTGGTTTTGTTTAGTTGGCCCTCTTCAAAGAAAAGAGGGCCGGGAGCTAAACACGGCCCAAAGGAAGCCGCGGGATTATTCCCCCTCAGCGTCCTGAGGGGTCTTGTATTCTCCGCACTCCCGGCAAAAAAAATGTCATGGTTGCCAATCAGTAGATGCACTACTGGCAGGGAAGCATTGTGTTCGGCCCGCTGTTTAGACGGGAAAAGAACACAAAAGGAACCATGTTTTTCGGCCATGGAGCCGCCTTTGGACGGGGTGTGTTTAGCACCTGAAATTTCCATACCCGATTTGTGTTGAGGGGTCAAAATCTGACCGTTGTCCGTGTGAGGGGTCGAAGCGTGCATACCTGCTCCTGTGTGTTTACTCGGCGTGGTCTGCGTTAGGCTGGGCGCGGATCAGTGCGCGGAGATTCGCGTTATCGTTCTCTAGCTTCTGGATGTATGAGCGGATTTCCTTGAAGGCCCGTCCACCAAGAGTCCTGCCCATGAACAGGGCATGGACTCCCGGCGTACGGCTGTGTCCCGGCTTAGGCATAGGCGCTGCCCTGCTCAGAGACTTGGGCCAGCAGAACAGGCAGCTGCGCCCGGGCCTGTCTGGTGTACTCAGTTAGCGCGGCGATATCCTCGGGCCGGGCCAACCCTTCCGCCCCGCCAGTCAAAAGCCCCTCGGCAAACTGCGCCCTCTCAGCGAGCCTCGCCAAGGCCTCCCGGCCTTCTGCGGTGGTGACGTCGTATATGGTGTTGCGTGCTGCTGTGATGTTAAGCATGGGCGGCTCCCTACTCTGCGCTTTCGTTTTCGTTGAAGTCCTTGGCCTTTTCCTCCGCAGCTAGTCGGCGTTCTTCTTCGCGCAGATCGCCAATCAGGGCACTGGCCATGTCGATGACGTCGTACAGTTCCCGGATTATGGATCGCATTTCGGCCGATTCCAGCACTCCGTCTTCAATCGCCGCCTGCCCCTGCTTGCCCACGTCGGCGACCTCGCCAAAGAAGTCACCAATCCGCAGGACGAGGGACTGGCAATCTACAGACGCGTGGGCGTTCTGCATGCCCTGCATCATGGCGCGGATCTGAATCCACTGCGGCAGGTATGTATTGCCCAATACCGCGCACAGCTTGGGCATATCTTCCAGCGACGGATAGTAACGGGCGGTGGAACACACCCTACGGGCGTGGGCCATGCTCCAGCCCATTTCCTCGGCTATCTGCTGCATGGTCTTGCCGCTATTGGAGAAAGCCAGCTTGACGATGTCCACGGCTTCTAGGCGCTGCAAACAGGCGGAGTTCGTTTGTTCCAGTGTCTTCATGTCTGCCTCTCATGACTTGAGTTTGTATGGTTTGTTGTGGGGGATTATTTCTTGGTAGAACGGCGGCCCTTAGCCTGTGATTTTGTCTTGGCTGCGGTCTTCGCAAGCTGCTGCTTCAGTTCACGATTTTTGGCCCGCAGACAGATGTTGATGTACGCCAAACGCACGGCGGCTTTCGCCCACGGCGTTGGCTTTTTACGTGTGCTTTTCCACGCTGTGGTCTTGTAGCCCAGCAGGGTCCGCACAAGCCGATGTGTCCTGTATGCTTTCAGGATCACGCCCAATTGCTTGTGAAATGTCTGTGTGCTCATGCGTGCTAGATAGCCGGAATCCGGCTATCTAATCAAGAAAAATTTCGGTTATTTTGTACGGACGGATTTTGGCCTATAGGAAAACCATGCAATACGCCGACAAATTCGAACGGAAATTTATTCAGGTCGTGTCTGAGTTGGTGCTTGATTCAGGGATGAATCACAGTGACTTTGCGAAAATCGCTCTAAAAGACATGGGCGGCCCTGTCGCTAAGTGGCGCAGGATGCGCAACGCTTGGAAGTCTAGCGAAGGCCGCCCTCAAAGAATCTATCAGGCGGACGCCGTAAGAATGGCGGAAGCCCTCGGCAAGTCATACGCCGAACTCTGCTTCATCGTTGAGCAGCGCTTAAAGATTGATCAGCAGGAGGGGCAGTCCGCATAACGTGCGGAGCGCTCCTCCTGCTCTTCTTTTTGTTCCAACCCCCTTGCGGCCCTAACCAGCCGCCCCCTCAATAGTTTCAGCACATACTCTTCCCCCTGTAGCGGTTCACGCAAGTCCGCCAACCCTTGCAGGGTATCCGCAATATCGTACAATTCTGAGATAGGATCGGGCATAGCTCCTCCGTACGTTTTTCACGCCTAAGACGTACGAACGCCCTTCCCGTATCGTCAAGGAATTACGGTCATTTTCGGGTTTTGTTGCACTGTATGAAACTTCGTTGACCTGTATGCAACACACATATGATTCTTGATAGCGAATACATACTAAGCGTCGCAGTAAATTCAGTTGCCACGGCGCATGAACCGGCTGTCATATACGAGCCATCCGGCCGGGTCGCGTACGCGAATGATCCGTGGAAGCAACTCTTCGGACAAGACCACGCAGTGGGTGTATTCCTCCCGCATATCTCAGCATCCTACGCGGAAATTGCGACTCTGGTACAAAGGCGCGGCGCCGTGGTGACGGCAGAAATAGACGCAGGACGCGCTGGATTCGGCTACATCGAAACGCATAGCATCCCCTATTTTGTCGAACAGACACTGCTGTATATCCTAACGGTCTGCACAGAGCCGCCGCATCGTCCTGACATCGAACTGGCGTACGCCAGACAGATTAGCCCGCCCGGCGACAACCTCTTCATCCTACGCGAAGACTTATCCATCGTTACATGCGAGGTTGATAGCGATTCACTCTTTTACGGCGCAGACGCCACAGACCGCCAGCTGCTGGAAGCTATCCACGAAGACGACGCGAACGTGCTGCTCCGCGCCATGCGGATCAGCCAGCAGCACCCCACCACCCCCACGCGCATAGAGTTACGTATCCACCGCCGGCGAGGACTTGTCCGCATGGCCTCCGCCGTGACCTACGTCCCCGGCCGCGCCCAACGTTGGATTCTCTCCACGCGCTCCACGTCGCCTCTTGGCGGACGAATCATCGCCCGCATGTGCGAGGCATGGGGCGTGGACTCGTACGCAGCACTCGCCCGCGCCATGGACATAGACCGCTCCACCATTTCCAAATACCGCACGCGGGACTCCGTCCCCTCCGGCTGGCTCATAGAAACCTACCTCAAGCACCGAGTCTCTGTGCACTGGCTCTACACGGGCCACGGCCCCAAGATTATTGCAGACCCCTAGCTAATATTTAGCCAATCTTTACACGGGGAAGCCCGATTCTCCTGCATCTTTATAGCCGGAATATGGCTATCTAGCAGTTGACTGGAAGCCGGAATCTGGCTAGCGAAAGAGCCAACGACTGGTGCCTCCAATCACACTCGCAAGCAAAGGATCCTCCAATGAACGAACTACTCACTGCCAAGGAAGCTGCACAACTCCTCAAAATCTTTCGCCGCGACGGAACCCCAAACCCCGCAGGTGCAACCAAGTTCCTAACAGACCACGGCATTGTCCCCATCAACTTTGGACGTGGAGCTGGCCGTGGGCTACGTTTCTTTTCATCCGAGATCAAAGACCTCATAGAGTCCTTGCGTCCCAAGACAAAACCACAAGCCAAGCCCAAGAAGATCAAGCGCAAGTCGAGCAATATATTCAACGGCTCATACAAAGACCTTCAAGGGAAGGCGCACGATAAATTGCAGTAGGCTCATCCATTATGGCTGTAGAAAAACGTAAAAATAAATCGGGCCGCGTTTCTTACCGTGCATACTGGAGAAACCCAGCAACAAGACGGATTGAACGCGGCCCGTGGACCACCCATAAAAAGGCCGAGAAGCTCTCCGAAGAAATGAAGTTCCGCCTCAAATATGAGCCGGAGTCTTTTGAAGTTGCTGTCCCCGCGTCGTCAGCACTGGTTACGGATATCCTCGCCGCATACCTAACGGGCGCAAACCTCACGGAAAGCACTCGCAAGTCTACCTTCTATCATCTCAAGAAAGTTGCAAAGCTCATGGACGGACTAACCGTTCAGGAGCTGACCGCCGCACACATGACCAACATTGAACGGCGGTTGCGCACAGACGGCTACGCGCAGCCCGGCATCAATCGCAAAATTGGAATCGTGTTGGCTGCTATGACGTGGGCAAAGGACCAGCGCCTTATTGACTCCATTCCGATCAACCCCCTTGAGTATCGATGCAAACGCGGTCGGGACAAACGCACGCCGCCACCGACACCTAACCAGATTGCGGAGTTACTTGAAGCAGCTCCGCCCCACATCTGCCGCGCCATCGTCCTCGGCTACTATACTGGGGCGCGGACCGGGCCGTCCGAACTGCTCCGAATCAAGTGGGAAGATGTCGCGTTTCGTGAACGCTTCGTCAGAATCCACTCAGCCAATAAGAATGACGAAATCCAGTGGCGGGATATTTACATAGACGACAACGAAATCTGGCACTTGCTGTCCCAATGGTGCGCAGCAGATATGGCCGGGGGATTCCTCTACGTCATCCACTATCGTGGCAAGCCCATTACGACGTTCAAGAAGGCGTGGCGCAACCTGTTTGACCGCGTGAACAAAACAAGGGGCAAGCGCAACCTCCCACCTATCCCGTACTGCAAGCCTTACTCCCTGCGTCATGCCTTTGTGACAGAACTGCTTGCTCAAGGCGCAAACCTCAAGGCCGCCAGTGAGTTGGCCGGACACTCTGATACCACGACCACCACGCGGATCTACCAACACACCAACACGCGAGACCGCAAAGAGGCCTCCCGCCACCTGCCCAAATTGCAGATGGGACACAGCGACGAAGATCACTTCTAGGGGATATCGACACACTCGGTATCCCCTAAAAATGAAAACTCAATATTTTCAGTATGTTGGAAATGGCGCCATGCCTTCGGGACGCAGAGACCGCGCGTTCAAATCGCGCCATCCCGACCAGAGAATATAGGGACGTAGAGGCAACTCTACGTCCCTTTTTCCTTTTGGTCTGGTAGCCGGGGCATCCAAATTACTTAGCCAGCATACACACTCGCCGCCCCTCCCCAGAACCGACAGCTCCCCCATTTGTCCACGCGGCCCCTCCTGTCCCATGGGACATAACGACGCACCCCATCTCCCCACAGCGTCATCTCACCACGTGCGCCCTCCCGCCCCAAAGGCTTTCTCCTGCATTCCACAGCACCCTCCGTACACCATTATTGACAACACGAACCAAAACGCCTATCCGATACCGCACTCCGCATCGCACTGAAACACCACACTTTTTTCAAGGACTCCCTGCATGGATGCGCCACCTCGCCTTTCGGATCAGGTTACTTGGACTCGCGTTGCGCTTGTTTTGGGCGCGGTGGTCTATATTGGCGCGTGTTACGGGACGCTCTTTGTTCCTGCGCTGTGGAACTCTTTTTTCTTTATCACCTCAGGCCTCACGTTGTGCTTTTTGCTTCTGACGGTTTTCCTGAGCCACGCAAACGCCCGGAAAGCCAGTGAGCTTGCCCAGCGATACGACGAAACTGGGGAAGCGGGGCACAAGCGAAGCGGGGGCCTTCCTGCGTGGCTTCATCCGCAGCAGGACGCCTTTCTCGCCTTTTCCGTCGGGGCGACCACCGCGTTGTTCTTTTCCATCGATATCGAAGCCATGCTTATGACAATGCGCAAAGGGCACATGGTGGCCCCATCTGATGCCCTCCCGGACTTGGCTCTTCCCTTCTACCTCGTTCCGCTGTTCGCCTTCATATCCAAGACAACACCGCCCCTTCTCGCGCCCAGCGCGCGCCGCTTACGCAGCAGAGGATTCCGTCTTGGCCGAGCCGTCATCATCGCGTCCATTGCCGCTCAGGGGATGACAGCCATTTTTTCGGCGTATTTGCCCACGTATTCATTCATGGTCGGCATCTGCGGGGCAACGTGCGTGGCCTTGTGCGGTGTGCTTTTCCTCAGCGCCCGGTGGTCCCGCACCGCCTCCACTGCAACCCAAGTCTTTTGCGGCACTCCCATAATCTCCGCCCTCGGCACCGAAATGGACCTCCACCGCACCCGCACCCTGTGCGTTGCGGGCATCGCCTTCAGCATCCTCCACATGGGCCTAGCGTCCCTCTCCCTCATCCCCGGTAAAAGTTTCAGCCCCCTCATTGGCACCACGGTATGTCTCTTGGGACTCAGCGGCACCGTCCTGCACAACAACGCGCATCCGGTGTCGGTATATGCCAGCGCAAAACTTCTGCCAAAGAGTCACCGCCACAGAGGGCCAGCTCAACAGGAGAATCGAGAAGAAGCCCCGGCATAGGCCAAAATTCCCCTTGCCAAAGCTGGCAGGTGTCTTATGTAGAAAGCGGGGGAGGGAAACGCTGATGCAGCGCTCGCGCCGAGTCAGGACAGCTTCCCTCCCAGTTCACCAGCACAGCCCCCACACTGCACCAACCCGTTCCTTCTCCCGTATTTCCTCCGGCTCCTTACCCACTGGCCGCCTCTTTCATACGCCACGGCGCGACTCGCTTTCGCCCGTGTTCCGAAGCCCGCGATCCGCCACCTCTCCCGCGGCTGGATGCTCCCGGGCGGAGCACCCCGGAACGACATCGCGCAGGAGCCTCACGCGCCGCCCTCCCCCCTTTTTTGCAACGAAAAGCCCCCGCCTGCATGACAGACGGGGGCTTTTCGTTTCGCGGCAATATGGCTGGGGCTAGACGATATACCCCTGCACGGCAAGGTAGCGCAGCACCTCGTGCGCGGCTTCCTTGGGCGTGCGTTCGGTTGTGTCAATTGCAAGGTCGGGCTTCACCGGCGGCTCGTAGGGCGCATCAATACCAGTCACCCCGGCAATACGCCCCGCCCGCGCTTTGGCGTACAGTCCTTTGCGGTCGCGCTGCTCGCACACGGCCAACGGCGTGGACATATAGACCTCCACAAAGCCGCCGTACTGCCGCACCAACCGCCGCGCCGCCTGCCTCGACTCCTCATAGGGCGCGATGGGCGCGCACAGGGCAATGCCACGGTTCTTGGTGATTTCACTCGCCACGTAGCCGATGCGGGTCACGTTCAGGTTGCGGTGTTCGCGGGAGAACGTCAGTTCGCTGGATAAGTTGCGGCGGACGATGTCGCCATCAAGAAGCGTGACCGGACGGCCATTCATTTCCAGGAATTTATGCAGCAGCACCTTGGCGAGGGTGGACTTGCCCGCGCCGGACAGCCCGGTGATGAAAACCGTAAAACCCTGCTTGTGCCGGGGCGGATGCGCCTTGCGCAGTTCGTCCACCACCTCGGGAAACAGGAACCACTCCGGAATCTCCAGCCCGTGTTCAAGCCGCCGCCACAGCTCGCGCGAGGAAATTTCCCTCACGCGCATGTCCTTGGTGACGGCGTCCAGCGGCACATATTCCGCCCTATCCTCCACATAGCACCGGGGGCGTTCCGCAAGGGGCGTCACCCCCGCCTCCTCGGCGTAGCGCTGTACAAGCTCCATCGCCGCGTCGTCCCCGCCACTTTCAGGACGCAGGCCGCCCTCCGCACAGGCGTCATCCTGCCCCTGCTCCTGCTCCTGCCCCTGCAACAGCACATGCGTACAGCCATAATTACCGCGAATCTGCGCCTGCCACAGGGCCTCACGCGGGCCAGCGCCGCGCCCGGCATACGGAAGCAGCGCCAAGGCCGCCATGTTGCGCGGAAAGCGCTCAAGGAATTTTCGGTAACTGCGGATAAGGGGGAAGGTCTCGGCGCGTCGGTCCCGGCCGGGACTGACATCGAGCATAATGAAAATATTGGCTTCGGCCTCGCGAGCCGCAGCGAGCATCATGTCATGGTGGGCGCAATGCGGCCACGACGCCATCTGAAAGCCCACTACGCGCCGCCACCCACGCTGGGCAAAGGCGCGGTGCACATCGGCGGGAGAGAGCCGCAGCTCAGGAAAATCATAGTGTTGGGGGAGGTGCAGGCCTTCCACACGTCCGCCCACGTACCATTCACCCACCTCGTCATACAGGCGGCGAACCCCATCATGGGCGGCGGGGTCATCCGTGCCGTACAGTGCGCGGGCTTCGCGGGCCTTGTCCGGCTTCCACACGTCCTGCACGTGCAGTACCGCCAGCATAAAGCCCTCGCTGTCACGCAGAGCCAGCGGCACACCGGGCCGAAGCGTCTGCGCGACGGCTTCCGGTACATCCAGGCACACCGGCATAGCCCAAAGCGCCCCATCCGCCAGACGCATATCGTCCAGCACGCGCTCATAATCCACCTGCCCGAGGTAGCCCTCCAGCGGATAGAACGCCCTCGTGAGCAGAAGTTCCAAATCGCACAGCTGACGCCGCCCCAAGTCGACCGAGGCAAATCCCACGGCTTCGCGCCGCAGGACGTCAATGCGCCTTGGGTGCACAAGCAGACTCTCGGAATACGGCGTCATGGGCGGTGCGGGATGCATACCTCCTCCCTTGGGCGCGGGACAATCAACGGAACACGGACGCGGCCCCCTCTGCATTGATGCGGACGTCACCCTCCAAGGCAACATCGGCGGCAAACGTCACGTCGCCGCACACATCCAGCGACGAGCAATCCATCATCGACGGCACCCCTTCCGGGAACCGGCACAGAAAATCGTCAATGCACTTATAGTAGTCACCGTCCAATGACACCTGCGGCAAGTCCTCGGAACGCTCCTCACGCGGGACAAGGGCGTAGTCGTCGCGCAATTCGTAGCAATCGGACATAACGGTCAGCAGGTCGGCGGTGGTCTTCACGGGGGAGAAGCGGCGGCGGGGCACCTCCACGGCGGCGGCATCGGCAAAACACGATATGGCCGCGCCCATGGCGGTCTCCAACTGAATAACGCGCGGCGAGGATGCATCGCGCGGGTCGAGGGTCTTTTCATTGCGGATAAGGGAGAGCGGCACCATACCCTCCTCCAGAATCACCTGCCGCACGGCGGCAAGGTCCAGCCAGATGGAGTTGGTGTTGAAATAGCTATGCCGGCTTATATCCTGAAACGCCTGCCGGTCGGCCTCCGGGCACTGGGCAATCTCGCGCAGGGCCAATCGGCCATCCTTCAAACGCGCCAGATGCCCGCCCTTGCGGTCCGTCTCCTGCCTGCGGGCCACCTCCATGACAAACGGCAACCCTTCCTTGACCATATAGCCAAGCAAAGACGGATCAAACAGCGCGCCAAGGTTATCCACATTGGACACAAACGCATACCGGATGCCGGAATCCAAGAGCTGGGGCAAAATATGCGAGGTGATAAGCGCCGTATAAATATCGCCGTGCCCCGGCGGATTCCATTCAAGGGAACGGTTCTCCGGGCAATCGGCAGGCTCCAGCGTCTCCGCCAGCACCTTGGGGAATTTGTTCTGCACAAAGGTGAGCGGAATGCCGCAACTGCCATTGTTGCAATTGCGCGTGGCGGTAAGGGTATCCTGATGGGTACGGAAGCTGTCCATAAACAGCAGCGGCACCGGCACATTATAGCGGGTGCGCAGGGCGTCCACCTGCGCCAGCGTCAATTGGAGGAAGGACATGCCATCGCGCACAGGGATAAGCGACTTGGCCTTCTCCAGCCCCATGCTGGTCCCAAGGCCGCCGTTAAGTTTAATGATGGCCACCTTGCCCAGATGGTCCATCCCATGCCGGGTATACCCATCCAGACTGCCGTAGCGCGCAAGCTCATCTCCAGCGAGTGGCGTGATGTCCGACTCAGCCAGCGAACCCGGGTCGCCGTCCAAAAGCCGCGCATACAGCGACTTGAAAACATTGAGGACCATGGGGTGCTGCCCCGCCTCTTCCATCCGCTCCGCAAAGGGGCGGAACCTGCTATGCAAATCGTTGCCCGAATAGGCGAGCAAATCCCGTAAAGCGTTCATGCCGTCTCCCTGTCCGGTTGCCGGGGTCTGCGCCCCGAGCGACCAGACATTCCGTCCGGGTTTTCTCCTTCCCGCGGCGAGAATGCCGCGCTCTGCCCCGCATTCGGGGCGGCCTGCCAGCGCCTCGGCCTCGCACCAAAAATCCATGCCATTTCGGCAGAATAGCGGTACACTTCGCCGCCTTGCGTAGGACAAAGGCATCACATCTTACCGCACTCTGCTGGCTTGCGCCACACCGGCTGTATTTTTCCTGTGGGCCCCTGTCACCCGGACGAAAGTGCCCACATGAGCGTACGGATGCACTGAATGTACCCGGACGCGACAAAAGCCCCGCCCCCTACGGATTTGCAGGGTCGGAAGCAATGCATTTCGCAAAGGATTTGGGGAATATAGAAAAAACGGAAAAAACGCAAAAAAAAACGCGCCGCAAACTCTGCGGCGCGTTGAAGCGTCAGTGGATGTTGCTGGTGAACATCATATTGGCATAGAGGCTTTTATAAAAATCGTTCACTCGTTCGGCCAGCTCCATGCGGGCGGCCTCGGCCTCGTCCTCGGTCTCGAAGAAGGAGGCTAAATCGCGGGCGACGCCGTCTCCGCTGTCACCAACGGGCTGATCGAGGTGCACGCGGAAATAGTACTGTTCCTTCTCGTAGGGACGCGCCGGGTCGGGAAAGGTCTTCTCCACCCAGCCAATGGCCTTGATATGGGCGATGGGAACAAGAAACCCCTCTATAAACACTAAGTAGTCGAATTCAGGATATTCATCCAGCTCTGAATGCATGGCTCTTACTCCAATCTTTTTTCAGGGGATTCCCTGCCGCTCTTCTGACCGGGTGGCGACACTGCGGCCAGAACCGAACGGTCTATACGCATTCCGCCCGAAGGGCAACACCCCTGCAGCCCAAAGGGCCCCCTCCCCCGCCTAAACGAGGCAGTGCGTCAGCCCCAAAACGCCAAGCACCAGCGCGGCGCACGCCAGCCCCGAGAGCAGCACCAACCGCATCAGGCGCTCCGTGGCTTCGGTATCCCAGTCCAAACGCTTGGGGCCAAGCTGAGGCTTATGCTTGAGCTGGCCAAAATAAATAGCCGGACCACCCATGGACGCCCCTATAAGCCACGCCGCGGCGGCCATGGGCCACCCCGCGTTGGGGCTGGAGCTTTTCCCGGCGTCCGCGGCAATGCGCGCCCACACGCCCTTGGTCCGCGCGCCCATGCACCAGGCAACCAGCACCATCACCACGGCTGTCAGCCGCGCAGGCGCCCATGCCAAAACATCGTCAAGACGCGCCGCCGCCCAGCCAAACTGCCGATAGCGCGGCGTCATGTATCCCCACATGGAATCCAGCGTGCTCACGGCCTTGTACACCCACAGCGCCACAGGACCGCCAAGGGCCAAATAGAAAAACGGCGCAACAAAGCCGTCGTTAAGGTTTTCGCTCAGCGTCTCGGCAAGGCCGGAGCGCACTTCCGCCTCGCTCAAATGGGCGGTGTCACGGCTGACCAGCATGGACAGAGCCATTCGCGCGCCGTCCAAGTCGCCGCCGTCCATCAGGCGCGCAACGCTGCGCGCCTCGCGCAGGAGTTGCCCAAGGGCCAGCCCCGCATACGCCAGATAGAGGCCCACTGCCATTCCGATGACAGGCAGATGAATAAGCCCCCACACTGCGGCCCCGCTGCCCCCGGCAAGAATGCATACGCCAAGCACGCCCTTCAGGCGCATCGCGCCGGTGGTGCGGCGGGCGGCCTCCTCCAGACGGGCCGCAACCCAGCCCAGCAGGCACACCGGATGCGGCAGACGGTGCGGGTCACCAATCAGCACATCCGCAAAAACGGCAACCACAGGCAGAAAGAGAGCCACTAGGAAATCCTGATGTACGATCATATTCTCCCACCGTATGCAAACTCGTCAGTTATGTAATGATGCGCTGGCGACACATGGCAAAGGCGCCCATGCAACGCGCTCCCTCCCTGCTCCGGTTGTAAAGTCGTCGCAAGGCCTTGACGGTCCTCACCGCCTGCGTGGTATGCTGGCGGGGTGTGCTCAAACCTGTATTCAGGAGCAGTCGGTCATGAAAGGTGGCATCTGGCGCGTAGCGCGCTGTCTTGTGGCCCTTGCCGTCGTCGCCTGTTTGGCGGCGTCCCCGGCTTTGGCCAAAAAATCATACATTGCCTTTGGCGGCGGACCTGTTGGCGGCACGTTCAACTACTTCGCCAACGCCATGGCCAACCACATTTCGCAGACCTATGACGATTTGGAAATCACACCGGAAGGGTCCGGCGGTTCGGCGTCAAACCTCAAGCGCCTGCACAAGGGACACATTGAATTCGGCATCGTCTACTCCGGCGACGCGTACCTTGGCCGCCACGGACGGCTGCCGCAGGATACCACCCGCTACGACAACGCCCGCGCTGTGGCCTACCTCTACGGCGCACCCGCGCACCTTGTGGTGCGCAAGGACAGCGGCATAACCGCCGCCACGGACCTTGTGGGCAAACGCGTCGGCATCGGCAACGCCGGGTCAGGCGCCGCAGCCGCTGCGGAGCGCTTTTTCCGTCACATCGGCATCTGGGACAAAATTAAGCGCCTGAACATGGGCTATTCCGCCGCCGCTACGGCCTTCAGCGCAAAAAAAATCGACGCCTTCTGGGTGCTGGCCGGCGAGCCAAACGCCTCCGTCATCGAGGCATCGGCCCGCAGCCCCATCGCCCTTGTGGACTTGCACAAAACCGCAGTTGCCACAGGATTTTACGACGTCTACCCGTTCTACACCCCTATCCAAATCCCCGGCGGCACTTACAGAAATCTTGATTCGCCGGTGAAGAGCTTTCAGGACGCGGCCTACTGGTGCGCCAATGCCCGCGTCTCCAACCACATCGTCCACCGCGCGCTGTCCAGCATCTTTTCCGCAGCGGGGCTGCGCTATATGACTTCCGTCAACCAGACTGCCAAAGCCATGAACATCGTAGACGGCCTCAAAGGCCTCTCCATCCCCATCCATCCCGGCGCCGCGCGCTTCTGGGAAGAACAGGGGCTGAACATCCCAACGCCGCCTTAACCCGCACCGCCCGGCGCAATTGGACCAAACGCCTCCGCATCATGACAGATGTGGAGGCGTCTTCATTGGCGCGGCACACCGCCGCGCGGCGTTATCCTACAGGAAGAGTCTGCGTCTGGCGCATCGCCTCATACAGCACGATGCCCGCCGATGTGGACAAATTCAGGCTGCGCACCTTGCCCCGCCTGATGGGCAGGGTGATGCACTGTCCGATGTCGTCAATAACCTCCACGGGCAGTCCCCGCGTCTCCGGGCCAAGCACGAGCATATCCGCCGCAGTGTACGAAAAGCGGTCATAACGCTCGCCCTGCTTGGAGCTGGTGCACACCAACCGCTTGCCTTCCGCCGCCGCTAGCAGCGACGGCCAGTCCGGGTGGACGGTCACATCCACATGCGGCCAGTAGTCGAGCCCCGCACGCTTGAGGTAGCGGTCCTCCAGGCTAAAGCCCAGCGGCTCCACAAGGTGCAGACGCGTTCCGGTGGCGGCGCACAGCCGCGCGATGTTGCCTGTATTAGGCGGTATTTCCGGTTCGTAAAGAACAATTTCCATGCAATGTCACCCCTCGCCAAATACGGCTGTATGCCGTTTACTGGCATTTCCGCCGTGGCGCAAGCCTTCAAATGTCGCCCGGATGACAGCTGCAGGACACCCGGAAAGGGGTATGTCGCAGACCTTTGCAGGATCATGGCGTTGCCGGAGCAGGCGCAGGTGCGCGCTCCTCGCCCACCCTGCGCCGTCGCGGTACACCGTCAGCCGAAACCCCATATTTTCATAAAAGGCGTTACGAAGCGGGGTATCCTGCCGCGCAATAAGATTCAGCGAGCGCACATGGGCATCGCCGCATCCATGCGCAACGCCAAAGCGCACCAAGCGGCACAGCAGGTAGGTCCCAAGCCCCTTGCCCCGCAAACACGGCGGCAACAAAAACTCCCGCCCAAAACACGCCTTGCCCCGGTGTACAGCCAATTCAAAACCCTTGGCCCGCACCCGCTGCGCCCAAGCGCGCCCACCGTCCACACTCCCCAGTGCCAACGGCGTCACCGCCACACGGCATCCATCCTCCGTCGTCCCGCCGCTGGTCCGCATAAACAACCACTCCCGAACAGAGCCGTCATTACAGACGAATCCCGCCACATGCACACCGGCATTCTCCAGCCATGTCAAAAGCATGCGCGCCTCCTTGTCGGCGGTAAGCATCACCCACTGCGAGAAGAAGAGCAACGGACGTTTTGTAAAACTTGGACGACTGGCCGGAGGGGGGAGGCAAAGGCCCAACGTCTTTTGCTCCGCAGGCTTAAGGACTCCCGTCCTTAAAAATCCTGATAATACGCCACGCCTCTCTCGCGCCACACAGCTGCAATCACGCCCCCACAGCTGGCACGTGCACGACGGGCCAACGCCCCTATATAAGGCACGAACCCGCCGACCCCATATTTTCGGGTTGGCTTCCAGCCCGAAAACCTCGGGATTTTTAAGGGGTCGCACCCCTTAAACCGCCGGAGGCCCCCTCTTGAACCCGGCGCAGCGATACGGCCTGTCCACAGGCCACAAAAAAACCCCGGCCTTTTCAGACCGGGGTTTTGAAATCGATGGTGGGCGATACTGGATTTGAACCAGTGACTTCCACCGTGTGAAGATGGCACTCTGACCAACTGAGTTAATCGCCCGTATTTTCTACGGCATTCAGCCGAGAATGTTTTATGCCCGACAAGCTGCAGGTTGTCAATGCTACTGCATTGGCTTCTGCGGCCTTTTCCCCGATGCGGGGACGGACCGTCGGGGCCCGGGGTGTAAAGTGGTGGGCGATACTGGATTTGAACCAGTGACTTCCACCGTGTGAAGATGGCACTCTGACCAACTGAGTTAATCGCCCACTTTGCCATGCATGCAACTGCACCCTGTCAATATTGCATGACTTCGTGCTCGTGTCGCTGCGGGAAATGGTTGATAGCTCCACAGCCCCAAAGGGTCAAGGGATTTTTTCAATTTTCCCCAAATGGACCTTTTTTCCTCCGTAATTGCCGGACTTTGCGGACGGGCGATTTTACGCTAGAGTCTGCGCTGTACCGGAGATATGGTCCGGACTCCCGCACGGGGCGGGGCTGGCGCACATGCCAGCGGCAACCAGCAAGCAAAGGATTGGACATGCGACTGCTCGTCACCGGTGGATGCGGATTCATCGGTACCAATTTCATTTACCATATGCTCGGCACCAACCCGGATGTCGAAATCGTCAACGTTGATAAGCTGACCTACGCCGGAAACAAAGCGAACATGATTCCGCTGGAGCAGGCCGAAGAAGGCAAGCGCTACGCCTTCTGCCGGGCCGACATCGCGGACATGGACGCCATGCGCTCCATCATCGCCGAGCACAAGCCCGATGCCGTGGTCAACTTTGCCGCGGAATCGCACGTAGACCGCTCCATCCACGACCCCTCTCCCTTTGTGACCACCAACGTCCTCGGCGTGCAGACGCTTATGACCGCCGCCATGGACGCCGGAATTGAACGGTTCGTGCACATCTCCACGGATGAGGTGTACGGCACCCTCGCCCCGGACGCGCCCGCCTTTACCGAAGGCCACCCCCTTGAGCCAAACAGTCCGTATTCCGCCTCCAAGGCCTCGGCGGACCTGTTCGTCCGCTCGTTTTGGAAGACCTACGGCTACCCCGCCGTGATCACGCGCTGTTCCAACAACTACGGCCCGTGGCAGTTCCCGGAAAAGCTCATCCCGCTGATGATTACCCTTGCCGAGCAGAACAAGCCCCTGCCCATCTATGGCGACGGTATGCAGGTGCGCGACTGGATTTACGTCACCGACCATTGCCGCGGCGTGGAAATGGCGCTCAAGGCCGGACGCCCCGGCGCGGTGTACAATTTTGGCGGCAATGCGGAAAAGGCCAACCTCGACGTGGTGCGCGCCATTTTGTCCGCCATGGGCAAGCCCGACGACCTTATTTCCTATGTGAAGGACCGCCCCGGGCATGACCGCCGCTACGCCATGGACTATTCCCTCGCCAAGGACGAACTCGGCTTTGAGCCGCTGTACGACTTTGAGCGCGGCCTTGCCGAAACCCTTGCGTGGTACACCGACCACCGCGCATGGCGCGACAGCGTGCAAAGCGGCGAGTACCGCTCCTTTATGGACGACTGGTACGGGGAAAGACGATGAGCGAAGAGCAATTACCACGGGCGCTTGTTCTGGGCGGTGCCACCGGACTGCTGGGCATGGCCCTGAAAAGCGCTCTGACCGCAAAAGGCTGGGACGTCACCACCACCCCCCGTCCCGGCGACTGGGCCTTTGACGTGGAGCGGCTGCGGGACTTTATTGCCACCGCGCGCCCGGACGTTATTTTCAATACATGGGCCTACACACAGGTGGACCTAGCCGAGGACGAACCTAAGGAAGCCCGCCGCGTCAACGCCATACTGCCGGGCATTCTGGCCCGCGCTGTAAAGGATATGGACGTCACCCTCGTGCACTACTCCACGGACTTCGTCTTTGACGGCAAAAAGGAAACGCCCTACGCCGAGGACGATACCGTGGCCCCGCGCTCCGTCTATGGCGAAACAAAACGCGCCGGAGAGCAGGCCCTTCTGGCCGAGGAGCTTCACCGCCTCATCATCATCCGCACCGCGTGGCTGTTTGGCCCGGACAAACGCAACTTTGTGCGCACCATGCTGTCCCTGTGCGCGGAGCGCGACACCCTCGGCGTTGTGCACGACCAGGTGGGCTCGCCCACGTACACGCCGGACCTTGCGGTCTATTCCCTCGCCCTTGTGGCATCGGGCGAAACGGGCATCTTTCACATCACCAATTCCGGACGCGCCAGCTGGTGCGAACTGGCCTGCGAGGCCGTGCGCTCGGCGGGCCTACCCTGCACGGTCACGCCCATTGCCACGGACGAGTACCCACAAAAGGCCACGCGCCCGGCATTCTCCGTACTCGATACCAGCCGCTTTACCGCGGCCACGGGCATCACGCCCCGGCCGTGGGTGCATGCCGTGCAAGAATACGTGTACAGTGAAACGGCACCGGAAACGCCCATAGACTAGACAGCACCGGACGCCAGCCGTCCGCAGCGGAAAACCACCATGCCCCTAAGCTCTCGTGAGACAGCAGTCCTGACCACCATTGTCGAGGACTACATACGGCAAGCCACGCCCCAAGGCTCGCGCACCGTTGCGCGGCGCTGTGGGCTTGGCCTGTCTGCGGCCAGCATCCGCAATACCATGGCCGACCTCACGGAAAAGGGCTTTCTGGCCCAGCCGCACACGTCCGCGGGGCGCGTTCCCACGCCCCGCGCTTTTCGCCTGTATTTGGATACGGTCCTCACGCCCCCGGAACTGGCGGGCACGGAGCGCGAAGTCATCCGCGAGAGTTTGGACAAGGCCGGGCTGGAGATTGCCGACATCCTGCGGCAATCCTCGCGGCTTTTAGCCGCCCTGTCCCAACAGGTGAGCATGGTCCTTGCTCCCGGACACTCCGACGTGCGCTGGCGCAGCCTTGACTTTGTCCCCGTGCGCACGGGGCTGGTGATGGCCGTGCTGATTATGGAAGGCGACATGGTGGAGCACCGCCTTGTGCCCGTGGAGCACGGCGTCACCCGCGACGACCTGACGGCGTTCAGCAACTACCTGAACCACCACTACGCAGGGAAAACCCTCGGGCAAGCGCGCGCCCATATCCATCTGGAACTCAAAAGCGCCCACCGCCGCCTGAACCGCCTGTACCTGCAAGCGCTGACCCTTGCGCGCGACACCTTTGAGATGGACGCGGAGCGCGACTTCTACCTTGATGGCACCGCCCACGTCCTGACGCAGCCCGAATTTGCCGACGTGGACACCATGCGCGAACTGCTCCAGCTTCTGGACGAGCGCTCGCGCCTGCTGGAACTTTTGGACGGCACCATCGACGCCGGGCACACCAACGTCACCTTCGCCAAACACGACCCCGCCATTTCCAAAGGCCCCTACGGCCTCATTTCCGCGCCATTCGGCGCGGCGGACACCAGCAAGGGCGCTCTTGGCGTCATCGGTCCGCTGCGCATGGACTACGCAAAAATCCTCCCGGTGGTTGACTTCACCGCCCGGATGCTTACTGAACTTCTCAGCAATCGCTAACACCAGCACATCCAAGCGATCCTGGAGACCGCAATGACAAAGAAGCAGAATGTTGAACCTGCCGAAACCGAGCAGGAAACTCCCGAAGTGGAGGAAATCGAACTCACGGACGAAGAGCTGAGTGCCCTGTGCGCCGAGCGCGTCTGCCCCGAATGTCCGGAAAAGAAACACGCCGACGACGAGCGTCTGCGCCTGCTTGCGGATATGGAAAACACCCGCAAGCGCCTTGAGCGCGACAAAGACGAGTTCCGCAAGTTCGCCGCCGACAAGATTCTGGGCGACATGCTGCCCATTCTGGACAACCTGGACCTTGCCCTGCAGCACGCACCAGACGACGAAGCCTGCAAGAACTTCGTCCTTGGCGTGCAGATGACGCACAAGATGTTCCTCGACACCCTGGCGGGGCACAACCTTGAGCCTGTGGGCGAAGTGGGCGAGGAATTCTCCCCCGAAATCCACGAGGCCGTGGGGCAGGAAGAGCGCGAAGGCATGGAGGCCGGGCGCGTCGCAACGCTGATGAAAAAGGGCTACAGGCTCAACGGTCGCCTGCTGCGTCCGGCCATGGTTGTGGTGAGCAACTAGCCCCCAACCAACCCCGTCGCCTGCGCTTTTGGTGAAAAAATTTTCACTCCCCTCTTTACAGCCGGGTCAGGCGCATTACTTTGAACAGCGTAAGTGACAAACGACTTTTCACGTCGAAAGTTTTTTCCAAGAGGAGGAATTCATAATATGGGCAAAATCATCGGTATCGACCTGGGAACCACAAACTCCTGTGTCTATGTGATGGAAGGCAAGGACCCCAAGTGCGTCTCCAACCCTGAGGGTGGCCGCACAACCCCGTCCATCATCGCCTTCACCGATAAGGAACGCCTCGTGGGCGAGCTGGCCAAGCGCCAGGCCGTCACGAACTCCGACAAGACCGTCTTCGCCGTTAAGCGCCTGATGGGCCGCAAGTTCGAGGATCCGGCCATTAAGGGCTGGGCCGACAACTGCCCTTACAAGATTGCCGCGCACTCCAACGGCGATGCCTACGTTGAACTCGACGGCAAGCTGCTCAGCCCCGCAGAGCTGTCCGCGAACATCCTGCAGAAGCTGAAGTCCGACGCCGAATCCTACCTCGGCGAGACCGTTACCGAGGCCGTTATCACCGTTCCGGCCTACTTCAACGACTCGCAGCGTCAGGCCACCAAGGACGCAGGCCGCATCGCCGGTCTTGAGGTGAAGCGCATCATCAACGAGCCGACCGCCGCGTCCCTCGCCTATGGCTTCGACAAAAAGGCCAACGAAAAGATCGCTGTGTTCGACCTTGGCGGCGGCACCTTTGACATTTCCATCCTCGAAGTCGGCGACAACGTCGTGGAAGTCCGCGCCACCAACGGCGACACCTTCCTCGGCGGCGAAGACTTCGACAACCGCGTCATCGACTACCTCGTTGAGGAGTTCAAGCGCGAAAACGGCATCGACCTCTCTCAGGACCGCATGGCCCTGCAGCGCCTCAAGGAAGCCGCAGAAAAGGCCAAGAAGGAACTGTCCTCCTCCATGGAGACCGAGGTCAACCTGCCGTTCATCACCGCTGACCAGACCGGCCCCAAGCACCTGCTGGTGAAGCTGTCCCGCGGCAAGCTGGAGCGTCTGGTGGAAGACCTTGTGGCCCGCACCGTGGAGCCCTGCAAGAAGGCCCTGTCTGACGCCGGCCTGTCCGCGTCCGACATCGACGAGATTATCCTCGTCGGCGGCATGACCCGCATGCCCCTCGTGCAGCAGAAGGTCACCGAGTTCTTTGGCAAGGAGCCCAACCGCAGCGTGAACCCTGACGAAGTGGTCGCCATGGGCGCATCCATTCAGGGCGGCATCCTCGCTGGCGACGTGAAGGACGTGCTGCTCCTCGACGTCACCCCGCTGTCCCTCGGCATCGAAACCCTTGGCGGTGTGTGTACCCAGCTCATCGAGCGCAACACCACCATCCCGACCAAGAAGAGCCAGGTCTTCACCACGGCGGCTGACAACCAGCCCTCCGTGTCCATCCACGTGCTGCAGGGCGAGCGCCCCATGGCCGCGGACAACAAGACCCTTGGCCGCTTCGAGCTGACCGGCATCCCGGCCGCCCCCCGCGGCGTGCCGCAGATTGAGGTCACCTTCGACATCGACGCCAACGGCATCGTCAACGTTTCCGCCAAGGACACCGGAACGGGCAAGGAACAGTCCATCCGCATCACCGCCTCCAGCGGTCTGTCCGAGGACGAGATTGAAAACCTCGTCAAGGAAGCTGAAAACCACGCAGAAGAGGACAAGGCCAAGCAGAAGCTCATCGAAGCCCGCAACCAGGCCGACACCCTCATCTACACCACCGAGAAGTCCATCACGGACCTGGGCGACAAGCTCGACAACGCCGTGAAGACCGACATCGAGACCAAGGTTGAAGCGCTGAAGAAGGCCATGGAAGGCGACGACCTCGCCGAAATTGAAGCCGCAACCAGCGCCCTCGCCGAAGCCTCCCACAAGCTGGCTGAGCAGCTCTATGCCCAGCAGCAGGACGGTCAGGACGCCGGTGCTCAGGCTGGCGGCGCACAGGCTGGCGGCGCAGCCAAGGACGACGATGACGTCGTTGATGCCGACTACAAAGAAGTCTAAAAACCATTCGGCGAAGTACCGCGGGGCCACCGGCCCCGCGCTTGCCTTCGCTCTGGAACGGGTATAGCTTGGCCTGTCCGCTCATCATGGGCGGACAGGCCGATTTTTATATCCAGCCCATAGCGGCGACACCCCGAACACCACTTATGCCGATGAAAAACGCACGCGACCGTTCCCCATATTCGCCAGCGGCCCGCTATGCCGCCCTGTTTCTGATGCTCCTGTTTCTTGTGACGGCCCTTGGCTGTGGCAAGAAATCCCTCCCCACCACACCAGAGCCCATGCCCGGTACGCCGCGCGCCCTTCCGCTGGACCAGCGGGCCGAAAACGCATGGAAGGCCAAGGACTACAGCGAGAGCGAAATGCTCTACGCACGCCTTTTGGAGCGTGGCGGCCTTGCCGCCGCTGATGAGCGCCTTGCCCTGATGCGCCTTGGGCAGAGCGCCGTCAAAAACGGCCACGCCCACATTGCGCTGGACGCACTGGACACGCTGGCCACCACCGACCCCACGGTCCGCGACGCGTGGGACTGGCACATCATCTTTGCCGACGCCATGGACCTGCTGGGCAAGCGCGCCGAAGTCCGCCGACACCTCACCGGCCTGCTGCACGACGACAGCCGCCCGTGGGAACTGCGCTTTAAGGCGGGCATCACCTTGGCGCGCCTCCAGTGGGTGGATCAGGAGCTAGACAATGCCATGCGCACGCTGGATGGCATCTACGCCAACTCCCCCGAACCCGCGGAGCTGTCCCATGGTCAGCTGGAACGCGCCCTTGCCGTGGAACTGCGCGACGAGCGGGCAGACATCCTTGACGCCCTCGTGGACATCATTCCCCCCTCCCGGCAAAACGACTTTCCCTACACCATCATCCGTCTGGAAAAAGCCCGCCGCCTCGCCCTGAATGAGGACACGTGGTCCAGCGCGTGGCATAGCCTGAGCCGCCTCTCCCGCGAGGGGAACTTTGCGGACAAGGGGCTGGTCAGCAGCATCCTTGCCCCGCTTCTGGAGCAGCGCGACGTGCCCGAAGAGGCCGGCGGCATCGCCCTTGCCCTGCCCCTCTCCGGCCCCTACGGCGAAATCGGCTGGAAGATTCTGCGCGGCGCGGGCGTGGCCCAGTGGCGCATCCTGATGCAGGGTGGGCACATGAACATCCGTGTCATCAACACCGCCGCCCATGGCTGGCAGCAGAAGCTGGCGGCCCTGCCGGACACAATCCGCGTGGTGGGCGGTCCCCTGCGCATCAGCACCTTTAAGACCATCCACGCCAACGGCCTGACGGACGAGAGGCCCTACTTTGCCTTTCTGCCCAGCCTCGGCAGCGCCCGCGAGGGCCGCGACGCATGGCGCTTTTTCTCCAGCCCGCAGGATCAGGTCAGCACCCTCTTGGACCTTGCCGTTGATACCTACGGCATCACCGACCTTGCGGCCCTGCACCCGGATGAGCCGTTCGGCACGCGCCTGACGGAGATTTTCCGCGCGGAGGCCGAAGCGCGTCTCGCCAGCGTGAACGCAACCGAAAGCTATCCGCCGTCCGCTCCCACCAAGTGGGGCGCGCCGGTGCGCCGCCTTGTGAACACGCCAAAGCTTGACGAAAACGGCGAAGAACAGCAAAAACCTGTGCTCGCCAACGGCGACCCGCTGCCCCCGAACCCGCCCTTCAAGGCGCTGTTCATGCCGGACGGCTGGGCGCAGGCCGAGCAGCTGGTGCCGCAGCTGTTCTTTTATGACGAAGACCGCCTGCTGCTTATGGGGCCGTCCCTGTGGGCGCAGGGCATCGCCCGGGACAATGATATTGAGGCGCGCTACTTCCGCCTTGCGGTGTTCCCCGGCGCATGGTGGGACGACAATCCCTCCCCGGCCGCGCAGCAGTTGCGCACCGCCCTTGAGCAGGACGGGTTAGGCGCTCCGGATTTCTGGATTGCCCTCGGCTACGATTTCGTCCATTTTGCGCAGGCCCTCGGCCCGGTGAAGAGCACGTGGTCCTCCCGCGTCAACTCCGCCGTGCACGACGCGCAGTCCATCACATGGAGCATGGCTCCCATCCAGTGGGACGACGCGGGCAAGGCCCATCAGCAGATGTTCCTGTTCCAGCCCACGTCCAGCGGCTTTGTGCCCGTGGACAAGGACCGCCTGAAGGCCCGCCTTGACCGCGTGCGCGCCCAGCATGCCGAGCGCGTGCAGATGCTGAAGGACAAAAGCGAGCTGGAGGAGCTGAAAAAGCTGCTCAAGAACGGCAACACCAGCGGCACGCTGGACCAGCGCGTCCGCACACTGCTTGAGAAACTCAATCGCCGCGCCGACGAAACCGGCGCAGATGCGCAGCAGGACAGCCTGCAATAAGACGGGCGTCTACGCCCCCCTAAGGAGACCACGTTATGAAAATCAGTCCCGAACAGGTCGCTTCTGTGGCCCGTCTGGCCCGGCTTAGCTTGGGCGACGAGGAACTCGCCCGCTTTGCAGGGCAGATTGACGATATTCTGAACTACATGGACCAGCTGGGCGAAGCCGACACCGAAAACGTGGAGCCGCTGTACTCCCCGGTGGAGCACGTCTCCCGCCTGCGTGAGGACGAAGTCCGCCGCGACTGCGAGCGCGAGGACGTCCTTGGCAACGCGCCCGAGCACGACGGCAGTTCCTTCATCGTGCCCCGCATCGTCTAGAGCCACGGCAAACAGACTCTTTTTTAAGGATTCACATATGTCCGAGCTGACCACAAAGACACTGACAGAACTGCGCGACATGCTTGCCAGCGGCAGCATCAGCGCCACCGAAGCCACGCAGGCCTGCCTTGACCGCATCGCGGCCACAGAGGACCGCGTCGGCGCGTTCACCTCCGTTCAGGCCGAGGCCGCCCTTGATTACGCCAAGGCCCTCGACGCCGAAGGCCCGCAGGCCAACAAGCCCCTGTGGGGCGTGCCCGTCAGCGTCAAGGACATCCTTGCCACCAAGGATGCCCCCACCACCTGCGCCTCCAAGATTCTGGAAAACTTTACGCCCTTCTACGACGCCACCGCCGTGGCCCGCCTGCGCGACGCCGGCGCGGTCATCATCGGCAAGACCAATATGGACGAGTTCGCCATGGGCTCCTCCACGGAAAACTCCGCCTTTGGCGTCACCCGCAACCCGTGGGACACCACCCGCATCCCCGGCGGCTCCAGCGGTGGCTCCGCCGCCAGCGTGGCCGCAGGGCAGTGCTTTGGCTCCCTCGGCACGGACACAGGCGGCTCCATCCGCCAGCCTGCGTCCTTCTGCGGCTGCGTGGGCCTCAAGCCCACCTACGGACGCGTCTCGCGCTACGGCTGTGTGGCCTATGCCTCCAGCCTTGACCAGATTGGGCCGCTGACGCGCTCCGTCCCGGACGCCGCGCTGCTGCTCTCCGCCATTGCGGGCTACGACGAGCGCGACTCCACCTCCGTGGACTGCCCGGTGCCGGACTACGTGGCCGCCGCCAACGAGCGGCAGGACCTGACGGGCGTCCGCCTTGGCATGCCCAAGGAATACTGGGCCAACGGCCTCGCTCCCGAAGTCGAAAAAGGCTGCCGCGCCGCAATCAAGCGCGCCGAAGAGCTTGGCGCGGAGCTGGTGCCCGTGGACCTGCCGCACACCAAGTACGGCATCGCCAGCTACTATATCATCGCCATGGCCGAAGCCAGCTCCAACCTTGCGCGTTTTGACGGCGTCCGCTATGGCAAGCGCGCGCAGGGCGCACATGACCTCATCGACATGTACACCGCCTCGCGCAGCGAAGGCTTTGGCGACGAGGTCAAACGCCGCATCATGCTGGGCACCTACGTGCTCTCCGCCGGGTACTACGACGCCTACTACCGCAAGGCCGCACAGGTGCGCCGTCTGGTCCGTCAGGACTACCTCGACGCCTTTGAACAGTGCGACATCATCTGCGGCCCGGCTTCGCCCGTTACGGCGTGGGGCCTTGAGGAAAAGACGGACGACCCGCTTCAGATGTACCTGATGGACGTCTACACCATCAGCCTGAACCTTGCGGGCCTGCCCGGCATTTCCCTGCCTGTTGGCCTTGGCGAGGACACGGGTATGCCCGTTGGCCTCCAGCTTCTCGGCCCGGCCTTTGCGGAAGACCGATTGCTTGCCGCGTCGGGCGCGCTCATGCGCGGACTGGACCCCTTGCCCGCGCCCAAGGGCCTGGAATAAAACGACATCACACGAAGCCCCGCTCTGCGGGGCTTCGACGTATCCTGCACAACGTGCAAAAAGAAACGAACTGCATATGAAGACAGCGGTAGCCGTCAGCGGCGGTACGGATAGCCTGTTCACCCTCGTTCTGCTCAAGGAGCGTGGGCTGGACCTGTTTGCCGTGCACGCCCACTTTCTTCCGCCTTCGCCCGCCACGGCGCAGGCCCTTGAGGGGCTGAAGCGCCAGTGCGCAAGCCTCGGCGTCCCCTTCACCGCCGTTGACCTCTCGCGGGAGTTTGACGAGCAGGTCATCTCGCCCTTTGTCCAGTCCTACGTGGACGGCGAAACGCCCAATCCGTGCTCCCGGTGCAACCCGGCCATGAAGTTCGGCCTGCTTTTTGATGCGGCGCGAAGCATGGGCGCGGACAGCATCGCCACCGGCCACTATGCCCGCATGGTCCACGCAGGCGGCAGGCAGGTGCTCCGGCGCGGCGAGGACCCGGTGAAGGACCAAAGCTACTTCCTCTCCCTCGTCCCGGCGAACCGGCTGGCCCACGCCGTCCTCCCCCTTGGGGAGTGGCACAAGACCGACGTGCGCGGCGCGCTGGTTGAGCGCGGCATCACCCCGCCCCTGCCGTCCGAGAGTCAGGAAATCTGCTTTGTGCCGGATGACGACTACTGCGCCTTCTTGCAGTCGCGCGTGGATACGCTGCCCGGTCCCGGTCCTATCACCCTTGCGGACGGCACGGCGCTCGGCAGGCATAACGGCCTGTGGCGCTACACCCTAGGCCAGCGCCGGGGCATTGGCGTGGCATGGTCCGAGCCGCTCTACGTGGTGGGCAAGAACACCGCCGCCAACACGCTTATCGTCGGCTCCAAGGACGAGCTTCCCGCCCCCGGCTGCGACGTTACTGACGTGAATATCCTCGTCCCGGCGCACGAGTGGCCGGAGACGGTCCTTGTGCAGACGCGCTACCGCCAGCGGCCCAAGCCTGCGGCGGTGACCCTTGGCGAGGACGCCATGCATATTGCCTTCATTGAACCCCATACCCGCCCAACGCCCGGACAGGTGGCCGCCGTCTACGACGCTGACGGCACCGTTCTCGCCGGTGGCATCATCACAGCATGAACAGCGTCAAAACGTTCCATATTTCCACCCTCGGCTGCAAAATCAACCAGTACGAAAGCCAGTCCATCCGCGAGGCATGGACCAGCGCGGGCTACGCCGAAGCGGCCGACCCCGCCGGGGCGGACATCATTTTGCTGAACTCCTGCGCCGTTACCGCGCAGGCCGTGCGCGACCTGCGCCAGCGCACCCGCAAGCTTAGCCGCACCGCGCCGCAGGCCCGCATTATCATCACCGGCTGCGCCGCGCAGGTGATGCAGGATGACCTTGCCAAGGACTTTGAGGACGCCCTCATCATTCCGCAGTCGAGCAAGGAAGAACTCCTCACCCTGCCCATGGCTCACGACGCCGCCCAGCCATCCTGCACGCCCGAGCCTTCTTGCGCGCAGCAGCATGCGGACGGCGCAGACACAGCCGCGCCGCACTTCCCCGAGTTTTCCATCACGGGCTACAACCGCGTACGCGCGGTGGTGAAGGTGCAGGACGGCTGCACCCACCGCTGCACCTATTGCATCATCCCCAGCACGCGCGGCGCATCGGTCAGCCGCCCCATGCAAGGCGTTGCCGACGAGGTCCGCCGCCTGTTCGAAGCCGGATGGCACGAGGCCACGCTCTCGGGCATCAACCTGCGCCAATTCGGGCGCGACCTGCCCGGCTCCCCGGACTTCTGGGACCTGCTTGAATATCTGGAGGGCGAACTTGCGCCGGACTGGGCCGGCAACGCGCGCCTGCGCATCAGCTCGCTGGACCCGGCGCAGCTCACGGACCGCGCCCTTGAGGTGCTGGCCGCCTCGCGTCTGACCAGCCCGCAACTGCATATTTCCCTGCAAAGCCTTGCTCCGGCGGTGCTGCGGCGCATGGGCCGTGGCCACTACGGTCCGGACGAGGTCGCCGCATGGGTGGAGCGCCTGCGCGGCGTGTGGCCGCTTTTTGGCCTTGGGACGGACCTTATCGCAGGCTTTCCCGGTGAAACCGACGAGGACTTCCTGCAGACCCTTGCGGCTTGCAGGGCCTTGCCGCTTTCCTACGCGCATGTTTTCCCGTATTCTCAAAGGCCGGGAACCCCGGCCGCGCGCTATCCCCAGCAGGTGCCGCAAGCGGTTAAGAAAGACCGCGCGCGCCAGCTGCGAGAGGTGGCGGCGGACAAGAAGGCGGCCTTCCTTGCCACACTGGCCGGGCAGGAGCGTCTTGACGTGGTTTTGGAAAAGCTGTCCCCGGCGCGCGGCATCTGCCAATATTACGCAGACTGCCGCTTTACGGCCGATGTTCCGGGCGGCGCGTTGCGCCGCATGGTGGCGGCGCGCCCCGTGGGGGTAGACGGCACCACCCTGCTGGTTCACCCCGCAGAGTGAGCCTGTAGTGTCAAAGCGCCAACACCTATGGACATCGCGGGAAAAGGCGACTAACACACCCACACCACTACATCCAAAGAACACGACGCCCAATGGTCCGCCAGTGGGCGTCTTCAGCACATACGACGGGGGAGAACGCCTCCCCTCCCCAAAGGAAAGGGTAGAATGATCAAAAGCATGACAGGCTTCGGCCGCTACGCATCACAGGGTGACGGCTGGTCGCAGGCATGGGAAATCCGCAGCGTCAACGGCCGCCATCTGGACCTGAAGTGGCGTTTGCCGTCCAGCGTCCGCTCCCTTGAGACACGGTTTGAAAAAATCGTCCGCGAGCACGCCACCCGTGGCCGCGTGAATGTGCAGCTTAACCTGCAAATCTCCCGCCCGGACATCCTTGGCCTTTCGCTGAACAGCACCATGGCCACCGCCATGCTCGACCAAATCAGCGCCTTCGCCACCGAGCGCGGCGACGACTTTACGCCGGACTACATGCGCCTTATGGGCATGTCCTTTTTGTGGGAAGACAGCTCCAGCGAGCCGGACCCCACCCTGCAGGCCGGTCTGGAAGAAGGCCTCATCAAGGCCCTTGATGACTGGAACGACGCCCGCCACATCGAAGGCGAAGCCATGAAGGACGACCTCCTCGTGCGCGTTAAGCGCCTCTCCGGCTGGCTGGACCAGCTCAAGGAGCGCACTCCGCAGGTGAAGGAAACCCGCTTTGAAACCGTGGAAAAGCGCATGCAGACCGTGCTGGACAAATACAGCGTGGAACTGGATCAAGACCGCCTGCTGCAGGAAATCGCCGTCATTTCCGACCGCATCGACGTCACCGAAGAGCTTACCCGTCTGGACGCCCACCTCGTGCGCCTTGACGAAGTGATGCAAAACGGCGGCGACGCAGGCAAGCGGCTGGACTTCATCCTTCAGGAGTGCTTCCGCGAAATCAACACCTGTGGCAACAAGGCGCAGGACACCGACGTCAGCCGCCTTGTGGTAGACTTTAAGGCCGAGCTCGAGAAATGCCGCGAGCAGGTCCAGAACATCGAATAACACAGCCAACCTTCACAACACATACGAGTTATGATTATGCAAAAAAACGGTCTGCTCAACATCGGCTTCGGCAACTTTGTCGTAAGCACACGGGTTATCGCCATTGTCAACCCGTCGTCCTCGCCCATGCGCAGACTGCGCGAAGACGCACGGCAGGCGGGCCGCCTTATCGACGCGACCCAGGGCCGCAAGACCCGCTCCATCATCATTTCCGATTCCAACCATGTCATCCTCTCCGCCATTCAGGCCGAGACGATTGGACAGCGCTTCAGCCAGGAGGACGAAGAGAATGAATAACCGCCGCGGGCTGATGCTGGTCATCTGCGCCCCCTCCGGTACCGGCAAGAGCACGCTCATCCGCCGACTGCGCGAGGAATTCCCGCGTATTTCATTCTCCATCTCCTACACCACCCGTCCCGCGCGCGAAGGCGAACGGGACGGGGTGGACTACCACTTCGTCAGCATGGAGCGCTTCCGCGCACTGGCCGCAGAAGGCTTCTTTGCCGAATGGGCCGAGGTGCACGGCAACTGCTACGGCACCCCCAAGCAGGCCATCCTTGACCTGCTGGAAGAAGGGCAGGACATCCTGTTCGACATCGACGTGCAGGGCGCGCGCCAGCTGCGGCAGAACACGGGCGAAGGCAGCTTCATCTTCCTGCTGCCCCCCACCATGACCGCACTGCGCCAGCGTCTGGAAAACCGCAATACCGACGATGACGACACCATCCGCCGCCGCATCGACAACGCCCCCGGCGAAATCGCCAAGGCGACGGAGTTCGACCACTGGATCATCAACGATGACCTCGACTCTGCCTACAGGCTGCTCAAAAGCGTCTACCTCGCCGAGGGAACGCGCCCGCGCCTGATGCCCGGATTGCTGGAGCGCATCCTCCACGTCAAACCCGAAGCCGAATAGACAAGGAACGTACATGGCCGAACTCGTCCTCGCCCTCGATTTCCCCGACAGCGACAGCGCCCTTGCCATGGCAGAGCGCGTCAAGGGCCGCCTGACATGGGTCAAGGTCGGCCTGGAGCTGTATACAGCTACCGGCCCCGGCATCATCACGGCCCTGACGGATATGGGTTTTAAGGTTTTTGTGGACCTCAAGTTCATGGACATCCCCAACACCGTGCGTGGCGCGGTCCGCTCCGCCGTTGTGGCCGGGGCGGACATGGTCAACGTGCACGCCTGCGGTGGCCGCCGCATGCTCATGGCCGCGCGTGAAGGCCTGAGCGACGGCGCGCAGATCTCCGGGCGCTCCCCGCTGCTCTTTGCCGTCACCGTGCTGACCAGCATGGACGAAACGGACCTCGCCCTGCCGGACGGCGTCACCGTTGCCGATGTGGCGCTTGGCTACGCCCGCCTTGCCGCAGACTGCGGACTGGACGGCGTGGTTTGCTCCGGGCACGAGGCCACCGCCATCAAAGACGCCTGCGGCGCGGACTTCATGTGCCTGACGCCGGGTATTCGCCTTGCCGCAGCAGGCGACGACCAGCGCCGCGTTATGACGCCCGCCAAGGCCGTTGCCGCCGGGTCGGACTTCCTTGTTGCCGGGCGGCCCATCACTGGCGCAGATTCCCCGGCCGAGGCGACTGCGGTTTTCCTTGAACAGATGGCGTCTGTCGTTTTATAACGCACGAAAGGGGTACGTCATGACTGATGAGCATACACAACACAGCTCGCACGCTCCCGGGCACAAGGATCACATCAAGGGTGTGTTCTCGTCCCAGACCGTGCAGAAGGTTGGCACCGGAACCACCACCCGTAAAACCATCAAGAAAACCTTCTGGTACGCTGTAGAAGGTGACGACGGCACGGTTCTCGTGCAGCCGCTCAACGTCAACTACGTCCCCGCCGGCGCCAAGCGCAGCGTCCCGCGCGATGAATTCCTTGAGAAGTTCTCGCCGGAGCCGGAATTCTACGTCTCCAACGTGTTCCCCAAGATGAAGGAGCTCCAGCAGAGCGTGGAAAGCGGCGAAAAGCACCGCGAAAAGGGCGAAACCTTCAGCGCGGAGCTGGAGTTCAACAACGCCCTGAGCATCGACGAGGAAAACGTCCGCGCCAACTTCGGCCTTGGGCTGACCTACCTCGAACGCGGGGACGACGCCAAGGCCAACGACATCTTCGAGCGCCTCGTCAAGCTGGACGCCGCCTTTGAACCGGAGCACAAGCACCTGTTCAACGAATTCGGCATCAACCTGCGCAAGAACAAGATGCTCGACCAGTCCGTGGACTACTACGCCCGCGCGCTGGAGCTTTCTACCGAGGATGAGCACCTGCACTACAATATTGCGCGGGTCTGCTTCGACAAGGAAGACTGGGGCGGCGCGGCCAAGAGCCTGATGCAGGCCCTTGAACTGAACGCCAACTTCGAAGAGGCCGGAAAGTTCCTTGAATGGCTCAAGGAAAAGGGCCTTGTGGACAGCGAAGGCAACGCCATTCAGGGGGCAACACCCCCTGCTCCCAAGAAAAAAGGTGCAAAAAAATCCAGCGCGAATTATAATGTTCAACTATGATGTCACATGACAAGGGCTCCGAACTTCTGTCCAGTGTCACAGCGCTCAAGGACGATCTGCCGTTCTCGCCGCAGATTCTCACGACCCTGTTCGCCCAGACGGACGAAGATTCCAAGGCATCCCTTGGTGACATCGCAGACAGCATCGCCGCCGATCAGGGCCTGACCGTTAAGGTCCTCTCCATGGCAAATTCCGCATATTACGGCCTGCAGTCCGAGGTAGAATCCCCGGCGCGGGCCGTTTCCCTTTTGGGGCTGGAGACCATCCGCTGTCTGGTGCTGGGCATTGGCGTCAAGGGGCTGGCCGCCAAGATGAAACGCGGCGTGTTGGACCTCAAGAAATACTGGCGGCATCAGCTTATTACCGCCGCCACGGCCAAGCACATCGCCTGCCACGTCAGCACCCTGCCCATTGCCAAGGACGCCGAACCGCTCATCCCGGACCAAATCTTCACGGCGGGGATGCTCCACGACTTTGGCAAACTGCTCACCGCCCTACTGCGGCCAGAGGACTGGGAGCGCATCACCCAGTTGGCCAAGGACGAATCCCTCTCCATCGCCGAAGCCGAGGACGAATACTGGGGGCTGGAGCACGGCGTGGTTGGCGCCATGGCTCTGCGGTCCATGAATCTGCCGCCGTCGCTGACCGAACCGGTCAACTGGCACCACGCCCCAACCAATGCCCCGGACCACGTCCTCCACGCCAAGATTCTGTGCCTCGCGGACGCCATGGCCGTGCGCTTTGACGGCCCGGACCGCAAAGTCGCCGGACCATGGGAAGGCATCCTTGAGGAATTCGACCTCGACATGGACGCCCTAATGGCCGACGTTGCCGAACTCGCCGAAGACGAAGGCATCAGCGACCTGCTGCGCGCCCTCACCTAACGCCCCGCATCCATCCAGAGCGTACCAGTGGCCCGCCATCCCCAACGGCGGCGCACGGCCACACGCCCGCGCCCGCAGCTGGTTGACGCCACAGCGCAGGACCACTACACCGCTAGTGACGGTATAACGAACGACTCACCGAGGCTTCATCAATGTCGAAAATATGGATTCCCCGCCCCAATGGCTCCGAAGCGCCTTCGGACATCGCCACATGGGCCGACTCACTCAGCGTGACGCCCCTCATCGCCAACCTGCTGTGGCAACGCGGCCAGCACAGCCTGCAGGATATGGATATTTTTCTGACTCCCGGACTCAAACATCTGGCCCCGCTGGACGCCCTGCCCGGCCTCATGGACGCCGCGCAGGTACTGGCCGATGGCCTCACCGCCGGCAAGACCTTTGCCGTGTGGGGCGACTACGACGTGGACGGCGTCACCTCCACAGCGCTGGTGACGGACTTTTTGGAGCGCCGGGGCTACACCGCGCGCCACCACCTGCCAAACCGCTTCACCGAGGGCTACGGCCTGAATATCGAAGGCCTTGAAGCCCTCGCCGCCGAAGGCGTCGACCTGCTGCTGACCGTGGACTGCGGCATCACCAGCATTGACGAAATCGCCCGCGCCAAGGAGCTTGGCATGACGGTTGTCGTCTCCGACCATCACCTTCCCGGCGATACCCTGCCCGCGGCTGACGCTGTGGTGGACCCGCGCCTTGCGGACTGCCCCTGCCCGGACCTTGCCGGTGTGGGCGTGGCCTTTTTGCTGATGGCCGCCCTCAACCGCCTGCTGCCCGGCGACCCCATTGACGTGCGCCAATTCCTCGACCTTGTCGCCCTCGGCACCGTGGCCGACGTGGTCAAACTGCAGGGCGAGAACCGCATCCTCGTCAAAAACGGCCTGCTCCTGCTGGGCGAAGCGCGCCGCCCCGGCGTTGCCGCCCTCAAGGAAGCCAGCGGCTTCTCGCCGTCCGCCGCCCTTGGCGCAGGTCAGGTGGGCTTTGGCCTTGGCCCGCGCATCAACGCCGCAGGCCGCATCGGCGAAGCGGAAAACGCCCTGAAGCTCCTGCTGGCCAAAGACTACGACACCGCGCGCCCCCTTGCCGCCAAGCTGGATACCCTCAATACTGAGCGCCGCTCCACTGAGGACACCATCCTCAAGCAGGCCAAGGAGCAAGCCGAACAGCAGCTGGACCGCCTCGGGCTGGTGCTCTACCACCCGGATTGGCACCCCGGCGTCATCGGCATTGTGGCTTCGCGCATTGTGGAGGCGCACTACCGCCCAACGCTCATCATCACGCAGGAAAACGGCCACCTGAAAGGCTCCGGGCGCAGCACCAAGGAATTCGACCTCTACGCCGGACTCTGCGACTGCGCAGACACCCTCCTCGGCTTTGGCGGGCACAAGCAGGCCGCGGGGCTCTCCCTTGAGGAAGCCAATCTGGACGCCCTGCGGGACGCCTTTGACGCCGCCGTAGCCAAACAGTGCGGCGATGAGCCACTCACCCCCACCCTTTACGTGGACGGCGAGCTGGCCTTTGCGGACATCGATTTCACCTTGCTCAAGGAACTGGAACTCCTCCAGCCCTACGGCATGGGCAACGCCGAACCGGTGTTCACCTCCCGCGCAGTGCGCGTGCAGCGACGCCGCGTGTTCGGCAAGAACCACGTCAAGCTGGACCTTGTGGAACCGGACTCCGGCGTCTGCCTCAGCGCCAAGGCGTGGCGGCAGGCCGAGCATATCCCGCCACACATCGAGGGCGCATCCGTACAGTTGGCCTTTACGCCCAAGATTGACCGCTACCGCGGCACGGCCTCCATCGACCTGCAAATCAAGGACTGGAAGACCGTCTAGCTGGCGGGTGGAGCGTCCGGCGCCTCCGGCGCAACGCCCGGCATGTACGCCGCGCGGCGCCCCACAGCGTCCGCCGCGCTCCTCTCCCACACCGGACATTCCTCCTTGTGGGAAAAGCCCAAATCAGCCCGCGCACAGCGCATCCGCCGCGCTGGCGCCTCTTACCACACGCACAAGCCGCCGCCCCGATTCACCGGGACGGCGGCTTTTTCATGCTCATGCGTGGCGCACAGGCGCACACCATGGCCGCGCAGGCTTGCGCGCCTGCACCACATCTTCAGGGCAAAGACTGCCGAAAAGAAAGGGGCAAAAGAAAAGGGAGGGACACGCACACGCCGTCTGGACGTCACCCCGGCCAGATTGACGGGAGGAACAGGTGCGCCCGTGCGGCGCACAATAACGAGACGCGCAGGGACACCGCGCCGCCCGTCACGACTCGCTGGCGTCAGCGTGGAGGGTCACGTGGTCGAAGGTCATACAGGCCAAATATTGCGCGCTGAATTCAGCGTCTCCAGACAATTCCACCACCTTGGTGAACGTGGAGACATCGCGCGCGGTCTCGCGCAGGACAATGCCCGCGCATTGGCGCTCGGCCCCGGCAAGGGCGGTGTTGCCCACCATGGTCACGCGGGAGCCCGCTCCCGGCGGCAAAAATCCCAGCGTCTCAAGGACGCCCGGCGGCATGTGCTCCCCAAGGGCGCCCGCAAGGTATATTCCCGCAAGCTCATGGGCGCGCCGCCCTGCTCCGCGCAACAGCCGCGCAAAGGCAAGATTGAACGCCGCCTTCACCTTCAGCACTTCTTCAACATCCGATGCGGACAAATACAGCCCCTCGCCAAGGTCAAGGCGCGCCTCGCCGTCAACGGTATGCAGCCCACGCGACAGCACCCGCGCCAGCGGCGTTGCTCCAGGCGAAAACTGCCCGCCAGCGTCCATCATCCCGCTGGAACGCAGCTGCGACAGCAGGGCGAGGTATCCCGTGCCGCTGATGCCCCGCGTGGTGCCCGCTCCAAGGCGGCGAGGCTGGAGCCCACGCGGCGTTAAGGCAAAGCTGGTTACCGCGCCGGGAGCGGCAACCGTGCCGCAATCAAGCCCCACCCCCTCAAGGGCGGGGCCAAGCGGCACACTGGCCGCAAAAAATTCGGTAGGCGACAGGGCAAGGATGAATTCGCCGTTCGTGCCCATATCCGCAAACAGGAAAGGGAATTCCGGGGGCGTGTCGGCTGACAACAGCCACGCCATGCCCGCAGTGATATCGCCGCCGATAAAGGGACCGATGTGCGGGAAAACATACGCCGGGGGCACGCCGGGAGCCACACGGACAATTTCCCCTTCGAGGTGGGAGAGACAGTACGGCGCGGCGCACAACCCTTCCGACGGACGCTCCAAGAGCAGCGAGGTCATGGCCGGGTTTCCGGCAAGGGCAATGCGGGCAACGGGGGAAGGCAACTGCGCAATGCACTCCTGCAGGCGCTCCACCACAAGGCGGCGCATGGCTTCGGCGCCACTGGTCGACCGGGCAAAGGCCAGCCGGGACATAATCTCGCTGCCAGCGCCCATCTGCGGGTTCAAAAACACACCGGAGGCAACACGTTGCCCCCCGCGCAGGGCCGACCAATGGACCGAGGTCGTCCCAAGGTCCACAGCAAGGCACAAGGGCTCGCCGGCTTCATGCCCTTGGCCGTTTGCCGCCCGGGCTCGCGGGCGCGCCGGAATTTCGATTTCAATCCCATCCGCGGCGAGATGCCGGCATCCAAGCCGCCACCCATCGTCCACCGCATCCTGCCCAAGCAGGCGGACCTCCTCGTCCAGCGCCTGCGGCGGCTGAGAAAGAAAGCGCATCCGGCACAGGCCGCACCGGCCAACGCCCGAGCACAGCGCCGGGGCTTCCCACTCTCCGCTGACGTACACCGCCTGCGCGAGGGTTCGCCCACTGACCACAGGCACGGAGAGTCCGCGCCCGGAGGCGTCGTGCACCGTCAGCCAGCCCGCCATCAAGCCGCACCCACAGCAGGCACGACCACGGCAGGAGCGTATGCGGCGCATGGCGTCACGCAGCGCGGCTGACGCCGCACAGTTGCAGCGCCAATTCGCCCACGGTGATTGCAATGCGCCAACATACGCTCCTCCCCTTTATACAATGTTCAAGCTGGCGCCCGCGTCCTCGCGCGGGACAACCCTGCCGATGCACGCGGCCATGTCGCCGCGCTCGCGCAGGAAGGCCTGCACAGCCTCCACGCGCTCCTCCGGCACAGCCAGCACCAGCCCGCCAGATGTCTGCGCATCAAACACAAGGTCCACACGCACGGCATCAAGGCCATGGGCAACCGCCACCTGCGAACTGCAAAAGTTCTTGTTGGCAAAGCTGCCGGCGGGCACAAGTCCCATACCCGCAAGGTCCAGTGCGCCATCCATAATGGGCACGTCCGCAAGGGTCAGCTCCACGCCAACCTTGGACGCACGCGCCATCTCCAGCACATGCCCGCCAAGGCCAAAGCCGGTGACATCCGTTGCCCCAAGCAGGCCAAAGGTCTGGATGGCTTCGCCACCCGCCTTGTTCAGACGCCCAGCCCAGCGGCCAAGGCAGGCCTCAAGTTCCGCGCTGTTTTCCCAGCGCCCTTTCACAGCCGTCGCCAGCACGCCCGTGCCGATGGGTTTGGTCAGCAACAGGCGGTCTCCGGCGCGCAGGCCGCGATTGGTGGCCATATGGTCCGGATTGATGCATCCGGTCACAGCAAGGCCATATTTGAATTCCTCATCCTCAACGCTATGCCCGCCGGCAAGAACGGCTCCGGCTTCCAGTATAGCATCATATCCGCCTTGGAGCGCGTCGCGGAGCATCTCCTTGGGCAGATTCTTCACCGGAAAACAGACAATATTCATCGCCGACCACGGCTCACCGCCCATGGCATAGACGTCCGACAGCGCATTGGCAGCTGCAATGCGTCCGAACAGATACGGATCGTTGACGACTGGCGTTAAGAAATCCACGGTCTGCACCATGGCCTTCCCCGCGGGAAAGCGCAGTACAGCCGCGTCCTCATTATCCCCGGCACCGACCAATAGCCGGTCATCCGGGCGCTGCGTCAACCCCGCCAAAACCTGCTCCAAGTCCCCCGGAGCAATTTTGGCGGCTCAACCCGCAGCGCGTACGGTCTCGACCAGCTTTTTCTCGGCCATGACGTTTCCTCGTCTTGTGTTGGGGTTACAAAAAATCGTGGGGCTCCGCGCCCCCTTCCGCGACGCTTACGCGCCCTGACGAACTCCGCCGATGCCCGCGCGGCAACGCTCCCGCAGGTACTCCATAAAGTAGCGCGAGGCCGGGAACAGGTGCCGCCGGTCGTTGTAGGCAAGGTAGAAGCTGCGCTCAATGCGAAGCTCCGGCACCTCTACCTCAACCAGCTCGCCACGCTCCAGCATGCTTCCTGCCGCAAGGCGCGAGGTCACAGACACGCCAAGCCCGGCCTGCACATAGTGCAACACGGACTGCGTGCTCTCCACGGCCACGGCCACCTGCATGCTGCGCAGGTCCACGTCACGCTGCATCAGCGCGCCTTCCAGCGCCCTGCGCGTGCCGGAACCCTGCTCGCGCATCACCCACGGCACCTCCAGCACCTCGGCAAGGCGCACGGTCCGGCCACTCAGGCCAAACCGGCCGGGCGGGGCAATAACGATGAGTTCGTCATCCAGAATGCGCTCAAACCGAACGTCCGGCGCAGGGGCCTTGGCACCCACCATTCCAAGCAGGTACTCCCCTGACGAAATGCCCGCGATGATGTCGCGCGTATCACCCACGCTCAGGTGCAGCCGCACATCCGGGTGCGAGGCGGCAAACCCCGCAAACACCGACGGCAACACAAAATGCGCAGGAATCGTGCTTCCACCCACAGTCAGGTTGCCCGCCACGCGGTCCTGCACCAGCAATATCTCGGTGCGGGCCTGCTCCAAACAGGTAAACACCTGCTGGGCATGCGTGTACAAAATCTCGGCAGCCTGCGTGGGCAGCACAACGCGCCCCATGCGGTCAAACAGCCGAACGCCCAGCTCTTCCTCCAGCGCGGAAACATGCGCCGAAATAGTCGGCTGCGACAGGAAAAGCTCCTGCCCCGCGCGGGAGAAACTGCGGCATTCATAGACCTTTGAAAAGGCTTCTAATCTCCTGATGTCCATGATGGAAATACGTAATACATTTGCCAACGTTTGGAAACTGGGCCGTTTGGCCACACCGGGCAGAAAAGGGGTTGACCCAACACCGCAGGCAATATAGGGCATGCTATATACATTCACTGAAACAGACCTGCGGGGGAGAGAATGGACCTCATTCACAACGTCCGACATATGGTGGAAACGCATCTTGGCGTCACGCCACATGGTCTGCTGAGCCTCCATGCACGCCTCAGTGTCCCTTGCGCCACCAAAACCGAACACATCGCCGGATGCGACTTCACCGTCCGGTGGGAGAGTGGATGTCTGACCTTTTACGCCGCCATGCCGCCGCTTGAAGGCCACACCATCCCGCGCCCCTCCGTCTGCCCCATGGGCGTGCGCCTCATCCGCTCCATCAGCGTAGAGATGCCGGAAGCCATCAACCGTTTTCATGCGGCAAAGCGCTGGCGCTATTTCACCGAACTCACCCTTGCGTGGCCCATGACCACCCAATGCGACGAACCCTTGTGGAACTTCCGCACAGGCGACCAGCACTGCATTATCGGCGCGCAAACAGGGCGCATGGAAATGTGGCGCGGGTTTGACGCCGTAAAGCACGACGCAGGCGCCTCTGGGCTGCCTCTGGGGTAGCCCTTGTGCCGCGCGGACAGCGGGCTTCGCTATCCCGCTCTGCCTCCATCCCGCCAACATTGGTGGGCATCACCGTTTTGGGCGTCGCCCGTGCGGGACACATGGCACCATAACGGACCATTCGGGACATCTCAGTGCAGCCCGCACCTCCGGCCCGCCCCGCTGCAAACCCAACCGCACCGCCAGCCCCTACAGGACCAGCCGGACCGGCCGGACCGGCCAAACCACCCGGACTCTCTCTGACGACAGCAGAGAGAACCCAGCGCCCCGCCGGTCACCGCCATGCGCCGCAAAAAAGCGCGTCCCCCACGCGGCCGAAACCACAGGGATACGCGCCCTAAGCGTCCCGCGCCACCGCAGGAAAACACCCACCTCACGACAAACCAAAAAAAACAGGCCCCGAGGGGCCTGTTCTATACGTAAGGTGAAGGGAGAGAGTGAAGAGCTAGTCTTCCTTCTTCTCTTCGTCCTTCTTGGCGGCAGCCTTTTTGGGAGCGGCCTTCTTAGCAGGAGCCTTTTTGGGCTTCTCCTCGTCGGCCTTCTCTTCCTTCTTGGCGGCAGCTTTCTTAGGAGCGGCTTTCTTGGCAGGAGCCTTCTTGGGCTTCTCCTCTTCGGCCTTCTCCTCTTTCTTTTCAGCAGCCTTCTTAGGGGCGGCCTTCTTGGCGGGAGCCTTCTTTGCAGGGGCTTCCTTCTTGGGCGCTTCCTTCTTCTCCTCAACTTCACCAGCGGTGCGGGTGAACTCGATGATTGCCATGGGAGCGCAGTCGCCCGTGCGGGGCTGACCCAGCTTGACTACACGGGTGTAGCCGCCGGGGACACCGACAAAACGGGGGCCAATCTCGTCGAACAGACGCTTGACGAGAGTGTGGTTGCCAAGAACCTTATATGCCTGACGGCGAGCGGGGACGTCGTTCTTACGAGCAAGCGTCACCAGCTTCTCAACAACTCGGCGCAGTTCCTTGGCACGGACTTCCGTGGTACGGATGGACTCGTGCGTGATCATGGCCTTGGCCATGTTGCGGAACATCGCTTTGCGGTGGGACGCAGAGCGGTTGAGTTTCTTTCCGGCTTTTCTATGCCTCATCGCTTTCTTTCCTCTTCAGCCATTCCTGGTAGCGTTCGTCGAAATTCTCAATGGTCATGCCGAATTCAAGTTCCATTTCGGCAAGGACCCTGCGAATCTCATCCAAGGACTTGCGACCAAAGTTCTTGGTCTTGAGCATTTCTCCCTCGGAACGCTGCACAAGCTCGCCGACGAAACGAATGTTTGCGCTCTTGAGGCAGTTGGTAGCACGAACGGAAAGCTCGAGCTCGTCAATGCTCTTAAACAGGTTGGGGTTCAGATCGACACCACCCTGCGATCCAGTCTGCTCCTCATCGGAGGTCTGCTCATCAAAGTTGATGAACACCGACAGCTGGTTCTTGAGAATCTTGGCGCTGTAAGCCACGGCATCCTCAGGGATGACGGAGCCGTCGCACCAGACTTCCAGAATGAGCTTGTCGTAGTTGGTCATCTGACCCACACGAGCCTGCTCAATGCTGTAGGCAACCTTCTTGATGGGGGAGAAGCTGGCGTCGAGGCGGATAAGACCGATTTCGTCGCTCAACCCTTCCTGCATTTCAGCGGGGACGTATCCCTTGCCCATTCTGACTTCGAGCTCAGCCCTGAAGGGGATGTCCTCGGTCAGCGTGGCAATGTGCTGGTCCTTGTTCAGAACGGTGACGTTCTGGTTCTCCGAGATGGCGGCAGCGGTGATCTCGCCCTTCTTGTCGGCGGTGAGGGTGAGGTGCTGCGGCTCCTCGGTGGTCATCATGAACCTGACCTGCTTGAGGTTCAAGACGATGTCCGTAATGTCCTCGAGCACACCCGGCATGGTGGTAAACTCATGCTGAATGCCCTCGATCTTCACCGCTACAACTGCGGCGCCCTGCAACGAAGAAAGCAGAACTCTGCGCAGGGCATTTCCGATGGTCGTACCAAAGCCGCGTTCCAAGGGCTCGCAAATGAACTTGCCATAGCGGTCGTTGCTCTTGGGGTCGCGTACAATCTGCTCTGGTTTGACCAGCTCGGACCAATTCCGGGTGTTGATCAATTTGTCGCCGTCTTGGATGATCATCACTACACCTGTTACTTGGAGTACAATTCGACGATCAGCTGTTCATTGATGGGGAACTGGATGTCCTCGCGGACAGGCATTGCCTTAACAGTGCCCTTCAGAGCAGTTCCATCAACCTCCAGCCAATCAGGGCAACCGCGGCGGGCGATCACTTCCTGGGCTTCCTGGATCACGGGGATCTTATTGCTCTTTTCGCGCACGTTGATCACGTCGCCTTCCTTGACCTGCAAGGAGGGGACATTGACCTTGTGGCCGTTGAGCTGGAAGATGCCGTGGCGGACCAGCTGACGGGCCTGAGTGCGGGAATTCGCAAATCCGAGACGGTACACGACGTTGTCGAGCCTGGTTTCAAGCTGGACGAGCAGGTTGGTACCGGTCACACCCTTTTTCATGTCAGCGCGATGGAAGTAGGAGAGGAACTGCTTCTCCTGCACACCGTAAATACGGCGCACTTTCTGCTTCTCGCGCAGCTGGATGGCGTAGTCGCTGGTCTTCTTGCGTGCGCGACCGTGCTGGCCCGGAACATAGGGGCGGCGCTCGTAAGCGCACTTATCGGTATAGCAACGGTCACCCTTGAGGAACAGCTTCTGCCCCTCTCGGCGGCAAAGGCGACATTTCGCTTCAGTGTATCTTGCCAAAACGTTTCCTCCTAGTGAACAGCCGGGTTAGACCCTGCGGCGTTTAGGCGGACGGCACCCATTGTGTGGAATGGGAGTGATGTCGCGCATGAAGCTGACTTTGAAGCCGGCATTGTTGATGGCGCGCATAGCGGCCTCACGTCCAGAGCCGGGGCCCTTGACGAAGATGCCGACGGTACGCATACCGTGCTCCTGAGCAGTGCGTGCGGCACGCTCAGCAGCAACCTGGGCAGCAAAGGGAGTGCTCTTACGAGAGCCCTTGAACCCGGTGCCACCAGCGGACGCCCAACTGATCACATTACCTTTCATATCAGAGAAGGTGACAATAGTGTTATTGAACGTCGCCTGGATGTGGGCAATGCCCGCAGGTACGTTCTTCTTCTCTTTCTTTTTCCCGGAGCGTCGGGGGTTGGCCATAACCTTTCTCCGTAAATCTGAAGTGTTCAGTTCTGCATCCCCCAAGGAGAATCCCTAGGCGGGGGATGCAAACTGATAACTACTTTTTCTTTCTACCAACCGCAGAACGCTTGGGGCCCTTACGGGTACGAGCGTTCGTGTGGGTGCGCTGACCACGGCAAGGGAGACCACGGCGATGGCGCAGGCCGCGGTAGCAGCCAATGTCCATCAGGCGTTTGATGTTGGCGGTCACCTCGCGGCGGAGATCGCCTTCAACTTTAAAGTTGGTCTCGATCTCCTTGCGGATGGTGTTCACCTCATCAGCGGTCAGATCGTCGGTCTTCCTCGTCCAATCGATTCCGGTAGAATCCAGAATCTTCAGGGCTGTGGTGCGACCGATGCCGTAGATGTACGTCAGACCAATGTCCAGACGCTTATTCTTGGGCAAATCAACACCTGCAATTCTAGCCACGATAAATCCCCTTTACCTAGCCCTGGCGCTGCTTGTGCCTGGGGTTTTCGCAGATAACCCGGAGCACGCCCTTACGGCGGATCAACTTGCACTTCGGGCACATCTTTTTAACTGAGGGTCTAACTTTCATGACCTTCTCCCGCTTCTTTCCTTATTGAGCACCCCGGTCCTCGGGACAACCAGGAAACTAAGGTATATATGCAAGCACGAACCTTAATGATCGCTTCTGCTCAATATCTCTGGCCCGTTGTGGGTCAGAGCGATAGTGTGTTCAAAGTGGGCAGAGAGTTTACGATCTTTTGTCACTGCTGTCCACTTGTCTTCCAGGACCTCGACATCTGGCGATCCTAAACAGACCATCGGCTCCACCGCTATGACCATTCCGGCCTTAATCGGCGGCCCCGTCGCGCCCCGAGGGACGAAGTTGGGGACCTCCGGCTTTTCGTGAAGATTCCGGCCTATACCGTGCCCGACAAACCTCTTTACCACAGAATACCCGTTAAGCTCCACAAATTCTTGGATTGCTTTGGATACGTCGTAAAGGCGGTTACCGACCACGGCGCGCTCAATGCCACGCATGAGGGACTCACGCGTGACATCAATGAGGCGCTGCGTTTCCTCGGGGATAGCTCCCACCGCGAAGGTGCGGGCCGAATCGCCGTAGAATCCGTCATAAATGACGCCCATGTCAAAGCTGACGATATCGCCCTCTTCCAGCACCCGGTCAGACGGGAACCCATGGACAACCTGTTCATTGACGGAACAGCACAGTGCGTAGGGAAAGCCGCCGTAGCCCTGGAAAGCGGGCGTGACGTCGAACTTCCTGCACATTTCCTGAGCGATGTTTTCAAACCGCATGGTCGGAACACCCGGCCGCACGGCTTCGCCCATTTCATCAAGTATCACGGAGACGATGCGGTTCGCCTTCCTCAGGAGGGCGATCTCCGCATCGTTCTTCAAAAAGATTCCGCGAAACTTTTTCAATGCTATCGCCGTCCCTTGGCCTTCGTCTTGCCCATCAAACCTTCATACTGACGGTTGATGAGGTGCGACTCGATCTGGGACATGAAGTCCATAGCCACGCCGACGACGATAAGCAGGCTGGTGCCGCCAAAGTAGAACGGCACATGCATCTGGCTAATCAGAAGCATCGGCAGCACACAGACTGCAGCGATATACAGAGCGCCCCACAGCGTGATCCGGGACAGAACCCTATCGATGTACTCGTGGGTCTTGGCACCGGGGCGAATGCCGGGGATGAAGCCGCCCTGCTTGCGGATGTTGTCCGCAATGTCCTTCGGGTCGAAGATAATGGCTGTGTAAAAGAAACAGAAGAAGAAGATCATTCCGATAAACAGCACATTATACAACACCGAAGCAGGTGTGAACCAGGCGGAAATCTCCTGAAGCCACTCCACCCGGGAGAAGTTCGCCAGCGTTGCCGGGAACATCAGGATGGAAGAGGCAAAAATGGGAGGAATAACGCCTGCGGTATTGATTCGCAGAGGCAGATGGGTGGTCTGACCACCGTACATCCGCCGACCCATCATGCGCTTGGCATATTGGATGGGGATGCGCCTCTGCGCACGTTCCATGTACACGATGAGCGCCAGCACACCGGCCATGAGCGCCAGTACCAGCAGCAGCACGAACAGGGACATCTCGTTCGTGGTCATCAGTCGCCATGTGTTGGCAATGGCGCCAGGAAGCCCAGCGACAATACCGGCGAAGATGATGAGCGAGATGCCGTTTCCGAGTCCCCGTTCCGTGATTTGCTCGCCGATCCACATGATCAGCACGGTACCGGCAGTAAGGGTAATAATGGTCACAAGACGGAAGCTCCAGCCTGCGTCGAGGACCACGGGAGCGCCGGTGGGGCTGGTCATGCTCTCCAAACCGATTGCGATGCCCAGGCCCTGTACGATGGTGATGAGCACCGTCCCGTAACGGGTGTACTGGGTAATCTTTTTGCGTCCGGCCTGCCCCTCTTCCTTCGACAATCGCTTCAGCTCGGGGCTGACCACGGTCAGCAGCTGAATGATAATCGAAGCGGAGATGTAGGGCATGATCCCAAGAGCAAAGATGGAGAGATTTCTCAAACCACCGCCCGAGAACATGTTGAACAAACCGAACAAGGTGTTCTGAACGCTATCGAAGAAGTCCTGCAGCGCGACAGTGTCGACGCCCGGAGTCGGCACGTGAATGCCGATCCGGTAAACCGCCAACAGCAGGAACGTCCACAGGAGCTTCTTCTTCAACTCCGGTAACTTGGTGAGATTCTCAACCCCAGTAAGCGCCACGTCTATTTACCCTTCCAGAGCCTTGGCGGTGCCGCCAGCGGCGGTAATCTTTTCCTGAGCGGACTTGCTGAACCGATGTGCCTCAACCGTCACAGCGGCCTTGGCCTCTCCGTTGCCGAGGATCTTGACCAGGCTACCAGCCTTGACCAGACCACGGGCATAGATGTCGTCGAGGGTGATCTCGGACTTCCCTTCGAACATAGCGAAGAGACGGTCCAGGTTCACAGCCTCGTAGGACTCACGGAAACGGTTCTTGAAACCACGCTTAGGCAGACGACGGGCGAGGGGCATCTGGCCACCTTCGAACCAAGCGGGGACACCACCACCAGAGCGGGCGTTCTGCCCTTTATGGCCCTTGGCGGATGTCTTACCCCAGCCGGAGCCTGCGCCCCTGCCGACCCGCTTTCTGTTCTTGCGCTCTTCATCGAAGGGGTACAATTCGTGAAGTCTCATTATTCAACTACCTCAACAAGATGGTGCACAGCCTTGATCTGGCCAAGGGTGCTATCGTTCTTGGGAAGCTCGTTCACCTGGCGGATCTTGCGCAGGCCCAGGGCAGCGACGGTCTTGCGCTGCTTGGGAGTGCAGCCGATCAAGCTCCGAACGAGTCTGACTTTGATCTTATCCATGTCGCTCCCTCTACTTCCTCGGGGTGCTGACTTCCTTACCACGCAGTGCGGAGACATTCTTCGCGCTGCGCAGAGAGGTCAGCCCCTCGACGGTAGCCTTAAGCACGTTATGCGGGTTGTTGGTACCGATGGCCTTAGTCAGGATATCGTGAACACCCACAGCCTCCATGACGGCACGCACCGGGCCGCCGGCGATGATGCCGGTACCCTTGGATGCGGGCTTCATGACAACACGGGCGGCGCCGAAGCGACCGAGGGTCTCGTAAGGAAGCGTGCCGTCCACAAGGGCGACGGGCTTCATGGTCTTACGAGCCTTCTCGGTGGCCTTGCGGATAGCCTCTGGGACTTCCACTGCCTTACCGAGACCGTAGCCGACAGAACCCTTGCCGTCACCAACTACAACGAGTGCGCTGAAGTTGAAGCGGCGGCCGCCCTTGACAACCTTGGCCACCCTATTGAGGTAGACAAGCTTCTCAATGTGGCCGAGTTCTTCCTGCTGCTCCCTACGGGAGTCTCTGCGAGGGCCTTTTTCCATTGTTACCTTCCGCAGTCTTAGAATTTAAGCCCGGCCTCTCGGGCGCCGTCGGCCAGAGCCTTGACCTTGCCGTGGTAGATATAGCCACCACGGTCAAAGACCACGCTCTCGATATTGTTTTCCTTAGCCAGCTTTGCGATCTCCTGGCCAACCCGTGCAGCGCCTTCTTTATTGCACTTCAGGGTCTCGCCGTCCTTCTTGTTCAGAGCAAGAGTGGAGGCAGAGGCCAGAGTGACGCCCGCGACATCGTCGACGAGCTGCGCGTAGATATGCAAGTTGGAGCGGAAAACGCAGAGCCTGGGACGATCCGGAGTGCCGCTAACTTTCTTGCGGATGCGGATCTTGCGGCGGGCGCGTGCCTGCTCTTTGGTCATTTTCATCGTATCACCCTACTCTATTTGGCGGACTTACCGGCCTTACGGCGGATGACCTCGTCAACGTACTTGATGCCCTTGCCCTTGTACGGCTCCGGCTTACGGACGCGGCGGATCTGTGCAGCGACTTCGCCCACAGCCTGCTTGTCGCAGCCGGAGATAGTCAGCTTGGTTCCCTCGGCCTTCGCTTCGATGCCCGCGGGCAGATCGAACTCGACCGGGTGGGAGTAACCAACGTTCAGGACAACTTTCTTGCCCTGAACATTGACCCTGTAGCCAACGCCAACCACTTCGAGCGTCTTTTCGAAGCCCTTAGTGACACCCTCGACCATGTTGGCCAAGAGGGAGCGGCGAAGGCCATGCTGGGCACGGGCAAGGCCAGAGTCGTCGACACGAGTGACGACCAGCTCCGAGCCTTCCTGCTTGACCTCAATCTTATGATGCAGCGGCGTGGAGAGGGAGCCCTTGGGGCCCTTCACATCAACCTGGCTTTTGCCGACCGTGATTTCCACCCCGGAAGGGACGGCGATAGGCCTTTTACCGATTCTGGACATGTTCCTTCCTCACTACCAAATTTCGAACAGCAGTTCGCCGCCGACGTTCTTTTCCTGTGCCACAGTGCCTTCCATCACACCGTGAGAGGTAGACAGAACGCAGATTCCGAGGCCGTTCTGAACACGGGGAATCTCGGAAGAGGCAACATAGACTCTACGGCTCGGCTTGCTGATGCGCTTCATACCAGCGATCAGGGCCTGGCCGTCAGCGTATTTGAGGGTCAGACGGATGTCACGCTCCTCAACGCTGTAGTCGGTGATATATCCTTCGTCCTTCATGATGGCCGCGATGGACTCCTTCATGTTGGACTTGGGGATGAGGACCTCCTGGTGCAACGCCTGGTAGGCGTTGCGCACACGGGTCAGCATATCCGCAATGGGATCAATAACAGACATCGTGTTACTCCTTACCAGCTGGACTTACGGACCCCGGGCAGTTCGCCGGCAAGTGCTTTGTTACGGAAGCAGATACGGCAGATGCCGAACTTCCGCATAAAAGCGCGGGGACGTCCGCAGATGGGGCAGCGGTTGTAGGCGCGGGCCGAGAACTTGGGCTTCTGGCCAGCCTTATTCATGAGAGCTTTACGAGACACTTCGCTCCTCCATTACTTCTTGAAAGGCATGCCCAGCATCTGCAGCAGGACTTTGCCTTCCTTGTCAGTGCCGGCGCTGGTCACGACGGTCACGTTCATGCCCTTCACACGCTCAACCTTGTCAACTTCCAGCTCGGGGAAGATCGTGTGATCTTTGATACCGAGGGTAAAGTTGCCACGGCCGTCAAAACCGCGGTCCGGGATACCCCGGAAGTCGCGGACACGAGGCAGAGCGAAGTTGACCAGCTTGTCGAAGAAGTCCCACATGCGATCGCCACGAAGGGTCACGCGGCAGCCGATGGCCATACCCTCGCGCAGCTTGAAGGCCGCAATGGACTTCTTGGCGCGGGTGGGGACGGCACGCTGGCCGGCAATGCGGCTCAGCTCTTCAACGGCATCCTCAATGAGCTTATTGTTCTGGCTGGCTTCGCCCAGTCCGATGTTCAGGCTCACGCTCTTCAGCTCGGGGAGCTGCATGGGCGACTTGTACCCGAACTCTTTCTGCAGGGCGGGAGCAACCTTCTCATTGTATACTTTCTCAAGACGAGTCATGGATGCTCCCCTAGTCGATGATTTCGTTACATTTTTTGCAGAAGCGGACTTTCTTTCCGTCTGCAGTCACCTTGTACCCGATGCGGGTCGGCTTGGTGCATGCATCGCAAATCACGGCCACGTTGGAAATTGCAACGGGCGCTTCCTTTTCGATGATGCCACCGGCCTGCTGGGTGTAAGGGTTGGCCTTGGTATGGCGCTTGATCATGTTCACTTTCTCGACAAGAACCTTGTCTTTCTTGCGCATGATCTTGAGCACCTTACCGACCTTGCCCTTATCCTTACCGGCGATGACCATGACTTTGTCATCTTTGCGGATCTTGAACTTTTTCATGGGGCAAACCTCTAGAGCACTTCGGGCGCCAGGGAGACGATCTTCATAAAGTTCTTCTGACGCAGCTCACGTGCCACGGGGCCGAAAATACGGGTCCCGACAGGCTCATTCTGCTTGTTCAGCAGAACGGCGGAGTTGTTGTCGAACTTAATGTAGGTTCCGTCCGGACGACCAACTTCTTTTTTGGTTCGAACGACGACCGCCTGCATGACATCACCCTTCTTCACCTTGGAGTGGGGCATGGCTTCCTTAACGGAAACCATAATGATGTCGCCAACGGATGCATAACGACGACGGCTGCCGCCGAGCACCTTGATGCAGGACACCTTCTTGGCGCCGGAGTTATCCGCAACGTCGAGCTTGGATTCGACCTGAATCATCTTGTAAGCTCCTAGACGGCTTTTTCAACGATGTTGACGAGATGCCACCGCTTACGAGCGCTCAGTGCGCGATGCTCGACGATCTGCACCTTATCCCCAACTTTGCAATCGTTGTTGGGATCGTGTGCCATGAGCTTGTTGCGGCGACGGATATACTTCTTCAGCAGAGGATGCTTTACCAGGGTCTCCGCACGAACGACAATGGTCTTGTCGTTCTTGTCGGAGACAACGATGCCGGTCAGCATACGCTTGTTGGAATTCTTCACTTCAGACATTGCTTACGCTCCAGTTTCCTTTTCGCGAAGGATGGTGAGAATACGCGCGATGGCCTTCTTCACCTCGGGAATACGCTGGGTATTCTCCAGCTGGGCCGTGGCATGCTGAAAACGAAGGTTGAACAGCTCCTGCCGAAACTCGCCGAGTTTCTCATTGAGCTCGGAAACGGACAGTTCCCGGAGTTCTTTGGCAGTCATTACAGGCCCTCCCTGACAACAATGGCGGTCTTGATGGGCAGCTTATGCGATGCCCTGACCAGGGCTTCCTTGGCCAGAGCCAAGTCAACACCCTTGATTTCGTACATGATCCTGCCAGGCTTGACGGGAGCGTACCAGCCGGAAGGAGCACCTTTACCTTTACCCTGACGCACTTCGGCAGGCTTGGAGGTAAGGACCTGGTCCGGGAAAATACGGATAAAGACCTTACCGCCACGCTTGATGTGACGCATCATGGCCACACGAGCGGATTCAATCTGCTGGTTGGTGAGCTTGCCGTGCTCCAGCGCCTTCAGGCCGATTTCACCGAAAGCAACAGTGTTGCCGCGGGTGGCTTTGCCACGCAGACGGCCCTTCTGGCGCTTACGGAATTTAGTCTTTCTCGGAGAAAGCATGACTATTCACCTTCCTGATCCAGAATTTCACCCTTGAAGATCCAGACCTTCACGCCGATGACACCATAGGTGGTGTGGGCTTCGGCAAAGCCGTAGTCCAGATCGGCGCGCAGGGTGTGCAGAGGCACACGGCCTTCGCGGTACCACTCAGTGCGAGCGATCTCAGCACCGGCCAGGCGGCCAGCGCAGTTGATCTTGATGCCCTCTGCGCCAAACTTGCGAGCCATGCTCACAGTACGCTTCATAGCGCGGCGGAAGGCAACTCGACGCTCAAGCTGGAGAGCGATGTTCTCTGCAACAAGCTGGGCATCCGTCTCGGGACGGCGCACTTCGTTCACCTCAATGGCGAAGTCGCGACCGAACTTATGACGCAGCTCACCGCGCAGCTTCTCGATCTCTACGCCCTTACGTCCAATAACGATACCGGGACGAGCGGTGAAGACGAGCAGGCGGACCTTGCCGCCAGCGCGCTCGATCTCCAGGCGGGAAATACCGGCGTGATAGAGTTTTTTCTTAACGAACTTACGGATCTGGTCGTCTTCGAAAACGTTGTCCGCGTAGTTCTTGTTCGCGAACCAGCGGGACAACCAATTCTTATTGTAGCCCAACCGGAATCCGTAGGGATGTACTTTCTGACCCACTTCTGCCTCCTTAGGCCTCGGCCACAACCACAGTGATGTGGCTGGTGCGCTTCAGGATTCGGTTCGCGCGCCCCATGGCTCGGGGCATGATCCTCTTGAGGGTCGGACCCTCATTGACGATCACCTGCTTCACAACCAGGTTATCGACTTCCACCCCGGTCTGCTCAGCATTGGCAACAGCAGAGTGAAGGACCCTATTGATCAGCTTCGCGGCCTTCTTGGGCGTAAAAGTCAGAATATTGATTGCGTCCTCCACGGAGCGGCCCTCAACGTTGCGAGCAACGAGACGAGCCTTCTGTGCGGAGATACGCGTATGCTTGGCAACAGCTCTGGTTTCCATCGAAGTCACCTTAACCCTTTATCGTTTGGCCTTGCTTTTCTTGTCCGCAGCATGACCGAAGTACGTCCTGGTCGGGGCGAACTCGCCGAGCTTGTGCCCGACCATGTTTTCGCTCACGAACACGGGGATGAACTTGCGGCCATTATGAACGGCAAAAGTCAGACCAACCATTTCGGGGAAGATCGTGGAGCGACGCGACCAGGTCTTGATAACGCGACGGTCGCCCGTCTCGCCTGCCTGAACAACCTTCTTCATCAGGTGGTCATCAATGAAAGGACCCTTTTTCAGCGACCTAGGCATGACAACTCCTATTTCTCACCGCGGCGCTTAATAATGAGCCGGGAAGAGGATTTCTTCTTGTTACGAGTCTTGTAACCCTTGGTCGGCTTACCCCAGGGGGTAACGGGATGACGACCACCGGAGCTACGACCCTCACCACCACCGAGGGGGTGGTCAACGGGGTTCATTGCAACGCCACGGACTTCGGGGCGACGGCCCTGCCAGCGAGAGCGACCAGCCTTACCGACGGTCACGGACTCGTGGTGGACGTTGCCAACCTGGCCGATGGTGGCGCAGCAGGTAGCCAGCACGTTGCGGACTTCGCCGGAGGGCATACGCAGCAGGGCGTACTTGCCTTCCTTAGCAACGAGCTGGGCATACGTACCGGCGGCGCGGCAAAAACGGCCGCCCACGCCGGGCTGCAGCTCAATGTTGTGAACCGTGGTACCAACAGGGATACGGAACAGGGGCAGAGCGTTGCCGGCCTTGATGTCGGCATTCTCGCCAGCCTGCACGGTGTCGCCAACCTTGATGCCCACAGGGGCCAGGATGTAGCGCTTGTCGCCGTCAGCATAATGCAGGAGGGCAATGCGCGCGCTACGGTTGGGGTCGTACTCAATGGTAGCGACCTTGGCCGGCACGTCGACCTTGTTCCGCTTGAAGTCAATCACGCGGTACAAACGCTTGTGCCCGCCACCGCGGCGCCTGGAGGTGACGCGACCAAAGTGGTTGCGTCCGCTCTTCTTGGTCAGGCCCTTGGTCAGGGATTTCTCAGGGGTCGTGCTGGTGATCTCCTCGAAGGTGGAGATCGTCTGGAAGCGGCGACCCGGAGAAGTGGGTTTCAATTTGCGCACTGCCATGCCTAGACTCCTTCGAACAGTTCGATCTTATGGCCTTCGGCCAAGGTGACGTAGGCCTTCTTGTGGCCGGATTCCGTCCCGACGCGACGGCCGAAGCGGCTGCGGACACGGGGACGGCGACGAACAACGTTCACGCCAGTAACCTTCACATCGAATGCCTTCTCAACCGCTTTGGCGATCTCAATCTTGTTGGCCTCGGGGTGCACGTAGAAGACAACCTGGTTGCCTGCTTCGTGCATTTCGGCGGCCTTCTCAGAGATGAGCGGCTTGATGATAACCTTCGTGTAATCCATTACTTCAACCTCTCTTCGACGGCCTTAGCGGCATCTTCCAGCATGATGAGCTGGTTGTGCCTGAGCACGTCGTAGACATTGAGCTGGGCTTGCGGAAGGATGGTGATACCGGGAATGTTGCGTGCGGAGAGACCCAGAACCTTATCGTCGCCATTGGTAACAATCAAGGCCTTTTTGAGGCCCAGGTTCTTGAGAATCTGCGCGAATTCCTTGGTCTTCACTTCCTTCAATTCGAAGCCCTTAAGCACCGTCATGCTCTCCTCAGCAACCCTGGCGGACAGGGCCATACGCAGAGCGAGACGGCGAACCTTCTTGTTCACCTTGAACTCGTAGCTGCGGGGCTGAGGGCCGAACGTGGTGCCACCACCCTTCCAGATGGGGCTGCGCAGGGAGCCGGCGCGTGCGCGACCGGTGCCCTTCTGGCGCCAAGGCTTCGCACCGCCGCCGCGAGACAGGGCGCGGTTTTTCACCATATGGGTGCCAGCGCGCTGCTGCGCACGCTGTGCACGAACAACAAGGTTCAAGATTTCGGGCTTGACCGGAACCTCGAAGACCTCGGAAGCGAGGGTCAGCTCGCCTACTTCCTTCTTTTCCTGGTCGTATATCTTCAAAACAGCCATGATATCATCCTCATTACTGCTTGCGGACCATCACAAGGCCGTTCTTAGGACCGGGAACCTGACCTTTGAGGATGAGCAGGTTGTCCTCGGGGCGGACATCGAGCACTTCGACATTAGTACAGGTGACTTTCCTGTTGCCCATCTGGCCGGCCATCTTCTTGCCCTTGAAAACCCTACCGGGCCAAGCGCACTGACCAATGCCACCGGGGGAACGGTGTACCTTTTCCACGCCGTGAGTTGCGGCAAGGCCACGGAAGTTCCACCGTTTCATGGGGCCCTGGAAGCCCTTACCTTTGGAGGTGCCGGAGATCTTAACTTTCTCTCCGGGCTCAAACATGCTGACGGTCAGGTCCTGGCCGAGCTCGTAGCCTTCAATGGAGTCCACGCGGACTTCCTTGAGGTGACGGTAGCAGCCACGGTTTGCCTTGGCCATGTGGCCCTTGGTGGGCTTATTGGCCTTCTTCTCGTCAACTTCTTCAAAACCGATCTGAAGAGCGGCGTATCTATCGGTCGCATCGTCCTTCGTCTGAAGGATGGGGCACGGCCCGGCGGCAACGACGGTGACGGGGATAGCAGTGCCGTCGTCACCGAAGATGCGGGTCATGCCCAGCTTGCGTCCCATGATGCCAAGCGTCTTAGCCATCATGATATCCTCTTTCTAGAGTTTGATTTCTACGTCCACGCCGGCGGGGAGGCTGAGCTTACCCAGCGCGTCCACGGTCTGCTGCGTGGGCTCGAGAATGTCGAGAAGGCGCTTGTGCACGCGCATCTCGAACTGCTCCCTGGACTTCTTATCCACGTGCACCGACTTCTGAATGGTGTACTTGTGGATATTGGTCGGAAGGGGAATGGGGCCCGCGATGCTGGCGCCGGTATTCCGGGCCGTGTCGACGATCTCGGCTACGGCTTTGTCCAGAATCCTGTAGTCGTACGCTTTCAGCTTGATTCTGATGCGATCGCTCTGCATGGAAACCATGACTTACTCCTCGATTTCGGAAACAACGCCAGCGCCGACAGTGCGGCCGCCCTCACGGATGGCGAAGCGAAGGCCCTTCTCCATAGCGATGGGCGCGATAAGCTCAACACCGAAGGTTGCGTTGTCACCGGGCATGACCATCTCGACACCGTCGGCAAGGGTAACCACGCCGGTGATGTCAGTGGTGCGGAAGTAGAACTGAGGACGGTAGCCGGAGAAGAACGGAGTGTGGCGGCCACCTTCGTCCTTGTTCAGCACGTACACCTCGGCCTTGAACTTGCGGTGAGGGGTGATGGAACCGGGAGCTGCCAGAACCTGGCCGCGCTCGACTTCGTCACGCTTCACGCCGCGGAGCAGTGCGCCGATGTTGTCGCCAGCTTCGCCCTGGTCGAGCAGCTTGCGGAACATCTCAACGCCGGTGCAGGTGGTCTTGGTGGTGTCATGGATACCGACAATCTCGATTTCCTCACCAACCTTGATCACACCGCGTTCCACACGACCGGTCACGACGGTGCCGCGGCCAGAGATGGAGAACACGTCCTCGATGGGCATCAGGAAGGGCTTGTCGATGTCGCGCTCGGGAGCGGGAATGTAGGAGTCGCAAGCGTCCAGGAGTTCCTGGATGGGCTTCAGGGCCTCATCGTCTGCGGACTCGGCTTCCAGGGCCTTCAGAGCGGAACCCTTGATGACCGGGATGTCGTCGCCGGGGAAGTCGTACTTGGAGAGCAGCTCACGAACTTCGAGTTCAACGAGTTCCAGCAGCTCTTCGTCGTCGACGAGGTCAACCTTGTTCAGGAAGACAACCAGAGACGGCACGCCAACCTGACGGGCGAGCAGGATGTGCTCACGAGTCTGGGGCATGGGGCCGTCAGTGGCGGCGACAACCAGGATACCACCGTCCATCTGAGCGGCGCCGGTGATCATGTTTTTGATGTAGTCGGCGTGACCGGGGCAGTCCACGTGTGCATAGTGGCGCTGGTCGGTCTCGTACTCGACGTGAGCGGTGGCGATGGTGATGCCACGCTCTTTTTCCTCAGGAGCCTTGTCGATTTCGTCGAAAGCGACAAAGTCACCACCGCGCAGCAGAGCGGAGCCCTTGGTGATGGCGGCGGTCAGAGTGGTCTTACCGTGGTCAATGTGGCCAACGGTACCGATATTTACATGAGGCTTTTTGCGCTCAAATTTAGCTTTAGCCATGACTGACTACTCCCTAGTTCTTCTTCATGATTTCTTCAGCCACGCTGTTCGGCACTTTCTCGTAGTGGTCGAACTGCATGGTGAAGTTGGCACGGCCCTGCGTGTTGGAACGCAGGTCGGTGGCGTAACCAAACATCTCGCTCAGCGGCACCATGGCCGAAACGACCTGGGCATTGGCGCGGGAGTCCATGCTGGACACCTTGCCGCGGCGAGAGTTGAGATCGCCCATCACGTCGCCGAGGTATTCCTCGGGGGTGACGACTTCCACTGCCATAATGGGCTCCAGCAGAGCCATGGAGGCCTGCTTTGCAGCTTCCTTGATGGCCATGGAACCGGCGATGTAGAACGCCTGCTCGGAAGAGTCGACTTCGTGGAAGGAACCGAAAACAAGTTTCACCTTCACGTCCACAACCGGGTAACCGGCCATGATGCCGTTCTTCAGAGCGTCCTGAATGCCCTTGTCAACCGAGGGGATGTATTCCTTGGGAATGACACCGCCAGTGATGGCGTTGGTGAACTCGTATCCCTGTTCGGGATTCGGCTCGACCTCGATGACAACGTGGCCGTACTGTCCGCGACCACCACTCTGCTTGGCGTACTTGTGGTCCACCTTCGCAGCCTTGGTGATGGTTTCGCGGTATGCAACGCGGGGGGCGCCCACGTTGGCGTTAACGTTGAACTCTCGCAGGAGGCGGTCAACGATAATTTCAAGGTGCAGCTCGCCCATACCGGCGATGAGGGTCTGTCCGGTTTCGTCGTCGGAGGACACCTGGAAAGACGGATCTTCCTTGGCGAGCTTGACGAGTGCTTCGGACAGGGAGTCGCGGTCGCCCTTGGACTTGGGCTCGATGGCAACCTGGATAACCGGATCCGGAATCTCCAGGGACTCGAGCACAACAGCCTTGCCGGGCTCGCAGAGCGTGTCACCGGTGGACACGGTCTTCAGGCCAACAGCAGCGACGATGTCGCCAGCGCCAGCCCACTTGATTTCCTCGCGATCGTTGGCGTGCATCTTCAGGAGACGACCAATGCGTTCCTTCTTGCCGGTGTCGGCGTTGATGACGGTCATACCGGACTCGATGGTGCCGGAGTAGAGTCGCAGGAAGGTCAGGTGACCAACGTAGGGGTCGGTGGCAAGCTTGAACGCCAGAGCGGCGAGGGGCTTGTCATCGTCACAGGGGCACTCGATCTCGTCTTCGGTGCCGGGAGCGTGACCAACCATCTGCTCGATGTCGAGCGGAGAAGGCAGGAAGTTCACGACAGCGTCGAGCAGAGGCTGAACGCCCTTGTTCTTGAACGCGGTGCCGCACAGAACCGGCGCAATGGCCATGTTCGTGGTGGCGACGCGAATGCCGTTGATGATCTCTTCCTCAGTCAGCTCTTCGCCGTTGAGGTATTTGTCCATCAGGGCTTCGTCTTCTTCCGCGATGGCTTCGATCATCTCGGTACGCAGGGTCTCGTACTGTTCCTGCAGATCGGCAGGGACGGGCTCAACGGCGAATTCAGCGCCGCGGGTCTCGTCGTCAAACAGCATAGCCTGACCGGTGATGAGGTCGACCATTCCACGGAACTGGTCTTCGTTGCCGATGGGCAGCTGCAGCGGAACAGCCTTGGCACCAAGGCGATCCTTCAGCATCTCGACGCAACGGAAGAAGTCAGCGCCGATGCGGTCCATCTTGTTGACGAAGGCGATGCGGGGGACGTTGTAGCGGTCAGCCTGACGCCACACCGTCTCGGACTGGGGCTCAACACCGGAAACGGCGTCGAACACAGCCACAGCGCCGTCAAGCACGCGCAGTGCGCGCTCAACTTCCATGGTGAAGTCAACGTGGCCGGGAGTATCAATGATGTTGATACGATGTTCCTTCCAGAAACAGGTGGTCGCAGCGGAGGTAATGGTGATGCCTCGCTCCTGCTCCTGCTCCATCCAGTCCATCGTGGACTCGCCATCATGGGTCTCGCCGATCTTGTGGGAAACACCAGTGTAAAAGAGAATACGTTCGGTAGTCGTGGTTTTGCCCGCGTCGATGTGGGCCATGATACCGATGTTTCTCTGTTTTTTGATGGGGACTTTGCGTGCCACTTTCTTACTCCAATACTACCAGCGGTAATGGGCAAAAGCCTTGTTGGCTTCGGCCATGCGGTGGGTATCTTCTTTCTTCTTCACTGCGCCACCGCGGTTGCCGTAAGCATCCAGCAGTTCGTTGGTGAGGCGGGCGGTCATGCCCTTCTCGCCACGGGAGCGGGCGTAGGTGATGAGCCAGCGGATAGCCAGCGCGACCTGACGGTCGGGGCGGACTTCCATCGGCACCTGGTAGGTCGCGCCACCAACACGGCGGGACTTGACTTCCAGCTGCGGCTTCACGTTGTCCAGAGCCTTTTCAAACGCCTTGATCGGCTCTTCACCGGACTTCTCGGCAAGGGTGTCGAGAGCGGAGTAGAAAACCTTCTCAGCAATGCTACGCTTACCGTCGCGCATCAGGCGATTGATAAACCTGGAAGCAAGCACGCTGTTGAACTTCGGATCAGGCAGAATTTCTCTTTTTGGTACGGGACCTTTTCTCGGCATTACTTAATTCTCCCAGCTTACTTCGGTCGCTTGGCGCCGTATTTGGAACGGCCCTGTCGACGGTCAGCAACACCGGCCGTATCGAGGGAGCCACGGACAATGTGGTAACGCACACCGGGCAAGTCTTTGACACGACCGCCGCGGATAAGCACCACAGAGTGTTCCTGCAGGTTGTGGCCCTCACCAGGAATGTAAGAAGACACCTCAATACCGTTGGTCAGGCGCACACGGGCAACCTTACGCAGAGCGGAGTTCGGTTTCTTCGGGGTAGTGGTGTACACGCGGGTACACACGCCACGGCGCTGAGGGCAAGCCTGAAGAGCAGGAGTCTTCTTGCTCTTCGTGCGCTTCTTACGAGCACCGCGGACAAGTTGGTTAATGGTAGGCATTCAGTTCCTCCGTCGTATTTTGGGTCCCGGGTACGGGTTTTGCGTTATATGTCGCGCCCACCCGGTCCTCCGACAGCGTCTCTCTGGTCCCGGGCACCCGGCCATTCGACGCTAAACACCTAAACAGTATAAAAAAAAGCGAGGGGAAGACTCCCCTCGCTTTCCTACGAAGTTATATCTTCCATCACCAGAGGACCCGTAGGTCATTGCGCGTGGACGCTCACCTTCCCGCAAGTGCGGAAGGCGGTTTATGTTCGAAAGCTCGGGTTTGATAATCCCACACGAGCACATTTGTCAAGCGTATTGGGAAATCTTTTTTCCCACACCGCAAGACAGGTCTTTATACCAAAAAAGGCGGAGGGAGCCAACTCCCTCCGCCCATTTCTTCAAGTGCCCTGCTTCTATCGAGATTCGATGAGCAGCGGATCGCTTTCAAGCTCCTCAAGGAACTTGTCGGCGCGCTCGGACTGCTCGGGAACAGCAATGTCGGCGTCCATGTACCGGCGGTAACCAGAACCAGCCGGGATGAGGCGACCAACAATGACGTTCTCCTTGAGACCGCGCAGGTTGTCGTCCTTACCCTGCAGCGAGGCTTCCGTGAGGACCTTGGTGGTCTCCTGGAAGGATGCCGCGGAGATGAAGGACTCCGTGGACAGCGAGGACTGGGTGATACCCAGAACCAGCGGTTCGGCGACGGCGGGCTTGAGGCCCTGAGCGATGGCGCTGGCGTTTTCGGCGTGGAACTTGGTCTTGTCCACGTGCTCGCCAACGAGGAAGTGGGTCTCGCCGGTATCGACGACGTTCACCTTCTTCAGCATCTGACGCACAATGATTTCGATGTGCTTGTCGTTGATGCCAACGCCCTGGAAGCGGTACACGTCCTGAATTTCGTCCACAAGGTAGTTGGCGAGGTGCTTCTCACCCTTAATCTTGAGGATGTCGTGCAGGTCGGCGCTGCCCTCGGTGAGCAGTTCGCCCGCTTCAACAAAGTCGCCCTCGGTGACGGTAACGTGCTTACCCTTCGGAATGAGGTATTCACGCGGCTCGCCGGTTTCGGGGGTGACGATGATTTTGCGCTTGCCCTTGGTTTCCGGGCCATAGCTGCAAATGCCGTCCACTTCGGAGACGACGCCGAGGTCCTTGGGCTTACGGACTTCAAAGAGTTCCGCAACGCGCGGCAGACCACCGACGATGTCCTTGGTCTTGGAGGACTCACGCGGCTTACGTGCGAGCACGTCGCCAGCCATGACGTCGTCACCGTCGCGCACCATGATAATGGCGCCGACCGGCAGCGAGTACGTGGCCGGGATGGAGCTGCCCGGACGCATCTTCACGTTGCCGTCCTCATCCACGACGGAGATGGACGGACGGAGGTTGGTGGAACGGTACTCGATGATGGTCTGAGAGGCCTTCATCGTGGTTTCGTCCACGTTCTCCTGATAGGTCTTGCCCTCGATGATGTCGTTGAACTTGATGGAGCCGCCGACTTCGGTGACGAACGGTTCGTTGAAGGGGTCCCACTCGGCGAGCAGTTCGCCCTTCTTCACTTCCTGTTCGGACACAACGTGCAGCACAGCGCCAGAAGGCAGGACGTGCTTTTCACGCTCGCGGCCCTCGTCGTCAACAACGCCGACCTGACCGGACTTGCCGAGGACCATGTACATGCCGTCGCGGTTCTTAACCGTCTTGACACGGGACAGGGTCACGCGGCCCGGATGGGTCGCAATGTGCGAGGACTGTTCGATTTCTTTGGATGCGGTACCACCGATATGGAAGGTACGCATCGTCAGCTGCGTTCCCGGCTCGCCGATGGACTGGGCGGCGATGATGCCGACCGTCTCGCCGACGTTGACCAGATGTCCGCGAGCAAGGTCGCGGCCGTAGCACATGGCGCAAACGCCGTGCTCGCTCTGGCAGGTCAGGCCGGAACGGATCGTCATGGACGACACGCCCGTCTCGTCGATGAGCTGCGCAAGCTTCTCGTCGATGAGGGAACCTGCGGGGATAATCTCCTCGCCGGTGTCCGGATGATGCACGGGGTGCAGCGTCACGCGGCCAAGCACGCGGTTGGACAGCTTTTCCTGGATTTCGCCGGCCTTGATGAGGTCGGTCATTTCCAGACCGTCCACCGTGCCGCAATCCATTTCGCTGACGGTCATATCCTGAGCAACGTCGACGAGTCGGCGGGTCAGGTAACCGGAGTTCGCGGTCTTGAGCGCGGTATCCGCAAGGCCCTTACGAGCACCGTGAGTGGAGTTAAAGAACTGCAACACGGAGAGGCCTTCGCGGAAGTTGGAGGTAATCGGCGTCTCGATGATTTCGCCCGAAGGCTTAGCCATCAGACCACGCATACCTGCCAGCTGGCGCATCTGGTCCTGGTTACCACGAGCACCAGAGTTCGCCATCATGAAGATCGGGTTGAGGGAGGGATTTTCCTCGGTCTTGCCGGTCTTCGGGTCGGTAACGACGTCGATGGACATGGCCTGCATCATCTCGCGGGAGATGTCGTTGGTGCACTTGGTCCAGACGTCGATGACCTTGTTGTATTTCTCTGTACGCGTGATGATACCATCACGGTACTGGGATTCAATGGAGTCCACTTCGTCCTGTGCGTCGCCCAGGATGCGGACCTTGCGTTCAGGAATCTTGAGGTCCTGAACAGCAACGGTCACACCCGCACGGGTGGCGTACTCGTAACCGAAGTTCTTGATACGGTCACAAAGGATGACCGTCGCCTTGGTTCCGGCGTGACGGTAGGTCTCGCCCACAAGGCGCTTGATGTTGCCCTTGTCCAGCACGCAGTTGACCAGCTCGAAGGGAACGCCCTCGGGCAGCAGCTCGCTGAGGAGGATGCGGCCGGGGGTGGTTTCCACAAGCTCGCCGTCCATGCGCACCTTGATGCGGGCATGTTCGCTGACAGCACCGGCGTCCACCGCGGAAATGACTTCCCACTTGTCCGGGAACACCTTGCCCTCGCCGCGCTGGAAGGAGCGCATGCAGGACATGTAGTACAGGCCGAGAACGATATCCTGAGACGGCACAATGATAGGCGAACCGTTGGCCGGAGACAGGATGTTGTTGGTGCTCATAAGCAGAACACGGCACTCGATCTGTGCTTCCACGGAAAGCGGAACGTGGACGGCCATCTGGTCGCCGTCAAAGTCCGCGTTGTACGCGGCGCAGACCAGCGGATGCAGGCGGATGGCCTTACCCTCAACAAGGGTGGGCTCAAAGGCCTGAATACCGAGTCTATGCAGCGTGGGCGCGCGGTTGAGCAGGATGGGGTATTCGCGGACAACCTCTTCGAGGATATCCCACACCACCAAATCCTCACGCTCAACCATCTTCTTGGCGCTCTTGATGGTGCTGGCCAGTCCCCTCGCCTCCAGCTTGGAGTAGATGAAGGGCTTGAACAGCTCCAGAGCCATCTTCTTGGGCAGACCGCACTGATGCAGTTTCAGGTGCGGGCCCACGGTGATGACGGAACGGCCGGAGTAGTCGACACGCTTACCGAGCAGGTTCTGACGGAAGCGGCCCTGCTTACCCTTGATCATGTCAGACAGGGACTTCAGGGGGCGGCCGTTGGTGCCGGTGATGGCACGGCCACGGCGGCCATTGTCGAACAGCGCGTCAACGGATTCCTGCAACATACGCTTTTCGTTCCGGATAATGATATCCGGAGCGCCAAGCTCCAAGAGGCGCTTGAGGCGGTTGTTACGGTTGATGACGCGGCGGTACAGGTCGTTCAGGTCGGAGGTCGCAAAGCGGCCGCCGTCCAGAGGCACCAGAGGACGCAGCTCGGGCGGAATGACAGGAACAACGTCCATGATCATCCACTCGGGCTTATTGTCGGACTCAAGGAAGGCCTCGACAATCTTGAGGCGCTTCGTGAGCTTCTTCTTCTTGGTCTGGGAGCGCGTGGTCCGGGTCTCTTCACGCAGCTGGGTCCGCAGGGTCTGCAGGTCCAGCTCTTCGAGCAGAGATTTGATGGCCTCGGCGCCCATGCCGACCTCTACAGCGTCTTCGCCGTAGTGGTCCATGACCTGATAGTACTGCTCCTCAGAAATGATCTGATGCTTCTGCAGGCTGGTCTGACCGGGGTCCATGACCAGGAAGGAATCGAAGTACAGAACCTTCTCAAGGTCGGCCATGGTCATGTCGAGCAGGGTACCGATCTTGGAGGGCAGGGTCTTGAGGAACCAGATATGGGCAACGGGCGCGGCCAAATCGATGTGGCCCATGCGCTCGCGGCGCACCTTGGACGCAATGACTTCAACACCGCATTTTTCGCAGACGATGCCGCGGTGCTTCATGCGCTTGTATTTACCGCAGTTACACTCATAGTCCTTCACAGGACCGAAGATCTTGGCACAAAACAGGCCGTCGCGTTCGGGCTTGAAGGTCCGGTAGTTGATGGTCTCAGGCTTCTTGACTTCGCCGAAGGACCATTCCCTGATCTTTTCCGGCGACGCCAGGGCAATCTGGATGGACTTCAGCATACGGCTCGCCTGACCGTCTGCGGCAGCCCCTCGCGTTGCGAACAGATCATCCAAAGACATTGATCTACCTCGCGGTACTAGTTGTTAAAGTTTCATCCGGGGCAGGCGCGTGCTGCACCTGCCCCGGTTACGCTCTTATTCCGCCTTGGTCGGCAGCTGCTTGCGGACGGGTTCGTCCTGGTGCAGCTTCACGTCCAGTCCCAGAGCCATCAGCTCCTTGACCAGAACGTTGAACGACTCGGGCAGGTTGGCTTCGAGGAAGTTATCGCCCTTGACGATCCGTTCGTACATCTTCACGCGGCCGCTCACGTCGTCAGACTTGACGGTGAGGAACTCCTGAAGCAGGTACGCTGCGCCGTAGGCCTCCAGGGCCCACACTTCCATCTCACCCAGACGCTGGCCACCAAACTGGGCCTTACCGCCAAGCGGCTGCTGGGTCACGAGGGAGTACGGACCGGTGGAACGGGCGTGGATCTTCTCGTCAACAAGGTGATGGAGCTTGAGCATGTACATCACGCCCACCGTCACCCTGTTCTTGAACGGCTCACCGGTGCGGCCGTCGAAGAGAATCATCTTGCCGTCTCGGGGCACGTCCGCCCTTTCGAGCCAGTTCCAGATTTCATCCTCTTCGGCGCCGTCGAAGACCGGAGTCTTACACACGATGCCGTTCTGGAGCTTCTTGACCGCGCCCTGCAGGGATTCGTCGTCGAGGTCGTCAACAAGGTCAGCAATGACCGGGTTGCTGAACACGTCCTTAACTTCGCTGCGGAGCACGTCCATGTGGGCGCCGCTGTCGAGCATTTCGGCAAGCTGGCGGCCCAGCTCCTTGGCGGCCCACCCAAGGTGGGTCTCCATGATCTGACCGATATTCATACGAGACGGCACGCCGAGGGGGTTCAGCACGATGTCCACAGTGCGGCCATCGGCGAAGAACGGCAGGTCTTCCTCCGGCAGGATGTTGGAAACAACACCCTTGTTGCCGTGGCGACCAGCCATCTTGTCACCCACGTTCAGCTTACGCTTCACAGCGAGGTGGACCTTGACCATCTTGATCACGCCCGGAGGCAGGTCGTCACCCTCGGTGACCTTCTCGCGCTTGATGTCGTAGGCTTCGCGAATGAACATGACCTGACGGTCGTAGGCATCCAGCATGGCCATGACGGCATCATTGGTATCCTTGTCCTTGAACACACCGGCAAGCTTTTTGAGCGGCAGCTCGAAGAGGACGTCTTCGGTCATAACCTGACCGGCCTCAACGAGCACTTCACCCTTGCGCTTGCCGCTGATGTTCGCACTCACCTGCTTGTTGAGGCACACGTCGCGAAGCTTTTCGCGGGTGGAGTCCACAAGGGCGGCGATGTGCTGCTCTTCCTTGCGGTCGAGCTTGGCAAGTTCGTAGTCTTCGATGTTCTTGGTGCGCTGGTCCTTCTCGCCGGAGCGGCGGTTGAAGACCTTGACGTCAATGACCACACCTTCCATTCCCGGCGGAACCTTGAGGGAGGTGTTTTTGACGTCGCGCGCCTTGTCGCCGAAGATGGCTCGCAGGAGCTTCTCTTCGGGGGTGAGCTGCGTTTCACCTTTGGGGGTGATTTTACCGACGAGGATGTCGTCGGGTTCTACGCGCGCACCAATGCGGATGATGCCGGACTCGTCGAGGTTCTTCAGCATGTCCTCGCCGACGTTCGGGATATCGCGGGTGACTTCCTCCGGTCCGAGCTTGGTGTCTCGGGCAACGAGTTCAAATTCCTCGATGTGTACCGAAGTGAAGACGTCCTCTTTCACCATCCGTTCGGAGATGAGGATGGAGTCCTCAAAGTTATATCCGCACCAGGGCATGAACGCGACCACAAGGTTCTTGCCGAGCGCCAGCTCGCCGTCCTTGATGGCCGGTCCGTCAGCAAGCACATGGCCCTTCTTCACACGCTGTCCGGGGACAACCGTGGGCTTCTGGCCAAAGCTACTGCTCTGGTTGGACTTATGATATTTCAGCAGGTCGTAGGACTTGCAGCCGCCGGAATTGTGACCGATGGCCGGATCGTCGTAGGCCATGACAACGCGCTGGGCGTCGGCATAGTGAACGATACCGTCACCTTCGGCCAGCAGGCAGCTACCGGAGTCCTGCGCCACGCGGTCTTCCATGCCGGTACCGACAAGGGGACGCTCGCTGCGCAGCAGCGGCACAGCCTGACGCTGCATGTTCGAACCCATCAGAGCGCGGTTCGCGTCGTCATGCTCCAGGAACGGAATAAGCGCGGACGACACGGAAACGATCTGGCTGGGCGAGATGTCCATGGCCGTGACTTCTTCCTTGGGCACAACCGTCACTTCACCGCGGATACGGGCGTTGACCATATCGTTGACGAAGTTCTTGTTCTCATCGAGAGGCGCGTTGGCCTGCGCCACCACCTGATCCGACTCCTGAGAGGCGTCCATGTAGCGGGTTTCGTCCGTCACGTGACCGTCCTTGACGATACGGTACGGCGTCTCGATGAAGCCGAAGTCATTGACCTTGGAATGCGTGGTCAGCGAAACGATCAGACCGATGTTCGGGCCTTCAGGCGTTTCGATGGGGCAAATACGGCCATAGTGACTGGTGTGCACGTCACGGACTTCGAAGCCAGCACGCTCACGGGTCAGGCCACCGGGTCCGAGAGCGGACAGGCGGCGCTTATGGGTGACCTCGGAAAGCGGGTTGGTCTGGTCCATGAACTGCGAGAGCTGAGAAGTACCGAAGAACTCCTTGAGCACCGCAGCGACCGGCTTGGGGTTGATGAGGTCGTGCGGCATCAGAGTGGCCACTTCCTGCAGGCTCATGCGCTCCTTAATGGCGCGCTCCATGCGGACGAGGCCGATGCGGTACTGGTTCTCCACCAGTTCGCCAACGGGACGCACACGGCGGTTGCCGAGGTGGTCGATGTCGTCGGCGGGACCGTGGGAGTCCTTGAGCTGGCACAGCGTGGTGATGGCCTTGAGGATGTCCTCGTTGGTCAGGGTACGCAGTTCCAGCGGCTCATCAATGCCCAGACGGGTGTTGAGCTTGTAACGGCCAACGGCGGAGAGGTCGTAGTAGTCGGCGTTGCGGAACAGGTTCTCAAAGAACGTTCCGGCAATCTCCGGGGTCGGCGGAGAGCTGGGACGCAGACGGCGGTAGATTTCAATCTGCGCGGAGGACATGTCCGTGGTCTTGTCCAGCATGAGCGTATCGCGCATGGAGGACGAGACGTCCGTGCCACGGGTGTAGAGCACGGGCAGACGGGTCACACCGGCTTCAAGGAACTTCTCCACCAGCTCGGCGTGCATTTCTTCGCCAGCCTCGGCGAGAACCTCGCCACTTTCGGCGTCGAAGATGTCCTCGGCGAGGAACATGTTCGGCAGCATGGCCGGGTCCACCTCATAGGCTTTAACGCCATCGCGGACCATCTTCTTATGGACACGCTTGGTGAGGGGCTTGCCAGCCTTGACGAGCACGTCGCCTTCGCTGTTGACGATGTCGACAAACGCGGCTTCCTTGCAAAACTTGTCGGCTTCGACTTCGCGCTGCAGCTTGCCGTCGCCGATAACGTAGTATTCCTTTTCATAGAAGTAGTTGAGGATGTCCTGCTTGGACATTCCCATCGCCTTGAAAAGGATGGTTGCGGGCATTTTTCTGCGGCGGTCAATGCGGACATACAGGATGTCCTTATGGTCGAAATCAAAATCGAGCCAAGAACCGCGCATGGGGATGATGCGGCTGCTATAGAGCACGCGGCCGGAAGAATGGCTCTTGCCGGAGTCGTGCTCAAAGATGATGCCGGGTGAACGCTGGAGCTGGTTGACGATGACGCGCTCGGTACCATTAATAATAAAGGTACCCTTGTCGGTCATAAGCGGCAACGTGCCGAAATAGATATCCTGTTCCTTGATGTCGCGGATGGTGCGGCTTTCCGTCTCTTCATCCACGTCATAGACAACAAGACGAACGGTAATGCGGATGGGCGCCTCAAAGGTGAGGCCCTTGGCGATGCATTCCGCCTCGTCGAATTTGGGAGTGCCAACCTCGTAACTAACGTACTCAAGGCTGGCGGTCCGGTTGAAGTCCTCGATGGGGAACACGGACCTGAACACGCCTTCCAGTCCCTCATCGGCGCGGCTAGCCGGAGGAACGTCAAGCTGCAGGAATTTCCGGTACGAATCGACCTGGAGATTCAGGAGATTAGGTACCGAATGCGTGCTGGCGATCTTGCCAAATCTTTTTGTGAGTTGGACCATTTTTCCCTCTCAAGCGAGAAATTTGACCGTTGGCGGGGGCGGCGGCCCTCAGACAAACCGATTAAAATGGTAAATGAATCAAGTTGTTAAAGGATGCCTTCACAATGCCCAACGCTGGGCGGCAGGAAATGAACGCACCAAAAGAATACACGTGCACCTGTGGTGATATGCATTGTAGATGAGCCATACGGGGGATGTGGTATTCATTGTCGACACGAAGAGAAAATACTTATCAAAAGACGGCACCGAGGGCAAGGGGAAATTCGACAAAGAATACAAAAAAAGGGAGCGTAGCTCCATACGTCGCTACGCTCCCAAAAAGCCGTGATATGGCTGTGCTACTTAACTTCGCACTCAGCGCCGGCTTCCTCGAGCTGCTTCTTGGCTTCCTCGGCGTCTTCCTTGGAAATGCCTTCCTTCAGCGTGGAGGGAAGCTCGTCAACCTTAGCCTTGGCTTCCTTGAGGCCGAGGCCGGTGAGTGCACGGACAACCTTGATGACGGCAATCTTGTTGCCGCCGGCGCCCTTCAGCACAACGTCAAATTCGGTCTTCTCCTCAGCAGCGGCGCCGCCGTCAGCAGCGGGAGCAGCGGCAACGGCCATGGCCGGAGCAGCAGCGGAAACGCCGAACTTGTCTTCCAGCTCAGAGATAAACTCGGAGAGCTCGAGGACGGTCATGTTGGAGATAAACTCGACTACCTGATCTTTGGTGATGTCTGCCATTTGGATTTCCTCCTAAAAAGTACTTTGGCTCTTCGCAATGTGCGTTGTTGTTAAGCAGCGGCGCTGTCTTCTTTCTGGTCCTTAATGGCCGAAAGAGCGTACAGGAAATTGCGCTGCAGGTTAGCAAACAGACAAACGAAGTTGGTGGGCACGGCGTTCATGGTACCCAGAAGCTTACCAAGCAGTTCAGGCTTGCTCGGGAGCTTGGAGAGTTCGGCGATAGCTGCTGCGTCGAGCGGCTTGCCGTCCAGGCTACCGGACTTGATGATGAACTTCTCGTTGGACTTGGCGAACTCGCTGAGAACCTTAGCCGCGGCCACGGGGTCTTCGGTGCCGAAAGCGATAGCGCAGTTTTCCTTAAGGTTGTCCTTAAGGTTCTCATGCACTCCGCCATCCAGCGCGATCCGGGCCAGGGTGTTCTTCACGACCTTGTAGCTGACGCCAGCTTCAGTGAGCTTGGCGCGCAGTTCGGTCATGTTTTCCACCTTGAGGCCCTTGAAGTCGGTGACGATCGCGATGGATGCTTCATCGGCCTTGGCTTTCAGCTGGCTGATAAGCTCAGCTTTCTGTGCCCTGTTCACCGTTAACTCCTTGGCTGAAGGTTTCGTCCACAAGAAGAAGGGCCAAAGTGGTCTCTACAGGAAATTAAGGGTTGCCCCACCTGTTGTCTCCGACTCTTCTTCCAACCGATAGTCCGGCCGAAACCGGACTGCAATATACATAAAACGGTTGCCACGCCGCGAGGGCGTGGCATCCGCTCGATGTCGTCGTTGTCTAGCCTTCCACGTGCTTGCGCACGCTTGCGGTGTCGACCTTGATTCCCGGGCCCATGGTGGTGGCCAGGGTGATGCTCTTCAGGTACGTGCCTTTGGCCGCGGAGGGCTTAAGGCGGATAACCTGATCCATCAAAGTTTTGAGGTTGTCAAGAATTTTCTCGGTGCCAAAGGACACCTTGCCGAGAGGAGCGTGCAGAACACCGGCCTTGTCGACCTTGAACTCCACCTTACCGGCCTTGACTTCCTGGACAGCCTGGGCAACGTCGAAAGTGACGGTGCCGGTCTTGGCATTAGGCATCAGGCCACGCGGGCCGAGGATGCGGCCAATCTGGCCGACCTTGCCCATCATGTCCGGAGTAGCGACAGCCTTGTCGAACTCCAGCCAGCCACCCTTGACCTGTTCCACCAGGTCGTCGCCACCGACAAAGTCGGCGCCGGCGGCCTTGGCTTCGGCTTCCTTGTCGCCCTGACAGAACACAGCGACGCGAACTTCCTTGCCGAGACCGTGAGGCAGGGAGACAGCTCCGCGCACCATCTGATCGGAGTACTTGGGATCGACGCCGAGCACCATGGCAACGTCAACGGTCTCGTCGAACTTGGCGACAGCAGTCTTCAGCGCCAGTTCAACTCCTTCGGGCATCTCATAGCGGGCAGAGAGATCAATGCCCTCGATAGCCTTGCGATATTTCTTTCCATGCTTGGGCATAGTTGTTCCCCTTAATCGATGACGTCGATTCCCATGCTGCGAGCCGTTCCGGCGATATTGCTCACCGCGGCGTCGAGATCATTTGCAGTGAGGTCGGGCTGCTTGATCTTAGCGATCTCCTCGAGCTGAGCGCGAGTGATCTTGCCGACCTTGTTCCTGTTGGGCTCGCCAGAACCCTTGTCTACACCGATAGCTTTCTTAATCAGCACAGATGCCGGAGGCGTCTTCGTGATGAACGTGAAGGAACGATCCTGGTACACGGTGATTTCCACCGGGATGATCATACCCTTCTGGTCCTGCGTTTTGGCGTTGAACGCCTTGCAGAATTCCATGATGTTCAGGCCGTGCTGACCAAGTGCGGGGCCGACCGGCGGGGACGGATTGGCAGCTCCGGCGGGAATCTGGAGCTTAATTTTCGCCAGTACCTTTTTGGCCATTGCTACATCCTCATGTCTACGTATTTGAAATCAGGCATGCTTCGGCGGACCGGGAGTCGTCCTACCCTTTGCTGACCTGGACGAAGTCCAGTTCCACCGGGGTCTGGCGGCCAAAAATGGATACCGAAACCCGAAGCTTTCCCTTGTCGTAATTGACATCTTCCACAACCCCGTTGAAGCCGCTAAACGGACCGTCAACGACCCGGACTTCATCCCCACGGTCAAAGTTGAACTTGGGGCGGGGCTGTTCCTGACGCTGTTCCATCATGGAGAGAATCTTCTCCGCCTCGCTGTCGCGCATTGGTGCCGGACGGGTCTTCCCGCCGACAAACCCCGTAACGCGGGGGATGGACTGCACCAGGTGCCAGGAATCATCGGTTAGAATCATCTTGAGCATTACGTAGCCGGGATAAAACTTGCGGGTGGAGGTTTTCTTCTCCCCTTTCACCAGTTCTATCACCTTCTCGGTGGGCATCACGACCTCTAAAATAAGGCCGTTGTCCTGCCCTGTGCGCATCATCTCCTTGAGGGTCTGCTCAACGCGCTGCTCAAAGCCGGAGTAGGTGTGGACGATGTACCAGCGGGCTTTCGGGAGGCTATCGATCTGCTCGGTCATAGTTCACCAAACCTTTGCGGCGTGAGCCGCTTAAGACAAGATGGCCTCGATGGCTTTGGTCAATCCTGCATCCACAAGACCCAGGAAGACCGCCATGACCACGACCAGGACCAAGACGGCCACACTCGTGGCAATGGTCTCCTTGCGCGTAGGCCAGGTGACCTTTTTCATCTCCACCTTGGACTGGTCAAAGAATTCCTTGAGCTGGTTGAGCTTCCCAACAGCTCCGGATTCTGGTGCAGTCTTCGTGGCGCCAGCCGATTTGGACTTCTTTTTCGCCATGATTCCTTCCGATGGTAAAAAAAATGGCAGGCCAGGAGGGATTCGAACCCACAGCATCCGGTTTTGGAGACCGGCGCTCTAGCCGTTAGAGCTACTGGCCTGCATCGCTTGCGGTCACGCCGTGGATTTGTATCAGGGACCGGACCGGGGCCCGGTCCCTGTCAATCGCTGTCGTGACCAGCCCTTCGCGGGTACAGTATGTTCCCGCAAGGAGCCTGCTACACTACTTGGTCTCGCGATGGAGCGTGTGCTTCTTGTCCCAGGGACAATACTTTTTCACTTCCAGGCGGCCAGTGGTGTTCTTCTTATTCTTAACCGTCGAATAGTTCCGACGCTTGCATTCAGTGCAGGCGAGCTGGATCTTGACTTGCATTGTTTACTCCTCGATTTCGGAGACAACGCCAGCGCCGACAGTGCGGCCACCCTCACGGATAGCAAAGCGGAGGCCCTTCTCCATAGCGATGGGGGCGATCAGCTCAACACCGAAGGTTGCGTTGTCACCGGGCATGACCATCTCGACGCCGTCGGCGAGGGTAACCACGCCAGTGATGTCGGTGGTACGGAAGTAGAACTGAGGACGGTAGCCGGAGAAGAACGGAGTGTGGCGGCCACCTTCGTCCTTGTTCAGCACGTACACCTCAGCCTTGAACTTGCGGTGAGGAGTGATGGAGCCGGGAGCTGCCAGAACCTGGCCACGCTCGACTTCGTCACGCTTCACGCCGCGGAGCAGCGCGCCGATGTTGTCGCCAGCTTCGCCCTGATCGAGCAGCTTGCGGAACATCTCAACGCCGGTGCAGGTGGTCTTGGTGGTGTCATGGATACCGACGATCTCGATTTCCTCACCAACCTTGATCACACCGCGCTCCACACGACCGGTCACAACGGTGCCGCGGCCGGAGATGGAGAACACGTCCTCGATGGGCATCAGGAAGGGCTTGTCGATGTCGCGCTCAGGAGCGGGAATGTAGGAGTCGCAAGCGTCCAGAAGTTCCTGAATGGGCTTCAGGGCCTCATCGTCTGCGGACTCAGCTTCCAGGGCCTTCAGAGCGGAACCCTTGATGACCGGGATGTCGTCGCCGGGGAAGTCGTACTTGGAGAGCAGCTCACGAACTTCGAGTTCAACGAGTTCCAGCAGCTCTTCGTCGTCGACGAGGTCAACCTTGTTCAGGAAGACAACCAGAGACGGCACGCCAACCTGACGGGCGAGCAGGATGTGCTCACGAGTCTGGGGCATGGGGCCGTCAGTGGCGGCGACAACCAGGATACCGCCGTCCATCTGGGCAGCACCGGTGATCATGTTTTTGATGTAGTCGGCGTGACCGGGGCAGTCCACGTGTGCATAGTGGCGTGCGTCGGTCTCGTACTCGACGTGAGCGGTGGCGATGGTGATGCCACGCTCTTTTTCCTCAGGAGCCTTGTCGATTTCGTCGAAAGCGACAAAGTCACCACCGCGCAGCAGGGCGGAGCCCTTGGTGATGGCGGCGGTCAGGGTGGTCTTACCGTGGTCAATGTGGCCGACGGTACCAATGTTTACATGCGGCTTTTTACGCTCGAATTTTGCCTTGGCCATGACTCTTTCCCCCGTAGAAAATTCGTTTACGGTTGGTTGATGGTCTAGGGACAATAAAAAAATAGACTATGGAGCCCACGACCGGACTTGAACCGGTGACCTCTTCCTTACCAAGGAAGTGCTCTACCGACTGAGCTACGTGGGCTTTATAAAAAAACTGTAGGGAAAAATAAAGAGGGGGTGGGCAGGGTATGTAGAGATGGAGCGGGAAACGGGACTCGAACCCGCAACCCTCAGCTTGGAAGGCTGATGCTCTAGCCAATTGAGCTATTCCCGCGCACTACTCTGCAGTCAAGCAACAGGTCCACCCTGTCTCCTACAGTTCTTTTAGCGCTAAATATTGATGGTGGAGGGGGGAGGATTTGAACCTCCGAAGGCAATCGCCGACAGATTTACAGTCTGTTCCCTTTGGCCACTCGGGAACCCCTCCATTCTCTGCTGGAGCTGGTGATAGGAATCGAACCCACAACCTGCTGATTACAAATCAGCTGCTCTGCCAATTGAGCTACACCAGCGCAGTAATTTTCAAAGTGCCGTCGGTGAGTGCGTTTCGCTCTCCCCGTCGGCGAGGAGCAGAACTATCTGGAACTGCCACCGGGGTCAAGCGAATTTTTCAACTTTTTTGATTTTCCCTGCAAAAAAGTGGTTTTCCCCCTTGTCCGTCGCACCGATCCCGGAGCTTATCACAAAAAAAACCGCCCCGGAAGCGGGACGGCTTTTTTGACGAAACCCAGACAGGGCCTAGGCTAACGCGGGAATACCCACGGCCTCGGACTCCTTTTCGGCGCTGCGGGCAGCCATTTGCGGCTCCACGGCTTCCACCGTGCGCAAATAGGACGCGCCGTTGTCGATAAGTTCGCGCAAAAAGGCATTATTAAATGCGTGGCCGGAGCAGCGCACCTCAAAATGCCCAAGAAGCGGCAGCGGGCTCACGGCCATGTCGCCAATAAAATCGAGAATTTTGTGCCGGACGAACTCGTCCTCAAAGCGCAGCCCCTCGGCATTCACCACGCCGTACTCGTCGAGGACCACGGCATTTTCAAGCGAGCCACCCAGGGCAAGGCCATTTTTCTGCAAATATTCCACATCGCGCAGGAAGCCGAAGGTCCGCGCCTTGGCAATTTCCGCCTCGAAGGTTTCGGGCGTCAATTCAAAGCTGCGGCGCTGCTCGGCAATGAGCGGATGCTTAAAGTCAATAATATAGTCCACGCGGAACCCGTCGTACGGGCTGACGCGGATGGCCTTCTCCTCATCCTTATGGGAAAAGGGCTTGGCCACGGCGAGGGCGCGGCGCGGCTTGCCTTGCTTGCGGATTCCCGCTCCCTTGAGCAGAAATACGAAGGATCCGGCGCTGCCGTCCATGATGGGCACTTCCCCGCCCGTCACTTCAATCTGTATATTATCTATACCAAGACCACGCGTGGTGGCCATCAGGTGCTCAACGGTGGCAACGGAGTCCTTGCCCTGTCCGAGGGTGGTGGCGAGTCCGGTCCCGATCACGCTCTCGGGCGTGGGGGTCAGAAAGCGCGTGCCGTTTTCGTTCTTAATGACGAAGACGATGCCGGTATCCTCGTCCGCGGGACGAAGAACAAGTTCCACCTTGCGGCCACTGTGCAGGCCGATGCCGGAGCATTTGACTGATTTTTGGATTGTCGTCTGTTGCATTCATAGCCTCCGCCACGCTTACAGCAAAATACGTGCCGGAATTTTAAAAGTTATAACATGTTGAAATTACTGGACTTTGCGCCAAGAGCCCTGTGGTGCAAGTGTTACAAATAAGCAACACTCGTGTGTTTTCACACACACTTTTCGCTACGCAGGGCCAGCACGTATCTGTCCTTTCCGGCAAGGTCGCGGCGGATGGTTACCGAAGAAAACGCGCCCTGCCCTTCCAGGATGCGGCGCACGGCTTCGCCCTGCGTCCAGCCAAACTCCATCAGGAAGAGTCCCCCCGGTCGCAGCGCACGGGCCACCTGCGGCAGCAGCGCGCGCACGCACTCCAGACCATCGGACTCCACGTGCCCATCAGGGACCAGCGCGGTCCGCGGTTCAAACTGCGACACTTCGGGATCCAGTTCGCGGTATTCGGCCTCGCTCACATAGGGCGGATTGGACACCACAAGGTCCAAGCTCCCCGCCGCGGCAAAGGGCTGGGCAAAGTCGCCCCGCACAAAGGCCACCCTATCGGCCACACCATGCCGGACGGCATTGGCGCGCGCCACGGCCAGTGCGTCGGCGCTCATATCCAGCGCCACGCCGCGCGCGTTGGCAAACAGGTGCGCCACAGTCACGGCCAGACAGCCGCTGCCCGTTCCAAGGTCCGCAAAGCGCAGCTGCGCATCCGCGGCAAAGTGCGCTTCCACATCCTCAACAATGTGTTCCGTCTCTGGACGCGGCACAAGGACGGCGCTGCTGACAGTGAAGTCCAGACCGTAGAATTCCTTTTCTCCAAGGATATAGGCAACCGGCTCCCCTGCGGCGCGGCGGGTGATAGCCACCTGTACGGCCACAGCTTCGGCGGGGGTGAGGACTTTATTTGGATGCACCAGAACGTCGAGGCGGCGCATACCCAAGGTATGCGCCGCCAGAATTTCTGCCGAGAGGGCTGGGCTGTCGACACCCGCCCGCTCAAGCTGCGCGCGGGCTTCGGTGATGACCGCGCGCAGTGTCGGGTTTTCCCGGATCACGAGTCCTCCGCCTGCTGCCGGAGTGCCTCGGCCTGATAGTGGCTGATGAGGGACTCGACAAGCTCGTCAATGTGGCCCTGCATGACTTCGTCGAGGCGGTACAGGGTCAGGTTGATGCGGTGGTCGGTGACGCGGCCCTGCGGAAAGTTGTAGGTTCTGATGCGTCCGGAGCGGTCGCCGGAGCCAACCTGTGCGCGGCGGGCGTCGGCCTGCTCCTGATGCTGCTTGTCCTGCTCCATCTGCAGCAGGCGCGAACGCAGAACCTTCAGCGCTTTGGCCTTGTTCTTGTGCTGGGACTTTTCGTCCTGACACGTCACAACGAGGCCGGTGGGCAGATGGGTCACGCGGATGGCGGAGTCCGTGGTGTTCACGCTCTGGCCGCCGGGGCCGGAGGAGCGGTACACGTCAATGCGCAGCTCGTCGGGGCTGAGGTTGATCTCCACGTCCTCGGCCTCGGGCATAATCGCCACGGTGCAGGCGGAGGTGTGGATACGGCCCTGCGACTCGGTGGCGGGCACGCGCTGCACGCGGTGGATGCCGGACTCGTACTTGAGGCGGCTGTAGACGCGCTCGCCGGAGATGGCGGCGATGACTTCCTTGTAGCCGCCGCTGCCGCTCTCGCTGGCGCTCATCATTTCGGTCCGCCAGCCGTTGTGCTCGGCAAAACGCATGTACATGCGGAAGAGGTCCGCGGCAAACAGCGCGGCTTCCTCACCGCCCGTCCCCGCACGGATTTCGAGAATGATGTTCTTCTCGTCCATGGGGTCCTTGGGCAGGAGCAGAATCTTCAGGTCATGCTCCAGACCGGGCAGACGCTCTTCCAGTTCCGCGATTTCGGCCGCAGCCATCTCGCGGATGTCCTTGTCGTCGTCGTGAAGCATCTCACGGCTTTCGGCAAGGTTCTCCTCCAGTGTGCGGTACTCCCGGTACGCCTTGACGATTTCACCAAGGTCCGAATGGGTCTTGGTGAGCGTCCTGTAGCGATCCTGATCGTTGAACACATCGGGAGAGGACAACTCGCGCTCAAGTTCCTCGAACCGGCGCTCTATGCTATCGAGCTTGGCGAACATTGTGACGACCTCTCAAATCATTTATCAACCGCGCCTTTCAGCGCGGCGATGGCCACTTCCAGCTGCCCGTCGTCGGGCTCGCCAGTGGTCAGATATTGCAGCATGAGACCCGGCCAGCACAGTACCCGGCACAGCCGGGCGTTGCCGTTAGTGCCCGTGTACTTGATAAGCTCATAGGCAACGGCGCTGATAGGAATCATCATGAAAAACTTGGCGATAACCACATACGCCTGCTTGGCTACGGCGGCGTCTGGGGTATACACGGCCAGCATGCCCGGAATCAGCACGGCATGCAGGGCGATGGAAAGGGACAGGACAAACAGCAAAAACGCCGTCCCGCACCGTGGATGCAGGCGGCTGTAGCCGCGCGCCGCTGCGGGAGTCAGCTCCCCGCCTTCCTCGTAGGTCCAGATGGTTTTATGCTCGGCCCCATGGTACTGGAACACGCGCTTAATATCGGGAATACGGGAAATGGCGGCGATATAGCCCACAAACACGGCCAGCTTGAACAGCCCATCCCATGCGTGGAAGCTAAAGGACTCCGTTCCGCCGCCAAGCCCCAGCACCTTGATGCCAAGGGAAAACATGTGCGGCAACACAACGAACAGTCCCAGCGCCAGCGCAATGGAGACGGCAACGGTCAGGGCCAGCTGCCACGGCTTCACTTCCTCTTCGCCCTCTTCCTCCAGCGCGGTTTGCGCCGAGAAGTTGAGCGCCTTGATGCCATTGACCAAGGTTTCGATGAGGACGAAGAATCCGCGCACAAAGGGGCGCTTCATCCAGTCGGCCCGCAGCAGGGTAAACCAGGGGCGCGTCTCCAGCGCAATGCTGCCGTCCGGCTTACGCACAGCGATGGCCAAACGGTCCTGATTGCGCATCATGACGCCTTCCACAACGGCCTGCCCACCAACGGTAGTGGCCCCGCGCAAAAACAACGAAACACCGTGCACGGCGGCCCGGCGCATGGCGCGGAAAGCGCCCATCACGGATGCACTCTGAGCTGATGACATACCCGCCTCCTACCGGACACGGCGTCATGCAGCACGGTCCGGCTTAAATGAAAAGACGCCTCCGACAGGTACGATCCCTGACGGAGGCGACTGCCGGGCGAGCTCCATGGCTCGCGAAAAAGGGAGATGCTAGTTCTCCTTGCCAGCGCCCTTGTTCTCACCAAGCTTGCCGAACTTCTTACGGAAGCGGTCGATACGACCAGCGGTGTCAACAAAGCGCTGCTTGCCGGTGAAGAACGGATGGCAGTTGGAGCAAATTTCCACATGCACTTCTTCACCCTTGGCGGTCAAAAGCTCGGTCTCGTGACCACAGGCGCACTGAACTTTGGCCTTGTAAGTCTTAGGATGGATATCTTTTTTCATGGTGTATTCCTCCACAGGGTTCCGAAAAGACGGCATGGATACCCTGTTTGCAAACGTTTGGCAAGCACATAATGTCTGGACCGGACGTCCTGCGTGGGCGTGCTGCCTTTTCACGGCCACGGCTCTCATGTATATAATGACAGGCGTGGAATAAGCAAGGAGCACTCAGCCAACAATTCGGAGGCATCATGCACAAGCTCGTCCTCGTCCGTCATGGGCAGAGCGAATGGAACCTTGAAAACCGCTTCACCGGCTGGACCGATGTCGGCCTGACCCCGCAGGGCGAGGCCGAGGCGCAGGCCGGGGCGCAGCTGCTCCACGACAGCGGCTTCGTCTTCGACGTGTGCTACACGTCTTTGCTCAAACGCGCTATCGAAACCTTGTGGATCATCCAGCGCGAAATGGACAATATGTGGCTGCCCGTCATCAAAAGCTGGCGGCTCAATGAACGCCACTACGGCGCGCTGCAAGGGCTGGACAAGGCCGAAACCGCGCAGAAATACGGCGACGAGCAAGTCTTCACCTGGCGGCGCAGCTACGACATTCCCCCGCCGCCGCTGGAGGCCGACGACCCTCGCCACCCCTCGCTGGACCCGCGCTACGCGCACATTCCGCCCAGCGACTTGCCAGCCGGGGAGAGCCTCGCCCTCACCGTGGAGCGTGTGCTGCCCTTCTGGCATCAGGTCATCGCGCCGGACATCCGCGCCGGACGCCGCGTGCTCATTGCCGCGCACGGCAACAGCCTGCGCGCGCTGATCAAATATTTGGACGATATGTCCGAGGACGACATTACCGGGCTGAACATTCCCACCGGCATTCCCCTCGTCTATGAACTGGACGCAACGCTCAGGCCCATCAAACACTCTTACCTCGGCGATCCGGAAGCCGCAAAACGGGCGGCGCAGGCCGTGGCCAATCAGGCCAAGGGCTAAGCGCGCCGTCCCCGCCCAAGGGACTTCGCCCTTGGGACGGCCCGGCCCGGGGGGACCGCCATGGCCCCAGAGCAGTTCACGTTCCCGCAGTCTTTAAAACGACTCACCAGCCTGACGGCGCACCCGCCGCCGGAACGCACGCGCACGGACATCACCAGCCTGGTGGACCGCATCCGGGCGCAGTGCGCGGCAGCCGGCCCTGCCGAGGCGCGCCGCATGGGCGACGAGACGGCCCTTGTCCTGCACTGGCGCGCCGCAACATCAAACGACGCCGAATTACAGGTCTACTATATTGGCCTGCTGGCGGACCTTGGCCCCCTTGCTGCGCCCTTGGCCGCATCCCTGCTGGCGATGACGCAGGGCATTGATGTTGCGGGCGTGCTGGACCTCTTCCCCGGCGAGTTCCGGTTGGCCGTGGTCAACCACCTGCTGTTGGACGATACGGGCCGCTACGAAGCCCTGCGCCCCATCGCCATGACCGCCCTGCCGGACCTTGCGGCCCTGCCGCCCAAGGAGATTGCCGCGCAGTTGCAGGCGCTGCGTGCCAGCGGCGGCGTCCTCGCCTATCCCCTGTCCCACGCGCTGGCAACCGGCCCCTTCGGCAGCGCCGTCGATGCCGCCATCACCGCGCAGGAGTCCCTGCTTCAAGCCTCGCGCCGTCCGGATGACGACCTGCATACCTACATCCCGGCGCTGGCCATGCTGGATGCGCCGGACCTGCACCTGCGCCTGCTGCCCCTGTTGGTCACGCGTGACCTCGGTGCGCAGCGCACCCTGCTGGACGCTATAGCCGCCGTAGCCCCGCGCCACGACAAGCGCTACGTCAAGGCGCTGCTGCCCTCGCTGACGCACCCGGACCTGCGCGTGCGAACCGCCGTGGTCGCCTGCCTCACGCAGATTATGCCGGACAGTATCGGCCGCATCCTTGCCGCCTGCTTCAAGCGCGACCCCGCCCTTCAGGAGACCATCACCGCGGCGCTTCCCCTTATGCCGTCGGAGGAAGCCGCGTTCTACATCAAAGCCACCGGGGAGAAGCCCGAGGCCTTCGCGGCCATGGTCTTTCCGCTCATGGCGGCCCTTGATCCGCCCATGGCGCGCGTGAGCCTTGCCGCCGCCGTCCCGGACGCCCCGCAGGCGCTCATTGACGCCATTCCGCCCAGCACCTCGCCCAAGCCCGACGTTGAGGCCGCACTGGCGGGCTTTACCGAGCGCCCCCAGAAAGATGACGCGGCGGAGAAGCCCAAGAAGAAGGAGAAAGGTTTCCTTGGCGGGTTGTTCAGCGGAGACGAAGGGGAAGCCATCTCCATTCAGTTTGGCGGCGATATGGTCCTGCAGAGCGAGCACTCCGGGCGGCGTTTCTCCCCCATCTACGAGGAGCGTACCCTGCGTGGCACCACGTTCACGGACTCCCTTATCGAAAGCGCCACCTTTGAAAACTGCACCTTCGTCGACGCTGACTTTTCGGGAACCATCTTCCACAAGACGCGCTTTTCCGGGTGCACCTTCACCGGCTGTACCATGAACGGCACCCGGTTCTTCGACTGCTCGCTGCGGGAAATAACCATCACCTGCGGCAACGCGGAACAGACCGAACTCACGGACTGCACCTGCGGCCTCATCGACATTCAGGGCACCAAACTGCGTGGCCTGCACCTCTTTGGCGGCAGGCTGGAGGCCCTGCGCGTCACCGCCTGCGACCTTACGGACTCGCGCATGGAGGCGGTCACCCTTGCGGGGACGGAGCTTCGGCACTGCTCGGGCACCGGCCTTGAACTGCTGGACTGTTCCATCATCTCCAGCACTGTGCACGCGTGCCTGTTCTCGGACATCACCATCACCGGGCCGCACGGGTCCTGCCCCTGCGCCCTGCGCCTGCAACTGCGCACCCACGCGGCGCGCGCCATGGCAGACACAACACCACCACCGCCCCTGCCGCCGCAGGCCGGGGCCAAAGCCAAGCTGGCCATGGATGCGTGGTACGGCCTGTGGGACATCATCCGCCGGGCCGCAGCGTTTATGGGCAACAACGCCCGGCGCGAACACTGGTGTATGCAAAAGCTCGGCGCGCCCCGGCGCGACTTTGTCCGCCTTGCCCCATTTTTTCTGCATACGGAAATTTTTGAACGAAGCAGCGAGGAGCTTGAACCACTGCCCCTGGCCTGCCGCATGGGCAACTACTGTCCGGACTACTCCACCATCGAGGCCGCGCGCCGCCACTTTCCGGACGCCACACTGCCTCCGCGCGCGCCGGACCCCATCACCTTCCGCGCGCTGTATACCATAGGCAGTGTGGGCACCATTGCGCAGTCCGAGGCGTCGGACCTTGACTACTGGCTGTGCTACGACCCCGACGACATGCCGGAAATCTTGGTGGACGGGCTGGCCTTTAAGATTGAGGCCATCGAACAGTGGGCGGACGCCACCTTTGGGCTGGAGGTACACTTCTTCACCATGGACGTGGAGCGCATCCGCGCCAACAACTTCGGCGTCAGCGATGCGGAAAGCTCCGGCACGGCGCAGGCGCTGCTGCTCAAGGAGGAATTCTACCGCTCCGTCCTGCACGTGGCGGGCAGCCTGCCCATGTGGTGGACCACCCCGGCAGGCAGTACCGATGCCGACTACGCGCAAAATATGGAACTGCTCGCCCGCGCGCCGTGGGATGCCCCGTTCATCGACCTCGGCAACCTGCTGCGCATCCCGCCGCAGGAGTTCTTTGGCGCGTCGCTGTGGCAGATTGTGAAGGCGCTGAAGAGTCCCTTCAAGTCCATTATGAAGTTTGGCCTGTTGGAAAAATACATTGCCCCAGACGCCGATTCCGAAAGCCCACTCCTCTGCGAGCGCCTCAAGGCGGGCATCCTTTCCGGCGACCCACGCCTTGACGCCGTGGACCCCTACGTCCTTATGTACAAGGAGGTTCTGCTCCACTACGCCCAAAGCGGCGACAAGGACTCCGCCAACCTCATCCGGCTGTCGTTCTTCCTTAAAACCAAACTCGGCGCCAAAGCCGCCCTTGCGGTTCCCACACGGCGGGAAGAAGCCGAAGGCGCGCAGATTGCCGCCACCATGCCCGCCGCCCTGCAAAAAAGCACCGAGTGGCCCTTCCAGAAGCTGGTCAGCATTGGTTCGTCCGTGAACCGGTTCATCGTGCAAACCTACATGCGTGTGCGCGACAGCCAAAAACACACCGACGTCAGCATCTCGCCCGAGGACATCACCAAGCTTGGGCGTAAAATCTTTTCCACCTTTTCACGGCGCAGGCACAAGATTGAGCATATCCCCTTTGTGTCCCTTGGCGGCACGCGCTTTCGGGTCCTGCACTTTCAGGCGCAGGCCAAAAAGCTGGGCGAACCGTCATCATGGGAGGTGCAGGGCGCGCAGGAGGTGGCGACCTCGCAGCGCCTTGACCTCGTCAATCTGCGGCAGGGGTCGGACCTTGCCGAACACCTTGTGTGGCTGGCGGCCAATGGCATCTCCCACAAAGACATCGAAATCCGCGGCGACCCCACCATCTCCCCGGTCACCGTGCGCGACATCCAGCGCCTGCTGAATGCCTTGCTCGACTTCTTTCCGCCCAAGGAGACCTTTAATACGGACATCGCGGAAATGCTGAACCCGGAGCGCATCGTCCGCGCCTTCTTCATCCTGAACCTCACCAAACAGCGGGAACTGGCGCGCATTGCGGAGGTTTCCGTGGTGTACAGCACCAACTGGGGGGAACTGTTCTGCCGCACCGTCTCCGCCGAGGACAACGAAGTCATCGACAACCCGGTGCAATTTCTGCTGAACAATGTGGAGCAGGAGTTTGCGGAGCCGCCGGTGCTGGACTATTTTGTGCCGGACCGCAGCAGCAGCCCACAGCCACGGCGCTAGCCGCCACCGCCCCGTCAGCCTTGCCAAACCCGGCGGGTCATGCTCTGTTGCCACCTTCCAAGGAGACAGACCATGACCACACACCACCACATCGCCGCCACGCTGGTGGACTGGTTCCACGCGAACCAGCGCCCCCTGCCGTGGCGCAAGACCTATTCGCCCTACCATGTTTGGGTGTCGGAGATTATGCTCCAGCAAACCCAGATGGACCGCGCCGTGCCTTACTTTGAACGCTGGATGACGCGCTTCCCCGATGTCCCCACCCTAGCCACGGCCAGTGAAGACGACGTGCTCAAATACTGGGAGGGGCTGGGCTACTACTCCCGCGCCCGCAACATCCGCAAAGCCGCGCGCATCATCATGGACGAGCACGGCGGCGTCTTCCCCGCCGACGTAGGTGGCCTGCTGGCCCTGCCCGGTGTTGGGCCTTACACCGCCGGGGCCATTGCCAGCCTTGCCTACCAGCAGGACGTCCCGGCCATTGACGCCAACGTAGAGCGCGTGTTTGCCCGCCTGTTCGACATTGACACCCCGGTGAAGGAAAAGGACGCCAAGCGCGCCGTGGCCGACCACGCCGACCGCCTGCTGCCACCGCGCGGCGCGCGGGACTTTAATCAGGCGGTGATGGAATTTGGCGCACTGGTCTGCACGCCGCGCGCCCCGCGCTGTGACGCCTGTCCCCTCAGCGCGCAGTGCGAGGCCTATCGCCTCGGCATTGTGGCGCACCGTCCTGTGCCCGGAAAACGGCAGGACATCACCCCGCTGAGCATCGTGGCGGGCGTGCTGCTGCACGAGGGTCGATTCTTCATCCAAAAGCGGTTGGAGGACAGTGTGTGGGGCGGACTCTGGGAATTCCCCGGCGGCAGCATTGAGGACGGCGAAACGCCTGAACAGGCCGCCGTGCGTGAATTCCGTGAGGAAACAGACTTCCGCGTCAGCGTGGTGGACAAGATAGACGTGGTCCGCCACGGCTACACGCGCTACCGCATCACCCTGCACTGCTTTCTGCTCTCCCTCGAGGGAACAGGCACCACGCCCTACCTTACCGCCGCGTCCGAGTACCGCTGGTCCACGTCCGAGGGGCTGGACGGCCTCGCCTTTCCCGGCGGGCACCGCAAGCTCATCGACATCATGCGCACCGACCTGCGTTACGCCCACCTCTTTTCAGCATAAAAACAGGGCGGCCCGTTACGCAACGGACCGCCCTGTGGCTTTTCTTAATGACGTAGAAAGCGCTTGGTTGAGCGCAAGCATCACGCCGGACTCTGCCGCGGCGGCCTACTTCAAAATGCCGCGCAGGCCTTCACCCACGGAGCGCAAGGTGCCGTTGATGGCATCCACGCCCTTTTTCACGCCGTCCTCAAGGCCGCGCGTTACGCCGGGCAAGCGCTGGGCAACAGCCCGGTTTATGGCAGTCAGCACCTGCCGCGCCGCATCAGCCATGGAGACGTCCTTCTTCTCGCCAATGTCGCGCAGGTGGATGTCGTTCAACTCCGCGTGGGCAAGCTCGCCGCCAAGGGCCGCAATGCCAAAGTTCACCCGCGCATTGCGGATGACAATATGCTTGATGACCACGGACTTGCCGCCGGCATCGCCCGCTTCGGCGCTTTCGCCGCCACCGGAGCCGGCGTCGCCGCCTTTGGCCGAGCGGGTCACATTGTCCACCAAGGTTTGCAGATTGCTGGTGCGCCCCGCAAGCTCGTAGGTGATGACCGGCCGGTCAATGACAATGGCCTCAATGATCACCGTGGGTTCGGACAGGCTGGAGGTGTCCAGCTTCATGCGGATGGAATCGGCCTGCACCGCGCTCTCGGACTTGTAGCCCGCAGGATTGCCCACGAACAGCCCGCGCAGTTCCCCTTCGCCGCTCAAAATCGACAGGTCGGACTCCGCAAGGCGCACGTCCGCGCCCACATAGCGCGGCCCAAAGTACTCTACGCCCTTTTTGACCAAGGGATTCACGGACAACAGGCCAAACACCACAACGCCGACAAACACGACGCACACAGCCACCAGCAGATAGAAAAACTTTTTCATCAGCGCGAACCTCCGGTTGAACACGAAACAGCCCGCCCCGCACGGCAGCGGAGCAGGCGGCGGCATTAGAACTTGCGGATGAGCACCACACCAAGCACAACCAGTACCACGCCCGCAATACGCAGCGGGCTCACAGAATGCTGCGGCAGACCGAACAGGCCAAAGTGGTCCAAAATCAGCGACATGGACACCTGCCCGGCCACCATCAGCGTAAACATCGTGGCGGACCCAATGCGCGGGCCCACTATAACGGCCGAGGCCACCACAAACGCGCCCAGCACGCCGCCGGACCAGTACCACAGCGGCAACTTGCCCGCATCGGACAGGCTAGGCAGCGGAATGCGGGTGGCAAAGGCGTAGGCCGCAAGGGCCAGCGTCCCCACAAAGAAGGACACAAACGCCGCCAAAACAGCGTCCTTGGTCCACGACCCCAGCCGGACATTGACGCCAAGCTGCACGGCCATTGCCACTCCGGCCCCAAAGGCCATCGTCAGGGCGGTTACGGCAGACATGCCCCGCCCCCTGCTTCACATTGCATTCCCTTGGCCTCCCAGCGTCTGAGGACGCGTCCGCTACAGCTGGAGGCTCCCGCGGTACGCATCCCATGAGGAAATGCCATAGGTATCGCAGAGTTCGGCAAGTTCGTCCACAAGCCGGAAGGCAAAATCCGGACGCAGGAAGTTGGCGGTGCCCACTTGCACGGCATGCGCGCCCACAAGGATGAACTCCAGCACATCCTCAGCCGAGGAAATGCCGCCAACGCCAATGACCGGCACATCAACAGCCTGACACACCTGATGCACGCAGCGCAGGGCCACGGGCTTCACCGCCGGTCCGGACAACCCGCCAATAACGTTGGCAAGGCGCGTTCTGCGGGTGCGCGCGTCCACCGCCATGCCGGACAGCGTGTTGATGCAACTGAGAATGTCGGCCCCGCCGCTTTCGGCAGCGCGGGCAATCTCCGTAATGTCCGTCACATTGGGGGACAGCTTGATGATAACGGGCTTGTCCCCGGCGCGGCGCTTGACCGCCTCGGTCACGCTGGCCGCCATTTTGGGGTCCTGCCCAAACAGGATGCCGCCGGAACTCACGTTGGGGCAGGAGATGTTGACCTCAAGGGCGGCAATGCCCGGCTGATCGGCCAGCACCTCGGCCAGCTGCGCAAACTCATCGGCGCTGCATGCGTACAGGTTGGCCACCACGGCAAGGTTGTCCGCAGGCAGCCGGTTCAGCCGCCCGGACAGGAACTTTTCCACGCCGATATTTTGCAGGCCAATGGCGTTCAGCATGCCGGAGGGCGTCTCCGCAATGCGCGGCATGGGGTTGCCTGCGCGCGGGGACAGGGACAGGCCCTTCACCACAATGCCGCCCAATTTTTCAAGGTCGCCAAAGCGCGAGAACTCAAGGCCGTAGCCAAAGGTGCCGGAGGCGGTCATAACGGGGTTTTTCAGGTCCAGACCGCCGAAGGAAACGTGCATATCCATAGTAGTGAAACTTCCCTGTTTAGAACGTTATTTCGTCGGACCAGAACACCGGGCCGCGCGCACAGACGGAAACGGGACCGCTGTCCTTATGCTCGCACACGCAGCCAAGGCACGCCCCTACGCCGCAGGCCATGCGGTTTTCAAGCGACAGCTGCGCCCTGCCGCCAGCCTCGGCGGCGATGGTCTGGATGGTCTTCAAAAAGGGAAGCGGCCCGCAGGCCACGATATGTCCGTCCGTGGCGTATTCAGGCACAATATCGCCCAGCAAGCCAATAAAGGCCTTCAGGTCCTCGGGGCCCTTTTCGCGGTAGGCCTCGCACTTCACGTACTTTTCCATGATGCCGAGGGGGTAGCTTTCCGCCGGGGGGCGGTGCCCAAAGACCAGCCGCAGCTTCTCGGGGCTGGGGTGCCTGCGCAGGTACTCATAAAACGGCGCAATGCCGATGCCGCCAGCCAAAACAAGGGTCGGCCTGTCATCGCGCACCGCAAATGCGTTGCCAAGAGGCCCCCAGACGGTTACCTCATCACCTGGCGCAAGGCGGGCAAGCCCGCGTGTGCCGCGACCAATGACCTGAAAAAAGACCGATAGCGTGTCGCCATCGGCCTTATGAATAGAAAAAGGACGTCCCCAAAGCGGGTTGTGTTCCCACGCCGTGGGACGAACCATTACGAACTGGCCGGGCTTCCAGTTCTGCCACGCTGTGCTTGCGGAACCGGGATGTTCAAGCGTAAGCTCGTAAAACTCTCCGTCGGCGCCTTGCGTGCCGAATCGGAGCAAGGACCGTACCTTCACGTCAGTACATGCATTTGCAAACATCGATGCAATCCCTTATTGGTCGCCGTCGCGTTAATTGAACGCTCCACCGTAAAAACTCAGGCGAAGCAACATGAATATATCCAGACAACCCGAGATCCTCGCTCCTGCCGGGGACCGTCCTGCATTTTTGGCGGCGCTCGCCGCTGGTGCAGATGCGGTCTACCTTGGCCTGAAGCATTTCTCCGCCCGCGCGGAAGCCGGGAACTTTTCCATCGCGGAACTTGCGGCGCTCACCGAGCTGGCCGCAGAAAAGAACTGCCGCGTCCACGTCGCCATGAACAGCATGCTCAAGCCCGGCGAAGCCGAGGCCGCAGGTCGTCTGCTGGACCGGCTGAACAAGCACGTGCGTCCGGCGGCACTTATTCTACAGGATCCCGGCATGGTCAAGCTCGCAAAACAGAGCGGATTCGCTGGCGAACTCCATCTGTCCACGCTGGCCAACGCCGGTTCCCCCGCCGCACTGCCCCACATGCGCGAATCCCTAGGCGTAGACCGCGTCGTCCTCCCGCGTGAGCTGAACATCGACGAGATCCGCGCCTGCGGCAAGGCCTGCCCGGACGATTTGGACCTTGAGGTCTTCGTCCACGGCGCGCTGTGCTACAACGTGTCCGGCCGCTGCTACTGGAGCTCCTACCTTGGCGGCAAGAGCGGCCTGCGCGGGCGCTGCGTACAGCCCTGCCGCCGCGTCTACACCCAAAAGAGTACCACAGGTCGCTTCTTCTCCTGTAACGATCTCACACTGGATACTTTGGTCAAGACCCTGCGCGAAGTTCCCGAGGTCCGCTCGTGGAAGATTGAGGGCCGCCGCAAGGGGCCGCACTACGTCTACTACACCGTCAAAGCCTACAAGATGCTGCGCGATCACGGCAATGACCCCGAGGCAAAAAAGATGGCCGTGGACTTTTTGAAGCAGGCCCTTGGCCGCCGCGGCACCCACTACGCCTTTTTGCCCCAGCGCCCCTACGTGCCCACGGACCCGGACCGCCCCACGGCGTCCGGCCTGCTTATCGACAAGCTGGGCAAGGCCAAAACGCGCAAGCTCAGCTTTTCGCCCCGCATTCCCCTCATCCCCGGCGACCTGGTGCGCGTGGGGTACGAGGATGAGCCCGGGCACCAAATCATCAAGGTCCGCAAATCCATCCCCAAAGGTGGCCGGCTGGACTTTTTGGCCAAGGGCCGTCCGCCGCGCCCCAGCAGCCCGGTGTTCCTCATCGACCGCCGCGAGCCGGAACTCAGCAAGGAGCTGAACGCGCTGGAAAAGCGCCTGTCCGCCATCAAGGTCAAAACCGGCCAGTCGTCCTCCTTTGAGCCGACCATGCCTAAGCCCGCAAAACCCGCCGCGCGCCCGCTGCATCTGCATGTGTCGCGCAGGCAGGGCAATAACAAGCTCAATGACGGCTCCGGCGTATGGCTGACGCCCAAGGCCGCGCGCGAGGTCAAACCCGGCCTTGCCATGCGCCTGTGGTGGTGGCTGCCGCCCGTCATTTGGCCCAACGAGGAGCAGGACTGGCAGGACTGCATTACCCGCCTCGTCAAGGGCGGCGCGCGCCGCTTTGTCCTTGGCGCGCCGTGGCAGAAGTCCCTGTTCCCCACGGAACTGCCCCGCTTGCCCCGCGCCGTGGCCATTAAGCGCAAGCCCAAAAAGCCCGGCGCCAAACAGCGCGAGAAGGAAGACCGCCTCATCATGTGGGCTGGCCCCTTCTGCAACATCGCCAATCCCCTTGCCCTTGAGTGGCTGGGTGAGATGGGCTTTGACGGCGCCATCGCCAGCACCGAACTCAGCCGCGACGACGCCCTTGCCCTTGGCAAGGCCGCGCCGCTGCCGCTGGGCTTCGTGACCACGGGCCAATGGCCCCTTGGCATCACGCGCATCGAGCCGTCGGGCTTCAAGGCGGAAAAGCCCTTTATCAGCCCCATGAAGGAAGTCTGCTACGCGCGCCGCTACGGCCAGAACCACTGGATTTATCCCAGCTGGGGCATTGACCTTCGCGAAAAGGAACAGGAGCTGTCCAAGTCCGGTTACAGCGCCTTTGTGCACCTGCACGAGTCCAAACCCCGCGACGTGCCCCGCGCCAACCGCGTGAGCACCTTCAACTGGGACCTCAAGCTCCTGTAGCCGTCCCTGTCATACCGCACGACAGCGCCGCCCTGCATGAATCATGCGGGGCGGCGTTTTCTTTGCGCAGGCGCGCGAAAAGTCCAAGTCGCGCGATTTTCTGGGGGAGTTGGGGCCAATGTGCTGTGCAACGTCTTGCCCTGCGTCCTGTCCCGGCCTATACTCGGCGGTCAAAGCATAAGCAGGAGCCAGTATGTCCCCGTCTTCACTCATGAACGCCTCCGCCACCATCGCCGCCGTGGCTGACACATGCATCGACTGCGGCAAATGTGTGGACGAGTGCGCCTTTTTAACGGCGTCCGGTACCCCGGGGTCCATCGCCCGGTGCGTCGATACCGCCCATAAGACCCTAAGCGCCTACCAGTGCAGCCTGTGCGGGCTGTGCGCCGAGGTCTGCCCCGTGGACCTGAACCCCCGAACCATGTTCCTGACCCTGCGGCAGGAGGCCGTGCGACGCGGCGTTGGTCCCCTGCGTGAGCACAAGCGCATTCTCAGCTACGAGCGCACAGGCACCTCGCCCCTTTTTTCATGGTACGGCCTGCCCGAAGGATGCGACACAGTCTTCTTCCCGGGCTGCACCCTCAGCGGAACGCGTCCGGCACTGACCAACACCCTCTACGAGCACCTTGCCAGCCATATTCCCGGCCTTGGCATTGTCCTTGACTGCTGCTCCAAGCCCTCGCACGACCTTGGGTGCGCGCAGGACTTTGACGACGCCTTCGGCGACCTGCGGCAGTGGCTTGTGGACAATGGCGTCACCACCGTGCTGACGGCGTGCCCCAGCTGTCACGCCATGTTCTCGCGCTACGGCGAGGGTCTGACGCCTGTCACGGTCTATGAAATTCTGGCCGCCAATCCCCTACCGCCGGAGGAGGCCGTTTCCGGCACGGTCACGGTGCACGACCCCTGCGTCCTGCGCGACCACCCGTCCTCGCAGCAGGCGGTGCGCACCCTGCTTGAGCGCCGGGGGCTGGATGTTGAGGAGATGCCCCACCACGGCGCAAAGACCCTGTGCTGCGGCGAAGGCGGCGCCGTGCCCCTTGTGGCGGCAGACATGGGCAAGACATGGACCACCCGCCGCGCCAAGGAAGCTGACGGACGCACCATTGTCACCTTCTGCGCCGGATGTGTGAACACCTTGATGCGCAGCGCGCCGACGGTCCACATTTTGGACCTTGTCTTCTGGCCCCAGCGCACCATGCTGGGCTACGCACGCATCTCCCGCGCGCCCGTCACCTACTTGAACCGCCTTGGCCTCAAGCGCCGCCTGCGCAAGACCCTGACCACCCACACCTCCCGGCGGCGGCAAAAGACGTTCTAACAGGCCGCGGCGCCCGACAGATTGCCCCTGATAATGACAAGGCCCCCGCAGAGCGCATCTCTGCAGGGGCCTTTTTTCGTGGTCATATCGCGCGGCACTTTTCGGACGGCAGCAGCCTTCCTCTTAGGACGGATTGCCGCGCCGCGCTGGCTGGCGCACTATCCGAGCGTGCGTCCATTCCATCCGAACAGGCGGCGCTCCAGGCTCTTAAATTCCACGTACACGCGCTCCGGCGGCACCCCGCACTGCGCGCTCAGCAGGGCGCACAGGCTGTCCGTAATGGACGCACAGGCGTCGGCATCCAGCCCCACGTTTTTGAATTCCACGTACGCGGCCGGTTCGTCTGTGCCGCCATAGCACAGCGCCTGTCCCGGCTCCACGCGCGCCATGACCCACTGTTCATCCTTGCCCGTGGCCTGAACGGCGCACTGCGACACAAGGCGGGCCACGCGCCCGGCCTCGCCAGCGTCCATCGGCACATTAGTCGCCACACTCACATACGGCATATTCCGCCTCCTTGGGGCTTGCGGTGTTTGCCCGCGTTACAGGGATCGGGGCATGGTGGCGTCGTCCCACGCCCTGTCTATGGGCACCTCCAAAGAAATGGACGTCCCCTTGCCGGGGCGGGACACAATCTGCAACTCCCCGTCCATAAGCCGCGCGCGCTCCTTGAGGCCCTGCACGCCCATACGGCGCGAGCGGACAGCGTTCTCCTGCTGGCGCTCCGGGTCAAAGCCCATACCGTCGTCGCGGATGCGCACAATAAGGTTGGGGTGCGAGGCGACCAGCTTCACGCTGGCCTTGCTGGCCCGCGAATGCCGCGCCACGTTGCGCAGTGCTTCCTGCACAATGCGGAAGATATTAATCTGCACCTCCGGCGCAACCGGTACGCTCTCCATTCCTGCGGCGGAAAATGACACCGGCACGCTATAGCGTTGCTCGAACTCGGAACAAAACAGCTCCAGCGTGCGCACCAGCCCCAATTCATCCAGCCCGGAGGGGCGCAGCTCGTAGGCCATGTTGCGCACGGCGTCGATGGTTTCCGAAAGCACGCGCGCAAATTCCTCATGCAGGGAGGAATCACCGCCCGAGGCACGCTCGGCCATGATGCGGGATTGAATTTTCAGATACGACAGATTTTGGGCGATGTTGTCGTGCAAATGCAGGGCAAGAAGCTTTCGCTCGTGCTCCTGCGCCATGAGCAATTCTTTATTCAGGGCGTGGATGCGCTCCTGCGCATTGCGGCGTTCGGTCACGTTTTCCAGTAGGCCGGTAAAGCACACCACCGCGCCCGTGTCGTCCCGGGTGCTCTTGCCCTGCCACCGCGCCCAAAAGCGTGTGCCATCGCGCCGTATAAGCTGCGCCTCAAAGACAAACGGTTCCATCCCCTCAACAACGCCCAGGATAAATTCCTCACGCATTTTGGGGTCTGCGTACACCTGCTGTCCCACGTCGCTGACCTCGGCCAAAATCTGCTCTGTCGACGCGTACCCAAGCATGGACGCCAAGGCCGGGTTGGCGCTGAGCAGCCGCCCGCTGAGGTCCGTCTGGAAGATGCCTTCCACCGCGTTCTCAAAAATGCTGCGGTAGCTGCTTTCGGCCTGTGCCAAGGCATCACGGTTTTTGGCGATTTCAAAGGTCATGGAGTTGAACGCCCGGGCCAGTTGGCCGAACTCGTCATCCCGAAAGCCCTCCAGCCGGTGCTCAAGGCGTCCGGCGCCCACGGCCTCCGTGGCATCCACGAGCTTGCGCACCGGCGTCAGCACCCGCCGCCGCACAAAGCCTGTCAGGATGAAAAACATCATGCCGCCAACGCCCACCGCCAACAGCGTATGCGTCACACGCGCCGTCCCCACGGTGTTGCTCATGGCCGCGCGGGTCACGGAAACGGACGACAAAATGGACGCGCACGGGACAATGGTCGCAAAGCTCCACTTGGTGGAAGGCAATGGATGAAAGCCCAGCAGATAGTCCTTGCCCCCAAGGCCCACCGTGCGCACCCCGGAGCGCCCGAGTATCATTTCCTGCGCTGCGGTGCGCATGGCGGGCTCACCGCTTTGGTTCAGGTCCGCATCCTGCGGGGTGCCTGTCGCGCCAACCTCCGGGGACAGCCCCAGTACCGAGGCATGGCCGATGGGCATCACCACCACACGCCCCTGTCCGTCCAGCAAAAAGCTGAACTCACCGGGCCGATGGCTCAGGCCGCGGATATCGTCCACCAACAGATCAAGGGAAAAATCGACGCCTGCCGCGCCAAGAAAGGCGCCGGATGAGGAAATGACCGGCGCAACAACTGTCACCACGTACGCGCCATGGTCGGCGGTATCGCGATAGACCTCGCTCCACACGCTGTTTCCGTCAGGATTCACATCCGGCATGGCAAGGCTGTAGCTGGTGAGCTTACGGAAATCATAATCGCCGGGGTGCGGCACGTCGGCAAACAGTGTCCCCACCGGCGCAAAGCGGGCGCTGCCGTCATCAAGCATCACCCATGCGCTCTTCACGCCGGGGAGCCGGCGGGTCGCCTGCACAAGGATGGAATCCACAGAAGCCAGCGCGCCAAGGCGCTCTCTTGCCTGCGGCAACTGTTGCGGCGCGCCCCAATACAGACAGGTGACCGCCGCATCCTGTGGGGAGTTGTACACGCCGCGCCTTTCATCCAGCTCCAGCCGTTCCGGCGCAGAGCCAACCGCATGACGCACGTCCAAAGCACGCGCGGCCTGAATCGCGGCGGCCTCGGCCAATGCCTGCGCGCTGCGGGCGATGGTATCGTAGCGCATGGCGCTCTCCTCCACCGTACGCCCGATATATTGCGTGGCCAGGGAGTGGATGTTCTGCGCGTTGACCTGCGCGGCAAATTCGCCAACCGTGCCGATGCCGCGCACGGCCACCAGCCACAGCAGCACAGCGCAGCACACGATGGCGCAGCCTGCAAGCCAAACCAAATCCCTGCCTATGCGAGACTCCGATGAAAACCCCATAACCCCTCTTGTTCCCCCTTGGGTGTGTCCGCTCTTTGGCGGAAATGGATGTCGAGTACGGGCGGCCCCCTCAAGCCGCCATCACCGAGCACGCGCCAGCGCCCCACTGTCCCCGCCCATCGCGTGCGCCATTGGCTCTGATGACGCCGAACGCATGCCCCGGCCTCGGCAGCGCCATAAACGCCGCCGGCATCATGAACGCCGCACGCACCGCACCGTGTTTCTAAAAACTGGCGTCAGGGACAACTCTAGGTCTGGGACAACACTGGCATTCACACCGTGATGTAATCTTTCAATGCAAAAATCACAACTGGAACCATACGCAACAAAAGGGCGAAACCGTTACGGTTTCGCCCCTTGTTTACGCGGGGGATGCATCAGGTCAGACGACAAACAAGCCGGTCACAGCCATCCGGCATCATGCCGGAACGTTCAATTATGCGCTGAGCAGAGTCATGGCCATACGAGGCAGCGCGTTAGCCTGTGCGAGCATGGCTACGGCCGACTGTGAGAGAATCTGGTTTCTCACGAACTCCGTCATCTCTTGTGAAACGTCCACGTCGGAGATGCGGGACTCGGCCGCCTGCAGGTTCTCGGCCTGAATCTGCAGGTTGGAGACCGTGTTCTGCAAACGGTTCTGAATGGCCCCGAGCTTGGCGCGGATGTTGTCCTTGGAGACAATGGCATCCTGCAAGCCCTCGAGGGCATTCTGCGCCGCGGACTGGGTGGATACGGTGTACCCTTCGCTGGAGGACCCGGCACCGTTGCCGATGCCAAGAGCGGAGGCGGTCGCCGTATCGACCTGGATGTAGTAGTAGTCCTCGGCGCTGTCATTCGCCGTACCGAAGTGGATCTTGAGCTTTCCCGTCGATTGCAACCCCGACCCGTCGTGTGTTGTCGTCGAAAGGTTGCCGTTTAACAGCGCAATGCCGTTAAAGTCCGTCGCGTTGGCGATTCGGGTAATCTCCGAGGCCATGGCCTGGTACTCCGAATCAATGATCAGGCGCTGCTCCGAACTGTAGGAGCCTGTCGCGGCCTGCGAGGCCAGCTCCTTCATACGGATGAGCTTTTCGTCAATGACCTGCAACGCGCCGTCTGCCGTCTGGATGAGGGAGATAGCGTCGTTGGCGTTTCGCACCCCCTGATTCAGGGACGCAATGTCCGCCCGCATCAATTCGCGGACGGCCAATCCTGCCGCGTCGTCGGACGACATCCCCACACGCAGTCCGGACGACAGGCGCCGTGTTGACACCCCAAGGGCCCCGAACGACACAGCCAGGTTTCTGGCGGCGTTCATCGCCATCAAGTTATGATTGATGATAAGTGACATAGCCTTTCCTCCTTGAATGCAAAGGCTTCCTTGCCGTCAGGGGCCAGTGTCCTTATCTTCCCCCAAAGTGGACCTGTTGCCCCTCCCCACTTGCAAGATGTATCGACCTTTACAAGGCGTCACTTTATACCGGCCAATACACAACATTCAACAAAACACCACAACACGCCGAAAATGCATTGCATTTTTCTTAAAAAAACTCAGCGCATCATAAATATGCATTCCTTTTAGCGCCTTACAGCCGAAAAGCAACGAAAGCATTATGCACACAACGACACAGACGCCACCCACTGCAGACAAATCGCCCCATATCTCAGACGGATACCCCGCATTGGCCATCACACAAAAAAGCGCACCATGCCAAGGCATGGTGCGCTGTAGAGTCGGGAAAAGGCCGACGGGCTAGAAAATCTGCTTCAGCAGGTCCTCTCCCGCCGCCCCCTTGGCCCCGCCGGAAGGCGACGCCGTGGACGGCTCCGCAGTTTCCGTGGGCTGGGTGCCCGCCTTGTAGGGCAAGGTGAAGGTCTTCTCGGTGCCCGGCCCGGCCAACAGGCCGCTGGCCGCATCCACACGGGCCATAACAATGCCCGCAGGCTGCTGGAAGTCGCGGACGGGATACTCCGCCTCCACGGCCTGCCGGTAGCCAATCCAAATGGGCGACGCCGCGCGGGAGCCGGTTTCCCATTTGCCCATGGGCGTCATCTTGTCAAAGCCCACGTAGACCGTGGTCAGCAGGTCCGGGGTGAAGCCCACATACCACGCGTCCTGCTCCTCGTTGGAGGTGCCGGTCTTGCCCGCCATGGGGCGGGAGAAGGCGCGGCGCACGCGCCATGCAGTGCCATCGCTGACCACCTGCTTGAGCAGGCTGGTGATGATGTAGGCCGTCTCGGGCGAGATGGCCTCGTGCACCTGGGGCTTGTTCACGTAAAGCTCTTCGCCCCACGCACTTTCCACGCGCAGGATAAGCCGCGGCTTAATCCAGCTGCCCCCACGCGCAAAGGCCGAGTAGGCCTGCGTCAAATTGATGGGCGTCACGGGCGAGGAGCCAAGGCTGACCGAGAGGTCTTCGGGGAATTCGCTCTCAAGGCCAAGGGTCCGCGCGCGGTCGATGATAGTCCTAATCCCCAACTGCTGGGCAATGCGGATGGTCACGAGGTTGCGCGACTTCACCAGCGCGGTGCGCAGCAGGGTCGGGCCGTAGAACACGCCCTCGAAGTTCTCGGGCTTCCACGTGCGGTCGTTTTCATAGTCCGTGTAGACGATGGGGGCGTCCAGCAGCACCGTGGACGGCGTCATGCCGCTATCAATGGCGGCGGAGTACACAATGGGCTTAAACGCGGAACCGGGCTGGCGGCTGGCCTGCGTGGCGCGGTTAAACTGGCTAGTCTCAAAGCTGTAGCCGCCCACAAGGGCGCGGACCTCGCCGGTTTGAGGCACCATGGACACCAGTGCGCCCTGCACCTCGGGCATGCGCTCAAGGTCCAGCGGCCAGATGACCTCTTCCGCCGGAGCGGAGCCGTCGGCAACGCCATCGGGAATGGCCTTTACCGAGGTCCAGATGATGTCGCCCTCATGCAGGACAAGGCGGCAGTCCTTGACGCTCGGCACCTCGTCGGTGGCCTTGCTTGGGTCAAGTTGACGCGCCCAGTGCACGTCCTCCACGGTGACAACGCCGTGGAAGTCGCCAAAGCGGACCTTGGCGCGCTCTTTGGTGACATCCGTCACCAGCACTTCCACCCACTCACCAACATCAAGGGCGTCCACCACGTAGGGATTTTCCTTGAGGAAGCCTTCCCACTGGGCGTTGTCCAGATGCTGGTTGGGGCCTGTCCACCCGCGGCGCTTAGCCGAGGCGAGCAGCCCGTCACGCACAGCCTTCTCCGCCGCCAACTGATGCGTCAGGTTCACGGCGGTGTACACGTGCATGCCGGAGTTGTAGACGAAATCCTCGCCGTAGCGGTCGATGAGACGGCGGCGTACTTCCTCAAGGTAGTACGCGCCCTGCCGCCACGAGGGGTCTTCCATGCGGCGCAGGACAATCTCTTCGCTCAGGGCCTGTTCATACTGGTCGTGGGTAATCCACTTGAGTTCCAGCATGCGGCCCAGCACATAGCGCTGGCGCTTTTTGGCGCCGGCCATGTTGTGGTACGGATTGTAGGCGCTTGGGCCCTTGGGCAGGCCCGCCAGCATGGCCGACTGCGCAAGGGTAAGCTCCTGCACATGGCAGCCAAAGTAGGCCCGCGCCGCGGCCTCGATGCCGTAGGCACGCGCGCCAAAGAAAATCTGGTTCAGATAGATGGTCAGAATGTCATCCTTGGAAAGGTGACGCTCCAGACGGTAGGCAAGGATGGCTTCCTTGAGCTTGCGCTGGTAGCTGCGCTCCGGCGTCAGCAGCAGGGACTTGATGACCTGCTGGGTGATGGTACTGCCGCCCTGCACAACGTGCCCGGCCTGCAGGTTCTTCACAAACGCGCGGAAGATGGCCACAAGGTCCACCCCGTCGTGCTCGTAGAAGCTGGAGTCCTCGGCGGCGAGGAAGCACTGCGGCACATAGTGCGGCATGTCGTTCAGCTTCACGAGGAAACGCTTTTCCTTGTAGAAGTAGCCCAGAACCTGCTCGTCCTCCGAGTAGACGGTGGTGACGAGGGGCGGAGTGTAGTCCGTGATGTTTTTAAAGCTCGGCAAATCCTTGGACGCCCAATAATACAGGCCGCCAAGCGCGCCAAGCCCACACACGGCGCCTATGCCGCAGATGATGGCTATCGCAATGAGAACTTTCTTCATATGTCGAACCGTTTATGCCGTTTTGAGTCGGTAGGCTCCCCGTCTTGTGGGTCCAGCCCCCATGCCAGCCGAAGCTGCCCGTGCAGGCGGCGGACCTCCTTTTCCGTGGTGCCCAGCATGGCGGACAACCGGCCAAAGGCCGTGGATGTCTGCTGCGCAAGGCACGTCTGGGAAGCGAAGATCATCACCCGTCCACGGGCAACCCAAAAGGGAAACAACTGGCAGTAGTACGGACGGACCTCGCGGGGCAGTACGCAGCCCTCGGGCCCAAGCAGGACGCAGGAGCCGCCTGCATGGGTCGCCAGACGGTAGTGCGTGCTGTGCCCATCCACGGGAAAGAGCGCCGCAATGGCGTCCTCATCCCCGGGAAAGGCGTGCTTTACCCCAAGGACGAACGCACCGGTGTTCACCTCCAGGGCGAAGGCTCCGGCGTCGCCGCAGTACGACAGAATCCGCTCCCGCTCAGCAGCGGAAAGCGGAAAGCAGTGTTGCTCCTGTCCCGGCGTCAGCACGCAGCAGGATGTGCCCTGCTGCCCGCATCGCTCGCACACATGGGGGTCCGTCATCGTTAGTACCCGTCCGATCCTTTAATGGCTGGCCATGTCCCGTTATAGTCATAGCACAGATAGATGGTGAAACGCCGCGCAGGGCGTCCCCCGTGACGAGACTGGTACTGGATTGTTTCATATCTTGCAAAATATTTGAGCAAGCCGTCGTTTGGTCCCTTGAACTTCTTGCGCACAAAGATGGCGTCCCACCCGGCCTTGGCCTGCGGGCCGGGCCACAGGTCGTACTGATTCAGGCGGCGGCCACCGGGCAGGCAGTAGGCCCGCTCCTTGCCGGGAACGTGCCACGACAGGGCCGAGGTCACGTCGTAGTTCTCGCCAAACAGAAAGACCTTGTCCGGGTCGTCAAAACGGGTGCGGCGCATCTCGTCCACGGTGTCGCCAAGGTCGTCCCAGCCCTTCAGGTGCAGGATGGGATTCTCAATGTGCACCTGCCCGGCAAAGGGCACGCGCCCTTCATAGCGCCACGGCAGGGGAAAGAGATCATGCACCATGAGCATGGTCATGAGCGCCAGCCCGACAAAGGGCCACGGCCACACACGCCAGTTGCGCCCACCCCGGCGGCGCCACACCGCGTCCCACGCGGCGGCGGCAAGGATGAACCCGCTGGCGTAGCTGACTGCCGACCAGTTGGGATTAATCTTGGTGTGGAACGACCACAGGATAAAGAAGCCCCAGATGGGCCAGAATCCTGCGGCCAGCAGCGCCTTCTGCCGGTAGCCCAGCGTCTCCACGTTGCGCGCGGCCTTGCCGGGCGCATCGCGCAGGGAGGTCACCACGCCAGCCGCGCCCATGAGCATAAAGGCAAACCACCACGGCATCAGCAGGCCAATCTGGCTGCCGATGTACTCCGGAAACTTGTCAAAACGCACAAAGGCTTCGGCGCGGGAGCCGGACATGCCGCCAAGGTGCAGCACGTGGCGCACGCCAGCAAAATCATTTTGCACGTTCCAGATCATGATGGGCAGCATCCCAAGCACGCCGCCGAGAATGCAGCAACCGAGCACACGGCGCACAAAGGTGCCCGTGGTCAGCCCGTTGCGCGACAGCAGCCACATGAACACCAGCGCCACGGGCACAAAGGCCAGCATCATGTACTTCGCCAGCGTGCCGACGGCCATGGCCAGCAGCAGCAGAATATACGACAGCCAGCGGTCCGGCTCGCGCGAGGCCCAATACAGGCTAAACAGCGCCGTCAGCCAGCACACCAGCAGTGGGTTGTCCGTGGTCATCAAAATACCGGACGCCATGGCAAGCAGCGAACAGTTCAGCACCACGATGGACAACAGCGCCAAGCGGGGGCGGCCCCACAGGCGCGCTACGCCAAGGTACATCACCAGTTGTGTCGCCGCCGCGCCAAGCACGGCGCCAATGCGCACGCCAAGGGCCGTATCGCCGAATACCGCCGTGCCCGCACCAATGATCCACGCAATGAGCGGACCCTTGGTGAAGTAGGACAGCTGGAACGTGCGCGACCAGTCCCAATACTGGGCCTCGTCCTGCACCAGGTCGAGCTGGCCGGACAGGATAAAGGCGATGCGCGCCACGGTCGTCATCAAAATGAGAACGCCGGCCAATACACCAGGCCGGCATCCCAATACGCGATTGTCAGTTGTGAATGTCTGTTGATCCATGCACTCTTCCATGCTCCGCCTACGCGGAGAACTTGAGGTGTCCCTTGCCCAGCAGGTCGTGCAGGTGCACCATCCCGAGGAGCACGCCGTCGTCGTCAACGACGGGAATAACCGTAATCTCGCGCGCCTCCATCATGTCCAACACCTCAGCGGCCGCGATGGCGGGCGACACATGCGAGGGATTCTTGGTCATGACGTTGGTCACGGAGGCCTGCGGATCGGTGTCCCCTGCGCACAGGGCGCGGCGGACGTCGCCGTCCGTCAGGATGCCCTGCAGGCGGCCCGCCGCATCAGTGAGGGCAAGGGCGCCAAGGCCGCCCTCGTTGAGGGCGATAAGCGCCTCGCCAAGGGACGTTTCCACGTCGGCCACGGGCAGGTCGTCGGTATGCATCAAGTTGCGGACACAGGCCTTGAGGCGCTGGCCGAGGGAGCCGCCGGGATGCCGTGTGGCAAAGTCCTCTTTTTCAAAGCGGTTCCACGTAATGAGGCAAGCGGCCAGCGCATCGCCAAGGGCCAGCGTTGCGGTGGTGCTTGCCGTTGGTGCAAGGCCCAGCGGACACGCTTCACGCGGGACGCCGCTGTCCAGGACCACATCGGACAGCTGGCCGAGGGAGGAATCCTCGCGCCCGGTCATGCCGATGATGCGGATGCCAATCTTCTTGAGGGCCGGAAGAATGGCGTTGAGTTCGTCCGTCTCGCCGGAGTTGGAGATGGCAAGGACGACATCCTCGGCGCGGAGCATGCCAAGGTCGCCGTGCGCCCCCTCAACCGGATGCAGGAAGAAGGACGGCGTGCCGGTGCTGGAGAGGGTTGCGGCAATCTTGCGGCCCACAAGGCCGGACTTGCCAATACCCGTCACCACCACACGGCCGGAGCAGCCGCCCATCAGTTCCAGCGCGGCCACAAAGCCGCCGTTCAGCTTGTTCTGAACGGCCTTCAGGCCTTCGATTTCGATATCAAGCGTCTCGCGGCCAAGGGCCAGCCAGTCGCGTTCTTGTGACTTGGGTGTCATCTGATTCGTTCTACCTACAGGTTAGGGACCTACTCCATGCACAGCTTGCCGCCATTCTCGCAGGGCGGGATGGGGTAGTTGCCGTCAAAGCAGGCCAAACAGAAGTTATCCGGGCCTTCCACGGAGGAAAGCAGGCCGGGAATAGACAGATAATGCAGCGAGTCCAGTCCGATGTAGCGGGCGATGTCGTCCACGGCGTGGTTGGCCGCGATAAGCTCGCCCTTGCTCGAAAAGTCAATGCCGTAATAGCACGGGAACTTAATGGCCGGACAGGCCACACGCATATGAATCTCGCGCGCGCCAAGCTCGCGCAGTTTCTTCACGCGGGTACGGATGGTGGTGCCTCGGACGATGGAATCCTCCACCACCACGATGCGCTTGTCCTTGACCATGCTGCGTACGGGGTTGAGCTTCACGCGGGTGCCGAAGTCGCGCATATCCTGCGAGGGCTGGATAAACGTACGGCCCACGTAGTGGTTGCGGATCATGCACTGCTCAAAGGGCAGGCCGGACGCCTGCGCATAGCCCACAGCGGCGTAGTTGCCGGAATCCGGGAACGGCATGACGAAGTCGGCGTCAACGGGCGCTTCCGTTGCGAGAGCCATACCCATGGCCTTGCGCCGCTCGTACACATTCTGCCCAAAGACGTCGGAGTCCGGACGCGCAAAGTAGATCAGCTCAAAGATGCACTGTTTGCAGCCGTTGGGCTTGGCATACAGGCGGCTGCGCTGGCCGTCCTTGTCCAGAACGAGCATCTCGCCCGGACGCAGGGAGCGCAGACAGTCAGCCTCAAGCAGATCAAAGGCGCAGGTTTCGGAGGCCAGCACGTAGGCGTCGCCCACGCGGCCGAGGGACAGGGGCCTAAAGCCCCACGGGTCCTTCACGGCGATGAGCTTGTCGTTGGCCTGCACCAGCAGGGCAAAGGCGCCCTTGACGCGTGCGCAGGACTTGGCGACCGCTTCCTCAACGTCGTCGCCCTCCACATTCATGTAGCGGGCGATGAGGTGCACGATGACCTCGGAATCCATGGTGGTCTGGAAGATCGCCCCACCCCGCTCCAGTTCCAGGCGCAGTTCGTGGGCATTCACCAGATTGCCGTTATGAGCGATGGCGAGCATGGTGTCGCCAAAGCGCACCATAAACGGCTGCGCGTTGCGCAAAAGGGAGGCACCGGTGGTTGAATACCGGATGTGGCCGATGGCGGTTTCGCCTTTCAGCTGACGGCTAAGGTGGCTTTCGTTGAACACGTCAGCCACCAGACCCATACCCTTCTGCTCGCGCAGTTTGCTGCCGTCCCAAGTGACGATGCCAGCGCTTTCCTGTCCACGATGCTGCTGCGCGTAGAGGCCGAAGTAGGTCATCCGTGCCGCTTCCGGATGATTGTATATACCGAACAGTCCGCAGTATTCCTTCTTCATGGTGATGCTGGTGCCGTCCCTTGGGCGGCGTAGTTGAGATTAAAGACCGTAGTATTCCTGCAGGCTGCACACGCCGGGTTCACGCTGCTTGAGTTCTCGCAGTGCGTGGGCCATGGCGCGGGCACCCGCCACCGTGGTGGTGTAGGGGATGCCGTACAGGAGCGTATTCTGGCGGATGACTGAGGAGTCGCCCACCGTCTTCTTACCGGACGCCGTATTGATGACAAGGTCCACTTCACCATTCTTGATGCGGTCCACCACGTGGGGGCGGCCCTCGTAGACCTTGTAGACGGTCTGGGTATCGACACCCCGGCGCGACAGGAATTCCGCCGTGCCGCTGGTGGCGAGGATATTAAAGCCCAGCTGCGAGAAGGTGGCGGCAACGTCGACGATGCCTTCCTTGTCGCGTTCGTTGACGGAGATAAACACCGTTCCGCTGTCCGGCAGCTTCTGGCCCGAGGCCAACTGGCCTTTGAGGAAAGCCATGCCGAAGGAGGAATCAATGCCCATCACTTCGCCGGTGGAACGCATCTCGGGTCCGAGCAGGATGTCCACATTGGGGAAGCGGTTGAACGGGAACACGCTCTCCTTCACCGCCACGTAGCCGCTCTTGCGCATGGACCACGGGTCGATGTCCTTCAGGCGCTGGCCCAGCATGACCTTGGTGGCCAGCTTCGGCAGCGGCACGCCCGTCGCCTTGGAGACGAAGGGAGCCGTACGGCTGGCGCGGGGGTTCACCTCAAGGATGTAGATAACGCCGTCCTTGACCGCGAACTGGATGTTCATGAGGCCCACAACGCCCAGCTCCTTCGCCAGCGCGATGGTCTGGCGGCGGATTTCCTCGACAATCAGACCGCCGAGGGTGATGGGCGGGATAACGCAGGCGGAGTCGCCGGAGTGGATGCCCGCTTCCTCGATGTGCTCCATAATGCCCGCAACGTACACGTCGCGGCCGTCGGACAGGGCGTCCACGTCCACCTCAACGGCATTCTCAAGGAACTTGTCGATAAGGATGGGATGTTCGGGCGCGGCGTGCACTTCCTCGCGGAAGTAGGTGCGCAGGCCCTCTTCGTCGTAGACGATGTCCATGGCGCGGCCGCCGAGCACGTAGCTGGGGCGGACCACAACGGGATAGCCAACGGTTTTGGCCTCTTCCACAGCCTGCTCCACGCTCATGGCCGTGCCGTTGTCCGGCTGGCGCAGGCCCAGCTTCTTGAGCAGCGCCTGAAAGCGCTCGCGGTCTTCGGCGCGGTCGATGGAGTCGGGATGGGTGCCAAGGATGGGCACGCCGGCGCGCAGCAGCTGCGTCGCCAGATTCAGCGGCGTCTGGCCGCCAAACTGCACGATGACGCCTTCGGGCTTCTCGAACTCCACAATGTTCATGACGTCCTCGAAGGTCAGCGGCTCAAAGTAGAGCTTGTCCGAGGTGTCGTAGTCGGTGGAGACGGTTTCGGGGTTGGAGTTGACCATGATGGATGTCACGTTCTCCTCACCGAGGGCGTAGGCCGCGTGGACGCAGCAGTAGTCAAATTCAATGCCCTGACCAATGCGGTTGGGACCGCCGCCAAGGATCATGACCTTCTTGCCCGCTTCGGCTTCCACTTCCGTGCCGTGCTCGTAGGTGGAATAGAAGTACGGGGTATGCGCCTCGAACTCGGCCGCGCAGGTGTCCACAAGGTAGAAGGTGGGCTTCACGCCGGCGTCTTCACGCAGACGGCGCACGTCGCTTTCTTCCATCTTCCACAGGGTAGCCAGCTGGCGGTCGGAGAAGCCGTATTCCTTGGCCTTGCGCAGGATGGTGCGCAGCTCGGCGCTCTCGGCGGACATGGTCTGGCGCAGGCCGAAGCGGCGCAGTTCCTCTTCCGCATCCACGATGTCGCGAATCTGGCGCAGGTACCACGGATCGATGAAGGAGGCGTCGAAAATCTCCTGATCGGTCAGGCCGCAGAGCATGGCGTAGCGGATGTAGAAGATACGCTTGGAGTTCGGCTTTCTGAGCTTGGCCAGAATCTCGTCCTTGTCCCGGCACTGGCTGACAAAGTCCTTCCCCAGACCGGGCATGCCGATTTCGAGGGAGCGCAGGCCCTTCTGGAGGGACTCCTTGAAGGTGCGGCCTATGCTCATGGCCTCGCCAACGCTCTTCATGGCGGTGCTCAGCACATCCTCTGCGCCGGGGAACTTCTCAAAGGTGAGGCGGGGAATTTTGGTGACCACGTAGTCGATGGACGGCTCAAAGGAGGCCATCGTCTCGCGGGTGATGTCGTTGGGGAGTTCGTCGAGGGTGTAGCCCACGGCGAGCTTGGCGGCGATTTTGGCAATGGGGAAGCCCGTCGCCTTGGACGCCAGCGCGGAGGAACGCGACACACGGGGGTTCATCTCGATGACGACCAAGTCGCCGTCCTCGGGGTTCACCGCAAACTGCACGTTGGAGCCGCCGGTCTCGACGCCGATTTCGCGCATTACGGCGATGGAGGCGTCGCGCATGGCCTGGTACTCAACGTCGGTCAGGGTCTGGGCCGGGGCAACGGTGATGGAGTCGCCAGTGTGCACGCCCATGGCGTCGATGTTTTCGATGGAGCAGATGATGACGCAGTTGTCATTCTTGTCACGCATGACCTCCATCTCGTATTCCTTCCAGCCCAGCACGGACTGCTCCAGCATCACCTCATTGGTGCGGCTGGCGGTGATGCCGTGGTCGGCAATCTCCAGCAGGTCTTCCATGTTGTAGGCCACGCCGCCGCCGGTGCCACCAAGGGTGTAGGCGGGGCGAATGATGATGGGGAAGGGAATAACGGTTGCGGCCTCGCGCACCTCGTCGAGGTTGCGGGCAATACGGCTGACGGGAACCTTGAGGCCGATGTTTTCCATGGCCTGTCGGAACAGCTCGCGGCTTTCGGCTTTTTCGATGACGTCGCGCGCCGCGCCGATGAGTTCCACGCCGCACTTCTCCAGCACGCCCATCTCCGCCACGGCCAGCGCCGTGTTGAGGCCGGTCTGTCCGCCAAGGGTCGGCAGCAGGGCGTCCGGGCGCTCCTTCTCGATGATGCGGGCCACGGTTTCCGGCTCGATGGGTTCGATGTAGGTTCTGTCGGCCAACTCCGGATCGGTCATGATGGTTGCCGGATTGGAGTTGACGAGCACCACCTCATATCCCTCTTCCTTGAGGGCCTTCAGGGCCTGGGTCCCGGAGTAGTCGAACTCACAGGCCTGGCCGATGACGATGGGCCCGGAGCCGATCAGCATAATCTTCTTGATGTCGGTACGTTTGGGCATGTCGCTTTCGGTATGGTTCAGGTTATAAATCGTGCGTGCCAGAGGGTTCGGCCCGCAGGGGCACGCCAGTTGAATTGCCTGGAAGGTGGAGATGAGAGATTGCTTTGGAACCGATCTCCCGAAGCGGAGATGCGCGTGTTATAGTTGAGCACGCCTTCGGAGTCCAGCAAAAAGCGTCTCGTCCCACTGCCTACCTCGTATACAAGTGGGCCAGCTCCGCGTAGTGCCTGCGATGTTCTTCCGGCAGCGGAAGGGTGTCATCCGTTGCGAGGGCGATGCAGGTTTTTGCAAGTTCCGCCTCTATCAACGTCCGGCGTTTCATGCGCTGCTTCCACGAGGCCTTGCGCAACAGCCCTTCGCCTTCGCTGACGATGGTCCGTGCACGGCTGGCCACGCTGTGCCGCCGCAACACCTTGTCCCGCCCCGCCGCCGCTATTTCCGCCAGCCGTCCGGGCTGGTCCAGCATCAGGCGCGCCACGCCCGCCGCCGAGGCCGCATCCCCGCGCGTATAGACAAGGATTTCCTCGTCCACGGCAAAGAGGTCCGTCAGGCCGTTTTGGGTGGCTTCCGTCAGCACGGCGGCGCCGCAGGCCGCGGCCTCAAAAAGGCGAAAGTTCAACTCGCCCGCCGCGCTTTGGTTCAGCACAATGCGGCTGCGCCCAAACACGGGAGCATACGCGCCCTGCGTGACATACAGCGGATGAAGGCGCTTGAAGCCTTGGAGAAAGGCTTTACGGGCGGCATTGATGGTGCCCTCCACCGTGCCGACGAAGCTGACGGGAATATCCCGTTCGCCGCCGGGGTCCACATCCACGTCCGGCTTGCAGAACAGCGGGAACCAGCGGATGCGCCGGGGGTGGTCCACATGCTCGAACAGGGGCAGATAGTCCTTCTGGGCCACCAGCACGAGGTCGAACCCCATGCTGTAGGGCACGTGCCACGGATTGAGGTATTGATCGATGGAATAGGCGATGGTGGGCGCGGGGAGTTCCGACAGCCCAACAACACAGGGAGGAATGGAGGTATCGCACCAGAACACAAGGTCCGGCACAAAACCGTTGGCGTCCAGCACCTGCGTCAGCCGCTGCAGGGACATGGTGGTGTCGATTTCGACATCCAGCCCCCGGCGGCCCGCAGGGCCGATGGCGAGGACCTCGTGCCCGAGCCGTCGAAACTCGGGCACGAAGTACGTACCGTCAATATTCAGTATTCGCATGAAACGCCATCTTGCGGAAACGCCGGATGGCGTTTCCGGCAATGTGATTAAAGAATTACGAAACCTTGGTACCGTTCCCGGTGGCGCCGGAAACAGTCAACAGCTGCATACCGCCATCAGTCTTGGCGGCAAGAATCATCCCCTGCGAGACCTGCCCGCGCAGCTTGCGCGGCGCAAGATTCGCCACAACGACAACCTGCCGTCCGACGAGGTCATCGGGGCTGAAGTACTCGGCCAGACCGGCCACCACCTGACGCGGCTCGTCTTCGCCAAGGTCCACCTTGACAAGGAGCAGCCTGTCCGCATCGGGATGCGGCTGGCAGGACACCACGGTGCCGACGCGCATATCAACCTTCTGGAAGTCCGCAAAGTCGATGATGCCGTCTTCCGCCCCGGCTTTGGCAGCCTTGGCGGCCTTGTCCTGCTTCTTCTGCTTTTTGGCGGCCTGCTTTTCGGCCTTGGCGGCGTCCTCTTCCTGCTTCTTTTTCAGGTCCACGCGGGGGAAGAGGTTGGACGCCTTGGCAAGGTGCAGTCCCGGCTCCAAACGGCCAAAGGTCTCCACCTCGTCCTTGATGTTCACGGCGGCAGGATCAAAGTCCATGCCCTGCCCAAGCTGCTCCAGCATAGTCTCCGCCGTGGTGGGCATGACGGGCCAGATGTGCAGGGCAATCTTGCGCATGAGCATCAGGAGCACATACATCACGTCGCCGAGGCGCTCGGTTTCGCCGTTCTTGAACAGCGCCCACGGCTGGGTGCTGTCCACGTACTTGTTCAGGCCGCGCACCAGCTCCCACAGGGACTCGATGCCGCGTCCGAACTCGAACGTCCCAAACAGCTGCTGGTAGTTCTTAAAGGAATCAATGGCCAGCTGGAGCACCTCAAGGTCCACACTCTCGTGCTTGCGGCTGGGGTTTGGCACCTCGCCGCCGAAGTACTTGTGCGTCATGGACAGCACGCGGGAGAACAGGTTGCCAAGGTCATTGGCAAGGTCCGCGTTCAGGCGGCCCACAAGGGCGTCCTCGGAAAAGGACGCGTCGCGGCCAAAGCGCATTTCGCGCAGAAGGAAGTAGCGGAAGGCGTCCTGCCCGTAGGTGCCCACCATGGACAACGGGTCCACCACGTTGCCGATGGACTTGGACATCTTGGTGTCCTTGACCAGCCAGTAGCCGTGCACGTTCAGGTGCTGGTACGGCTCGAAGCCTGCGGCCTTGAGCATGGTGGGCCAGAAGATGGCGTGGGGCTTCAGGATGTCCTTGGCCACAAGGTGGTTGGCGCTGGGCCAGAACTGGTCGAACTTGTCGCCCTCGGGCCAGTCCAGCGCGGTGATGTAGTTGAGCAGCGCGTCAAACCACACGTAGGTGACGTAGTCCGTATCAAAGGGCAGCTCAATGCCCCACGACAGGCGCGTCTTGGGGCGCGAGATGCACAGGTCGTCCAGCACGCCCATGTCCAGCATGGAGAGCACCTCGTTGCGGTAGCGCTCCGGGCGGATGAAGTCCGGGTTGTCCTCGATGTGCTTCTTCAGCCAGTCCTGATACTTGGACATACGGAAGAAGTAGTTCTTTTCGCGGATAACCTCGGGTTCCTTGTCATGGTCGGGACACTTGCCGTCCACGAGGTCCTTTTCGGTGAGGAACTGCTCACAGCCGTAGCAGTACAGCCCCTCATACTCGCTCTGGTAGATATCGCCGTTGTCGTAGACCTGCTGGAGCACCTTCTGCACCGTCTTGATATGGCGGGGCTGGGTGGTGCGGATGAAGTCGGAGTTCTGGATGTTCAGCTTGGGCCAGAGGTTCTGGAACGTTCCGCTGATGTCATCCACGAATTCCTTGGGGGTCTTTCCGGCGGCTTCGGCGGCCTGCATGATTTTATCACCATGCTCGTCGGTTCCGGTCAGGAAAAACGCCTCTTCACCGGAAATACGGTGAAAGCGCGCCACACTGTCTGCCACGATGGTCGTGTAGGCGTGGCCCAGATGGGGCTTGGCGTTCACGTAATAGATGGGCGTGGTGATATAAAACCGGCTCAACTTGGTTCCTCCTGAATTATCTCTTCGCTATTCGCTTTTGTTGCCCTTGTGCCGCGGTTTGCGGCGGGGCTTGCGGCGCGGTCTGTTCTTTTGGCGCGGGTCGCCGCCTTGGCTGTCGCCAGCGGGCTTGCCCTTGGCGCGCTGCTGGGGGCGGCGCTTTTTGCCCTTGCCCTTTGGCGCGTCCTTGCCCTGCTTGTCGCTGCTCTGCGCGTCGTCCGCCTCGGCGGGCTGTGGCGCATCGGGCTGGCTGGGCTGTTCGGCCGGCGCGGCGTCCTGCTCGGGCTTGGGGGCCGCCTCGTCCTGCTTGGGCGCGCCCTTTTCGGGGCGGTGCGGCGGCTTGCCGCCCTTGCCACGCGGACGCGGCGGGCGGGGCTTGGACCGCATGCTGGCCTGCGCCTCCTGCAAGCGGCGTTGCAGCTCCTGCGGGTCGATGCGGCGGGGATTGAGGGCGTGCCATTCGTCCAGCGTCAGTTCGCGCTCCTCCCCAAATTCCGAAAGCACGGCGATGCTGTTGCGGAAGAAGTTGGCGCGCAGCACCTTAAGGATGCCGTCGTCCGTCTCCATCCGCTTGCCGATTTTGGGGCACTGGCGGTAGAACTCCGCGTAGTTCTTTTCCTCAAAGCTCAGGCAGCACAGCAGGCGGCCGCAGATGCCGGAGATTTTGGTCGGGTTCAGGAACAGGTTCTGTTCCTTGGCCATCTTGATGGTGACCGGGGCGAACTTGCGCATGAACCTGCGGCAGCAGGTCACCATGCCGCAGTTGCCCACCGCGCCGAGCATCTGGGTTTCATGACGCACGCCAATCTGCCGCAGCTCAATGCGCGTGCGGTAGTTTTTGACGAGGTCCTTGACCAGCTCGCGGAAGTCTACGCGTCCGGGCGCGGTAAAGTAGAAGATGATTTTGCCGCGGTCAAAGAAGACTTCCACATCAACGAGTTTCATCTCCAGACCACGTTCCGATATGCACCGACGGCAGAACGAGAAGGCTTCGCGCGCAAGGGTGTCATTTTCCCCGGCGGTGACCATGTCCTCCTCCGTCGCCAGACGGAAGATGGGCTTGAGCTCCTCCTCGGGAATATCCTTGGGAGCTTCCGGCGACACGGTAATAACCGTGCCCAGGCCCATGCCCTGGTCGGTCTTGACGATGACGCTGTCGTCCTTGTTCACGACGAACGCGCCCGAGTCGAAATAATAAATCTGGCCGTAATCGCTGAATTTCAATCCAAGTGCGTGGCCCATGTCGCCTTCCTATCTGTGTTCATGTATTGTCCAACGCGCCTGTATAAATCAGTTCCGCGCGAACTTCAAATGCCGGCTTGGCCTGTTTGGCGGGCGCCGTCGCCCTCTGCCCCGCCGCCTCGGACCGCCGCCCGGGCGGATTTGCGGCCGCCGCTGCGCACCCGCAGGCCATTTCCCCGCTTGCGGCCCCCTTGACTTGCTGCGGCCACAGGCACACTATTTCCCGTGTCAGCCACATGGATAAGGAGGACATGCCATGAGTGCAGAGCGAACCAACGCGGGTCCGGACATCATTGCAAATTTGGCGCAGCGCTGGAGCCCCCGCGCCTTTGACGAGACAATCCCCGTCACTGACGAGCAGCTGCGCATACTGCTGGAGGCCGCCCGCTGGGCGCCCTCGTGCTTCAACGAGCAGCCATGGTCCTTCGTCGTTACCAGAAAGGGCGACGACGATCACGCCCGCTTGCTGGACTGCCTTATGCCCAAGAATCAGCTCTGGGCAGGGTCCGCACCTGTGCTGCTTCTGTCCGTGGCGCACACGGTGTTTTCCCACAACGGCAAGTCCAACAGGCACGCCGTCCATGACGTAGGGCTGGCCGTTTCGCAGCTTATCCAGCAAGGCATGGCCATGGGCCTCAGCGTGCACCAAATGGCCGGATTCTCGGTGGACAAAGCCCGCTCGGCCTTCTCCATCCCCGACGAATACGCCCCGGTGGCCGCCATCGCCCTTGGCACGCCCGGTTCACCGGACATTCTGCCCCCGGACCTGCGCGAAACAGAACTCGCCCCGCGCACGCGAAAGCCGCTTTCGGAGATGGCCTTTGGCGGCCACTTCGGCCAACCATCCCCCCTCGCCGACTGACGCGCCAGCTTCAACCCACCGGAGATCGCATGACGTATACCATCACTCCCCTGCTCACCGGCGTCCGCAACCCGGACCAAGGCATCATGACCTACCAGCAAGGCTACGGAAAGCCCATCTGGCTGCCCATCTATGCCTTTCTTGTCCGCGGCGACGGCGTCAACATTCTCATCGACACCGGCCTTGATGAAGACGAAGTCATCATTCCGCGCGGCTTTGCCGAGGAAACCGGCCTTGAGGTCAAAACCATCACCGAATGTCTGGAAGACCACGGCCTGACGCCGGACGATATCTCCCTTGTCATCAACACCCATCTGCACGACGACCACTGCGGCAATAACGGCCTGTTCACCAAGGCCCAGCACGTTGTCCAGCAGAAGGAGCTGGACTTCTGCCGTCACCCGCATCCGCTGGACCACCGCTACGACACCTACTTTATCGAGGATGTCGAGTTCACCACCGTGGACGGAAAGGCCGAGGTGCGTCCCGGCATCCGGGTGGAACTGACGCCCGGGCATACTCCCGGCATCCAGACCGTGACCATCGACACGGCGGACGGCCCCGTCATCGTGCCCGGATTCTGCTGTAACGAAAAGAACTTTCAGCAAAGCGGCAAGGTCGTCTGCCCCGGCGTGCACTGTGACGCCTTTCTCGCCTATGATACCGCCCAAAAGGTCGGCGCCATGGAGGGCACCATCCTGCCCATGCACGGCCTGAGCATAGCGGGCAAGACCTACTAGCCCCGCCCCCTACGCGCAAAAAGGGCCGGAAATGGCGAATGCAAACGATTCGCCCCTTCCGGCCCTATGCTGATACTGCTGCGTCGCAAAAGCTAGGCGCGCTCCATTTCTTCCGGAGTCAGCCCCACAATGCTGATGCCATGGGCATCGGCAAGGGCAATGGCTTCCCCAAGGTCAAAGAACAGGCTTTTCCCTGCCTCAATGCCGATGCAGGCGCCGCCGATGTCTATCATGGTGCGCACCGTTTGCAGACCCGCCGCCGGCAGGTCAATGCGGTCGTCCTGACCGGGCTTGTACACCTTGACTAGCACGCATCCCTCGCCCGCCAGCTCACCGGCGCGGCGCAGGGCGGCGTCCGTGCCTTCCGGGCCTTCCACGGCCACAACCATACCGCTTTTCACCACAAGGGACTGGCCGATGTCCATGCTGCCTATGCTCTTGGCCTTGGGCCAGCCATAGCGCAGGTCGTCCAGCACCTCCTGCGGAGGCGCGGTACGGGTGAGCACGCCTGCGGGGGTGCCAATGTTCGGCACCAGCGTCAAGGCGGAAACCACGTGCAGCCCTTCGGCCTCAAGCTCCGCGGCAACGGTGCTCAAAATGGCGTCGTCGCCCTTGGTCTTGAGCTTAAAGAGCAATTTCACGGCCTTGAAATCCGGGCGGATTTGCAGGGCCTTGGGCTTGTTGATAGCGCCGGCGAGCACCACGCGGGTGACGCCGTTCTCATGGAAAAAGGCAAGGAGCTTGGCAAGCTGCCCGATATGAAGCTCGCGGAACGCATCGGTCTTCTCGGCAAGGGACATATCCGTATGCCCGGAGAAGCCGACGGCGGCGACCCGCAGCCCGGCCTCGCGTGCGCCCTGCGCCACAAGGAACGGGAACTGGCCCCCGCCGGCGATGATGCCGATGGTTTCAGTGGTCATGGGCGTCCGCTAGTCTCCGTGCTTGCAGTTCTTGCCAACGTCGGACAGACAGCCGCGCTCGCTGGAGCGGATAAACTCCACAAAGTGCTGCACCTGCGGAATCTCGCTTTCCTCGGCGGCCAGCATTTCCAGCGCTTCCTGACGCGTATGCTCGGAGCGGAAGATGAGCGTATAGGCGTGCTTGAGGGCGCGGATGACGTCGCGGTTCATGCCCGCACGGCGCAGGCCGATGGTGTTGAGTCCGCGCAGGGAGCCACGCGTTCCGGCGGCCATGCAGTACGGGGGCACGTCCATGGTCACGCCGGTCATGCCGCCAACAAAGGCGTAGTCGCCAATGCGGCTGAACTGATGCACGCCGCACATGCCGCCCACAACAGAGTGCAGACCAAGCTCAACGTGGCCCGCCAGCATCACACAGTTGGTGAGGATGGCGTGGTCGCTGAGGGTGCAGTCGTGCGCGACGTGGGCGTAGGCCATAATCATGCACTTGGAGCCGATATGCGTTTCGCCGCGGCCCTCAGGAGTGCCGCGGTGGATGGTGACAAATTCGCGGATGATATTGCCGTCGCCCACCACCAGCTTGGTATCTGCGCCCTTGAACTTGATGTCCTGCGGGTCGCCGCCGAGCAGGGCATTGGAGTGCACCTGATTATCGCGGCCAAGGGTGGTGTAGCTTTTAATCTGGGCAAAGGCGTCGATGTGGGTGTTGTCGCCGATGACGGTGTTCTTTTCGATGATGGCGTAAGGACCGACAACAACGTTTTCGCCGAGCTGCGCGCTCGGGTCGACCACAGCGGAAGGATGAATCTCGGTGGGCACTAGATGTCCTCCCTCTTGACCAGCGCGGCGCTCATCTGGCCCTGGCAGGCCACTTCGCCATCAACCAGCGCGGTACCGGTCATCTTGACCAGATGCATCTTGCGGCGCACATCGGTGACGCGCAGTTCCAGCCTGTCGCCGGGGCGCACCGGGCGGCGGAAGCGGACCTTGTCCATGCCCGTGAACATAAAGACGCCGTCGGAGGTGTCCTTTTGATTCAAGGAATCGGACAGGTGCACGAGCAGACCGCCAGCCTGCGCGAGGCTCTCGCAAATGAGCACGCCGGGCATGACGGGAAGCTCAGGGAAGTGCCCCTGAAAGAACGGCTCGTTAAAGCTGACGTTCTTGTAGGCGGAAATGGTTTCGCCGGGGGTGAAATCCGTAATGCGGTCCACCATCAAAAAGGGGTATCTGTGCGGGAGCATTTTCAGGATGCCCTGAATGTCCACGCTGTTCAGGTCAAGATTACTCATCGGTGCCTCCCTGACAGGCTGCCTTGAGCGCTGCCAGTTCCTTCTCCAATTTCTTCACGCGCTTGAACAGGTCCGGCATCTTCGGTGCCAGCGACATGTTGCGCATGTATGTTCCATAGTCCATGGCCGGATGCCCGCCCATGCGTTTGCCTTCCGGAATGTCCGTACGCACGCCGCACTGGGGGCCAACCACAACATCGTTGCCGATGGTCACGTGGTCTGCAATGCCCGCCTGTCCGGCCATGATGACATTGCGGCCCACCTTGGTGCTGCCCGCAATGCCCACCTGCGACACGATGGTGCAGTGCTCGTCCAAATCACAGTTGTGGGCAATCTGCACGAGATTGTCGACCTTGGTGCCACGGCCAAGGCGCGTGGTGTCGAGCATGGCGCGGTCGATGGTGGTGTTGGCGCCGATTTCCACGTCGTCCTCCACCGCCACGCGGCCCACCTGCGGAATCTTCTGGCGGCCGTCCTCCGTTGGGACGTAGCCAAAGCCGTCACTGCCCAGCACAGCGCCCGGATGCACCATAACGCGGTCGCCAAGGACCGATCCGGCCATCAGGGTGGCGCTGGGGTACACGGTGCAGTCCTCGCCAATGATGCAGCCCTCGCCCACATAGCAGCTGGGGAACAGGCGCGTGCGCGCCCCCACCTTCGCCCCCGCCGCCACAAAGGCGAAGGGATAGACGTCGGCATCGGGGTGCACGTCAGCATCGGGATGCACGTAGGCCATCTCGCTGACGCCCTGCCCTTCAAGGCAGCCCTGCGGCGGCGTAAAGAGCATAAGCAACCGCGCGAAGTCCATGTAGGGGTTGGCGCTGACCAGCGCGCGCTCGACCTTGCCCGCAAAGTCCTCAGAGACCACGACCGCTGCTGCGGCCGTGGTCTCCAGAAGTTCTGCGTATTTGACATCGGCAAGGAAGGTCACGTCGTTCGGCCCTGCGGATTCGAGGGTGCCGACACCGGAGACGGTGCAGTCCTCGCCGCGCAGGGTCAGCCCCAGCTTGGAGGCGAGTTCCGAAAGGGTGAATTCCATGATGCGTCCTGTTTGTTCTACTTGCGGGAAGCCTTGTTCACTTCAACAATGATCTTGTTGGTGATGTTGCTGGCGTCGTCCACGTAGAGCACACCGGCAGCCTTGCCGTCGAGGATCATGGAATAGCCGTGCTTCTTGCCGTAGTCTTCCATGACCTTGAAAATGGTTTCAATGATGGGCTGGGAGAGGCGCTCTTCCTCGGTCTTAATCTTGCGCTGGTAGTTGCGCAGGGCGTCCTGGAAGTCGCGCACCTTGCGCTTGAACTCGATTTCCTTGTCCATCTTCGCTTCCTGAGACAGCACAAGGCTCTGCTTCTGCATCTCGCTGCGCATCTGCTCGATGTCCTTCTTCTGCTTGTCCAGCTCGTCCTTCACGCCCTTGAACTTGTTCTGCAGGGAGCCCAGAGCCTTCTGGCCGGGTTCGCAGTTCTTAATGATGTGGGGCATGTTCACCACGGCAACTTTGCCCTGAGCCCACGCGGCGGTGGGGGCAAGCAGCATGACGGCGACAATGGCGAGAAGCATCTTACGCATGATTCGACTCCTTTTGGGAGAAAGTTGTTTCCGATTTCACACCGAAAAAAGCGCCCCGGGCACGGTGTCACACGACGTCGGGCCTCGGGGCGCGGGTTTACCGTTTTGCCTAGAAGAACTGGCCCATGGAGAATTCGAGCTTGCCCTTGCCACCCTGATCGGGAACCTCGTCAAGAGCGTAGCCGTACTCAAGGCGCAGAGGACCGAAGGCGGAGTACCAGCGGATGCCGCCACCAATGCTCTTCTTCCAATCCAGATCCATGGATTCGTCATCATCCCATACGTTACCTGCGTCGAAGAACACAAGGCCCTTAACGCCCAGGTCTTCAAGCAGCGGGAAGATGTATTCCACGTTCACGAAGGCCATCTTGTCGCCGCCGATGCGGTCGCCCGTTTCGGGATCGATGGGCGAAATGCGGCGGGACTTGTAGCCGCGCACGGAGCTGATGCCACCAAGGTAAAAGCGCTCGAAGACCGGAATCTCGTCGCTGCCGTTCTCGAAGGCGTAGCCCATGCGGCCGTGGAAGTGGAACGTGGTGTCCAGCCACAGCGGGATGTACTGGCTATGGTCACCCACCAGTTTCACGAACTCGTCGTCGCCCATGAGCACGCCACCGGCGTATTCCAGAGACAGGCTGGAAATGGAGCCCTTCGACGGGTCGAAGCGCTTGTCGGTGGTCCGGCGCTTGACGCCGAAGGTCATGGAGCTGAGCCAATGGTTGCCTTCCACCTCACGAATCTGCCACGCGGCGTCGTCGTCAACGTCGCTGACATCATAATTCTCAAGGCGGTAGTTCCAGATGAAGTTTGTGTATTCGCCAAGGGGGTAGCCAAGGCGGACGCGGCCGCCAAAGGTATCCCTGTCGTAGTCGTCCCAGTCCACACGGGTCATGTACAGGTCGCCACCAGCGGACCACGGGCCGTCATCGACGTGCGGGTTGGTGAAGCTCACCTTAAAGCTGGAGTCCGAGCCGCCAATGGTGCCGGTGAAGCCGGTGTAGTAGCCCTTGCCGAAAAGGTTGCGCTCTTCGATGGAACCGGTCAAGAAGCCGCCGTCGGCGCTGGAGTAGCCAACACCTGCGGACAGGCGTCCGGTGTTCTTCTCCTTCACGCGGACCTTGAGATCCATCTCGCCGGGGGTGCCTGTAGGCACGGGCTCGATGTCGGCGTTCTCGAAGAAGTCGAGGTAGCCAAGACGCTGGCCGGAGCGGCGCAGCTTGGAGCCGCTGTACAGGTCGCCGTCGGAGAGCCGCATCTCGCGGCGGATGACGTTGTCGCGGGTCTTGGAGTTGCCCTCGATGGTGACGTGGCGGATGTAAATCTTGTCTCGCTTCTTGAGGTCGAAAGTCACGTCCACGGTGGCGGTATCGCGGTCCGGGGCGAGACGGTAATCGGCCTCGGCGTAGGCGTAGCCGTAGTTGGAGTAGTATTCGGTCAGGCGCTGGGAGTCCTTGTGCAGGACGGCGCGGCTGAAGAATTCGTCTTCCTCGGCGAGGTCGTCGATGGCGATGACCTTGGACAGCGTGTCTTCGGTTTCGAGGATGTCGCCGGTGAAGGCCACATGGCCCACCTTGTAGCGGGTGCCCTCTTCCACCTTGAAGGTGATGTAGATGCCGTCCTCGCGGTAGTCCACCTCGGGCTGGCCGACCTTGACGTCGATGAAGCCGTGGTTGCCGTAGTAGGCCTCGATGGCGGCGGTGTCGCGGGTGAGGAGGTCTTCCTTCAGCACGCCGCTGCCCGTAATCCACGAGAAGATGCCGCGTTCGTCCAGAGCGAGTTCGTCCTTGAGGTCGTCCTCGTCCACCTGCTCCGCACCTTCGATGGCGATGCCCTTGATGTAGAGCTTGTTGCCTTCGTCGATGGTGATGTTCAGGCGGGCCTGACCGTCGGACTGCTCCAGATTGTAGCTGACCTTGGCGTTGTAGTAGCCTTCCTTGCGGTACTCTTCCTTAATCTTGCCGAGGTCGTCGGACAGGACCTTGGGGTTCAAAACCGCGCCGGTCTTGGTGGACATAAGCTCCTGCACCTCGTCGGTCTCCAGCTCCTCGTTGCCAAGGATGCTGACGGCCTGAATGCGGGGGCGCTCCTCCACCACGAAGGTAAGGCGGATGCCATCAGGAAGGTCGTCCATACGGACCTGCACGTCGCGGAAGTAGCCGAGGTCGTAGATGCGCTTGACCTCGTCGTTGACGGCTTTGGGGTCGTAAATATCGCCCTTGCGGGTGCGCAGGCGCATGAGCACGACGTCCTTTTCAAGGATGCGCGTGCCCTCGACGTTGATGTCGGAGATGCTCTGCTTGCGCAGCAGTTCCATCTTCACCTTTTCGGCCAGATCTTCAATGGCGGGGACCACATTGATGAGGCCCTCCTTCACCACGAAGAGCGGCTTGGCCTGCTTGAGGCCAAAGGCCTCGACCAGCCGAACGTCCAGGCTGAGGGTTTCCCCGACCTGGTTGAAACTGCCGTAAACGGCATAATTCGCGCCAGCAAGCAGCGCGAGGTCCTTGGCGGAGGCGATATCGAGGTAATCGATGTCGTTTTCCTCCAGCAGGGAGTACATATCATCATGCCCGACCACCTCGAAGCCGAACGCTTTCAGCTTGTCATTGAGCAGTTCGGGCAGACTGTCCTTGAGGTAATCAAGTTCCTGATCGGCGCGCACCTCAAAGGGCAGCACGATCACCTTGACCTTGGACGCATCGGCGGCTTTTGCAGCCGGGCAGATGCCAACGATGGTTGCGCAGGCCACAAGGCACGCGCAGATGAGCCGCATCCGCTCAATCAGCTTGTTCATACAATTCTCCGGAGCGCAGTTCCAACCGTCTTTCCATTTTTCCAGCCAGGTCGTGATTATGCGTCACCACAACCAGCGTCATTCCCAATTCAACATTCAGGTCGAGAAGCAGAGAGCCGACGTTTTCACCATTGGTCTCGTCCAGACTGCCCGTGGGCTCGTCGGCAAGGAGCACTTTGGGCCGGAGCAGAATGGCCCGCGCAATGGCCGCCCGCTGGCGTTCGCCGCCAGAGAGGGTGGTCACGCGGTGGCTTTCGCGCCCCGTCAGTCCGGAGAGGGCAAGGGCCTGCCGTGCGCTTTCCAGCGCCTCAGCACGCGCCATACCGGAAATAATGCCCGGCATAGCTACGTTTTCCAGAGTGGTGAACTCCGGCAGCAGGTGGTGGAACTGAAAAACAAATCCCACCTCACGGTTGCGCAGTGCGGCGCGGTCGCGTCCGCCAAGGCGCTTTAAGTCCTTGCCAAGAAAAAAAATCTCGCCAGCCGAAGGCGTGTCGAGCGTACCAAGAAGTTGCAGCAGCGTGGACTTGCCAGAGCCGGAAGCCCCCACAATGGCAAGGCTCTCGCCGGACTGGATGGACAAGTCCACCCCGCGAAGCACGCTGACGCGTTCGCCAGGTCCGGAGAACTCCTTACCAACACCCCGCAATTCATACAACGGGAAATTATTCATAGCGCAACGCCTCTGCGGGAACCAAACGCGCGGCCTGCCGCGCCGGGTAGATCGTTGCGAGGAAACACAGCGTCAGCGCGCTCACCCCAATTAGGGTCATATCCAGCCAATCAAGCAGCACGGGCAGGTGGTCCATGGAGTAGATGCCCTTGGGCAGCTCAATGAACTGGTACTTTTGCAAAAGCCAGCACAGGGTCAGCCCCAGCGCGTAGCCGAGCACCGTCCCCGCCACGCCGATAATCATCCCCTGCATGGTAAAGATGCGGCGGATGCTCTCACGCGTGGCGCCCATGGACATCAAGATGGCGATGTCGCGTGTCTTTTCCATCACCAGCATCACCAGCGTGGTGACGATGGAGAACGAACCGACCAGCACAATCATCACCAAGATGACGAACATGCCCACCTTCTCCAGCTTGAGCGCGGCGAAGAGGTTGGCGTTCATTTCCTGCCATGAGCGGACATAGAACGGATAGCCGCCCACAACCTCGCGCACGCCCTTGCCGATTTCCGTGGCGCGGTCCACATCGCTGACGCGAAGCTCCAGCCCGCTGACCACATCGTCCTTCAGGCCCAACAGGTCCTGCGCGGCCGGAATGGCCACGTACGCCAGCGAGGAGTCGTACTCGTACATGCCGGTCTTGAACACGCCCGCCACGCGGAACACCTTCACCGTGGGGGTAAAGCCCGCCGCGGTGCGCTTGCCCGCCGGAGAGAGCATGTTCACGAGGCTGCCCTTGCGCACGCTCAGGCGCGCGGCAAGCTCGGAGCCAATAATAATGCCGGGGGGGCCGGGACGCGCGCCAAGGCGCAGGTCCTCAAGGGAGCCTTGGTTCAGGTCGCGGGAGAGGGTCAGCACGTCGCGCGCGCTGTCCGGGTCGATGCCGCGGAGCACTGCGCCCTTCACACCGTGCCGGGTGCTGAGCATAACCTCATAGTACACAAAGGGCGTCACACCAGTGACGCCCTCCACCTCGGCAACCTTAGCGCCAAGTGCTTGGTAGTCCGGGATTTTCGCTTCGGCGCTGGCGACCACAAGGTGGGCGTTCACGCCGAGGATTTTATCCCGCATATCGGTGCTCATCCCGTTCATCACCCCAAGGACCACAATCAAGGCGGCCACACCAAGGGCCACACCAAGAATGGAGATGACCGAGATGACCGAGATGAATGCCTGCCCGCGACGGGCAAGCAGGTACCTCAGGGCAACGAAGGATTCAAAACTCATGATCCGGAACCGACCTCCGGACGCAGCAGCGGGAAGAGGATAACCTCGCGGATGCTGGGGGAGTCGGTCAGCAGCATGACCAGTCGGTCAATGCCAACGCCCTGCCCAGCCGCCGGGGGCATGCCGTACTCCAGGGCGCGGACGTAGTCCGTATCCATGAAGTGGGCTTCCTCGTCGCCTGCTTCCTTCTCCGCCACCTGATCCTCAAAGCGCATGCGCTGGTCCACGGGGTCATTGAGCTCGGAGAAGGCGTTGCCCATCTCGCGGCCCGTGATGAACAGCTCAAAGCGGTCGGTGATGGTGGGGTCCTCGTCATTGCGGCGGGACAGCGGAGAAATCTCCGTGGGGTAGCCGTAGATGAAGTGAGGCTGGATGAGCTTGGGCTCAACGAAGATGTCAAACAGCTTCGCCTGCACCTTGCCCAGCTTTTCCCCTTCGACAACCTTTTCGCCTTCCTTTTTCACAAGGGCGACGGCGGCGTCGTAGTCGTTGTAGATTTCAGGGCCAACACCGCCCACCTTCTCGATGGACTCATGGAAGCTCAGGCGCGTCCATGCTCCGCGGGACAGGTCGATGATATCACCCTGATACGGAACCTTGGTGGTGCCGCAGGCTTCTTCTGCCACGTAGGAGAACAGCTCTTCCGTCAGGTCCATGAGGTCATGGAAGTTGGCAAACGCCCAGTAGAATTCACACATGGTGAACTCCGGGTTGTGACGGGTGGAGATGCCCTCGTTACGGAAGTTTCGGTTGATCTCGTAGACCTTCTCGAAACCGCCGACGAGCAGGCGCTTGAGGTACAGCTCCGGCGCGATGCGCATGTAGAGCTTCATATCCAGCGCATTATGGTGCGTCTCGAAGGGTTTGGCCGTTGCGCCGCCGGGAATGGGCTGCAGCATGGGCGTTTCCACTTCAAGGAAGCCTTTGGAATCCATAAAGTTGCGGAACGCACGCACGACTTTGGAGCGCGTCTCGAAAATCTTTTTGGTCTTTTCGGTGACGATGAGGTCCACGTACCGCTGGCGGTAGCGGGTCTCCACGTCTTTAAGACCATGGTATTTTTCCGGAAGCGGACGCATGGACTTGGTGACCAGTTCCACGGATTTCGCAAGGATGGTCAACTCGCCGGTTTTGGTGCGGAACAGGCCGCCACGCACACCGACAATGTCGCCAAGGTCGTATTTTTTAAAGACCTTGTAGTCGTCCGCGCCCAGTTCGTCGCGGGCAACGTAAACCTGCATGCGGTCGGTGCCGTCCTGCAGGTGGAAGAAGGTCACTTTGCCAAAGGAGCGGTGCGCGACGATACGGCCAGCTATGGCAAACTCGTCTTCCATCGCCTCTAGGGCTTCGCCGTCGTAGGCATCATAATTCTTTTTGATGTATGCGACGTCGGTGTCCTTGCGAAATGTATTCGGGAACAGGCTAAGACCCTCATCAAGGAGGGTACAGGCCTTGCCGACGCGGTTCTTGAGCACTTCGTTCAGCTCTTCGGACTCCTGCATAGCGCGGAGCATAGGCTGAAACTGCTCAACGAACGGGGACTTAACGGGAAGCTTTATCTGCTTTTGCTGAGGCTGGTTGCCTTTCTTACTCAAGGTAATCTCTCCAAACCGTGACGTTCATCGTGAAAGAACCCGTGAGGTGTATTCGCATTGGGGCGCGGCGTCAAGAACAGGCCCACCAGCGCCGCCTTCCAGCACCCACATAAACTTTTTTGCCAGCAATTGGAAATTTCTTCTTGACGGGCATTTGCGAAATCCCTATTAACCCAATCCGCGGACGGCGAAACCGTTCACGCAAGATTCCCCGGTGGCTCAATCGGCAGAGCGGGTGACTGTTAATCACTAGGTTGGCGGTTCAAGTCCGTCCCGGGGAGCCAGAGAGTACAGCCCTCACCATCATGGTGAGGGCTTTTTTTGTGTGACAGGCGTGCACTGTGAGCCCACGCGCCGCAGACCAACACGCCCTGCCCCACCCCTCTCCCACCTGCACACCAAAAGCAGAACTCCCCATGCGAATCAGGCCTCAAGCCCCTCGCTGACCCCCCGCAGCGGTGTATGGCAGTGGTTTTGGCGCCTTGGCCCCCGGCCCCAGCACTCGCCGCCCGCTCAAAAATCCGGGTGGAAAACAAAAAAAGTGCTTTTTCCGCTTGACGGGCAGAGCAAATCTCCTTAAATCCCATTCTCGACGGCGGGCAACGCCGTCCAGCATTCCCCGGTGGCTCAATCGGCAGAGCGGGTGACTGTTAATCACTAGGTTGGCGGTTCAAGTCCGTCCCGGGGAGCCAGAGAATTCAGCCCTCACCATAATGGTGAGGGCTTTTTTCATGCCTTCTCGCTTTTGCCCCGCCGCCTCGCCATCACCGCGCCATCCGTGGTACAGTGGACGTTCACTGGAACCTGCGGAGGTACCGCGCAATGTATCCACGAACCCTCGGCATCTACTCCAAGGCCGCCGCCGGCAAAACCGGCGTGGGCACGACCCTGTCTGACAAGGCGTCCAGTACCTACTGGTACGCCCGCCGCCTGAGCGACGACACCTACGAAGTACAGCCCCTCAATGAAAATAACGTCCCCTCGGGCATGCGGCATGAAGTCTCCAAGGGCGACTTTATGCGCGACTTCACGCCGGAGCCGGGCTTCTATGAGCAGCGCACCCTGCCCCAGCTGAAATCGCTGCAAAAAAAGCTGGAACTTGGCGCGCAGTATCTGGACAAGCGCCTCTTCGGCCCCGCCGAACGCGAATTCCTCAAGGCAACGATGATTGATGAGGAAAACGTGGAGGCCAACCTTGGCCTTGGCACCGTGTACAGCGAAAGCGGCGATGCCCAAAAGCTCAAGCAGGTGCTGGACATCCTGCTCAGCAAGGACGAGACCTTTAACGAAGAGCAGCGCCACATGTTCAACACCTTTGGCATCAGCCTGCGCAAGCAGGGCCTGCACGAAGAGGCCATCGCCTACTATGCCAAGGCCCTCGATTATAACGACGGCGACGAGAACCTGCACTTCAACATCGCCCGCGCCTACTACGCCCGCGGCGAGCCAGAGGACGCCGAACTCACCGGAAAGCACCTGCGCCGCGCCCTCAGCCTGCGGCCAGACTTTGCCGAAGCCCAAAAGTTCCTCAAACTCTTCAAAAACTCGCCCTAAAAACACGCGGGCCTTCTCCTGCCGGAGAAGGCCCGCTTTCGTCTACTGCTTCAAGGGGAACGGCTAGTCGTCGCTACGCTGTCCTTCTTCCTTCAGCTGCGCCACAAGGGTATTCAAGGTCTCGGCCTGCTCGGCAAGCTCGCGCAGGGCCTCAACGGTTTCACCCACGCGCTGGGCCGTCTCGCCAGTGATGACGTTGACCTCTTCGATGGACTGGTTGATTTCCTCACTCGCCGCGGACTGCTCTTCCGCCGCGGCGGCGATGCCCTGAATCTGCTCGGCGGAGGATTCCGTCTCCTGCACGATTTCGGTCAGCACCGTGCCGGACTGGTTGGAGTACTCCACGGCCTTTTCAAGGTCGGTCAGCGCCCGTTCCATGGAGCTGACGTTCTCCTCGGCCACCCGCTGGATGGAGTCGATGGAGTCGCCCACTTCCTTGGTGGCGCCCATGGTCTTTTCAGCCAGCTTGCGCACCTCGTCAGCAACAACGGCGAAGCCGCGGCCTGCCTCGCCAGCGCGCGCCGCCTCAATGGCCGCATTGAGCGCCAGCAGGTTCGTCTGGTCCGCAATGTCCGTGATCACGCTCATGATGTTGCCAATGGCCTGTGCCTGTTCATCCAGCTGGGCCATATTTTCCTTGAGCTGTTCGGCCTGCTTGTAGGTGGTGTTCATGGCCTCCACGGAATGGTTGACCACCTTTGCGCCGTGCTGGGCCTTTTCGCGCGCCTCTGCGCCGCGCTCCGCGGCGGAACCGGCGTTCTGCGCCACTTCCAGCACGGTGGCGTTCATTTCTTCCATGGCTGTGGCCGTGGTTTGGATGCGCTCCTTCTGCACATCCGAGCCCTGACGGATATCCTCGGACTGTGCGGAGATTTCCTCGGACGCGGCGGAGATGCGCGTCACCACCTGCTCCAGACTCATGGCCGCCTGCAACAGCCCCTCGGCCTTGGCCCGGGTGGCCTCTTTGCGGGCCTCTTCGGCCTCGCCCATGGCGACCTCTGCGGCGTGGGCCTTGTCTTCGGCTTCCTGCGTCTTGCGGGTAATTTCCTCAATATTCTGGCGCAGGGTTGCGGCCATGGAATTGAGGGCCTCACTCAGTTGGGCCGCCTCGTCGCGGCCGCGCTCGTCCAGATGCACGTCGTACTCGCCATTGGCGATGCCAGCCGCGGCGTCGGTCGCGGCCTTGATGGGCAGGACGATTGTCCGGATGATAAGGAACAGCGCAGGAAGAATACCCACACCGAGGCCGATGACAATGATGATGACGATAAAGCGCGTGTTCTTGGACACCACGTCATCAATGTTTGCAGAAATGCGCTCTTTTTCGCGCTGAATGTTGTCGATGTACACACCGGTACCTATCCAGTAGGGGGTACCGGGGACAGGTGTGGCGTAACTGATTTTCGGCTGTTCGCCAGCGCCGGGTTTATCAAAGACGTACTGCACGTAGCCGCCGCCCTTGTCTGCCTCCTTAGCCATTTCCTTCAGGTAATACTTGCCGGTGGGGTCGCGCGAGTCGCCGCGCTCCGTGCCCTCAAAGTCAGGACGGGTGGGATGCACAACGTTTGTCGTGCCTTGGTACACGAAAAAGTAACCTGATTCATCATCTTCGAAGCGGATGTTTTTGAGCGCCTTGCGCATGAATGCGGCGGCTTCCTCAGGAGACTTGCCCTGGAGCGTATCGCCAAAGGACCGGGCCAAAGAATTTGCGGCCACGGATATTTTGGTCTTCTGCCCCCGGAACATGATGTTTTGGACTGCCTGCGTGCTAATTTGCTCCACCTTCGAGGAATTATACATAAAGGCCAGTATAATTCCGACAATGAACAGCACCATCACACACATGACGATGGTTATTCGTACCCCTATAGACACTTTGCGCAGCATGCCGCTTCCCCCTGTAAGTGGTTTGTTCCCTAGTATTACATATACCGCGTCGACCCTTCTGCCACAACGTTTTTCCTGTTTCTCACCACCCCCCAAGTCACAGATGGCATACGTCTTTGTTGCGCCACACATTATTGATAGCGCAGTATAGAACAGACGCAGACCCTTCCCTGCGGCATATCACCACCCGTCAAGCCCCTCCCCGCGTGCCATACGGCGAATCCCGCCACCGGAGCGCGCCAGTTGCCACACACGCGCGTCACACAGCGTAAGGTGCCGTTTGGCGAGGAGTTCTCACAGCTTATGACAACCACTACACATCTTTTGTTACAATCAGGTTGCAACCGTCACATTCCGTTGCAATTGAACAACTTTCACCCCTTTTGGTGAATTCCTTGCCCCGGAATATGCATATGCTGTATGTTGAAAACGATAGCCAAAACGCACTCTGTGGAGGATGCATGTCCAAGCCCGCGCCCACATCCAATGAGGTGATGACGACCTACTTCACGCGTCAGCCCATCTTTTCCAGCGATTATTCGGTGTGGGGCTACGAGTTGCTCTTTAGCACCTCGCAGGGGCATGAACTTGACGCATTGGTGGACATGGGCCCCTCCGACCCGGACACACGCTCCACCATCACCAGCCTGTGCGAAGCCGGAAAAATGATCTGCGTGGACTTCCGCCAAAACGCCCTGTCCGCCCTGCCCCCGGACAAAACCATCATCATCGTTCCCGACCAAAAACACAGCAACGACATGGAAATGGTCTTCACCCTGCTGCGGCGCCGCGGCTACAAAGTGGCGGTGGAGATTGACTTCTACACCTCCATGCAGGACAGCTCCGCGCCGCTGGCGGACTATGTGCTGGTCAACTCCGAACTGCTCTCGCTGGAGCAAGTAGAGGAAATAGCCGGGGAAAGCGACACCATCGGCGCGAACGTCATCGCCCGCCACATTCAGGACCGCTTTCAGCTTGCCGAAACGCGCGAAGCCGGGTGCTCGCTTTTTCAAGGGCCCTTCTTCGCCATCCCCGAAAATCTCGACCGCCGCGAGATGACCTCGCACGAAGCCTCGCGCTTCCGCCTGCTGCAAATCATTGAGCACCCCTCCGGCGACTTTGACGAATTGGCCCACACCATCCAAAACGACGCCGCCCTCAGCTACCGTCTGCTCACCTACCTCAATTCCGCAGCATTCAGCTTTCCCGACAAAATCAACACCATCAAGCAGGCCGTGGTGCTCCTAGGCTGGAAACAGCTGCGCCGCTGGCTGCGCATTATCGTCTTTACGGACCTCAACCCCGACGTACGCACCGAGGAATTGCTCATCACGGCCCTCAAGCGCGCCAAGTTCTTTGAAACCCTCGCGCGTGAACGGCCGACGGGCACGGATCCTGACAGCCTGTTCCTGCTCGGCCTGTTCTCCATGCTGGAATCCATCCTCGAAATGCCCATGCAGGACATCATCGGGCGGCTTCCCCTTGAGCAGGACCTCAAGGACGCCCTGCTGGGCCGCGACACGCCAAATACCATTTGGCTCACCCTTGCCTCGGCCTATGAGCTTGCCTCGTGGGACACCATTGACGCCACCCTGTCCGAACTGGGCATCGCCCCCGATGCGGCGGCAACAGCGTACACCGCTGCGCTGGAGTGGGCCGACGCCTTCACCCGCAACGCCGCCGGATAATCCCCTCATATCGCGCACCTTTTGCGCGGCCTTCCCCTGTTCGCCTTGCTCCTCCCAAACAAACCGCATGCAACATGTGGTTATTTTTCATGAAATGTTTTACAGATGCACTGCATCCAGGAGTCTTTAGTCCATAAGGAGCGTGCAGCACATGAACGTTGCTATTCCAAGGGAAACCTATCCGGGCGAGGCGCGTGTGGCCGTCCCTCCGGCGGGGCTTGCCCCGCTTATGAAGGCCGGCCTCGGCGTGCTTGTGGAAGCGGGAGCCGGTGACGCCGCCGGATTCTCCGACACAGAATACGAAGCCAAAGGCGCGCGCATCGTCGCGGACAAGGCCGCCCTCATGGCCGAGGCCGACGTTATCCTTTGCGTTCGCACCCCCGGTGCCAACCCAGAACGCGGGGCCGAGGACATTCCCCTGCTGCGGCAGGGGCAGTGCATTATCGGCTTGAGCGAACCGTTCACCTCTGCCGATGAAACCAGCCGCATTGCCGAAACCGGGGCCACGCTCCTGTCCATGGAGCTTATCCCGCGCATCACCCGCGCCCAGAGCATGGACGCCCTGTCGTCCATGGCCACGCTGTCCGGCTACAAGGCCGTGCTCATGGCGGCGGATACGCTCCCTAAAATGTTCCCCATGATGATGACGGCGGCTGGCACCATTGCCCCGGCGCGCGTCTTTGTGGTGGGCGTTGGTGTGGCCGGGCTGATGGCCATAGCGCAGGCCAAGCGCCTTGGCGCGGTGGTAGAGGCCTACGACGTCCGCCCCGCCGTAAAGGAGCAGGTGCAAAGCCTTGGGGCCAAATTCGTTGAAATGGAGCTGGACGCCGACGACGCCGAGGATTCCGGCGGCTACGCCAAGGCCCTTGGCGACGATTTTTACCGCAAACAGCGCGAGCTTATGGCGCGCGTTGTGGCGGCCAACGACGTGGTCATCACCACCGCGGCCATCCCCGGCAAAACCGCGCCCATGCTCGTCACGCGCGAGATGGTGGAGTCCATGCAGGCCGGGTCCGTGATTATTGACCTTGCCGCGCAAACCGGCGGCAACTGCGAGCTGACGCAGGCCGACACCACAGTGCGCCACCACGGGGTCACCATTCTTGGGCCGACCAACCTTCCGGCCACGCTGGCCCGCGACGCCAGCCAAATGTACGGCAAAAACATCACCACCCTGCTGCTTGCCATGACCAAGGACGGGCAGGTGCAGGTGGACCTTGATGACGAGGTCATCGCCGGAACCACTGTGACGCACGGCGGGCGCATCATCCACCCAACCGTGCTGGAGCGCCTGTTCCCCGATGAAGACGCCAGCGCCATCAGCAAAACCGCAGCCAGCTAAGGAGGCCGCATATGGATACCTTCGTTATCGGGCTTAGCATCTTTGTGCTGGCGGTCTTCGTCGGCTTTGAAGTTATCACCAAGGTTCCGCCAACGCTGCACACGCCGCTGATGTCCGGCACCAATGCCATCTCCGGCATTACCATTGTGGGCGCGCTGCTTGCCTCCGGCAGTCAGCATTCCACTCTGGCGACGGCGCTTGGTTTTGCGGCGCTGGTCTTTGCTACGGTCAATGTGGTGGGCGGGTTCCTCGTCACGCACAGAATGCTCGCAATGTTCCAGAAGAAGAGGTAACCGCATGACGCTCTCCATCATCAACCTCATCTACCTGCTGGCCTCGGTTCTGTTCATCCTTGGCATCAAGGGCCTCACCCACCCACGCACCGCCGTGCGCGGCAATATCATGTCCGCGCTGGCCATGCTGCTGGCGGTGGTGGTCACGCTCTTTGATGCGCAAATCCTCAGCTTTGAGTACATCCTTGCGGGTATTGTGGTGGGCGCGGCCATTGGCGTGCTGCTGGCCGTCCGCATCGAAATGACCGCCATGCCGCAGCTGGTGGCCGTGTTCAACGGCCTTGGCGGCGGCGCGTCGGTGCTGGTGGCCGGTGCGGCGCTGGTACAGGCGACGGGCGCCGGCGCATCGCCCAGCCTGCAAATGTCCATCGCCACGGCCCTGTCGGGCATTATTGGCGGCGTCACCTTCTGGGGCAGCCTTGTGGCCTTTTCCAAGCTCCAGCGCCTGCTGCTGGAAAACGCCTGCTCCTTCCCGGGCCAGCGCGTGGTCAATGTGCTCCTGCTTGCCACCGCCATCGGCCTTGGCGCGGTGGTGGCTGTTTCGCCGGAGAACCACATGGCCTACTGGGCCATGGTGGGCGCGGCCTCAATCCTTGGCGTATTGCTCACCGTCGCCATCGGCGGCGCGGACATGCCCGTGGTCATCGCGCTCCTGAACTCGTACTCCGGCCTTGCGGCATCGGCCACGGGCTTTGTGCTGCAAAACAATATGCTCATTATCTCCGGCTCCCTTGTCGGCGCATCGGGCATTATCCTGACCAAAATCATGTGCAAGGCCATGAACCGCTCGCTGGCCAACGTGCTGTTTGGCGGCGCGCTTGGCCCGGTGGAACAGCAAGGCGATACGCAGGACGACATCTACGCGGGCAACGTCAAGGCCACCTCCGGCGACGAAATCGCCATGATTCTGGACAGCGCCCAGCGCGTTGCCATCGTCCCCGGCTACGGCATGGCCGTGGCGCAGGCCCAGCACGCCGTGCGCGACCTGATGAACCTGCTCGAAGCGCGCGGCACGGATGTGGAGTTTGCCATCCACCCCGTGGCCGGACGCATGCCCGGCCACATGAACGTGCTGCTGGCCGAGGCCGAAGTCCCTTACGACAAACTCCGCGAGATGGACGCCATCAACCCGGAGATGAGCCAAATTGACGTCGCCATCGTCCTTGGCGCCAACGACGTGGTGAACCCGCTGGCCAAAACCGACCCGGGCAGCCCCATCGCGGGCATGCCCATCATCAACGTGGACGAATGCCGCACCGTGGTTGTCATCAAGCGCAGCCTGTCTCCGGGCTTTGCCAAGATTCCCAACCCCCTCTTTGCGGCGGATAACGCGCTGATGTATTTTGAGGACGGCAAAAAGGCCGCGCAAAACATCTGCGAGGCCCTTAAGGAAGCCTAAGCCCCGCCCGCCAGAGAACGCAAAAAAAGCGCCCCGGTCCGCAAGGACCGGGGCGCTTTGTCGTCTGTATCAGTGGGCGCTGGCGTCTAGTCGCCGAGGATGGCGACGGCGGCAGCGCCAAGGCCGGAGTAACAGCCCAGCACAGGAGAGGCCTCCATGGAGAACAGCGGCTCAACGCCGAAGGTGCTCCACAGCATCTCGCCATAGCATTTGGCGGTTTCCGGCGCGGCAACGTGGGCCACGGCAAAACGCAGGTTATGCTTGCCGTTGGCGACCTTTTGCACTTCCTGCATCAGCTTGCGGCGGGCGTGGCGTTCGCCAAGGCCCTTGCCGATGACTTCGGCCTTGCCTGTCTCCGGGGAGAAAGTCAGCACGGGCTTGATGTTCAGGGTCTTGGCAACCGCGCCCTGACTCTTGGACACACGACCGCCGCGCACGGCAAAATCGAGGGTATCCAGCGTAACGAAGATGCGCACGCGCTTGGCGGCGTCGCGCGCAACGTCGGCCACCTGTTCGGCGGACAGGCCCCGCTTGGCGGCAAGGGCGGCCTCACGCACCACAAGGCCAAGGCCTACGGTGAGGTTGTTGCCGTCCACCACCTGAATGCGCTCGCTGTCCAGATTGGACGCGATGGCGCGCGAGCCCTGATAGGTGCCGCTGCTGCCTGCGGTCACATGCACGGCCACCACGTTCTGGTACTGGTCGAGCATGGAATCATAAATACTGCGGAACTCCGCAGGCGCAGGCTGGGAGGTTTTGGCGGAGGTGGAAACCTTGAGGCGGTCGTTGAACTCCTCGGGGCTGATGTCCACCTTGTCCAGGTATTCCTGCCCGTCCAGCTTCAGCGTCAGCGGCGCGATGCCAATGCCGTATTTGTTCAGGAACTCCTGCGGCAGGTCACAGCAGGAATCGGTGACGATACCCACTTCCATCTTGGCCTTGGCCACGAGGTCGCGGTGCTGCTGGAGCATGTCGTCCACTTTTTCGCGGGAAATCTCGCCGTAAGTTGCGGCAATCTTGAACACGGCGTCCGGCTCGTTGGTGTGCACGTGCACGCGCACCGTCTCCGAGGTGCCAGCCACAATAAGGCTGTCGCCAAGGGATGCCAGCTCGCCGCGCAGGGCATTGCGGTCGATGTCCGTCCCGCTGATGAGGCACTCCGTGCAGTAGCGGAAGGTCAGGTCCTCCACGGCCACACGTTCCTGCACCTGCCCGCTGCTGGAGCCGCCCTTGGACAGAATCTGCCGCTCGATGCTGGTGTCCAGCCGCCCGCGCTCCACAAACTCCACAATGCCGTCCAGCAGGTACACAAACCCCTGCGCTCCGGCGTCCACAACGCCCGCTGCCTTCAGGGAGGCAAGGCGCTCAGTGGTCCCGGTCAGGGACTTGCGGGCGTTCGTCAGGGAGTCGTTCAGCAGTTCGGGAAAATCGCCATACTTTTCGCAATTGTCCCGCAGGTGGTTGGCCCAGTCCGTGATGACGGTCAAAATTGTGCCGTCCTTGGGCGAGGACATGGACTCCTTGGCGCGCTCTGCGGCCTTGACCGCGGCGTCGGCAAACTCGCGCGGGGTGATGCGGCACAGGTCCTTGACGCCTTCGGAGAAGCCGCAAAAGAACTGCGCAAGGATGACGCCGGAATTGCCACGCGCGCCCAGCAGGGCGGACTCGGCAATAATCTTGCTCATCTTGTCGATGGATTGGTCGAGAGAGTGGGACACCCCGTCGATGATGGACCGCATGGTCCCGGCCATATTGGAGCCGGTATCCCCGTCGGGCACGGGGAAGACATTGATCTCGTCGAGGTGACGATGCTTGTCGATAAGATTCTTGGCGGCGGCGCAAAGTATCCGCTTAAAGCGGATGCCGTCTATGTACTGTATTCTCTGTGGCGTATGAGCCATGAGTTCTCCTCTGTGCACTGCAATTTCACACCGGAGGGAACGCACACCCCTCCGCACAGGCCTCATAGCGCTTTTCTGCGATTGAAGCAATGCGAATACTGCGCACGCAACAAAACTCGTTGTGTCTCTACTCCATCCTGCCAGTCATGTGTTGGGGCTGCACAAGTGTATCAAACTCTTCCTCTGCTATCACCCCCAAAGCAATACAGGCTTCCCGAAGCGTTACATCATGCTCCCACGCATGGTGCGCCACACGGGCCGCAGCGTCATATCCAATACTCGGTGCAAGGGCCGTTGCCAGCATAAGCGAGCGCTCCACAAAGGCGGCGATGCGGTCGCGGCGCGGGGTCAGCCCCGTCACCGTGCCGCGGCAAAAGGATTCGGTCACATCCGCCAGCGTCTGCATACTGCGCAGAACGTTATCCGCAATCAACGGCTTAAACACGTTCAGCTCAAAATTGCCCTGCGTTCCGGCAAAGGCCACGGCGCCGTCCTGTCCCATCACCTGCGCGCAGGCCATGGTCAGGGCCTCGCACTGGGTGGGGTTCACCTTGCCGGGCATAATACTGGATCCCGGCTCATTGGCAGGGAGGAGCAATTCGCCAATGCCGCAGGACGGCCCACTGCCCAGCCAGCGGATGTCGTTGGCAACCTTGTACAGCGCGCCCGCCGCCCCGCGCAGTGCCCCGGAGCACGCCACCATGGCGTCATGGGCGGCCATGCCCGCAAAGCGGCTCCGCGCAGGAACAAACGGATGCTCCTGCGACCGGGCAAGGCGCTCAATAACCCGCCGGGCAAATTCCGGATGCGCGCTGAGTCCCGTGCCCACGGCGGTTCCACCCAGCGGCAGTTCCAACAGGTCCGGCAAGCACCCCTCAAGGCGCGCCGCCGCAGCGCGCACCTGCGCCGCGTAGCCGGAAAACTCCTGCCCAAGGGTCATGGGCACAGCGTCCATCAGGTGCGTGCGGCCAATCTTGACCACATCATCCCACTCGGCGGCCTTGGCGGCGAGAGTGCGCGACAGTTCCTCCAGCACAGGTACAACGCGTTCACTCAACAGCCCCACCGCCGCCACGTGCATGGCGGCAGGGAACACATCGTTGGTGGATTGGCACCGGTTCACATGATCATTGGGGTGCACAGGATCCTTGCGGCCCATCTCGGCCCCGGCAAGCTGCGCCGCGCGGTTGGCCAGCACCTCGTTGACATTCATATTCGTTTGCGTGCCGCTGCCGCTTTGCCAAACGCCCAGGGGGAACTGCGCGTCAAGGTCGCCCCGCTCGCCCTCCTCAGCGGCGGTGGCAATCCATCCCGCCACATCGTCGGGAATGAGGCCAAGGTCCGCGTTCACCTCAGCCGCCGCGCCCTTGATGGCGCACAGCGCATGCAGCAGCGCGCGGGGCAGCGGCTCGCCGCCGGGAAAATTCTGGATGGCCCGCTGGGTCTGCGCGCCCCACAGCGCATCGGCCGGGACGGCCACCTCGCCAAGGGTGTCGGATTCCATGCGGACAGCGCCGCGTGCGGGTCTACTCATAGTGTCTCCTTGTCGGCATTGTCTGGCGATGCATTGGGGGGAGCATCTGAAGCATCCACGGGGGTATCCGCCGCGGCGTCGTGCTTCAGCGCCAGCACATCCCCGCGCAGCACAGCCCCGCCGCCAAAGCGCTGGCGTATGGCGTCCAGCGCGCGGTCAAGGCGCGGCGCACGGTCCGGCGCGGCCTGTGTGGATTCTATCTCAAAAAGGCTCAGTTGGCGCTGTGGCTGGCGGAAGTTGGACACGCCGACGCCAATAAGACGCACCTTGCGCGGCAAACGCTCCGCCGCGAGGAGTTCGCACGCCGTCTCGTAGATGAGGGACGTGGAGTCCATACAGTCGTCCAGCGTCCGGCTACGGGTGCGGTTGGTGAAGTTGTCGAACTTGATCTTAAGGGTGATGGTTCGCCCACGCAGGCCGTGCTTTCGCAGGTCCGCGCCCACGCGTTCGGCCTGCACCAGCAGCCACTGCCGCAGCACCGCAAGGTCCGAGGTATCATCGTCCAGCGTATTCTCCGCGCTGGAGGACTTGGGCTCGTGCTCGGGGACCACGGGGCTGTCGTCCTCGCCAAGGGCGCGGGCGTAGAGCTTGCGCCCCATACTGCCAAGGCGCTGCTCCCAAAACGTGGCCGGGCGCTTGAGGATGTCCCCTGCCACACTGACGCCGTAGCGCCGCAGCGTCTCCTGCGACTTAGGACCAATGCCGGGAATTTTGCGCACTGGAAGTGTTTCCAAAAAAGCGGCCACGTCATCCTCGTGCAGGATGAACACGCCGTTCGGCTTCTCCATATCCGAGGCGATTTTCGCCAGAAATTTGTTGGGGGCCACGCCAACGGAGCAGGTCAGCCCCGTGGCGGCGTGCACCTCGGCCTTGAGGTAAGCGGCAAGGGCGGCAGGCTCGCCAAACAGGCGCTCCGTGCCTGTGGCATCTATGTAGGCTTCATCCACGGACACCTGCTCCACAAGGGGCGACACGGTACGCAGGATGTCCATCACCACGGCGGAGACCTCCTTGTAGCGGTGCATGCGCACGGGCTGATAGGCCCCATGCGGGCACAGGCGGCGCGCGGTGGCGATAGGCATGGCGGAGTGCACGCCATAGGTGCGGGCTTCGTATGATGCGGCAGACACCACGCCACGGTGCGAGCCGCCCACGATAACGGGCTTGCCCTTCAGGCTGGGGTGGTCAGCCTGTTCCACACTGGCGAAGAAGGCGTCCATGTCCACATGCAGAATGATGCGGCGAGGTTGGTCCATCCCCTTCATTTCGCACCCGCGCCCGCAGGTGTCAATGCCGCGGCCAGAGCGCAAGAAAGCCCGCACGGCGAACCGTGCGGGCTTACAGGGCGAGTTGGGCCAGTTCTGGCTACTCGGCGGATTCGGCGTTGTCGCCAGCCGTCTCTTCGGCCGTAGCGGCAGGCTCAGCGGTCTCGCTGACGATGCCGAGGTCGATGTTGCGGGCGTTCATGGCCTCCACAACGGCTTTGGTGATATCGGCATTGTCGCCGTAGGACAGGGCCTGCTGCTTGTTCAGAACAACGCTAATGCCGTTTTCGGCGCGGTATTCATCCAGCACGGCGCTGAATTCCTCGTTGAGCTTTTCGACGATGCGGCGCTGTTCGCCACTCATGTGTTCCTGCATCTGCATGAACTCTTCCTGAGCTTTCTTCAGCGCGCCGTCATCGGCGGAATCGTCTGCGGGCTTCTGGATTTCGGCCAGACGCCCCTGCAACTGCTGCCCCATGCCGCGGAGGTAGTCCCCACCGGCGACACAGGCTTCGCAGGACTGAAAGACTTCAGCGGGGTCGACGATGGCAATCTTGTCTGCGGACTGCTGCTGACAGCCGGCAAGTCCGGTAAGAGCCAACATCAGCGCGGCGGCGAACATCAGTTTCAGTTTCATTAGGTACTCCAGCGTTGAAAGTGAATGCAAAGTTTTCTTGCGTTCTCAAAGTTCCAATTCATACCTTTCCCCGCCAGCCATGGCAAGGGGAGTGGAAAGAAAATCCCACTTACGCCTCCCCTTGTACAGACACGCCAAACCCCGTACAACGTCATAAAGACTCCGCCCCCTCGCCTTCAACAAGGACGTGGCCCAATGATACATGCCCATACTGTCATCTGCGGCGCGGGAATACTCGGTCTGACACTGGCGCGCGAACTGCTCCGGCGCGGCGATACGGACATTTTGATTCTGGAGAAGGAACGCGCCCCCGGCGCGCATGCCTCGGGCCGCAACAGTGGCGTCCTGCATGCGGGCATCTATTACGCCCCCGGCTCCGCCCGCGCGGCCACATGTAGACACGGCGGCGCGCTCATGCGCGAGTATTGCCTTGAAAACGGCCTCCCCCTCAAGGAAAACGGCAAGGTCATCGTTGCCGCCAGCCCGGAGCAGCTGCCCGCGCTGGACAGCCTGCATAAGCGCGCCACAGCCAACGGCGCCAAGGTCCGCCTTATTGACGAAGCCGAGCTTGCCGGCATTGAGCCACACGCCCGCACCGTGGACCGCGCCATCCACTCCCCCACCACCGCTGTGGTGAACCCTCAGGCCATCCTCAACCGGCTGACGGACGAGCTGACCACTTCCGGCAAAGTCCGCATTCTGTACGGCGTCCGCGTCACCGGGACGGGGCAACCGGGTACCGTCGCCACCACGGACGGCCCTGTGGGCTTTGGCCGCCTCGTCAACACCCTTGGCGCGCACGCGGACACCCTCGCCCACGTCTTCGGCGTCGGCAAGCAGTACCAGCTTATCCCCTTCAAGGGCGCATACAAGCGCCTTGCCCCGGATGCGGACGTGCAGGTGCGCGGCAGCATTTACCCTGTGCCCGACCCGCGCAATCCCTTTCTTGGCGTGCACTTTACCCGCGGGGTCTCTGGCGCGGTGTACGTTGGCCCCACAGCGGCCCCGGCCTTTGGCCGCGAAAACTACTCCGGCATAACGGGCACCGGCCCCGAAACCCTGCGCATCCTCTACCGCGACGCCATCCTCTTCTGCACCAACGACGCCTTCCGCACCGTGGCGGTGGAGGAGACAAAGAAGTACGCCTTCTCCCACTTCTTCCGCGAGGCGCGCCGCCTTGTGCGGGGGCTGCGGCCACGGGACATCCAGCCCAGCCCCAAGGTGGGCATCCGCCCCCAACTGGTGCACATCCCCACCGGGGAGTTGGTCACGGACTTTCTGGTGGAGACTGCGGGCAACACCACCCACATTCTTAACGCCATCTCCCCGGCGTTTACCAGTTCCATGGCCTTTGCCCAGACCGTGGCTGACACCGCCATCCCCGACGTGTAGCCCCGCCAGAAAAAACGGGAACGCCGCGCGGCGTCCCCGTCCTCAAATGCAATGCCAACGCGCCCGGCCTAATAGCCAAAGGCGCAGCCGTCAGCGCGGCTGTCACTGCCCGCCGTGAGCCAGCCCGTGGCCGCATCGCGCAGGATAATCTGCCCGCGCCCGAACAGCCCCCGGTCGTAGCCGGACACCATCTTCACCGGATGCCCAAGGTCGGCCAGCCCGGCCAGCACCTCGGGCGCTGTAATGTCCTCCACAGCCAGCGCCGCGCCGGCCGTCCCGTCCTCAAGGCAGAACCGTGCGCGGTCCAGCGCGGCCTGCGGGTCCACGCCATCATCAAGGAGCGCGCTCACCACCTGCACATGCCCCTGCGGCTGCATGAATCCGCCCATCACGCCAAAGGGCCCATACAGCGAGCCGTCCTTGTTCAGGAGCATACCGGGGATAATGGTGTGGTAGGTGCGCTTGCCCGGCGCAAGGGCATTGGGGTGCTGCGGGTCCAGAGAGAAATTATGCCCCCTGTTCTGCATCACAAAGCCCGTCTCGCGCGGGACGATGCCCGTTCCAAAGGTCATGTAGCAGCTGTTGACCATGGAGCAGGCGTTGCCGCGCTCGTCCACCACGCAGAAATAGACCGTGTCCGACGAGGCAGGCGGCGTGCCGTGGGTGATGTCCGCCGCGCGGATATGGGTGACCAGCTTGGCGCGCTCGCGGGCGTACTCCGGGCGAAGCAGGCCGCGCACAGGCACCTCGGCCGCGTCCGGGTCCGCCACATACCGGCGTGAATCCGCAAAGGCGAGGCGCAGGGCCTCCACCATGGCGTGAGTGCGGCGCGTGGAACCGGTCGCGCCCAGCGTATACGGCGACAACTCGGCCAAAATATTCAGCGCCATCAGCGCCGTGATGCCCTGCCCATTGGGGGCGCACTCCACCACCTGCTTGCCGCGGTAGGTCGTACTGATGGGCCGCGTCCAGTCGCCATGGTGCGCCGCGAGGTCGGAGGCATCCAGCACGCCGCCACGCTCCTGGACGGCCGTGACGATATCCTGCGCTATCTCACCGGTATAGAATGCCTCGCGCGCGGACTGCACGTCCCCTGCGTTCATAAGGATATCCAGCACCCGCGCCATGCCCGGATTGGTCATATGTTCGCCAAAGCGCGGGGCTTTGCCGCCGCGCAGGAGAGCGTCGCCCCCAGCGTCCCGCAGCGCGTCGGCCCCTTCCTCCCACAGGTTGGCCGTCACCGGCCCAACGGGGAAGCCGTCCGCCGCCAACTCCCGCGCCGGGGCGAGGCTTTCGCCAAGGGGGAGGACGCCGTGGCGCTCCACAAGGCGGCACCACGCATCGCACGCACCGGGCACGGTAACGCTCAGCGGATGGCGCGGAGGAAGCTCGCCGCCGGTGCGGTCTGCAAGGCAGGCAAAATCAAGGGCGCGCGGCGAACGGCCCGACCCGTTCAGCGCCGTAACCTCACCGCGCGAGGCGTCGAAGTACAGGGCAAAGGCGTCGCCGCCAAGGCCCGTGGAACACGGCTCTACCACCGCGAGCACGGCGGCCATGGCCACAGCGGCGTCAGCGGCAGTCCCGCCCGCGCGCAGGGTGGCAAGACCGGCCTCAACGGCAACGGGCTGGCTGGCCGCAGCCATGGCATGACGCGCAGACACAGGCGAACGCCGGGGGCCGCCAAATCCCGGAAGAGCAGAAGCACAAGATGCGGACATGGTTGACTCCATGAATGTTGATTGCGTGATGTCCGCAGGATGCCCTGTTCCCCCGCGCCCTGCAAGGGGCCGCGCAAAAACACAGCGCCCCGGCCCGAAGCGGGCAAGGGCGCTATTCTCTACTGAGGAGGGGGGGGAAACGCACAGGCTAGGCCGGTGCGGCCACAAAAGCGGCGCTGGGCATCCGGCGGGCCGTTCGGGCCTCGGTGGCGCTTTGGCAGTGCACGCACAGGGTGGCGGCGGGATAGGCCTTCATGCGCGCAAGGCCGATGGGCTCGCCGCATTCCTCGCACAGGCCAAATTCCGGATCGCTCATGCGGTGCAGGGCGGCGCGGATCTCACGAAGGCGCGCATCGCGGATGCGGCCAAGGGAGAGGTTGGTGTGAACATGGGACAGAAGGGACGCATACTCGTTGTCATCAGGGCAGCTTGCGGTCCGAACGTCAACGTTCTCCCGTTCGAGGTCGCGAAGCAGTTGCTGCAGAAAAACACGGATAGTGAATCGGTCCTTGGCAGTCATACGGTACCTCCATGAGATTTTGGGGCACCCTATCCACCATGTCTGACAGCCATATTGTGGGCCGGTGACGATCGCGCGACGTCGCCACAGACCACTCTGCCCGCCACACCCCACAGCCCGCTACGCAAAGCACGGCGCAAAAAAAGACGCCCGCCATCGTGAAACGATGGATCGGGCGTCCGGGGGCAAAACACGTCGCGGATTGCGGCAGCAGACCAGCCTGTTATGCTCCCTCGCGCTGGTCAAGGCGCTCGTGCAGGGCGCGCTCCACCTCGCGCAGGCGCTGGGGGGAGGTCACCTTCTTGCCGCCATCGCGCACGTAGAAGGCGTCCGAGGCCTTGTCGCCCTGCGTCAGCACCTTGGCAAACACCACATCAAGGCGGGCGTCGCGCAGGGTACAGGCGATGTCGTACAGCAGGCCAAGGCGGTCCGTGGTGACCACCTCGATAACGGTGTGGAAGTCCGACGCATCACTGCCGATGGACACCTGCGTCGTATGCCGCGCCGGGCTTGCGGACTGCGCGGCCTGCCGCTTTTCGGCAAGGTGGGCCTCCAGCCCAAGGCGTCCGGTCAGCGCCGCGCGCAGGGAAAAATCGAGCCGCCGCCACAATTCGTCGGCCTCAGCCGCGGGCAGTCCATTGACCATAAACACGTCAACGGTCATGCCGTTGCGCCACTGGTAGGACTCCGCCGACAGAATATTCAGTTCCAGCAGCGACAACACACCCGTCACACAGGCAAACAGCCCCGGCGACGACATGGCCGCAACGGACACTTCCCACGCCTCGCCGTCGGGCAGGTAGCGGGACTCGCGGATAAAGATGCCGTCCCCGCCCTTGCCGCCGGGCTTGATGCACTTGTCCTCGTCCACACTGCCCCGCAGGCGGCGGAGCATATCCACATGATGCAAAATATCCGGTACGTCCACGGCCATGGCGTAGCGCGCAGGCATGGCGTCCAGCACGGCGTCCACGGTGGCGTCGCCGCTGTCCTCCTCCAGTCCGGCGCGCACGGCGTCGCGGATGCGCAGCACCCGGCGCACGGCCTGCGCCCCGTCCGGGCCGCCCTGCTCCATCATGCGCCGCACACGGTCCGCAAGATTGCCCACAAGGCGCGAGGTCCAGCGCGTCCACGCCCCCGGCCCCGTGGCCACGGAGTCCGCCCACGTAAACAGATGCAGCATGTCCAGCCGCTCCGGCGTCCCCACCACAGCGGCGCATCCCGCCACTTCGGACTCGTCGCCGATGTCGCGGCGGGTTGCCGTATGCCGCAGAATAAGATGGTCGCGTACAAGGGCGCTCACTTGCCGGATGCGGTCGGCATCCATGCCCCAGCGGGTCAGCACCTGCTCCGCCACTGCCGCGCCGCGAGCCGCGTGCCCGGAGCCTTGCCCCTTGCCGATGTCATGGAACACAGCGGCCAGCATAAGCACGATGTCCCCGGCAAAGCGCCGCCCCAGCACCACAAACGGCTCCGGCGCGGAGGAGACGGAGCGCTCCAGCGTGGCCAGCATACGCACCGTGTGCTGGCCCACAGGATGGATGTGGTACGCGTCGAACTGCACATAGTCCTGCGACGTGGAAAATTCAGGGATGAAGGCGGCCAAAAAGCCCGTCTCCAACATCTGCTCCACGACCTGCGCCGCGCGGCCCGAGGTCAAGATGTCCTCAAACGCGCCCACGGCCTCGGGCGAGGCCTGCAGGTCGCTGCGCACCTGCGCAAGGTGGGCCGCCACAAGGTTGCGCGCCTGCCACGACAGAGGGAGCGCGCGCTCGGCGGAGAGGCGAAAGGCCTGCACAACATCCTCGGCATCAAGGCGGGCGTCGGTGGCGTCAAAATGCAGTTCCCCGCCAATGGCGACAAAGCCGGGGGCAATGCGTACCACCCGCCGCTTACGCCCCATCTCGTCAGGCAGCGAGGCCGTAAAGGATGCCCGCAGGGACTTGAGCGCCGCCATCTCGCGGTGCAGACGGCCCAAAAAGCGCTCCACCGCGGTGGCGCTGTCCGTGGGCAACACGCCCAGTTCCTCGGCCACCTGCGGCTGCAATTCACGCGTCAGGCGGTCCTGCCGAGCGCCGCAGCGGGCGTGCAGTGCGTTGCGGACATCGTACAAAAAGCTCGCGTGGCGGAGCAGAACGTCCACCTCCGCCTGTGCAAGGCGGCCATCGGCGCGAAGCGCCTCCACACCGTCCGCGCCGTAGAAGACCTTCCCCAGCCACAGCACCTGATGGTAGTCGCGCAGGCCGCCAAGGCCCTCCTTGACGTCCGGTTCCAGCAGGGCCGACGCGTCGCCAAACTTCCGCAGGCGCGCGGCGTTATTCTTATTCAGGAAGGAGAGGAAAGCCTTTTTCTTCTTGGCGACGACCTTGCGGGAGAATTGCTCCGCAAAGGAATCAAACACCGCGCGCGAGCCGCCAATGTAGCGGGCATCCAGCAGCGCGGTGAAGGTTTGAAAGTCCTTGCGCGACTCGCTGAGGATTTCCTTGATGCTGCGGAAGGCGTGGTCCAGCTCGTACCCCATGTCCCACAGCGGATAGAACAGCGGCTGGGCAAGGTCGAAGGCCTCGGGCGGCGCGGTCTTTTCATACAAGAGCACCACGCCGACGTTGGAACGCAGGCACACGTCGCCGCGGCCATACCCGCCAACCGCCGCCAGCGCAAAGGGCGCGCCATCGTCGGCGGCCTCCGCGCCGGAGAGGAGTTCCTCAAGGCGCATGGCAAAGTAGGCATCCAGAATGCGCGTGTGCTCCTCCGGCCGTGGCTGTAGGGTGCCAAAGCCTTCACGCTCGCGCTGTAAAATTCCCGCGGCTTGTGACTCGTTCTTCCCGGACATGTGTCTCCTGCATCTCGGTGGTGTCGTCCTGCGGTCCGCACCCCGGTCGCCATGGCGACCGGGCCGGACCGGCCCACACGGCGCACCGTGCGAACCTGCGACCTTGTACGAAACATTTTCCATAAGGACAATACACACGTATCGCCGTCAGCTCACGCAGAAATCTACATTAATGTGAAAAACACAAAAAGCTTGATTTCTCATGCCACCTCACTTACAGACCCTTTTTCTCATTCGTTACCGTGACGCTCCACAAGCACCATAAAAGGCAACGCGGGACGCCTGAGGTCTGTGACGCACCACTATGCACAGTGCAGCGCACATGGTTTCACGCCCCGCTCCGCATGGCGTAACAGCGCGCAAAGCAGTACATGGGCCACATTCGCCCCCGCGCCAAAGCATTCATGAAAAGGTTGCGTTCCACGGAAAAATTTATAAAAGTGCGGTTTTTTACAAATCGCGATTCAGGAAGGATCCGATGAAGAAAAGTGACAGGTATAAAAAGATGTACCCGGTCTCCTGGGAGCAGCTGCACCGCGACGGTAAAGCGCTGGCCTGGAGGCTGATCGAGAACGGCCCGTTCAAGGGCATTATCGCAGTCACTCGCGGCGGCCTTGTTCCGGCTGCCATTATTGCCAGAGAGCTCGACATCCATCACATCGACACCGTGTGCATTTCGTCCTACGACTGGAAGCAGCAAGGCAAAGCCAATATCCTCAAGGGCGTAGACGGCGACGGCGACGGTTGGCTCATCGTTGACGACCTCGTCGACACCGGCGGCACCGCGCAGGTTATCCGCGAAATGCTGCCCAAGGCCCACTTTGCCACGGTGTACGCCAAGCCCAAGGGCCGCCCCTGCGTGGACACCTTCATCACCGAAGTCAGCCAGGACACCTGGGTCCTGTTCCCGTGGGACGCTTCCACACAGTTTACCGAACCGCTCATCAACATCGTCAACAGCGACGACTAGAGCGTTTTTTCATTCCAGCCGAAGACCCGAGAATACGCGTGTGACGCCTTGCCTGAATCGCCGGGCCGGGCTACGTTTTCAATCATAGCGAACTCTGCGGAGGAGGAAGGATGCGCAAGTTCTGGTATCTCGTATTGCTGGCCGCCATGGTTGCCGTACCGGCCATGAGCGCCACGGCCCACGCCAAAGACATGAAGGTGGGCTTTGTCTACGTCTCTCCCATTGGTGACGCGGGCTATTCCTACGCTCACGACCTTGGCCGTCAGGCCGTGGAAGAAATGCCGGGCGTGACCACGTCCTACGTTGAGTCCGTTGCTGAAGGCCCGGACGCCGAACGCGTTGTGCTCAACATGGCGCGCAAGGGCTACGACCTCATCTTCGCCACCAGCTTCGGCTACATGGATTCCGTGCTCAAGGTTGCCAAGCGCTTCCCCAACGTGGAGTTCATGCACTGCTCCGGCTACAAGACCAACAAGAACATGAGCGCCTACTTCGGCCGCATGTACCAGGCCCGCTACCTTGCTGGCATGGTCGCCGGTTCCATGACCAAGTCCAACACCCTTGGCTACGTTGGCGCCTTCCCCATCCCTGAAGTCATCCGCGGCATCAACGCCTTCGCCCTTGGCGCACAGGCCGTGAACCCGGACGCCGAAGTCCGCGTGGTCTGGTCCAAGACCTGGTACGACCCCGCAACCGAAAAGGAAGCCGCCAAGAGCCTGCTGGACGTTGGCTGTGACGTCATCGCCCAGCATCAGGACTCCCCGGCTCCGCAGGAGGCCGCACAGGAACGTGGCGTGTACTCCATCGGCTACAACACGGACATGTCCCAGTTTGCCCCGAACGCTCACCTGACCGCCGCCGTGTGGAACTGGACCAACTTCTACACCGAAGTTGTGGACAAGGTCCGCAAGGGCGAGTGGAAGAGCGGCAGCTACTGGATGGGCATGGACAAAGGCACCATCGGTCTTGCCCCCTACGGCAAGATGGTTCCCCAGTCCGTGCGCGACAAAGTGGACGCCCGCAAAAAGGACATCCACGACGGTGCGTTTAAGGTCTTTACCGGTCCCATCACTGACCAGAAAGGTGCAGAGCGCATCCCGGCCGGCAAGGTTGCCACCGACGATGAGCTCCTCGGCATGACCTGGTTCGTGAAGGGTGTCATCGGCACCACCGAATAGCCAAAAAGAATACGGAAATGTTCGGACTACATGTCGTAAAAAGACAGGAGCCTCCCCGGTGGGGCTCCTTTTTCATTTACCCGGCAGCCATTGTGATCTCCCTTGGGATCAGTTGCCTGCTGTTGGCCGCACAGGGCAAGCCGCCGATCACGGGCATGATTATGCTGTGGCAGGGGGCCTTTGGTGCGGGCTACGCCATTGAGGACACCATCCTCAAGACCGTGCCCATCTTCCTGTGCTCCCTTGGCGTTGCCATCACCTTCCGCATGCAGGTGTGGAACATCGGCGCCGAGGGCCAATTTGCCCTTGGTGCGGTGGGCGCGGCGTGGGCCGCCCTCACCTTTCCGGGACTGCCCGGATGGCAGCTTATGCCGCTGATGTTCCTGTCCTCCGCCGTTGCCGGCGCGGTGTGGGGCATCATCCCCGCCCTGCTCAAGCTGCGCCTGCAGGTCAACGAGATCATCACCACCTTGATGCTCAACTACATCGGCATCCTGATTTTGCAGTATCTCGTGTACGGCCCGTGGAAGGCCGCCGCCAGCTTTGGCTTCCCCATGACGAACGAGTTCCCCAGCGCGGCCATCGTTGCCGCCATGCCGGGGACCAGACTGCACTGGGGCGTCATTATCTGCATTATTGCGGGCATTCTGATGACCATATTCCTCACCCGGTCGCGCCTTGGCTTTGAGCTGAAGGCCAGCGGCGAGAGCCTTGGCACCGCGCGCTATGCCCGCATGCCCTACGGCTTTTTGGTGGTGATGGTGATGGGCGTGTGCGGCGCACTGGCGGGCTGGGCTGGCCTGCTGGAGACCTCCGCCGTTGTGGGCCGCCTGCAGCCCTCCATCATGGTGGGCTACGGCTACACCGCCATTGTTGTGGCGTGGCTGGCCCGGCTGAAGCCGTGGGCCATTGGCCTTGCCTCCATCTTTCTGGCCGCCCTGCGCGTTGGCACCGAGAACCTGATGCTGGAGCTTCAGGTCCCCGCCGCCTTCGGGCACATCATGGAAGGCCTTATTCTGGTTACGGTCATCGCGGGGCAGTTCTTCTTGGCCTACGCCATCACTGTCCGCTCCCGGGAGGTGTCCTGATGGGTCCTGAAATGATCATCCCCCTGCTGGCTGCGGCTGTGCAATCCGGTACGCCAGTGCTCTTTGCCACCCTTGGCGAAATGTTCACCGAGCGCTCCGGCGTCCTGAACCTTGGCGTTGAGGGCATGATGATGGTGGGCGCGCTGGCCGCGTTCCTGACCGCCAAGTTCACCGGCTCGCCATGGCTGGGCCTTATGGCCGGCGGCGCGGCGGCTGCGGCGCTGGGCGGCATCCACGCACTGGTCTGCCTTGAGTTCCTTGGCAACCAGACGGTGTCGGGCCTTGCGCTGACCATCCTTGGCACCGGCCTTGCCAACTACCTCGGCACGCCCTTTATCGGCCAGAATGCACCGGGCTTCTACGCCTTTGACGTGCCCGTGCTGTCGACCATCCCCATGCTGGGCGATATTTTCTTTAAACAGGATGCCATGGTCTACCTGTCCTACTGTGCGCCGCTGCTGTTCTGGTTCTTCTGGCACAGAACGCGCACGGGCATGGCGCTGACCGCCACGGGCGAGTACCCCAAGGCCGCCGCGGCCGCGGGTCTCAATCCGGTGGGTCTGCGCTGGGTCGGCGTGCTGGTGGGCGGCTTTTTGGTGGGCCTTGGCGGCGCGTATCTGTCGCTGGCCTACACCCACCTGTGGACCAACGGCATGAGCGCAGGACGCGGCTGGATTGCCGTTGCGCTGGTCATCTTCGCCTTTTGGCGTCCGGGCCGCGCCGTGTTCGGCGCGTACCTGTTCGGCGGCGTTATGGCGTTTCAGCTGCGGCTGCAGGCCACGGGCACCAACCTGCCCTCGTCCCTGCTCTTGATGCTGCCCTACGCCCTGACCATCTTTGTGTTGCTGTTCTCCGCCATGCGCGGCAAGGGCAAAAGCTCCGCCGCCCCCGCCGCCCTTGGCGTTAACATTGAGCCGGAAGGATAGACCGCGATGACCACGCAAACCACACCCAGCACCCATCCGCTGGTCCGGCTTGAGGGCATCTGCAAATCCTTCGGGCCGGTGAAGGCGAATCAGGATATCTCTCTGGACATCCACCCCGGACGCATCCTTGCCCTGCTGGGCGAGAATGGCGCGGGCAAGTCCACGCTGATGAACATGCTCTCCGGGCGCTTCAAGCCCAATGCGGGCACCATCCACGTGGACGGCACGCCCTGCGAGTTCAACTCCTCCAAGGACGCCATCGACGCGGGCGTAGGCATGGTCTACCAGCACTTTATGCTGGTGAACTCCATGACCGTGACCCAAAATGTCCTGCTGGGGCAGGAGGACTCGTTCATCCTGCACCCCAAGCAGATGCAGCGCCGTGTGGGCGAGCTTGCCAAGCAGTTCAACCTGCGCATCGACCCCGCCGCACTGGTGGCGGACCTGTCCATGGGCGAGCGCCAGCGCGTGGAGATTTTAAAGCTCCTCATGCGCGACAGCCGCGTGCTCATCTTTGACGAGCCAACCGCAGTGCTCACCCCCACGGAAACGCCCCAGCTCTTCGACGCCATGCGCGAGATGACGCGTCAGGGCAAGGCTGTGGTCTTCATCAGCCACAAGATGGAAGAAATCATGGACATTGCGGACGACGTCGCCATCCTGCGGCGCGGACGCATTGTGGACTCCATGCAGAAGACCGACATCACCAGCACCGAGGAACTCGCCAGCCGCATGGTTGGACGCGAGGTTATCCTTGAGATTGAAAAAGCCCCCGCCCCCAAGGGCAAGGCCGTGCTGGAGATTGACGGCCTGTCCGGCAATGGGCTGGAGGATATCTCCCTCACCCTCACGCGCGGCGAAATCGTCGCCATTGTGGGTGTGGCGGGCAATGGGCAGAAGGCCCTTGTGCAGACCGTGACGGGCCAACGCGCGCCCGAATCCGGCAGCGTGCGCCTTCTGGGCAAGCAGTGGAAGGACTTCTACACCCGCACCCCATGGAAGAACACCATCAGCTATATCCCCGAGGACCGTTTGGGCCTTGGCACCTGCCCGGAGTTGGACCTTATCGACAACGTCCTGCTCACCACGCGTCAGGCCTTCGCGCCGGGGCTGTTCCTTGACAAAAAGCGCGCCTTTGGCGCGGTCAAGAGCATCATCCGCCGCTACCACGTGCAGCCGCCCATCCCGGAAATCCGCGCGCGGCAGCTGTCCGGCGGCAACCTGCAAAAGCTCGTCCTCGGGCGCGAGTTTTTCCGCCAGCCCAAGATCATTGTGGCCGAGCAGCCCAGTCAGGGCCTTGATATCTCGGCCACTGAGGAAGTCTGGCACCGCCTGCTCAACGCGCGCATGAAGTCCGGCGTTCTGCTCATCACCGGCGATCTGAACGAAGCCTTCCAGTTGGCGGACCGCGTTGCCGTCATGTTTGAGGGCCGCTTCATGGATGTGTTCGATATGTCGGACACCGCCAAGGTGGACCGCATCGGCCAGATGATGGCTGGCATGCAGTAGCCACCGCGCGCCAACTCCCGCTTTCCCCACGCCGCCGCCCTTTCTGGGTGGCGGCGTTTTTGTTGTGGGCGGGCAGGACCGCCGCGCCCCCGTCACCGTCCCGACACGGAAAATTCTCCTGCCTACAGGGTTCATGTCCGGCCCGTTTCTTTGTATGCTCCATAAAACCACCCAGATAAAAAGGGAGTGTAATGCAGGATATACAGGACACAACGACCAATTCGTTTCGTTTCGGCCAGTCAGCCCGCCTTGATGCATGGCTCTTGCACTTTCTCACTGAAAACGACCTTGAATACTCCATCCATCCGCACAAGAATGCGTCCGGGGAACAGCTCCGTTTTATGGTCCATCTGGACGAGGGGCAGGTGTTTTTGCCCTGCTCGGACAAGCTCGTTCCGCATCTGTTAAGCTCGCGCATGAATGACGAGCTGGGGCGGCGCTACAACGCAAAGTGGTGCGCCCTTGTGGACCTCGTGCGCGGGTACGTGCCGGACCGCTACATTCGAAAGCGCATCCTGCACCTGTGCCGCCACAAATTCCGGCAGATTCAGGCCTCGCCCATCATTATCCCCTCGCGCATGATGAAGCGCTTTATCACCATCTTCATGACGCAGTCCGGCATCATGGACCCCTACCGTGGGCGCAAGGCGCGCTACAACAGGCAGGCCTTAGAAGCCATTGAATCCCCGGAAATCGACCGGCTCCTCAACATCTGCCCGGAGGAGCGCATGGTCTGCCGCCGCCTGCGGGACCTGCGCTTTGAGCTGGATATGCTGGAGCTGGAACGCCTTATCATTCTGTCCACCGTGTCAGGCATCTGGACCGATGTGTACTATCAGGCCGCCCTAGAACGCATGACCTCCAGCGACCTCGCCTCGCCCGCGGCCATGCAGTGTCTGGAGCAGGTTTTCCGCAACGGCAAGCAGGCCCCCAAGAAAATCCTCTACCTGCCAGGCACCTCCGGCGGCATCATCTTTGACCTGCTCATCATCCGCGCCCTTATGCGGCAAGGGCACCGCATTGTCCTCGCCGTCAAAGAGGGCTTCCATTTCGAGAGTGTCTCGTTTTGGGATTGGGAGCACGACCCCTCCCTTGCGAGGGCCCTTGAGGGCGCGCACTACCTGCAGGACAGCGAAATCAGCAAAAATGCCCTGCTGGCCGAGCAGCGTATGCATCCGCTGGTGGTCATCTCCGACGGCACGCGCGAGGACCTGAACCTCTACCGCACGTCCGTCACCTTCGCCCGCGCATGGAAGGAGGCCGACCTCATCATGGCCACGGGCAACCAGCACTACCGCCGCCTCATCGACACCAGCACCACCTTTACGCGCGATATCCTCTGCTGGGGCCGCGACGAGGAAGGCACCTTTAAAATCAACCTCAAGCGCCGCCCCGAAAGCATTATCACCTTCTCGGAGAAGGACCTGCAGGCCAAAGCCGACGAAATCATCGCCGAAATGCGCGTCGCCCACGCCGAGGGCAAAAGCGTCATGTTCTACAGCGCCATCATCGGCTCCCTGCCCGGGCAGGTGACCACCGCCATCAAGGTTGTGGACACCTTTGTGCGGCATCTGCGCGAGCGGCTGGAAAATACCTACATCATCAACCCCGCCGAGCACTTTGAGGAAGGCATGGACGCCGACGACCTCATGTACATGTGGGAAAAGGTGCAGCGCAGCGGCATGCTGGACGTGTGGCGTTTCCAGACCGTGTCCGACATTGAGCGCAGCTTTGAGCTCATGGGCATGCGCGTGCCCCCCATCTGGGCGGGCAAGGACTCCACCTTCTCCACCGGCTGCACCAAAGAGATGCGCATCGCCCTCGACATGCAGCGCAAAAATCCGGAAATGCAAATCATCGGCCCCGCCGCGGAGCGCTTCTTCCGCCGCAGCGAGTACGGCGTCGGCAAATTCAGCGACGCCGTCCTTGATAACGTCTAATGCCCACGCGCCGTCCGTCAGCCTACGCGGCGGACGGCGCATGTTTCCCGCCCTGCACCATGAAGGGCCTTTGCGCCAAGCAGTCCGCCACGCGCCCAGTCCTGCAAGGCCGTTAGCGGCAGTCTGTTCCGCGGGCTTGCCTGCATCCCCGCCCCGCGCCCGGGCCGCACGCAACACGGCGCTGGAAAATTCCGGCCGAATCCGCTACACGCTCTGTGCGCGCCCCGCGCGAGAATCACACCACCGAAGAGGCTTCCATGACCACGAAAGAACGCGCCATCATCATTTATGACAGACTTTCCGAACGCTTCCCGGCTCCCGAGTCGGACCTGACGTGGACAACGGCGTGGGAGCTGATGGTCGCCACGGTCCTTGCCGCCCAGTGCACCGACGCCCGGGTGAACAAAGTGACGCCCGTACTCTTCGGCCGCTGGCCCGGCCCCGCCGAAATGGCTACGGCCGACGTCGCCGAGGTGGAAGAGGTGGTCCGCTCCACGGGCTTTTACCGCAACAAGGCCAAGAACCTCGTTGCCGCCGGTCGCCTCATCATGGACCAGCACGGCGGCGACGTGCCCCGCACCATGGCGGAACTGGTCAAGGTGCCCGGCGTGGCGCGCAAAACGGCAAACATCGTCCTCTCGAACGCCTATGGCATTCACGAGGGCGTGGCCGTGGACACCCATGTGAAGCGTTTGTCCTTCCGCATGGGGCTGACAACCTCCACCAACGTCAGCGTCATTGAAAAAGACCTTATGAAGCTGTTCCCCCGCGAAACGTGGGGGGATGTGAACCACAGGTTGGTTCTGTTCGGCCGCGCGGTCTGCAACGCCCGCAGCCCCCGCTGCTCCGAATGCGAACTCGCCGATATCTGCCCTAAAGAAGGCGTCACGTCATAATGACTCATCAGCATATCATCGACCAACTTACCGCACCCGGCGACTTCCGCGTCGCCGCCACCGAAGGCAAAGCGCGTCAGGGCTACCTGATGACCGCCCACGGGCTGGTCAAGACCCCCGTCTTCATGCCCGTCGGCACCGTCGGCAGCGTTAAAGCCGTGGACCCGCGCGACCTGCACGACATCGGCGCGCAAATCATTCTCGGCAACACCTATCACCTGTACCTGCGCCCCGGTGACGAACTGGTGGCCCGCCGCGGCGGCCTGCACGAGTTCAACCGCTGGGACGGCCCCATCCTCACGGACTCCGGCGGCTTTCAGGTGTTCAGCCTCAGCGGCCTGCGCAAAATCACCGACGACGGCGTGGAATTCCGCTCACACATCGACGGCTCCAAGCATTTCTTCACGCCCGAGAAGGCCATCTCCATCCAGCAGAACCTTGGCTCGGACATTATGATGTGCTTCGACGAATGCGCCGCCTACGGCGCAACCCGCGAGTACACCGAAAAGGCCCTCAACCTCACCACCAAGTGGGCCCGCCGCTGCCGCGAATTTCACGAGCCCGGCCACAAGGGCCAGCTGATGTTCGGCATCACGCAGGGCGGTTTCTTCAAGGACCTGCGCGAACGCAGCATCGAAGAACTCACCCAACTGCCCTTTGAAGGCTTCGCCCTCGGCGGACTTTCCGTCGGCGAACCCAAAAACGAAATGCTGGATATTCTCCGCCACAGCGCCCCCCTGCTTCCGCAGGACAAGCCGCGCTACCTCATGGGCGTGGGCACGCCGCTGGATATTCTGGACGGCATTGAGGCCGGCATTGATATGTTCGACTGCGTGCTGCCCAGCCGCAACGCCCGAAATGGCACGCTGTTTACCTCCATGGGCAAAGTGAACATCAAACGCGCCGAGTACAAGGAAGACGACAGCCCCCTTGACCCCAATTGCGACTGCTACACCTGCCGCACCTTTTCCAAGGCCTATCTGCGGCATCTGTACACCGCCAAAGAGCTGCTGTCCGCGCGCCTCAACACCATTCACAACCTCGCCTACTTCCTCAAGCTGACCCAGCAGGCCCGCCAAGCCATCCGCGAGTCGCGCTTCGCCTCCTTCAAGGCTGAAGTGGAAGCCGTGTACGGAAAAAACGGCTAATTTCACCGCAGTTTTCCCTACCAGACACCACACATACCAACGCCCACCCGGATGCTCCGGGTGGGCGTTGTCTCTTATAAAACACCATACGGCTTATGCAAAAGTGTGGTGTTGTTCTACGTACTGGACATATCATACGTTTTTGTTCTTGAACTGGACGCTACGCAGTCAATGTGCATAAGATGCCCCATCGCCATCACGACTGTTCCTGACGGCAACGCGGCACAAGGAGAGAACACAATGCCCGGAAGCTCCATACTGTATCGTACCGGCGGCTCGGAACTGCTCAAAGCCATCCGCCCCCTGTGGGAAATGAACTTTACGCAGGACGGCCCCTCCGCCGACGACCTCGCCAACGCCTTCCCCCCCGAGGATCTCGCCGACCTGCGCGCCCTGCTCGCCAGTAAGCCCGGCTCCTCGCGCCTGCGCGTTACCCTCGCGCTGGACCAAGACAACGGCGAGCTGGCTGGCTTCTGCCTCAGCACAGGCGTCCCCCGCCAAACCGGCGAAATCAACTGCCTGTTCGTGTTCCCCGAATACCGCGAGTGCGGCATCGCCGAAGGACTCATGCGCGACGCCATTCAATGGCTCGACGACATGGGCGTGCAAACACGCTCCCGCCAACTCGGCGCAGACCGCGACCGAGACTACCGCTTCTACAGCGACTTCGGATTCCTGCCACGGAATATCGTGCACGAAGAACACGGCCTCATGGCCCAATAGGATGGAAGTGCCCTACCAAGAGTAAGAGGTAGGGCCACACGACGTATCGCCTCCGGCGGGGGGGGCAGGAGCGTTTTTTTCGCCTTCGGCGGGGTGTTTTTTGCCTCCGGCGACTTAAGCTCTTAAGTTGTTCGGCCTGAAAGGACGAAGAGCTTTAGAGATAAAGATAGCAGAGCTGGTTAAGGGCCGTGGGCCCTTAACAATCCCATTTATACGCCAGTTTATCGTTCCAGACGTACGGCCTCTCTCTGGCCCCGGCACTGGAGCGGTCCCCACGCGGGCAACTGCCCAGACCTTTCAACACAGCCCCACCACCCTTTTTTCGGTCTGGCTTCCAGACCGAAAAACCTCGGGATTCTTAAGCTATCCTCTTGCCCCCTGCGTTACGACCCGGCCCAGCAAAAAAGGATATTGCTCCGCAGGGTTAAGGGCCGTGGGCCCTTAACGATCCCGTTTATACGCCAGTTCATCGTTCCAGACGTACGGCCTCTCTCTGGCCCCGGCACTGGAGCCGCACCCACGCGGGCAACTGCCCAGCCCCTTCAGCACAGACCCACCGCCCTTTTTTCGGTCTGTCCCCAGACCGAAAAACCTCGGGATTCTTAAGCTATCCTCTTGCCTCCTGCGTTACGACCCGGCCCAGCAAAAAAAGATAATGCTCCGCAGGGTTAAGGGCCGTGGGCCCTTAACGATCCCATTTATACGCCAGTTTATCGTTCCAGACGTACGGCCTCTCTCTGGCCCCGGCACTGGAGCCACACCCACGCGGGCAACTGCCCAGACCTTTCAGCACAGCCCCACCGCCCTTTTTTCGGTCTGTCCCCAGACCGAAAAACCTCGGGATTCTTAAGGGCCCGCGGCCCTTAAGTCACCGAAGGTATCCTCTTGACCCCAGCATCACGACCCGGCCTCTCCCGACAGCTCCTCCCCTTCTTCGGGATTGCGGCATTCGCTGCCTTCACCGATGAGGGCTTCGATATCGGCCATGATGCGTGTGCGGTGCTGCCACGTAGCGGCTTGGTCGGCCATGATCATATCGAGTTGACGGGTGTGCATGGTGAGATAGCCCATGACTTTAAGGCGCTCGCACATGGCGGGCCTTGGGAAGCCCTCGAAGCGGGCAAAGACACTGTCGCCGCGAACGTTCACGTAGAACCCGATTTCTTCGAGAATGCCGCCAATGAAGACGGCGCGGCGGCGGCGACGCTCGAAGTCGGCGGCGCCTCCGGCGAAGCGGAAATTGACGTAGTTGCGCTCGGGATGGTCGCTGACGAGGGCTTCGACGGTGGAGAAATGGAAGCCGAAGCGCGATTGCAGATTGCAATACTCCTTGGAGATGAGGAAGTAGTTGCGGTTGGCGAACTTGGATTGCAGCGCCGGATGCAGGGCAGGATTGGTTGTGGCTTCGGCCACGATGGACATGAAGCCCTTGGCGTTGATTTTCGGGGGGCCTTCCCACGGTATGGCGCTGATGCCCTCCCACAGCGCGAGCATGGGCACGGAGGCAATGTTGCCGATGCGCACAAAGGGACTTTTTTCCTCACGGAGAAGGCCGTCCTCAAGATCAACCACCCAAAACTGCGTGGGCGCGCCGCGGCTGACGAGCTGCATGCTGCCGCACTCACGAAAGTCGCGGTTGAGGTTGAGGTCGAACATCTCCTGCACGCCCTTTTCGTGACAGTAGCGGGTGATATCGTGCAGCGTTTCGATGTTGCGAATGCGAAAGCCCGGTGCGTCGGGGTCCAAAAGGTTGAGGGGGCAAATGTGGCGGCTTGCGCCTTCAAGAAGCTCGCGCACGGGGCTGCCTTCCATAAGGTCTGGACGCGGCTGTCCGCGGGACACAAGCTCTTCGACGCAGCCGGGGTAGACGACGCAGGCGTCGGCGTCCACGGTGACCACTTGCCCGGCGGGCAAACTCTCCAGGGCGCCGGTGATTCCGGTGATGGCCGGGACGCCAAACTCGCGCGCGACGTTGGCGAGATGCCCGGTCACACTGCCCTGCTCCGTCACGACGGCGGAACACCAATTGAGCAGTGACGCCCACTTGGGCAGGGAGAGGCGCGTGACAAGCACGGAGCCGGGCGGAAACTGGAGGGCGTCGGCGTCGCGCTCCACGACGAACACCGGGCCGCAGCCCACACCGGGGCTGGCGGTTGCGCCGCCGTAGGCAATGGGGTCGCCATAGCGACCGGATTCATCCTTGGCGGGCGGCTCGCCGATATCGCGGCGGGCAAGGGGCCGGCACTGCAAAATGTACAGGTCGCCCTGCTTGTCCAGCGCCCACTCAATGTCCTGCGGGCCACCGTAATAGCGCTCCAACTGTACGGCCATGGCGGCAAGCTTGAGGGCCTGCTCGTTGGTGATGGAAGGCTGGTCGGCCTTTTCGGGGTCCTGCTCCATGAGCACAACGCCTTCATCCTTGCGAGAGATATACAGCTCCGGCTTCCGGGCCACCCAGCTTTCGCGCACGGTCATCTTGCTGATGTCGCGGCTTCGGTCACGGGCCACAACGAAGCGGTCCGGCGTGCCGCCGCCATCCACAACAAGCTTGGGCAGTCCCCAGACGGAGTTGATGACCACGGCGTCGTCGCGCACGTTGACGGGACTGCGGGAATACATGACGCCGCCGGCCACGGATTCCACCATGACCATACCGCCAACGCACATGGCAACATCATCGTCGGGGATGCCGCGCGTCAGTCGATAGGTCAGCGCGGGCAAACCGTAGAGGCTGGCGACGACTTCCTTGTAGGCCTCGGGGAGGTACTCCCGGTCCACGTTGAGAATCGTGCGGAACTGCCCGGCAAAGGACGTCCCCGTGGCGTCCTCGCCCAGCGCGCTGGACCTGAGGGACACATGCACCCGCGCGCCGTAGTCCGCCTGCAGGCGGTCGTACTCACGCAGGAGGGCGTCAGCAAGGTCCTGCGGGACCGGAGTTTCCTGAATTTTTTGCTGAATGGACGCGGACAGTTCAAAGCGCTGGCTCATGTCGTCGACGTCTGTGGAGGTGAGCATACGGTTGATGTCGTCCAAAAGGCCATCCTGCGCCATAAAGCTGTCAAAGGCGCGGGTGGTGGCGACAAAGCCCGGCGGAACGGGCAGACCGATGCGCGACTTCATCTCGCCGATGTTGGCCATCTTGCTGCCCACGGCGTCGGCGAAGGACTTGTCTACCTCGTAGAGGGGGATGACAAGGGGCGTGTCCGGGCGCTCCTTGGAGGAGTCGAGCAAGGCATTGACGGCGCTTTGAATCTCCTCAAAGCGCTCGAAGAGGCGAGCGTACTTGCCCGGGGCGATGCCGTCGAGATGCTGAATAATGCCGTACACATTCACCAGCACCGCCGAGCAGGACGAACGGATAAACGACGTGCCGAACACGCGCCCGCCGCGGAGCAGGTCCTCCATTTCGCTCATGAGCTCAAGGGCCTTGGAGTTAGCCGAAAGCAGCATGCGGAAATGGTGGTGCTGGGCACTACACGCGGCGCGCAGTTCCTCCAGCTGTTCCGGGGTTGGGCCTTCGTCGCGCTTAATGCCGACGAGACGGTCAATCACCTTGCGAAGCCAAGCCATCTGCACTCTTTCCGTTAGGGATTGTTGTCATTTTTCAAAGCCAAAAAAGGAGCGTACCACTCCGATACACTCCCCCACTTTGGCTGTGGGGTGGACGGACAGGGTACCCTGCCCGGCCCACCCCGGTCAAAGGCCTCGTGGCCCGATTTCGTTTACACTTCCTTCTTGTTGCCGGCGCTCATGGCCAGGCCACATCCCTCAAAGATGTAGAAGATGGCCATGCCCCACCACAGGGTGTAGACAACGTAGAAGATGAGCGAGAAGGACAGAATGCCGGCGCGGTCCGAGGCCTTCTCCGGCGCAATGCCGTAGAAGTTGTACCCCACTTCCACACCCTTCTTGATGCAGGTGTCCACGAACTTGGACATCGCCACATTCTGCGCGCCGCCCTGAATCTTGAGTTCCTTGTCCAGCTGGGACAGGCCGTGCCACCACATGAACATCGCCATACGCTCGTCCATGCCGTACTTGTCGCGCACGGTGGCTCCGTCGTTGTTGAACATCAGGCTTGCGTCCTCAAGGACCACGGTCATCAGGCGTCCCATGTCGCCGCGCACGGCCACGGAGTCGCCCTCCAGCTTCACTTCGGCCACGGTGCCCATCATGGCGGCCACGCGGGCGGCCACCTCATCGGCCTTCACGTGCACGCCTTCGTAGGCTTCGGAGCTGCCGCTGTGGAAGGTCAGGGTCACGTCATAGCGTTTGCCCTCAAAGTCCGCCGCCTGCGACTGCAACGAGGGGATATACTCCGTAGAGCCCTTGGCGATGGAGTTAAAGAGCTGGTCCGAGTATTTCAGCGCGTTCACGCCGTGTCCGAAGATGGGCGAGAACATCACGATGAGCACGGCAAAGAACCCAACGCTCATCACCAATCCGAGCAGAAGATGCTTTCTGTTGTCAGTCATGACTACGCCTCCTCCCTGAGCAGCTTCATGCTGCCGAGGAACTTCCCAATGACCCATACGGCAAAGATGCCGATGGCGATAAAGAACAATACGTTGCCAATATTCGTCAGCAGGTGCGAGGTCTCAGCCGACAGGGTGATAATCTTCATCTCGCTGAGCTTGCCCGGCAGCGCGAACAGGCGGTTCACGAAGCCAGCAATGATGGCCGTGGCGTAGAAACCGCGGATGTAGATGCCCTTGACCACCTTGGTAGTCAGCGCGCCAATCTGAATGCCCAGCAGCGAGCCGATGAGCATGCCCATGGCCAGCGTGTAGAAGATAAAGCCGTAGATGGCGTACTGCGCGATGGACGCATACCCGGCGGTGAAGATAATCTGCAAAATGTCCGTGCCAACGGTGGTGAAGGAGGACACGCCAAGGATGTACACGAACATGGGGAAGGTCAGGAACCCGCCGCCAACGCCCATGATTGCCGCAGCAAAGCCAACCACGCCGCCGCACAGGGCCACAAACAGGGCCGGAATCTTCTTGCCGCCGGGGGTCAGGTCTTCGTCAAAGGTGATCAGCGGCGGAATGCGGCTGGCCTGCAGGCGCTCGGGCAGGCTCTTCTTGCCGGAGTCGGACGCCGCGCTGGTCGTATCGCCGCCGCCGTGGGCGTCCACGCCGCCACCGGCGTTGCGCAGGCGCAGAAAGTCAATCAGCGCGTAGATGCCAAGGAACCCAAGCAGCACCACGTAGATGACGCTGATGAAGGTATCCGACAGCAGGGGGTTCATCTCGTACAGGGCGCGGTTGATGACGCCGCCACCAGTCACGCCCACGCCGGAACCGACGAGAAACGCCACGGCAAGGCCGACGGACACGTTACCCAGCTTCTTGTGGATAGCCGTCCCCATGATGGCCTTGGCAAAGATGTGGAACAGGTCGGTACCAACGGCGAGGATGCCTTTCACGCCCGCGCTCATGAGCGCCGGAGTGATGATAAAGCCGCCGCCAGCGCCGATGCAGCCGGTGATAAGCCCGGCGCACAGACCAATAAGGATGGAGACGCCAAAGATAACAGGCGTGTAGTAGGCAGGCGAATACGCCTTGTGTCCGCCCAAAATCTCCGGCAGTTCCGGTGCGGCAATAGCCACGGAGCCAATAAGGATGGGCACGACCATTGCGGCCAGAATCCACATCTTCTTGCGGCTTTTCAAGATGTTGCGGGATGTCTCAAGGTCCCACTTCGCATAGGCCATTGAGCCTTCCAGTAGGGTTCTGTAGAGCCTTCGTCCAACGTTCATGAGTGGTTTCCTCCGTTTTCAGCACATTCCATGTTCACTATCGCCTCCGCGCATCGCGGAATCGTCCTGTGTCGCACCCGTCGGTCCGGGCGGGGCCGCCATATCGCGGGCTGCCCTCTCGCGCCCCTGTAAGGGGATTGCCAAATTTCTATGACGCGCCGTTTGGCGGCGGGGCGCTGCCCCCGGCCACGGCCTCGCGTATTTTTTCCACCAGTTTTTCCAGCTCGCAGGGCTTGGTGAGGTAGTCGAACGCGCCCCGGGCCATGCCCTGCCGCGCCGCCTGCCGCGACCCGTGCCCCGTCAGCATGATGACCGGCATCTCCGGAGCCATACGCTTGAACACATCCAGCACTTCAATGCCGTCCATGTCCTCCATCTTCAGGTCCAGCACGGCAACGTCGAAGTCGTTCCCCCGCATGAGGCGCAGCGCCTCCGTGCCCGACAGCGCGCCCGTCACGTCCATGCCGCGCCGCTTCAGGCGCTTGGTCAGGACGTCCACGTAGCCCTTCTCGTCGTCCACGAGCAGAATCCGGAGTTCTCTGTCGGCATCGCTGGTCATGGTGGTCTCCTAGACGCCCTTGCGCAGGACAATGTCCATGCTTTCGGCTTCCAGAATCTTGTCCTCGTGCTCGGCCTTCTTCGCTTTGGCGGCCTCCACCTTGGCGGCCAGGTCCTCAATGTCGCTGGGCTTGAGCAGGAAGTCATACGCGCCCAGCTTCATGCCCTCGATGGCAGACTCCACCGTGCCGTGCCCGGTGAGCATGACCACCTCCACAAGGGGGTACTGCCGCTTGATTTCCTTGAGCGTTTCAATGCCGTCCATGCCGGGCATCTTCACGTCCAGAATCACAACGTCCACCTTGTCGTGCTCTGTCAGCACGGTGAGGGCTTCGTCGCCGGAATAGGCGGCCAGCATTTCAAAGCCACGCTTCTTCAGCCGCTTGCTCACGGCGTCCACAAACGCCCGTTCATCATCGACGATCAGTATGGTTGTGGTGAGAGTGGACATAGTGCACCTCCATGTTCATGCTGTTGGCCGCGCCGCAGGCGGGCGCTTATGACGGTATCTCGCATCCCGGCTCGGGATGCTCGCCCATAGCGGGCAAAATCACGCGGAACACCGTGCCGACGTGCTGTTCGCTGTCGACGCTGATATCGCCGCCCATCTTCTTCACAATGCCGTAGATGATGGACAGCCCAAGGCCCGTCCCCTTGCCCACCGGCTTGGTGGTGAAGAACGGATCAAAAATGCGGGGCAGGTTCGCCTTGGGGATGCCCTCCCCGTCATCCTGCACCGTGACGACAATGGCGCCGTTCTCAAGGCAGGTGGACACGCCGATGTGCCCGCCCTTGGTGCCAAGGGCGTCGATGGCGTTGTTGATGAGATTGAGCAGCACCTGCTGCAGCTCCGACGGCGAGCCTTCCACTGCGGGCAGCCCGTCCTGCAGGTCCAGCCTGAGGTCAATATTGCCGTAGCGCGTCCGCTGGTCGGACAGGCTGACCACCTCGCGGATAAGGTCGTTGAGGTTCACCTCATGCACGGTGGGGTCTATCTTGCGGGCAAAGGACAACAGCTTGTGGGTGATTTCCTTGCACCGCGCGCCCTGCGTGCGAATCTGCACCAGAGAGGAGCGGATTTCCTCGCGGTCCTCCTGCGTTGGGTCGTCGTCGCTCACAAGGTCGCCAATCCACCCGGCCTCCTCCACCATGATGGCTACGGGATTATTGATTTCGTGGGCAATCCCCGCCGCCAGCTCACCGATGGACGCCAACTTGCCCGCCTCTATGACCTGATCGTTCATAACTTCCTTTTCATGGTCCGCCTGCTCAATGCGCTTCACGATGCGCCGCGACAGCAGCACCGCCATCAGCACAATAGCCACGGTGCCCACCAGCACGATGAACACGACGATGTTGCGGGTCTGGTAGAGGTCGGAAAAAGCGTCGGCCACGTCCTGCCGGTAGACGAGAATCCAGTCCCCGCCCTTGAGGCGCGTGGACACGTAGATGGCATCCACGCCGTCGGTATCCGTGTGGCGATAGACGGACACCTTGCCCGGCATGATGGCCGAGGCCCAATAGGAACGCACCGGGTGGTGCGGCGCCTGTGGCACCTCGCCAATGGCGAGGGCGTCGGTCTGGGCGTTCATGGCGTCCAGCAACCACCCGGTGTCGAGGGAGGCATCGCGGGGCGGTCCGGTCTGGAACGTCCCGGCGTTGTTGATGATAAAGGCGTTGCCCGTGCGGCCTATGCGGATGTTCTCCACTAGGGAGTTAAAGGCCATAAAATCGATGGTGGCGCGCAGAATCCACTGCTTGCCGTTCCAGTTGCGGCGCACGGCAATGATGAAATGCGGCACCCCACGCAGGCCGAGGAACACATCACTGATGTAGAACTCGCTTTCCATGGCGCTCTGGAACCAGTCCGCGCCAGAGTAGTCGGCATTGGCAAGGGGGTAGGGGCCTGCATAGGCCTGCTGGGTGCCGTCCTCGTTGATGAGGCCTATATCCACGAACGCACCGCTAAACTCTTCTTGCAGGTATCGCAGTTCCTCGGAGAGGCGGGCGTTGTCGCTGAGGTCCGCAAAGCCCCGCGTCCGCGCCACAAGGCGCAGTTCGCCGAGCTTTTCACTCAGAAAGAGGTCAATGGTCTGCTGGTGCTTCTGCACCATCTCCTTGAGATGGGCTTCCACCTTGGCCTTGAAGGAATAATGGAACTGATAGGAACTCACCGCGCTGATGAGCAAGAGCGGCGTCACGGAAACGAAGATGACGAGGGCCGCCATCGACTTGGTGAGGGTGCGGTAGTAGCGCCCGGTGTGCAGGTCGTCGATATTCATACCGCACCTGCCTTGCGGGATGTCCCCTGCGTGGCAAAGGAGGGAGGGAACACCATGGGCGCGGCAGCAGACCGCACCGGCCCTTCGGAAACCATGGCGCACAGCCCGCGCCGCAGCGTCCGAAGGGAGTCTACCGGAGTGCCCCGGTAGACTCCTGACGGATGGACGCTATCGCTGTCGGAAGCGATGCGGGGGGGGAGCTGTATGATGCGCGGTGTTGTGGCCCGCGGTGCCATAGTGGTGTTTTCCATACCCCCTGTTGAGCAACTGACGTGCCAATTCTTGCACCACCGCCAAACTTGCCCCGCAGCCCCCGCCCGGCATGTGAAAAGCCCCACAAGACATGCGGGCCGCGCGTCCCCCTTCCGGCCTGCTGGTGTCGGCGCGCTTTACAGGGTGTAAAGAATCTCGACACCCCCGCTGTCAGGATTCTTTACGCCCCACGCAAAACGGCGGCGCATGCTGTCTGCATACGCCGCCGTCACAACCTGGTGCCACACGGGCACGGTGAAGAAGCCCTTTGGCCAAAGATCCGGGCCAGCCGCTGGGCCGCCAGCCCCCACGCTACCGCTGTTGGGAAATCAGGGCGTCCACCTGAATGCCATAGCGCTCAATACGCGAGAGGAGTGTGGGCCGCGACATGCCAAGGAGCTTGGCCGCCTGCGCCCTGTTGCCGCCCGTCAGCTTCAGCGCCTCGGTCACGGCAATGGCGCCGAAGTGGTCCTGAATCTCCTCAAAGGCGCGGTCCGTCTCCGAGGACGCAAGCCGCCGCCGCATCCAGCGCGCGGCCACGTCGTCCATGGAGTCGCCGCGTGCGGGGCGCAGGGTGCGTTCGCCAAACACGGCGTGCTGCATGTTCTCCTGCGTTACCGGGCACTCGCGGGAGAAAATCATGGCCTTTTGCACAGCGTTGGACAGCTCGCGCACGTTGCCCGGCCAGTTGTGGGAGCGCACCACCTGCCGCGCCCCGTCGGTGAATCCCGGCGAAGGCTTGCCCATGCGCCGGGCGTACTTGCCCAGAAAATGTTCGGCCAGCAGCACCGCGTCGTCACCGCGCTCGCGCAGGGGCGGCAGCAGCAGGGTAACGACCTTCAGGCGGTAGTACAGGTCCTCGCGAAAACGCCCCTCACTCACGGCCTGTTCCAAGTCGCGATTGGTGGCCGCGATGATGCGCACGTCCACGGGCCGGGCCGCACCGCCGCCGAGGCGCTCCACACTGCGCTCCTCCAGCAGGCGCAGGAGCTTGGCCTGAATGCTCAGCGGCATATCGCCGATTTCGTCGAGGAAAATGGTCCCGCCGTCGGCCTGTTCAATCTTGCCCACGCGCCGCGACACAGCGCCGGTAAACGCGCCCTTTTCGTAGCCGAACAGCTCGCTCTCCAGCAGTGTTTCCGGAATGGCCACGCAGTTGATGACAATGAACGGCTTCTCCGTGCGCAGGCTGTGCTGGTACACCGAGCGCGCCACCAGTTCCTTGCCGGTACCGGATTCGCCGCGCACCAGCACGGTGGCGTCGGTTGGGGACACACGGCCAATGGACTTGTACACGTCCTGCATGGCGGGGCTGCGCCCCACAAGGGCGTCGGAAGCCTCGCTCTCGGGCGCGGCGTCCACATCCACGCGCGAGCGCATAAACCGCCCCGCGTCCAGCCCCTGCTCAATCAGCGTCAGAATGTCGGGGATGTCAAAGGGCTTGAGCACGTAGTCAAACGCGCCCAGCTTGGTGGCCTCGATGGCGGTTTCCGTGGTGCCAAAGGCGGTCATGACAATGACCGGAAGCTTTGGCTCAAAGGTATGCATGGCCTGAAAGCCTTCCAGCCCGGTCATGCCGGGCAGGCGCACGTCCATGATGACAAGGTCCGGGCACTGCCGCCGCACTTCCTCAATGCCCGTCTCCGCGGACTGGGCGGTGCGCACCTCGTACCCTTCCTGTTCCAAAAGCCGCCCAAAGCTCTGCCGCAGTTGGGCGTCATCGTCCACTATGAGGATCGAAGCCATTTTCCCTCCTCCCGTACGGGCAGGGTGATGGTGAACGTCGCTCCTTCACCGGGACGCGATGTCACGTTAATCCAGCCCCCGTGGTCCTCCACAATGCGCTTGGCAATGGACAGACCGAGGCCGGTGCCTTCCTCCTTAAAGGAGTAGAACGGCTGAAAAATCATATTGCGGCGGCTGGCGGGGATGCCGGGGCCGCTGTCCGTAATGCGGATGGTGACCACCTCGCCAAGGGGATTGACGTAGCCTTCCTCCTCGGTGATGGCGATGCGCCCGCCGCGTCCCATGGCGTCGCACGCGTTGACGATGATGTTCACCAGCACTTCCTTGAGCTGTTCCGGGTCGGCCTGCACTTCGCGCAGGGCCGCGCCGGGGCTGTGCTCCACCTGCACCTCGTACGACTCCAAGCGGTGCTTCAACAGCCGCAGGGCGCTGGTGACCACGTCCGTTGGCGAGACGGTCTGCATACGCAGTTTGGGCGGGCGTGAGAACTCCAAAAAGTTGCGCGCAATGGAATCAATGTGCGCAATCTCCTCGGTGATGACCTCAAAGTCCTCCTTTTGGTCCTCGGTCAGGGACAGGCTGCGGCCAAGGGAGAACAGGCGAATCTTTACCGACGTAAGGGGATTGCGGATGCTGTGGGCCACACCGGCGGCCAGCTTGCCCGTCAGCGCCCATTTTTCGGATTGTTTCAGATGCTCGCGGCTGCGGCGGAGCTTGGAGTGGGTGACGTCCACATCCTCCAGCAGGGAGCGCACGCGCGAGCCAAGGGTGGTGAGTTCGTCCGGGCGCAGGGGGCCGCTGCGGTCGTAGCCCATTTCCTCGGCCATGCGCCGGATGGGCTGGAGCACATGCCGGATGAGGAACCACGCCAAAAACACGCCAAGGCCAATGACAAGCGGCATGGCCGCGATGGAGGCATTGCGCAGGTCGTCCAGACGCTCGGCAATCTCCGCATTGGAAGTGGCGATAGTGTTTTCATGAAAGCGCCGGTAGCGCTGGCACAGATCCAGCAGTTCATGAAACTGCTGGCGGATGTCCTTGTGCAGGGCCGCGCCGTCGGCGAAGCGGTCGTGCTTGTAATAGTCGAGCACCTGCGCGCGGGTCGCCACGTAGAGGACGTAGCGCTCCTCAATATCGCGCAGGATGGCTTCGGCCTCGGGCGGGAGCGGATTTTCGCGCGCGGCGGCCAGCCAATGCTCAAAGTTGCCGTGCTTTTCTTCCAGCCGGTCCAGCCAGCCGGGGTCGTGGTCCTGCACGTAGTAGGTGGTCAGCCCCTTTTGGGTGACAAGGGCTATGGTGAGTTCCTCGGCGGCGCGGGTTCCGGCGTAGCTGCGGCCAACGGCGGTGTTCATGATGCCGTCCACGCGCAGGGCGTACCAGATGCCCACAAGCCCAACGCACAAGGTCACAATGACCATGACGAACAGGGTGAAGAGTATTTGTCCCCGCAGGGAAAGACGGTTCAGCATATCGTGGCCCGGGCTTCGCCCCGGGATGCGGCTAAGGATTTTCTCCATGCGTCAAAGGGATATGAGAACCGATGCGGCGGGCTTTGGGCAAGACAAAAATTCCTCGCATATCCTCCTGCAATGATAGAATTCACATGGAAATCCGCGCTGTTCGATGCGTTCTGGCGATTGGGCGGTGCGGAGTTTTCAAGGGGGCAGGGCTGTGCTATTTTCCAGGCGACATGAACGAACATACTCCCCACACGCCGTCTGGCGCGCCAAAGCGCCGCCCGCACCCGCGCCTTGAGGTCATCGGCTTTGAGCCGCGATCGCATATGGAGCTTCCGCTGCATCTGTGCGCCGTTCAGGCGGGCTTTCCCTCCCCGGCGGACGACTACATCGACAAGACCCTCGACCTGAACGAGCACCTTGTGCGGCACCCCGCCGCCACATTCTTCGTCCGCGTCTGCGGCGATTCCATGCGCGATGCACGCCTGCACGACGGAGACATACTCATCGTGGACCGCGCGGAAACCCCGCGCAACAATCAGGTGGTGGTGGCCGCGCTGGATGGCGAGCTCACGGTCAAGCGCATCCGCCGCACGGCGGAAGGCCTGTGGCTGATGCCCGAGAATCCCGAGTATCCACCCATTGAGGTGCACCCGGAACAGGGCCTTGAAATCTGGGGCGTGGTCACCCACGTCATCCATTCGCTGTAGGGAGCGCGCCATGCCACAGCCCTGCGCCGCAGCGGCCCCGGTCTATGCACTGGTGGACTGCAACAACTTCTACGTCTCGTGCGAGCGGGCCTTTGACCCGTCCATCCGCACCACGCCAACGGTGGTCCTCTCCAACAACGACGGCTGCGTCATCGCCCGCAGTCCGGAGGCCAAGGCCCTTGGCATTGGCATGGCGGAACCCGCCTTCAAGCGCGACGGCTTCTTCCGCCAGCACGGCGTGCGGGTGTTCTCGTCCAACTACGCGCTGTATGGCGACATGTCGCGGCGGGTGATGGACATCCTCGGCACCTTTTCGCCGGATATGGAAATCTACTCCATTGACGAAGCCTTCCTGCGCCTTAAGCCCCTCACGGGCCGCAGCCTGACGGACCTTGCCAGCGAGATGCGGCGCACCGTGCGCCAATGGACGGGAATTCCCGTCTCCGTTGGGCTGGCTCCCACCAAGACCCTTGCCAAGCTGGCCAACCACTGGGCCAAGAAGCACACCGCATCCGGCGTATTCGACTGCGCCGCCTGCGCCGATGTGGACGCCCTGCTGGAACGCATTGACGTTGGCGAGGTGTGGGGCATTGGGCGGCGCTACGCGGACAAGCTCCACCGCCTTGGGGTGCATACCGCGCGGCAACTGAAGGACCGCCCGGACCACTGGGTCCAACGCCGCCTGACCATCAAGGGTCTCATGACCGTGAAGGAACTGCGCGGTCAGCCCTGCATTCCCATTGAGGACGCTCCCCAGCCCCATAAATCCATTATGTCCTCGCGCAGTTTTGGCCGCCCCGTCACCACATGGGACGAGATGCTTGAAGCCGTCTCCGCCTACACGGCGCGCACGGCGGAAAAGCTCCGCAGGCAAGGGAGCGTGGCCTCCAGCGTCATGGTCTTCATCAAGACCAACCACCACAAGCCAGAAGACCCGCAATACTCCGCAACGCGCACCATGCAGCTGCCCGTAGCCAGCGCGCACACGCCAACCCTCATCAAGGCCGCTCAAACGCTCCTCCGCGCCATCTTCCGCACGGGCTACCGCTACTGCAAGGCCGGGGTGATGGTTGCAGGGCTGGAGCGCGAGGACTCGCGCCAACTCAGCCTGCTCACCCTGCCGCCGGACCCGCTCCTGACGCAGGACCCACGGCAAGACGCACTGATGGAGACCCTTGACGGCATCAACGCCAAATGGGGCCGCGACACGGTACAGTACGCGGCCACGGGCCTTGGCAAGCCGTGGAGCATGCGCCAGAACCACAAATCCCCGCGCTACACCACCAGCTGGAACGAACTGCCCGTGGTGAAAATGGGCTAGCGCGCCCGCGCCAGCCCGTCACCCCAACGCGTCACGCCCTGCGCTTTTCCAAGAAGGGAACCCCGCCCTACTTCCTGCGGCCGCGGCCGCGTCCGGGCTGGTCCCGGTCCTGCCAGTCGTCCATATGGCCACCGTTCATGTGGCGCCCATCCATCATGCCGTCGTCCATGTGTCTGCCGGGCATACGCCCGTCATTCATATGCTGGCCGGGTACGTGGTCCTCATCCATATACCGGCCGGGACGCCCATCCGGGCCGCGCCAATCCTCGCGCCTGTCGCGGTACTCGTCTTTGCGCATGTCACGCTCGCGGCGCATGTCGTCCTTGCGGCGCTGCTGCCAGTCCTTGCGCTCATCTCGCATTCTTTCGCGCTCCAGCTTGTCCATAGCGCGCCTGTTGGCGTCGTCCTCACGGCGCATTTCGCGCCAGCGGGCATCGTCCTCACGCCGCTGCGCATTGCGCCGCTTCGGCGTCAGCATGCCATCCTGCGCCAAGGCGTCCTGCGCCGTCACCGTGGCCGCCAACGCGGCAGGAACACCAACGAGCAGCCGCAACATCCGGCGGCGGGTCAATCCATGTGGCATACACTTTCTCCTCTTCTGCTTGGTGCCGGGGTGCGCGCGGCCCAAAAGAAGGCCCATCGCTGCGCAAATCCTCCGCAGCACGGCCACGCATACAAAAATACCCCAGTGGAGTGTACGCCACCGGGGTGTAGTTGAAAACCGACTCAGAAATATTCTTCACAGGAAACGCCGCGCGAATCAGTCGCCCTCCCCGTCACGCAACAGGTACCGCCCCAGCAGATCCACCGCCGCGCCGGACATACGCTCCGCCCCGAGGGGCGACTCCATCAGCACACTGCGGTGGGCCACTTCCTCCACCACAACGTGCGTCAGCTCCACAGCGGCGTCCATATCCTCCACCCGCAGCGCGGCGCGCATCGCACTCAAAAAGTCACGCAGGCGCTGACGCACGCGGTCCTCACCGCCACGGATGTAGGCGGCCACGTCCTCGTCCTGCATCTGCATAGCCAGCACCTCGCGGTGGAAGTCGCGGTTGGGACGGTGCGAGGCAATGGAAAAGGACACCAGCGTTTCAATGACTTCACGCGGGCCCGCCCCTTCACGGCGCAGGCGCTCCCCCGTTTCGAAGATGCCCTGCATAATGCCTTCCTCCAGCCGCATGCACACGGCCAGAAAGAGCGCCTTCTTGTCTTTGAAATAGCGGTAGAAGGAACCGGTCGCCACTCCGGCATCGGCGGCAATGGCCTTGGCCGTGGCTCCGTGGTAGCCGTCCTGAGAAAAGCGCTTGAGGGCGGCGTCCATAAGCCGCTCCTTCTTTTCCTCGGCGCGGCGCTGTTTGGGTGCGTATTCCCCGTTGGTCCATGTCATGCGGTTTGGTCTGTCTCCTCTTTACGGACGATGGCCGAGCGCTCACGTAAAACCTTTGGGCGGGATTCCAGTATCAATCCAGCCTCCTGCGCCATCGTCACTTCCTGTTCAAAGCGCTCGGCCCCAACATGCCCCAGAGGCTCCATGATGTACAGCCGTCCGCCCGGACGCAGGATGGTGGCGGCCTGCGCCAGCGCGGCCCCCGGGTCCGGGAGTTCATGCAGGACATTGCAGGCAAGGATAAAGTCCACAGGCGTCTTGACGGGAATGACGCGGGGCGGGCACAGGACAGGAATCACCCGTCCCATAAGGCCAGCACGGCGCGCGCGGCGGCGCAGCACCTTCAGCGCGCCCTCCTGCACGTCCACGGCATAGACCACGCCGCCCGGCCCGACCATCCGCGCCATGCCAAGGGAAAAGTGCCCCAGCCCGCAACCGATATCCACCACACGCATCCCCTCGCCAACATACTGCCCAAGCAGCTTCTGCGGCGGATGCATGAGCTGGCGCAGGGGATTGTCAAAAGTATAGGCCACCCACCACGGGCAAATCTTCCCCGCATGTTTGGCGTCATCCCCGCGTGGCTGTCCGGCCGCCTTCCCGGGTTGCCTCACCTGCCCGGCGCCGCCAATATCCGGCGCATCCCGGCGGACGGCATCTGCTACGGTAGCATGTGACGCCGCTTGCGCACCACCTGCCTGCGCCGCGCACTGTGGCAACGCCGCACCCTGCGCACCATCCTGCACCACTCCGCAGAGAGACGCCGCGCCCTGAGTATGAATCCCCGCCGCCGCGTCCAGCCCCTGTCCATCCGCTCCGCCGCATGCCGGGGCTCTTCCCTGACGCCTTGCGTCCACCTCGCCGCGTGGCGACATCGCGCCATTCACTACCGCCGCATCCCGCACGCCGCATGGTCCATCCACGACGCGCTCCGGCGCTCCGGGAGCCACCGCTCCCACACTCCTGCCGCCATTCTCCGCACATGGAGCCCCAGTCGGCATCTGACCTTTCCGCATATGACTCTCCTTTCGTCCTCTTTTTGGAAAACATGAACCTGAGTTCACGTTCATGTCAAGCAAAAAGAAGTCAATAACAGTTCCTATTCGCAGTAAGAATTCATAGCGGCGCGCTCGAATTGCCGCATCCCCCGGCAACTGCGGCGCATCCGGCAACGGCCCAGCACAGGAGGCCTGACAGCACACCGGGAGCGTGGTACAGTATCCGCAATATTTCACGCCTAGCGGCACAATTGATTGGAAAGCATCCGGAGGCGAAATGCGCATCTATCCGCGGAAACCGAAAAACGTCTATTATTTTGGAACATGCCTTGTGGATATGGCCTATCCTGATACCGGAATGTCCGGCATACGCCTGCTCCAGCGCGAAGGGCTGCGGGTTGTGTATCCGCAGGACCAAAGCTGTTGCGGCCAGCCCGCCTACAACTCCGGCTATATGGACGAGGCCCGCGAGGTCGCCCGTAAACAGCTGGACGCCTTTCCCGAGGACTGGCCCATCGTGGTGCCCTCCGGCTCCTGCGCCGGAATGATGCACCGCCACTACCCCAAGCTCTTTGAGGGCGACCCCGACGAGCTGCGCGCCAAGGCCTTTGCCGACCGCGTGTTTGAGCTGACGGAATTCCTGGTGAACGTCTGCGGGGCCACCTACACAGACAAGGGCCAGCCCGTCACCGTCACGTGGCACTCCTCCTGCCACGCCATGCGCGAGATGGGCGTCACCGAAACCTGCAAAAACCTCGTCAGCCAGCTGGAGAATGTGACCCTCATCGAGCTGGAACGCGAATACGAATGCTGTGGCTTCGGCGGCACCTTCTCGGTGAAACAGCCGGAAATCTCCGCCGCCATGGTCAAGGACAAGGCCCAAAGCGCCGCCGACACCGGAGCAACCATCCTCCTCAGTGGCGACTGCGGCTGCATCATGAACATCACCGGCGCGATGGAAAAGATGAACATTGCCATGACCGGCAAACACATCGCCGACTTCCTGTGGGAGAGAGCCAATGGCTAAGGCGTTCAATTTCAAAAAGAATGTCGTGGAAGCCCTTGCCGATGCCCAGCTTCGGCAGAACTTCGCCACCGCCATGGGCGGCTTTATCATCAAGCGCCGCAACCTGCTCTCCGACGCCGAGGAGCGCGAGAGCCTGCGCGATGCGTGCTCCATGGTCCGCCGCCGCACCTTGGCCAAACTTCCGGAGCTGTTGGAACAGCTGGAAGCCAACTGCGCGAAAAACGGCATCCACGTCCACTGGGCCGAAACCACGCACGAGGCCAACGACATCGTGCTCAGCATCCTGCTCCAGCACGACGCCACCCGCGTGGTCAAGGGCAAGTCCATGGTGTCCGAGGAAATGCACCTCAACACGCATCTGGAAAAGAACGGCATGGAGGTCACGGAAACCGACCTTGGCGAGTTCATCATCCAGCTTGCGGGCGAGCCGCCCTCACACATCATCGTTCCTGCCGTGCACAAAAACCGCCAACAGGTGGGCCGCATCTTCGAGGAGCACCTCGGCGTGCCCTATACCGAGGACATCCCGGAGCTGAACGCCACCGCCCGCCGCACCCTGCGCAACAAGTACAAGGAAGCCGACGCGGGCATCTCCGGCGTCAACTTCGCCGTGGCGGAAACCGGCACCCTGTGCCTTGTGGAAAACGAGGGCAACGGGCGCATGTGCACCACCGCCCCGCCCCTGCACATTGCCGTGATGGGGCTTGAGAAGGTCGTGGAACGGCTGTCGGACATCCACCCGGTGTACCGCCTGCTCACCGCGTCCGCCACCGGGCAGCTCATCACCACCTATTTCAACATGATCACCTCGCCCCGCAAAAAGGGCGAGATGGACGGCCCGGATGAGGTGCATCTGGTCATTCTGGATAATGGCCGCAGCACCATTCTTGCCGAACCGCTCATGCGCGAGACCCTGCAGTGCATCCGCTGCGGCTCGTGCCTGAACCACTGTCCTGTGTACACACGCATTGGCGGGCACGCCTATGGGCACGTCTACCCCGGCCCCATCGGCAAGATTCTCACCCCGCAGATGACAGGCCTTGAGGAATCCGGCGTGCTGGCGACGGCCTCCAGCCTGTGTAATGCCTGCGAAGAGGTCTGCCCCGCGCGCATCCCCATTCCGGACATCCTGCGCGCCCTGCGGCAGGAGAACAACGCCCGCAAGGGCACCGGCTCGGTCAAGGGGCACGGCAGCAAGCGCAAGCCCACCGAGGCCTTTGTCTGGAAGGGCTGGCAGCTGGTAAACACCACCCCGGCGCTCAACGCCGTGGTCACCCGCATTGCCGGGGCGCTGGGCGACAAACTGCCGCCCGCAGGCCCCCTTGGCGCGTGGATGAGTGTGCGTACCCGGCCCAAGCTGGCCAAGAAGAGTCTGCATCAGATGTGCAAGGAACAAGGAGTGGACAATGTCTAGCGAATCCGCGCGCGAGCGCATTTTGAACCGGCTTGTCCTCGCCAACCGCAAGGCCGCCGGATATGTGGGAGAGGTTCAGGCCATGCCTGTGCCCACGTGGAATACCAAACAGCGCGTGGAGCGCATGCGCAAGCTGCTCACCGCCTCCAGCGCCGAGGTTATCGTCTGCCCCAAGGCCAAGTGGACGGACGAGCTGAAAAAGACCATCGCCGGACGCGGGTGGAACGCCCTGCTCCACGCCCCGGGCACCGATGTGGGCAAGGACGTCGCCAAGGCGTGGAAAGGCGACGACGCCGACCTGCCGCCGCTGGAAACATGGTCCGGTCCCATTGAGGAGTACAAGGAGCGCCTGTTTGAGGTGGACGCCTCCATCACGGGCACGGTGGGGGCCGTGGCCGAACAGGGAGCCCTTGCCATGTGGCCGACGCCGGAAGAACCGCGCCTGATGTCGCTGGTGCCAGCCGTGCATATCGCCGTGCTGGACGCCGCAGACATTCACGCCAACTTCCCGCAGCTTATGGAGAAACAGCGCTGGGGCGCAGGCATGCCCACCAACGCCCTGCTTGTTTCCGGCCCCTCGCGCACCGCGGACATCGAAATGCAGCTGACCATCGGTGTTCACGGACCCAAGGAGCTTATCGTCATCATCCGCGAATAGCGCGCTTGCGCACTTTTCGCCGCCCAGTCGTCTTCGCGCCCGCATTCCGCCAAGGGATGCGGGCGCGTTGTGGTTTTCTCCTGCGTGCGCCTGCGGCTCCGCGCTTGCCAGTGCGCAGCAGGCATTATACGGTACCCGCCATGTCTGTTGCTCTCCCGGTTCCCGTGGCCATGGCCCACTGCCCGCAGACCACATCCAGCATGCTTGCGGAGTGCATTCCCCAGCTGTTTGCCGCCTGCGGCATCACGTATCGCCCCGGCGAGCGCGTTCTGGTCAAGCCGAACCTTGTTGCGGCCAAGAACCCCCTGGGCTGTACGGACCCCGCCGTGGCCGCCGCAGCCTGCCAGTATCTGCTGGACTGCGGAGTACGCATCACCGTGGCGGATTCCCCGGCCTTCGGCTCCGCCGAGAGTGTGGCGCGCAAATGCGGCCTTGTGGACGCCCTCGCTCCCCTTGGCCTTTCCGTGACCACCCTGCGCGATCCGCGCCCGCTGGCCCTCTCCTTTCCCGCGCAGGTAGGCATTGCCGCGCAGGCTCTGGAGGCCGACCGCATCCTCAATCTGCCCCGCCTCAAGGCCCACTGCCAAATGCGCCTGACGGCCTCGGTCAAGAACCTCTTTGGCTGTGTGTGCGGCATGCGCAAGGCCATCGCCCACACCCGCTTTGGCGAACGCGGCAACCGCTTCGAGGCGCTGATTCTTGACGTCTGTGCCGCCCTGCCGCAGGTGGATACGCTCCTTGACGCCGTCACGGCCATGCACGTCAGCGGTCCCACGGACGGCGAGGCCCTGCACATGGGCCTTCTGGCCGCATCGCCCGGCCCCGTTGCACTGGACACCGCCCTGTACACCCTGCTCAGCCAAACGCCAGACGACATTGCCCTGTGGCGCGAGGCCATCCGCCGCGACCTGCCCGGCTGCCGCCCGCAGGACATCAGCTACCCTCTCCAGCCGCCACAGGCGTTCGACGCCGCACATTTCGTTGTTCCTGAGGCTCTCGTCCCGGTAAGCTTTCGCCCATCGCGCCTTGCCAAAAGCGCCATGAAGCGTCTGCTTGCCAGAATCCGCTGACCAAACCGTCAACCCACACGGTGCCTATGCTCGATACGACCTCCCAGACCTCTTCGGCTCAGTCCCGGATTCGCTACACCATCACCGGCGCGGTGCAGGGCGTGGGCTTTCGCCCCTTCATTTACCGCATCGCCCTTGACCACAGCCTGACCGGCCACGTGCGCAATACCCCAGAAGGCGTCGTCATCGAACTGCAAGGCGCGGCCTCGCAGCTGGACGCCTTTGACCACGACCTGCACCACCAGCTGCCCCCGCTGGCGCAAATCGTCACCTGCGACACACAGCCCCTGTCCCCGGCTGACGACGAGAGCGCCTTTGAAATCCATCTTTCCACCGGCGGCGAAGGGCACTCCGTGCTCATCAGCCCGGACGTCGCCACCTGCGACGACTGCCTGAATGATATGCTGGACCCGGACAACACGCGCTATCTCTACCCCTTCACTAACTGCACCAACTGCGGCCCGCGCTACACCATCACCCGCTCCATCCCCTACGACAGGGACAAGACCTCCATGGCCTGCTTCCCCATGTGCGAGATGTGCCAGAGCGAGTACGACAACCCGCTGGACCGCCGCTTCCACGCCCAGCCCAACGCCTGCCCCGAGTGCGGTCCCAAGGTCTGGATGGCCGACGCATCCGGCGCGTCCGGCGCGCAAGGCCCACAGGCCCTTGAGGATGCGGCCCGCGCCCTTGCGAACGGGAAAATACTCGCCGTGAAGGGCCTTGGCGGATTCCATCTGGTGTGCGACGCCACCAACGCCCGCGCCGTTGCCACTCTGCGCCAACGCAAGAACCGCTACGGCAAGCCCCTCGCGGTGATGGCTCCGGATATGCCCACCGTGCGGGCCATTGCCGACGTGACGGACGCCGAAGCCGAGCTTCTGGAAGGCCGTGAACGCCCCATCGTTATCCTGCGCCAGCGCCACGGCGCGTCGGTCCTTGCTCCGGGGCTTTCGCCGGATACCCGCGACATCGGCGTCATGCTCCCCTACACGCCACTGCACCACGTTTTGCTGCGCCACTACGCCGCATGCCGTGGCGACGGACACCCCGCCATTCTTGTGGCGACCTCCGGCAACATGAGTTCCGAGCCCATCAGCATCGGCAACCGCGAGGCGCTCTCCCGCCTTGCGCACATTGTGGACGGCTTTGTCTTCCACAACCGGGACATCCTTATCCGCTGCGACGATTCCGTGGTCCGCGTGGTGGACACCCCGGACGGCCCGGCCACGCAATTCCTGCGCCGCGCCCGCGGCTTCACGCCCCGGCCGGTCTTTTTGCCTGCCGACGGGCCAAGCGTTCTTGGCACCGGACCGGAGCTGAAGGCCACGCTGTGCGTCACCAAAAAGGACCAAGCCTTTGTCAGCCAGCACATCGGCACCATGGAGAATCTTGAAACTTTCGACTTTTACAAGGAAATCGCGGCGCATTTGGTGGACATCCTCCAAACCGCGCCGGAGGCCGTGGTCCACGACCTGCACCCCAACTACATGACCACGGACTGGGCGCAGGCGGAATCCGGCCTGCCCACCATCACCCTGCAGCACCACGTTGCCCACGCCCACGCGGTGATGGCGGACAACGCCTTTGAAGGCCGTGCCCTCGTCCTTGCGCTGGACGGCACGGGCTACGGCGAAGACAAGACCCTGTGGGGCGGTGAATTCCTGCTGGTGGACAACGAGTCCCTGACGCATGAGCGCCTTGCCCACTTTGCGCCCATGCGCCTGCCCGGCGGCGAAGCGGCCATCACCCAGCCATGGCGCATCGCCCTCGCCTGCCTGCACGACCTTGGCCTGCCCACACCCACAGACGCGCCGTGGCTGCCAGAACATGCCGACGCCACCACCCTGTGCGCCAACATGCTCACCAAAAACATCAACAGCCCCGTCACCACCAGTTGCGGGCGACTGTTCGACGCCGTCAGCGCCATGCTCGGCCTGTGCACCAGCATTGACTACGAGGCGCAGGCCGCCATCCGCCTTGAAGCCGCGCAGGACCATGCCGTCACAGAAGGATACGACGCCCCCGCCCTTGCCCAGCAGGAGAGCGGCCCCGCCATTCTGCGCACGGACGCGCTCTTTCAGCGCGTGGCGCAGGACTGGGCGCAGGGCACTTCACCCGCCGTCATCAGCCGCAAATTCCACCTTGGCCTCATGTCGGGCCTCGCGGACGCCGCGGCCACCCTCGCCCGCGCCCATGGCGTCGGCACCATCGGCCTCAGCGGCGGCGTGATGCTGAACCGCACCCTTGCCGAAGGCCTGCCGCGCCTTTTGACCGAACACGGCATGCAGGTTCTGCTGCACACGCAGACGCCCCCCGGCGACGCCTGCATATCTCTTGGGCAAGCCGCCTACGGCTCACGCCTGCTGGCGCGCCGTGGCGGGCGATAGCGCACTCTGCTGGCACCGGAGGCCATCCCCCGGTGCCAGCGCCCCAACGAATTTCACCCAACCGACATTGACTTCTGCTTCACCTTCTCCCACTTCATCTGGTACAGGTTGGATTATGCGCACTCAGCACTCTCTTCACGATACCTCGCGCCGCAAGGCGCTGAAATCGCTTATGGCAGCGTCGCTTTTGCCCCTTGTGGGCACAGCCGTCGCCCGTCCGTCCCCTGCCGAAGCCGCGCCAGCCGTGGACCCGGCAGTCAACATCATCGTCCCCTCCTGCTACGCGCCGCCCGTGGAGGGCGAAGACGCCGGGCGCTACTCGTGGCGCCTCGCCAAGGCCGTGCTCGACTTTATCGAGGACAACTACGCCGGGCGCAAACTGCCCATCTGGAAGCGCCGCTTTGAAGACATTGATCTGGAAAAGCGCATCACCAACATCTGCTATTGGATTGTCGAGGGCGTGCGCGAGGCCAAGGACATCTACCCCGTCGACCCGGCATGGGTGGCTGGGCAGATTATGGCGGAATCATTCTTCTACGAATTTGCCGTCTCATGGGCCTTTGCCGTTGGTCCCTGCCAGTTCATCGGCTCCACGGCCAGCCGCTACGACATGCTCTGCGCTACGGACCGCTCCGCCCACGCCCACGCGCCCTACAAGCACCCGGAGTACGCCGGGGAACTCGCCCGCTACTACGACCTGCGCAGCAAGTGGAAACGCGCCCGCCGTCTGCGCACAAAAATCGGCGGGGACCGGGGGGAGCTGCTCCGCACCGCCCTCACCGCCGCCCGCGACGGCAAGCGCCTCGACATGGCAGACAAATATCTGCGCGTGGATGACCTTGCCCAAGACCTCTACGACCAAATGAAGGAGGCCCGCTCGCGCTTTCGCACCTACATGCAGGCCAACCTTGAAGGGCGCGACATTTTCAACTCGCGCGATTTCGACTTTTTGATGAACTTTGACCAGCGCGTGGTCTACAGCAAACCCATCCCCGCCATGGTGCTCATGCTGGCGCGGCACCTGCGCGCCCGCAGCGGCAATATCATCGCCGCCACCGCCGGCTACAACGCCGGACTCAAGAACACCCGCACCTCGGAGCGCATCTACTCCCGCTATGGCCGACTGCCCACCTTCTCCGAAACGGTGACCTACGTCAGCCGCGTGTTCATTAATCATCACGAGATAGTCTCAAGAATCTCATAACGCACCACTATTCCAAGCAATTCGGCGCATGTGAAAAACTTTTTTCAACTTGCGCCGAATTCTCTTGCAGTCCCATGCGGGCGGCGTTAGACATCCTTGCCCTACGATATTTCGTACCGGAGGAATGTCATGTTTCGTGGTGTGATGTACGCCCTTATTTCGGCGTGCAGTTTCGGAATTCTCCCTATCATGGGAAAATTCGGTTTCGAATGCGGTATGGATACCTTCGAGATCCTGCAATACCGCTTTATCTTTGGCTCGCTGATGCTGGCGCTGTTTTTTGCCGTCACCCGGCCGAGCCTGCTGCGCATCAGTCCACGGGCGCTTATGAAGGCCGCCATGCTCGGCCTTCTTGTCTACCCGGTGCAGAGCACAGGATTCATCGGTGCCGTCAAGTATATCCCGGCGTCCACGACGTCGCTCATCATTTACGGCTATCCGGCGCTGGTGACCATTCTGTCCGCTGTCTTCTTCAAGCAACCCATAACCAAAAGCCTGACCACATCGCTGGTGCTCATCTTTGCAGGATGCGCCCTCGTCTTTTACGACGCCTTCCTGCACGAGGCCGACATCCGCGGCGTTTTGCTGGCCGTTGGGTGCATGGTGGGCATCGCGGGGAATATGATTCTCTCGCAGGTGCTGCTAAAGGGAGAAAACGCACAGTCCGTGACGTTGTACGTCCTGTTCTTTGCGGCTCTTTTCTTCTCCGCCATGGCTGGCGGTCCGGCCACCATTTTGGACCTGAACGGACGGGGCCTCGCCCTTGCCCTCGGCATTGGCCTTGTGCCCACGGTATTCGCCATCCTGTTCATGTACCTCGCCATCGAGCACATCGGCGGCACGTATACGTCCATTTTCTCCTGCATCGAACCGGTGACCACGGTCTTTGCCGCCTGGATTCTGCTGGGCGAACCCGTCGCCATGTGGCAGTTTGTGGGCGCGGCGCTGGTTATCTGCGGCGTTATCTGGCCAAACAGAAAACTTCTGCATCGCGAGATGACCCCGACCCACGCGGCTTAACGCCCATTTCCGCTGGCAGGCCTCCATTGCAATGCAGCGCATATGTGATATGCGTTATGCAAAGAACAATGGAGGCTTACCCGCGTGGAAGAATACCTCACCATTATTCTCGTCATCATCAGGCGGGGGCTTGAAGTCTCCGTCGACCTCATGACCCCTGTATCCATCGCGCTCTATGTCCTCATCATGGGCATCATCTACGCCGCCTACTTCCGCCGTGGCTCGCGCTTTGGGGCCCTCATCCACATCGTCGGCGGCTGCTTTACCTTCTTCATCATCTGGAACCATCCCGCATATTCCTACTACAAGCACAACCCATGGAACGGGGGCTATATCTACGCCCTTATCATGATTGTCACCTACGTCTATGTGCCCATGAAGCTCGCCGTCTTCACCACAGAAATCTGCCGCCAACTTTTCCGCCCCATGGACCGGCTGTAACCCCAGCCCGTCCCATCACGCCCGTCAGCGCTGCCCCTCGCTTCATCAGCGCAGCGCCTCCGCAACGCGCCCCAATGTCTACACAGGCGCCCCCGCCGGCGCTTCTCCCATTCACCACCGCCCCGGAACGGCCCACGAGCCACACGCTCATTGTGCCTCCTCAAGTGTCCACCGTCCCACAGCGCAGCGTGCACCATTCCCAGCCTCAAACCTTTCCGCCATTTCCCGCATCACTTCCCCTCCCCACCGCCAGTCATTGCCCAATCGGCAAAACTCCCCAATATCCGCAAAAATCCGAACCTTGTGAAAAAAAGAACCCCTCCCCTCTTTTCTCTTTTCGCAGCTTTCGAATAACGCTACACCCCAATCTCGCGCTTCCGTGGTGGGAATTTTCAGCGAAGCGCGTCTTATGACACATGCCCGGGCGAGACCGCTTTCGCCCTGTCGTATTCATCTTTTCGGAGGTAGAACACATGGCCAAGCTCAGCCGCGATTATGCGTCCATTCAGAAGACCCTCATGGACGACCTGCGCCTCATGCATTACCCCATCGCCGTCAAGTACATCTTTGACGAAGAGGAACTGAAGGACTTTCAGGAAAACTGCGAAGAATACTTCTGTCCCGTCAAGCCCATGACCTTCTGTCAGTGGGAGCTTGCCGCACGCATGAAGGGACAGACCGTTCTCGCCTTCAAGGATGACCAGGGCTGCTCCAACGCACGCTTCTGCCTCGGCTGGAAGCCCATGGACGAAGCCGAAATCAAGAGCCACAAGAAGTACTGCGTGGACGCAGATCAGGCCGAACGCTTCATCAAGACGAAGTCCCGCCTGCCCGAAGACAAGCTGCTCGCCATCGTCGTGTCCCCGCTGGCCGATACCTTCTTCGATCCGGATACCGTGCACTTCTACTGCGACAACATGCAGGCCTACCACCTCGCCGTGGACTACGCCGCCGCCATGGATGTGCACCCCATCCAGACCAATATCACCATCAACTCCTCCGCATGCGGTGGCAACGTCTACTCCTTCAATGAGAAGAAGTTCAACATGCTCCCCGCCTGCAGCGGCAGCTACAACGCCGGTAAGACCGAACGCGGTGAAATCAACGTCGTTATCCCCGGTGAACACATCGGCCCGACCATCGACCGCCTGCTCTCCCGTAAGGAACAGCACGGCTCCGCGTCCATCACCCGCCCCGGTGACAACTTCCCCGGCGCAGACGTCTGCAAAAACTGCCCACTCATCATCTTCAAAAAGCAGAAATAATTCCGCGCGATAGGCCTCCTCATAGCGCCTGTCCGTGTGACCACACGCCCCGCAGTCTCGCCCCTGCGGGGCGTTTTCTTTTGGCACACACGCTCGCCACAAGGAAGACGGAAGCGAAGAGGAAGAAAAGAGGGCCTCCGGCGGGTTAAGGAAATAATTTCCTTAACAATCCTTAGGATTTTCAGGAGCGGAAGCCGCTCCTGAAAATAAGGGTGGACACTGAAGCACAGCACTCACCCGCTTTCATAACCAGCCGTCGCCAGACACCCTCAACAGGGATTCTCACCGCCCTTCTCACAACGCCAACGTCACCCCAAAACCTCTCCATCCACACGGACGAGAGCCCCACAGGGGTGACGACAGCCCCTTACAAAGGCACCCGGCACGTGCGCAAATGGGATTCCAAAGGGCCCACGGCCCTTTGGCCTGCGGAGCACAAAAAAGCCACGCTCCACACGCCACCACCTCGCCAATGCCTCCCCCCCAAAAAAACTCTCCGCCCACACGGACGAGAGCCACACAGGGGTCACGACCGCTCCATACAAAGGCACCCGGCACGTGCGCAAATGGGATTCCAAAGGGCCCACGGCCCTTTGGCCTGCGGAGCACAAAAAAGCCATGCACCGCACGCCACCACCTCGCCAATGCTACAGCACGAAAAAAGCGGCCTGCCGGTGGTCCGGCAGGCCGCTTGAAGTGATCGTTGGTGACCGCGATGCTTATTGCAGCACGCGGGGCTCGACGATTTCGGTCTTGGCTTTATCCCTGAGGGAGTTCAGGTAGGCGAGATACACTTCACGCTGCTTGGTGCGGGTGAGGGTATCGAGCACAAGCTGCTTCTGCTGCTCCCACAGCTCTTCGCTGGGCTCAATGCGGTCCTGCACCCGGGCGATGAGCACTCCGTTCTGCACGGAGTAGGTCTGCGGCAGCCATTCGCCTTCCTTGGTGGTGAACACGGTCTCGACGAGATCGGGGTTCATGCCGAGGCCAGGAATGAAGCCCTGACGGCCGAAGGAACTGGTGACCTTGGAGGCTTTTTCGAAGAGGGCTTCGGCCTTCTTGATGTTGCCTTCAGCGGTCAGGCCCTTGAGGGAGGACTGGGCGGCTTCCTGCGCGAGAGCCATTGCGCCCTTGCGCTTGAGGGCTTCCACAATCTGTTCCTTCACGGCGTCCAGCGGCGCGATGGTGGAGGGCTCGGAATCCTGCTTAAAGGCGAGGATGTAGCCGTCCTTCACATTCAAAGGCGAGTCGGTGGCGGTGCTGAGCGGCAGGTCAAACAGCAGGTCGGCGTCCTCTTCGCTGATGCCAAGGGCGGACACGAGGGTCTGCTTGGACATGGGGCCGGTCTGCTGGAGTTTCATACCGAGGTCGCTGGCGATTTTTTCGGCGCTGTCGTCGACAAGAATCTGCTCAAGGGCCTGATCGAGCTTGTCGGACATGGCGCTGGTGGCCTTTTCCTCGGCGATGATGCGGCGAATCTCGGAGCGCGCCTCATCGAGGGACTTGACGCCTGCGGCGCGCTTGTCGTCAACCTTGATAAGATGCAGGCCGAACTGGGTGCGCACGGGGTCGGAAACCTGACCGGGCTTCAGGGAGAAGGCCACATCTTCGAAGGGCTTCACCATGGAGCTGCGGGGGAAGTACCCAAGGTCGCCACCGCGAACAGCGCTGGGACCTTCGGAGTATTCCTCGGCCAGATCGGAGAACTTGGCACCCTTGGCGAGCTTGGCCTTCACGGTTGCCAGCTTCCTGCGCGCGGCCTTGACGGCGTCTTTGGGCGCGTTGGGGCTGAGCTTCACGAGAATATGGCGTGCGGACACCATTTCGGGGCGCTTGAACATGGAGGTATTCGCCTCGTAGTACTGGGCGATTTCCTCGGCGCTGACGTCCTGCCCGGAGGCGAGCGCCTCGGGGGTAAAGGTCAGCGTCGCAAGGCTCACAGTGGCGGGACGGCGGAAGCGTTCCTCGTTGGCCTTGTAGTAGGCGTCAATTTCGGCGTCGGTGGGGGTGACGCTGGCGGTGTAGTCCTGCCAGGGGAAGAGCTGGTATTCCAGACGCGCCTGCTCACCGGCGTAGCGGAACAGGTCGCGGGCTTCCTGCTCGGTCACGTTGACGGCGAGGGAGAGATGCTTGCGGAGCTTCTGCTCGCGGATGCCACGCTCAACGTCGGCCTCAAACTCTCCGGGGCGCAGATGGCTGCCACGCAACACGGCCTGATAGACGGCGTTGTCAAAGGCATTGTCCTTGTTGCGGAACGCGGGGATGTCGAGAATGTGCGCGCGGACTTCCTCTTCGCTGGCGGTGATGCCAAGCTTCTGGGCTTCGTTGTTCACGAGCACGTCATTGACCATGGAGTTAAAGACGCTCTGCTTAAAGGCAGGGGTCTGAATCTCCTCGGCGCTGACGCCGGGATTCTGCCCACGGTAATTTTCTGCGGCCCGCTGGTAGGCCATCTCGAAGTCGCGGATAAGGATGGGCGTTTCGTCCACATAAGCGAGGACTGTGCCGCCCTTGCCCCGGTTGCTCATCGTCCCTGAGCCGAAGGCAAAGACGAAGACAACGATGATAATGCCGAACAGGATCTTCACAATCCACGATCCGGCATTCTGTCGCATTCCGTCGAGCATAGATTCTCCCGATAGAGTCGTAGTGTATAGCGTTAGCGTGCAAGAGACTGGCGCACAGCATTCAGCAGGCCACCTGCCTGAATAATAGCCAGCTCTTTTTCCGTCAAATCATTTGTAACAAAAAGGCGTTGCGAACCATTCACCGTCACTTCCGCAGCCTCACCGGGGGTGATGCCTGTGGTGTCCAGTGAAATTGCGCCCCCTTCACCGATGCGGTCGTAATCCGCCTTGTCCACGAACACCAACGGCAGAATGCCGAAGTTGACGAGGTTGGCGCGGTGAATGCGGGCCAGCGACTTGGCGATGACCGCCCGCACACCCAGATGGCGCGGTCCGAGGGCGGCATGCTCGCGGCTGGACCCCTGCCCGTAGTTTTCACCCGCAACGATGACGCCGTGCCCAGCGCCGTGCATACGCTCAACAAAGCCCTTGTCCGTGCGGGAGAAAATATACTCGCTGATGGCGGGAATGTTAGAGCGCAGCGCCGTAATCTGCGGGCCTGCGGGCAAAATATGGTCCGTGGTGATGTCGTCACCGACCTTGAGCTGCACGCCGGTTTCCAGTGCCTGCGGCAATGTCTCAAACTGCTCCAGCGGCACGATGTTCGGCCCGCGCTCGATGGTTACGTCGCTGCCATCCTCGGGCGGGAAGATGAACAGATGCCGAATATCGGGCGTTCCCGCGGGCAGTTCAGGCTTCGCCGGGGCCTCGCCCCACTCGGCCGGGTCCGTGAATGCGCCGTTCAGCGCAGCCATGGCCGCGGTCTGCGGGCTGGCAAGGTACACCTGCGCGTCCTGCGTGCCGCTTCGGCCCTCGAAATTGCGATTGAACGTCCTGACGGACACCCCCGCGCTGACAGGCGAACCGCCCATACCGATGCAAGGGCCGCACGTACACTCCAAAAGACGCGCACCGGCGGTGACGAGGGGCGCAATAAGCCCTTCCGCCGCCAGCATGTTGAGCACCTGCTTGGAGCCGGGCGAAATGAGCAGGTCCGTCTCGCGGGCGGCCTGCTTGCCCTGCAGCATCAGCGCCACGGTCTTAAGATCCGCGTACGAGGAGTTCGTGCAGGAGCCTATGGCCGCCTGATCCACCCGCATCCCGGCCAGCTCGCGCACGGGGACCACGCGGTCCGGCATGTGCGGCTGGGCGACAAGGGGTTCCAGTTCGGACAGGTTGACTTCCACTGTTTCGTCGTAGGTGGCGTCCGCGTCGGCGACGCACTCGCGCCAATCCTGCTCACGCCCCATGGCGGCGAGGAATTGGCGGGTGACGTCGTCGGAGGGGAAGATGGACGTGGTTGCGCCCAGCTCTGCCCCCATGTTGGTAATGGTGGCGCGTTCCGGCACCGACAGCGAGGCAACGCCGGGACCGCAATATTCCATCACCTTGCCCACGCCGCCCTTGACGGACAGCTGGCCGAGCACGTGCAGGATGACGTCCTTGGCCGAAGCCCAGCCCGTAAGCTGACCGGTCAAGTACACCCGCACCACGCGCGGCATGGCGATGTAGTATGGCTCGCCGGCCATGGCGAGGGCAACGGAAAGGCCGCCCGCCCCCATGGCCAAGCTGCCAAGGCCGCCAGCCGTTGGCGTATGGCTGTCGGAGCCGATGAGAGTGGCACCCGGAACGGCGAAGTTCTCAAGGTGCAGCTGATGGCAGATGCCCGTTCCCGGAGGCGAGAACACAATGCCGAATCTGGCCGCTACGGTTCGCAGATACCTATGGTCATCCGGATTTCGAAAGCCCATTTGCAGGGTGTTATGATCCACATAGCTCACGGAGAGCTGGGTCTTGACGCGGTCAAGGCCCATGGCTTCAAACTGCAAATGCGCCATCGTACCGGTGGCGTCCTGCGTCAGCGTCTGGTCGATGCGCAGACCAACCTCGGCGCCGGGCGTCATATCGCCATCCACACGGTGCGCGGCGATGATCTTCTGGGTCAGATTCTGGGGCATGCGTCTACCTCTCGGGCTGGAGCGCGACCCGGATGGGCCGCACGGAATACCGGTTCCTAGTGAAGAACCCCGTTCTCGGCCACTGCCATGCGCAGTCTATTCATGCGGCGCTTGCGGATTTCCATTTCCGTATCAAGGCGCAGTTTGTCCTGCTGCAGTCTGTGAATATCCTGTGCGAAGAAGACTCCCTTCTCGAAGTCCTCTTCGCTGCGGAGCTTGCGAATCTGTGCTTCAACCGTCTCCTTTTCGAGCTTGAACTGGTCAAACTCCTGAGACAGCTGTTCCATATCAGCCGATTCGCACACGTCGTCCTTTCTTTCGTCCATCGTCTTCAGGCTCCTTCTTGTCCGTTTGCGGCTCAAAGCCGTTGACATAGAGCTGCCAAAACTCCGGCCAAACAGCGGAAAGCCCGCCGGGATTCGCCAGCTTGATGCCCGGGGCGGCGTACGAGGCCAAAGCAAGACCCATGGTCCACTCCGGTGCGGGGCTCACCCACGCCTCGGCGCTCTCGTCCCACGTGCTCCCCTTGGGGGATGCGGCAACAACCACCTTGTTCGGCTTCACGCGGACAAAACGGCCCAGACGGTCACCAAGTTCCATGGCCGACGTGCCGTCAAAATCATCCGCAACGCGAATGCGCGCGCCAGAGTGCGACGCCAAACCGGCAGCAAGGGCCAGCGGCGCAAAAATCGGGCACTCCGTCACGTCCAGGTCGATCTCTTCCGGGCGCTCGCCAAGCTCCGCCGTGATGCCGCTCTTGGAAACCTTCACCTCAAGGCCAAGGCTTTCCAGCAACGTCACAGCGCTTTCAGCGTCGACGTCCTTCTTGGGCCATGCGCCGTCGAGGTGCACGCGTCCGCTGCCAAAATGCGGCGCAGCCAAAAGCGACGTGCACAGCACAGGATCCAGCGGGAAGGTTACGCTCTGGGGCATGGCCAAGTTTGCGCGGTCCACGGAGAAGGAGTCGTCCGTCAACGAACACGGCACGCCGCAATCCTTGAGGATGGCGGCAACACGGGCCAGAAGCCCCTTGTCGTCGAATTCCTCATCCCACGTGAAGGCGATGCCGTCCGGGTAGGTGGGGCCAAACAGCGCGATTGCCGCAGCGGCTTCAGCCGGGAAATTCTCGGGAATGCGGAAGCGGTTGGTGGTCATGCCACCACTTTCCATGCGCACCGGCACACCGTTGGAGTGCGGCTCCAGCGAGGTCAGACGCACGCCAAGGCCAGAGAGCACATGCGCCACGGGGCGCAGGTCCATCACCTTCAGCGCGGTGCCGCCACTGAACATGGAGATGCCCGGTTCAGGCAGCGCCATGGCAAGCAGCATGAAAAAGTTCAGGGGATCGCCACCGGCAAACACCGTCTTGCCGTGGAAATCAGGCTTCTGACCGGCTGCGGTCACCTTGCCCTTTTCACGCGACATGGATGCGCCAGCGCCGTTCAGGCCCTTCACCAGCTCCACAAGCGGGTCATTCAGAACGATGGGGGCAATTTCGCACGTTGCGCCCGTCGCGCCAGCAATGGCCGTCCACATGCGGGATTCCTCCAGAGCGGAGGGACCGGGCATGGTCAGGTCCAGCGGCGCGCGGCGGGGACGCATGGTAAACGTCTGCTCGCCCTCTTCGCCACCCTGCGCAAAGGAATACGCAAGCCCATTGGCCAAGTTAAACAGTTTCCGCATGGTTGCCGTGTCAAAGCCATGTCTGGAGACAAGGCCATCCCACGCGCGGCGCATGCGCTTTTCCTGCGTCGGGTCCACAAGGGCCTTGCCCTTGCGCTTGCGCGTTCCGGCAGCCTTGGCCAAAAGCCGCGTACGGCGGGCCAAAAGGCTGGTCAGCTGGTGATCGAGGTCAACCAGCTCATCCGTAATGGAGCGCTTGTCCCTATCCTGAGGGCCGCGCTCAAAGCGCTTCCCGTCACGTTTCGTGAATTTCTTGTCGTTCGTATAATTACTCATAAATTTTTTCCGGTATGCAGAAAGGAAGTCCACCTATCTATCCTAACTCCAACCGGGGAGCAAGTGCAGAGCAAGCCGTATCAAGGCTTACGCCACAAAAATGCACCCCGTCAGAGCCACCCGCGACACACTCAAGAGCGCTAACCTCCTCCAGCGCTGTACCAGTTGCACCAGTACCCACACCCCGCCTTCAAACCGTCCCTGCAGTATACGCGTCACGCACTGCCCTTCAAGGTTTGTTGGGGTGGTGTGGGATGTATGGGGAAGCGAGGCGGAAAGAAGACGGAAAAAAAGTGGAAAATTTGGTGGCGGTGTATGAGGGGGGTGGTGGGGGTGAGTGGCGGCGAATTGGAGAGATGGAGTTGTTGTAGGGATGGGGGCGGGGATCAGGGAAGGTGGAAGATGTGGCGGCATAGGGAGGGAGGATGGAAGGGCGGGAGTGTGGGGTTGGTGGTTGTTGTGGCGCGGAGGTGAGGGGTGCACAGGTATGTGGGGAAGGCCGTGGTTGGTGGTGGGGTTGTGTTGGCGGGGGCTGAGAAGTACGTTGGTATGGGGAATATGGCGGGGCTAGTTGGGAGTTGTGTTGGCGGGGCCAAGAGGCACGTTGGTATAGGAGGAACGGCGGGGGCTGGTTGTGCGTTATGTTGGCGGGAGCAAGAGGTGCTTTCGCTGGGATTTCAGCACGTTGTCGCCGTGTCTCCGACGGCCAAAGGGTTATGGGGGAACCTTGCAGGATTCCCCCCCGCACCCTCTGGACACCCGTCCCCCTCCAGCCCGAGCCAGATTGTTGGAAGTGGTGGGTGCGGAGCGGTCTCGGGCGTGGTTTTTAGGCTGTGGTTGGGCGGGCTGACCGAGTGCTTTGCGCAGGAGTTGGCGGTTGGCGCATGGCAGAGCACGGCACGGGCTAGGCCGCTCTGGACGCTTGGAAGCGTCCGAAGGCTCTGGGATTCGGTGCTTCGCGCGGGGGGATGGTGGTTGGGGAGTGTTGGGCTGACGGAGGAGGGTTTGAGAAGTGTGGGCGGGCTAACTGGGTGCCTTGCGCGGGAGTTGACGGTTGGCGCATGGCGGAGCGCGGCACGGGCTGGGCCGCTCTGGACGCTTGGAAGCGTCCGAAGGCTCTGGGATTCGGTGCTTCGCGGGGGGGGGTTGGTGGTGGGCTTCTGTTGGCGGTGCCGAGAAGTGCGTTGGTATGGGACAAACGGCGGGGCTGGTTGTGCGTTATGTTGGCGGGGCCAAGAGGTGCTTTCGCTGGGATTTCAGCATTTTGTCGCCGTGTCTCCGACGGCCAAAGGGTGATGGGGGAACCTTGCAGGATTTGTACAACCCGGAACATGGGTAACACTTCTGTCCGGGAACATAGGTAACAGGTTCTGGCGGTACAGGTTGCCCCTAGGGCCTGACTAAGCCTTTTGTGTCTGAATCATTCAGTACTCCTAAAAAGATTGATCCAGCATAGATATTCATACCGCCCTTTTGGTTTGGCAAAAGGCCCACTGTGCATCGGTGCAGGCTTTGACTGATAAATCTGTGATGTCCCCTCCATTGTATGGAGCCGCTTCGCTTCACTCGCCTCAGAATATACTCAGGGGGGTATACGAAATCTGGAAGGATTCTTGGTGGGCGTCTGCTTGATGGCGCATAAAGAGCAGCAGGCGTTCGCATGCCTAAAGCTTCATGACCGCGGCTATGGTTGTAAATCCTCCGCCATGTCTGACACCTGCGTCTTTGGCGGCGAAGAGTGTCTGCTCTACGAAGTTCTCGCTTTAAAGAGCGGTGCATTCGTTCGTGCGCACCATTTTGTTGAGGCTTTCCCGGTTCAATGAATTCCACGGTTATTCCGAGGCGAAGCCACTGGGCGCTAAGGCGCGATATTCCTCCGGCCGCACAGCTCGCAAAGGGAATTCCATTATCCACCCTGATAATTTGAGGTAAGCCGAAGTAGGAAAAAACACGGTCACAGGCTTCTTGTGTTGGGGCCAAGGCTGGTTGGGCAAGTGGATCACAAGCCAAAACGTAACGGCTGTGCAGATCCATTACAGTGAAGGGCCAGCATTTCTTACGATTGGGCAACTCAAACCAACCTTTATAGTCCATTGTCCATACATGATTAGGATGCCTTGCTTCAGTGAGCTTGTTGGGCCAGTTGCGGATAACAACATTACGGCGTCTGCGGGGCTTGCTAAGTCCTTCCTTTTGGAAAATCAAAGCAATCGTACTTGGCGCCGGAGGCCTTAGGCCAAAGCGATCGCTTACTTCAGATGCTATTTTCTTTGGCCCCCAACTTGGATTTGCTTTGCGCAAAGCAATGAGGGCCTCTCGCATCTCGATTGGCGTGCGATGCGGACAATTTCGCGGAGCTCGACTGTGTTCGCTTAAAGCAAATATTCCATGCATTTGTGCGCGATTGAGCCATTTATAGCCAGTTTTTCGGCTAATGCCATATTTTCTACAAAGCCAAGACATGTTCTCAGCTCCTGACCCAGCCTCTACAACAAATCGAATCCGTTCATCCATAGGTCTTACCTCTGTCCAGGGCATACGCTACCTCCAGGCAGACTATGCCTGAAGTGTTACCCATGTTCCCGGACTAATCTGTTACCTATGTACCCGGACTGTACCATTCCCCCCGCACCCTCTGGACACCCGTCCCCCTCCAGCCCGAGCCAGATTGTTGGAAGTGGTGGGTGCGGAGCGGTCTCGGGCGTGGTTTTTAGGCTGTGGTTGGGCGGGCTGACCGGGTGCTTTGCGCGGAAGTTGGCGGTTGGCGCATGGTGGAGCGCGGCACGGGCTGGGCCGCTCTGGACGCTTGGAAGCGTCCGAAGGCTCTGGGATTCGGTGCTTCGCGCGGGGGGATGGTGGTTGGGGAGTTTTGGGCTAACGGGAGAGGGTTTGAGAAGTGTGGGCGGGCTGACCGGGTGCTTTGCGCGGGGATTGGCGGTTGGCGCATGGCAGAGCGCGGCACGGGCTAGGCCGCTCTGGACGCTTGGAAGCGTCCGAAGGCTTTGGTGCTTCTGTGCTTCGCGCGGGGGGATGGTGGTTGGGGAGTGTTGGGCTGACGGAGGAGGGTTTGAGAAGTGTGGGCGGGCTAACCGGGTGGCTTGCGCGGGAATTGACGGTTGGCGTATGGCAGAGCGCGGCACGGGCTAGGCCGCTCTGGACGCTTGGAAGCGTCCGAAGGCTTTGGTGCTTCTGTGCTTCGCGCTAAGGGTGGTGGTTGGAATTATTGCTGAGGGTCTAATAAACGGCAGGGTTTCGAACGAAGGTCTCCGCCGATACAATTTCTTCGCCTCGAATAACTAGCTCATGCGCTTCACCCAACGCACTTCGTGAAGAGGCCCCTGCTCCCTCCCCCAAAACCATTCTTCGCCCCATCTCAAAACGCGGGAGTTGTCAGGGGTGACGACTGCCCCCTTAAATGGCATCCGGCCTGTGCGCTCATGGGATTCTCAAGGGCCCGCGGCCCTTGAGCCGTCGGAGACACAACCTCTCCGCTCCCCCGCCGGCAACGCACGCACACTTTCGCAAGGTCTCCGCCAATACAATTTCTTCGTCTCGAATAACTAGCTCATGCGCTTCACCCAACACACTTCCTGTAGTGGTCCCTACTCCCTCCCCCAAAAACCATTCTTCACCCATCTCAAGACGCGGGAGTTGTCAGGGGTGACGACTGCCCCCTAAAAGGGCATCCGGCCTGTGCGCTCATGGGATTCTCAAGGGCCCTCGGCCCTTGAGCCGTCGGAGACACAACCACTCCACTCCCCCACCCGGCAACGCACGCCCTGTTCCCTGCACCCTCTGGCTCCCCGCCCTGCTCCTCCCAAACAGGCCACGAGACAGCTCCGAGTGAGGTCACCTCCTCCTTCCAGCGCAGGGCCCACTCTGCCATAGAAAAAGCCCGGACCGCGAGCGGTCCGGGCTTGGGTGCATTTCTGCGTGATGGGGTCCGGTTTAGAAACCGAAGCCGCCACCGTCGTCGGAGGAGTCGGTGCCGAAGCCGAAGTCGGCGGAGACTTCACCGGGGGAATCGGTTGCGCCAGCGTCTGCACCGGCGTCGGCGGCAGCGGCTGCGCCTTCACCAGCGGCAGCGGTGACCACACCGTGCTTGATGACTTCTTCGATCTTAGCCAGCAGGTCGTCGACCTTGCCGGTGTAGGAATCGATTTTGCCTTCGGAAACCTGCAGTTTCTTTTCGCCTTCACCAAGCTGAGCCTCGTAGGTGGTGACCTTGGCTTCGGCGTCTTTCAGCTTGGCCTTGGTCTCGGCGAGTTCTTTTTCCAGCGAGGAGATCTTGGAGGCCTGCTCCTTGTTCTTCTCCTGGGTGTCCTTGAGCTGGCTGACGACGGAAGAGAGCATGTTGGAGGTCTCTTCCGGCAGGGGCAGCAGGGACACGTGAGCGCCAAACTTTTCGGCATTGCCTTTAATGCCGGTCAGTTCGGGGTTCTGCTCGTAGATCCACGCTTTGGCAATGGCCGCGGCGAACGGCTCGGACGTGGGATCGATATCCATCTGGGTCATGTACGCCAGCATTTCACGGATGCCGGCACGATTGGCATCATACTCTTCACCGGTGAGGTACGCGGCGAAGGTGGACATGGGGAAAACCTTGCGGTCTACGCTCTCAGCCATGATAGCCTCCTTATGTGAGGAAAGTCGTCTTTCTGGGTTAAGTCCTGTTTTGCACCGAGCTTAGCTCAGGGGCACTCGACCGATGTACCTGGCGTACACGAGAGCCACGGAGCGGTACACGACGTGACCCAGTTTGGACCAGGGCAAGTAGGCGAAGAGCATCCACACGGACACCAGATGCAAGTAATACATCGGGTAAGCGAGGGACGCCACGTCGGCCAGCCTGAGCAGTTCGCTGAAGATGCCGGTGAGGCCTACGGCCCAGATGACACCCAGCAGGAACCAGTCATAGTAGGACGACTTGGTCGTCTCCTCGTTCTGGTTCATGCGGCGACGGGTCAGGAGCGTCAGGCCGACGATCATCATCACGGCGCCAACGTTGGCCAGCAGTTTATGCGGAGCCCACAGCGGCAGCGGCGTATGACCGGCGGGAGCGATGAACTCAACGACCTTGCCACCCCAGTGGCAGAACGCGATGATACCGGTAACGATAGCGAGGGCAACGAAGCTGTAGAACAGCAGCAGATGGCCCTTGAACTTTTCCTTATCGGCCTCGGTTTCTTCGCCGCAGCTGGTGAAGTTGGAGTGCTGGCCGATCTCGTTCACGAGAACGTCCTTGATGCACGCCCACACGCTGGGCTTGTCATACTGGCCGACAAAGAGGGTACCTGGCGTCGACTGGAAGGACTTGATGAGCTTGGAACTGCCAATCACAAAGCTGAAGACCATAAAGAAGAAGGTCAACGCCATGATGGGGTCGATGGTGTAGTCTCCGGGGAAGACCTTACCAAAGACGATCTCACCGCTGGGAATGCTGAGGCCGGTGGTCAGGGACCACACGAACAGCCACAGCAGGGCCGGGATGGCGATGAGGATGGGCAGGTACTTGGAGGAGCTCATCCAGGTGCCGATGATCTTGGGCTCGACAAGGTTCTTGTATGCCATGTTGCGCAGGGCGGAAAGCAGGTCGCCCGGCTTTGCGCCACGGGGGCACAGGTCGGAACAGGTGCCGCAGTTATGGCAGAGCCAGATGTCGATGTCGTTGACCAGCTTGTCCTTGAGGCCCCACTGTGCCCACACCATTTCCTTGCGCGGGTATGGCGCATCTGCGGGCGCCAGCGGGCAGGCCACTGAGCATGTGGCGCACTGATAGCACTTCTTGAGGGTGTCTCCCCCTACCGACTGCAGTTCTTTAATGAACTGCACATCGGGTTCAATCCGAACAGCTTTCGACATGACTATCTCCTCCTAGAAGCCCTTGAACGGGTTGGGGCCCTTCTCCAGAATCATGTTCTGGAATTCTTCGATCATTCCAGGCACCTGATCGTACTCGTCGATGGCGACCTGATACTGCTCGACGCGGTCCGGCTCAACACCAAGGCGCTCAAGGGTCTCGGCGATGTTTTCCTTACGGCGATTGCAGATCTCCGAGCCTTTCACGAAGTGGCACTGGTAGTCGTCACCGTACTTGCAGCCCAGCATCATCACGCCGTCCACGCCCTTGGACATGGCATCCGCCACCCAAATCGCGTTGACGGAACCGAGGCAGCGCACGGGAAGGATGCGAACGTACTGGCTCCACTTCTTGCCGCGCATGGCCGCCATGTCGAGCGCCGGGTAGGCGTCGTTCTCACAGGCGAGCACAACGATGCGGGGACCGTCAGCTTCCATGTCGTCAGGCACGTTGATGGCCTTAATCATGGAACCAATCTGGTCGATGTTGTAGTTGTCGAAGCTGATAACGCGCTCGGGGCAGGCACCCATGCAGGTACCGCAACGGCGGCAACGCGTGGGATTCGGCTTCGGCGTACCGGTTTCGTCGTCGTCAAGGGCGCCGAAGGGGCACTCTTCCGTGCAGCGTTTGCACTGGGTGCAGCGCACGAAGTTGAAGACGGGGTACGTCAAGTCACCGGAGCGCGGATGCACGGACACGCCGTGATTCACGGATTCGATGCACTGGATGGCCTTGAGGGCTGCGCCCGCGGCATCTTCTTCTGCGGTATCCATAAGCATGGGCTGACGGACGCTACCAGCGGCGTACACACCGGTACGGCGGGTCTCGTACGGGAAGCAGATGTAGTTGGAGTCGCAGAAGCCGTCGAAGAGGTCCAGATCCGGGAACGCCGGACCCTGACGGTAGGCGAACTGCATGATGGGATCTTTGGCCGTGGTCGGGACGATGCCGGTGGGCACGACGACCATGTCGGCTTTCACTTCGAAGTCGTAGCCAAGCAGGTTGTTGGTCACGGTGATGAGCAGGCTGCCGTCGGCGTCTTCCTTGACGGAAGAGATGCCGCCCTTAGTCATCATCACACCGGGGTTATCCTGAGCAGCCTTGTAGTACTTCTCGTGGATACCCTGAACCATCATGTCCTTGTAGATGATGTAGGCCTGACCGTCTTCATACTGCTCGGTGACGTAGCCAGCTTCCTTCAGAGCCACAACGGAGTTGACGGCGCTGGAGTACGGCAGATGGCGGTCGCTTTCGAGGTCCTTGTGGACGATGACGGCGGGATCGGCTTCTTCACCCTCTTCCGCAGCTGCGGCTTCAGCCTGAATGTCTTCTTCCGTCTTGGGCTGATAGAGGGTCTCGGGCTCGGCCTTCTCGGTGTTCAGCAGGAAAGCCACACGCTTGGCGGGCTTGCCGTCGGAAGGGCGCAGGAGCTGGCCCTTCTTGGCCATTTCTTCCACGTCCCACGTGGTGACCACGTTGGTGAAGGTGCCGTAGCCGAGGGGAGCGAGGATGGAAGGATCCTGCGGCACCCAGCCAGCGGCCAGGACAACGGCGCCGATCTTCTCTTCCTTGCCGCCGGTGAACTTGGCGGTGTAGGCACCGGGCGCACCTTCAAGGGAGGCCAGCGTGGTGCCGGTCAGCACCTTGATGCGGCTCTCGGCCTGCACATCGGCGATGAGCTTTTCAATGCCGGTGTCGTGCGCTTCGGTGTAGGGGTGCATCAGGGGGATGGTCTTGTGCAGCTTGGCCGCGTGACCACCCAACTCGCTCTCTTTTTCGATGAGCACGGTGTCGTAGCCGGAACGGGCTGCGTGCAGCGCGGCGTTCAGGCCAGTCCAACCGCCACCAACGACGAGAACGGTCTTCACGGTGTCAATCATTTCAGGCTCAGGAATAGTGGTCTTCTGGAGCTTGATGACACCCATATTGATGTAGTCTTTGGCCATGAGGGACTTGGCGTCGGCCTCCGCATCATCGGGGCAGCACATGCCGCACTGCTCGCGGAGGTTGACGCGCTCGACCAGCACATTTTTGCCAAAGTCAAAGAATTCCCAGTCAACTCGGGGGGACGAACCGCAGATCAGAACGGAGTCGATGGTCCCGGCGTCGATGTCGGACTTGATCATCTTGACGCCTTCTTCACCGGGCAGAACCGGGTGAGCGGCGACGACAGGACACTGGGTACTCCAGCGGGTCTTCACGTACTCGACCAGCTCCTCAATGTTGAGGTATGGTCCGACGCTGGATTCGTCGAAATAGACTCCAATTTTTTCGGCCATTGTATACTACCTCCCTCTCACCGTCTGGATCGCCTTCATCGCGGCCCCGGTTCCAGACTGAGCAGATTTCATGACGTCAAGCGGCTTTTTGGCGCAGCCGGCAACGAAGATGCCTTTTTCTGCATTGCCAGAGGCAAAGCCGTCTTCGTCAACGGAAACATCAAAGGGCAGCTGCTCCTCGGACAGGGTGGGCTGCATGCCGGTTGCCAGTACGACCATGTCGAATTCTTCGCGGGTCTTGGTGCCGGCGATGGCATTTTCCACAGTCAGCACCACGGAACCATTTTCACCGTCGGCAGCTTCGGCGACTTTGCCCTTGATGGTGTGGATGTGCTCATCCTGCATCACGCGGTCGCGGAATTTCTGATAACGGTCAGGGGTACGAAGGTCGATGTAATAGATAAAGACTTCGCAGTCCGGGTTCGTGTCGCGGACATAGGTCGCCTGCTTCAGGGACGCCATGCAGCAAATGTAGGAACAGTAGTTGAGGTGGTTCTCGTCGCGGGAACCGGCGCACTGGACAAACGCGATGCGTTTGGGCGCCTTGCCGTCGGAAGGACGGACAATCTGGCCGGAGGTCGGGCCGTTGGGAGAGGCGAGACGTTCCATCTGCATGTTGGATACGCAGTTGGTGATCTCCCCGGCGCCGAGGTTGGTCAAGTTGGTCACGTCGTAGGGCTTCCAACCGGTGGCGACAACGATGGAACCGACGCTAATTTCGACGGTCTTCTCGGCATCGTCCAAGTTTACACCTTCAACATCAGCAAGTTCTTTCAGCTCGTTACTCGAGCACTCGTCCTTTTCCAGGACGTAGCGGCTGGGGTAGGCGAAGGGCATGTCAATGTGCAGAGCCTTGCGGTTGCCCATGCCGAACTCGAATTCGCTTTCGGTGGATCCGGACAGTTCCTTGGCGGCCGCCGTAAGATCGACACTATTGGGGGTCGTGTAACGGGGCTTGATCTTCAACGTGACTTTGTAGTCACCCTTGGAGCCAGTAACGGAAACCACTTCCGCCAGAGTAAAAATATTGACCAAGGGGTTTTTCTTGATGCGCTGGAACTGAATTTCCAGCCCGCAGGAAGGCGGGCAGAGCTTGGGAAAGTACTTGTTGAGCTGAGAAACGCGTCCGCCCAGGAACGGCGTCTTCTCTACAAGAAAGACCTCGTGGCCGACTTCTGCGGCTTCAAGGGCGGCCGTTATGCCGCTGAACCCGCCACCGACAACGAGCACGCTGTTGTTTGGCATTTCAATCCTCCCTACGAAATCAGGTTCGGGCCAGTTTGAAAAATGGCCTAACCCTGAACAATGAACTCTTTCACTGCTGCTCAGGCTTAGACCATTTTTCTGAGCAGGCGGCCGCAGGCAGTACCTGCGGCCGCCGTTTCAGTAGTGTTTAGTCGGGGATGATCTGGTAGTAGGGCTTCTTGAACACAGTCGTTTCCTTCTTCTCAGGATCGTACTTGGAGTTCACGAAGCACTTCCACTTGCCATCGTCCAGGCCCAGGAAGTCGCCGCGGTAGTAGAAACCGGGGTAGCGGGTTTCTTCGCGGAACCGGATGTGCTGCATGTGCAGACGGACGGTCCACAGGCGGTGGTAGTTCTCCCAGCAGCGGAGCAGTTCGTGGAGGTCACGAGCAGCCAGCTTCATGGAGTCTTCTTCCATCATCTCGAGCAGCCAGAAGCCGGTGTCGAGAAGAGCCTCGGAGGTGGTGTAGTAGGTGCCCACACCGCCGCCGTACTCGTCGGTGGCCTTGACGAGGCGCATCATGAAGTTCTTGGGGGAGATGTACTCGGGGTTCACAACCGGGTCGGTGGAAGCGCCCTTGCCAGCCTCGTAGTTGTAGTACGGGCGGTAGATCTCCTTCTTCAGGTCTTCAGAGCTCTCCTTGATGGTGGGCTTGAAGTCCTTGTGATCGAGGTACCAGCGAACCATCTGCTTACCGACGATGCGGCCTTCAGCGTGAGCACCGGAGGAGAACTTGTGACCGGAGGCGCCAACGCCGTCAGCGCAGGTGAACAGGCCGTTGACGGTCGTCATACGGTTGTAGACCTTGCCGTTGTCGGCGCGGACCTTGTAGTCCTCGGGCACCCATTCTTCGTCGGGGCCGGAAGTCCAGATGCCGCAGCAACCGGAGTGGGAGCCGAGCAGGTAAGGCTCGGTGGGCATGATCTCGGAGCCGCGTTCCTCAGGAGCGCAGTTCATGGCAGCCCAGAGGTTGGCCTGACCAACGCACATGTCGAGGAAGTCTTCCCAAGCTTCAGCTTCGAGGTGCTTCTGCTCGGCCGGGGACATGGTCGCGAAGGAGTTCTGCAGGGCAGTCTTCGTGTCCATGAAGATCGGGCCGCGGCCTTCACGCATCTCGCGGAGCATCATGTGGTTACGCAGGCAAGTCGGGATGACATGGCCCTTGGCGTAGCCGCGATCCTCGTAGGGCTTCAGCATGGCGCGGTTGGTTTCGCAGTAGTCTTCGCCCTTGTAGTTGGTGGCCTTCGCCTTGAAGAGCAGGAACCAAGCGCCAACCGGACCGTAACCGTCCTTGAAGCGGGCGGGGACGAAGCGGTTTTCCATCATGGTCATTTCAGCGCCAACCTGAGCACACATGGTGTAGGTGGAGCCAGCATTCCAGACGGGGTACCAAGCACGGCCCATGCCTTCACCAGTGGAGCGGGGGCGGTAGATGTTCACCGCGCCGCCACAAGCAACAACAGCAGCGTTGCACTTGAAGATGTGCACCTTGTTGTCACGAGCGTCCAGAGCAACAGCACCGGCGATGCGGTTGGGCTCATTAGCGTCGAGGAGCATCTTAACAACAAAGATACGCTCCATGTAGCGCTCTTCGCCGAGGGCATTCTTGGCAGCTTCAGCAACGATGCACTTGTAGGACTCACCGTTGATCATCATCTGCCAGCGGCCGGAACGCACGGGCTTAGCGCCGGTACGCAGGGACTTGCCAGCGGCCTTGGCGGCAGCGCCGTCAAGGTTCTTGTCGTTGTCGTCCTTGCACCATACGGGCAGGCCCCACTCTTCGAAGTGGTGGACGGAGTCGTCAACGTGGCGGCCGAGGTCGAAGATCAGGTCTTCGCGGACCAGGCCCATCAGGTCGGTACGGACCATGCGGACGTAGTCGTCAGCGTCGTTCTCGCCGAGGTAGGTATTGATAGCGGACAGGCCCTGCGCAACGGCGCCGGAACGCTCGAGGGAGGCTTTGTCCAGCAGCAGGATCTTGGCTTCGGGGGCGTACTTGTTAGCCCAAGCAACGGCTTCCCAAGCAACACCGCAGTTGCCCATACCACCACCAACGAGGAGAATATCTACATCATGTTCCTCAATGGTCGGCTCGGCCAGAGCGATACCACGAGGCTCTTCTTTACTGGGAATCATCGGCATTGTCGTGCTCCTTAAGCTTAATGTCTTAATGCGTGAGACAGCGCGTAACGCACTTGAATCAGACTACAGGACGTCCTTGACGGTCCAAGTCTTGTCAGCATCAGCCACGTCGAACTTCTTGCCGAGGGCTTCCTTGGGGGCAACGAGTTCCGTCTCGGTGAAGAGCAGCTCGCTGTCCAGGTCGCCGGGCTCAGGCTTGCCTTCGAAGGGCTTGATGGAGCCTTCAGGAGTGGTACGGATGGGGAATTTGAAGCGCTTCACGGAACCATTACGGAACTTAATGGTCCACATGATGTCCTCGGAGGAACGCAGCGGAATGGAGGTACCGCCCATGGGAGCAAAGTCAGCGTAGGGACGTGCGGTGATAGCGCCCTGGGGGCAAATCTTCACACAGGAGTAGCACTCCCAGCAGGCTTCGGGTTCCTGGTTGAAGGCCTTCATCTCCTCGGGATCGAGGATCATCAGGTCGTTGGGGCAGATGTACATGCACGCGGTCTTTTCGCCGCCCTTGCATCCATCGCACTTTGAGGGATCAACATAAGTAGGCATAGTGAATCCTCCAACAAATTAGGGTTGAAACAACAACCATTCCAAAAACATCCCCACCACGAGCAGATGGAGAATGAAAAACCGAGATGACACCAAGCCGTCTCGTTTTTTTCGGTATCTTGACACCTTTTTCGCGGGATAAACCGCGTATGGTGCCGAGCAAATTCAGAGAGCCATCCCACTCGTGTGGTGGGGCGCTTTCGCGTCTCAAGCCTGCGCCCTTCGGGGCTTCCACCTTTGTCCAAACGCCGGGGATCAGAGCCTTTTCCGGTGCTTGTGATGGAATGAACAAGCAAGGTCTGTCTAGCAAGGGGGCTACCCCCTGTCAAGACGAAAGTGAATTATATATCAAGCTCGGCCATTGGTGCCTAAATCGGCGACCTTCCCTGCCTTCTTCCCCTCTTCCCAATGAGGATACAGGGGAATTTGTAAAGGCATCGAAAGCTATACATTTATTGATTTTTCATTGCAAGCTATCGTGGCCTATTTCTATAAGAGAACAACGACTGACCTGAGCCGAGATCCGTTCGTTTCGGCTATATCGAAATTTTTTCATCGCCATTCGTGAAAAAAACACTTAGCGTATGCCCATCGTTTTCAGCAACCCCGGATTAAAACTCCAAGAAGCTGAAAAAAGGGCAAAATGGCGCCTGTGTGGCGTTTTAGCCCCTTTGAACTGCAAAAAGATCGATTCTCCTCGTTAGGGGGTACTTGACATTTGCGCATTTTTTTCACAAACCCCAACGAACGGGCTTCATGCAAAGCTTTTTGGAAAGTCCGGCCGCCCTGTACACGGTTGTGTCTCCCGGCTGACGGGTGGAAAACAGGGACGACCGCTTGAAGACTAAGGCTGGGATTGTGAAATTTTCTACTAACTATTCGTAAAGGAGTCCCGAGATGTCCAAACTGCTCCCCCCTCATGGTGGTAAGGGCCTGGTTTGCTGCCTGCTGGAAGGCGCTGAACTCGAAGCCGAGATGAAGAAGGCCGAAGGCCTCAAGAAAGTCGAGATCTCCAACCGCGTGAAGGGCGACCTGATCATGCTGGGAATCGGCGGCTTCTCTCCCCTCGACGGCTTCATGGGCAAGGCCGACTGGAAGAGCGTCTGCGAAAAGATGACCCTCTCCGACGGCACCTTCTGGCCCGTTCCCGTCGTGTGTGACACCAACGACGAAAACGTTGCCGCTGGCGACGAAATCGCCCTCGTGAAAGACGGCGTCGTCTACGCCACCATGAAGGTCGAAGAAAAGTACGAGCTGTCCGACGACGAAAAGAAGTGGGAATGCGAGCTGGTCTTCAAGGGCCACGGCGAAGATTCCGAGCGCTTCTGGGACCTCGCTCTCGAAGACCACCCCGGCGTCAAGATGGTTATGTCTCAGGGCAAGTTCAACCTCGCCGGTTCCGTGAAAGTCCTCTCCGAGGGCGACTACCGCGACCGCTTCCCCGGCGTGTACCTGACCCCCGCCGAGACCCGCGAAATGTTCGAAGAGCGCGGCTGGAGCCGTGTTGCTGCCCTGCAGCTGCGTAACCCCATGCACCGCTCCCACGAATTCCTCGCGAAGATCGCTGTGGAAGTCTGCGACGGCGTCATCATCCACTCCCTGATCGGTAACCTGAAGCCCGGCGACATCCCGGCTGACGTCCGCATCCAGTGCATCCAGACGCTGATCGACCAGTACTTCGTGAAAGAAAACGTCATCAACGGTGGCTACCCCCTCGACATGCGCTACGCCGGTCCCCGTGAAGCCCTGCTCCACGCGACCTTCCGCCAGAACTACGGCGTGTCCCACATGATCATCGGCCGCGACCACGCTGGCGTTGGCGACTTCTACGGCCTGTTCGAGGCTCAGGAAATCTTCGACCAGATCCCCTACGCGACCTTCGAAGAAGCCTGCGAAGTGCCCGGTAAGGCTCTGCTCTGCAAGCCCATGAAGATCGACTGGACCTTCTACTGCTTCAAGTGCGACGGCATGGCTTCCCTGCGTACCTGCCCGCACGGCAAGGAAGACCGCGTCATCCTGTCCGGCACCAAGCTCCGCAAGGCCCTCTCCGAAGGCGCCGAGGTTCCGGATCACTTCGGCCGCGACGAAGTCCTCGCACAGCTGCGCGAGTACTACGAAGGCCTCACCGAAAAGGTGGAAGTCAAGATGCAGGGCGCCGCTTCCGGCGACCAGATGAAATAGCATCCGCCTTCTCCGATCTGTACTCTCAGGGAGGCCCGCTCAGGGCCTCCCTTTTTTTGCCCCCCAGCCTCCCTCCTTTCCGAATCAAAAACCGAAGAAAAAGAATGCCTCCGGCGGGTTAAGGAAATAATTTCCTTAACAATCCTTAGGATTTTCTGGAGCGGAAGCCGCTCCAGAAAATACGAAAAGGTGGGCAGGATTCCTTTGCCCCTCTTTCCCCGTTGCAAACGCTCATCAGGAATTCTCACCGCCCTTCCCTACCACCAACGCCCCCCAAAAAATTCTCCATCCACACGGACGAGAGCCGTCAGGGGTGACGACTGTCCAATCCACACGCACCCGGCCTGTGCGCACTCGGGATTCTCAAGGGGTCGCCCCCCTTGAGCAGCTCTGCTATCTTTATCTCTAAGGCCCTTCGTCCTTTCAGGCCGAACGACCTAAGAGCTCAAGCCGCCGGAGGCACCCTCTTGAACCTCGCGTTACGACCCGCCTCTCCACAAGAAAAACGCGCCTCCCCAAGAAGTACCGCGCATAACTCGCCACCGTCACATACCCCATTTCCCACCCCGTCCAAACGGGGATTCTCACCGCCCTTCCCTACCACCAACGCCCCCCCAAAATTCTCCCATCCACACGGACGAGAGCCACACAGGGGTGACGACCGCCCCTTCCACCCGCACCCGCCATGACCGCACTCGGGATTCTCAAGGGTCGCACCCCTTGAGCCGCCGGAGGCACCTCTCTTGAACCTCACGTTACGACCCGCCCAGCCATAAGAAAAAAGGCGGCACCCCGAAGGAGTGCCGCCCAAAGCGCAACCTGACACGCCGCGCTCTGCGTGGCGTGATGGCGTTAGATGTAGCTTGCTGAAACGATAACGAGGCCGAAGACGAACGCGGCGACGAGGGCGGGGGTCCCGCCGGGAACCTGATAGTCGACGGGGCGTTTAACCTTGGCCTGCCGGAGCTTCCACACCATGAGACAGGGCAGGAAGATGGCCAGAATGGCGAGGGCTGCCCCTGCGTGTGCGAGGGCCTGAATAAAGCGGCCGGGACAGAGCGAGGACGCAACGAGGGGCGGCACAAAGACGATGAGGGTCGTCAGGGCGCGGTGCTTGAAGGAGTCGGACAGCTTGAACACTTCGGCCTGCAGGTCGAACAGCGCGAGGGACACACCGAGGAAGGAGGTCAAAAGCGCCAGCGAGGCGAAGGACGAGACCACGGTGTTGAGCCAGCTGGAGCCGTTGGACAACGTGTGCACGAGCATGTCGACGTTCTGCATGGCGACCATCTTCTCGGGGCTGGTGCCACCGATGGAGACGTAGACCCAGAAGAGATAGCAGACAAAGGGGAGCGAGCTGCCGACCAGCGTGACGAGACGGAGCTTGCGCACCGGCACATCGAGATAGCGAATGACGCTGGGAATACCCGTGTGAAAGCCAAAGGACGTAAACAGCACGGGAATACTGGCGAAGATGAGCGCGCTGTCCGGATTGCCGCCGGTGAGGTTCTGCACCTCAACTTCTGGGGCGAGACTGAACAGGGCGGTGAGCATAGCGGCAATCATGACAAAAAAGAGGAACTGATTGACGCGCACGATGATGTTGGTGCCGAGAAAAACGATGAAGGCGCCGAATATGCTGAAGTAAATGGCGCCGGCTTGCGGGGTGAGGACGAGGTCCACGGAAGCGGCCGTGCGGGCGATGAGTTCGCCAACACCGGTGAGATAGGCGACCAGCAGCGCGTACTGCAAAAACATCATACTGCCGGTAGCGACAATCTGCCCACCGGGCCCGAGAACCTTCTTGGCCATGTTGTTAAAATTCTCGCCGGGGCCGACCTTGAGATTCACCTCAAGGAGAAGAAATGCCGAATACACAGCCAGCAGCCAGACGGCGACCATCACCCCAACGGCGGTTGTGAACCCCAGCTTGCCAATGACCATGGGCAGGCCGAGCATGCCTGCGCCAATGGCGGTCCCGGCCACCACACTGATGGCCCCTATTTGTCGTGATGTTGAAGCGTTCATGATACCCTATGCGTTTGGAATATAGTGATATAAAAGAGCGCGGGAAGCGTTGCACCTATGGGTGCCCCCCACCGGCCTGCTTTTCCCCAAAAGCCCGGTGAGCGACACATTCTGGTGCTCTCGCGCGTCTGCGACTTTCCACTTGCAAAGCGGACGCAGGACCATATGCCCGCCAATTCCTGACCGTCAAGGCCAAAAATCCGCGCCATTGGCCGATTTACAGCCATCCCGCGTTTGTATGAACTCACGCAATACTCAGCACGCGGGATGAGGCGCTACAGTGGCCTTCCTGCCTTCTTCAATGCGCGGCGCCACACGATACAGACAACGGCATGAGCAAATACTCACTCAGCACGGGCCTGTTGCAGCGCAGTACACGAAACACAGGCCGCTGCGGGCGCAGGCCGGTACGCTGTCATGCGCGGCGCTTTGCGCCTTGCACAGCTTTGGCCGCCCTGCCACGAACATGACGGCGTGGCTGGGATACTGCGAAAACCAGCGCACGCTCCGCCACACTCGCGTGCGGAGACCAAAAGCAAACCGGGCCGCCGCGATGACGCGACGGCCCGGAGAGTCGTTACTAGACGTAGTTTGCCGTGACGATAACCAGCCCGAAAAGGACGGCGAGCACAAGGGCCGGAGTTCCTCCGGGCACCTGATAGACGCGCGTCTGGGCTTTATCCTGATGCCGCAGCTTCCACGCCATGGCGCATGGCAGGAAGATGGCAAGAATGGCGAGGGCCGCGCCAGCATGGGCGAGGGCCTGAATGAACCGGCCGGGACACAGCAGGGCCGCAACGAGGGGCGGCAGAAAAACCATCATGGTGGTGATGGCGCGGTGCAGGACGGTTTCGCGCATTTTGCAGACTTCGGCCAGCAGGTCGTACATGGCGAGCGCCACACCGAAGAAAGACGTGAGCAGCGCAAGGGAGGCAAAGGCGGAGAGAATGGTCTGCAACCAGCCGGACCCGGCGGCGAGGGTTGCTACGAGGGAATCCACACTGCTCATGGCGAGCAGGCTCTCGGGCGTGGTGCCGCCGATGGAGACGAAAATCCAAAAGAGGTAGCACACAAGCGGCAAAGCACTGCCAACGACAGTGACAAGGCGCAGCTTGCGCACCGGCGCATCCAGATACTTGATAATGCTGGGGATGCTGGCGTGAAAGCCAAAAGACGTAAACAGCACGGGCAGGCTCGCCACGATGATGCCCTGCTCCACGCTGCCACTTTGCAGGTTGCCAACGTCCACTCCGGGCACAAGGCTAAACAGGGCGGTAACCATGGCGGCAATCATGGCGAAAAAGAGCAGTTGGTTCACGCGGACAATCATCTGTGTGCCGATGAAGACAATGACATAGGCGGCCACGGCAAAATACAGCGCGCCGCTCTGGGCGGACAGTTCCAGCCCTTGCGTGGTCACGGTCTGGGCAATCAGCTCGCCAAATCCGGTCAGATAGGCGACCAGCAGGGCAAACTGCAAAAAGATCATGCTGCCGGTGGCAACAACCTGGCCGCCACGGCCGAGCACGGTGCGTGCCATATCGTTGAAGTTCTTCCCCGCACCGATGCGCAGGTTCACCTCAAGCAGCAGCAACGCGGAATACACCGCAAGGCCCCAGATGACGAGCATGATTACGGTTGCCGGGACGAATCCCAGCTTGCCAATGACCATGGGCAAGCCAAGCATGCCCGCGCCAATAGCCGTTCCTGCCACCACACTGATGGCGCCGATTTCTCGTGATGTCGGTATCTGCATCGCTCCCTACGCATTGGATGCGGCTGTCTCCGCATAGGCGCAAGCACACCGCCGTGGAACACTCCCCTGATCCACTGCGGCTTCACACCTGCTCCTCCGTCGAAACATCAGCCTCGTTCTATGAAATGAATGGGGGACGATATGCTGAGGCCTGTTGTGCGTCAAGCAAATGATAGTGTCCTGATAACAGTGGGTTACGGCTATCGGGCGGTCCGACTTTATTATAGCACTCTACTGCATCCCGCAGCATACAATTCCACGCCGAGAGCTTTACAAAGGAATTGGGGCAGTTGCGCTGACGGCGGCGGGAAACGCAGGGCCCACCCCACGTACACGGCCCCGGCGGGAGAGACGCCTTGCGCCACCGAAAGGGACGGGGTATGTCGCACCGATGCGAAATCGAATTGCCTTTCTCCTGCAACTGTGCCCCGCCCTCATCTTTGCCGCGCTCCTGCTGCGCTATGGTCCCGGCGGGACCGACTGGCGGACGGTGTATTTTGCCGCGGGCGGCGCGGGCGTGGCGGTCACCGCTGCGGCCTTCCTGCTGCGGACAAGGCCAGACGGCATCCTGCTGGGTGTGAACGGATATTTTCTCCTTGGTGCGGCGGCCTTCGGGCTTAAGCAGTACGACCTGCTGGGCCTTTTCATGCAACTGCGCGGCGCGGCGGTAATGGGCTGTGTGGCGCTGGTGGCCGCGACCCAATTCGCCCTGCCCTGCCGCCGTAGTCCCGAAGACGGCGCCCCATGCCTCGATAAGGCCCACCTGTGCACCACGCTCATCGCCATTAACCTTGTGTATGTATCGTACCTGCTGCGCGAGAGCGCCATGCTTTCCGTGGTGCTTCCCATCCTTGGGCTTTTCGCGGTACGACGACTCCTGCGCAGTGCTCTCCCTCACGCCACCACAGCCAAGGACGCCGCATGACCACAACGTTCATCTTTCTGCCTCCGCTGTCCAAGCCAACTGGCGGCCTTGCCGTCCTGCACCAGCTGGCCGCCCACCTGCATGAGCAGGGGTTTGCCGTTTCGCTGGTGCCGCGCAGTACGGAATTCTGGTCTCCGCCCATCTCGCAAAATGTGCCGGTGACGCTGCTTGACGACGTGGCGCTGCGGAAAGAGGACATCTGGCTGGTGCCGGAGGGCTGGGTCAACAGCCTTGCCCCGGGCCTGAACGCCGGAGCGCGGTGCATGGTCTACGTGCAAAACTGGGCGTATCTATTTTCGTCCCTGCCAAGCGGCGTAACGTGGGACCGGCTGCCTGTGTCGTTTCTTGCGGTCTCCGACCCTGTGGCATGGTTCATTCAGGAGAGTGTTGGCGCGGCCGCACCAGTCCTGCGTCCGGGCATCGATCTTGACCTGTTCCACCCAGCCCTAAGCGAACAAGACGAACCGCGCGGGAGCAGCAACGCGGTGCGTGTCGCCTACATGCCGCGCAAGAACAAAGCCCACGCCCGCGCCATCAAGGACATTGTCACCGCCCGCACAGCGCGGCGCGGCGGCCCAACCATCGAGTGGGACGCCATTGACGGCCTGCCGCCCACGCAGGTGGCGGAGCACCTGCGGCGGAGCGATATTTTTCTGGCAACGGGGTACCCCGAGGGCTGCCCCCTCCCCCCGCTGGAGGCCATGGCGAGTGGCGCGTTCTGTGTGGGGTTTGCAGGTCTGGGCGGTTTCGACTATATGCGGCAAGCCGCCGACCACCCCGGCGCATACCGCCCATGGTTCCCCCTGCGCGACACGCCCTGGGGCGGCAACGGCCTGTTTGTTGCCGACGCCGACGTCACCGCCGCCGCGCTGGCGCTGGAGCAGGCCGTGGAGCACGCTGCCGGGGGGACGGCATTCTCCCGCACAGTACGGGACGCAGCGCTTGCCACGGCCCGGCACTACAGCGTGGACAACCAGCGCCAGAGCGTCCGGCGCATCTGGGAGCGCCTTACCCACTAAGCCGCACCCGTAACGAACCATGCGGCATGCCCGCAACGACGAAACGGCCTACCGCCACTCAATATCCAAAAGGACCACACCATGTGTCACAGGCTGCCCGGAAGCCATGTTCCATATACTGACGCCTACTTCCTGCGCTCCAAAACCATCCTTGAGCGCGAGGGACTCAGTCCCCGCGTGGTTATGCAGATCTTTATCCGCAAAGGCCCGGGGCATGTGTACGGCATCGACGAAGCCGTCGCCATGATTGAGGCTTTTAGCGCGCAGCGCGGGGCCAACCTGACGGTCCATGCCCTGCCAGAGGGTGCATCCTACGCCCCGAAGGAAACACTGCTGCGCATCGAAGGCCCGCTGCAGGATTTTATTGAGCTGGAAACGCTCTATCTGGGGGCCATCACCTCGGCTACATCCGTGCATAATGGCGGCCCGGAGCCGGATCTTGCGGCCATCACCCGGCAAGCCGCCGCCATCCGCGAGCTGCTGCCAGGCAAGTCCCTTATGTATTTCGGCTCGCGCCATTGGCACTGGTCCATGGACGCCGCCATCAGCAAAGCCGCCATCGACGGCGGATTTGACGCTTGCGCCACGGATGCCGGCGCTGAAGCGGCAGGGCTTGCTGGCGGTGTCGGCACCATTCCCCACGCCCTTGTTCTGGCCATAGCCCACGCCCATGGACGCGAGGTCGGCACCATGGAGGCCGCCAAGGCCTTCGACCGCCACATGGACGCGGCCATCCCGCGCGTGGCCCTTGTGGATACCTTTAACCGTGAGGTCGACGACGCCATCGCTACGGCGGACGCCCTTGGCGAACGCCTGTGGGGCGTACGTTTTGACACTCCCGGTGAAAATCTCGGTCAGGGCGGCGTTCCCTTTGACGGGCGCGACTACTGGACCGGCAAAGGCGTCACCGTGGAGTTTATCCGCCACATGCGCCGCACGCTCGATGAGGCCGGGCACGAGCGGGTGAACATCGTTCTGTCCAGCGGCTTTGGCAATCTGGACAAGGTCCGCGCCTTTACCGAGGGCGAATCCCGGTATGGGCGGCTGTTTGAGTCCATCGGCATTGGCAGTCTGTTCCCCGCGCACTTCGCCACAGCGGATATTGTGCAGGTGGAGGGCCTGCCCTTTGCCAAAGCCGGACGCGCCGAACGCCCCAATCCCCGCCTGCGACGCGTTCTGTAGCGCCGCCCCCGGCGGCCCCGGCGCGAACGGTTGTCATCCGCACGCGCCGGTGCTACCACCGCCAGCCGAAGGAGACGCACCATGGCAAAGAAGAAACACCGGGCCGAACCCGAATCCCTCGGCCTCCCCTGCGGCGGCGTGGAAACGCACGCCCACCTTGATTCCGAAAAGTTCGCGGACGACCTTGAAGCTGTCATCGCCCGCGCCCGCGCCTGTGGCGTCAGCGCCATCGGCCACGTTTTTCTCAGCCCGGAAGCCTACGAGCAGAATACGCCCCTGTTCGCCGCGCACCCCGAAATTTTCTACATCCTCGGCATCCACCCGCAGGATGCCAAGGACCTCACCGACGCGCGCCTTGAGGCCATGCGCCGCATCATTACAGATGACCCGCGCGTGAAAGCCGTTGGGGAAATCGGGCTGGATTACTACTACGAGCTCTCCCCGCGCGAGGTCCAGTTCAACGCCTTCCGCGCGCAGCTGGAGCTGGCCAAGGCCGTGGACCGGCCGGTGGTCATCCACTCCCGCGACGCCCACGAGGACGCCGTGCGCATTCTGCTGGAAGCCGGTTTTGATGGACGCCCCGTGCTGTGGCACTGCTTTGGCAGTGGCCTCGACCTTGCCGAGGAGCTGTTGTCCCACGGCTGGCACATCTCCGTCCCCGGCCCGGTCACCTACAAAAAGAACGAGGCCGTGCAGGAGGCCGTTGCCGCCCTGCCGCTGGACCGGCTGGTCATCGAAACGGACTGCCCCTACCTTGCGCCCGAACCGTGGCGCGGCAAGCGCAACGAGCCCGCGTTTGTGGCCTTTACCGCCGCAAAGATCGCGGAACTCAAAGGCATGGACCCCGCCGAACTGTGGCGCATTACCGGCGACAACGCCCGCCGCTTCTTCGGCCTTGCCGAGACCTGCGAGGGTGGCGTCGCCGACTAGCCCGCTCCCGTCCCCGCAGAACGCCTGCGGGACAACCATTTTCGCCACAAGGCCGCGCACTGCGCGGCCTTTTTTCTGGTTGAGCGACCACTCTGTTTTTCATTTTTGGCAAAACAGGCCACAAATCGCGAATCTGCGCAATCACAGACTTGTCAATTCCGGCCAATTCGTAGTACGTCATGCCATTCCATAATCATGCAGAGGGTTTTACGGCAGTATAATCGCAACACTCCCACCCCTGCACTGTTCTTTTCCACGTCATCCGGGATTGGTGTCCGCCAGTCCCACCCAGACCGGAGGTTTCGCATGTTGAGGAAGTTCGTCTTAACCGTCGCCGCAATCGCCCTGATGGCTGGTGCCGCACAGGCCCGCACCATCACCTTTGCGTCCGACGCCACGTGGCCGCCTATGGAGATGGTCGACGCCGACAAGAGCATCGTCGGCTTCTGCCCCGAACTCGTGCGCGCCATGGCCAAAGCCGGCGGCTTTACCGCCGAGATCAAAAACACCGCATGGGACGGCATCTTTGCCGGACTTGCCAACGGCCGCTACGACGTCATCGCGTCGTCCGTTTCCATCACCGACAAGAGAAAGCGCGTGATGGACTTTTCCGATCCCTATTTTGAAGTGAAGCAGGGCGTGGTGGTGCAGAAGGGTTCCGCCATCGCGTCCGAGGCCGACCTTGTGGGCAAGCGCATTGGCGCGCAGATTGGCACCACGGGCTACTTTGCCGCCAAGAAGGTGGACGACGCCGTGCGCAAATCCTACGACGAAGTCGGCCTTGCCATTGAGGACCTGCGCAACGGCAGGCTGGACGCCGTCATCTGCGACGACGCCGTAGCCGCGGGCTTCGCCCTGACCAATCCCAACTACAAGGGCGCTCTTGCGCTGCCCTTCCTCATCGTGCCGGACGAGCCGGAATACCTTGGCTTTGCCGTGCAGAAGGGCGACAGCGACACCCTCGCCATCCTCAACAGCGCCCTCAAGGCTGTGAAGGAAAACGGCGAGTACGACCGCATCTACGCCAAGTGGTTCTCCAGCAATTAACAGGCCGCGCCATATCGTGACCGACGGTCCGGGCCGCCCTCCAGCACCCGGACCGTTTCAAGACCCTTCAAGGCAATCAAATGGCTGAACGCAAGCATGTCACTATCGACATCGGCGACGGCGCGGCTATCCCCAGAAAGCGAGACATCGGGCTGTTCAATGCCTGGTGGCTGGCGTTTCTTGGTGCCCTCGCCATCATTACCTATCTCTGCGTCACCAAGCCGGACCCGTATCTGGATATTCTCCGTTTCGTGCCCGACGGTGTGCTCGTCACCTTTCAGGTGACCATCCTTTCCATCCTGCTGTCCCTCGTCATTGGGCTGATTACCGGCCTTGGGCGGCTTTCGCGCAACAGGGTGTTCAACCTCATCGCCTCCACCTATGTGGAAGTGGTCCGCGGCATTCCCCTGCTGGTCCAGCTCTTCTACATCTATTACGCGCTGGGCCGGCTTTCCATTTTCAGCAATCTGCCGCCGCTGGCCGCCGCCGTCCTCGCCATGGGCATCTGCTACGGCGCCTATATGGGCGAGGTGTTCCGCGCGGGCATCGAAGCCATCGACAAGGGGCAGGCCGAGGCCGCCCGCTCGCTGGGCTTTGACCGGCGCCAGACCATGTTTATGGTCATACTGCCGCAGGCATGGCGCACCATCCTGCCCCCTGTGGGCAATGAGTTCATCGCCCTGCTCAAGGACTCCTCCCTCGTCTCCATCCTTGCCGTGGCCGACCTGCTGCGCCGCGGGCGCGAGTTCGCCAGCGAGTCCTTTTTCTACTTCGAGGCCTACACCATGGTCGCCCTTGTGTACCTCGTCATCACGCTGCTGCTGTCCAAGGTCGTCAGCAACATGGAAACAAGGTTGAACTACTATGACCGCGACTGACCCCATCATCCGCATCCAGAACGTGAGCAAGTGCTTTGGCACGCTGCGGGCGCTGGACAACGTCTCCCTCGATATCGAGCGCGGCGAAAAGGTCGTCATCATCGGTCCCAGCGGCTCGGGCAAGTCCACGCTGCTGCGCTCCATCAACCGGCTGGAGACCATCGACGCCGGGACCATTACCGTGGACGGCCAAAACGTCTGCGACCCCAAAAACAACATCAATGCCATCCGTCAGGAACTGGGCATGGTCTTTCAGAGCTTCAACCTCTTCCCGCACAAGACCGTCCTGCACAACCTGACCATGGCTCCCATGAAACTCAAAAAGGTGCCGCAGCCCGAGGCGGAAGAGACCGCCATGCACCTGCTGAACAAGGTGGGCATCCCGGATAAGGCCGACGCCTTTCCGGCCATGCTTTCCGGCGGCCAGCAGCAGCGCGTGGCCATTGCCCGCGCACTGGCCATGAAGCCCAAGATCATGCTCTTTGACGAGCCGACCTCGGCGCTGGACCCGGAAATGATCGGCGAAGTGCTGGACGTTATGGTCAAGCTGGCCCGCGAGGGCATGACCATGGCCGTGGTCACCCACGAAATGGGCTTTGCCCGCGAGGTGGCGGACCGCGTGGTCTTCATGGACGCCGGACGCATTGTCGAGGTCGGTACGCCGGAGCACTTCTTCGAGTCCCCCCAGCATGAACGCACCAAGCTGTTCATGCAGCAAATCCTCTAGCTTCCCCTCTCCGCACCACGAGCACCACCGGCCCGGACGCACTGCGTTCGGGCCGTTTTTTTGCCCCAGCGTCGGCGGGGCGCCACTTTTGCACAACGTGCACAAACTTGCGGCGCGGCACTGAAAGGAGTAGCCACGGGCGGACGCGCCGCTGCTGCAGGCGCACTACTCCTCATCCACAGACAAGGACGACGTATGCCGCGCAACCACCCCATATCCCCTTCCACTGTCCGCCTGATTGTGCAGGCCGCCTTTGCGGTGTTTTGCCTGTATGTCGGGTGGCGGTTCTGGCTCTTTCTTAGCTGGGCGTCCGGCGCCTCCGAGGCCTTTGTTCCCCGCCCCCCAGCGGTTGAGGCCTTTTTGCCCATCAGCGCCCTGCTTGCCCTCAAACAGCTGGTGACCACCGGCATTTGGGACAGTATCCACCCGGCAGGGCTGACCATCCTTATTGCCGCCATGCTTATTGCCTTCGTGGCGCGCAAGGGCTTTTGCGGCTACGTCTGCCCGGTTGGGCTGGTCTCGCGCCTGCTGGCCGCGCTGGGCCGAAAGCTGGATAAGCATCTGTACCTGCCGCGCCCCCTGCACTGGGTTCTCTCCAGCATCAAGTACGTGCTGTTTGCCTTTTTCGCCCTGTCCGTCCTGCGCATGAGCCCGCGGGGCATCCAGAGCTTTTTGCAGTCCAACTACAACATCACTGCCGACGCGCGCATGCTGGAATTCTTCCTGCACCCCAGCAGCACGGCGGTTGTGGTCTTTGCCGTGCTGGGGCTGCTTGGCATTGTGGTGCCCTACTTCTGGTGCCGCTACCTGTGCCCGTATGGCGCACTGCTTGGCCTGTGCTCCAAATTTTCACCGCTAGCCGTCACCCGTGACGAGGACGCCTGCGTGGACTGCGGCAAATGCACCCGCAGCTGCCCGGGCGGCATCCATGTGCACACAAAGCGCCGCGTCACCTCGCCGGAATGCATCGGCTGCATGAAGTGCGTGGACGTCTGCCCAGTCAAGGACTGCCTTGCCCCTGCCGCGCCGGGCGTTGGCCGCGTCAGCCCCTACCTGCCAGTGATTCTCGCCGTTGGCGTTTTGCTGCTTCTCTACGGCTGGGCGCAGTACACCGGGCACTGGGAGATTCGCGCCCCAAGCGAAATGCTGAAGCACTTCTACTCCCTCGCCCTCAAGGGCTAATTTATGACCGTTCCAGGCAGACGGCGGCTCTAGCCGCCGTCTGCCTGGTTGGCCTGCCTCAAACACACCCCGCCCTTCCCAAACCCGGCCCCTCCGGTGTACGCACAGGGCATGCCTGCACACGCCGCCACGCCCATTATTACCGTCTACAATGCCTTTGTCCGCGCCGGAGCCGACTTTGCCCTGCGCGGCGTCACATGGTCCCTTGCTCCGGGAACGCACTGGGCCATTCTTGGCCGCAACGGTGCGGGCAAGTCCACATTTCTGCGTCTGCTGCGCGGGGCAGTGCATCCGGCGCAGGGGCGCGGGGCCTGCCATTGGCACCTTGACGGCGCCCCCGCAGACGCCCTTGCCGCACGTGACCGCATTGCCGTTGTCTCACCAGACGAGCAGGACGCCTTTTTGCGCACCGGCTTCAATCTGACGGGCGAGGAACTCATCATCACCGGGCTACGCCGCACCATGGCGCTCTTTTCCCCGCCAACGGATGATGAACGGCACAGTGCCCAATCCCTGCTGGCCGCCCATGGCGCAAAGCACCTTGCCCAGCGCGCCGTGCGCGACCTCTCGCGCGGGCAGGGGCGGCTTGTCTTCATCATCCGGGCCCTCGCCACAGCCCCGGCGGTGCTCCTTCTTGATGAAGCCTTTGACGGACTGGACCGCGCCGCACGCGGGCACCTGCGCGCCGTACTTGACGATGCGGCGGCCAGCACCTCCATTGTGCTCTGTTCCCACCGCCGCGCAGACCTGCCGCGCATCATTACCCATGTCGCGCTCATTGAGGACGGACGCATTACGCGCCACGGCCCGGTCGCAGATGAACTCGCCGCCATCAGGGACAGCTCCGCCGTGGACTGCGAACGCCGCGCCGCGCCCGCGCCCCCACTCACGCCGCAGTGTGCGGATGCGCCGCCCTTTCTGGTCCGTATGCGCGGAGCATCGGTCCGCCGTCACGGGCGCGACCTCGTCAGCGGCGCAGACTGGACCATCCGCCCCGGAGAGCGCTGGGCCGTGCTGGGATCCAACGGCGCGGGCAAAAGCACGCTCCTGCGCCTTGTCACGGCGGAATACCGCAGCGCGGCGCCCGGCACTGTAGAATGGTTCGGCCACAGCGGGGCGACGGATATCTGGAGCGTTCGCCGCCGCCTCGGCATGGTCTCCCCGGAAATTCAAGCCAACTACCGCTACGACGTTACCGCGCTGGAGTTCGTGCAGAGCGGCTTTTTTGCCAGCGTGTCCCTGTGGCGCGCGCCATCGCCGGAGCAGACGGAGCGCGCCCTGCGGCTTATGGAATTTGTCGATATGGCAGGCATGAACGGCCGGAGCATCCGCAGTTTGTCCTACGGGCAGTTGCGCCGCCTGCTCATCGCCCGCGCCCTTGCGCCGCGTCCGGACCTGCTGCTTTTGGATGAGCCGTACGCCGGGCTGGACGCCCCAAGCCGCGCCCGCCTTGCCGCCATCATCGCTGACCTGTGCGAGGCCGGAGCCAGCCTCGTCCTCACGGCCCACCGCGCGGAAGAGCTCCCGCCCGGGCTGACTCACGCCCTCGTTCTGGACGGCGGCCGCATCACCACCCGGCGCGCCGTCACCAGCGAGCGCGACGCCCGCGCGCTACTTCCCTAACCTCCTGCGCCGCCGCACCTTCCCCGGGGCGGCAGGGTCTGCTATACACAGGCTGTGCAGTATCCATCAGCCTCCCCACGCCTCGTCCGGCTCCTTGTTGCGGCGCTTCTTGCCTGTGTGCTGTGCGCCTGCGCCGCGCACACGCCAGCGCCCGAGGCGCGCCCAAATGACGCCCCCTTTGCGCAGGGGATGACCTGCCTCACGCGGGGGCACGCGGACAGCGCGGCCCGCCATTTTACGGCAGCGACGGACGCTGGAACGCCTCCGGACGCCGCGTGCTGGCTCGCCCTTGCCCGCTGGTTTCAGGGCCACGCCGATGCATCCTCCCATGCCCTGCGCCGCCACGCTCCTGAATCGGCCAACGCGTCCGCCTTGCACGCCCTCGCCACGGAACTTGACCTTCTTGCCGCGCGCCTGCGCGCCCAACGCGCCATGGCCGAGGCCGCAGCAGGCCTTGTGCCTGTCATTGTCCCCGGACGCATTGTGGTCGCGCCCATCCAGTTTGCCGAAGGGTGTCCCCCTGCCCTGCAAGCACAGGCCCCGGCCCTGCGCCTGCTCGTCACGCGCGCCCTTTCCGGCGCGGGCTTCACCGTTCTGCCATGGCCGTTGGTCCGCGCCTACGAGCGGGAATGCGGCCTTGCCCTGCCCCCGCAGGAGGCCGCCCGCCTCGCCCCGCGCCTTTTGGGTGCGGCAGTAGTGCTCATACCACGCATCACCCCGGCTCCCGGCGCTCCGGGTCGCATGCGCACGTCCATCACCTGCCTGCGGCTGGAACCTGCGGATGCGCGCCAGCGGCGCCTTGCGGATGCTCTTGAACGCCAGACCCAGCGCATCACCGCCCTTCGCAGTGAGCTTGACCACCTGCTGACCCACATGGACGACTGCTCCCGCACGCTGGACGCCATGACGCGCTCTGCCCACATCGACGCCCTCATCACCCGGCGCAGTGCGCTGGAGCGCGACATTATGGCCGCCAACGCGGCAGGGGACCTTGCCACCGCCTCGCGGCTGGTGCCCATGCATGAGGCGGCCAACTCCCGCATTGCCAAGGAGACCGCAGCCCTCAACGAATTCCGGCGCTCCTTTGTTGGCATCCGCGTTGCGGCCTACCGTCTGGACCCGGCCTCCGCCGTACAGCGCATCCAGCGCCTGCGCCGCGCCGCCAACGACCTGCGGCGCAAGCTCCTCGCGGCCGAGGACGCGCGTGCCGCCCTGCGCCGCGACCTGCGCCATGGCGGCGGCCAGAGCATGGAATCTGTCTTCACCCTCCAGACGGCGGCTCCCGAGTTCTGGCCCTCCACCGCTGCCGCCTCCTGCGCGCGTCTGCTCCAGCCCACCGGGGCGCAGCTCTGCGCACTGCCTACAGCGGCGGATATGCCGCCACGCGCCGCGCTCCCCTCCCTTGCGCAAGCGTTGACAGCATGGGATAACGGAGAATATGCCCACGCGCATGCACTGGCGCGCCAGCACGGGCTTGCCGCCTTTTTCCCGGCGCCGCCCGCGCCGGGATTCGACGTCCTCGCCCTGACCTCGCGGCCCGAGGCTGACGTGCGCCGCACGCTGATATCGCGCCTCCGCGCCGCGCTTGGCACCGCCGCTGGCCGCGCGGAGCTTCACCCCTGACCGCCACGGAGCGCCCCATGAGCAGAACCGATTCCGCCCCCGTATGTCCGCGCATCCAAATCGCGGGCGTCATTGATGCCGCCGAGGCCGCAATGCTCACCGACCTTGGCGTGGACAGCCTCGGCTTTCCCCTGCGCCTTGCCGTGCACGCCGAAGACCTCACCGAACAGGAGGCCGCGGCCATCGTCACGGACCTGCCGCCGCACGTCGCCGCTGTGGTCATCACCTACCTGACAGACGCCGACGCCATCCTTCAGCTGTGCGACACCGTGGGCACCCCGCGCGTACAGCTCCACGCCGACGTTCCGCCGCAACTCCTTGCCACCCTCAAGGAGCGCCGCCCGGACCTGCGCATCATCAAAAGCCTCATCGTCCCGCCGGAGGTCACCCCCGACGCCATGGTGCAGTTGGCCCAGCAGGTGCGTGCCTACGCCGAACATGCCGACGCCTTCCTGACCGATTCCTTCGACCCCGCAACCGGCGCAACCGGCGCAACAGGGCACCCGCACGACTGGCGCGTGGACCGCGAACTGGTGCGTCTGTCCCCGCGTCCGGTCATCCTTGCTGGCGGCCTGCACCCCGGCAACGTGGCCGAGGCCATCGCCACAGCACGCCCCGCCGCCGTGGATGCCCACACCGGCGTGGAAGCGCCAAACGGCCGAAAGTCCCGCACACTGGTCACGCATTTCGTTACAGCCGCGCAGGAGGCCTTTGCCGCGCTGGACGAGTAAGACATCCATTTGCCTTTGCGCCGTGTTTCAGGCATTTAAGAATGAGGACTGGACTCAGGCGTGGAGGTGCCGTGGCAAGCCATGACCGACATCCGGGATATACCCTCGACTCCATCTCGTTCTCCGCGCGGGAGACCGAAATGGTCTGTACCATTGCGGCCCCGCGGGGCGAGGTGCTCCTTGCCATCTACAACGCCCTGCAACAGCTGGGGCACACCTCGGCGCTGGTGAACCGGACCTTCGGCCTGCTCATTGCCCGCCCGCCCTTTTCCTTTTTGAATGTGGGGCGGCGGTTTACCTTTTCGCTCACCTCCGTGAACGGCGGCACGCAGGTTGCCGCCACTTACACCCACGGCCTTGTCAGCTTCCAATCCCGCGCCCGGCGGCAACAGCTTCTGGAATCTCTGCTCCGCGCCACACGCCTCAACCTGCCCCCCCGCTCCGCCGCCAAGGCCGCAGCGCCAGCGCCGTCATCCCCTGCGTCCTCCGCTCGCGCTGCCGCCCCGGCGCCGGACACCCAGCAACGCCCCGCGCCGCCCAGGGCTCCCAGTACGGATGCGCCATCCGCCGCCACTCCCGCAGCATCCAACGCGCCAGTGTCTCCCCCCACACCTGCCTCTCCCCCCACACCCGCCTCTCCCCCCGAATCCCCTGTGGACGACGAGGCCCACGCCTTTGTGGCCCCGCCACGTCACGGACGCATCAGCGCCGCAGCGTGGCGGCTGTTTTGGTTCGTCATCGGCGTTGGGCTGATGGCGCTCATCCTTATGCTCATCGACGCCGCGCAATAAGCCCCGCCGGGCGCCCTGCCGCGACTTGGCGGGCGGGCGGCTTCCGTGCTATTTCCCTGTGTGACAGACCGCGCCGCCACAGCGCGGCATCGCGCCCCCATCACGGCGCGGAAAACGGCACGGCCCGTGGCGCTCAACAGCGGGAGCATCACCGGCGCACATCACCACCGCCAGCCAAGGCTCACATGTCCGCAGCAGATACGTCCGACCGCACGCCAATCAAGGGCGTCTTTTCGACAATGGAACTCAAAAGGACCGGGCAAGGCGCAACGACGCGCAAAACCCGCGTCAAACAATACTGGCTGGTCAATGAAACGAGCGATGGGCAGGCCGAGGTGCAGCCCATCAACGAAAGCCTTATCCCCATCGGCAAAAAGCGCACCGTCTCCGTCGACGACGTGCTGGAGCGCTTCCAGCCGGAACCGGAATTCTACATCCAGTCCGGCCTTGGCGGCGACAAAGTCGCCATGGACGACCCCATCCCCCTGCGCGACCCCATCGCCACGCCGGATGCCGCCCCCACGTCCACATCCATCGAAGGGTTCGACATTTCCGGCTCCGCCGAGGAGATGGAGCAAAGCGCCCGCGCCACCTTTGGCATAGCGCTCACCTACCTCAAGCGCGGCAACCTCCAGCGTGCGCAGGACGTGTTTGACCAGCTGGCCGAGGTTGAGGGCGACTTCAAGCCCGAGCACAAGCACATGTTCAACGACTTCGGCGTGTCCCTGCGCAAGCAGAACCTCTTCGACACCGCCATTAAGCACTATCTGCGGGCCATTGACCTCGCCGCCGGGGACGACAACCTCATGCACAACATCGCCCGCGCCTACTACGAAAAAAAGGACATCAAAAAGGCCGTGCACTTTCTTGAAAAGTCCCTCGCCATCAACCCGGACCACGAAATGTCGCGGCGTTTTCTGCGCTGGATTAAGCGCAAGCATCCCGACGCCACAGGTCCCGTCCGGCTGGACTTTTAAGCCAGCGCACCAACCGCCCGCGCCACTGCGCGGCGCCACTGCCCACGCATCACAGCGGCGCATCCATTTCGGATGCGCCGCTTTTTCTTGCGCTTTTTCCATATCTTGGGCTACGCAATACATTCACTTGCGGGAGCAAACATCGTTGATGGATTCTGCCGCAACAGGCATCACCCTCTGCAGGCCGCCTCACCGCCTGCCGCACGTCCCCGCGCAGATGCCGCATGGCAATTGAAGTCCCCCTGTCCCCATGCTAGATATACAGAACAACACAAGGAGCGTCGCATGGACAAAAAGACGCAAGACGCGCTGGACGCGCTCAAGGTGCAGGGCACACCGCTGGCCCATATCCGCAACAAGAATGAACAACGCGTTGTGGAAGCCATGATTCGCATCCTGCCGGAATTTGACGGCTACAAGCCCAATAAGCTGGACCTTGAGGACATCTACGCCCTCAGCCTCAACACGCTTCCCGCCCGGTACATCCAGCGCGGCAGCATCGTCCTGCGCGAGCCAGTGCGCGAGGAAGTGATTGAGGAAGTTGTGCGCGACGCCGTCCTCACCGTGCAAAACAGGCCGAATTACAACGCCTAAGCCATCCACCAACGCCGGACGCACCGCCACCGGCCCCAGCGGAAGGGGCGTCCGGGCATCCGTCACGGAGGCCGCATGCTCAAGGATTACTCGGAATCCATCCACCGCCTCGGCAAGGGGCTTGGCCGGGCGTTTCAGCGTTCGCCCATGGTTCTTGGCGTCCCCGGCATGTCCATCGCCGTGAAAATCGATCCGCTCTATTACATTGCGGTGATGCCCGCCTTCATCAACCGCGTCGCCGAGTGGTCCGGCATGTTTCCGCACTCCGCGCGCGAGGCCCTCATGCACACCGGCAACCTCATCGCCAGCGGCGAGGAGCGCCAAACCGTGCTAAACCTGCATGTGGTGTGGGGCCCACAGCCCATCGTCAAGCACATCCGCGCGTCCTTCATCCTGGCAGATTTTGTGGACCGCGCCCTGCGCATGCACGGCAACCGCCCGGACCCCATGCCAGTGGCGGATTTGCGCATTCTGGCAGAGGACCGCGAGCTGGTTGACGCTTTCTTCAAGGAAAAGACTTCTCTTGACAAGACGGCGTTTAGCTCGCAAACCTGATGCCTCGTAACGGCTTACGCCCCTTTCGAAAACAGTAAGGAAACGCGCACTCATGGCATCGGTACAGCGCCTGCTCACCATCCTCTTTTCGGCTCTCCTCGTGGCCCTTCTGGCCGCGCCCTGCGCCCTTGCGCAGGAAGCCGCCCCCGCACAGGACATCCCCGACACTCCGGCTACGCCGGATACCCTGCGCGTCACCCCGGTGAGCGTGGTGCATGACGACGTGGACAACGTCGGCACCCGGCTCGTTTTTCAGATTAAGGAAATCCTCAATTCCTCCTCGCTGTTCACCCTCTCCGCCAAGGATGAGAAAAAGATCAAGCTGGTCATCAAGACCAAGCAGGAGTTCCCCTCTCGCCCCGAGATTGGTTCCGCCTACAGCGCGGTGTGGATTTTCTCGTCCAATGATAACGTTTTGACGCATTACCTTGCCTCCGAGGCAGGTATCGTTACCGCTGCCAATGTGGCAGCAACCGCAGAGGCCCTCGCAGGGCGTACCGATGCCGTAGCGGCACAGTACGCCTATTTGTTCGAGTAAGCAGGCCCTGCCGGCCATTTCCGGTTCCAGCCTGTTTCCAGCGGGCGGAGCCGCCCTCCCCCCGCTCATATTCAGGCATCCCGCTTTGACAGGGAGCACCACCTTCCCTAAAGTGGCAAGGCACTTGGAATACCGGCACATGGCACGGTCGTCTCCGTGCCCTTCCGTCTATACTTTAAGGAGCAGTGTCGCATGAGCAATGACTTCCCCAGAATGCACCGTCTGCCACCGTACGTGTTCGCCGTGGTCAACCAGCTGAAAATGAAGCTGCGTCGGCAGAACATCGACATCGTCGACCTTGGCATGGGCAACCCCGATACGCCTACGCCCCAGCACATCGTCGACAAGCTGTGCGAGGCGGCGCAAAAGCCGGTCAACCACAGATATTCCGCATCCCGTGGCATCCCGAACCTGCGCGCCGCCATCGGCGATTGGTACGCCAGACGCTTTGGCGTCTATCTGGACCCGGATCAGGAATGCGTGGCAACCATGGGCTCCAAGGAAGGCCTTGCTCACCTTGCCTTAGCGATGCTCCAGCCCGGTGACGTCGTATTCACGCAGGACCCGGCCTATCCCATCCATCCCTATTCCGCCGTCATTGCCGGTGCTGACGTCCGCCGTATTCCCATTGGGCCGGAGCGCGACTTCATCGCGGACCTTGAGCTGGCCGTCAGCCAGACATGGCCCAAGCCGAAACTGCTCATCTACTGCTACCCGCACAACCCCACTGCCGAAGTTGTGGACCTGGCCTTCCACCAGAAGATTGTGGACTTCGCCATGGAGAACAACATCCGCGTCATCCACGATTTGGCGTACGCGGACTTCACCTTCGACGACTACGAGGCCCCCAGCTTCCTGCAGGCCAAGGGCGCCAAGGAAGTCGGCGTGGAGTTCTTCTCCATGTCCAAGAGCTATTCCATGGCCGGCTGGCGTATGGGCTTTTGCTGCGGCAACCGCGACATGGTGCAGGCGCTGACCCGCATCAAGAGCTATCTCGACTACGGTATCTTCCAGCCCATCCAGATCGCCGCCACCGTGGCCCTCAACGGCCCGCAGGAGTGCGTGAAGGAGATTGTGGACGTATACAAGGACCGCCGCGACGTTCTGTGCGACGGCCTGAACCGCATCGGCTGGGACGTCACCCCGCCCAAGGCAACCATGTTCCTGTGGGCCAAAATCCCGGAACAGTTCCGCGACATGGGTTCCGTGGAATTTTCGAAGATGATGCTCACCGAGGGCCACGTGGCCGTATCGCCGGGGCTTGGCTTCGGCAACTACGGCGACGACTATGTACGCTTCGCCCTCATTGAGAATAAACAACGCACACAGCAAGCCATTCGTGGCATCAAGAAGGTTCTGGAGGGAGCCAAGACGTGCTAGACAAACAGGTCATCAACATCGGTCTTGCCGGGTTCGGCACCGTCGGACAGGGGCTTGCCGATGTTCTTGAGGAAAGCCGCAACGACATCCACCGTCGTACCGGCAAGGACATCCGCATCAAATCCGTGCTCATCCGCAGTGAGCACAGACGGCCCGGCGTGGAAGCCATCGGCGCCACTCCGGTTACGGATTACCGCGCCCTTATCGACGACCCGGACATCGACATCGTTGTGGAGCTCACCGGCGGTATCGACTTCCCCAAACAGCTCATTACAGAAGCCATCTCCGCCGGAAAGCACGCCGTGACCGCCAATAAGGCTCTGCTGGCCGAAAACGGCATGGACCTCTTCGCCCTCGCGGCGGAAAAGAACGTCCATCTCGGTTTTGAAGCCAGCGTCGCCGGCGGCATCCCCGTTGTGGACCCGCTGAAGGAATCCCTTGCTGGCAACAGCATTCACAAGATTCTCGGCATCCTCAACGGCACGGCGAACTACATCCTCACAGAGATGACCGACAAAGGGCTGGACTTCAACACAGCCCTCGCCGCCGCGCAGGACAAAGGCTACGCCGAAGCGGACCCCACGCTCGACATCGAGGGCATTGACGCAGCCCACAAGCTGACGCTGCTCATCCGCCTCGCCTTTGGCCGCAACTATCCCTTTGCCAGCCTGCCCGTCACCGGCATCACCGTGGTCACGCCCATGGACATCCGCTTTGCGCAGAAGTTCGGCTACCGCATCAAGCTGCTGGCGCAGGCGCGCCTTGTGGACGGCAAGGTCGAGGCGGGCGTCTACCCCGCCCTCGTGCCCGAGGATAACCTGCTGGCCTCCGTGTCCGGTGCCTACAACGCCATCCGCCTTGAGGGCGGCGCTGGCCCTGTGGTGCTCCACGGCAAGGGTGCCGGCGATAAGCCCACAGGCAGCGCCGTGCTGGCAGACATCATGGCCATTGCCCGCGACGCCGCGCCCAACAACCTCGGTTTCGTTGACCCAGCCCTGCCAAAGGCCGACATTCTGGACCTGGACGACGCCGTGTCCCTGCACTATCTACGCTTTATCGTGCCGGACAGGGCAGGCGTACTGCGCGACATCGCCGGAGTCATGGCGGACCGCAACATCAGCATCCAGCAGGCCACCCAAAAGCCGTCCATCGACGGCGGCGGCGTGCCGCTGGTCTTCCTGACGCACGAAGCCAAAGCCGGGGACATTCACGCCGCCATGCGCGACATCGACGCCATGGGCCTGACCATCGACAGGACAATGCATTTCCGCATCCTGTAGCCCGCGCGGCATATCCGCACTGCAAGCGGCCCGCCACTTTGGCGGGCCGCTTTTTTTCACCCATGCATTTGACGCAGCCGCGCCAATCATGCACCCATGTGGCAAGCACACGCCCGCGCCGCTTGCGGCCCAGACGCTGCCCAAAGGTTGCCCAAACGCGGGCTGCACACAGACCAGTAAAACCGCACGCACAACGCACTGCACACCATGGCGCACGCACCACTTGCCTTTCTCATCGCCGACGGCATGGCGGACTATCCCCTCGCCGCCCTCGGCGGACGCACGCCCCTTGAAGCCGCGCACACGCCGCACATGGACGCCCTTGCCGCCCAGTGCTGCGCCGGAACCATCGCCACCATCCCCACCGGCATGTCCGCCGGGTCCGACGTCGCCTGCATGAGTCTGCTCGGCTTCAACCCGCGCCAGCACCACACCGGACGCGGCCCCATCGAAGCCGCCGCGCGCGACTGCGACCTTGGCCCAGATGACATCGTCTGGCGGCTCAATCTCGTCAGTCTCGCCGGTCCCCTCAGCGACCGCCGCATGGCCGACTTCACCGCCGGAGCCTGCGACCCGCGCCTTGCCACCCGCATCATCTCGCACCTTGCCGCGCGCCTTCCGCATCCGCGCTTCACCCTCGTTCCCGGCCTTGGGTACCGGCATCTGCTCATAGAGCGCGGCGGCGCCAACGGGCCAGCATCCAGCATCCGCATCCGCCCGCCGCACGACATCATCGGTCAATCAATTGCCCCGGACATCACGACGCTTCAACACCACGCGCCCCTTGCCGCCTTTCTCGCTAACGCGGAGCATGAACTGCGCGCCACCTTTCCCGGCATTGCCGCCAACGCCCTCTGGCCGTGGAGTCAGGGCGCGCCGCTCCGCCTGCCCAATTTCACCGCCGCCACCGGGCACAACGGCGCCATCATCACCGCCGTGGACCTGCTCAAAGGTCTCGGCCACGCCGCGGAGATGCACGTCCCGTCCATTCCCGGAGCCACAGGCACCATCGCCACCGACTACGCCGCCAAAGTTCAAGCCGCCATCCAGCATCTCCGCTCCGGCGGCGACTTCGTCCTCCTGCACGTCGAAGCCCCCGACGACTGCGCCCACCGCGGCGACATCGCCAGCAAGGTGCGCTCCATCGAACTGTTTGACCGCGCCGTCGTTGGGCCTTTTCTGGCCAGCACGCAGGACATCGCCCCGGCCGTACTCATCGCCTGCGATCACTACACGCCCGTCGGCCTCAAGGTGCACACCGATACCCCCGCGCCCTTCATGCTGACCCAGCATCCGCACAGCCCGCATCAGCTTGCCGCTTTTTCCGAACACCACGCCTCACAGACCGGCGTCCACATCAACCCCGGACATTCGCTTCTGCACCGGGTCATACAGAGGTTTCGCCAATGACTCAGCCCCCCATTTGCTATCAGCACCGCGTCTCCTACGGGGAGACCGACGCCATGCAGGTGCTCTACTACGCCGAGTATCTCCACGTTTTCGAACGCGCTAGAAGCCACCTCATCCGCTCCTTCGGCATGAGCTACAACACCGTGGAACAACGCGGCCTGTTCCTGCCCGTCCGGGAAGCCAAAGCCCGCTACAAACGCCCCATCCGCTACGACGAGCTCGTCAACGTCTACACCACCATCTCCGAATGGGGCCGCGCCTCCATCACCTTCTCCTACGAGCTCTACAACGAAGACAACTCCGTCCTGCACGCCACCGGCATGACACAGCACGCCTGCGTCACACCAGAAGGCCGCCCCACCCGCGTGCCCGACTGGCTCAAAGACCTCATGCAAAACCACCCCACCAACGCCTAAAACACACAGCCCCCACCAAGGTCCTGAGGACCAAGGTGGGGGCTGTGATAACTGACTTTTTTATGCCTCCGGCGGCTCAAGGGAATGATTCCCTTGAGAATCCCCAGGATTTTCAGGAGCGGAAGCCGCTCCTGAAAATAAGGGTTGGCGGGCGGGGTCTTCTGCTTTATGCCTTCCCTTTTCTCCCAGTGCCCGAACAGGGATTCTCACCGCCCATCACACAGCGCCAACGCCCCCAAAACCTCTTCCCATCCGCATAGACGAGAGCCGTCAGGGGTGACGACCGGCCCTTCCAAAGGCAACCGGCGCGTGCGCAAATGGGATTCCAATGGGCCCACGGCCTTTTGGCCTGCGGAGCACTCTCTTCACTCTTTTTGGCCTCCGGCGGGTTAAGGAAATAATTTCCTTAACAATCCTTAGGATTTTCAGGAGCGGAAGCCGCTCCTGAAAATAGAGGTTGGCGGGCGGGGTCTTCTGCTTTATGCTTTCCCTCTTTTTCCAGTGCCCGAACAGGGATTCTCGCCGCCCTTCACACAGCGCCAACGCCCCACCAAAAAATCTTCCCAGCCACATGGACGAGAGCCGTCAGGGGTGACGACCGGCCATTTCAAAGGCAACCGGCATGTGCGCAAATGGGATTCCAAAGGGCCCGCGGCCCTTTGGCCTGCGGAGCACTCTCTTCACTCTTCCGCCGCTTCCTGTTGCCCCCCCCGGCTCGTTACACTGACGCGACTTCAGCTTGTTGCGCCAGCGCTTCGGCGACGAGTCGCGGCAGATTGGAGAGGTCGGGACAGATGACGAAACCGGCTTTGACCATGGCGCCGAGTTTTTCCTCGACGCCGCGCCCGGATTCGAGAATAGCTCCGGCGTGGCCGAGGCGCTTTCCGGGGGGCGCGGTCTGTCCGGCGATGAAGGCGACGATGGGCTTGCTGAAGCCGGTCTCCTTGACGTAGGCGGCGAGGTCTTCTTCGGCGCGGCCACCAATTTCACCGAGAATGACCACGGCTTTGGTGTTGGGGTCTTCGGCGAGGGGGGCGAGCATATCCTTGAAGGTTGTGCCCACGAAGGGGTCGCCGCCGATGCCGAGACAGAGGGATTGGCCTATGCCTGCGCCGGTAAGACGCGCTGCGGCCTCGTAGGTGAGGGTTCCGCTGCGGGAGAGAATGGCGACGGGACCGGACGAGAACGCATGCTTGGGCATGATGCCAATTTTGGTGCGTCCGGGGGCGATGACGCCGGGGGTGTTGGGACCGATGAGCTTGGTGCCTGTGCCGCGTAGCTGCTCACGCACCATAAGCATATCCTGTTGGGTGATGCCGTCGGTGATGCACACCACCCATTCTATGCCATTCTGCGCGGCCTCAAGGATGGCGTCCGGGGCAAAGGCGGCGGGGACGAAGATGATGCTGGCGCGAATGTTGTTCAGCTCCATGGCTTCTTCCACGCTGTTGAAAACGGGGACGTCCTGCGCGTACTGCCCGCCCTTGAAGGGCGTCACGCCTGCAACAATCTTGGTGCCGTATTCCCGCATGAGCCGGGTGTGGAACTGCGCAGTGCGCCCGGTAATGCCCTGCACCAGTACCTGCATGCCCTCTTCGAAGGGAAGAGACGCGGGGAAGGGCTGCGGAGAAAATGCGGGCAAACTGCTGGTGACAACGCCACTGGAGCGCGGCTCGTAGGAGGAGCCGTCAAGGTCCTTGAGGGTGGCGATGGCGTCGTGCATCTCGGACACGATGTAGAGTTTCGGCTCGCCAAGCTCGGCGAGAAGGGCGCGGCCCTTGTCGGCAAGGTTGCCGGACAACCGCACAACAAGGGGCTTGGCCGGGGGCTGCCCGTCAAGGGCTTCGGTCAGGGCGAGGGCGACTTTCTCGCACGAGAGAACGCCGCCGAAAATGTTGATGAAAACGGTCTCGACGGCGGCGTCCTCGAACAGGAGTTTCATGGCGGTGCGTACGCGGTCAAGGTCAGCTGCGCCGCCGAGGTCCATAAAGTTCGCTGCGGGCAGTCCGGACAGATTCAGCAGGTCCATGGTGGCCATGGCAAGGCCTGCGCCGTTGACCATCAGGCCGACACGCCCGGAGAGTGTGTGAAAGGACAACCCGGCTTCACGGGCGCGGTTCTCCTCGCGAGAGGCGTGTTCGGGCGTGTAGAAGCGCTCCAAGTCGGAGTGCTGCAGCAACATGTTGTCGTCCACTTCCACCTTGCCGTCGAGGGCGGTCCACTCGCCGCTGTCGTTCATGACGAGGGGGTTCACCTCCGCCAGAAGCAGGCTGAAATCCGTCACAGCCTTGTAGAGGTTGCGCACAAACTCGAAAAAGCCCGGCCAATGGTGCTTCTCAATCCCCAGATGAAAGAATGCCGCGCGAATGTGGTAATTCTTGAGGCCGCTGGACATGCCCACGCGCTGCACCAGCAGATTGTGCAGGTCCAGATTCTCCACATCCATGCCACCCTGCCGCCCAACGGTAAACACAAGGCACCCCCTCTCGCGCGAGATGGCGAACGAGCAGTAAAACTCCCGCGAATAGTCGCACGCACGCTCAAGGCGCAGCAGCGGCACGTCCTTGTCCTTAATGCTCATGCTAAGGAGCTTATGGGCGTAGGGGACAAAATCATCCGGCGCGTCAATGCGCAAAATGCCGCCAGCCTTGCCGCGCCCCCCCGCCAGCACCTGCGCCTTCAAGAACCACGGCAGTGGCCACTCCGGCTTCACACGTTCAAGATTCGCTTCCGAGACCAGCACGCCTTCGGGCACGGCTATCCCGGCCTCGGCAAAAAGTCGCTTGCTTTGATGTTCGTTGAGCAGCATATGTCGAGCCTTGCAGTCTTGATGGTTGGCGCCAGTGCCGCCGGGCCGCGCCGGGCACGCCATGCGGCGGGATTTCTACCAATGATTACGCCATGTAACACATAACGCACCGGAGAGGGAACAGACAATACGCCCATTCCACCCTCCGGTGCATTCTTTTTCATACCGGTGGCCGCATCACTCGCGGTGCATGCGGTGTGGCGCACCGAATCCCGCTGATGCGGGCCGTTTTTGACGCGCAGCGCCCGTTAGTGCAGTCCAAGCATCCGCTCCGTCATGTAGCGGCACCCGGCCTGCGCGACGATGTCGCGAAGTTCCTCGCGGTCCTGCACTGCGGCGTGGTCCAGATGCTGAATGTGCTCATACATCCGGCGCTCCTGCTGCAGATAAATCTGCACGGCCTCGCCCACGTCGCGAATCTCGCTGATGCGCGGCAACCAGCCCAGCCCCTCGGCGTAGACGATACGCGATGCCGCATACGCCGCCACCATGGCCTGCAAATGCCCCTCGGGTATGCGCGAGAAGATGCGGTCCGCGTACTTCTGCGAAAGCACGGCGGGGCAATACTCCAGCACCAGCTTGCGCAGTTCCGGGTCGGCGTGAATGGTGCGCCCCATGCGCAAGCCCGCGGCAAGCTGGTCGGCAATGGTGTTGATTTCCTTGGAGAGCTCCATAGTCAGCGCGGTAAGGGGCTTGCAGGCGCCGCAGCGCTTGTACTCCCGCAGCATCATGCGCGCCTCGCTGCGGGCACGCAGCCGCAGAATGTCCAGCACCTGCTGCACGTATTCTTCCTTGATGGCGAGGAACTCCTCTTCGCTGAGGGTCAGCCCGGCCAGAATCTCGTAGGACGAGCAGATAACGCCGGTCTTGTTGGCGCTGGCCCCGTGCATGATGAGCACCCCATGGTCCTGCAAATGCGCCCGCGCTCCGGGCGAGAGGAAGATGTTCGCGCCCTCGACGATGGCCTTGGCCGAGGGGCGCCCGTCCGGCAGCAGGAACTCGTTCCAGTTGGCGTCGTTGATGGTATCCGGCCGGCCGCCGGAGGGGATGAATATATCTGCCTCGGCGGTGTTGTGCAGGCTGTCGCGCATGCGGACGCCCTCGGGCGTATCCGTCCCGGCCACGGCGGCCTTGCCGCCCTTCAGCTTAGCTGGGTCGAACTCGCGGATGCCCCGGTTCTCGGCAATAAGCCGCCGAAGTTCGCCGTGGTCCAGACCTGTGGGGTCAAAGGCCGCGCCGTGCCCGTCCGTTACCCCCACAATGCAGGCATTTTCGCCGTACTGGTCCATCAGCAGCAGCATGGCGTTGCCCGCCACGTCGCCGCGCGGGCCGCCTGTAAACTTCACGCGGAAGCTGTCGCGGTGCGGGTCAATGCCAAGAACGCCCAGCATCTCCTCCGCAAAGACGATGACGCCAATAGAGGTGACGCCGTATTCCTTGTGGTTGATGCCCGACGAGGGCTTGGAGCTCATGAACGCCGCTGGCCAGCGGAATCCGCGCTTGCGGGCGCGCGCGACTATCCACTCGATGTGCGAGGGCGAGATGTGCTCGTCCGGGCCAAGGTAGATAATCTCCCCGCGCCTCAAGTAGTCCACCACGCCGGGCAGGGTGAAGGAGCCTTCGCCTGGGTCCTCTGGCATGACGATGATGTCGAGCATGGCGTCCACCGCGGCCTTCACCGCAAGGTCAATGTCGCCGCGCGGCCCAAGGAGCAAAACAGCCTTTGATCCGCCCTCGGGGATGTCCTTGTTCTTGTGCTGCTGCGAGCGCGCAAGGGCCGTGACTTCGGCAAACAGGCGGTTGGATTCCAGCTCGAAATTTTCCTGACTGCGGGTGGTGACCACACGCACGCCGCCACGCGCCATTTCGCGGTAGCGGACATGGAAGCCCTGAAAATGCGCGCCGTGGAAGAAAAAGAACCCGTAGGGCTTGTCATCGCTCTCCGCCACACCGCGCAGGGGCGGCAGATGATCGAGGATGTCCGGGTCCATGCGGAAGGACAGCGCGAACCGGTTGGGCAGATAATAGTTGGTGCGCAGGGTATAGGTGATGAAGAGTTCCATCACCCGGAAGGTGTCCTGCACCACTTCGTCCGAAACGCCGGACAGATAGGCGTGCAGGTCCGTCAGGCGTGCGTCGCAGTGGGCGAGGCGTTCCGTATCGTCGGGATTGAAGCGGGCCTCGAAGCAGTCCAGCAACTGCTGGGCGGCATCGGGATGCGCCAGCACGCTGTGGATAATGTTGTGCGCGGTGTAGGCGTACAGGTCCTTGCCCAGCAGAAACTGGTGCGCAAATTCCGTTGCCGCGTGCAGGAACATCACCTGCGAAATGCTCCACCCGCGCTGGTCTGCAAACCACTCCAATTCGTGCCCGCCCGCGTACCACTTTACGCGGCTCAGCTGGCTTTCCAGCGCCTCCCACGAGGCCTTGTGGTGTAGGGGGGCGCTGTCGCACGCGGTGAGATAAAAGCTGAAAATGCCAAACGGCTCCACCGGCGTATCGTAAATATCGCCGTAGGCGCGCTCCACTTTGCAGCCGCAGCGCACCATAAGGCGCACCATTTCCTGAATGATGCCGCGTTTGGGCGGTGAAGTCATGGCAACCATGATGCGCGTTTCACCGGAGTAGACTTCGTCCTCGCGGTAGACCAGCACCCTGTCGCCATCGCTGACATCCTTGTAGACCTGAAAGTGCCGCACGGCGCGGTCCACTTCAAATTTGTCCACGCAGTCGCCCGTGGCCGTCGCAAGGAAGTCCTCAAAGGCGGGAATCTCGTCCTCCGGCAGCAGGCCTGCTTTGCGCAGTTCATTCATGGCGGCGGCAAAGGCCGCGCCGTGACGGTCCACGGTCTGTTGGGGGGACATGATGAAGGTATCCAGCCGCAGCAGGTCGTCCTTGCTGGCATACATGCGGGCGTTGAGGATGGTCTCCTCGGACAGCTCATCCAGCGCGGCCATGAGCTTGGCGGGCTCGCCGCCCGGAGAGATGTACGTCACCTTCGTCCCGCAGGGACTCTTGAGGGCGAGGGCGTGGCGATCGGTGGTGATATCCGCCGATATGAGGCCTTGAATGTGCCGAATCTGCTCCGCCGTGTCGTGCGTGCGGAAGTAGTAGTGCGGCATATTCTGCTGAAACCACGGCACAATGGACCGGGCGCGCTCCGTGAGGCCCTGTGTTACCAATTGCGCGATATCGCCCGTCTCTCCACCTGTAACACCGGAAACAGAAGAAGCGTCAGTCACGTCTCATCCTCCAGAGTCTTGCGGTATTGGAAGGGACCGGATTCATTCATTGTATTCTCACATCAAAGCAGGAATAACAACCTCTGCGCTGTTGACGGAAACCATTAGGCTCCTTACATTATAGCCAATCCTAATCACGTGATGGAGTTGTCATGTCCGACTACGACGCAACCACAAAATTCGACGCACTGATGTCGCTGTTCGCCATGCTGCCCGGCCGGGATACCGCCGCCGTGCAGGCGGTGGTGGAACTTATGGAAACCGCCTCGGCCATGGCCCGCTGCCTTGAGGACCGCTTTTTCAAGGGTGCCATTTCCGAAGGGCGCTTCACCGTCCTCGCCCTGCTTTTTGATGCCCCACATGGCGGCATGACGCCATCGGAGCTGGCCTCCGGTGCCGGAGTCACCCGCGCCACCATGACCGGCCTGCTGGATGGGCTGGAGCGCGAAGGCCACGTCATGCGCCAAAAATTCGCCGGCGACCGCCGCAAGCTCACCGTGCAGCTAACGCAGGCGGGGCACCAATTCCTTATGGACGTCTTGCCAAACCTCTACGAACTCATGGACTCCATCGGCGAAGCCCTGCCCGTTTCGCGCCGCGACATCATGACCACGCTGCTCACCCGCATGCGTCAGGCCATAGCATGATTGCAGGCGTGGACGGCACGCGGGACGGCTGGGTGGTGGCCATCGCCGATGACTGGCCCTGCCCCTCTGCACCCAGCATGCACCTTGCCGCAACCTTTGCGGAGGTGGTCACACTCACTGCGGACTGCGACGCCGTGGCCGTGGATATGCCCCTTGGCCTGCCCTCACGCGGGGACGTCCGCCAGTGCGACGAGCTGGCGCGCAAGGAACTTGCGGCCCGCTCCGGCCCGGACGTAAAGGCCGGTTCCCGCGTTTTTCTCGCCCCGCCGCGCGAGGCCGTCTACGGCCATGGAGGCAGCCCCAAGGTCTTTCAGACCCTGCACCGCGAGCACCGCGGCGTTGGCGCGGGGCTTCCCGTCTGGGGCATTGTCCCCAAGCTCATTGAAGCCGACGAAGCACTCTGCGCCCAGCCCGCCCTGCAGGACCGCATTGTGGAGTGTCACCCGGAGCTTGCCTTTGCGCGCCTTGCGGGGCAGGTGCTGCCGTCCAAACACGCGGCTCCCGGCGTTTTGCAGCGCATGGCCCTGCTCAGCCGCCACATTACCGGATTTCACGACATCGCGCTTTCAGGCGCCTTTCGCAGCGCGACGGTCGACGACATACTCGACGCACTCGTCTGCCTGTCCACAGCCGCCTATCTGGCGACGGAGGCAGACATCTCTTCACCTCAATCGCGCAGGCTCCCTTCTCAAAGCGTCCCGCGCGACGCACGCGGCCTGCGAATGGAGATCTGGTTCTGATGACCTTTACCGAACTCCTTGAAAAGCTCCCGGTACGGCGCTCCACCATCGCCTACCTGCGGGAGGCCGACACCATCCCCGGCTATACGTGGCTGGAGAAACTCCACGGCTACATCTATGGCCGGTGGTGCTATTTTTACATAGGCGTGGGCACGGGCCAGCACCCGCTGACAAAACTGGCGCGCCCGCTTGTCTGGCTTATGGACAAGCTCTACCCCCTGCACCCCGAGGAAGGCACCGGCATGTCCGCGCGCTTTTCGTGGGCGGACTCCTACCACGGCAAGGCCGTGCCGCTGGATGATGCCGTCAAGCTGGTGCAGGTGGGGCGCGACATTGAAATCCGCGACCTTGAGCACGTCATTCCCTACAACAAAGCGCGCGACATCGTTCTGCGCAACCCGGACCACATCATCGCCCTTGATTGCCCCTGCCGCGAGCTGCGCGAGAACCCGTGCACGCCCATTGATGTGTGCCTCATCGTGGGCGAGCCCTTTGCCAGCTTTATCGCAGAGCACCACCCCAGCAAATCGCGCTGGATAACGCCCGACGAAGCCGTGGAGATCCTCAGGGCCGAGGATGAGCGCGGGCACGTCCATCATGTGTTCTTTAAGGAAGCCATGCTGGAGCGCTATTACGCCATCTGCAACTGCTGCAGCTGCTGCTGCGGAGCCATGCAGGCCCAGCGCAACGGCGTTCAGATGTTGTGTTCGTCAGGATTTCTCGCCGCCGTGGACACGGCGGCGTGCGTGGGATGTGGGCTGTGCACCGACTATTGCCAGTTCAGTGCTCTGTCCGTGGCGGACAAGGCCGCCCATGTGGACGCCGAAAAGTGCATGGGCTGCGGCGTCTGCGTCAGCAAATGCCCCAAGGACGCCCTCAGCCTGCACAAGGCGCAGGACAAGCCAGAACCGCTCAAGATTGAGCAGTTGCTTCACGACGCCTCGCGCCACAGTGCGCCGCCCGTGCATTAGGGCGGCGCGTCACGATTGGGGCGTCTGCGCCTGAGCGCCCTCACCTGCGGATTCAGACTCGGCTGCCGGAGCTTCCAGTGGCCGGGTCTCTTCTTTTTGCGTTGCCTCGGCCGCGGCCTCCATGGGGCCTGTGGCGTCGGCAAGGCGCACCGCCTGCAACTCCTCGGCGGAGAACACCGTGTCGATATCCAGCAGCATGATGAACTGCTCATCCTGCTTGGACATGCCGCTGATGAAATTGGTGTCTATGGTCGTCCCCATGCGCGGCGGCGCCTTGATTTCATCCGGCGTCAGCTCAATGACCTCGCGCACGGAGTCCGCCAGCGCGCCAAGGATAAGCTCGTCCCCGTCAAGGCGCACTTCCATAATGATGATGCAGGTATTCACGGTGTATTCCGTGGCGGACATGCCAAACTTCAGGCGCATATCCACCACCGGCACCGCGTTGCCGCGCAGGTTAATGACCCCGCTCAAGAAGTCCGGCGTCCGCGGAATGCGCGTCACCTCCTGCACTTCCAGCACCTCTCGCACCTTGGAAATATCCAAGGCGTACAGTTCCCCGGCCAAGACAAAGCTCAGGTACTGGCCCGAAGCCCCCTGTTCCTGCTGCTGTGCCATACAACCCCCTCCGGCGGCTGCCGCCGCCAAGTCACGGTTCGTCGCAACCGTTAACGCCGCTTGCCATTTTGCACGGGCTGGGCTTGCCAAATTTCCTCTGCATACTGGCGGATGGTTCTATCGCTGGAAAAGTGCCCCATGCCCGCCGCGTTGAGGATGGACCGCCGGGTCCACTCCTCCCGGTCCATGTACAGCTCCGCCACACGGGTTTGCGCGTCGATATAGGAGCGGTAGTCCGCCATCACCATGTACTTGTCGCCATTCTCCAGCCATGAATCCGTAATGGGCCGGAAGATGTCCTTCTCGCGCGGGGAGAAGAAGCCGTCGCGAATCATGTTCACGGCCTCGCGCAACTGAGAATCCTCTTCATAGTATCGTCTGGGAGTATACCCTTTTTCCACCAGCGCGGCGACCTCCGGCGTATGCATGCCGAATATGAAGAACAAGTCCTCGCCAATCTCCTGCGCCATCTCCACGGTTGCGCCGTCCATGGTGCCGATGGTCAGCGCGCCATTGAGGGCGAACTTCATATTGCCCGTGCCCGATGCCTCGGTCCCGGCAGTGGATATCTGCTCGGACAAATCCGTGGCCGGAATAATCTTCTCCGCGTTGGAAACGCAGTAGTTCGGCACAAACCCTACCCGCAGCAGGGAATTGGTGTCCGGGTCGCTATTCACCACCGCTCCCACCGCATGAATAAGGCGGATGGTCAGCTTGGCCATGGTGTACGCCGGAGCCGCCTTGCCACCAAAGATGACCATACGCGGCACGCATCCCAGCGGGCACACGTTCGGCGGCGTATTTTTCAGCGTGTTGTACAGCGTAATGACGTGCAGCACGTTGAGCAGTTGGCGCTTGTATTCGTGGATGCGCTTCACGTGCACATCAAACAAAAATTCCGGCGGCGCCAGCACCCGTGCGCGCGGCAGCATATAGCGCGACAGGCGCTCCTTGTTCCGCTGTTTCACCTCGTACCAGCGGCGGCGGAATTCCGCGTCCTCGGCGAGGGGTTTGAGTTTCACCAACTTCCCAAGGTTGGTGACCCAGTCCGGACCAATGGCCTCGGTAATCAGCGCCGACATATCCGGGTTGGCCTGCCGCACCCACCGGCGCGGCGTCACGCCGTTGGTCATGTTTACAAAACGCCTTGGGAACAACCGGTAAAAGTCCTTAAACACGCGCGTGCGCAACAGGTCCGTATGCAAGGCGCTGACGCCGTTGACCTTGTGGCTGCCCACGAGGGCCAAGTGCGCCATCCGCACCCGGCGGCCATGCTGTTCGTCAATGAGCGACATCCGCTCCAGCATATCGTCATCGCCCGGGTATTGGATACGCACGGTTTCAAGGAAACGCGCGTTAATCTCGTAGATGATTTCCATATGCCGGGGCAGTACGCGCTCCAGCGTCTCCACGGGCCAGTGCTCTAAGGCCTCGGGCAGCAAGGTGTGGTTGGTGTATGAGAACGTACTCACGCACACACGCCACGCTTCGTCCCAGTCCAACCCTTCCTCATCCACCAGCACGCGCATCATCTCTGGGATGGCAATGGCGGGGTGGGTGTCGTTCAGCTGGACGGCCACCCGGTGCGGCATGGCCGCAATGCCGCCCTCCTGCTTGCGCGAGCGCCGCACGATGTCTTTAATCGTCGCGGCCACAAAGAAATACTGCTGCTTCAGCCGCAGCACCTGTCCCTCAACGCGCGAGTCGTCGGGGTAGAGCACCTTGGAGATATTTTCGCTGACGGCCTTGTCCTGCACAGAACCAATATAGTCGCCCGCCTGAAAGTCCTCCAAGCCAAACTCGCGGCTGGCCTTGGCCGCCCACAAGCGCATATTGATGACCACACCGTTCTTGTACCCCGGAACCAGCATATCGCACGCCACGGCCAGCACATGCTCTGCGCCCACCCACACGCGTTGCTCGTGCCCTTGCTCGTCTGTCAGCACGCGCACGTAGCCGCCAAACTGCACCGGGTACAAGAACTCTTCCCGCTCGAATATCCACGGGCTGCCAAAGCGCATCCAGTTGTCCGGGCGCTCCACTTGCCGTCCGTTTTCAATCAGCTGCCAAAAGATGCCAAATTCGTAGCGGATGCCGTACCCGTACGCCGCGTAGCCCTTGGTCGCCAGCGAGTCCATAAAGCACGAGGCCAGCCGCCCAAGGCCGCCGTTGCCCAGCCCGGCGTCCCATTCCATTTCCTCCAATTCGTCCATGCTCAAGCCGTAATCATCGGCCACAGCCTTGGCCTCGTCCTCCAGCCCCAAGCACAGAATCGTATTCTTCAGCGACCGGCCCACCAGAAATTCCAGCGACAAATAGTACACACGCTTGGCGTCGCTTTCATAATAGGCCCGCTGTGTGGCAATCCACTGCCCGGCAAGGCGCTCGCGCAGTGCGAAGGCCATCCCCTTATACACATCGCGCGAATTGGCGCGGTCCGCATCGGCTCCAGTATAGCAGACGATATAGCGGCGCACGGCCTCCCGCAGGTCAAACACGTCCTTCTCGGACGCCTGCTTGTGCCCCGGCTGGTCCTGTGGCTGCTTCAAGCTCATAGTGCCTCCACTGGCGGTCTACGGTTGTTTCTCGAACAGGTTCCCACTCTCCTTTGTGCACCGCCATGCGAACTTCTGCAACCCCTCCGCCGCGTTTTCCACCCTTCCCCGCGTCGAATACACCGCCCCACCACCATGGCCCCAACCACAGCATCCGCCTCTGTTCCGCCCGCCCCGTCTTGCGCAACCCCTCCAGCCATCTGCTTTTCTCTCCGCCGCGCTCCACCGCCCTTCGCCCACACAAAAGCGCCGCCGGATTTCTCCGGCGGCGCTCAAAAAGGCCACAAGCTCTGTGCAGAGGCGCTTACCCGTGCAGGGTCTCGTGGATGTCGGCCATCACCGAGGACAGCATATCCACCAGCGCGGACGACGCCATCTCCTCAATGGTCCCCCGCGTCGGCAGGTCCTGACGGTCCCACTGGCCAGCGTAGGTTTTATCAAGGACGACTTCCTTGCCGCGCTGGACCACCACGTGGAGCGTCATCTGCATCGTATGGTGCACGCCGTCCACGTCCAGCACCGCGCGCAGCACCTCGCCGCCAATGTTCACCTCCGGCGCAAAGGGCGAGTCCGGGGCGTCCTGCGTCACCGTAAAGCTGCGCGCCTCAAGCTCGTCGCACAGCGCCTGCGTCACCCACTGGGCCACGTCCTTGTCGGTTTCCAGCGCCTTGCCATCCTTCAGCACAAAGGCGGACGTGGGACGCGCGTCCTCAAAGCCATGCAGGCCCACAACGCCCTCGCATTTCGGGCTCCAGCGGTCTGCATCGTACCCAAGGCGCACCGGACCACTGCCCGCGCATCCCGCAAGCAGAAGCATCGCCGCAACAGTCACAAGCGCGCTCAACCGCGCAAGTCGATTCCACATATGTCTATCTCCGTATTTTCAGGTTTGCCGCAGGCTAGCCAAGTGCCCGCCGAAGAGCAACCCCGCACCTTGCTTGACATCGCCGTCACAGCGTGGGATTCCCCCATGCAACAGCCAAACTGGAGAATGCAATGTCCGATCTTGATGCAACTCAGCAATTTCTCGAAAGTCTTCCGGAACTCAAAAAAGGGCAACGGTTCTCCTTTGCCTGCCATCCCGGCGTCCCCTGCTTCAACGCCTGTTGCAGCGACCTGAACCTGATGCTCACCCCCTACGACGTTCTGCGTCTGCGCACCGCCCTCGGCCTCAGCAGTCAGGAATTCATTCAGGACTACACCGTCTTTACCATGGCCGCCGACACCGGCTTCCCCCTCTTCCGCCTGCGTATGTGTGACGACTCCCGCAAGAGCTGTCCCTTCGTGCGCCCCGAAGGCTGTTCCATCTACCCGGACCGCCCCGGCGCGTGCCGCACCTATCCCCTCGGACGGGCGACCCGCATCGGCGACGACGGCTCCATCTCCGAACGCTTCTTCATCGTTCGCGAGCCGCATTGCAAAGGCTTTCAGGAAGAACAAAACTGGGTCTCCGGCGAATGGCTCAGCGACCAAGGGCTCGTCACCTACAACGAGAACAACGACCGCTACATGAAGCTCCTCGCCCGCCAAAAGGACAAAGCCGAGCCCATTCAGGCCGGGCAAAGCAATATGGTCGCCCTCGCCCTCTATCAGCAGGACAACTTCCTGCGCTTCATCACCGATACCGGCCTCCTCGATCGCCTCGACATGGACGACGAACGCAAACAGACCATCCTCTCCGACGAGGAAGCACGACTCCACTTCGCCATAGACTGGCTGGAACTCGTCCTCTTCGGTGAAAACGACTCCCTGAAGGTGCTCCGCTAATGATTCGCGCCGTTACCCCCGTCTCCAGCAAAATTCTCGCCCGCGACAGCGTGCAGGACGCCCTGCGTCCCCTGCACGATACCGCAAGCATCGTCTTCACCAACGGCTGCTTCGATATTCTGCACGCCGGGCATGCCGACCTGCTGGCTCGCGCACGCGCACACGGCGATATTCTCGTCGTAGGCGTCAATGCCGACGAATCCATTCAGCGCCTCAAAGGACCAACGCGCCCCCTCAACGCCCTCCAAGACCGCCTCTTCGTCCTCGCCTCACTCGAATGCGTGGACTACGTCGTGCCCTTCACAGAGGATACGCCCTACACCCTCATTCAGGACGTGCAACCCAATATCCTCATCAAAGGCGGCGACTGGAGCGTGGAAAACATCGTCGGACGCGATATCGTCGAAGCTACAGGCGGCACCGTCCTCTCCCTGCCCCTCAAACCCGGCTTCTCAACCACAGGACTCATCAAAAAAGTCCTCACCACCTGCACCGACGAAGCCTAAAGGGCGCCACAACGATTCTAAAAAGGCCGAAGCGAAATGCTTCGGCCTTTTTTTGACGTGGAGAGAGGAAGAGGCGAAGAGGAAGAGTGCCTCCGGCGGCTTTAGCTCTTAGGTCGTTCGGCCTGAAAGGACGAAGGGCCTTAGAGATAAAGATAGCAGCGCTGCTCAAGGGTATGATACCCTTGAGAATCCCCAGGATTTTTTGAACGGAAGCCGTTCAAATAATATGGGTGAGTTCAATGGATAAGAGGTCGAGCCGGTTGGCGCTACGGGACAAAAGGGCTTGTATTGGGAGAAAGGGAGAATTCGCAGAAGCACGCGGGTCAGCCCATTCAACAGGGATCCTCACCGCCCATTCCACACCGCCAACGCCCCCCAAAAATCTCCCCATCCACACGGACGGGAGCCACACAGGGGTGACGACAGCCCCAGCCAAGAGCACCCGGCCTGTGCGCAAATGGGATTTTTAAGGGCCCACGGCCCTTAAACCTGCGGAGCAACTCTTCTCTTCGCCCTCTCTCCCCACACCTCACCACCTATCAGCCCCACGTCCCCCATCTTCCCCACAACAGGGATTCTCACCGCCCATCCCACACCACCAACGCCCCCCAAAAATCTCCCCATCCACACGGACGGGAGCCATACAGGGGTGATGACAGCCCCAGCCAAGAGCACCCGGCCTGTGCGCACATGGGATTTTTAAGGGCCCACGGCCCTTAAACCTGCGGAGCAACTCTTCTCTTCGCTCTTCTTCTCCTGTCCGCCCTACGCCAACGCCACAGTGCATGTCCAAAAAAAGGCCCGCTACGATGAGCGGGCCTTTTGGGTGGCGTTGTTGGACGGGGGTGGTGTTTAGAACGACTTAATGCGTTCCACCACGGTGTCGAGCTGCCGTCCGAGGGGGGTCTGGAGGGAGATTTCGCGTTCCACGTTGGTGATGCCCTTGAGGACGGTGGAGTGGCGGCGGTTGAACTGGCTGCCAATCTGCTTCAGACCGAGGTCGGTGTACTTCCTTGCGAGGAAGAAGGCGGTGTTTCGTGCCATGACGATATTCCGCTTACGGCTCTTGGAGGCGAGCTGCTCGTTGGTGAGGTCGAAGCTGGAGCAGATGTACTTGACGATCTTCTGAAGCCCGATGGAACGGGAGTCGTTGGTGACCGTGTAGTTCTGCAGCACTTCGGCGGCGAGGTCCATGGTGATGTGTTCACCGAGGAGCCGGGCTTTGAGCACGAGGTTCTGAATACAGCTTTCGATCTGGCGCACGTCGTCGCGGAGGTTATCTGCGAGGTATTCGGACACGTCTCCGGGGAGCACGACCTGATGCAGGCGGGCTTTGGAGTCGAGAATACGGCGACGGGTGTCGAAGTCGGGTGCGTCGATGGTTGCGAGGAACCCGGCGCACATACGCGAGGCCAGCTGGGAGTCCACGTCCTTCAGCTCACGGGGGAGGAAGGAGCTGGACATGACGACCTTACAGCCGCGGTTTTCGAGGGCATTGAGGGTGGCGAGCATTTCATCCTGCGCCACCTGACGGCCCTGCAGAAAGTGGACGTCTTCGAGCAGAAGGACGTCGAGGCTGTCGCGGTACTGGTTCTTAAAGCGTTCGACTTCCTTGGCCTTGATGGCAAGGATGAGCTGTCTGGTGAACTCTTCGGCGGTGGCGTAGCCAATGCGCACGTTGTCGCGGTTGGAGTGTCCGGCGACCTGCGAGCCGATGGCGTGAAGCAGATGCGTCTTGCCGAGGCCGGGGCCGGAGTTCAGGAACAGCTGATGCGTGGCCAGCTGGTCGCGGCAGATGCCGCTGGCGGCGGCAAAGGCCAGCTGATTACAGGGGCCGACGATAAAATCATTGAACTGAAAGCGCCAGTTGCTGAAACTGACGGGTTTGGGCGCGGCCGGTGTGAGATTGGGCAGGCCAATCTGCACGGGGCGAGCGGGCGCCTTGCGCGGGGTCCTCTGCGGGGCCTGCTGCGGTTCTGCATGCTGCTGCGGCTGCTGGGGCTGTGCGTGCTTTGGCTCCGGCTGCGACTGGGCGGCGGACACGGCGGCGGCCACGGTGGTGGCGGCGGCTTCGGAGGGCGCGCCTCGGGACGTCATGACGGGGCGCACTCCGCTGTGCTCGACGATGTCGCGATTCTTGCGGCGGTCCCTCTGGCGCACTTTGATGTCCACTTTGGGTCGTCTCCCGAGGACCTGAGTGGCGGCGTCTGCGATGACGTCGGTCAGCCTGTCCCCAATCCAGGAGGCCACGAAGCTGTTGGGCGCCAGCAACGTCAGAACACGATCGGAGACCTCGGCTTCAAGGGGTTTAATCCATACCTTGAACGTGCCGGGTCCGGTCGTTTTAGCGAGTATATCAGTTATTTGAGCCCAAGCTTCAGACATGAACTGTGTCCTAGTCAGGTTTCGAGAAAACGGCAACGAGTGATACTATCGCGTTGCACTTGAGTGACAACGCATGTTCTCCCCACGTACTGCCTCTTCCAAGTTGCCGTTTATATTCACAAATTTTGAAATCCACCAGAATCGGCCGTTTTCAGGCACCTCTTTTGAGGCGGCGCGGATAAAGGACCGAGAGATGACTTCACTTTTTTATCAACAGCGGTGGAAAACTTTTTCCACACCCTGCTCTGCGTTATCCGGCGAATTTCTCAGAAATTAAATCTTTTTCTCTGGTGCTACGGTGAAAATGTCAGCATTTCACCAAAAAATTCCTTGACAACGCCCTCCAGCCCCTTCGTGAGACCTTCTGGAGCCTTGCCCTCGTCAACAGGCGGGCGAAGATACACCCTGATGCCCCGCAAGACAACCGGAAATCATAGCAAAAACACGGCTGAGGGGAGGAATTGCACAGGCAAATCCCCTCAGCACAGATGTGGCGCGACTCCTCGGGTTCCGGGCGTCCGGTTGTTCCCGATTTCACGCGAAAAATAGGGCGGAGCCCTTAACCGGCGTCCGGTTGCGGCGTATCCTTCAACTCGTCCGGATAGTCCTCATGCGAATAGAGCTTCCACACTGTTTCGGGTGCGCCAAGCTCGATGAGCGTTTGCGCTATGGACTGCCCGCCGGCCCACCAGCGGTAGGCCTCGTCGCAGTCCCGGGGGATGATGAGCGCGCCCTCATCGGTGATGTAGGGCTTTGCTCCCCCGGATGTCTCGTGAGCCGTCGTCATGGTCTATTTTACTCCACGTCTCCGGCCAATTGCCGGAACTTGTCGATATCACGGGAAAATTTCTCCCGCAAGTCATCGAACACGACGGGCACGCGCCGTGCGAATTCGTCCAGCAGCGGCAGCATAACTTCGCGAATCTGCGGATGCGCGGCGCCATCGCAGCGCAGCTTGAACACGTGGCGCCATTCGCGCAGGTTTGCGGTCATGACGATTTCGGTCTTGAGGCTGTTGGGCAGGACGGAGCGGGCCTCCTGCGCCTTGGCGCCCTTGTCGATGAGGTCCAGATACAGGCGCTCGGCCTGTTCCATGGCCTCGTACCACAGGCGGTAGGCTTCTGAGTCCTCGTCCCAAAACACGGGCTTTACGACGGTAATTTCGTTGCCGAACTTATCCTTGGAGTAGTTGGCGTAGCGCGTGCTCTCCTGACTGAATGCGGCGATGCGGTGCCGCACCAGCTCGTGGGTGACGCCCCTGTCGCACACAAAGCGCACCGTGGCCGAGCCGTGCTCGATGACGCTCTCGTGCCCGCTGGCGATGATGCGCCGCACGAACTTGCGCGCGGAATCCGAGGTAATCTTGTCCTCGGACTTGTAGCAGGTGCGCCCTGCGGCCTCGATGTTGCGGATCATTTCCTCGCCGTCGGGCAGGAACATGATGTCGAAGGAAGGTCGTACGATCTTCATGCGTCGGGGAGTCCTATCGTAAAGTTAAAACGTTCTAGCTTTGGAAAAGTTTCATGTGCGTGTAGGCCTTGGCCGAGGCCACACGCCCGCGCGGGGTCCGCTTCAAAAAGCCACACTGGATGAGATACGGCTCGTAGATGTCCTCGATGGTGCGCACCTCTTCGGAACACGCCACGGCAAGGGGCTTCACGCCAACGGGCCCGCCCCCGTAATGGTTGATAATGGTCGAGAGGATTTTGCGGTCCATGTAGTCCAGCCCCTGCTCGTCCACATCCATCCGGGTCAGCGCTTTTTCGGCGATGTCGGTATCAATGGAGCCGCCGCCGTCCACCATGGCGAAGTCGCGCACGCGGCGCAGCAGACGGTTGGCGATACGCGGCGTGCCACGGGAGCGGCGGCCGATGATATAGGCCCCCTCCTCGGAGATGCCAACACCCAGAATACGCGCAGAGCGCTGCACCACGCGGGCCAGCTCCTCGGGCGAATAAAATTCCAGACGGTTGATGACGCCAAAGCGGTCACGCAGGGGCGACGTCAGCAGACCGATGCGCGTGGTCGCTCCTACAAGGGTGAAGGGCTCAAGGTCAATCTTCACCGTCCGCGCGCCCGGTCCCTGCCCGATAACGAGGTCCAGCTTAAAGTCCTCCATGGCGGGATAGAGCACTTCCTCCACGGTGGCGGGCATGCGGTGAATTTCGTCAATGAACAAAATGTCGTAGCGGCCAAGATTGGTCAGAATGGCCGCAAGATCGCCGCTGCGCTCCAGCACGGGGCCGGAGGTGGAGACAAGGTTCACGCCAAGTTCGGACGCGATAATCTGCGCGAGGGTCGTCTTGCCAAGGCCGGGGCTGCCGTAGAGCAGCGTATGGTCCATGGCCTGCCCACGCTCTCGCGCGGCACTGATGAACACGCGCAGGTTGGCCCGCAGGTCCTCCTGCCCGATAAATTCATCAATCCCCCGTGGGCGGATGGTTTCATCAAGGGTGCATGGGTCTTGAGACATCTAGTTCGCCTTGCTTTGAGAAATGGCCTTCAGCGCCTCGCGAAGTGCCTCGCCGACATCCAATCCCGGCTGCTCGGCAAAGACTTGTTCAAGCACCTCGCGTGCTTCGCCATCCTCATACCCCAGATTGGTCAATCCGGCCAGAGCGTCACGGAACACGGCAACACTGCGGCCGTCCATGTCGGGCATGGTCTGAGCCAGCTCTGCTGTGGCTTCCAGCTTGTATTTCAGCTCCACAAAAATGCGCTGGGCGCTCTTTTTGCCGATGCCGGGCACGTTGACAAGGGGCGTGTAGTCATCGGAGATGACAATGCGCCGCAGGTCGTCCGGGCCGTACTGCGAGAGGATAGCCAGTGCCAGCTTGGGGCCAACCTTGGTGATGCCAAGAAGTGTCTCAAAGGTGGTCTTTTCGTCCCACGTGGCAAAGCCGTACAGCTCAATGGCGTCCTCACGCACGATGGTGTGGACGAAGAACTCCACCTCGGCGCCGGTGGGCCCGAGAGCGGCAATGCCGGGAACGGTAAGGCCGATGTGATAGCCCACGCCGCCAGAGGTCAGCACCACACAGGCGCTGTCGGTCTTGGCGACGATGGTCCCCTTGACGAATGCAATCATCCTAAACTCCGGCCAGCCGCCGCATGCGGCGCATGTTGAGATGACAGATGGCAATGCCGAGGGCGTCGCTTGCGTCCTCCGCCCATCCGGGATTGCGCACGCCAAGGACCTGCGCCACCATAAAGGCGACCTGCGCCTTGTCCGCGCGCCCGGTGCCCACAAGGCTCTGCTTAACCTTGGTCGGCTCGTAGGCGGAGACGGGCAGTCCACCCACGGCGCATGCCGCGATGGCCGCTCCGCGCGCCTGCCCCAGCTTCAGGGCGCTCATGGTGTTCTTGGAGACGAACACATTCTCAATGGCGGCCTCATGCGGGCGGTGCGTCTCGATGAGCCCGGCCAGGGCGCTGTAGATGCGGCCAAGGCGCTCCCCAAGGTCCTTCACTGAAGCCACGCGTATGGTTCCGGCTTCAATAAGCTGGGCGCAACCCGAGATCTCGCGTACCAGTCCGTAGCCTGTTACGCGGGATCCCGGATCGATTCCGAGCACGATGGTCTCGCCGGATGTTTCACCCATATGCGTCACCTGACTAGCCAGCGTATTCCTCGAAGGCTTCGTCGGGCACGTTGGCGTTGTGGTGGACCTTCTGGACGTCGTCGTGGTCTTCCAGCAGTTCCAGCATCTTGATGAGCTTCACGCCCTGAGCGGTGTCCAGATCAATGTTGTTCTGGGCAATCATGGAGACTTCGGCGCTGGTGGGGGTCATGCCTGCGGTTTCAAAACCGGACTGCACGTCGGAGAAGTCCTCGGGGGCGGTGCGCACTTCCCATGCGTCATCGTCGTCGCGGATGTCGTCCGCGCCGGCCTCAAGGCCCACTTCCATGACCTGCTCTTCGGAGTAGGTTTCCTTATCGAAGTACAGGGTGCCCTTCTTCTCAAACATCCACGCAACACAGCCAGCTTCGCCCATGTTGCCGTTGTTGCGGGAGAGAATGTGGCGGATTTCGGCAACGGTACGGTTCTTGTTGTCCGTCGCGGCGTCCACGAGCAGAGCGACGCCGCCGGGACCGTAGCCCTCGTACATCACTTCAAACATTTCGCCGCCATCAAGCTCGCCGGTACCCTTCTTGATGGCGTTTTCGATCTTGTCCTTGGGCAGGTTCACGGACTTGGCGGCCTGCACGGCAGCACGGAGGCGGGCGTTGGTTTCAATGTCGCCACCGCCATCCTTGGCGGCGATGATGATTTCCTTGGCGGCCTTGGTGAAGGCCTTGCCGCGCTTGGCGTCCTGACGGCCCTTGCGATGCATGATATTATGCCATTTACTATGTCCAGCCATATTGTCCTCCGGCTCCTTTGTCCAAATTGTAGTCTTGAAAAAACGACACGACCCGCCCACCCCGTGCAGGAGCCGGGCGGCGCGTCCCTTACTCGGTCAGTCCTTTGAAGCCCATGCCGACGAAGAAGATTTCCTTGGATTCGGCACGGGAGCTTTTGGGCTTGAAGGTCTTCATGGTGTCAAAATAAAGGCGGAGCGTCTTGCCGTAGGCGGCTTCGTCCGGCCCCTGAAACACCTTGACCACGAAGTGCCCGCCCTTTACCAAGGTTTTACAGGCCACGGCAAGGGCTTCTTCAGCCAGATTCATGGACCGCGCCTGGTCGGTGAACTTATGCCCCGTGGTTTTCGGGGCCATGTCGGAGATCACCATATCGAAGGGGCCAACGGCCTCAATCTCGGCTTCGAACTCCGGCGTGCGTTCAAAAACGTCTTCCTGATGGAAGGCCACATTGGGCGGGAAGGCCGTTTCCGTGTTCTGAATGTCGGCGGAAAGAACGTATCCCTTCTCCCCCACCTTTTCGGCGGCGAAGAGCGTCCACGACCCCGGGGCAGCGCCAAGGTCCATGACCTTCTGCCCGGGTTTGAACAGCTTAAAGCGCTTGTCCAGCTCCTTGAGCTTATAGACTGAGCGCGCGGGATAGTTGTCCTTTTTTGCTTTAAGGAAATAATGGTCGCGGTACTTTTTCATGATGGTATCGCCTGAAGTGTGTCATCTTTTATCAGGGGCAGCGCCCCTGCACAAGCCGACGGAGTGCCGACAGTCCCATGCCGCATCGCCCCAAGCGTCCTCGCATCCAGACGGAACTCGGCAAAATGCAGACGCCACCTGACGGGGCGCGGCATATCGCGCACTTGCCCGGAAAGGGCGACGTGCTCATTCTCGGGGCCGGACCGGACCCGGCAACTGTTGCGGGGATGCTCCCGGCGGGAAAGGCCGTATACGTCATTGAGGCCCATCTGTTCAAGTCGCAGATGTCCGGGGACCTAAAACGCTCCATCCCCCCGCACTGGCGGGAGATTGCTCCCGATTCGCTTACCGACGACGCCCTGCGGGACGCGGATATTTTTCTTTATCGCCCCGGTTTGCGGCATTTTCCATCCTTTTTTGGCCCGCTTGTCGCCCGGTGCCGCTGGCTCAAGACCTTGGACTCCGGCATTCCGGAACTGCGGCGCTACGCCATCCTGCCCGGCAATGAAGACAGCCTGCTCATCCCCGAACTTCTTGACGCCTTTGAGCGTACGGGCCTGAAAACGCGGCGCGTGCACCCCAAGCAGGCGGGCTCGCTCATGCCCCACCTGCTCCAACGCGAGCGCCCGGCGCTGTTCTTCAGCGTCAATTTCAGCGGATTTGATCCGTACGGCGAGCTGTATGACCTGCTGCGCGCGGCGGACGTGCCTGTCGCCACATGGTGCGTGGACAATCCCTTCCACCTGATAAGCAGCCTGCGCTCGCCTTTCTGGCGCGTGATGCCCATCTTTGTCACCGACGCCTCCTTCATCCCGCTGCTGCACGATCACGGCGCGCAGCAGGTCTTCCACCTGCCCCTTGCGGCGTGGCCGGAGCACGCCGCCCCAACCGCTGACGCCGCCCCGAACTTTGCCGTAGAGGGCCGGCTCACCTTTGTGGGACGCTCGGCGTTCCCTAACAAGGGCAAATTCTTCGCCGGATGCAGGGTGGATGACGACCTCCGCGCCGCAGCGCAGGCCATGCTCTGCGCGGGCCAGCGTCCAGATTTCTCATGGTGGGTTGAGCAGACGAAAACCTCACCCCTCTGGCCCGGCAACGCCGTGCGAAACGCCGGATTCGGCGCAGAAGCCGCCAGCCGCCAGCGGCGCATCATGAGCCTGCAACACGCGGCCACGGGGCTACCGCTCGTGGTCTTTGGCGACAGCGCGTGGAAGGAGCACCTCCCGCAGGGCACGGATATCCGCTCCGGTGTGGACTATTACACGGAGCTCCCCGGCATTTACCGCCAAAGCGCATGGAACCTCAATGTGACAAGCCTGCTCCTGCCCGCAGGCCTGACCCAGCGGCACTTTGACGTCTGGGCGGCTGGCGGATTCCTGCTCACGGACGACACGCCGGGGCTGGACATCTTCCCGGAGGAGCTCACGCGCGAAATCACCTTTGCCGCGCCCGGCGACATCACGAAGCTCGCCAAACGCCTCGCCCCGGGCTCCACCCTGCGCAAAGACCTTACCGCCGCATGGCACCGCCATATCCTCGACCAGCACACCTACGGCCACCGCGTGCGCCGCGTGCTGGATATCCTCGGCATCGATTCCAGCCCCACCCCAAGCCCAATTCCCTAACCCCGCCCCCACCACCACACAAAATTTCCCCTTGCATCCCGCTGCGAAGGAGCGTAAATCCATTTCCGTTCCACGGAACACCACATGGGGATGTAGCTCAGTTGGGAGAGCGGCGCGTTCGCAACGCGTAGGTCGTGAGTTCAAGTCTCATCATCTCCACCAGAAATGACAAGGGCCTAGAGGCAATGCCTCTAGGCCCTTTTTCTTTTTTGGGGCACATGCGCTGTACGACTACACGAGGCTCACCGCCTTCAAGCCGTCACACATCGCAATACCCATGCCTTCGTCGTTGACCATTCGCAGTTGCAGATCAAGGTGGTAGCGTTCGGACATCAGCACTTATGGAATCCCCTCCCGCGTGTCTGGGGAACCGGCCAACGCACCGAACACAGGCCCCATCACACCAGCGCCCGGCGGACGGCTTCAATGCCGCGCTCCTCCAAGAAGTGCGGCACGCGCTGCATGGTGAGGGCGTTTTCGCGGTAGTAGTCGAGGAATCGGGCGATGAGGTCGAGGGCTTGCTCGGCGGATTGTTCCTCCGCCAGCACGTCGGCAACCCGCGCGCTGCATCCTGAGCTTCCGCCAACGAGCACGGTCCAGCCCTTGCGGGTGCCCACCAGCCCAAGGTCCCGGACGTAGCTTTCCGCGCAGCAGATAAAGCATCCGGACACGCCCAGCTTCAGCTTTGCCGGGACCGTGGCGCAGGAGAAACGCTTTTCGACTTCTGCCGCCATCTCCAGCGCGTCCTGCACGCCATACTGGCACCACTGGTTGCCGGGGCAGGCCTGAACGTAGTGCCCTGCGACCTTGAAGGGCAACTCGTCGCACACGGGGCCGACGTCGTCCTCCTTGAGGCCGATAAGCGTCAGGCGCTGGCCGGAGGTAATTTTGAGGACAGGGACGGCATACTTGCGGGCCACCCGCGCCACGGTCTCCAAATCGTCGGGGGTGAGCATTCCCGCTGGCGGCGTTACCCGCACACCGTAGGTCTTCTTGTCTCGCTGTTTGACACAACCGCTCGGGAGTTCGAACATTTTGGCCTCCTTGAAACAGTCTGCCGCAGCCTTCTGCGGATAGGACGTTATGCCTCTCGGCACCCACTGACTTCTCCACTCAGACCACACAGTCTGCCCAAGGCAAGGCATCAGAGCAACGGCTATATCACTTAAATAACTGTAAAAAAGTAGACACATTCCTTTCGCTTCGCCCCCCCCCTGAGCCCGGAACGACGCGACCTAGCGCCTCCCTGCGCCCACAGCCAAACATACGAAATCGCCCTCCCGCGCTTGCCCTACAGGCCTCGCCCTGCGGGCCACCAACGCAGACCAACCAGCCAATCCCCAGCCGCCAACGCCGGCAACTCCCCCGCCGCGCCACCTGCCGCTGGCGTCACGCCACTTCGCCGTGGCCTCTTGAGTTTCCCGGACGGCGGACGTATCCTCACTCGCCACGCCCACAGACACTCAGCGCCATGGAGCACAGCATGCCCGCAGCACTTCCCGAAGGCGAATACGTTGGCACCCGCTTCAAGGGTGAGGATTTCGCTGATGCGGACCTTTCTGAAATCGAATTCTACAACTGCACCTTTACGGACTGCGTCCTCCAGACGGCCAGCCTTCGGTTCAGCTTTTTTGAGAAGTGCCGCTTTGAGCGGTGCAACATGACGCTGGCGGAATTTCGCGGGGCGCGGATGGTGGACGGCGTGTTCAAGGACTGCAAGCTCCTTGGCATCAACTGGGGGGAATGCGGCGGATTCTTCCGGGCCAGCTTTACGGACTGCCTGCTGGACGAGGCCTCCTTCGCCAATATGAACCTGCAACGCATGCGCTTTACAGGCTCAACCTTCCGGGGCGGCACCTTCTCCAATACCAACCTCTCCCTCGCCAGCTTCGAAGACTGCGACCTTGAGGGCTGCCGCTTTAGTAACGCCAACCTCTACAAAACCGACTTCACCACGGCCCGAAACTACTTCATCAGCGCCGAGGACAACACCATCACCAAAGCCAAATTCTCCCTCCCCGAGGCCGTCTCTCTGCTGCGCAACTTTGACATTACGCTTGTGTAGATTTGGCCTGATGTGCAACATTTTCTCACTCCTCCCGGTGAATCATTCTCAATTTTATACAAACACCTTCCTTCCCCTAGCATACGAATTTGCATCGTACAGTTTCAACCAACGGCTATTTGCTAGACAAATTTGATTTAGCTTTTGACCATTGCGCTTGACGAGTAAAACGCATCTCGCCTATTATTTTTTTTTGCTATAATTTTACACTTTTCACTCAAACGCTCTAGCCTCACTGCACAAAACTCATCCACGACCCTTTCCATTGAAAGCTTTCTGTACAACTAATCCATACTTGAACATCGCAACATATTTCACGTTTTACCAATTCACAACGCGCAATTCATCGTTGCCAAACCAAATGGACACACCAATGTTTTCTATAGAAGATTTTAAATACCTTTGCGGTGAGAAATTCGCAACACATCGAAAATTCGCTTATTCTTCTCCTGCAGGCAAAGAGACTCGTATCGGATATATTCTTTCAAAGTCCAAAGGAAAAAAAGTTATCCATTTAGGCTTTGCGGACCACAATGCAGAAGTCATCACAGAAAAAATGGAGAAAGGGAACTGGCTTCACAAAAATATATGCGAAGTATCTACCCGATGCATTGGAATCGACATCAATGAAGAAGCGACAGAATTTGTCAAAGACCAGTACAATATTTCAGACATATATGCGGGTGACATTTTCACTGATGACTTTCCTGCTCTTTTTGAAGAGGAATGGGACTACATCATCCTTGGCGAAATCCTGGAGCATGTCGACGATCCCGTGTCTTTCTTGACTCGACTCAAAAATCGCATTGGCCCAATTGCAGAGAAAATCATCATTACAGTTCCTAATGCGTTTCACTATAAAAATTTTAGAAACGCATGGAAAGGTACAGAAGCTATAAATACAGACCATAGGTATTGGTTCACCCCATTCACACTTGCCAAAGTCATGACTCGCGCGAACATATCTATTGACGAGATTGTCTGCACTCAAGACAACTCATTCAAAACTGTTCATAACATTTCGTGGTACATTCGTCGTTTTCATCCAATGTTACGCTCTCGTATTGTAGCATGCGGGACTTTCAATTCGTAACATCCCCACCACAACAACAAAAGGCGGGACCGCTCAGGAGCGGTCCCGCCTTTTTCATACGGGGGTGGTCAGCGCGGGGCTGACTAGAGGCCGAGGGCCTCGCGGATGGCGTCAATGCCGTGGGCTTCCACGAAGCGGGCGACGCGCTGCTTCTTTTTGCCGTTCTCGCGGTAGTAGTCGAGGAAACGGTCGATACAGTCCAGCGCCTCTTCGGTGCTGAGGCCCTCGGTGAGGACGTCGGCGATGCGGGCACGGCTGCCGGAGTTGCCACCGAGGACGATGGTCCAGCCCTTACGGCTGCCAACAAGGCCAATGTCACGGACATAGCTTTCGGCGCAGCAGATGGGGCAACCGGACACGCCAAACTTAATTTTGGCGGGCACTGCGGCGCTGGAGAAGCGCTGGTCGATGGCGTCGGACATGGCGAGGGAATCCTGCGTGCCGAACTTGCACCATGCATTGCCGGGGCAAGCCTGCACGTAGTGGCCCGCCAGCTTGTAGGGCAGGGCCTCGCAGGCAGGATTAACGGCTTCTTCCTTCAGGCCGATGAGTGCAAAGCGCTGGCCAGAGGTGATTTTCACCAGCGGCACATTATGCTCGCGGGCAACCTTGGCCACGGCTTCCAGTTCATCGGGGGTCACCACGCCGGAACGCGGGGTGATGCGCACGGCGTAGGTCTCCTTATCGCGCTGCGCAATGCAGCTCGCGGGGAGGTTAGACATCTGGATTCTCCTTGAAATATGTGTCCCGCAGGGCTTGCGGGCATGGAGTTCTGGGAAATTGCCAAGGCGCGGCAGTGCCGCGCCGAGCTGTGCACTCTGCCCAAAACCGCGGCGCACTGCAACCGCAAATCCCCCCTCGCACAGGGCTATCCAGACGCACAAACGGCCCGAAGTCCGCAGGACTCCGGGCCGCAAAAGATGATGGCCGCCGCTGGTCAGTGGACCTTGCCGCAGCAGGAACCGGGCACGCAGCCCTTGTCCGAAGGACGACTGCCACAGCACCCGTGCCCGCCGGCATCCGGCGTGCGGGATGTGCTGCGCCCAACGCTTGAGGCACTGGTGGACAGCAGACGCTCGCCGCCTTCAGCGCCGCAGAATTCGCACGGCTGGACCGGGGCGTCCCCAATCTGCAATGCCTCATAGACCTTGCCACACGACGGGCACTTGTATTCATAAATCGGCATTCTTTCCCTCCTGAACTCTGCGCCCGGAAGCGGACCTGCTTCCGGGCGAATTGTGTAGACGTTTCCCCGCGCGCGTCGGCGCGGGATGGGGGCTAGTCGTCGCCCTCGCGGCGCAGGGCCTGACGCAGGGTGGCGGCCTCGGTTTCCAGCGCGCTCAGGCGCTGCTCCAGCGCGGCGCGCGAGCCTGCCGGAGCGCCGCCCCAACCGCTCCCGCGCCCCATGGCGCGGCCGCCGCCCATGCCACCACGAAAACCACGGCCACAGCCGCGTCCCATACCGCGAGGCGCGCCGCCCGTAGGGCCAGCAGGCCCCGCCGAGCCACAGCGCCCGAAACCGCCGCCAGTGCGCGGTCCCTGACCAAGAGGACCTGTTCCATCGAACCCAGGCATAGCGTTCCTCCTTTGCTGTTGTGACTGCATGGGGAAGAAACGCGTCCATGCGCTTCTTCTTCCTGTCTCCACAGCACAAGGCATGCCACAGGATGTTTTCCTATTATATAAGGCGACTATGCGCAGCAACAGTCACCTCACCCCGAGGACAAGGCGCATTTTTCGCCCTACACCAGCCTCAAGGCGGCGTACTCTGCGCCCCTCCCCTTACTTGGTGCGCACCCGGCGCGACACGGGCCGCGGCAGGCCCTGCTTATCGCTCCAGCCGGTAAACGCCGCGCCATACCGGAGGGGCAAAGGAAGCACGGTCTCCGGATGGGCCGCCGCATCCTGCAGCCCCCCAAGGGCAACAAAACGGCTCGACGCCCCATCCACCGCGCCAAGGCGCCGCCGCAACTCCCGCCACGACTGCGCTGGGTCCGGCCCGGCGCAAAGCCACAAAGACGGCACCTTCAGCCCCTCCGGCGCCAATGTCACCTGCCCGGTGCGGCGGGCTGGGCCGCGCGTCACAAGGGAGCAGACCAAAAAGCCCTGCTCCAGTTTCTTCGCCGCCAGCAGGGCCAGCTCGGCCCCGCCCTCGTCACCCCACAGCCCGACGCGGGATTCGGACAACTCCATCGCCGCGCGCAGGGCGCTGTGCGCCGCGAGGGCGTCGCTCACCTGATGCGCCCGGGTCAGCGGACCCGTCACCACGTCCGACCCGCCGCATCCACGCCCGTCGTACACCAGCACCGCGCACCCACGCAGGGCCAGCAGACGCGCCATGGACAGGGCCGATTCCTGCGGGGTGCAATGCTCACAGTGCACCAGCACAAACGCCGCGCGAATGGGCACATCCGGCCTGCGCACGATGGTGCCCTGAAGCCGCACTCCCTCATTGGTGATGGTGATTGGCTCCTCCGTAAAGGTAATGCGTGTGCCGTATTCCATGGGCGGATCCGGCGGCATCCACATCAGCTGGGCGGGCTTTTTGATGAGCGGATTGTTGTACCTGTCCTTCTTGGGCAGGATGGTCACGACGCCTTCCACAGGTTCCTCGGGCAAAAAGTCGGCCCCGTAGGCAAAAACCATTTCCCCATCGCGCCGCAGCGCCTTGAAGAGCCCGGTTTGCGAGTCGTAGAACAAGAAGGCGTCAAAGGCGTCGCGGCCGTCAATGATGCTGACGAAACGCTCGCCGCCCATGTGGTAGTGGCCGAAATAATCGCCGGGCACAAAGGTATCCGCGCCGCAGCGCTCCAGCGCAAAGGTTTGGGCGAATCCCGCAAACCCGCGCAGGCCGCCTACATGCACGGTTCCATCCTCGTCGGTGTAGGCGCCGGGCATGGCGGGCCCGTCATCTGGTGCGGGCTGTGAAGGGGCGGGCTTTGGTGGCGGAGGTGCAGACGCGGCGCCATGGCTGCTCACGGCCTTGGGAGCGCTGGGCTGCGGCGGCCCCGTATCCGGCAGAACAGCTGGAGGGCCAGATGGGGGATCAGATGCCGGAGCGGATGGCGGCGCAGAGGGCTCGGAAGACGCCGCCGGACGCGGCGCGGGCGGCGGTGTCTGGGGCTGTGGCGGCGTCGCCGTCACGGGTTTTTTCGCCGGATGGGCGGTGGTCTGCTCCTGAGGCGGTTCTGGCGGCGGCGGAACGGGCGGCGTCGCAGGGTGCTGGACCTCGGCCACCAGCGGCGGCACGCGGTCCACAATGTCCACGGTGTAGACGTCCGGACGCATGGGAATAAGCCGCAACTCCACGCCAGCGAGCCAGATGGCGGCGGCAAGCACCGTCACATGCAGGGCCGTGGACGCCACGGCGCAGAGTATCCGAAGCCAACGCATCCAGCCGCTCCTTCACGGCGCGCGGCGCGGCGGTATGCCGCACCCGGCGCGGGTCCCTCCAGTCTACACCAGTTCCAGAGCGGCATAAAGCGCAGTATCTTCATATGTTGCACGCCGTTGCGCCACGCGCCGCGAAAATCCTGCCCCTTCGCGGCCACCCGCGCCCAGCTTCCCCAGCCGCCGCGCACGCCATAGTCAGCCCTTGCCTCCCCAAATCCGGGCCACTATGCTGACCCGCAGGAGACGCCAATGAACCACCGCATCCACAAAAACGTCACAGACTACTACGACGCCAACGCCAAGACCTTCACGGCCGAGACCAAAGACCTTGACCTCTCCCACGCGTGGGAGCCGTTTCTCGCCGCCCTGCCAAGCCCAGCGCGCATACTGGACGCCGGATGCGGCTCCGGGCGCGACGCCCTCGTCTTCCTGCGGCGCGGACATGATGTCACGGCCTGCGACGCCTCCGCCCGCATGGTGGCCGAAGCCCGCGCGCACACGGGCCTGCCGGTGCACCACATCGCCTTTCACGACATTCCGTGGCAGCAGGCCTTTGACGGCGTGTGGGCCAATGCCTCGTTGCTGCATGTGCCCCATGCGGACCTGCCCACCGCCTTGGAGCGGCTGGGACGCGCCCTTATTGTTGGCGGCACGCTGTATGTCTCCTTCAAATATGGCGCGGACGAAGGCATGGCCCGTGGCGGAACGCTGTTTTTCTCCCGCTGCGACGAGGACAGAATGCGCCGCCTTGTGGAGGACCAGCCCACCCTGCGCCTTGACCGGGTGTGGACCACGCCCGATACGCGCCCCGGCCGCAGCCACCAGCGCTGGCTGCACGCCCTTATCACGCGCGTAGAGCCGTAAGGCGCCGCATGCTCCCGGCCGCGCCCCAGAAGGCCCGCCATCCACAAACGCTTTGACTCCATTCTTCACTATGCAGTAGACTCTGGCGCATATAACTCCGTGGTCCGGCTTGAGGTTCTTCGTCTTCAACCGCGCAAGGAGCACACAGGATGAGCGACTCCGATATGACGTCCACCACGCCCGCAAGCGACATTTTCCCCCCTGAACAGGCCGCGGGCATCACCATTTTGACCATTGACGACGAGGCCATGATCCGGGAAAGCATTCAGGCTTTTCTGGAGGACTGTGGATACAAGGTCCTGCAAGCCGAAAACGGCCGCGTTGGTCTGGACGTCTTCCGCAATAAACAGCCGGACCTCATTTTGGTGGACCTGCGCATGCCGGAGGTGGATGGACTGGACGTGCTGGCCAGCGTCACGCGTGAATCGCCGCTAACGCCCGTCATCGTCGTCTCCGGAACGGGCATTCTGCACGACGCCATCGAAGCCCTGCGCCTTGGCGCGTGGGACTATGTGACCAAACCCATTCAGGACATGTCCATTCTGGAGCGGTCCGTCACCAAGGCGCTCACCCGTGCCAAAAACCTGCACCGCCGCGTGCGCTACCGCGAGGAGCTGGAGCGCGACGTGGAACTGCGCACCCGCGAACTGCTGGAAGCCAACCACCGCCTCAACGAACAAATGCGCGAGCGTGAACGCGCCGAGCAGCGCCTCATCGATTCCCTGCGCGAAAAGGAAGTCCTGCTCAAGGAAATCCACCACCGCGTCAAAAACAACCTGCAAATCATCTCCAGCCTGCTCTACCTGCAATCCCAGCACATTGAGGACGACCACGCCCGCGCCGTGTTTACGGAAAGCCGCAGCCGCGTGAAATCCATGGCCCTCGTGCATGAAAAGCTCTACCAGTCGCAGGACCTCGCCCGCATCGACTACCACGAGTATCTCGTCAATTTCGTCGGCTACCTGATGCAGACCTACCACTCGCCCCAGCGCACCATTCAGCTGGACCTGCAAGTCGACGACGTCTATTTGCCCGTGGACAGCGCCATCCCCACCAGCCTCATCATCAATGAGCTGGTCACCAATGCCCTCAAGTACGCATGGGGTGAGGATGAATCCGGCACCCTTACCGTGTCGCTGGCCTCCAACGGCTCGCGCGTGGAACTGCGCGTCAGCGACGACGGGGCGGGGCTGCCAAGCGGCTTTGTGCCCGAGGACTCCGAAACCCTCGGCATGCAACTGGTGGTCAACCTCGTCACCCAGCTGCACGGCGAGTTTGCGGTCCGCACAGAGAGCGGAACCGCCTTTATCATCAGCTTTGGCGTGTAGCCCGCCACTTCCGCCACAGAACGTAAAACGGGCCGGGAGGCATTGCCTCCCGGCCCGTTTCGCATCGTTTCAGTACCGCCGCCCGCTACAGGCGCTTCATGGCGCGGCGCTTTTGCACGCGCGCGCCAAGGCCGCACACGGCGTAGACAACCACCGCCACGGCAATAATCGCCGCGCCGGAGGTCAGGTCAAACACATACGCCAGCGCCAGCCCCGCCACGCAAAAGCCCGCCGCAAGCAGCGCCGCCCGCCACATCATGGAGAACAGCGACGGCGCGCGGTGCACAACAATGCCCGGCGGAATGGACAACAGCGCAATGACAAGAATAAGCCCCACCACGCGGATGACCATCACCACGGATGCGCCAATCATCGCCAGCAGAACAAAATGCAGCGCCACCACCGGCACGCCGCGAACGCCCGCAAACGCGCCATCATAGGACATGGCCTCAAAGTCCTTATACAGCGTCAGCGTCACGCACAGAATCAGCACGTCCAGCCCCGCCATCAGCCATAAATCCTGCGTGGGCACGGCAAGGATGCTGCCGAACAGAAAGCTCATCAGGTCCACGTTGTACCCGGGGGTGAAGTCGAGCAAAATCATGCCCAGCGCCATGCCCCCGGCCCACATCACGCCAATGATGCTATCCGCCTGCTGCATATTGCGCGCAGTCACCGAGGCCATGGCCCCGCTGGCCGCCACGGAAAAACCCACCGCGCAGGGCAACACGGGCCAGCCCATGAACGACGCAAGCCCCAGCCCGCCGTATGCCGCATGGGCCACAGCGCCGGACAGAAACACAATGCGGTTCACCACCACAAGCGAGCCAATAACCCCGCAAGCGATGCTGGCCAGCATGGCCGCCATCAGGGCGTTTTGCATAAATTCAAACTGCAGCGCTTCTATCATCCACGGCCTCCGGCATCCTTTGTGGCTGAGCCGGGCACGGTGACGCCCCAGTTCTCGCTGTGTTCGCAGGGCGCAACAACGCGGTGCGGCACGTCCCCATGGGCAAAGACCTCCACCGGGCACGAGCCCTCGGGTTCACTGCCATACATCATCATGAGCATGTCGCGCGTAATCTCGGGCCGGTCATGGAAATGCAGGGTGCGGTTCACGCAGGCCACGGTATGCGCCCCTGCGGCTACGATGCTGAGGTCGTGGCTCACATGGACGATGGTCATATCCGCATTCAGCTCCGACAACAGTTCCAGCAGGCCGGAGCGGCCCGCGGCGTCCACGCTGGCTGTAGGTTCATCAAGCAGGAGCAGTTCCGGGTCGGACACAAGGGCGCGGGCGATGTACACGCGCTGGCGCTGGCCACCGGAGAGGCGGTCTATGCGCCGGGTGCGGTATTCCAGCATGCCCACACGGTCCAGCGCCTCATGCGCGCGGCGCTTTTCCTCGCGCGAGAAGAACCACCCGCGTCCGGTCTGGCCGATAAGGCCCATGAGCGCCACCCGCTCCACATTGATGGGAAAGTCGCGCGCGGCCTCATTCAGCTGCGGCATATAGCCAATGCGCGAAACCACGCGGCCCGGCCTTTCGCCCAGCACGCGCACGGTGCCGCTGACCGGCGTCAACGCGCCAAGCAGCAGTTTCAGGAGCGTGCTCTTGCCCCCGCCATTGGGACCAAGCACCGCCAAATAGTCCCCACGCTGGACCGAAAGGTCCACGCCGTCGAGAATACGGCCGCCCCCGTCATAGGCAAAGCTGACGCCTTGCATTGCAATCACAGTATCGTTCACAGTTCGCCTCCGGCGAAAAAAAGAGCGGACGCACCGCTCCATCATCATTCAACGGAAGAACGTGTTGTAATCCCGGTCCAAATTCTGTCAAGCACCTGCGGTGTCCTCCGGGGCGCCTTCCGCCTCGGGTTCGGCCTCGCACACACTGCCATTGGCGTCCACCAGCCGGACGCCCGCCTCGCGCAGCACAAAGGCGGCCGTGCGCCCCGCGCCGTGCGCCACCACAACCTCGTCGGGCCGAAACGACAACAGCCAGCGCCCCACAAGCAGCCCCTTGCCGCGCTCCGCCCCGGCGTGGGGGTTCTCCACCACTTCGGACTCCTGCACCTCGCCGGTTTCCGCGTCGACCACCTCAATGCAAAAGGACGGGGCCGAAGCAAAGTGCACCGGCGCCTCCGGGTCCGGACCGGGCATGGGCGTCATACGGCGGAAGGTGCTGCCATGGTCATGGTGGGTACGGATGTGCGCCATGACCACGCGCGGAAATTGCCGGTACAGGTCTTCCTCCAGCCGGTCGGCCACGCGGTCCGCCACGGTGTGCGACGCCGTGCGCAGCACCACATCCAAATTGATGATAAAGCGCCCGCCAGCGGTCCTGCCGATACACCGTTCAACATAGCGCACTTGCGGATGGCGTTCCACAAAGTCCACCACCTCGCGGCGCACGGACGGGTCCATGCCCGCGTCCATCAGGTCCTTGAGCGTCCGGAAAAGGAGTGAGCCGCCAGCCCAAAAAACAAACAGGGACACCGCCCCGGCGGCGTAGCGCTCCAGATGCAGGCCATAGGCCTGCCCCACAAGGCTGCCCACAACCACAAGGGTGGACAGACTGTCCGCCAGATAGTCCCGGGCATCCGCCACCAGCGCAGTGGACCCAAGGCGTTTGCCCTGCCCAAGCTGATACAGACCAAAGGCCAGCGCCACCACAAAGGACCCCACCGCAACAGGCAGGGCCACCTGCACATCAGGCACGCCCGGCGTCCCAAAAATCACCCAGCGCCCAATCTCATAGGCGGCAAGAATAACGGCGATGCTAATAACAAGGGTCGCCACGGTTTCGGCCTTGTACAGCCCATAGGGGAAGGACGGATGCCGCCTGCCCGCCAGCCACAGCCCGACCCACGCGGCGGCGGAGGCCAAAACATCCGTGGCCGAATGCAGCGCGTCGCCCATGAGGGCGGCACTGCCGGAGGCCACGCCCGCCACGCCCTTGACCACGGCAAGAGCGAGGTTCAGCGCAACGGATGCAAGGGCGCGCCGCCGTGCGGCGCTGATTTCCATGCGGGCAACATCCTGTATCTCCACGAAATTTCCTCCACTTCCCACAAAGGGCATTCAATGCGATAATATTCCTGACACGTTACAGACCAATCGCCCCGAGTCAATGCCGGGACCACTCTTTCTGCGTTGACCACGGGGGACAAATCGTGCATGCACGCACTGCCGGAAGGGCGCACCGCTGTGATGGGTCGGCCTCCGGACGTCACAAGAAAAGACGGTTTCCGCCATGCTGCATAAAAAAAATATACGCATCCTTGTGGCCGACAGGTCCGAGCTGATGCAAAAATACATCCGCCGCATCCTGCAGGACGACGGCTACCCAAACGTTGTGACCGCGGACACGGGCCTTGAGGTTATAGACCAGCTCAAGGCCTCGCACGTGGACTGCATTGTCTGCTGCTGGGATCTGCCCAAGATCAAGGGCATAGACATTCTGCGCAATCTGCGCGGGATGAACCGGACCCGCAACATCCCGTTCATCATGGTCACTGCCAAGGGCGGCGCGGAATTCCTTGCGCAGGCGCGCAAGTTTGGCGTCTCCGCCTATGTGACCAAGCCCTTCACCCCGGACACCTTCAAAAAGGCGTTCATCTCCGCCCTTGTCCGGCACGGGCACATCTCCCGCGCGGACTAGCCACGCGGCGCACTGCCGCGCTGCATCAGCAGATGCGACGTGACGTGCGCGTGGCACGTGTCTGCCGGTGCGCCGGCCCTCTCGCCCCCTGCAAATCAGGCCGAAACACACACGCTGGCGCAGAAGCGGTTGAGCACTTCGCGCAGGTCCGCGTCCTCCACGGGTTTGGTCAAAAAGGCAACCCCGCCGACCTCGCTGGCGCGCTGCGCCGTTACCGTATCCGACGAGGCCGACACGAAGACTACAGGCACCGGGCAAATGCCGCGAATGGCCTGCGCGGCCTCAATGCCGTCGCGCCGTCCGGCAAGGTAAACGTCCATAAACACCACATCCACAGGCCGCTGCCGGACGCAGTTCAGTGCACTGCCCGCGCAGTCCGCCACATCCACAGCCGTGATGCCCATGGCCCGCAGCTTGTACGTCAGCTCCATGGCGATAATGGTTTCATCCTCCACGACCAGCACTCGGCACATTGGCTCCCCCTTCACGCTCTGTCCCACAGCATTCTCACTTTCTCCGGTCTTCCGAAGTGTCCTATCCGGCCCGTCGCGTGTTCACGTCTTGTGACAGCAGTATGTCGCATCCCCCACAGCATGGCGCGTCCGCCACGCCCATGTACGATACACGGAAAAGCTGAATCGATACAAGAACGCTTTTATTGCGCACCAGCATCGTAGCCCGCCGCGCCCACCTGCAATACTCCGGTGTTCCATGACACTGCGCCGCCTTCAGCGCGCGTCTGCGCCCCGCATCGTCCGCGCCAGCACTCCTCCCATGCTCTGTCTTGCGTTCGCATCGACGAACACATACACTGCCAGTGCAGAAGACGGTCCATCCTGTCCGCCAGTCCTTGCAACACGCCGGAGGGTTCGCATGTCGTCCATCACCGCCACACAGCGCGCCGTACACGCCGTTTGGGGCATGTTCGCCGCAGATTCACTGGCCCTCACCGCCCACTGGATGTACGACACCGCCGCCATCGCCAAAGAGATCGGACGGCCGGAGAACCTCGCCGCGCCCGTTATTTCGCGTTTTCATCCCAACCGCAAAGCGGGGGAATTCACGCACTACGGCGACCAAGCCCTCGTGCTGCTGCGCTCTGTGGCGGCGGAGAAGGGGCTGAGCATTTTGGATTTCTTTGAGCGCTGGAAGGCGCTGTTTGCGGACTACGACGGCTATGTGGACGGCGCCACGCGCAACACCCTCGCCCGCATCGACTTTGGCGAAGGCCCGGACACGTCGGGGTCCAACTCCACGGACCTTGCCGGTGCCTCGCGCCTGCCCGTCTTGCTGCCGCTTTTCCCGGATGACGAGGAAGGCCTCGTGCAGGCCGCGCGGCTACAGACCAAGGTCACCCACAACTCCGCGCAGGTGCTGGACGCGGCGGAATTCTTCGCCCGCGCGGCATTTTGCGCCCTTGGCGGAGCAAGCATTGCCGACGCGGTAGACCACGCCGCCGGGTTTGACTACATCAGCGCGCCCATTGCCGCGTGGACCGACGAAGCCCGCCAGTACGCCTCGCAGGATGTTGTAGCCGCTGTGGCCCGCTTTGGGCAAAGCTGCAATGTGGAAGGCGCCTTCCGCGCCACGGTGCAGATTCTGCTCCACCACGCCGATGACCCGCGCGAGGCCCTTATCGCCAACGTAATGGCGGGCGGCGACAGCGCCGCGCGCGGCATGCTGGCCGGGGCCATCCTTGGCGCCAGCGGCGCGCCGGACGCCATCCCGGCTGACTGGCGCGACGGCCTCACGCACGGCCCGGAAATAGCGCGGCACCTTGACGCGATAACCGCGTAGCTTTTTCCTTCCACTAAAGTAGGGTTTTCAACCACCACCGGCCTTGGTATACCTGCGCTAGCCTTTTCGCAGGGGTGCCAGCCCTGTGCCCATCACACACACCGCTAACCGCATCAGGACGCCATGACGACGACACCCTTCCTGCGCTCCGTAGGCGCAACATTTCGCGACGCCACGCGCGCCAGCATTGACCTGTTCAAGGTGATGGTTCCCATCATCATCGCCGTCAAGATTCTTCAGGAGCTTGAACTTGTAGGCTACCTCGCCATTTCGCTGTCCCCGATTATGGAGATGGTGGGCCTGCCGGCCAGCATGGGCCTTGTGTGGGCCACGGGCATTGTGGTCAATATCTACTCCGCGCTTATTGTGTATGTCTCCATCGCGGCGGACGTTCACATGACCGTGGCGCAGATTACCACCCTCAGCACCATGCTGCTCATCGCCCATGGTCTGCCCATTGAGTGCAAGGTGGCCCAAAAATGCGGGCCGTCCCTGACCGGGCAGATGGTGCTGCGCGTTGTGGCGGCCCTGCTGTGCGGTTTTCTGCTGCATCTCATCTATTCCAACACGGGCACCCTGCAGGAAACGGCGCAAATCTTCTGGACGCCCGGCGCGCCGCCGGAAACGCATCTTGAATGGGCCATTGATCAGGCGCGCAACCTCTTCTCCATCTACTGTTTGGTGGTGGGGCTGATGTTCATGATGAAGATTCTGGACAAGCTGCGCATCACCCACGCCATCAACTGGGTGCTGCGCCCCATCCTGCGGCGCATTGGCATTGGTCCCTCCGCCGCCACGCTGACCGTTGTGGGCCTCACCCTCGGCATGGCCTACGGCAGCGGCCTCATCATCCACGAAAGCCGCTCCGGCAAGGTCTCGGACCGCGACGTGTTCTATTCCCTGACCCTCATGGGCATGGCGCACGCCCTTATCGAGGATACCTTGCTCATGACGATGGTGGGGGCGCATATTTCGGGCATCTTCTGGGGGCGCCTCGTCTTCTGCCTGCTGTTTATGGCGATACTGGTGCAGGTTGTCTCGCGCATGTCCAACTCGCGCTTTATGCAACTGTTCATGCACTCCTCACCAAATAAACAGCCCGCCTAACCGCACACAACAAAGCGGCGCGCCCCGGAGGTTCCGGAGCGCGCCGCTTCATTTTTAGCGCAACCATTCAATCCGCTGGTGAGGCAGGACCGCCGCGTACCACGCCGGCGCGGCGCACCCGCCGCACCAGCCCCGGCACAAACAGCGCCCCGGCGCAGCCAAAGGCCGCGCCGGCCAAAGACTTCAGCGCCACATGCGGCAGCGCCACATCCAGCTCCATCCCCACCAGCCAGTCCACAAGCAGCACGCCCGGAAAGCGGCACATCGCGGCCAGTCCGCCAACGCCACCGCACAGCAGCATGGAGCGCGTCACGTCGCCAGCCAGCAGCACCGCGCAGTCAATGACCAGCCCGGGCAGCACGAACTTGACCAGCATTAGCGGGCCGCCCTTGCCAGCGGCAAGGGCGATGGCCAGTAGCCCCGCCAGCAGCGCCGTGGCCGTGGCCACGAAGCGGCGGTCAATAAGCCCCCGCGCCACCAGCAGAAAAAATATCACAAAGAACATGGAATGCCCCGGAATCTTCAGATGCATCCGAAACGCCAGCTTGGACACCACAATAAGCACGGCGCACAGCCCTGCCAGCATGCCTTCACGCAGGTCCAGCCCGCCCCAAAATGTTTTGTCACCGCGAGTCATGCGCGTTTCTCCCTTGAATTCTGGTCCGGCGGACGCCGCTTCGCCCGCGCCATGACTTTTGCCGAAAAATCGCTTAGATTCCACCTGTTTTTCACACCGCACCCGGCCCGGCGTCCGCCGCCAGACCGACAAGGAGCCATTCATGCGCATCTACGCCAGCTTCGACGATACGGACATTGCAGGCGCACCCATCGGCACGGGGCGTCTGGCCCGGATGTACGCCGCCACCCTGCCGGAGCACTGCTCCATCTGGGGCGTGCTGCGCCACCAGCAACTTGTGGCCGAGGGCATCCCCTACACTTCGCAAAACAGTTCCGCCTGCGTGGTGGTGGACGTGCCGGGCGACGCCGTGGACGATACCCGCGCCCTGATGACGGAGCGCGCCGTTGACCACGTACGCCAGTACATGAGCGACGGCAGCGACCCGGGCGTGTGCATCGCGGACGAGCGCGACGACCTCTCCGCCCTTGTCCCCTTTGGCCAGCGCTGCACCGTGACCCCGGTCACCCAGCAGGACGCCATGGACGCGGCCTCCGGCGTCTTTCTTGTGGGCCTCGGCGGCACCAACGACGGCATCATCGGCGCCACCGCCGCCATCGGCCTGACCGTGGCGGGCTGGTGCGGCCGGTTTATTGAATTCGGCAACCTGCGGGGCTTTCCCGACCCGTGCCCGGTGAGTAAGCTGCACTCGCGCGGGGTGCGCGTGGTCTCCACGGACCGCAACGCCACAGTCCCCGCCCCGGAACACATGCTGCACCATAACGACTGGATACGTCCGCAACTCTGGGGCCATGGCCCGGTCCTGCCCGTGGTCGCCACCGCGCCGGGGCACTGGACCACCATGCACACCAAAAACAAAAAATAAGCACAAGGCCGCCTCCGGGCGGCCTTTTCACACCCCGCCGCCCATACCGCGAGAGGCGGCGGAGACGGCAATATCGCGCGCCACGGCCATCATGCGGATGATGAGCGGTACAATCACACAGCGTACAAGGTCGCGCCAGTTGAGAGGATTGGCGAGGTGCTTTGGCGTAATGCGCGCCCCGCGCAGGACTTGATGCAGATAAATACTCTTGGTCTCGCGCATGACCAGCGGCACAAAACGCAGGGACGTGAAAAGGACGAAGGACAGCCGCTCCGGCAGCACGCCGCGAAGCCCTCGCATAAGCTGTTCCGGACGCGTGGTGCGCTGTAGGAGCAGTGTCGGCAGCAGGGCAAAGGCCAGTTGCAGGCTGACCACCACCGCGCGCGAGGCCGCCACCTCCGGCGCAAAGCGCAACAGGTACAGCCCGAGCACCACAGGGAACTGGAGCAGCAGCGGGCGCACGTCGCGCCACACATCGCGCAGGCGAAACCCCGCAACGTGGTACGCCGCCACATGCACGGCGCCAAGGACGCCAACGCTCAGCCCGTCGCGGGCAAACAGGGCGCAGGTGGACAGCGCCAAGGCCGCAAGGAGCTTCACGCCCGGCGGGCAGGCGTGCACCGGGGAGTCGCCCGGCGTATACTGCCCGGGGTAGCCGTCGGCCATATCGAACAATCTAGACCGCATGGCACCGCCCCCCGCGCATCACATAATGCTCATCGGCCCAGCCGGGGCAACGCGGGTCGTGCGAAACCATCACCACCGCCGCGCCTGTCGCGCGCACGTAGTCGTCCAGCAGGTGCAAAACAGTAGCCCGCACCCCTTCGGCAAGGCCGGTAAACGGTTCATCAAGCAGCACCACGCGCGGCCCCGCCGCAAGCACCGACGCCAGCGCCACAAGGTGCTTCTGCCCAAAGCTCAAGGCCAGCGGCGCGTCCGGGGCCAAGTGCTCCAGCCCCACCGACCGCAGCACGGCGCGGGCCTGCTCCTGCACGGCGGCGCGGTCCCTGCCAAGGCGGCGCAGGGAAAAGCCCACCTCATCCAGCACCGTATCCTCAAAAAGCTGTTGCTCCGGGTTCTGCCCAAGGTACCCCACCAGCCCGCACAGGGCCGCCGGGCGCGGGGCCTCCAGCCCGCAAATGCGCACCGACCCGGCGCGCGGCGTGAGTGCGCCTACAAGGCAGGCCAACAGCGTCGATTTGCCCCCGCCATTGTCACCGCTGACCAGCACCTTGCGACCGGGACGGACCGCCAAATCCACCCCGCGCAAAATCTCCGGGCGCGCGCTATAGCCGGTTTCCAGTGCGCTGACGGCCACCACGGGGTCATTGCCGCTCTCCCCGCGCGCTGTGGCAGGAAAGCCCCCGCACGCACACGGAGCGTCATCAGCGGGAAAATCCACACGGCGGGTGGCAAGACCGTCCAGCCAGCCCGGCACATGTTCGCTCACCACCACAGCGCCGCCACGCGCCATAACGCTCCTGACGATATCCGTCAGGCGCTCTCGCCCGGCGGGGTCCAGCTGGGTGAACGGTTCATCCAAGAGGAGCAGGTTCGGACGCAGGGCCAGCGTGGCCGCAAGGGCAAGGCGGTGCTTCTGCCCCATGGACAGCGCCTCCACAGGCCGCTCGGCGCAGGCGGCTAGGCCCACGGCCTCAAGGGCGGCCATGGCGTCGGCCGACGCCTCAGCGGCGCTTCGGCCCATGTTGCGAGGGCCAAAGGCGGCCTCCTCCTGCACCGTGGCGCATAGAAGCTGCGTTTCAGGATTCTGGAGCACGATTCCCGTCCGGCCCGGAGCCGTATTCTGCTCCGGAGCGGACGGAAAGCGCCTCATCTCGCCGCAGACGCGGCCGGACTCCATCAGTCCGGCCGCCGCCAGCAAAAAGGTGGTTTTGCCGCACCCGGACGGCCCACACAGCAAAACGCACTCCCCCGACTTCACCGAAAAGTCAGGAAGGCGCCCTGCCTTGCCGCCACCGTGCGGCAAGAGGTGCGCGTAGCCGCGCACCTCCAGCACAGTCCGCTGCCCGCTCATCGCGGGGCTGCGGTTAGAAGTTCCATGTCACTCCCGTATAGACCTGACGGCCGGGACGCGGCAGGGCGTAGCCCTCCTCGTAATCCTCATCAAAGAGGTTGTCCGCACCGGCAAAGACCTCAAGGGTATTGTCCATGAAGCCCTTGGACACGCGCAGGTCCACCACGTTGTAGATGTTCATGGCCGTCTTTTCCGTTGCGTCGCCATTGAAGGCCCAGCTCCGGCCCACGTACATCCACGAGGCATAGACCGAGAAGTCCATGGGCAGATCGTACCAGCCCTCCACCGTCACCTTGTGCTCGGGGCGGTGCTGAAGCTCGTCCAACGCGGCCTCGTCGGAGCGGTTTTCCGCGTCGAGGTAGGTGTAGGCCGCACGCAGACGCAGATTCTCGATGGTGGTATTTTCGCCAGCGACCTCCACGCCCGTAAAGCGGTACTTGTCGTTGTTCTCGTAGATATCGGCCGTGCCGACCTTTTCGATGAAGTCTTCGGCGTCGATGCGGAACAGGCTGAGGCTCAGGTCCGTCTGGATGGCCGGGATGGCCTGATCCACACCAACCTCGTAGTGCATGGTGCTTTCCGCGTCGAGGTCGCTGTTGCCGGAGTCCACGTCGTACAGCTGCTTCACGGAAGGAAAGCGCACCTTGCGCGACACGGAGGCGCGCAGGGAGGTGGTGTCGAAGAGGTCATAATGCGTGCCGACAAGCCAGCTCCAGTCGTCGGAGTCCGTCTCGTCGGAGCGGTTTTGCCCATGCATGCCCGCGCCCAGCACCACGCCAAAGCGGTCAAAGGGGCTGACCTCGTATTCCAGCGCGGCGTTCCAGTACCCCACGGCGCGGTCGTCTTCGGTGACGGTCTTTTTGGAGGCGTCATCAGGACGCTCCGTCAGGGTGGTATCCCACGACGTCCGCTCCGCCGACAGCGCCGCCGTCAGCGCGCCGGGCGCGCCAAAGTCGTACCGCGCCTGCACAGCGCCGCCAACACGCTTGGTCTCGGACTCCGCATCGTAGGCCTTTTTGCCTGCCTGCGTGTCGTAATCCGAATCATCGTAGCGTTTTTCCAGCTCAGACAGCATATTGGCATACACCCAGCCCTTGACGGTGAGGGGCATATCAAACTCATGCGTCACCCCAAGCTGTGCGCCAAAGCCCTCGGAATCGTCCATGCGCTCGAACTTCGCCTTTTTGGCAAAATCGCCACTGGCGTCGGCGACATTGGGCTTGCCATAGGAGCCTTGATGCATGTTGAGGGCGAGGCCGATGGAAGTGCCCTCTTCCGGGGTGATGACGGTGTTCACAAACATGGTGCGGCGGCTGCGGTCGGAGTTCTCGCGCCTGCCGCCGTCTTCCAGCGACTCGTCCGTGGCGTCGAAGGAATCCGACGTGTTGTAGCCATCGCGGTCATAGATACTGCCGGAGGCGAACACGCTCACGTTGTCATTGCTGCCGCCAAAGGTGGCCTGCCCGTAGCGCTCGTTGCCATCGCCGATGCGGGCGGTCACGCTGCCCTCGGCGTCTTTCCCGCCGCGCTTGGTGATGATGTTGATAACGCCAGCATTGCCACCGGAGCCATACAACACGGAGCTTGCGCCCTTGGTCACCTTGATGCGGGCAATGTTCTCCACCGGAACAAAGCCGGGGTCGAACTGATTGTCAAAGGTGGAGTTCATGGGCACGCCGTTCAGCAGCAGGATGACCTGCCGCGTACGCATGCCGCGCATATCAACGCGCGCCGCGCCATCGGTGCTGGTACGGATGTAGACCCCCGGCAACAGGCGCATGGCTCCGGTGAGGGACGTCACGCCCGCGGCCTTGATTTCCTGCGCGGTCACTTCGCTGACGTTGGTAACCTTTTCCACGCCAGTGGGTCCCTTGGCGCTGACGACAACCTCGCCCAGTTCAAAGACCGGCGTGTCGGCATCATCTGCGGCAAAGGCGGCAGGACACCACGCCAGCAGCGCGCACAACCCAGCGCACAGCACAGCTCTTCTTACGCTCATCTGTCCTCTCCCTCTTCTGGTCCGGTTCCCAATAGGCAGGCGGCACCCCAGACCACGTACAAAGACGTCCGCCCGCACAACTCCCCGGCATGATCACAAAAACCACACCGTCCGAACTGACTGTGCTACTGATTCAAGATCATAATCGTCAATATTTCTCACAGGTTTCAGTAAGATAAACCTCTACAAACCAAAACAGACCATTTGTGACAGCGCGCCGACAGTTCCGTGTGCCCTGCGGGAAGAGTGGCCCCGGCCTGTTGTGCACTGCCCCCATGATGCGGTACACCTTGCCCATTCATTTCATGCTCATACAGCCACAGAGGAGGCTCCTCCATGTCTCAAACCGTACTCATCACCGGCGCCACTGCCGGATTTGGCCTTGCCACAGCCCGACGCTTTGCCGCAGAGGGCTGGACGGTGGTCATCACCGGCCGCCGCAAGTCCCGCCTTGACGCCATTGTGGACGAACTGGCCCCGGCCAAGGTTCACCCCCTGCAGTTCGACGTGCGCGACAGCGAAGCCATTGAAGAGGCCCTGTCCTCCCTGCCTGAGGAGTTCAAAAACATCGACCTGCTGGTGAACAATGCCGGTCTGGCCCTTGGTCTGGAGCCCGCGCAGGAATGCCGCTTCAGCGACTGGGAAACCATGGTCGACACCAACATCAAGGGCCTGTTGTACATGACCCGCCTCATCGCGCCGGGCATGATTCAGCGCGGACGCGGCCACGTTGTGAACCTTGGTTCCATCGCGGGCACCTACCCCTACCCGGGCGGCAACGTCTACGGCGCCACCAAAGCCTTCGTGAAGCAGTTCTCCCGCAACCTGCGGGCGGACCTGCTTGGCACGCCCGTCCGCGTCACCAACATTGAGCCGGGGCTGGCGGAGAGCGAGTTCTCCGTGGTCCGCTTCAAGGGCGACGCGGAAAAGGCCGCCAAGGTCTACGAAAATGTCTCCCCCCTCACCCCGGAGGACATTGCGGAGAGCATCTTCTGGGCGGCCAGCCAGCCCGCGCACGTCAACATCAACTCCATTGAGCTGATGCCCGTGCAGCAGGCCTTTGCCCCGCTGGCGGTCCACCGCGGCGACAGCTAACCCACGCCATACACGCAAAAAAAGGCCCGCACCGGATGCATCCGGTGCGGGCCTTGTCATATGACTTGCTGGAGCAGGATTACGGCGCGGGCGTCGCCTCCTGCTGCACAAAGGTCACCCGCCGCACGTCGCGCGCGGCAAGGCGGAGCATGCCCCACTTGGTGCGGCCATAAAAGTTCACCCCCGGCTCCACGCGCACCTTGCGGGTACTGCCGTCGCGGTAGGTGACCACGGCGGCAAGGGTCGGCTCATCATACTGGAACTCCACACTGCGGATGGCGGCAAAGTCAATGCTGACCTCGGCCTTGCCAAGGGTGACCGGCACCAGCGTCAGCCCTTCCACGGAGAATTGGCGCACGGTGTAGGACGTATCCTCGGCGTCCACCACCTCGGCAGTGAACAGCCGGTCCGGCTCAGGCACCTTGGTCACTTTTACGGACTGGCCCATGCTGCCCATTCCAAGACAGACAAGGCTCACCAAGGCCAACACGCTCACAATCGCCATTCTCCGGGTGCGTCCCATGCTCAGCCGTCCTTGTGGTTATTCTCCGGTGCAGGATTTGATAATGGTGAAGCCGAGTTCCTTGCGCATATCCTCAAGGAAGGTTAGCGCCTCGCGCTCCTGCCCTTTGGTGTACACAAACTGCGCCACAGCGCTGTACCTGTCCACTGTACTCAAATAGGCCAAATTGTCATACCCCTCCAGAATAAACTTGAGGTACGCCATATCCGCCGGATTCATGCGTAAATACACGCGGCGCGAGCGCGCGGGGCGGATTGCCGCCTCCGCGTAGGCGCGGCTTTTGGCCTTTCCTATACGTCGTTTTCTCACAAAACCTCACAGCCGTCTTCGGTGACCAGCACCATGTGTTCCCAGCGGATGCCGCCCCACTCGGGGTAATACAGCCCCGGCTCCGCCGTAACCACCATACCAGGGCGGAATTCGCCCTCGCTTCGCGGCCCGACGCCGGGCTGTTCGTGCGTCTCCAGCCCCACGCCATGGCCGAGGGAATGCGTAAAATGCTTCTCCGCGCCATACTTTGCAAACACGTCCACAGCGGCATCGTACGCCGCGCGGATAGGCACGCCGGGACGAATGACCTTGATGGCCGCGGCCTGCGCCTCGCGCGTTCTGTCGAGGGCGTAGCGGAAGGCGTCCGTTGGCGCGTCTCCCACCCAAAAGGTGCGGGTCTGGTCGGAGCAATAGTCATCCACACGGCACCCCTTGTCGATGAGCACCGGGCAGTTTTCCGTGATGGTGTCCGCGCCGGGGATGGCGTGCGGCAGTGCGCCATTGGGACCAACGGCAGCGATGGTGGCAAAGGCCAGCTCGCTTGCGCCCTGCTCGCGGTAGCGCTTTTCAATCTCCCACGCCAACTGGGCTTCGGTGAGGCCGGGGCGCAATACGTCGCGCTCCACCTGCTCAAAGACCTTGTGGTTCAGGGCGCAGGCGGCGCGCATGGCGGCGATTTCCCGCTCGTCCTTCACAAGGCGCAGCTTCTCCACCATGCCCGTGGTGGGCATCAGGCTCACGTGGCCGGACAGGTCCTTCCAAAAGCGGTAGCTGAAGCTCGTGCTCTCGAACCCCACAGGCCCGGTGCATTGGTCGCGCAAAAACGCACCGATGCTGTCGTGCCGGGGGGCCTTGTAGATAAACACACGCTCCGGGTTCCACAGCCGCGCCGCGGCGTCCACAAAGCGCGAGTCCGTCAACAGCCAGTCCTCGCCGGAGCGGGTCACCAGCACCATGCCCGACGACTCGTTGCACTGCGGGTCGTGCAGTTCAAAGCCGCTCAGGTAGTATCTGTTGGCCGCAAAGGAGATGAGCACCGCATCAAGGCCATGCTCCACAAGCTTCATGCGCAGTCTGTTCCGGCGCGAGGCGAAAATGTCTGAAGTCATCAGTCGTCCTTTCCGTTGTCTGGTCAATGTGACGGGGAGCACGCTCCGGGATATCTTGTGCCGATACAGCGATGCGGAGCGCGAAAACACGCCGCGCCAACGCGGAGCCACGCTCCACGGGCGACCGCCTGCCCAGCGCGCCAAGCAGGCGCCCAATTATGCAACAGCGGCCTTCGGCCACGTGGTGGCAAGCCGGGCCACCTCCACGCCGTCCTCCTCGCGCACAAGGCTGTGCAGCACCCTGCCGTCCACACGCCCGGCGTGGGAAAGGAGCATCTGCCCCGCTCCGGCCTCGGCGCGGAAGGTGATGTCACAGGTCAGCGGACGCGCGGGCAGGTCCTCCGGGCGGGCCTCCATAGCCCACTCCACATAGTGAACATTGTTCACATGGCCGTTGCTGTCGAGGTCGCTGCGCCGCGTCAGGATGCGGGCCGTGCGCTGCGTGGCGCCGTCCCCAAGGCGGGGGACCTTGCCTGCGGGCAATTCCACACTGTGGTCCGGCGTATCCGGATAGGCGGCGGCCACGATGGCCGGTATGGGCGCAATGCGGCGGCTGGCAACATCAATGGTCACCCACACACTGGTGGCGACGCCAAGGCGCTCGCCATCGCGCCCGGTGAGCACAAAATCGCGCCGCGCACGGGTACGCGTGAGGGACGCAGGCCATGTGGTCACAGTAACCGGCTCGCCAATGGCGGGGTAGCGGTCCATGGCGATATACTCGCGCACCAGCACCCACGCCACCCCCTCGGCGGCCAGCACGTCGTTATGAAAGCCAAGGTCTGCGGCGTGCCCCGCCGCGCTGTTCTGCAAAAAATCCGCAACGGCGGCAATATCGCATATGTCGTCCACCCCGGCGTCGGCAATGCGCACGCAAAAGGGCATGTGCCCACGCGCCGGGGCTGTTTGCAATTCGTCCACTCAGTCCTCCGCTTTCGCCGGATTTGGCTTGGGCGCTCTGTGCACGGCGCGCACCACCTTGGCGGCAAAGGCCGCCGCGCCGAAGCCGTTGTCGATATTCATGACGGAAACGCCGGGGGAGCAGGAGTTGAGCATAGCCATCAGTGACGACACGCCGCCCATCTGATTCTCCCGGCCCGATGTGCTGGGTACCGCAACAATGGGCGGGGACACAAGTCCGGCAAGCACGCTGGGCAGTGCGCCGTCCATTCCGGCCACCACAATGAGCACCGCCGCACTCGACAAGGCCTCCAGATGCGGCGTCAGCCGGTGCACGCCCGCCACGCCAACATCCGTCACCAGCCCGCAGTCCAGCCCAAAGAAGCGCGCCGCGCCGTAGGCCTCCAGCGCCACGCCCATATCCGAGGCCCCAGCCGTCACCACGCACACCTCGCCCCGCTGCGGATACGGTCCCTCAAGGCCCAAATCCGCACCAAGAATAAACATTCCGGACTGTTCATGGTAGATTCCACTAGGCAGACGCTCGCCGAGCGCGTAGCCTTTTTCCGGCGCCACACGGGTGGCTAGCGCAGGTTGGCCTGCATCCTGCAACCCACGAAGACAGGTTTCCAGTTGCGCCAAAGTTTTGCCAGGGCCGAAGACCACTTCGCCAACCCCGGTCCGGGCAAGGCGGTGCGGATCAAGGGTAACGCCGCCCGCCAGCTCCGCGATGGGCATGGCCGTAAAGCGCTCCAGCGCTGCATCGGGCGACAGGCCCCCTTCTGCTATCTGCGCAAAAAGGGCCAGCAGATCGGAACCGTTCATGGGTTCTCCTTTTTTGACCGTGTGTCCTTGTTTTTGACGAGAGGCCGGCACCAACGCCGAGGGTGCGGCCCCTTCCCGCCATCAGACCGCCGCCGCGGCGGGAAGACACGTCCTCCTGGCGGCCAAACGATTGAAAATACTCGGCGGAAAGGATATTGACTTGTCTCATGTCGGGCAAGACCATACTTTTTCTGTCTAAACCCCAGTCCGTGACGGAGCTGTTTCCTGCCTTTAAGGAAGCAGGCATCACCGCGGGACTGGCCGAGAACCTTTCCGGCGCTCTTGACTTTATCGCCAAGAGTGGGCCGTGCGTTGTGTTTTCCGCCAGCACGCTGCCGGGCTACAAGGTCGACGACCTGCTGAGCCACGCAGCCACTGTGGCGGACTTTCCGCCCGTCATCGTTTTTACCGAGCGCGGCTCCGCATCCGAAGCGCGGCGCATCCTTGAGCTTGGCGCGCGCGACTACTGGCTGGAGCCCCTCATCTGGGAAAAAATCCGCGCCGTTCTGCCGCAGTCCAACGGCTCAAAGCCTGCCCCGCAGGCCGCAGAAGCGCCCGCCGCTTCCGCCAGCGGGTCCGGGTCCGGCGTCACCATTATTGGCCGCCACCCCGTCATGCGCCGCGTGCTGGCCCTTGCCGCGCAGGTTGCGCCGTCCAAGGCGTCCGTCCTTATCTCCGGCGAATCCGGCACTGGTAAGGAAATGTTCGCCCGCTTTCTGCACCACAAGAGCAAGCGCGACGGCGGCCCCTTTGTAGCCATCAACTGCGCGGCCCTGCCCGAGCACCTGCTGGAAAGCGAACTCTTCGGCCATGAAAAGGGCGCGTTTACCGGCGCAATCAGCCGCAAGCTCGGCAAGTTCGAGCTCGCCAGCGGCGGCACCATCCTCCTTGATGAAATCACCGAGATGGACCTCGGCCTGCAGGCCAAGCTGCTGCGCGTATTGCAGGAAGGCGAAATCGACCGCGTTGGCGGCTCGGACACCGTGAAGGTGGACGTTCGCGTGCTGGCCACCACCAACCGCGACATTGAGGAAAGCGTCAAGGAAAAGACCTTCCGCCAAGACCTCTTCTTCCGCCTGAACGTCATCCCCTTGCGCCTGCCCCCGCTGCGCGAGCGCGGCGAGGACATCATCCTGCTTGCGCAGTTCTTTGTGGACCACTATACCAAAGAATACGCGCTGCCCAAGCTGGCTTTCTCCGACGAGGCGCGCCAGTGGCTGCTGTCCTACGACTGGCCGGGCAACGTGCGCGAGCTGCAAAACCTCATGGAGCGCGCCGTCCTGCTTGCCGGAGACGGGCCCATCCGCGAGGTGCACTTTCTGCTGGATTCGGACTCCTGGCCCCTGCCGGAGGACGACGTTCTCGGCGCACTGCCCGAGGATGACGTGAACGCTGGCGCTGACGACGACTCTCCGCTGGAGGACGCCCTTGGCGCGAACGATATGCGCCTGCAGGACATTGAGCGCATAGCCATCCTCAAGCGGCTGGAGCAGACCGACGGCAACCGCACGCAGGCGGCGGAGCTTCTGGGCATCTCTGTGCGCACCCTGCGCAACAAGATCTCCGAATATAAAAAACTGGGACTGACCGTTCCCTGACGCAACACACGGGGAACACGGATACCGTAACGTAAGCGCCCTCTTCGCAACGGGGCGCTTGCGGCACTTGCAAAAAGGATAGAGCTATGCAGATTCTGGCCTCTGAAATTACGGAACATCTCAAGGGCGCATCCATGATCCGGAAGATGTTCGAGGCCGGGCTGGAACTCAAGGCGAAATACGGCGAAGACGCCGTGTGCGATTTCAGCCTTGGCAACCCGGACCTTCCCGCACCGCCCGCAGTGGGGCAGGCACTCTCCGACTTGGCCGCCGACGCCGACAAGCCCTTCACCTTCGGCTATATGCCGAACTCCGGCTATCCCTTCGCGCGCAAGGCCCTTGCCGAGTATCTTTCCGGCGAACAGGGTATCGCCATCGACGCGGACGACCTCATCATCACCTGCGGCGCCGCTGGCGGCCTGAACGCCATGTTCCGCGCCGTGCTTGAGCCGGGTGACGAAGTCATCTGTCCGTCCCCCTATTTTGTGGAATACGGCTTTTATGTGGGCAACCACGGCGGCAGCCTGCGGCCCGTGCCCGCGCGCCCCGGCACCTTTGAGCTGGACATCGACGCCATAGGCGACGCCATCACGGCCAAGACCCGCGCCGTGCTCATCAACTCGCCCCACAACCCCACCGGCGTGGTTTACACCCGCGAGCAGCTGACCGAACTGGCCGCCCTGCTCACCAAAAAGACCGAGGAATACGGCCGCCCCATCTTCCTTATCGCGGACGAGCCGTACCGCTTCCTCGCCTTTGACGGGGTGGAGGTTCCCTCCATTCTGCCGCTGTACCCCTACGCCGTCACCATCAGCTCCGTCTCCAAGAATCTCTCCCTTGCCGGAGAGCGCGTGGGCTACGTTGTTCCCTCGCCCAATATGCCGGAGCTGCGCGAGTTTATCGGGGCCATCACCCTGACCAACCGCATCCTTGGCTTTGTGAATGCCCCGGCCATCGGGCAGGTGCTTATGGCCAAGGCCATCGGCTCGCAGGTGAACGTCACCGTCTACGCCGAACGCCGCAAGGCCATGACCCGCGTGCTCGACGATGCGGGCTACAACTTCGTGATGCCTAAGGGCGCGTTCTACTTCTTCCCCGAGGCGCCCGGCGGGGACGACAAGGCCTTTTGCGCCGCCCTGCAGGAAGAGCGCATCCTCGCGGTGCCCGGCTCCTGCTTCGGCTGTCCCGGCCACTTCCGCCTCACGTTCTGTGTGGGCGAGGAAGTCATCCGCCGCTCCGCCGAAGGCTTCAAAAAGGTCTACGACCGCTTCGCCCAATAGCGCAGAGCGACCACACGCCACAACAAAGCCCCCGAGCCAACGCTCCGGGGGCTTTTTCTTTTGCTCGGCCCACCTGCCGCGCGGGGGCGACGTGCCACGTCTCTCACTCATGCCGTACGCCGGGCACTCTCTGGGCAAGCAGAACGCAGGCTGGCGGCGTGGCGCAGGCGGCCCGGCCCCGCACGTTGTGCGCCTCGCCGCTCGGCCCCGGCCCCGCACATCCGTCAATCCAGTTCAAAGCTCTCGCGCCAGTCGCCATCCTCGTTCCACGCGGGTTGGCGCTCCTTCACAAAAACCATGTCGCCCATGACAAGGACGTCCATCTCCGTGCGCATAAAGCACGTATACGCGTCGTCCGGCGTACATACGATGGGTTCCCCGCGCACGTTAAAGCTCGTATTCACCACCAGCCCACAGCCCGTACGACGCCGGAAGGCATCAATCAACGCCCAATAGCGGGGATTCGTCTCCCGGTGCACCGTTTGGATGCGTGCGGAGTAATCCACATGCGTCACCGCCGGAATCGTCGAGCGCTGGACGTACAGCCGCTCGTACATGGGCATTTCCGCGTAGCCCTCCGGCAGCGGCTTTTGCACTCCCTCAGCCACCGGGGCCACCACCAGCATATATGGCGACGGTCTATCAAGGTCAAAATTCGCTTGGCGTTCCTCATCCATCACGGACGGCGCAAAGGGACGGAATCCCTCGCGGTATTTAATCTTCAGGTTCAACTTTTTCTGCATCGCCGGGTCGCGCGGGTCGCCGACGATGCTTCTGTTGCCCAGCGCGCGCGGGCCAAATTCCATGCGCCCCTGATACCACCCGACAACCTTGCCCTCGGCAATATACCCCGCCACCAATTCGCACAGCGCATCACAATCATCATGCGTTTCATACACCGCGCCAAACCGCCGCGCCGCGCGCTGTATCGCCCCGGCCTCAAACTCCGGCCCCAGATACGCCCCGCGCATGGCGTCGCCCTCCGGCGCAGGGCGCTCCTCGCCCTTCCAGATATGCCACGCGGCATAGGCCGCGCCCAGTGCGCCCCCGGCATCGCCCGCCGCAGGCTGCACCCACACATCATCAAACACGCCCTCGCGGATCAGCTTGCCATTAGCCACGCAGTTCAGCGCCACGCCGCCAGCCATCACCAAGTTGCTCTGCCCCGTCAGCTCCCGCGCCGTACGCGCCAGCCGAAAGACCGCCTCCTCCGTCACCTGCTGGATGGCCAGCGCCATGTCCATATACTCCTGCGAAATCTCCGTCTCCGGCTGGCGCGGGGCAATGCCAAACAGCCGCTGCCATTTGTCATTGCAGCACATGGTCAGGCCCGTGGCGTAATTGAAATACTCCATGTTCAGCAGCAGGGAGCCGTCCTCGCGCAGGTCCACCAGCTCATTCAGAATCCGCGCCTTCCACTCGCGCACGCGCTCGCTGCCGTCCCTGCCATACGGCGCAAGGCCCATCAGCTTATACTCGCCGCTATTCACCCGGAACCCGCAAAACGCCGTAAACGCCGAGTACAGCAGGCCCAGCGAATGCGGAAACCGCAGCTCCCGCAGCATCGTCACGTCCTTGCCCTTGCCTTCGCCAATGCTCATGGTCGCCCATTCGCCCACGCCGTCCAGCGTCAGAATCGCCGCCTCCGCAAACGGCGACGGGTAAAACGCCGACGCCGCATGCGACAGATGGTGCTCCGGAAACAGCAGCTTCACCCCATGGTCCAGCGCCGGGCCAAGCTCCTCGCGCAAGAGCCGCCGCATGAACAGCTTCTCCTTAATCCACACCGGAATCGCGGACAAAAAGCTCGTCAGCCCGCGCGGGGCAAACGCATGGTACGTCTCCAGCAAGCGCTCAAACTTCAAATACGGCTTGTCATAAAACACCACCGCATCAAGCTCATCCAGCGTCAGTCCGCCCTCGCGAAGCACATACCGCACCGCCCGCCGCGGAAAATCCGGGTCGTGCTTGCGCCGCGTAAACCGCTCCTCCTGCGCCGCCGCCACAATCACGCCGTCCTGCAACAGCACTGCGGCACTGTCATGATAAAACGCCGAGATTCCGAGTATCGCGCCCTTCATCCGTTCCTCCCAGTCTCAAGCAAAGGCGATGTGCTGGTCATGATGCAATGCGATTCGATTTTGTGAAGAGAAGAGGAAGAAAAAGGCAGAAGAGGGCCTCCGGCGGGTTAAGGAAATAATTTCCTTAACAATCCTTAGGATTTTCGGGGCGGAAGCCGCCCCGAAAATAAGGGGGTGGGCGGGCGGGGTTCTCTGCCTTTTTCTTCCCCGTTCTCTGCGCCCAAGAGGGGTTCTCACCGGTCTGCACTCGGCGGCAACGTCCCCCCCCAAGAACTCTCCCCATCCCCTCAGGCGGGAGCCGTCAGGGGTGACGGCCGCCCTTTTCAAAGGCAACCGGTCTGTGCGCACATGGGATTTTTAAGGGCCCACGGCCCTTAAACCTGCGGAGCACACTCTTCCCCTTCCTTCTTCTTTCTTCCACTTTTTGGCGTCCTTAGAACACCGTATAAATAAATGGCGCAATGGCAGTGCCGCTGGTCAAGACGATGAGCACGCCAAAGACGAGGAGCGTTAAAATAATAGGCAACAGCCAAAACTTTTTCCGAACGACTAAAAAACCCCATAAATCACGCAGAAACTCCACTTCTGCCTCCTCCCGGCTGAGGGTGAATTGGGGGCGCACGGGTGCGCCTAATACGGTCGGTCCACGTCGGCTGCGGTGAATGTGTGGTCGCGCTGGACAAAGACCGAACCGCCCCCGTCCTTCCACCGTCGCCGCAGCAGCGGGTCGCGGCCAAGGACGCGGCGAAGCAGGCCAACAGGCGTCACCAGCGCGTAATAGATAATGGTCAACAGCACCTTGGACACCACGGTGCCCAGCGCGTGCGACGCGCCAAACCACACCACGGCAACAGGCGCAAACACACGCGGGATAACCATCGTCACCACAATGCACGCCGTTGCCCCAAGCGCCCACGCCCGCACCCCGGTCACAAGGAAGGCTATCAGGCACACCAGCACCATGGCCTGCCCCGTGTCCACCGCGCGCCGCCGCGCATCCGTCACAGCCGTGGCCGCCGAATCGCTCCGGCATTGCCCAATATCGCGCATTGTCGTCCCCTCTGGAATGAAGATGTCAGTCACCCCGCAGACCTACGCACACACTTTTCCGATCATCTGAAAATAGCCGCTCCACAGCCCACACGCAAGCAAAATCCCGATTTTGCACGCGTTCTGTACGTCCATCTCAAATGACGCCCCTACATGGCTGGAGAGAAAGGAGAAGAGGGCCTCCGGCGGCTCAAGGGAATGATTCCCTTGAGAATCCCCAGGATTTTCAGGAGCGGAAGCCGCTCCTGAAAATAAGGGTGGGTGGGCGGGTTTTCTGCCTTTTCTTGCGCACGCCTGTCAGGGATTCTCACCGGTCTGCACTCGGCGACAACGCCCCCCCAAAAACCTTCCCCATCTACTCAGGCGGGAGCCGTCAGGGGTGACGACCGCCCAATCCAAGCGCACCCGGTCTGTGCGCACATGGGACTCTCAAGGGGGCACGCCCCTTGAGCCGCCGGAGGCACTTCTTCCTCTTTACGCCACCACCCTCTCCCACTCTCCCGCCACCACCGACACCACCGACGCCTCCACCACCAAACGCACAAAAGCCCGCTGCTCATACAGAGCAGCGGGCTTTGTTGCTGGAGAAAGACCTTCGCGGGTCTAGTCGGCTTTCGCGGGCTGACCGACGCCACCGGGCCAGTCATTGGCGGGCACGGCTTCTTCGACCAGCATGATTGGAATCTCATCACGGATGGGGTACACCTTTTTGCAGGCGGCGCAGTACAGCCCATCCCCTTTTGGGGTCAAATGAATGGATTCCTTGCACTTAGGACAGGCGAGAATATCGAGAAGTTCCTTGTTCAGAGCCATTTCAATCCTCCTTGCTGGCGCTTGCCACGCTATACCCGCATTCCTTCTGCGACACAAGGCCGGGCGTTGACCTCCCGGCGCGTATGCACTAGCCAATGCCTCAAGCCTATACCACCCGCCACACGGCGAACACAAGGACGCAGCATGCCCATAATCGACCTCCACACCCACTCCACGGCCTCTGACGGCACCCTCACCCCAACGGAACTCATCCGCCTTGCCAAAGAGCGCGACATCGCGGCCTTGGCGCTGACGGACCACGACACGGTTTCCGGGCTGGGCGAGGCGTTTGCCGCTGGGGAGCAGTACGGGGTGGAAGTCATCGGCGGCTGCGAACTCAGCGTCAGTTCGGACCATGGCTTTATGCACATTGTCGGCCTCTTTTTGCCGGAGCGCCCCGAACGGCTGGTGGAGAAAATTACAACGCTGACCGAGCACCGCCAAAACCGCAACACGCTCATCCTTGAAAAGCTCCGCAGCGGCGGCGTGGACATTACGGACGAGGAGCTTCGCGCTAAGGCCGGAAACGGCAGTATCGGCCGCCCACACATTGCCCAGCTGCTCCTTGAGAAGGGGCACGTGCCGACCATTCAGGCGGCGTTTACGGACTACCTTGGCGACAAGGGCCGGGCCTATGTGCCCAAGGCAAAGCTGACGCCCGAGGAAGCCATCGCACTGCTGAAAAGCGAAGGGGCGACGGTTATCCTTGCGCATCCGTTTACGCTGCGCCTTGCGTACGAAGACCTCTACCACTGCCTCAAGGGCCTGAAGGCCATGGGGCTGGATGGGCTGGAGTGCCACTATACCGAGCACTCCAACCGCCTCACAAAGGAATACGAAGGCCTCGCCTACCGGTTGGACCTTGCCGTCAGCGGCGGCTCGGACTTCCACGGCAGCGTGAAGCCAGATGTCCAGCTGGGGACCGGCAAGGGCAACCTCGCCATCCCGGTCAGCGTGCTGGACGCCATAAAACAACGACGCATCAAGCAGGGACTTCCCGCCTAGAATCATGAACGCCACCACCCCCGAACTTCTGGCCCCGGCCGGAAACCGCGAAAAACTCGAAACAGCGATGACCTACGGCGCATCCGCCGTGTACCTTGGCGGCCCCACCATGAACCTGCGCGCCAAAAGCGCCGGGTTCACATGGGACGGCCTCGCCGACGCTGTGCGCACAGCTCACGCCAGCGGCGTCAGCGCCTATGTCTGCCTCAACGCCCTGCCCCGTCAGCAGGACTTGCCGCGCGTGGCCGAAGCCATGGAACGCCTTGGCGACATGACGGACGCCGCGCGCCCGGACGCCCTCATCATCGCCGACCCCGGCGTCCTGATGCTTGCCCGCAAGCACCTGCCGGACATTCCGGTGCACCTTTCCACGCAGGCAAACACCGCCAACGCCGCATCCGCCGCTTTCTGGAAGGACTTCGGCGTCACGCGCGTCAACCTTGCGCGAGAGCTTGGCCTGCGCGGCATCCGCGACATCGCCGCCGCCACGCCCGGGCTGGAGCTGGAAGTCTTCGCCCACGGCGCAATGTGCATGGCCGTCTCCGGACGCTGCACCATGTCCGCGCACATGAACGCGCGTTCGGCCAACCTTGGGCAGTGCACGCACCCGTGCCGCTTCAACTACGGCGTCCGCGCCATCGCCGTGGAGGAAAAGACCCGCCCCGGCGAATTGGCATGGGAAATCCACGAAGAAGACGGCTGGAGCAGCATCCTCGCGGCGGAAGACCTCTGCCTCGTCAAGTTCCTGCCGTGGTTCATGCGCATGGGCATTACGTCCCTGAAGATCGAAGGCCGCATGAAATCCGGCGGCTACCTCGCGCAGGTGGTGGACGCCTACGCCACCGCCCTACGCGACGTCCAAAACGGCATCTTCCGCCCTCAGGCCTACCTCCACGAACTGCTCAACACGGCCTCGCGCCCGCTGACGACAGGGTTCTTCCTGCCCGGCGACAAGCGCGTCACTTACCCCGCCGCGCCAGAGCAGCGCCCCGTGCTCGCCCGCATCGTGGAGCAAACCGGCGACGACGCATGGACCGTGGCCGTACGCTCCAAGTGGGATACCACCCAGCCCGTGCGCATCCTCGTCCCCGGACTCCAACGCCCAGTCCTCGACGCCGGAAGCTACGCGCTGGAAAACGACCTTGGCGAAAAACGCGACATCGGCCACTCCGGCCTCACCCTCACCCTGCGCGCCAACCACCCCGCCCTCGCCAAAGGCCTGTTCCTGCGCCCCTAGCCGCACCACGCGCTGGCCGCAACGCCCACAACATTACGCCCCAAGACCGCCGACTTCATGCGGGTCTTGGGGCTTTTTGCCATCGTTTTTTTGCTCCGCAGGGTTAAGGGCCGCGGGCCCTTAACGATCCCATTTATACGCCACTTTTCCGTCCCCCCCACACAGCCTCTCTCCGGCCCCGACAGAGCCGCCCCACCAACGCGGGACACTGTCCAAACGTACAGCAACGCACCCCACCCCCTATTTTTCTGGCGGCTTCCGCCAGAAAAATCCTGGGGATTCTCAAGGGTATCATACCCTTGAGCCGCCGGAGGCACCCTCTTGACCCACGCGTAACGACCCACTCAGCCCAAAACAAAACCGCCGCCCCGAGAAACTCAGGGCGGCGGCTTTGCGTGCTGCCTCAGTGGTGGCGCGGGGCGGCGCTAATTGGGCAGGAAGAGGAATTCCTTGTGCACCACGTCGCACCATGCGTCGACGATGGCGGCGTCCCATTGTGTGCCGGCATTGCCCCGCAGAATGGAGACGGTGTCCTCGACGCTCCGGGCCTTTTGGTAGGAGCGGTCGGAGGTCATGGCTTCGAAGCCGTCAACGACGCTGATGAGGCGGGCGAGGAAGGGAATGCTGTCGCCGGTAAGGCCACCGGGGTAGCCTGCGCCGTCTACGCGCTCGTGATGGTGATAGATGATGGGCACCAGTTCCTTGAAGGAGGAAATCTTGGAGACGATGTCGCGTCCCATGGCCGGATGCTGGCGCATGCGCGCGAATTCGTCTTCGGTGAGGCGGCCCGCTTTGTTGAGAATTTCGTCGGGAATGCCGATCTTGCCGACGTCGTGCAAAATGCCTGCGAAGCGGAGAAGTTCCAGCTCACGCTCGGGCAGACCCATCTGACGGCCGAGAAGGACGGCGTACTGGCCGACGCGCTCGGAGTGCCCCTTGGTGTAGATGTCCTTGGCTTCCACGGAGGCAACGTGCGAGGTGATGATCTCCAGATTCATCTCCTGCATCTTGCGGCCGACGCGCAGGGTCTCGAAGGCGCTGGTGCCGTGCATGGCAAAGAGCGCCAACAGGCTGAGATTGGCGGAGGAATAGGCGCGGGACTCGCGCGAACGCATAACGACGAGATACCCGCCCCGGCCCATGGCAACGGGCGCGCACATCACGGAGACGGCGGCGGGGCAGTCGGGAACATGCGCGGTCAGCTCGCCGGGGCTGAAAAGTACGGGATCGTCGCTGGTGAACAGATGCGGCGCAGCGGCGTCGAACCACCCGCACCCGCCACGAAAGGCTTCGCCCCAGACAACTTTGGGGCTGGGCGCGGCGCCTTTGCTCCCGACGAGATAGAGGGCTAATCCGTCGGGGTCGAACACCTTGCGGGTGTGGCTGAGCAGTTCGCGAACGATGGACTTGAAGTCGGTGTGCGCGGCGATGGCCTCGCGCAGATTATGAACAAGGCCGAGGGCGTCTGGCGCATCCAGCTGGGCGCGGCGCTGTTGGCGCTTGCTGAGCACGGCGTGTACCTTGTCGCGAAACTTAAAGACGTTGAAGGGCTTTTCCAGATAATCGCTGGCCCCTCTGTTTAAGCACTGCACGGCGCTGTCCACAGTGGCGTATCCGGTAAGAAAGATGACGTCGGCATCCATGCCGCGGCGGCGCATTTCGTCGAGCATGGCGTGGCCGTCGAGGACGGGCATGCGAATGTCGGAAACCACAAGATCAACGGGCTGGGCGGCCAACATATCAAGCGCCTCGCGGCCATTGCCTGCGGTAAGCACGGTATGACCTTCCTCTTCGACCACCTCTCGGTAAATGTCGAGGATTCCAGCTTCGTCGTCCACGAGAAGAATGGTGTGCTGCTGCATGCCTGTCTGGATCGTTTGTCGGGTGGGAGCCCTGTTTGGAAAGCGTGCGAATTTGCGGGAGATGTCGCGGCCGGAGGGACCACTTTCTCAGTTGCTCTCCTGCCATACATGACGGCGGCGCACCTTGTCCAGACGGCGCTGTGGGCCTTTGTTCCGGCGTGGCGCATCCCCCCTCGGCTTTTGCCTTTTTTGCCTACTTCCAGTAATGCGGAGAACAGAAGATCCGTTCCGGACCCGCTCCCCGGTCCACCGCACACCCGTTACGAAAAAGGCTGGCCATGCACTCCGACGAATCCAGAACTTCCGGCGGCGCTGATGTCAAAGCCGTTATCCGCCACATTGAGCAACTGCCCGCACCGCCGCCCGTGGCCGTAAAAATCCTGACCGAAGTCATGGAGGAAACGGCGGACTTCGCCCATATTTCCCACCTTATCGAGTCCGACCCCGCGCTGACGGTCAAGGTCCTGCGCATGGCCAACAGCATGAAGTACGACTACCGCGGCCACATTGAAAATGTAGAGCAAGCGCTGTCCACCATCGGCTTTACCAGCCTCAAGAACGCCATGCTCTCGGTCATCATCCGCGACACGTTCTTTGCGGAGCCGCAGCAGGGCGACACCAACCTGACGAATATCTGGAAGCACACCCTCGCCAGCGCCGTCGCAACGGAATTGCTGGCCGAAGAGGTTGCGCCGGAGCTTGTATCCGTGGCCTTTGCCGCCGGAATGGTACACGACTGCGGCAAGCTGGTCCTGCTCATGGCCATGCCGCATATCTACGAACGCCTGCTGGACGAGAGCAAAACCACGGGCGCGCCCATGCTGGACCTTGAAACCGAGGCCATTGGCGTGGACCACACGCAGGCCGGGAAATGGCTGCTCCAGCAGTGGCAACTGCCCGCCCGCCTGACGGATGCGGCGTGGCTGCACCACCAAACGCCAGACGCCCTTGCGGGGCTGGGAGTGGACCGCAGGCTCATTACGCTTGTGCAGCTGGGGAACCTGCTGGCGCATGATGTGATGGTGGACGGCTGGTCGCGCCCGCAGGACACCACGCGCGACGCCTTGGTGGCGCACTTTGGCCTGACGGACGATGCGGTAGAGGCCATCAAAAGCCGCATCGGCCACGGGTATGCCAAGCGCGCGGCCATTTTTGATCTGGATGCCGACGCGGCACGGTTCTATTTCGAGGCACTGCAGCGCGCCAATGCCAGCCTTGCGGGCATGAACGCAAACCTCTTTGACACGTCGGAGCGCCTGCGCCGCTCGGGGCGCATTCTGGAGACCATTGGCGTCGTGGGGCCAAGCCTTGCCGCCATGCACGACCCGTGGGACGCATTTATCCTTATGGCTTCCACCATGCGCACGCGCCTCGGCTCGCGCGAGGGGTTTGTGTACCGCGTCAATGCGGACCTCCCGGCCATAGAGGGACTGTACTGGAACGGCACCACCACGCAGGAACTGCGCCTGCCCCTCACCGAAGAGCTTGCCCTGCCACAGGATGCGGCGGAATCCATCCCATCCGGCGCCCTCGCCGCGGTGCTGACGGGCTACCTGTCGCGCTCGCCCGTGCCGGATGGCGAAGCGCCAACGCGCCTTATCGTGCAGTCGCCGTTTTGCATTGCGCCGCTCGCAACGGGCAGCGCCTTTATCGGGGAAATGCTTTTTGTGCCCGAACAGCCCTCGGCGCGGCTGCTGACGCAGGAGCATATCGGCTACTGCCAGCTTGCCGGACTGCTGGCCGCTACGCTGGAGCGTCTTGACCTGCTGGCGCGGCTGGAAAGCCGGGCGGAGCACCTTGCCACCACCCTGCGCAAGCTCAAAGGCCTCAACTCCAAACTGGTGCAGGCCGAACGCCTCGCCGCCGTGGGTCAGCTTGCCGCCGGGGCCGCGCACGAAATCAACAACCCTCTTGCCATCATCTACGCGCGCACGCAGCTCATGGAGCACCGCGAGCAGGACGAGAAAAAAAAGCGCGACCTCAGCCAAATGAAGGAGCAGATTGAGCGCATCACGTCCATCCTCAGCAATCTGATGGACTTTGCGCGCCCCATGCCGCCCAAGATGCAAAAGACGAACCTTGCGGACGTGGTCACGCGGACGCTGGCCCTTGTGCGCGGCGAAATGGGCAAGCAGGGCATCCGGCTGGAGACCGACCTTGCCCCGGATTTGCCCCACATTCTTGGCGACGCCAACCAACTGGAGCAGGTGCTCCTCAACCTTGTCATCAATGCGGAACACGCCATTACCGAGCGCGAAGACCCGGCCACGCCTGGGCGCATCCACGTCCGGACCCGCCTGACGGGCAGTGGCCGCCGCGCGGTGCTCACGGTAACGGACAACGGCGTGGGCATGACGAACGAAACCCTCAAGAAAATTTTCGACCCCTTCTACTCCACCAAGGAGGAAGGCAAGGGCACGGGCCTTGGGCTGTCCACGTCCTACAGCATTGTTGCGGGACATGACGGCGAAATGACGTACGAAAGCGCGCCGGGGCGCGGCACCACCGCCCGCGTGACCCTGCCCCTTGCCACGCCGGACGCGCAGGCCAGCACGCCCGCTCCCACCCCAGCGCCGCCTGTGGATGACGCCATCCTTGTGGTGGACGACGAACGCCACATCCGCGACATCCTCAGCGAATCGCTGGAGGCCAAGGGCTACCGCGTCGAAACCGCCTGTAATGGTGAAGAAGGCCTTGCCCGCCTTGCTTCCCACAGCTACCGCCTGCTGCTGCTCGACCTGCGCATGCCCTCACGCGACGGGCTGTCGCTGCTGACCCACGCGCAGGACAAGCTGGCGGATATGCCCGTTGTCATCCTGACGGGTATGGCCGGTCCGGACGAAATCGACCAAGCCATGCGCCTTGGGGCAAGGCGGTGCATCCGCAAGCCCTTTGAGATAAACGCCCTGCTGACCGAAGTGGAGACCCTGCTGGGGAAGGAGGAGTCATGACGCACATGCCACCGGGAGAATCGCCCACGCGCATCCTGTCCATCGCCAGCGGCAAGGGCGGCGTGGGCAAGACCAACGTCACCGTCAATCTTGCGTGGGCGCTGGGCGAGATGGGCCACAGTGTGTGCATTCTGGATGCGGACCTTGGGCTGTCCAACGTGGACATCCTGCTGGGCATCCAGCCCCGCCACACGCTGGAGGACGTCCTTTTTGACGACCTGCCCATGCGTGATGCCATCATGCCCGTTGGCCCCGGTGTGGACCTTATTTCCGGCGCATCCGGCGTGCCGCGGCTGGCCGAGCTCACCCGCCCCATGCGCAAGCGGCTGGTCACGCAGTGCGCCACCCTTGGCAGTTATGACTACATCATCATCGACAATTCACCGGGCATTACCGCGCAGGTAACCTCGCTGTGCCTGTCCGCCAAGGACGTCATCCTTGTGGTGAACCCGGAGGCCACCTCCATCACCGACGCCTACGCCCTGACCAAAGTCCTCTCGCGCGAGGGGCTGTGGTGGATGCCGCGCATCCTCGTCAACCGCGCCCGCAGCGCTAAACAGGCGCGGCTCATCTTTGAAAAGCTGCGCGCCACGGCTGGCCAGCGCCTTGGGCTGAACTGCTCCTTCCTCGGGCATATTCCGGAGGACAGAAGTATCGCCTCGGCCTCGGCATTTCAGCGCCCCCTTATGGAGACGCACCCCGGCTCCAACGCGGCCATGGCCCTGCGGAACGTGGCCTCGCGCATCCGCTCCACCGCCGTGTCCAAAAACCGCATGATCAGCCCGCACCGTTTTCTGGATGCCTCGGTCATGCGGCTGAAGCAAACCACGGACGCCCCGCGAAAGGACCCCGCCACAGGAGCGTCAACGCCCATCCTGCGCCACGCCATCCACGAACTGGACCGCATCGACGCCTTGCTTGAAAGCATCGACACGGACGTCAGCCCCGCGCAGACTGCGGCCACACGCTCCGTGGTGCGAAAGCGCATCAGCGACCTGCGCGCCCGGCTCCAAAGCTCCCACACGGCGCCCCCTGCGGCCCAGCCCGCGCCGCTTCGGCCAATCTCCCACCAGCCCGCCCCCCTGCGTGCGCCGCAAGATGCTTTTGAAGGCGATGCTTCCAGCGCTCCGGCGGAGCCGAAGATGGAGCCTGCCGCCCCGCCTGTGGAGCGGCACCCCGCGCTGCTTCTGTGCCCGGACGATGCCCTGCGCGACCTGCTGGTGGAAATGCTGACGGATACGGGCTACCGGGTGGACCTTGCGCCGCTGCCCACGCGCTCGTCCATGCCGGACTTTGCGCCCTACCGCCTTGGCGTGGTGTGCTGGGACGGCCCGGCCGCGCATATTGAAAGCCTGCTGGCACGCACCGGGGAGACGCCTGTGGTGTGGCTGCGCGGCTACCGCCGGCCCCCGGCGGCAGAACCGCACCTTGCCCCGCAGGTGACGATTATCGACAAGCCCTTTTCCGTCTCGGACCTGCGCCGCACCTTCACGGAAGCGGCAAAGCCCGCGCATGAGGTGGCGTAGCAGCGCGCGGCGCGCCACTCCTCTGGCGCTAACGCTCGCCTTCGTCCTCCCAGCCGCCCGAAAGTAGCTAACGGCTGACCAGCAGACACGCGGCCGGACCGTCGGCGAGACGCCTCCGCCCTTCTCCCCCTGCACGACACTTTTCCAAAATAAAAGCGGCCCGGATGTCCTTGGACATCCGGGCCGCTTGTTTTTCGCGTCTTCAGCGGGCTGCTAGAAGTCGTAGCCCACGGTCACGCCCACAAGGTGGGTGAAGGTGTTGTGTCCCTTGGAGTCGTAGATGGCCTCGGCCTTGCGCTCATCAAAGTGGCGCTCCTCGGCGACGAGGTAGGTGTAGGACAGGTCGAGGGTCCAATGCTCGTCAAAGCGGAAGCCGGTACCGGCGGAGAACAGGTGCCTGTCGCCCGTGGGCAACAGGTACTCGGCGTATTCGTCCTCGATGGGGGACTGGTCGAACACGTAACCACCGCGCAGGGTCAGCCAGTCGTTGTACTGGTACTCCGCACCAAGCTGCACGCGGATGGTATCGTTGTAGTCCTTGGTGGAGCTGGAATTCGGAATAGCGTCGCTGTCATTATTAATATTCAGTTCGTTGTACAAGCTCCAGTTGGTCCACACGAGGTCGGCTTCCACGGAAAGGCGGTCCGTTACGTTGTAGGACACGCCGGCAAATATTTCATCGGGGAGGATGATTTTCGCCCCTGCGCCTGTCTTCTTGTATATCTTACGAAGCCCTGCCGCTGCAGGATTTGAATCAGGGATAGAAAACGTCAAATCACCCTGCACGTCCTGCTTCACCTGACTGCGGTAGGTCAGACCAAAAGCAAGGTCGTCATCATACTGGTAGTGCATGGCCAGCATCAGACCCATGCCCACGCTATCGCCCTCAAGAGCCATATCAAAATCGTATTCGTCAGTCGCTGGGTTATTGTGCTTGCTTGCGTCAAGCACCTTCTCCTGCCGGAACTTGAACCACATGAACTCCGGGCCGATGGCGAGGGAGAGCTTGTCGTTGGCTTTCCATGCGATGGAGGGGCTAAAGGACACCGTTTCGATGCCCGCGTAGTTCACGTTGTAGCGGCCGGACCAGTCTTCCTCAAACTCGGTGCCAAGGCCGAAGCGGGAGAATGTGGCGAGGTTAATCCATAGGTTTTCACCCTGCTGGTAGGTGAAGTACATGTGCGGGGGAATCCACAGATTGGATTTGCCCGTAGCGTCGCCGTATTTGTCGTCATCAAAGGTGATGGTGGAATACGGATTAATGGCCGTGAACCCGGCCTGAAAGTGCGTGCCGGGCAAGTTGGTCACGTTGGCGGGGTTAAAGACAGCCGTGGAGGCATCTGGCGTGCGGGCGATGAGCGAACCGCCCAGCGCGTTGCCACGCGCGCTAAATTCGTACAGGCCATACCCCGCGGCCTGCACATTCTGGAATGCGCACATCACGATGAGCGCCGTCAGGACAAGACACTTCAAAACAGATTTCATACAACCCTCTCTTCATCATCTCAGCTGCATCAGTGATTCGGGACCGACGTATTGCGGTGTCAATTATCCGCCGCCTGAACATGGCGTGCGCCATTGATACGGCATGGTTCACCGCCGAGATAAACCGTTGTGCTTAACAATAAATTGCGAACGCAATTTTACCGGCACCGATTCAAAACTTTTGGAATCCGGACGGCATACCCTAATTCCTTGCAGATGACTAGTCTTGTCAGAAATACCGCTGTGCACGCCTCGCAAAACGCAGCGCCCATGTTTTCACAGCACAAAACGAAAAACACACCGCACCGCGCAGGCCGGACACACACAACAGAGCATCCGCAGAATGCATCACGGCGCTGCACACCTTTTTTCATACACAAAGCGCCACGACCACACCCGTCAACACACATCAAGTACACACAACCCATCACCACTACTCCACGCCACAGCATACAGGTATCCGCCCTTGGATTTTGCACAGGAAAAGTGCCCCCAACCCCCGCCACCAACGCAAAAGCGCCCCGCAGCCGTCGGCTGCGGGGCACTGTCTGTTTCCGAAGAAAAAAGTTTCTACTTATAGAACAATTTAATGGTGTTCGTTTTGGTCTCGGGCTGTCCCGGCGGATGCGGCTGCCCCGAAGTAATGACCACAGAGTGTCCGGGGGCTATGCTCTCCTCGGCCCGCACAAAGGCAATGGCGCGCTGGAGGTGGCTCTCTATGCTGGGGTCCGTCCCGCGCGGCACCACACCCCAGAAAAAGTTCAGCATCCGCAGCGCCTTTTCATCCGGTGACAGCGCATAGATGACCAGCGACGGCCTGCGGCTGGACAGCATCCGCGCCGTACTGCCGCTGGTGGAATGGCAGACCAGCGCCGCGCTTTCGGCATGCTCGGCCACCACGCAGGCGGAATAGGCAAGGTACTTGACGATGTTCTTCTCCGGACTCGGCCGGAAGGCGCCACCAAGGCGCTCCAGATAGTAATCCTCGCAGTACTGGGCAATGCCCTGGATATACGCGCAGGTCTCCACGGGATAGTTGCCGATGGCCGTCTCCTCGGACAGCATCACGCAGTCCGCGCCGTCCATAACGGCGTTGCCCACGTCCGTTGCCTCGGCGCGGGTGGGGCCGGGATTCTTGACCATGGACAACATCATCTGCGTGGCGACGATGACGGCCTTCTGCTTGTGGCGGCAGGCGCGGATAATCCGCTTTTGCACCACGGGCAGGGTGGACAGCGAGCACTCCACGCCAAGGTCGCCGCGCGCCACCATAATGGCATCCGCCGCCTCAACAATGGACTCCACATTCTCCACAGCGCGCTTGCGCTCCAGCTTGGCAACCACGGGCACCGACGACCCATGCTGGGCAATCAGGTCCTTCAGCTCCTTCACATCCGCCGCCGTCTGCACAAAAGACATGGCAACAGCGTCCAGCCCGATGGGCAGGCCTTCGGCGAGGTCCTGCTTGTCCTTTTCCGTCAGGGCGGGAAGCGGGTGAATTTTGTCCGGGAAGGCAATGCCCTTGTGCGAGGTGAGCAGGCCTTCGGTATTGGCCTCCATCTCGAACAGTTCGTCCTGTTCCTGCACCTCGGTCACGGTAAAGCGCAGCATGCCGTCGGCAAGGTACACCGCGTCGCCAACGCCAAGCCCCTGCAAAAGTTCGGGCACATCAAGGCTGACAAAAGTCCGGCCTATGGTCTGCGGCTGGTAGCTCGGCAGGCCAAGGAGCACCCGGTCGCCCTTGTTGATCTGCAAGGGGGAGCCTTCCACCTCGCCGATGCGGATTTTGGGACCACACAGGTCGCCCATGATGGTCAGGCGGAGGTTGGTCTCCTGCTCCAGCTTGCGGATGTCCGCCACAACGGGCTTAAAGGCCTCGGCATTGGAATGCGAAAAATTCAAACGAAAAATGCGGACCCCGTGCTCCACCATGCCCTTCATGATGTCGTACTTCATGGAGGCCGGGCCGAGCGTGGCGATGATCTTCGTTCGCATACTATCCTTCCGGGTTTAGACGTTCGTGTCCGTCCCAGTTTTCGTGTGCCGCCGCCAAGGGCGCGAGGCCCAAGCGGCGCAGGACGGGAAGACCGCGGGAGTTCTGCTCCCGCTCCCATCCACGAATACCAAACTCCAGCCCCAAGCAAAAGGGCCGAAGCACGCACAGGGGAAAACCCACCCTGCGAAGAACGCCGCGGCCCCGGCGTTAGTTCAGGCGGCCCAGGGAGATGTCGTCCATTTCGCGCAGCAGGTCGTCAAAATACGCGATGGTGCTCTTCAGGCCATCACGCAGCGCAACCCGCGGCTCCCAGCCCAACGTCTCACGGGCAAAGGTGATGTCGGGCTTGCGCTGGGTGGGGTCGTCACCGGGCAGGGGCTTAAAGTCGATGGTGGAGCGGCTGCCAGTCATCTCAATAACGATTTCCGCCAGCTCCAAAATGGTGAACTCGCCCGGGTTGCCAAGGTTCATAGGCCCGGTCACCTCGTCCGGCGCATCCATCAGGCGCACAAAACCTTCAATCAGGTCGTCCACATAGCAGAAGGAGCGCGTCTGCGAACCATCGCCGTACACGGTGATGGGCTTGCCGCGCAGCGCCTGTGTGATGAAGTTGGACACCACACGTCCGTCGTTGGGATGCATGCGCGGGCCATAGGTGTTGAAGATGCGCGCCACCTTAATGCCCAGCCCGTGCTGGCGGTGGTAGTCGAAAAACAGCGTCTCGGCGCAGCGCTTGCCCTCGTCGTAGCAGGCGCGGCGGCCTATGGGATTCACGCGGCCCCAGTAGGACTCGTTTTGCGGATGCACCTCCGGGTCGCCGTAGACCTCGGATGTGGAGGCCTGAAAAATCTTGGCGCGCGTGCGCTTGGCAAGGCCCAGCATGTTGATGGCCCCGTGGATGGACGTCTTGGTGGTCTGTACCGGGTCGTGCTGGTAATGGATGGGCGAGGCCGGACAGGCCAGATTATAAATCTCGTCGCACTCCACATACAGCGGAAAGGTCACGTCGTGCCGCATCAGCTCAAAGTACGGGTTATCCAGCAGATGCGTAATATTGCGCCGCGCTCCCGTGAAGTAGTTGTCCACGCACAGCACGTCGCAGCCGTCATTCAGCAGCCGCTCGCACAAGAACGAACCAAGGAATCCCGCGCCACCGGTCACAAGCACGCGCTTTCTGATATGCATCGTCAATCCTCTGTCCTAGGAAGGGTTTCGGAGCGCCGCCGGATTCCCGACGCGCCCCACCAAAGCGGAGTCATGCTAGCAAGAATCGCACCCGCCCCGCTCCCGGCGCGTGGGCGCACCACAGGGCAATGCATCACCATACCTATCATACACAGCGCCCCTCGTACCAGCACAGCGCACCGATATGCCAAGAAAAAAGGGGAACGCGCCACGCGCGTTCCCCTGTCGGTCGGTTCATTGTGCCCAGCGTCAGCGGAAATACCGCCAGCACCGCGCAACGTGCGCGGCGTCCATTGGCTGGGACATACGGCTGACCACCACCGCAAGGGTCATGCTCACGGGCAGGGCCACCACGTTGGGGTCCAGCCATTGCAGCAGCCACAGCGTGCTGCCCTCCGGCGCGGCCGCCGCAAGGGACGGCACACCGGCGACGGCCTGACACAGCCCAAGGGCCGCCGATTCCTTCAGGTGCACAAACAGCAGCCAGAACATGGACACGGCAAAGCCGCCCATCATGGATGCTATGGCCCCGGTGCGCGTCATGCCCCGCCAATACAGGCCAAGGCAATAGGCGGGCAAAAACGCCGCGCCGCACAGCCCGAAGAAGAACGCCGTCGCCCGGGCTATCACGCTCCCCGGCAGCACCCACGCCCACACAAGGGTCATGAAGATGGTCACGGCCACGCCCATCTGGGTGACCTTGAACGTTTCGCCATTGGACAGGCGCAGGGCCTTGTGGAACACGTCGCGCCCAAGGGACGTTCCGCCCACATGATACTGGGACGACAGCGTACTCATGGCCGCGGCAAACATCGCCATAAGGAACAGCGCGGAGAACCACCCCGGCATGATGCGCTCAATGTACAGCGGGATAATGCGGTCGTAGTTCCCCTCGGCCATGACGATGGCGATTTTGCCGAAGGTCTCATAGAACACCGCATTGGACAGCGCGCCAACCACGTAGGGCACGCCGGGCAGCAGCAGGATGAACACCCCGCCGTAGAGCACAGCGCGGTTGAGTTCCTTGTCGCTTTCCACGGTCATAAAGCGCACGGCAAGCTGTGGCTGTGCCAAGACGCCAATGCCCACCCCGTAGACGATGGTGGTAAACACGGTGAGCCAGATGGGCGTGCCGAAGCGAATGCCCTGCGTCCAGCCCTCCATGCCCCCTGCGCGCAGGGATTCCGGCATCAAGTGCGCCATGGACGCCAGCGTCTGATGCGCCTGCGTCACGCCGCCCAGCTTGGAATACGTCACGGTGACCAGCACCACCATCATGGCGGCCATAATGGTGCCCTGAAAGGCGTCCGTATACATCACGGCCTTCAGGCCGCCGGTAATGACGTACAGCGCAAGGATAAGCGTAAAGCCCACCATGGCCGTCTCCAGCGGGATGCCAAGCGACACCTCAATCATATGCGAGATGCCGAGCAAAACCGCCGCCGCGTACACGGGGACGAACAGGAAAATCACTCCCCCGGAAAAGCCCTGAATAAAGCGCGACTGATACCGCGCCCCCAAAAGCTCGGGAAAGGTCAAGCAGTCCAGCGCAAGGCCAAGGCGGCGGGTGCGCTTGCCAAGGACGGTCATGGCGAACAACACGCCCACCGCAATATTCAAAAAGGTGAGCCACATCAGCGAAAAGCCGAACATTCCGGCCACGCCGCCAAAGCCGATAATGGCCGATGTGGAAATAAACGTCGCCCCGTAGGACATAGCCATGACAAACGGATGCATCCGCCGTCCGGCCAGCATGTAGTCCGTGGCGACCTTGGTGTCCCTCCAGCCTCTGTAGCCCAGATAGAACACCACCAGCATGTACAGGGTTGTGGCCAGAGCCTTCAGCATCATTCGTGCGGCTCCTCCCCGGAAGATGACGTACCGACCCCTTCGGCGTCCTCTCCTCCCCTGTTCCAGTTGACCACGCCGTAGATGACGCTTGCGGCGGCGGCCCCAAGGGTCAACCACACGGCAAGCGCTACGGCGCCATTGTCAAAACCAAGCATGTCAAAGACCTCCCTATGCGAAAAAAACCGGAAGGATATCCGATTGCGAACTGGTTGAGTAGGCAATGGTTGTCCTTGCTGTCAAGGACCTCCATCCGGCCGCGGCGTTGACTTCCCGCCGTGTTTCGTCCAAATTAGACTGCGAACTAAAGCGGTTATCACCTTGGTCCGAAAACCACATATAGAGGAACTGTCATGACAACCCTTACGCAGTCGGCGGCTTGGAAGGCCCTGAAGGCGCACTATGATTCCATCAAGGACGTGCACATGCGCGAACTGTTCGACGCCGATCCCCATCGGTTCGAATCGTTCTCGCTGCGTCTGGAAGACATCCTCTTCGACTACTCCAAAAACCGCATCACGCAGGAGACCATGGACCTGCTCCTTGCCCTTGCCAGGGAGCGCGGCCTCACTGCAAAACGCGATGCCATGTTCGCAGGCGAACACATCAACTTCACCGAGGACCGCGCGGTGCTGCACGTGGCCCTGCGCAACCAAAGCTCGCGCCCCATCCTCGCGGACGGCAAGGACGTCATGCCCGGCGTGCGCGCCGTGCTCGCCAAGATGAAGGACTTTTCCCAGCGCGTGCGCTCCGGCGCATGGACGGGCTTTACCGGCAAACCCATCACGGATGTGGTCAACATCGGCATTGGCGGGTCGGACCTTGGGCCGCTGATGGTGGTCCGCGCCCTTGGGCACTACGCCGACGGCCCGCGCGTCCACTTTGTCTCCAATGTGGACGGCACGCACCTCAGCGAAACCCTGCGCCCCCTCTCGCCGGAAACCACCCTGTTCATCATCGCCTCCAAGACCTTCACCACGCAGGAAACCATGATGAACGCGGCTTCGGCCAAGGCGTGGCTGCAACAGGCCACCGCCGACGAAACCGCGGTGGCGAAGCACTTTGTGGCGCTGTCCACCAACACCGAGGGCGTGGCCGCCTTTGGCATCGACACCGCCAATATGTTCGAATTTTGGGACTGGGTCGGCGGGCGCTATTCCCTGTGGAGCGCCATCGGGCTGTCCATTGTGCTCAGCATCGGCATGGACCGCTTTGAGGACCTGCTAGGCGGCGCGTTTGAGGTGGACGAACACTTCCGCACGGCTCCGCTGGAGAAGAATATCCCCGTCATCATGGGCCTGTTAGGGGTGTGGTACAACAATTTCTTCGGTTGCGGCACCCACGCCATTCTGCCCTACGACCAATACCTCGCCCGCTTCCCCGCCTATCTCCAGCAAGGGGATATGGAATCCAACGGCAAGGCCGTCAATGCCGAGGGCATCCCCGTGGACTACAGCACCGGCCCCATTATCTGGGGCGAGCCCGGCACCAACGGTCAGCACGCGTTCTTTCAGCTCATCCATCAGGGGACCAAGCTCATCCCCTGCGACTTTATCGCCCCCGCGCGCAGCCTGAACCCGCTGGGCCAGCACCATGATGTGCTCATGGCCAACGTCATCGCCCAGTCCGAGGCCCTGATGCACGGGCGCACCACCGAGGAAGTGGCGCGCGAGATGGAGCGTGCCGGTGCGGACAAGGACCGCATTCACGCCATTGCCCCGCACAAGACCTTCACCGGCAACCGCCCGTCCAATACCATCCTCATGCGGGAGCTGACGCCCACGACTCTTGGGGCGCTTATTGCCCTGTACGAACACAAAATCTTTGTGCAGGGCGCGCTGTGGGACATCAATTCCTTTGACCAGATGGGTGTGGAACTGGGCAAACAGCTTGCCGCCACCATCCAGAAGGAACTGCACGACGACGTGCCCGTGGCTTCGCACGACGCCTCCACCAACGCCCTCATCAACGCCTACAAGTCCATGCGCCGCTAAGGGCGCGGCCACCTGACATAACGAAGCCCCCGCATCGCTCAGCGATGCGGGGGCTTTTTTGACGCGTTTTCGCCGTGGGCGAAGACGTCCTGCGGGCTAGACGAAGCCCAGCATGATGACCGCGTAGGTCAGCACACCGTACAGGGCAAGGTAGCCGATGCAGACCTTGACGGTCTGGCCAAGGATTTCACCCTCGGAGCCAACAAGGCCGGTAGCGGCTGTAGCCACGGCAATGGACTGGGGCGAAATCATTTTGCCAGCGGTTGCGCCGCCAGCACTGGCGGCAACCAGCCAGCGCGGGTCCACGCCAATCTCGCGGGCAATCTCCAACTGGAGCTTACCAAACAGCACGTTGGAGGACGTATCGGAGCCGGTCACAAAGGTGCCAAGCGCGCCAATCATCGGGCCGATAAGCGGGAAGAAGCTGCCGGTCACGGCGGCAACCACCACGGCGATGGTGTTGATCATGCCGCTGTAGGCCATAACCTTTGCCATGGCGACAATGGCGATAACCGTCACAGCGGACATGGCAAGCTGGCGGGTGGTGTTGGTAAAAATCCCGGCAATGCGGCCAAAGGACTGGCCCTGCAGCATGCCGCCAAGGAAGGTGGCAATGATGATGAGCGTTCCCGGCGTGGCTATCCACTTAAACGTGAAGGGATGGTCGCCGTAGATGGCAACGGTGGTCTTCACGCTGGACAGCGCATGCTTGATGCCGGGGAACAGGTTGCTGCACAGGATGATGAAGGCAAAAATAAGAATGTAGGGCAGCCACGCCATGAACTTGTCACGGCCGGAGGTGCCGTCCGTGGCTTCGCCGGCGGTGTGGCGGTACATGGTACGCGCCACCAGCGTGGTGACGGCCATGCTGCACACACTGCCCGCCAAACAGGGCAGCTCCGCGCCAAGGTACTTGGCAACCATCAGCTGCGGCAGGGCAAAGGACACGCCGGACACGAGAGTGATAAAGAACACACCCTTCACACCGCGCACGCTCTTTTCCGTCAGCATCACCAGCAGGAAGGTGATAACCATGATGAACGGCGTGAGCTGCAGTGCGGTGAAATAGCTCAGCTCCGTGACGGGCAGGCCGGTCACGCTCGCCATGGTGGTCACCGGAATGCCGATGGCGCCAAAGGCTGTGGGCACGGTGTTGGCAACCAGACAGATAATGGCGGCGAACAGCGGATTAAAGCCCATGGCCGCAAGGATGCTGGCGGGAATGGCCACAGCGGTGCCGTAGCCCGCAACGCCCTCAAGGAAGCCGCCAAAGCCCCACGCGATAATCAGCACGAGAATGCGCCTGTCCGTGGTGATGGACGAGAGCATGCCCTTGATGATTTCCATGCTGCCGGTGGCGATGGACAGGTTGTAGGTAAACACGGCCGCGATGATGACGATCATGATGGGCCACACAGCGAGGGCGGCGCCCTCCAGCGCCGCGCCGGCGGCGTCCGCTACAGGCATCTGCCACCAGCCAAACACGGCAATGGCAAGGGTGGCGACAAGGGTTGCCGTACAGGTTTTGTAGGCGGGCAGTCGCAGAACGCCCAGCGAGAACATGAGCCAGATGATAGGGAGGATAGCCACCCCGAATTGCAGGAATTCCATTGTACCTCTTCCAGATAACATGACGTTTACACAACATGCGGCCCTACCAGCCGCGGACCCCACACAATCCCTGCACCTGCTCACCCCGGCACAAATCCGGAGCACTTTTCCCCTGCAGGAAGGCACTGATTGTGCGCTCAAACAGTTCTGTGCGTCAAAGCTGTTTGATTGCACAAACAGTATTGCAGGCCATCCACACGAATTTCCTCGTGTACAACAGCGAAAGTGAATGACCAGAAAGCTCAGCGAAAGTCAAGCTTGTGCAAGTTCACACAATCCCGTCATACGGGGATATTCCTGCATTCCGCCATCTGTTGCTTACGCATTTTGAGCACACACCCCACCGCCGAAACGCCCCGCACAAGAGTACCCATGCATTGCAAAAAAAAGATTACTGCAGAGCGCAAAACAAAACAGGCCGCAGTTCCCACGCAAATGGGAACTGCGGCCTGTTTCAGGCAGATGCCGCGGCACTGCCGGATGTCCTGAGCCTATGCCTTCACGACGGACGCCGAAAGCAGTACGGCCAGCACATAGAGCGCCACGCCAAGAACAATGCGAAGCGCCAGCATGGGTTTTTTCTTCATGACTGGTCCCAGACTCCTTTCCGGATGAAAGCACGCTTTAAGCATTCTCATGCAGCACCACATAGCACCACCGCAGCAGAAAGAAAAGCCTTTCAAAACGTCCATTTTTCCGATCTCTTGACCCAATCGCCAGAGAATCCGGGCAGTTGCCGATTTTCGTTTTGCAAAGGAATTTGCCCATGCGCGACATTTTCCACGCTAACCAGCTTAAAACATGTGCTTTTCCGTTGCCCCAATGCCAAATGCCCACCGTGGGGCGGCGCGCGTTCATCCATGCGGCACACCCTGCTCCATGCCTGCACGCCCCGCAGGCGCACGCCCCACACAGCCATGGCCCAACAGGTGCGGGCGACCAGCCCCCGCGCCCCCTCCCCAGCCGCGCGCAGCCGCACCCGCGCGCGGGGGATTTTACAATCCGAAACTTTTGCCCTCCGCCAGTCCGCGCAGAGCACTGGCAACGGCCAGTTTTGCGGCATTGCTCCAAAAAATGCTGATGAAGCCTTGAGCCGCGCCGCGTCTCGCAGTATGACGAAGGACGCACGATACACCCGTGCCTGCACAAACAACCGCCCGCACCGGGCCAAAGCATTTGCGAGAGTTTGCGATGGAAAAGGGATGCACTGTGTACGAAGGTTGGGTTTACGGCATCGGCGAATGGTCTTTCAGCAAGGTGAACAAGCTTCTGAATAACGCTTTCGAAACAGTCTCCTACCAGCACATGGACGGCTCCGGGGCAGTCTATATCAGCGGTGCGGCCCCCATGTTTGAGGATGACGAGGAAAACCGCTCGTCGGTCTTTGACCTGCTTGCCGATGTGGTGGACGAGGACGGCAAGGGCATCATCATCGGCAAGGACTGGTCCCCACACGGCACCCTGTCCCTCACCGCCTACGACTTCACGCACAAGGACTGGTCCTCGCGCACCATTGACGTCTAACTCTTCTCTGCCACATCCGGCGCGGCGTATGGCCCATTCTGTGGGCCGCCGCGCCAGCTGGGGACGGCAGCCCGCGCGCCACGGCCCCCATTGCCGCCCGGCGCCCCTCCCCGCCCGGCGCATAAGGGCGCACTCGCCCATCGCCCTTCGCGCTGCGGCCCGGATGTGTCCCCTGCCGCAGCAAACGCCCACCGTTTTGCCGTGTACGGCGCCGCCGGCTCACCATATAGCGCCGCAACACGCCCTGCCGCCAACGGCACGCAGAGAGGGCCGCGCCGCCCCGCCCACGCCAGACATTCTCCACCCTGCACCGCAAAACCCACGCCGCCATATTGACCACCCCTGCCGCTGACGATACACCTGAAGGACTGTCCGGCAACAGCATTGCCGTTAACTTTTCAGGAGGATATCATGCGCCTACTCACGGTCATCTGTGCCGCTGTCATCGCGCTCTACCCGGCGCTCAGCGCCTTGGCCGCCCCGGTTCGGGCGGTCGTCTATCCCGATTTTGCCCGCGTTACCGAAACCGCCACCCTGCCGCTGACGCAGACCGAAGGGGGCGCAACGGCGACCTTTACCCTGCCCCACTCCGCGGACCCGAACAGCCTGCGCTTTTCCCTTGAAAACGCCGGCGACCTGACCCTTAAGGATCTCAGCGTCGACAAAGACGTCCGGCAGGAGGAAGCCCGCATCGCCGCCGCGCGCGAGGCCCACGCCAAGGCCGTTGCCGAGTTGCAGGACCTCATTGACGCCCGCGCCGCACACACCGCCACGGCCGACTACTGGAAGTCCCTGAGCACCGCCGTCACCAGACGCGACGCTTCGGAATTTGCCACCGCCATCCACACAGGCGTCCTCAAATCCCTGCGCGCGGCCTCGGAGCTGATTCCGCAGATTCAGGACGCCGAACAGAAGGCCGCCCGCCTGCGCCGCAAGCTGAACGACCTGACCGGCGGCAGCGACACCGCTTGGCTGGTCACTGCCCGCTTCTCCGGGCACCCCGCGGCCACGGCGCGCGCCATGTACTCCTACCGCCTGAACAATTGCGGCTGGTCCGCGCACTACGTCATCAACGCCCATCCGAAGAAGGGCGCTGTGGATGTGGCGTGGGACGCCGTCATCACCCAGAAGAGCGGGCAGGAGTGGAAGGACGTCGCCCTCACTCTGTCAACGGCGCGCTTTACCGGCGGCACGGTGCCCCCGCAAAACCGCCCGTGGGTCATCCAGCCTGTGCAGGTACGCCCGCGCGTCAAAACCCTGCGCGCCGCTGACGCCAATGTGGAAATGGCCATGATGGCCGCCCCCGCTGCTGGCGGGCCACAGGCCACCCAGCGCACCGCCTTTGACGAATACGACGCAGGCACCGTGTCCATCCAGTCCGGCGACACCCGGCGCATTGCCCTGCGCCGCCTGACGTGGAAGGCCGACTTTGACGCCATCATCCGCCCGCAGGTATCGGACCGCGCCTACGTCCACGCCGCCATCAAGCTGGACGCCGCCCCCAGACTGCCGCGCGGCGAGGCCTCGTTCCTTCTGGACTCGGCCTTCATCCACAAGCGCAGCTTTGCCATGAACGAGACCACGGCAGACCTCTACTTCGGCGCGGACCCGTTCCTTAACGTGTCCCTGACCACGGACGACAAGACCTCCGGCAGTGAAGGGTTCCTGACCACCAAGAACACCTACGACTGGAACTGGACCCTCACCGTGCGCAACCAGCACGCCACGCCGGTGGATATCCGCGTGGAGGACGCCCTGCCCCAGCTGCGCGACAAGGCGATCTCCGTGGATATGCGCCTTGGCGGCGCGGACAAGGAGGACGGCCTTGCCGTCTGGACCGCCACCCTCGCCCCCGGCGCAGAGGAGCGCATCCAGTACGGCTACTCCCTTGAGTGGCCCAAGGACATGCACCTCGACCTCGGCGGACGCTAGTCTCCGCATCCATGCACCACACAGCGGCGGGCCGCCCCATAAGGGACGGCCCGCCGTTTCTTTTTTGCCTCAACTTTGGCCTGCGTGAAAAGCGCCAACGCCCAGCGCTACCGCTCCCTGCGCCGCCGTACCCAGCACCAGCCCAGCACCACAAGGCACACCCCAAGGGTGCCAAGACTGATGGCCGCACCAGTTAAAAAATACCGCTGCGGCTCAAATTCCACCACAACTTCAAAGTCGATGCCCTCCGGGCCCTCGCGCCAGTAGCCGGGCTGGTTCTCCGTTGCCTGAGGCAGCAGGCGCACAAGGCGCGGGTCCACCCACCAGCTGTTGGCAAAGCCGTTGACCACCCAGTGCAACTCCGCGGGCCACTGATAGCTGGCCCCCGTCCCGGACGAGGCTGTCCAATGCGCCGGGGCAAAAGGCTCATCCACGTTCAGCCACTCCTTCGCATTGGCGGCAATGTGCCCTGCGCCCCAGTTTTCGTCGTAGGTCCCGGCGGGCAGGTTGTCGTTTTGGATGCTGCGGTGGTAGGCGCGGGAGACAAAGTCCACGGTATACGTCTCCACATGGTCCACGTAGTCGCGCCCGTCCTCATCAAAGCCGTAATGCTTGCGCGATTTCTCTGCGCCGTCGCCCAGCGTGCTCACCCAGCCCTTGCCGATAAACTCCCGCACACGCTCCGGCGCGGCCTGCCCGGCTTCGTTGCCTTCCAGTACGCGGTACTGCGCCAGCAGGGCGTCCATCTGCCGTCGCGGCTGCGGCGTAAAGGGGCGCAGGTACAGCCGCCACTGCGGATGGAAAGTCTCGTTCACCAACAGCGGAAACCCGCCCCGCGCGCCGTGCACGCGGATGCGGTACCGCACGGGACTCACCTTGCGAAATTCCATCATGGGCAGGGCAAAATCCGTCAGCGTCTGCGTCATCTGCACCGGCTGCTCACGGTCCTTTTTCAGGAGCAACCGCCCGCTCACGCCGCGCTCACGCATGACAGCGTCAAGCAGCGCCGCGCCCTCCTCATTCTGGTCCGCAAAAAAGACGCCCGTCTCCAAGGTGAAGGAAGGGTCGCGGACAATGTCCACCATCAGGGTGCGCGGGTCCGGCGGCGGGGCGTCCTCCGCGGCGCGGGCCGCGCCCGCACACGTCAGCAGGCACAGCGCCAGCACCATGGCGGCAACGGCGCTTTGGTGCATGGTCATGATGTTCCCCCTTCGGCAAAGTGGTATTTCAGGGCGCAGCACCGGTAGCACGGCGGCGCATTGGGATGCCGCGCGATGAAGGACCGGAACTCCTTGGCAACCGGGCTTTTCCATGCGCGGTGCACCCGCGAGGACGTGATGTTGCCGATGACGTGCCCGTGGCACATCTCCAGATCGCCATTGGCGCGGATGCTCAGCTCCGACCACGGAATGGAGCAGAACGACTGCCGCGACGGGAACCCCGGCGTATAGTAGCCCTCCACGCTGTTGGTCGATGGCCCAAAGCCCACCTTCACGCCGTGCTGGGCCTCCAGCTCGGGCGCGTTGGCCATAAAGGCCGCAATGCGCTGAATCTGCTCTGGAGAAAAACACCGCTCGCCAACGTCCATGCCTTGGAAGGAATCGCCATAGGGCAGCTTTTCCGCGTAGTGGCGCTGGGGCTCACGGCACACGTCATCCACAAAGCTGAGGTGCTGGAAGGTAATCTCCGCCACGCCAAGGCGTCCGGCAAGGGCCACCAGATATTCCAAATCGCCAAGGCTTTCAGGAAAAAACGTCGCGTTCAGCTTGATGATGGGAAATACGGAGCGCTGGCGCGCCGCAATGTCCTGCATGGCCTCAATGCCCGCCACAGCGTGGGCGAACGCGCCCTCAAGGCCCCGGTTGGCGTCGTGCACCGGCTCGCGCGCATCAATGGACACGGAGAGAAAGGTCAGCCCCGCGTCCAGCAGTTCCTGCGCGCGCTTTTTCAGCAGCAGGCCGTTGGTGGTCAACCCGGTCAAAAGCCGCCGCTGCGACGCCATGGCGATGATGTCCGGCACCTCGCGGTTCATGAGCGGCTCCCCGCCCGTGAAGTAAAAGCCCGTGCCCCATGGCTCGGCCTCGTCCAGCACAGGGCGCATGGACTCGGCGCTGATGGTCTCGCCGTCCGCACCAAATTGCTCGCGCGATTTCCACACAAGGCACATAGGGCAGCGCATATTGCACCGCTCCGTGGCAAACACTGTGATGATGCGCGGAAAGCCCAGCTCCTTGCGCTGGTTGAAGCGCTCCACATACAGCTTGGGCAGCAGCTTGATGAAGGTCGGCCAATACCGCAGGCCAAGGGCCACACTCTGGCGGAATCCAAGTTTTTTTTCGTCCATGCCCTCTGTCCTTACACCCGTTCGTAGGCGTCTCCGCCCCCGGCAAGCCGTCCAAAAAGCCGCGTCATGCAGTACAAGGCCAGCACCCGGTAGGTGATGCGCAGGTGAAACAGCCCCAGCCCCGGGTCCACCTGCCGCACGCGGCGCGCATCGCGCCACAGGGGCAGCACCAGCGCCGCCCGCAGAAACAGCCGCGCCCAGTCCCGCAGGGTAAAGCGGTAGGAGTAAAACGCCCGCACATCGCGGTCCACCCGGCGCATAACGCGCCGCTTCTTCTTGCGCACAAAGGCTTCCGCGTCACCGGCGTGGATGTGCACCACCCCGGCCCGAACCTTGGCGAACGCCCTGCGTCCGCTCTTGACCAACTGGTGCACCACATCCACATGCAAAAACGGCGCATGCGGCACACGCATCAGGTCCGCCCGTCGCACAATGAAGCCGTTGGCCCCAAGGGGCGGAATGCGGTCCGGGTCCGTCAGCACCGCTTTAATGTAGTCTCCCCTGTCCTCCTCGGTGCGTGGCGCTCCCGTCCAGTCGCCGGTGACGGCGGAAAATCTGTCGTAATAGCCTAGGTACAGCGCCACCGGGTCGTCCCCGCCAATGGCGGCGCAGTAGCGCGTGGGCACGCTGTCCCCCTCGCGCGCCAGGTAGTTGAGCGGCTCGCTGGCGCAGATGTCCGGGTCGGCAAAGGGCGCGGTCATGCGCGTCAGCCAGTCTGCGCCGACGAGGACGTTGTCGCTGTCGAGGCAGCACACCAATTCCCCACGTGCGGCGGCAAAACCAATGGGGCGGCCCTTGGGATGGATGACGTGCGGATTCTCCAGCACCGTAGCGCCGTACTCCTGCGCCACCTCGCGCGTGCCGTCCGTGGAGCCGCCGTCAAGGATGAGCACCTCCACGGCCTGTGGCGGATAGTCCTGCGCCGCAATGGACGTCAGGCACTCCCGCAGTACCGCCGCGCAGTTGTAGGTGGGAATGACGAAGGACACCACGGGATGCGCGCTCACAGATACGCCCTCCTCCACTGCATGTAGACCAGCATGGCCCACAGCAGCTTTCTGTTGTCCCGGCGGCCGTCCACGTGCTCCTCAATGCGGCGCGTCACGTAGCCCGGGGTAAAGTGCCCACACGCGGCAAGCTCGCTTTCGGCCAGCGCTTCGCGCATGGTTCCGGCAAGCTCGCGCCGCAGCCAGCGCCCAAGGGGAAAGCCAAAGCCTTGCTTGGAGCGGTGCACAATCTCGCGCGGCAAATACCGCTCCGCCACCGTGCGCAGCACGCTCTTGGTCCGCCGCCAGCCCCACTTGTAGCGCACGGGCAGTGCGTGAACATAGCGCGCAAAATCATGATCGAGATACGGCGCGCGCACCTCAAGGGCGTTGGCCATGCTGGCAAGGTCCACCTTGTGCATAATGTCGCCGGGCAGGTACCATTCAAGGTCCGCGCGCTCCACGCGGCGGCTCGTCTCCGCCCCCGGCAGAAATCCGGCCTCGGCCTCGCGCGGGAAGCGCGGCGCGGCCAGAGCGCCATGGGCAAACAGCCTTTCGCGCTCGCCCGCCATCACATGGGCCTGCCACTCAAAGTGCCGCTCAAGCACCGGCAGGCCAAGCCCCGCCGTAAACCGCCGCAGCCGAAAATCGAGGCTGAAGTCCTTGTAGGAAGTGGGCAGCAAATCCACGCCCCGCCGCACACCGGAAAACACCATACGCGGCAGCCAGTCCACAGCCCCGGCAAGGGCGTGGGCAAGGTGGGTGGGATAGCCGTAAAACAATTCATCCGCGCCGTCGCCGCCAAGGGCCACCGTCACATGCCCGCGCGTGAGGCGCGACAGCAAATACGTGGGCACCAGCGACATATCCGCAAAAGGTTCATCCAGCAGCGTGCCAATATCCCCGGCCACCTCGCGCGCGTGCCCCTCCTGCATGGGCAGATAGGTATGGTCCGTGCCAAGGTGCTCCGCCGCCATGCGCGAGTAGCGGCTCTCGTCAAAGGACGGGTCGTCGTGCACTACGGAAAAGGTTCTGATGCGCGGATGCTCGCGCGCGGCAAGGGCGGCCACCAGGCTGGAATCAATGCCGCCGCTCAGGAACACCCCGAGGGGCACGTCCGCCTCCAGCCTCTCGGCCACTGCGCGGGTGAGGGCGCGGTCCACGCCGTCCACGGCCTGCGCGTAGGTGACGCCGTTCAGCGAGCCCACCGCGCCGTCAAGGCTCCAATACCGCCTGCGCTCCTCGCGCTGGGTGGCCGCGTCAAAAACCAGCATCTCCCCGGGGCACAGCTTGGACCATCCGGCAAAGGCGCACTGCGGCGCAGGGATGTAGCCCAGCACAAAATACGTCGACAGCGCGTCCACATCCTCACCAAGGGGCACTGCGCCGCGCATGGCCTTCATTTCGGACGTAAAGGCCAGCGCCCCGCCCTCGCGCCGCCAGTAAAGGGGCTTCTCGCCAAAGCGGTCGCGCGCGAGGATGAGCCGCCGCCGCGAGCGGTCCCACAGGGCAAAGGCAAACATGCCGCTCAGGCGCTCCACAAACGTGTCGCCCCACTCCAAATACGCGGCGGGGATGACCTCCGTGTCCGAGTGGCCGATGAAGCTATAGCCGCGGGCGGTGAGTTCGGCCCGCAGTACGCGATGGTTGTAGATTTCGCCGTTAAAGACCACCACAACCCGGCGGGTGGCATCGTGCATGGGCTGGCGGCCATTCTCGGTCAGGTCGATGATGGAGAGCCGCCGGTGCCCAAGGAGCACCCCCTCGCCCTCCCACACGCCGGACTGGTCCGGCCCCCGGTGGGCGATGGCGTCCAGCATTGTGCGAAATGTCCCCGCGTCCACACCAAAGGCGGACGGCTCCACCATGCCAAGGATGCCGCACATGCTACGCGCCCCCATCCGTAGCGGCGACGGAGGTCGTCTTGTCCTTGGGGGCAAGGACCGCGCTCATCAGCTTGCTCCGCCGAAGGGTGTCGTACAGCGCCGCAGCGATGACGGCGTCCCCCGGCGGGTGCAGATGGATGCCATCCTTACGGAAATAGGTTTCGCGCACCACTTTGCGCGGCAGGGCGTCAAAGATGCGTTCCAGGTCGCACAGCGCCGCGCCGCGCTCCTGCGCCACCTCGCGCACAATGGCGTTGTAGCGGCGGTGGGTGGGGATGAGGTCCGCAAGGTCGTGCAGCCAGCGCCGCTTGAGGTACTCCGGTTCCTTGCCACGCTCATGGGATGTGGGAGCGGTCAACAAAACGGGCGAGGCCCCGCCGGCGCGGCACATATCCACCATGGCCTCAAGGTTGGCACGGTAGTCCGCCTCGGTGACGCGGTTTTTGCCGAGGGTAATGACACCGGGCTTGACGAGGTTGGTCGCCCACAGCTTGTTCATAAGCTGCACGACCCGCAGATGGCTGAGGCCCATGGGCAACAGTACGGACGAGATATCCTTATCCTCCACACCAAAGCTGGCCCAGTGGTCGTTCCAGCCAAAGTAGATGGTCACCACCTTGGGCCGAAGCGGCAACACGTCGCGCGCCACCTGCACCCGGCCCTGATAGGACGACCACCCGGCCACACCGGCATTCAGATACGGCACGCTCTTACCGGGGCTTTCGGCCTCCACCAACTCCGCAAACTGCCTGTCGTAGGAGCCAATCTGCGTGCAGGAATCGCCAACGAACACGATGCGCGGCGGATTCTCGCGCGCCTGTTGGAAGGAGTCCGCGTAGTCCTTGGTCACCCAAAACAGGTCATCGTCAATGGTGTAGGCCTCGCGGATGGCCTTGGGGTGCGGCCAGCCAAACTGCACCTGCGTCAGGTACGGCTCAAAGGACCACCCGGCAATGCGCAAGGTTGCCTCCACCAGCCCCACGGCAAACAGTACCGACACCGCAACAAGCGCAAGGGCGATACGCCACCGCCGGAAACCACCACTCATGATGCGTCCTCCTTGTGGGCCTGTGCAGGGATGACCGACTCCGCAGTCCATGGCCGCCGCGCGCCGCGGCGCCGCAATTCGCGCGCAAAAAAGCAGAGAATGCGCCAACCCGTGGGCAGCGCCTTAAAGTGCGTTGTCCCGGCCAGCCGCCCGCCCTCGCGCACGGGGAATTCCGCGCGCGGCAGGCGCATGCGGTAGGCGCGCACCACCATTTCCAGATCAATGCTCACGCCGCTGCGCTCCAGCCCCATACGCCAGAATGCGGCGGTGGTGATGCCGCGCACGCCGTGCAGCACATCGCCAATGCGCGCGCCTTCACGCTTCCACACCAGCGCGGCGGCAAGGGCCAGCCCCTGCACAAACCATTTGCGCGGGCGAAAGAAGGTGTCGTCCTCCTCGTTGCGCCCGCCGGGAGCGTTGCGGCTGGCCACCACCAGTTGCGCCCCGGCGTCGAACGCTTCGCGAAAGCGCAAGACGCAGGCGGGGTCAATGCTGCCCTTGGGGTGAAAGAACACGATGGCGTCGCCCGTACACTGCTCTACGGCCTCAAAATACGCCGCATTGTAGCCCTTGCGGCGCTGGGGGCGCACGTCCACGCCTTGCTCCCGCAGGAAGTCCACCGTGCCGTCGTCACTGCCGCCGTCCAAAGCAAACACCTCGTCAAAGGCGTCCATGGGCAGGCGCGGAATGTCATGACGGCATCCGTCCACCTCGTTCCAGCACAGTATGCACAGCGTCAGCCGCATGCACGCTCCCCGCCGCAGTCCCGCGCGGTCATCCGGTCCGCCATGGCAAGGGCGCGGGCCACCGCCACATCGGAATTCACATGCTCCCACTCGCCCCAGCGGCCAAGGCCGGTAATGCCCATCCCCTCGGCCCAGCCAAGGATGCGCCGCATGCGCTCCGGCTTGCGGACGGTATTGAGCGGATACGCGTACTCATGCGCAAAGCCTTCGCCCTGCGGCGCGCGGTGCAGGGCCGTCTCGGTCCAGCCGCCGCGCGAGCCGGACAGGAAATTCTGCCGCCACAGTTCGCGGTGATGCGCCACATTCTCGTCCGGCACATACACCCAGTGCGCCCGCGTCTGTGGCCGCGCCGCCACAGGAGTCACACGCACGCCCACATGCCGCAGGGCCGCCATGTCCCCCGCCACGGCATCCGGCACCCCCGGAAACTCCCGCCACTGCGGCCACGGGATGGTGGTGACGATGCGCTCCGCGCGCCACTGGCCGTTCACCGTCAGGGTGCCTGGCTCCACAGCGCGCACGGGGGTCGCGGTGAGAAGCCGGTCCCCCAGCGCCTCGGCCATGCGCAGCCACACCTCGCCGTAGCCCGCCGCGCGCGGATAATAGAACGCGGCATGCGCCGGAACCTTCCCCTCCGGCCGCCGCGCAAGGCAGCTCTCGATGCTGTCGCGCAGGGAAACGTCCGGGAGCTTCTCCAGCCAGTAGGTGCCAAGGCGCGACAGGTCTTCGCCCCACAGTTTGCGGTTGTAGGGCAACATATATTCGTCAGCGATGCGCCGGCCCAGCTTCCACACAATCCAGTCCTCGAACCCTGTGGGCCGCGGCGCTCCCGTGGTGCATCCTGCCTCGGCAATAGAGACCAAAAACGCCACCTGCTCTTCCAGCGGCAACTGCCAGAGGTTCGCCTCAAAGGGATAATCCATCTCCGCGCCCCTGTAGCGGATGGTGGAGCGGCGCTCGTGCCGCGCCCACTCGCTTTGGGGCATAAAGGAAAAGAGCAGGTCCAGCACGGCAGGGTCGCGCACATCAAGGAAGTGCCCGCCGCCAATGTCGCAGGGCGCGCCATCCACCAGCCTGCTGCGGCACAGCCCGCCGGCCTCCTCCTCGGCCTCAAGGACGACGAAGGAGTCCTCGCCACGGCGCAGGAGCCCATGGGCAAAAGCAAGGCCTGACGGCCCCGCACCGAGGATGGCAAACCGGACATGCTTCACGGGCGCGCTCCCTGCCATGCGATGGCGGTTCTTTGAAACATTTCAGAGATTCATGCCACAATACACGCTCCGCACCACTGCGCCAAGGCGGGGCGTCATCTTTTCGGGTCCGGGGCCCCGGCGCGCTGCATCAGCGCCGCCTCGTCCACGCGCACCGCCCACTTGGTCTTCATGCCTGAAAAGCGAAGCGTCACCGGCGACACCTGCGGCGACATCAACCACGATGGGGCGGCATCCAGAGGAACAATATACGTCCCGCTACCGCCAGAAAATGTCATGCTTTGTCCGGGACTGTCCCCCCACCGGGCCTCAACGCGCCCCACCGCGCCGGGAACGTTGTACCGCAGGCGCAGCACAAGCAGCCCGGCACCGCGCCCGGTTGCGTCGTCCCCGCCGGGGACGATGGTCACGGCGTCGCGTCCATTCTTGGGGCGCAACCAGCCGCCGGTGACGGGAACAGCCGGGTCCGGCTTCACAGCGCAGGCCGTCACGGGCCGCATCTGGTCCGCAAGGGTCGCCTCGGACTGCCCCCACGACGCTGGCAAGCGCTCCACATCGCGCTGGTAAAACGCCCGGTTCCACAGCGACAGGGCCGTCTCGTCCACCATGCGCGCCACGGTCACGCCGCCGGGCAAGGCTGTGGCGCGGTCCACCACATCGGGCCGCAGCAAAAAGACCAGCCCGTACCACTCACAGGGCACGTAGTTTTCCATGACGTAACGGTAGACAAGATGGGCGCGCAGGGCGGCGGTGCCACCGTTGTGGTTTTGGTTGTCGGCGTAGGCAAGGACAAGGGGCGGCGGGTCCGCGCTCAGCCGCGCCACGGCGCGGCGCTGTTGGCCGGGGTGCGGCATGTTGTACACGGCGGGGATGTTCACGGGGACACGCTTCTTGAAGTAGAAGTACTGCGCGTTGTGGTTGGTCATATCAAAATACGTTTCGCCGCGGCGCAGGACTGCGTCCAAAAGCATCCGCACCTTTTGCAGGCGGTTCATGTGCCGCGCCTCGCGGCCGGGGCGCTTTTTGATATAAAAGGTCTGCAAGCTGGGGATGCCGATATCCGCCCCCTCAAACAGCGGTTCGGAATAGCGCGGCATATTGAACAGCGCCTGCACGCGAGCCTGCGGCAAAAACTGCCAAAACCCGTAAACCATGCCCACCACTCCGGCGGCTAGGGCCAGCCCCCACAACCGCCGCGCCATGGGCCATCCGCGCCGCCGCGCAAAGAGCACAAGGGGCAGCAGTGCGCCCATGGCCCACATGGTAGCCACACCCGGACGCGACATGCCGGAACCAATGCTCCCGGCGGAGCGCACCACAAACAGCACCATCAAAATGCTGATGGGCACAGCAACAACGGCAAGGCGCTCCCAATGCGGACGCCCCCAGTCCCGCACCAGCAGCACCACAGGCGCGACAGCCATAAAGATGAAGCCAAAGCGAATGAATTCCCACAGGCCCGGCGCCGTCTCCACCGTGGGCTTGGCCAGCGTCAGCGACCACGGCAGGGAGTTCGCCACGTCGTTGACCTGCGCATTCTCCAGCCCATAGCGCACCGCGCCGAAGATGATGCTCCCAAGGGGGGTCAGAAACAGCACCACCGCCGCCATGGCCGCTCCCCCCACGGCAACGCGCGCCAGCAGAGCGCGTTCACTGCGCAGCGCGCCCCACAGGGCCATACCGCCAAGGGGAAACGTCGCCAGCACCAATAAGCCCCCCTGTCCGGGAGCAAACAGCACCAACGCCGTGCCAATGGCTACCCACGCCGCCAGCCACCACGACGGCGACAGCCGCCACCACAGGAGCGCCAATCCGCACAGCCCCACAGTGAGCACGGCGTGAATACGCAGCAGGCCATCAAGGGGCAAAAAGATGATGCACGCCAGCGCCGGAATGCGCCCCGCCACGCGCGACACCGCGGCGTAGACGGGCAGCAGCAACAACAGCATCTGCATGTTGCGCGCAAGGAAGAACGTCCCGGACGAGCCATCGCCAAACAGGTCCGTGAAGAACATCTTGCAGTAGCTGACCAAGCCGCGAACGGGGTCGAAGTCCACATACGGCAGCGCGCCATGCTCCTTCAGCATCCACCACGGCAGCAACTGCTCGCCGGTGTGGTAGTCGCTGCGCTCCAGATGCGGAATCATACTCCCCGAGGCCTTCATGAAAAACACCGCCGCGCACACGCACGCCGGAGATAACGCGGCAAAGAGTCCGGCGCCCCCCTTGCGGCTACGCAGCGTCACCCGGATGAGGTCCGCGTACGCCCCGGCCAGCATCACCGCCGTAAAGCCCTCCAGCGCATGCCCACGGGCAAAGGTGTGCTCCACGCCATCCACCATCCACGGTAGCGGGAGCAGGAGCAGAAGAATGCACGGCACAGGTATTTGTACGACCACAAGCAGCCACCTCAGGCGCCGCCGCACAGCCGCCCGCCGCCCGCCAATCACGGCGCTCAGGGCCGCGCTTGCCGCGCCAACCAGTCCGCCGGTGGTCAGCGCCGTCATGGCCTGCGGCGCGTGCAGGCCGGGCGCGGCAAAAAACAGCCGATCCGCCACCGCCATAACGCCCACTCCGGCGGCCATGCCCAGAAGCCCCACCACGGCCACACCGCCAACAGCCTCGGTCAGCGCCGCCTCATCACAGCGGCGTACCCGCCAGAGGACAACGCAGGTGAGCGCGCCAACTCCCAGCGCGCCCGCAGCCGAGGCATACAGCAGATGCTCCATGGCGTAGGTGAGCGTCACGCGCGAGGCCAACCACAACAGCGCGGGGACGGCCATCACCGCCAAAAGGCCAGCATACGGCTGCCCAAGGCCGCGCCGCAGGGCCTGCGCGCCCGCCCACGCAAGGGCGGCAAACGCCGCAAGAAAGGCCCCCACGCCGCAGTAAAACGCCGCGTAGTCGCCGCTCTTGGTCCAGCCCTGAAAGGCCAGATTCCCCGCCACAAAAAAAGGATAGTCCACCGGCGCATCCAGCATGCGCCAGCCCAAGAACGCCGCGCCCGCGCCCACACACAGCGCGGCAAGGGCAAGCTCCGGCAATATGGCCCGCAGTCCGCCTGCCGCCATGCCTGGCCGGTTGGGGACTTCCCGGAGTGTTTCGGTCATGACCCTGCCTCCACCGTCAGCGCCCGGGGCACGGGCCGCACCATGGGCGCGAACCCGCGCGGCGCGTACATATCGCACCACGGCCCGCGCACCACCCGCGTCAGCGCGCCGGACTGCTCCAGTGCGTCCTGCATGCTCCGCCGCCCATTGCGCCACACCATCATAAGCGGGCCGTCCTCCTCCACATCACGGCGAAAGAGCACGGCCTTGGCCGAAAACAGAGCGTTCAGGCGCTCCACGTCGGCGCTGTCCTGCTGCTGGTAGAAGCGCTGCGTCCACGTCCGCACCGCCGGAAACGCGCCGGAAAAAGGATAGGCATACACCGCCGTATCCGGGCAGGCCTGCACCAGCATGTCCCCGGACTGGGCCGCCACCTGATGCGTGTTCGCAAGGTAGCGCGGGCTAATGCTCACGGGCAGAAAGGCCACCCGGCCAAGGCGGCTGTCCGCCCGCGCGCCCCACAGCGCCTCGCCGTACTCCTGCGGCACCGTGTAGTTATCCAGCACACCAACCTTTTGCGGCACCAAGCGCTCGCGCCCAAAGTCGCCGCTCCAAAACGACGCCCCGCGCAGGAGCAGCAGCGCCGTCACAACAAGCACCAGCCCCGGACGGGTGGAGCGCGCGCCAAGGGCGAGAGCCAGCACAAAGGGGAACAGCACCGTCGGCAACACCATCAGCCGCTGGGGCGAGCGGAACAAATGCGTCACCGGAATATTCTCAAAGGCCCACATGAGCACCGGCGCAAACACGCCCTTGCCCACCGCCGCCACACCGACAGCCACAAGCCACGCCCCAACCAGCAAGCGCTCGCGCCTGTCCAGCGCCCGGCCAAGGCCCACCATCCGCCACAGCACCACGGCAAGCACGCCGCCGGACGCCGCCAAGAACAGCAGCGTGGACGGATGCGCGCGCAGGAAGAAGTCGCGGTTGTTGTACCCCGCACCAAAGAAAGTCAGATGCAGCGCCTGTGAGGTTCTAGGGATGCCCTCGGCCTGCAGGCTGTAGTCCTGCATGGTCACGCCAAGACCAAGGCCGCTTTGCGTCAAAAACAGCGGAGCGAGGGCGTACATGCACAATAGGATGCTCACCCCGGCCACAAGGGCAAAGCCCGCCACATTGCGCCACGACAGCCACCACAAGCAGCACAGCGCAAAGAAGCCCCAGCACAGGACGAAATTCTGCGCCGATGGGAGCACAAGGGAGAGGAGCACAGCCAACGCCACCACATCCCCCGCGCCATAGCGCCCGGAGGTGAAGCACACCACCCGCCACACCACAAGGGGGAGGAGCGGCAGGGTCACATACTGCGGCACGGCCCCGCCGATGGTGATGTTGAAGAAAAACGGCGAAATGCCATACGCCACGCCGCCAAGCCACGCCGCCACCTGCACCCGCTCGTCCTCTGCGCGGCCCTCGCCCGCCGCCGTCAGCACGCGCACCAGCACATACCGCATGCTGAGCATGGACAGCGTCAGCACCGCAAACAGCAGCGCCTTGGACGCCACGTGTCCATCAAGCCCCAGCACCCCAAGCCCGCTGTACACCCACACGGGGAGCAGCGTGGTCAGCTTCATGCCCATCAGCCCGCCAAGGGCGTGCTTCTCCCATGCAGACGGCGCGCAATGAAAAATGTCCGCCAGATAGAACGAATACGGGGCGATGGGCGCGTCCCAATTGTGGCCCACCGTGCCCGGCTCAAGGGCGAAGCGCCACAGCGCGCCCGCCGCCAGCGCGGCAAAGGCCACCAGAAGCAACGCGCGACGCCCTGCGCTCATTACCGCTCCCCGAACTTCAGCCAGCTGAGGGCGTAGTCCAGCGCCACCCACTCCACGGGGAAGGCGAACAGCTTCTTTTGCCAGCGCCACTGGGCAACCTTACACAGGCTGTAGTGGATGGCCTTGAGGAGCTTTCTGTTCTCAAGGATGCCCGCGCCCCGGTAGCCCCGGTAGGCAAAGTCGAACTTGGTCAGCAGGGTGATGGTGCGGATAAGGCGGAACATGGAGCGCTCAAAATGCGCCAGATTCTTGGGGTCGTTGTAATAGAACTCGCCCCACTCTTCGAGGGAGGCGGGTGGCGTGTAGCCTTCATCAATGCAGTTTTGCATCAGCGCCGTCCCCGGCAGGGGGGTGAAGGCCGAAATCTGCCCAATCCACACCTTGTCGTACATGTTGGAGCAGGTGTCGATCAGCTCAAAGGTCTGGCGCATTTCATCCACCGATTCACCGGGGAAGCCAATCATGAAGGACAGCCCGGCGTTCAGGTCGTTCTCGCGCAGAATCTCCACGGAGCGGATGACCTGATCCACGGTAATCTGCTTGTTGATGAGCTTCAGGATGCGCGGCGAGCCGGACTCCACGCCAAAGTTGATCCAGTCGCACCCGGCGCGGCGGATAAGGTCCAAAAAGTCCTTGTCGTACTTCACCACGTAGTTGGCGCGCGAGAAAATGGGCCACTTGAGCTTTACCCCGCGCTTGATGAGCAGCTCCGCAATGGCGGCCACGCGCTTTTGGGAGACGGCGAACTCGTCATCGGTGAACCAGACCTGCTCCACGCCGTACTTGCGCACCACGAATTCCAGCTCGTCCACCACACGCTCCGGCGATTTGGAGCGCCATTTGCGCTTGTGGAACACCGGATCGTAGCAGAAGCCGCACTTGTGCGGGCACCCGCGGCTTGTCTCCAGATAAATGATGGAGGGCTTACGCTGGAACTCCACATACCGCTCGGTTTTCAGGAAGTCATAGTTGAGGAACGGCGTCTCATCGAGGTTCAAAAACGGCCTGTCCGGCGTGGAGACGACTTCGCCGTCTTTCGTATAGGTGATGCCCTGCACCGTGGACAGGTCGCCGCCATCCACAATGGTTTCCACCAGTTCGCAGGTGGTGATTTCCCCTTCCTGCCGGGTGACGATGTCCACCAACGGATGCTCTGCGGTCTGCTCGGGCAGAAGCGTCGCGTGTACGCCGCCAAAAACGATGGGCGTATCCGGGCAGCGCTGGCGCACAGTGGCCGCCATGGCAAGGGCGCTCTTAATTTGCGGGCCGGACAGGATGGAGAAGCCCACAAGGTCGAACCCCTCCGGGTGGAAATCCGCCATGTCCTCCACCTGCGCGTCAAAGACCACGGCCTCGTGCCCGCGCGCCTTCAGGTAGTTGGCAATGGGAATGAGGGAATACGGGAACCGGTAGCCCAACAGCCGCAAACTCGGATACACCAACAGCACTCTCGCCATAGCTCATTCCCCCACGGATTGCTCGGTCTGCGCCACATGCGCCACGCGGCGGGCGCCCCACGCCCGCACAAGTCCCCCGTCCAGCGCCGGAAACGTGGCCGCCACAAGGGCCGTTCCGGCTAGATAGTACATGGCCGTGGTCACAGGCGTTATCAGCGCGCGGCCATGGAGCACGCTGTCCAGCGCGGCCGCTACGGCCAAACAGCCGCCCAGCACCAGCGCGGCCGCCACAAACAGCCGCTCCGGCGCGGCAAACACCCCACCCGGCCCTTCGCCAATACGGCGGTGGACGGCGCGTCCGGCGTGCCACACCACCAGCACCAGCGCCATCCCCCCAAGGGTGAAGGCGTCGTAAAAGGTGCGCAAAAAGATCACCTCGCCCCACGGCGCATCCCAAAACGGCACTTGCGTGCGGGCGCGCTCAAGGGACGGCCAATACGTTGCCGCGCCAAGCACCAGCCACGCGGCGGCCAGCACCGGGTCCGGAATGCGGGCGTACGCCGCCCCGGCCCCGCGCACCAGCCGTCCACGCCCACGCAGGGCAATGATGCCAAAGACCACGGCAAGGGCCACAACCCCCTGCATCTTGGACGGCCCCTGAGCGGCCAGCGCAGCCTGCGAAACATCGCCCGCGCCCCACGCCGGGGACGACAGCGCCACAGCCCCGCCAAGCCCGCGCACCAGCGGGGCGTACCCGCGCAGGGCGTACACGCCGCACTCCTTGGCCTCACTTTCCTGCCGCAGGGCGGCCATGGCTGGCAGAGTGCGGTCCAGCATCTCGCGGTTCTCCAGCCAGATGCCCTTGAAGCGCGAATGGTCCTCCACGTCGCGGCGGATGACGAGCTCATAGGCGGAAAACACCCCGCCAAGCATGGCGATGCTGCGTGCGTCGCCCTTGTAGGTGTTTTCCCTTAGCGACGTCAGAAACGGATACGCGCTATGAAAAGGGAAGGTGTGCACGGCCGCCTTCGGACAGGTTTGGAAAACCGGATCGCCACCAATGCTTGAACGTTGGTAGTCCCGCTGCAAAAATTTCGCGGCATGGGCGAGGGGCAAGAACAGGATGCGCCCACTACGCGAGTCCACAGCCATATCACCAAGAAAGCGCGCAAACTCCGGCGCGGTGCGGAAGTTGTCCATGGCGCTATTTGTCGGCTCGTGCTCCAGCTTCCAGATGCCAAGGTCCCCGCCGTAAAAGGACGCGCCGCGCACAAGAGCAAGCGCCACAAGCACGGCGCACACCAGCCCGCCCCGCCGGGACGAGCGCACATACCGCGCGCCAAGAAGCGCCACCACAATGGCAAAAAAGAGCGTCGGCAGCAGCATCAGCCGCTGGGGGGAGCGGAAGATATGCGTCGCGCCAATGTTCTCATACCCCAGCATCATGATGCCGGCGAAGGGTCCCTTGCCCGATGCGGCCACACCAACGCTGACAATCCATAGCGTGATGAACAGCCGCTCGCGCCAGCCAAACTCCCGCCGCCAGCGCAGTACGCCCGCCCCGGCCATGAGCAGCAGCGGCGCGGCGCACGCCACAAAAAGCCACGGCGTCAGCGGAACAGCCTTCAGGAACAGGTCCCGGTGCTTCCACCCTGCATTGAGTACGGTTAGGTACAAATTCTGCGCATGGCGAATAATCCCTGCCGCCTGTGCAACGTAGTCCATACCTTCCACGCCGCCGCCAAGGCCGCCGCTCGCCAAAAACAGCGGCAGAAAGCTGTAAGCATTCAGCAGGCAGGTCAGTACCGCCGTGGCCGCACATGCCGCCACCAAACGCCACCGCCACCGCACCACCACAATGAGCGCAAACAGCCCCCACATGATGAAATAGTTCTGCACCGAGGCCACAACCAGCGAAAAGCACAGCGCCAGCCCCACCACGCGCGGCGCCGCGGGCCGGCCCTCGGCCAATTCCAGCATCAGCCGCACCATGGGCGGCAGCACAGGAAACATAAAAAACTGCACAAAGGACCCCGTCACCACGGAGCCGAACATAAAGGGCGAAATGCCGTACAGAATACCCGCGCAAAGGGCCACGGCCTCGACATGGAGGCCATCCACGCGCCGTGTGCTTTCGCTGGTCGCAAGCAACCAGCGGCACAGCGAGGCCATGCCCCACACGGAGCCACCAATGAACACCGCCACCCACAGCTTGGTGGCAAGGTGCCCGTCCACATCCACAAGGCCAAGGGAGGAATACAGCGTCACGGGAATGATGGTGGTGAGCTTCATGCTCATCACACCACCAAGGAAATGTTTTTCCCACGCATACAATGCGCTGCGAAAGACGTCTGCCAAGTAAAAGGAATGTGGGGGAACAGCCCAGTCGTTCAAATGCCCCATGCATCCGGGCACGAGCAAAAGACGCCACATGCACGCCACCGCCAAAAGAGCGGGTGCAAGGCGGATGAGCCACCAGAGTGCTGTGTCTCTGCGCGTCATGGCATTCCCATTTCCGGATGCTGCGTGTGACCGGGGCTAGAGATAGCCAAGATCCTTCAGCCGCTGAATAAGTGCCGGGTCCTTGTGGATGTCCGGCGGCACAAAGTCCGCATTGGCGTAGCGCGTGCGCAGCGCCGCGCAGCGCGACTGGGCGGCCACCAGCGCCGCATTCAGGCGGTACCCGGCCTCCCCTGCGCTGTCGGCAGTATTGGTGCGCTCGCCGGGGTCCACGCCAAGGTCGTAAAAGGCATAGCTCCCGGTCATGCGGCCACGGATGAGCTTGGCCCCGCCGTAGACCATGGCGTCCTGTGCCTCGGGCGCCAGCTTGTGGTTGAGCACCTCGCTGTACACCGGGCCAGCAGGAGCGCCGTCCAGCACGTGAGGAAGCAAGCCCGGCTCCCACATGCCATCGGCCTCGTACCCAATGTCTGCAAGGTCGAGGATGGTCGGCCCAAGGGCCATCTGGCTCACCGGCGTGGTCACCAGCCCATGGGGCATTCGGCCGCGCATGCGCATCCACAGAGGCACACGGATTTGCTCGTCCGTCAGGCGCTGGCCATGCCCCCACCCGCCACGGTCGCCAAGCTCCTCGCCGTGGTCGGCGGTGAGCACCACAAGGCTGTCGTCATAGCGCCCACTGCGCCGCAGTTCGCCAAAGATGCGCCCCAACTGAAAGTCCGTGTAGCGCACCTCGCCGTCGTACATGGCTACAAGGTCCTCGCGGCGGACGGTTTTCTTGTCGCACTTGTAGCATCCCGCGCCGATGGAATAGCCTTCCAGCGCTTTGTAGTCGCCGTGGCCCGGTTCAAGGTAACCGCGGTAAAAGTCACGCGGTGGGCGGTATGGCGCGTGGGGGTCGATGATGTTGATGAAGGCAAACACCGGCAGGTCCGCGTAGCGTGCAAGCTGCTCGGCGTAGGCCTCAGCCGAATAGCGCGCCAGCTCCATGCGAAAGCGCCGCCCCCCTTCGGGCAGGTCCACACTCTCGCGGATGTAGCCGTACTGATCGAACCCCTGCGCAAAGCCAAACGTCGGCGCTAAATTCCCCACCGTATACAGCCCAAGGGTCAGGTACCCTGCATCGCGAAAGCGTTCGGCAAGGGTGGTGAACTGCGGCCCAATGGCCTCCAGCCCCGGAATCAGTCCCTCATGCGCCACACGCTTGGACACCGCCATGTGTACCGACGGCGGCAGGCTAGTGAGCAGGGAGGCATAGCTTGGCCGCGTCCATGGCGCGGCGGAGTAGGCCCGCTCAAAGAGCGTGCCCTCGCCCATGTGGGCGTCAAAGACGGGTGTGGTTTTGCGGTGGTAGCCGTAAGCCGACATATGGTCGGCGCGCAGCGTATCGATGGTGACAAGGTAGACGCTGGGGCGCTGTAGCGTGCGCTGCGGCGTCAGCACCAAAGGATTGCCAATGACCACCTGCCCCGCGGAGGTCGCCCCCTTCACCGCCACGCGCGCTGCGCCGCCAAGGCCGCCCACCTGCGCCGTCAACGTGGTGAACGTTCCCGGCTCGGGCGAGCATTCGCGGGTCACGTTGCCCTCTGGCGTATCGATGGTAACGCGCAGGTCCTGCCGCGGCGCGTCCTCCTCAAGGCCTATGGCGACCTCAAGGCGGGACCACCGCGCCGTGTGGAAGGAGCCAATATCCAGCGGCTGGCCAAGCTCCACCACGCGCGTGGGCATGGTCTGCCCGCCAAGGGTCACCTCGCGCGCGCCCTCTCCGCCGGGGGCCATAAGGCGCTGGACGGGCGGGATGTCGCTGTCCACAGCGGTTATCCGGCACGCTGGAGCAAACAGGGAAGCCAGAGCCACACCACCGCAGCCCTTCAAAAAGTCACGTCGTTTCATGGCACTATCCACTTGCGTTGCGAAGCTCGGTGCAGTTGCACAGTCAGATGGAGCGGAAGGTCCAGACCAGCACGAGGTGCAGCGTGCGCGGCCACAGCCGCGCCAGACCAATGCCGTCTATCCGGAAGCAGGACGGCCCGATGCCGCCTGCGCGAGGGGCGCCCCGGTGTAGCGCTTTGGAACCGGAAGTCCCAACGCGGCAAGCACGGTTGGCGCAATGTCGCGCACACTTGGCGCTTTGGCAGCCAGAGGAACGTTGGAGCACACAATGCCGGGCACAAAGCCCGGGGCGATGCAGTGGTCGCCGCTCCATTTTTTACGGTTGGCGGAGACCATCATCTCCGGGCAGCCGCCCACGGCGGTTTGCCAGCTGGAGCGGTATCCCGGACGGAAGCCAAGCACGATGTCCGGCGCGCCCGGCGCGTTGCCATACAGCTTTCGGCCGTCAAAGGCCTTGGCTACGGCCTGCTCGCCCGTCTCCTGATGGCGGAAGGATTCAAGGTCCGCCGCGATGCGCCGCACAAGCTCATCCCGGCGCGACGGGGGCACAACGCCCTCGCCCTCGCGCCCCTGCAAATTCACGTACACGCTGTTCAGCCCCACGGCGTAGGCCGCCGTCTGCGCCCAATCCACATTGGCAAACAGCGCCCCGGCGTCCGGGTCCGCAGGGTCCGCCGCGCCCGTGAGCGTCAGGTGCCCTTTCGCCGCCAGCAGGCGGTTCACATGCACGGAGTGGCGGTAGGTGCTGAACCCATGGTCCGAGAAGGCGAGCAGCAGCGTTCTGTCGTCCACATCCTGCATTAGACGGGCAAGGCGCGCGTCCATGCGTTTATACAGCTCAAGGAGCACGCCGCCATAGCGCTTGGCGTACTGCTTGGAATACAGCGGATGCTTGGGGTCCAGCGCGGCCCAGAACATGTGCTGGATGCGGTCCGTGGTGAACAGCACCCCGGCCATGAGGCCCTCTGGCGCGTTGGCAAAGCCGTAGTCGAACAGCTTTTCCTGCTCGGTGAGCAGGTCGTAGCACAGGGTCAAAAACGTTTCGTTGGTCAGGCGGCCCTCGGTGAGGGCCTTGGTGTCCGCAGGAATGCCAAGGGTGGCGAAGTTGCCGATATTTTCGGCCAATTCGCCCGCATACCCTGCCGGACTGCTGATGGGAAAGGCCGGGTCCGCCGGGGTGAGGTTCAGCGGCGTCAGGTACAGCCGCACATGCGGGGCAGCCTGCACAAGGCAAAAGCGCCCCATGGCGCTCACCGTGCGGCCAAAGCCCATGTTGAAGGAAAAGGTCAGCCACGGCGAAAACGCCCCGGGCGCAAGGGTGAGGTCATGCTCGCCCGCCACAAGCCGCACGCCGTCCGCCGTGCGGCGTATGGTCATGTCCACAGTGGCGGGCTTGGTACCGGTCAGCCCCGCCACCAACGGGCCGCGCACCTCGGTTTGCGCCGCCGCGCCGGAAAAGGCCAGCCGGACCACCTTGTGCCCAGCCGGACCGCCATCGTCCGGGGCGTCCGTATAGAAGGCATACCGGCCAATATTGCCCTGCACGTCAGGAACGCCCATGCCGGAAAGGAGCTTTGCGCGGCTCTTGTCCGGCGCGGGGAAGGTGACGGGCCATTTGAGCACTGTGGCCGGAATATCCGCGTCCGCCACATCCTCCCAGAAGGGGCGCGCCTGCACCGGATTCACGTACTCCGGCGCGCCAAAGAGCGCCCCGCCGCTTTGCTGTCTGGTGATGGCAAGGCGGGGGGTGTAGGACTCGGGGTCGCGCTCCAGAAAATCAAACATGCCGTGCTGGCCGGGACCAACGCCCGTGGCGATGCTCGTCCACGATACCGGCGACTGCGGCGGCGTGGTGGTGGCCAGCGGCGCGGCCTTGCCGCCCTCAAGAAGCGCCTTGAACGCGGGCAGCTCCCCGGCGGCGGCGTACTTGTGCACAAGGCCAAAGTCGATGCCGTCCATGCCAAGGAGCACCACCCGGCGATAGCCCTTCGGCCGCGCCCGCACCATGGCGGGAAATCCAAAGGACGCCATGGCGCCACACGCGGCGCACCCTTTCACGAACTGGCGGCGGTTCATCCGTGCTCCTCGACCTTGGTCGTCTCCGTGTCCTTCCGGCCACGGACTTTGCGGTACAGCTTGATGATAGGCCGAAACAGCACCGCCGCCCCAGCGCCCACAAAGGCCAAAATATACGCCAGCCCGCCAAACACGGCGCTGGTGGTTCCCGGATCCACATACGCCCATGCCGTCGCCGGAATCAGCACCACGCCAAGACCGGCCACGCACACTGCGCCTTGCTTCATACGATGCACCACGTCTGTTCCCCTTTGCTGATTATGCCCGGTCGTTCACATCCGCCGTTTCCTCCACAACGCCGACCGCGACGGCCTCTCCGCCGCGCTCCACAACCATGCGGCCCAGCTCGGGGCACCGCAGGAAGGGCAGGAACGCTACAGGCTTTTCCACCTGTATATTTCCTACCATAATATCACCGAAGAAAACAGCATCTCCCTCCTGCGCGCCGGTCCTCGCCCCTGCCGCGTCAAAGCTCATCCGCGTGGCAAAGGGGCCAAGCCTGCACGGCACTTCCTGATGCCCAAGGCGCAAAATATAGCCGTCATCGGTGCCGAGGGGCGCTTCACTCAGCGAGGCCAGACGCACCGCAATGCTGTCGCCAACGCTCAGCGCCACATCGGATAAAACATCCCCGCGCGCCGGTTCGGCCTCGCCCTCCAGCACCACGCCCACGTTCTCCCCGGGGCTGGCCGAGGCGATGACGCCTTCAGGAAAGCGCACCAGATGTGCCACCTGCGCCTCGCCCCCACCGGGCTGCACAGCAACGCGCGCGCCCGGTTCCAGTACGCCGCTGAGGATGCGGCCCACATGCACGGGGGTGCCGTCCATGTCGTATCTATCCTGCACCGGCAAGCACGCCGCGCCCGCAATGGGGGCAGGCAGGGGCTGCGCGTCCAGCGCCTCCACCAGCGCCAGGCCGCCGTACCACGGCATGCGGCGCGACTGCTGCGCCACATTGTCGCCCCGCACGGCGGAGACGGGCACCATGGCCGCCACCTCGCACCCAAGGCGCGCGGCAAAGTCGCACACGGCCTCCTCCACGCGGCGGAAGGCCTGCTCCGCGTAGTCCACGGCGTCCATCTTGTTCACGGCCACAATCCACCGCCGCACACCAATCATGTGCAAGATGGCAAGATGCCGCAGCGTCTGGTCGCCTATGCCCTGCGCCACATCCACAATGCCCACGGCCATGTCCGCCTGAGTAGCTCCGGTGACCATGTTGCGGATGAACTCCCGGTGACCCGGCACGTCGATGAGCACATACTGCCGCACCGCCGTGGAAAAGAAGGTCTGCGCCGTGTCCACGGTGATATGGTCGCGCCGCTCCTCGGCAAGGGCGTCCATCACGCGGGAAAAGTCCGGCCCGCCGTCCTTGGCGGAGAGCTCCAAATCGTGCAGGCGGTCTGCATCCAGACTGCCCGTGTCAAAGAGCAGCCGCCCGATGAGAGTGCTCTTGCCGTGGTCCACATCCCCAACCACCACCGCGCGGCCGGGACGCTGGCCGTCATGATTCATTCTGCGCGCTTCGGTCATTACAAGTACCCCAGTGAACGCAGTTTCTGCATGGTGAAGGCGTCCTCCTTGTCCTGCGCGCGGCCCGCGCGCTCGCCCACGCTGGTGTGTGTGAGTTCCGCGATGACGGCCTCAATGCTTGCGGCCTCGGACTCCACGGGGTTGCAGCAGGGCATGCACCCAAGGCTGCGGTAGCGCTTGCCGTCACTGGCAAAGTACAATTCATTCAGTTCCAGCCCTTCGCGCAGGGCGTATTCCCAGACGTCCACTTCCGTGAAGCCCAGAAGCGGATGGATGCGCAGGTGGTGCGTCTCCTCGCTGCGGCTTTGGTACAGGTCCCACATTTCAGCGGGCTGGCGCATGTAGTCCCAGCGGAAGTCCTCGCCGCGCGGCGAGAACACGCGCTCCTTGGCGCGGATGCCGTGCTCGTCGCGGCGGATGCCCACCATCACGGACTCCAAGCCCATGCTGGTCAGCGCATCGCGCAGGACATTGGTCTTGCGCTGGGTGCAGCACTCCAGCTTGCTGGAACCATCCGGGCGCGCGGTGACGCTGTCCGGGCAGGTGAACACGCGCACGTCCAGCCCCCACTCTTCGGCCCAGCGGTCGCGGTAGGCGTACATCTGCGGAAACTTGTACCCCGTGTCGATATGCACCACAGGGACGGGGATGCGCCCCAAAAAAGCCTTCATGCACAGCCACAGGAGCACTGTGGAATCCTTGCCCATGGACCACAGGATGGCCGTCCTGCGCGAGCGGGCGTATGCCTCGCGGATGATGTACACCGCGTCGTTCTCAAGCCGTGTCAGCCTGTCCATATGCACTCCGTTCAGCGTTTGACGAGTGGTTCGCCCTGCATGGTGTCCGGCCGGGGGATGCCCAGCACCTCCAGCACGGTGGGGGCGATGTTCTCCAGCCCCGCACCCTGCGTCTCCAGCGGCAGGTTCGACAGCAGAATTCCCGGAACATTCTGCGGCGCTTGGCAATGGTCGCCGCTCCAATGGTTCATATTGTCCTCAAAGACGCCCTCTCCCGGCCCGCCGAGGGCGCTCTCCCACGACACACGAAAGCCCGGCGCCATGCCCAGCACAAGGTCCGGCGCGCCGGATGCAAACGGGCCGCTGTAGACGTCCTGCCCCAGCGCCACGTCGCTGACGGCGCGCGCTCCCGTTGCCGGGTGCCGTAGGTCCATAAGCCGGGCGCGGATGTCCTCCTGCACCTCGCGGCGCTTCTCCGGCGGCACCATCCCGCCGCCCTCGCGCCCGCGCTCGTTGATGTACACGGCGTTGAGGCCAGCGGCGTAGGCCGAGGTCTTCTCCCAGTCCACACCGCGAAAGAGCGTTCCGTCGCCCTCCGCGTGCTGGGTGAGCAGCCCCTCGCCGGACAGCCACGTGTTGATGTGGAAGCTGTGGCGGAAGGTCTCGAACCCATGGTCGGAGCAGACGATGACCGGCACATCCGGCCCCAGCCTGCGCACCACCTCGGCAAGGATGGCGTCGGCGCGCTGGTAATAGTCGTCCACCACGCCGCCGTACTGCGCGGCGGCTGCGGCGTCGTGGAAGGGATGCGCCGTGTCCTTGTGCCGCCAGAACAGATGCTGCACCCGGTCCGTCGTGTCGAAAACAAACGCCAACACCCCGGACTGAAAATCATCCAGCAGGGCAAAAAACATCCGCCGCCACTGGTCCATAAGCTCGTCGCACAGGGCCAGAAAATGGTCCTCGCCGATGCGCAGTTCGCTGACGGCCTTGGTGTCCTCGGGCATGCCAAGGGTAAAGAAACTGCGCCCGCCGCCAAGGCTGGCCGCGAATTCCGCCGGAGCCGACAGCGGCAAATACTGCGAACGCGGATCAATCTGGATGGGCGACACATACAGCCGGAATTCCGGCTCCACCTGCACCAACAGCATCCGGCAGATGCCCCACGCCTTGGAAAAGGGCGGCAAGGGGAAGCGTACCCGCAGCCACGGGCTCCACTGCCCCGGCTCCAGATGCATGGTGGAGTCCGGCAGATGCACGTCCACGCCAGTACCTGCGCGCTCAAAGGTCATGGCGACCTCGCTGGGCTTTGGCTTGCCAAGGGCCTGATACAGCGGCCCTTCCAGCGCGGCCTTGGCCTTGCCGCCGGAGAACGTGACAGGGCGCACCTTTTCCGCGCCGCTGCCCGTCAGGTCGGCGTCGTCCGTGGAGTAAAAGAGATAGCGCCCAAGGTTGCCCTGAATGTCCGGCATGCCAAGGCCCGCCAGCATCCGCGTTCCATTCATGGGCGGGGGAAACGTCACGGGCCAGCGGATGACGGTGGCGGGCACCTTGTGCCGCGAGGCCTGCTCCCAAAACGCCACGCCCCCGCGCGCCGGGGAGTACTGCTTGCCCGGCGCGGCAAAGGGATTGCGCCCGGTCTTCTTGAGGATGGACAGGTCCAGCCGGTACTCCTCGGGGGAGCGGTGGACAAAGTCGTAAATGCCGTGGCCGCCGGGGTTGCATCCGGTGGCAATGGTGGACCATGCCACGGGCGACTGCGGCGGCGTGGTGGTGCGCACCGGTGAAAACGCGCCGCGCTCCGCCATGGCCGAAAACGCAGGGAGCCGCCCCTCGTCCATCAGCCGCTGCACTTCACGCGGTTCCAACCCGTCAAAACCAAGAACGACCACCTTGTCATGAGCCTGCACTGTGCTACTCCACATACCCAAGGTCCTGCAGGGCCTTGAGGTTTTGGTTGAGCGTCACGTCCAGCCGCGTGGTTGCGCGGCCCGCCTGCGCCCCGGCGCCACTGCCCAGCCCCCGGTACCACTTGGCGCGCCACAGGGCGGCGCGCTCCAAATCCGGCGCGGCCATGAGCAGACGCTCCTCGGCATCGTTGGCGGTAAGGCGGGTCCAGCCCTGCCCAAGGTCCATGACCACCTTGCCGTCCGCCCGCATAAAGGCAACGCGCTGGGGGGCCTCGCGCGGGTCAATCTGCGCAAAGGCCACGCCCTGCGGCGCGCGCCCATGCGCGGCAAGCAGGCTTGTCCCGCGCAGCAGTTCACTGCCCGCGCCCTCCACAAGGTCCACCAGCGTGGCATAAACGGACACCGTCGACACCGGCCCCGCCACTGTGCGGGTTGCTCCGTCAAAGCGTCCGGGCACATGCACGATGAGCGGCACGTGAATCTGCTGGTTGTACAGTGACGAACCGTGCCCATACACGCCATGCTCGCCAAGGGACTGGCCATGGTCGGCGAAATACAGCATCGCCACCCCGCCGTTTGCACCGTCCGCGCCGTAGCGCGCGTCCAAGGCATCAAGGAAGGCATCGAACTTGGCGTCAAAGTACATCCACTTCATGCGGTAGCCGTCGCGGAAGTGCTGGAGATTCTCCGGGGCGTACTGCTTGCCGGTCTTCATGGTGGGCGGGGTGCCGCGAGGTAGCGGATCCGCCGCCGCCATATCCCGCGCCTCATCCAAAAAGGCCACAAGCTGACGCGAGCGCGTATGCCGCGCTACACTGCGCACGGTAATGGTCCCGCTCACCGGAGCGTCAAAATGCAGTTGCAGAACCTGCGGCCCGGTAAACGCCTCCAGCGGCACGTCTACCGCGTCCGGCCCACCGCGCAGCATGTGGGAGACATTGACGCGGAAGGTCACCTCTGCGCCGTCCTCGGCAATGGGGCGGGCCTCTGCGTACAGCTGGCTGGAGCCATCCTCGCGGAAAAGGTTCACCTCCACATGCGACAGCGCGCCGCGCATGGCCGCACTGCCAAACTCCACCCGCACGTCAAAACTCCGCAGAACCACATCGTCATCAAAGGGCACCAGCCCGCCGGAGCCCGTGCCCATGAGCAGGCGCTGCGCGCCGTCCACGGTGAGTGCGGCCTCCTGCGCGTTCCACTCAAAGGCGTCGGACGCGCCCTTGTAATTGGTCAACATCATGTCCTGCCCCTGCCGCACCCGCGTCACGGTGCCCATGTCGGCAAAGGGCTTCTTGCCAAGGTGGCGCATGTACTGGACAAGGCTTTCCGGCTTGTCCATACAGTCCGACACCACACGTCCCACCGCATCCGGGGAGTGGGTCTCCATGGCCTGAATGAACACAAAGGCCGGGCGGCCATCAGCGTCGCGACGGGCCAGAATCTCCTCCGCCGCCGTGAACAGCTTCTCCCCGTGCATGATGCCGAAGTGATAGATGTATTCGTCCACATAGAATTCCAGACGCGGAATCAAATACGGATTGGTGGTGACGCAGTAGGTCCGGTAGCCATGCGAACGCATGTAGGCAAACAGGTTTGATGGCTGGGCCGGATAATAAAAGATGGGGAACTCCGCCAAAAGCCGCCCGTGCAGCACGGCGTTGGTGGACGGCGTCGTCGTGTTGGAGGGCGAATACGCGTGGGTAAAGGTCAGGGTATCCGGCCGCGCCATAAGCCGCGCCAACCCGCGCCCGGCGCGCATGGCGCGCTTATCATAGGCGGTCTGCGCGCGCAGGGAATCCGGCACCACCACCACGATGTCCTGCGCGCGGTCCGGCGCCGCGGCAGGGACAACGCCCGTCACGCTCATACCCGACACAATGCCCACCCCGGCGGGAAGGCCCGGCTCACCGCCTTCGGCCTCGGCCCGCAGCACAAGGCGCACCCGCTCGCCGGGCGCAACGCGCAGCGGCACACGCACGGTGCGCATGGACCACGGCGCGCCGTCCACGTCCTGCGCAGGGTCAAAGCTCTCGCGCCATAGGGAGGTTCTGCGCCCGCCCCGCTCCGCGAGCAGTTCCAGCGTAACGGGACTGAGTACGCCAAGGGGCGCGGCGCTCACGTCCATGCGCACCTCGCCGTCTCCGGCAAGGGTCACGGTCTTCGCCAACTCGGCCCCGGCGGCAATGAGCAGCGACGGACGCACCGTGCTGTGCGCCCCGTCAATGGAGGACTGAAAGAATGACGAATTCACCCCGCTGTCCCCAAGGGGCAGCATGCCGCCGGGCAACGTAAACGAAGCGGCATAGGGATAGAAGATGCGGTCCAGAAAGAGCGCCACAGCAACGGCGCGGTCATGCATGGCGGCGGCAAGGGCCACGGCGCTCACGCTTTCAACGCGCAGGTCATTGCGCAGCAGTTCCGGCGTGGCGTGCCAGCGCGGGGCGTCGGCTCCGGGGTCGAGGGGGACGCAGATACTGCGCGCCTCGGCCGGCGCCGCAGGCAGAAACATCTGCCGCTCGCGCCCGAGGAGGGTGTAGCTCAGCGTGGTGGGAAATGACGCCGTGTAGGCCACCTGCAGGACGACGGCCTTGTCGGCGTGGCCCTTTCGCGCGGCGGCGCAGGCGGCGGAAAAATCCTCGGCAAAGGCGGTCCAGCCTGCGTTGCGCATGCGCTGGACGGTGTCTCCGCCAGCGGCCACCGGCCCGGCGGTCCCAAGCACCTGCGGCGAGCCTGCGGCCACTATGCGCGTCGCCATCCTATGCAGGGCCGTTGCGTCCACGGCCTGCATCTCTGCCCCGCGCACGTCCCAGTCGCCCGGCCAGTCCTGCGTCACCATCTGGCGCACGGCTGGCGAAGCACCGCACACGCCCGGAAGAAGCAGCATCACAACGGCAAAGAGTACAACACAGCGCCGCATTATTTCGACTCCTTCAGCGCGCCGGGCGCTGGACAATGGGTGCGGTCCTCCGGCTCGTCCCACCAGCCAAAGAGGATGCCCCGAATCATACGCAGACCAAGGCGGAAGGCGACCATGGCATTGACGTTGCCGCCCTTGCTCAGCCCCACCCGGCGATAGAACGTCACCGGGCACTCCACAATGGACAGCCCCGCTTCAAGGGCCTTGTCCATGAAGTAGGCGTTAAACTCCAAATTGATGCGGTAGAAATCCAGCCCGTCCAGTAGGCCGCGCAGGGCGTCGTTGCGGCACATCTTGTAGGTGGTGCCCACGTCGGACAGCGTGCACCGGCCAATGTGCTTCATCTCCAGCATCTTGCCCACAAAGGTGTTGCCGTAGTGGATAAAGGGGGTCACCTGCGTGCCCTCCTCCTGCAGCTGATCCACAGTGCGCGTGCCGACCACGATGTCGCAGTGCGGCAGATAGGCAAAAAACTTGTCGATATCCGCCGCGCGGAAGGTCATGTCCCCTTCGCACAGCACGGTAACGGCCGTGTCGTCCCACTTGAGGCCCTCCTTGAGGGCGCGGTGCACGCACGCGCCGTAGCCCTGTACGCACTCGTTGTAGGCAATGGCGCCAGCCTCCTTGGCGCGCTCCAGCGTGGCGTCCTTGGAGTTGTTGCTGATGACGATAACGCGCTCTACCGCCGGATGGGCAAGGAAGTCCTTCACCGCCGGGCCGATGGCTTCCTCGTCGTTATAGGCGGTGAGGACCACGGTGCAGGTCTGCTCGCCAAGGTCGTCAAACCGGACGGTGCCGCCGTTTTTGAACCGCGGGCGAAAGACGTAGATGTCCACGCAGATAAAGAACACGCCAATGATGGCCGGGATGCCGCTGTACAAAACGATGGCGCGGTTTATCCACGTCAGCGTGTCGTTGTGCGGAAAGAAAATGTTGCGCGGAAAGCCCAAGGCCACGCCAATGACATACATGGCCAGCGCCACGCCAAAGAGCACAATGCCATACAGCGCCAGTGGTACCCGTCTTGCCCGTTTCCGGTCCGTCATGAAGACTCCCCCTGAAGGGTTTCCCAAGCCGTGTCGTCACATCACCCCACCCCGGCAAAGCGTCCGGTCAGCCCATGCGCCACGCCGCGGAGCGTGGCCCACGCAATGTCCGGCCGCCGAAAGCGCAGGGACTGCGCCACATAATACCCGGTCAAAAGCGGCATAAAGCACACAAGAAACACCCCAAAGCCCACGCGGCTGGCGTTTTTGCGCATAAACAGCACCCGGTTGCGCGAGACAAGGTACCCCCGCCCGGCGTTGCGCAGGCCGATGGCGTTTTGGATGCGCTGGTCCGCGTCGGAAAAGTCCGCAATGGACAGCTTGTGCCACGCCGTAGCTCCGGGCACCACGCGCACCTCGTACCCCGCGCGCAGCACGCCCTCGGCAAAGTCCGACTCCTCAAAGATGATAAAGAACCGCGTATCAAAGCCGCCCACGGCGCGGAACACCTCGGCCCGCACCATGAACGCCGTGGGAATGTGCCCCGTCGGGTACGATGTCCCCCGGTCCGGCGGCGTGGTCAGGTACGTGGTGCGCCCGGTGACGAGGTCGATATCCGCCCCGGCAAACCACACGCGGTCCGGCTCATCGTAATAGTTGATGACAGGCCCGGCCATGCCGCACTGCGCGTTGACCACAAACTCGCTCACAAGGCGCGATATGGCGTCCGGCGCAACGGTGGCGTCGCTGTCCACAAAAAAGAGAAGCTTCCCTGTTGCGGCCTCGCCACCGGTGTTGCGCGCCAACGACGCGCCGCCGTTATGCGGCGTGGCAACGTAGCGCGCCTGCGGAAAACGCTCGCGCACCATGGCGGCGGTGTTATCCGTGGAGCAGTCGTCCGCGACCACGATTTCAATGGAGCCATAGTCCGAGGCCTGAACGGACCGGATACACTCCTCAAGGTCGCCCGCGCGGTTGTGGGTCGGGATGACCACGCTCACCAGCGGCTCAGCCATTGTGTCCTCCTGTGCTGCGCGCGGACGAACCATCGCCGGCGGCCACGCCCGTTTCTCCGCGCACGTCGTACACCCACGCCACGGGCACCCCATCCACGGTAAAGGTCTTCACCGGGGCAAAGCGCTCCTCAATCTGCTTGCGCAGACGGTTGTGCCCCTCGCCGGGGAACATGCCGGGGTAGCGGAACAGGCGGTGCACCACCACATGCGTGGCCCCGCTGCGCTGGAGGGCGTCAAAACCCATGCGGCGGCTCGTCTCGTCAAAATAGGGGAACCGGAAGGTCAAATCCCCGGCCCCAAAGCCTTCAAGGGGATAGATGGACTCGTTCTGGGGCATGCCCTCCTTGTCGCGCGCGGTGAACACGGCGCTTCCGGCCAAGGAGCGCGGCACATTGACGCGGCTGGAGTACATGAAGGCGTTGGGCTTGGTGCCCCACACCCACACCGTTGCGCCGGGGGGCGCGACCTTATCCACGTACTCAATGGCCTTGCGCTGTCCCACGCCGCTGTCGGCCACGATGAAGTCCTCGCTGGCGCCCTGCATGCCGCCCACAAAGGCGTTGAAGTAGTCCTTCTGGTGCGGGAAAACGATGGCGTTGGAAGCAATAAGCCAGCCGCCGCCCACCACCACGGCGGCAATGGCCACCACCCGGCGCAGGGCGTCCTGCCGCCGCGCGGCCCACGCAAGCAAGCGGTCCACGCCGTAGCCGCCCATGACGGCCAGCGGCACAAAGGCGGGCATTATGTGGCGGTAGCCGCCATGCTTGCCCTTGCTCAAGGTGATGATGCCAAAGGTAAACGCTACCCACAGGGCGAGGAACCAAAAGTCCCGCCGCCGCTCACGCCACAGGGCCACCCCGCCGCCAAGCATGGCGATGAGGAACGGTATGGGCGTGCAGATGGCAAGGTAGACAAGATAGTAGTCCGGCCCCAGTTCTGTTGTCCCCTTGTAGAACCCATGCCCCACAATGGTGAACTGCACGGCGAGGTTCTTGAAAAACAGCGTGGGGTCCGTCCACAGCCACGGCCACACCGCGTACAGAACCAGCGGCGAGATGGGGAACCAGAGGAGCGCCCTGCGGTTGGCGGACAACCACGACAGCGCCGCATCGCGCCCATTGTCCCGCACATACCACCACGCCAGCAGCAGCATGTAGGTGGCGATGACAAAGCCGATGCTCCCGGAAAAAAGCTTGGTCCCGGCGGAAAAGCCCACAAAAACGGCGGACAGGAAATACCGCCGCCACGAGCCGTCGCGCAGGGCCGTCATGAACAGATAGGCGGCCACGGCCTGCGTGGCGACCATGCCAATCTCCAAATACGCCACACTGCCCATTCCCATGAACGGCGGCAGGGCAATGAGCAAAAACGCGCTGAACATCCCCGCGCGGCGGCTGCCAAGAATCCGCTCGCCCCAGCGCCACGCCACAAAAATCACCACAAGGGCCGCAACCACGCTGGGCACGCGAAAGGCCATCACCGCCGCGTCGCTCTTCAGCAGGCCCGCCGCCTGCGCGGCAAGTTCGGCCATGGAGCCGGGCAGGCCCGTCACCGCAACGTTGACCAGCACATACACGGCAAACGCCCCGCCGTAGAAATACATCATAAACGGCGGGTGGAACTCAAAGCTCCAGAACTGCGGATCAAAGGTCAGGGTGGCGAAGTTGCGCAGCGCCGTTGCGCCGCCCACAACGTAGGTCAGCTCGTCGTAGAGCAGTTCCACATGCGCGGCGAGCACCGTCAGCAGCAGCCCCGCCACGGCCAAGGCAAGCACAAGGGGGCGGGCGTCCGGGGAGCGGCCAGGGTTACGGCGTTGGCTCATGGTCTGCCTCCTGCTTGAGGGGTTCGCTCACGCGGGTCCACTGCTGCGCGCTGTCGTCATAGCACAGGATGGGCCGGGCGGGATTGCCCGCCACCACCGTGCGCGGCGGCACACTGGAAAGCACCACGGAGTTTGCCGCCACAACGCTGTTTTCGCCAATTTCCAGCAGTCCGCCCGAGGCATGCACCACCACATTGGCGGCCAGCCATGCCCCGCGCCGGACCACCACACGCCCGCCAGTCTTGATGCCCTGCCGCGACACGGGACGCGTGACGTCCTCGTAGGCGTGGGCATGATCCAGCACGGTGACGTTGGGACCAAAGAGCACGTCGTCCTCAATGTCCACGCGGTTTGCGGCGGCAAGAGTGCATCCCGGCCCAACACGAACGCCACTGCCAAGGCTCAGGTAGGCGCGGGCATCAGGGCGCGGCATCTCCACAAGGGGCACGCACAGCCAACTGCCGCGCTGCACCCACACCCTGTCCCCAAGGGCGATGAACCGCGCGCCGTCCACACTGCACGTGGGGTCCACGATGACCCCGCGCCCGCAGGAGCGAAAGCGGTGCCGCAGCGCCCGGTGAATGCGCGCCCACACCATAAGCCGCAGACCCTTGCACGCCAGTTCGCGCAGGGTGTAGCCCTGCCCCAAGAAGTACGTCAGCCGCTGGCGCAGGGTGCCTTCGGACGGATGCGTAATGGCGCGCATGTCCTGCTCCGGCGCGGCGCTCTGCGCGCCATGGCGCTGGGTCATGACCTCACCTTCATCCATCACCACCTCCGGGGCGCACTGCGCACAGGAAGAATTGCCCGGCCATGGGCCGGATGGGACTGCGCAAATACAGCCGCACCAGCCACGGGGCCTTGGGCAATCGGCTCTTCATGGAAAAGGGCAAAAAGCGAGGCTCCACGCGCTCCACGGCAAAGGCCAGACTCTCCAGCCAGTCCTTCATCCCCGCATCGGTAAAGATGAGGCGGTGGGTGTAGTCGTCAAAATAGGAATCCGCGCAGTATTTGAAGTTGGGCTGGATGACGAGGAGCCGCCCGCCGGGCCGCAGCACGCGGTGGATTTCCCGCGCGCAGGCCTCGAAGGTGTCGCGCTCCAAGTGCTCAAAAAAGTTGCTGGCCAGCACCACGTCCATGGAGCCGGACTCAAAGCGCGACAGGTCCGTGGCGTCGCCCACATGCGCGGTGATGCCCTCGTCGGCGTAGCGCCCCACGTCCGCGAACAGGTCCATGACGTGCTTTTCGCCCGCAGGCACGGCGTTGATGAATTCGCAGTAGCCGCCGCCCACCTCCAGCACCCGCGCCCCGTCCGGGACAAAGGGCCGCAGATAGGCCGCAATCTCGTTCCACACCCCGCGCCGCCGCGGGTCGTGGGTAAAGCGTGTGGCGTGATAGTCGCTGTGCTGCATGGCCTACGTCCTGCTAAAGTCGGCCAGATGCGCAAACAGCTTGCGACCGGCGCGGATAAAGAACCGCACATCGTCCACACTGCGCACGGACACCACCTTGCGCATAAGGAACGACGGTGACAGCGCCGCGCGGTAGAGTTCCTGCGTAAAGCCCATCACGTCGTCCTCGTCCACCGGGCTTTTCCACACGGAGCGCTTCATGTCGTAGTCGTCCCAGTCCTCGGTGGTCAGCCAGCCGTTTTCGCGGGCTTCCTGAAAGAGCGGCGTCCCCGGATACGGCACCACAATGGTGGCTTGCAGCGTATCGATATACCCGCGCGAGAACATGTCCTTGGCAAAGGCGATGGTCTGCTCGGCCTCGGCGCGCGTCTCCCACGGGTAGCCGACCATGGTGGTGATGTGCGGCTCCAGCCCAGCCTCCTTGGCCCATTGCAGGGTCTGGGAAATCTGCTCCACCTTTAGGCCCTTGTTCAGCAGGTCCAGCGTGGACTGCACCATGCTCTCAAGGCCAATGAGGATGAAGCGGAATCCCGCGCGCTTCATAAGCTTCCACTGTTCCGCGCTCAGCGCGCCGCAGCGCATATTGCAGCCCAGCACCACCTTGCGGTGCAGGCCGCGCTCAATGATGCCCTCGCAAAATTCCTCCAGCCACTTGCCTTTGGGAAAGCAGCCGCTGTCGTCAAAAATCTCGCGCACGCCAAGCTCCGTCACCAGCCGCTCCACTTCATCCAAATGGCGCTTGACGCTCACGGTGCGGTAGGTTGCGCCGGGGTACAGTGTGGTCCAACTGCAAAAGGAGCAGCGCCCCCACCAGCAGTCGCGCCCCGCCATCACATAGGTGCCGGGCGTGTACTTAAAGTTGCCGTTCTTGTAGGCGTAGCGCTCCCACTGGGTCAGCTGGCGGTCAATGATGGGCAGCTGGTCCAGATTATGGCTGACGTCCGGCTCGCCGGTACTCACCACATCCGCGCCGCGCCGGTGCCACACGCCGCGCGGCAACTCGCCGCCGTGGTCCAGCGCGTCGCACAGGTCCGCCAGCACAAAATCGTAGTCCCCGCCTGTGATGACATAGTCCACGCCGCAGGCGTCCATGCTCTCGCGCGGCAGGGCCGTCACATGGTCGCCAAACAGCGCCACCTTCGGCCCCCAGTCGCACTCGCGCTTGATGCGGTCCACAATGGTCCAGTGGCGCTTGATGACCGGGGTCTTGCTTTCCATGGCGATGAGGTTCGGGCGCTCAACGCGCAGGCGCGCGAACCAGCTTTCGTGGTCCAGCTCCTGCGCGATGGCGTCGTCCCACAGCACCTCATGCCCGCGCGAGGCCAGCAGCGTGGCCGCAGAGGCCGGCACCATGGGATAAATGTAGGTCGGGTTGCAGAACCACTGGAACTGCCGGTTCTGTGAAAGCAAGGGAACCCCTCTGGATGATTCCAGAGGCGGATAGGTGATGGAAACCTTCATGATGCAGTGCCCCGTTCTCGTTAGTCGGTTCCGGCGCGACGTTGCGGATGCGGCCACCATGGCCGGTCAGAACGCGGAGGAAGCTCGCTGTCGTCGTAGCTATCGTCCGAGTGTGCTCTTGAGGTCCCTGACGAAAAGGAACCCCTTCAGAAACCGCCACCCATACCAGAAATGCGTCCCCACAACGTAGGGGACCGTGGCAAGGGCGACGCGGGCGTCGCGCAGCCGCGCGAAGATGCCCAGTGTGGAAAAGGCAATGGCAAGGGCGTAGAGCGCCCAGCCAAGGGTATACAGTCCGGCAAATACGCTCCCGGCAAACAGCGCCACCCAGCCCACCACCACAAACAGAAAAAACGCCATGGGCATAAAGTAGCTGAGGCGGCGCGAGGTTTCGGGATAGCGCTTGGCAAAGAACCCGCGGTGCAGGCCATAGTTGCCCACCTGCCGCATATGCCGCACAAACCCGGAGCGCCGGTGGTGGTACACCACAGCCTCCGGCTCGTAGAGAATGCGCTTGCCGCGCTCGCGCACGATGTCGAGGCACAGCTTGGTGTCCTCGCCGGGCCAGTATTCGTTGTCGAAGCCGTTGACGGCGTGAAAGTCCTCGGTACGCACCAGCAGGTTCACCGAGGGCCAATCGTCCACAAAGAAGCGGCGGTCTCCGGGCCAATAGCGCCACGCGGCGGAGCCATTGAGGGGCGAGACGAATATCGCGCCGGATACCTTCTGCCAAAAGCCGTCATCCGGCGGCGTCACCTGCGGTCCGGCCACTGCGCCAATGGTCTCGTCCTCAAAATGGACCACGGCCTTCTCCAGCCAGTCCCCGGCGGGGTAGGCGTCGTCGTCGATAAAGGCCAGCACGCGCCCCGTCGCCACGGCCGCGCCCTCGTCGCGCTTGATGGCCGGACTCACCGGACCGGTGGGGATGATGCGTACATCCAGCCCCAAGGCTTCGGACAGTTCGTCCTCCATGGGGCCGTCGGGCAGCAGGATGACCTCGAAGGACGGCCCGCGCAGGGTGCCAAGGTGGGTCAGGGTCTGGCGCAGATAGTCCGACGGCACCTGAAACGGAATAATCACCGACACCTCAGCCATGCGCGTGCCACCTCCCGATATCGGGATGTTTACAGACGCTCACGCTGCGCTCCGGGGGCGAACCATCGTCCTCGGCAAGGCGGCCGCAGGCCTGCCGCACAATAAACAGGGGCCGGCCCACCACCTCCGTATGAATATGCCCGATGTACAGGGCAATCATTCCAAGCGCGGCCAAAATCACGCCCACCAGCAGCGTATTGAGCACCACCACGTAGGCCATGGGCGTATAGAGCACATCGAAAAACACATCCGTCACCAGCATATAACTGAGCAAAAGAGCGGTGATGAAAATGATGAATATTCCCAGATACCCGGTGAAGCGCAGGGGCGCGAGGGAGAAGGACGTCAGGCTGTTGACCGCAAGGCGCACGAGCTTGCGCAGGGAATAGGCGGGGCGGCCGGAACTGCGGCGCGGGGCCACAAATTCCACAAAACTCTTGTTAAAGCCCATCCAGTCGATGATGCCGCGGAACATGCGCGTGCGCTCGGTAAACGTGCACAGTGTTTCCACCACGCCACGGTCCAGCAGACGAAAGTCCGTGCTGTTGGGCGGAATTTCCACATCGGACAGGCGCGTCATGAGCATATAAAACACCTTGGAGCCAATCCGCTTAATAAAGGTTCATCTCCCAATTCCGGGGGAAACATAAAAAATTGAGGACAACGGAAACCCTCAGTAATCTCGACAGTTGCACAACAGACGAGAGCTACAAGGAGGGCACCGTTGTCCAAGGGCAAGATTACCCGGTTGTTGGGAGACTGGAAAGGGTATCGTGTTGGAACTGTTCAGCGCCTTGAAGCCAGCGAAGCTCGGAAGCACCCCGAAGTCTGGATCGAGTTGATTCCAATCAGGCGAAGGCGAATGAGATGCAGCGGGTGCGGCAGGCTTGTCTGCGCAGTTCACGACTATGTCGAACGCTGGGTTCGTGACTTGCCTGTATTCGACGCGGCAACGCATTTGCTCGTTATCCGGCGTCGGGTCCATTGTCCCGTCTGTGGACCAAAGCTGGAGCAGCTTCCTTGGCTCGACAGGTATTCGCGTGTCACAAGGCGGCTGGCCGAGTCCGTTGTTCGGCTCTGCCGCATACTTCCCATTAAGCACATCGCGGAATGCTACGGCCTGAACTGGAAGACCGTGAAGACAATCGACAAGCGGTACCTAGCGGAAAAACTCAATCCCATTGACTTGAAAGGCGTCAAGGTTGTCGCAATGGATGAGTTTGCCATCCGCAAAGGACATCGCTACGCCACGATCATCGTCGAGCCTTACACCAAGCGGGTTCTGTGGGTAGGAAGAGGCAACAGCCGGGAGAGCATCCGACCATTCTTTGAACTGCTTGGCCGTGATGGTTGTGCCCGAATTGAGGCCGTTGCAATGGACATGAACGGTGCGTATGCCGCCGAGGTGAAGGCGCAATGCCCGAAAGCCGAGATCGTCTACGATCTATTTCATGTCGTTGCCAAGTATGGCCGAGAAGTAATCGACCGCGTCCGAAACGATGAGGCCAATCGCCTCAATCATGACAAAGACGCCCGTAAGGTTGTCAAAGGCTCACGATGGCTGCTCCTGCGCAACAGGCGGAATCTCATGCGACAGGAAGATCGAATCCGGCTCTATGACCTGCTTCGAGCCAACAAAAATTTGATGAAGGTTTATATCCTCAAGGAGGATTTGAAGCGACTCTGGGACTACCGATACTCCAAAGCTGCCAAGCGATTTTGGAAAGGTTGGTACCGCCGCGCCATGCAAAGCCGAGTCGAGCCGCTCATTAAATTCGCTAAGCGCCTCAAACCCTACATCTCGGGCATTATCTCACACTGCCGATATCCGCTACACACCAGCCTACTCGAAGGGATCAACAACAAGATCAAGGTGATCAAACGGATGGCCTACGGCTTTCTCGACGACGAGTACTTCTTTCTCAAAATCAGAGCAGCCTTCCCCGGAATTGGGAGATGAACCTTAATAAAGGACGTGCCTTCATTGTGCTTGCGGATGCCCACCACGATGTCCGCGCCCTCCTCCCACTTGCGGATAAACTCCGGCAACAGGTCCGGCGGGTGCTGGAGGTCCGAGTCCATAAACAGCACAGCCTCGCTGCCGTTCATGGCTGTGACTCCCGCGGTGAGGGCCATCTCCTTGCCAAAATTGCGCGACAGGTTCAGCCCGCACACGCGCCCGTCACGGCGCGCCAGCTTTTCGATGACCTGCCACGAATTGTCCTTGCTCCCGTCGTTCACGAACAGGAGCTCCCACTCATAGCTGGGCACGGCGTCAAACGCCTCGCTCACCTTTTCGTGAAGGAGTTCAAGGTTTTCGGCCTCGTTGTACACGGGAACAACCACTGCGATGCGTGTCTTCATAGTGCAGCAAAACCGCCGTTTATACTGATAAATGAGACTTTTGCGATTACTCAATCATATACGGAAACGCGTCAGACAAGTCAAATGCAAACTTGATAAACAGCGCTACATTCCATACTGTATCATACACTGACGATATTGCTCGAACTTTCTCCCCCCGTCCTGCACACAAAATGGCAAAAACGGTGGTTCATGGCTGCTGATACCGACCTGACGCATCATTTCCCCCATCGCCACGGGCTGCTGCCCGCCCTCGGGCTGTGCGCCATTTTAGCGGCCATGGCCACGGCCAAATATCTGGCCCTGCATGCCACCTTTGCGGACCTCATTTTGCTGGTGGACCATCTGGAGCACCTCGGCGAGCGGGGCTGGTGGCCGGTGCTCTTTTGGGGGCACCTGCAACCGCTCAAAATCCCCCTTGCGGCCCTGCACGCCGCCCTGCCAGATGCCGCGCGCATCCCGGCGCTGCTGATTGGACAGGCCGTTCTGCTCGGCCTGCCTGCCGCCGCACTGTGGCGGCGGCACGGAGCCATGGGCTACGCCGTGTACGCCCTGGCCTTTCCGCTGTGGTACATTGCGCTCTTTGACGTGCACATCGACGCCGTCGCTGTGCCCCTGCTTTTTTGGTTCGCCTTTGCCGAGGCGGATGGGCGCCTTGGACGCGCCTGCATTCCGGCCATTCTTCTGGCGCTGGTGAAGGAGACCTTTGCCCTGCAAACCGTGGCCTGCGGCCTGTTTCTGCTGGTACGCCACGGGCGGCGCGCCCGCGTTGCTGGGGGCGGCCTTGTGCTCTTTGGCGCGGCGTATTTTGTGCTGGCTGTGGGAGTGTTGCTGCCGGGGCTTGGTCCCAGCGGCGGCGGCCCCATTGGAGCGGGCGCTTTTGGCTGGCTGGGCGGCTCCCTTGGCGAGATGCTGCGCACCATCCTCACGGACCCCATGCGGGTCCTGAGCGTGATGTTCGGCGAGCCGGGGAAGCTGCTGTACGTGGGCGCGCTCATTGCCGCGTTTTTGGGGCTGCCGCTTCTGGCGCCGTCGTGGTGGATTGTGGCCCTGCCGCCCCTCGCCTTGTCCCTCCTGTCCACCCAGCCCAATCATTATGGACTTGGGCACCACTACACCGCCGGACTTCTGCCGCCCCTAACCATGGCCTTTTGCGCCGCATGGCCCCGCGTGCGGGACTGGGGCGCGGCCATTGTCCGCCCGCGCACGGTCACGGCGCTGGCGCTGTGCGCGCTGCTGGCCGTGCATGTGGGCATCTCCCCCTCGCCGGCCTCGCGCCTGTTTTGGACGGACAAGATTTGGGCCTATGGCTGGCGCGCCTACATTCCCACGGCGAGGGATGCGATGATTCGCCGCGCGCTGGATGAGCACATCCCCAAAAGCGGCGTCACCTGCATCAGCGCGCAGAACACGGTGGTCTGGCACAGCCTGCTGCGCGCAGAGCGCGTGGTGATCTTTCCCGCCGCAGCGTATGCCGCGTTCGCCCTGCCGGATTTGCAGGCGCTGTCGGAGCGCAGCGTCTTCCCCCGCCGCGCCGCCAACGCCCCCCACAGCGCGGCGTACACATCCGAGGTGTCCTTTCATGCTGATTTTGTGGTATTAGACCTGATGCGTCCCCTTTATCTCGGGGACCTTGGGTGCGACTGGCGCTACGGAGCGTGCACGGACGACACCGTCCGCCGCGACTTCCTTGCCGCCGTGGAGCGCACCCGGCAGACAACCACGCCGGTTTTTGAACGCGACGGATTCATCATCCTCCGGCGGCGCGGCGCGCCGTCATCACCACCAGCGGGCAAGGACACGCCATCATGAAGCGCTTCCTGCGGCAGAACGTTCTTATTCTGGTCCTTCTGAACTCGGGGAACCTGTTCAACTACATGTTCCAGTTCCTCGTCGGGCGCAGCCTGCCGCCGCAGGACTTCGGCGTCTTTAATGCGCTGAACTCCCTTGCCGTGCTGGCATCCGCGCCCATGATCGTTGTGCCGCTTGTGCTCTCGCGCTTTACCATCCGCATGGAACCGGAGGGGAAAGAGGCCCTGCGCGGCCTGCTGCGCACCGCTCTTCTGCTGCTGACGCTCGCGGGGGCGGCGGTCTTTTTGCTGGGCACGCTGGCGCACACCGGCATCCAGAACTATCTGCATGTGGAATCCACCGGGCCTGTTCTGCTGATGCTGGCGCTCACCAGCATCAGCTTCATCATGCCCGTCCCCCTTGGCATCCTGATGGGTCTGCAACGCTTCACGGGCTTTGGCCTTGGCAACTGCTCCTCATCGGCCATCCGGCTCATAAGCGCCGCCCTGCTGGTGGCCATGCTGGGTCACGGCGTTGGCGGGGCGCTGCTGTCGGGCATTATTGGCGTTGTGGGCGCGCTGGGTCTTGCCCTCTTTTTCCTGCGCGACCTTGTCATCGGCCCTGCGAAGCCACTGCCTGCCAACATGCTACGGCAGGTGGGGTGGTACACCGTGCCGGTCCTCCTGAACGCCGCGCTCATCATGGGCCTTGGCAATTTGGACCTTGTTCTGGCGCGCCACTACTGCACGCCCGAAGCATCCGGGCATTACGCCATGGCGGCCGTGCTGGGGCGCATTGCCTTCTTCCTCCCCAACGCCCTGCTTATGGTGCTCTTTCCCGAGGTCGCCAAATCCAGCGCCTCCGGTGAGGAAAGCGGCAAAACCCTTGCCCTGAGCATGGGGCTGACGCTGCTGCTCGGCGGCGGCTTCGCCCTTGTCTGCGGGCTGTGGCCGGAGCCGGTTATCCTTGCGCTGTTTGGGCCGGAGTATCTGGCCTCGGCCCCGGCGCTGCGGCTGGTGGTCACGGCCATGGCGCTCATGGCGGTGGCGAATGTTCTGTTCACCTACTGCCTTGCCTGCTCGCTGTACGGGTACCTCTGGATACTGGGCGCGGGACTTGCGGGCATGATTACCCTCATCACCATGTTCCACGCCACGGAAACACAGGTGGCGTGGAGCCTCTTCGCCGCCGCCGCAAGCATTCTGGCGGCCACCACCGTGTGGTTTCTGCTGGTGGGCAAAAAGGCCGAAGTACGCCGTCGCATGGTCATGAACGGACACACCATGGAAGAAACCTCCTAGCCGGAGCAGGACATGCGCTTCGCCCTCGTTACGCTTCTCGCCCTCGTTCTTGCCGCATGCGCCGCGCCCGCACGCGCCGAAACATGCTCCGCCAACGCCACGTGGCGCTTCACCCTAGGGGAGGAGCACACAGCCCTCGTCCGCGCGCACATCACCCCATGCACCATCCAGCGCGACGTGGTGCGCGACTCCCGCATCCTCACCAATGAAGCGCGGACCATCATCAGCGGTCAACGCGGCCAATTTCCCACGTGGCGCATAAGCCTCACGGACGACCCCGCCCCCGTGGCGCGGCTGCCCTATCTTGCCGTTACATGGACCACCAGTGGCGCGCAGGCCTTGCCCAGCATTCGCCTGCGCGCCCGCCTGCAAGGGGCGCAGGACACCGCGCCCGTTACCCTCGTGTATGAAAACGAACTGGACACGACAAAAGAGCCGGCAAAGCGCGTAGACATTGTCCCCGCCAGCCTCGGCAACAAGGACGCGCTCTATCTGGTGCGCCGGGAGCTGGGGCTTGGCGCCTCCGGCGGCTGGCGGCGCACGTTTGACGGCCAGCATGTTGTTTTGCAGGGGCGCGTGGATATTCCCGTCACCGACGGCGGACTGCTGCGCCTACGCTCTCCGCGCGGGGAGGAGCCAAAGTCCATACAGTTTTCCCTGAGCACCAACGCCGCCCCGGGGCGCGACGTGTTCCTCTACTCCGGCGAGGTCACGCGGCAGGACACCACCGTCGGCGACAGCACCATCACCACGCTGGACCTGCGCCCGGCCCTGCGGGCGCGGCACCTGCGGCCACAGCGCGTTACGGTCATGGAGGTTCTGCTCTTCTACCCGGCGGATTCCCCGGCGGCGCGCTCCAGCGCCGCGCGCACGCTCTCCTTCCATGCCATGGACCTGAGCGGACAGCGGCGGGAAGTGACGGCGCAATTTCTGCCCCACGGCGCAGCCAGCACCACCATGCTTGTTGATCTGCGCCACGCCCTTGGCACCCGAGCGGCGCCGGATGCGGCCCTGCGGCACATGCTGCTGACCATGCTCCCCGCCCCGTCGCAGGCCATCACCGTCACTGGCATCCGCCTGCTGGACCTCACCACTGCGCAGATTCCCGCGCTGGACAAAACCATCGGCGACGCCGTGCAGACATGGGCCGCAGCGCCGCGCGCGGCGTCCCCTTTCCTGCGTCCGGTATCCATGCCCGTGCAGGGCATCTTTTCCCTGACGGATGACGAAACATGGCGCGCGCAGTACCTGCGGCAAGCCCCCCCCGCAGCCCCGCTCTGGCGCCTTGGCCTGTGGCCGGAAGCACCAATTCCAACAGCCGTCAATGCCACGGCAACGGACGGGTCCACCGCCCTCATGGACCTGCCGCCACACTTCACCGCGCAGACCGGCGATATGGCGCAGAAAGCCATCACAAGGCTGACCGCCATTCCAGATGTGGGCCTCTCCCTCCCCGCAGGGACGACAGCGCTCCTGACGCCGCTCATCATGACTGAAAGCGCGGTCTCACCCGTTCCCCTTGCCGCCCGTGAATGGTGGACGCGGCGTGACACCATCGTCATGCCCCACCACACGCGTGCAGGAATAACCCGGCAAGAGAGCGGCGCGCTGCTTGTGGCAACGGACATCGCCCCACCAACCCTCGTCCGCTTTACCGCGCCGCAGGTCACGGCCCTGCGCTGGGACACGCTCCACGCCCCAGTTGCGCCCTACCCCTCGCGCATCACCCTCAATCTGCCGGACGGCGCCAGCCGCCCCCTTGCCCCGGGCGAAACCTTCTCCCTAAGGGACGCGGCCCCGCACATGCGCGGCGGCTCCCCCCTTACGGTGGACGTCAGCTACCTTGGCACCGAGCCATTTTTTGGCATCACGCCGCCGCGCGTTGAGCTGTTTGGCATGCGCAGCCACACTCCAAAGACCCTTGCGGCGCAGCTTCTGCATATTGACGGCGCATCGGCGACCACACCGGCAGCGCTTGGCGCCACATGGAATGGCGGCTGGGCGGACGCGGCGCAGATGCACCTTGCCGCCGGAGAAACCGCCATCACCCTGCGCCCGCATCCATTCTTTGCCGTGGACGCCGTGGAAATCATCACCCCAACGCCGCCCCGCCTGCGCCGCGACCCCGCTGATGAACACGCCGCGCAAAGGCGCGCCGCGCTCCCCTTCATCAGTACGGATATTCTCATCCTCGCCATGGCTGGCCTTGCGATGTATGCGCTCTTTAAAACTGGCAGGTTTGGCCTTGGCGCGCCCGTCAGCGCCCTGCGCGGCGTCCGCCGCGCCTTTCTGCGGCGCTCCGCACCGGTGAAGTGCGCCATTGCGGGGCTACTCATTGCCGGAGGCAGCGGCGTGCATATCGTCCAGCCGGGACCAAACGCCACCGCCACGCTCTTTTCCGGCGGCGGGGCCGCCATATTGCTTGCCATGGCGGGCGCGGCGCTCACCCGGCGCTTTGCCCCGGACATTGCCGCCCATCCGGCGCGCCGCACCCTCGCCGCCGCAGGGCTGGCCCTCCTCGGCCTCATCATCTGCCGCGTAGCAGGATTCCTCCCCGGCGCAGAAATATTGGCCTTCGCCATGTTTTATCTGCTGGCACTCGCCGGATGGCGCACACGCGGCATGTTCACGCCACAGCCCCATGAGGCCGCATCATGAGCGCGCCGCCCAAAACCGCACTCTTGGCCCAATGGGGCGCGGCGGGATACGTCGGCGTGGTCTCCATGGGCCTCAGTTTTGTGCTGGGGCGGCTTCTGGGACCACAGGGCTTTGGTGACTACTCCGCCCTGCTCACCCTTGGCGCGCTGTTCGCCATTGTGCAGGACGGCGGCTTCAAGACCCTCCTCTACCGCGAAGGCGCGCGGCCAAGTCCGGATATCGCCGCGAGCCTGCCGGAACTTCAAGGACGCGCCACGCGGCATGTGGCCCTTGTCACCATACTTGGCGCGGCCCTGTGCCTGCCCACACCCGCGCCCTACGGCTGGCACGCGGCGGTGGCCGTTGTCTGCCTGAGCCTGCAAACGGCCTGTGTGTTCGTCTCTGCCTCCCTGCGCGCCAAAGGCGACTTCCACGCCGACGCCGTGTGGCAAAGCGCCTACCGCACCGCCAGCGCCGTGGGCATTGTCGGCGTTCTCCTGCTTGGGGCCTCCGGCGCACCGTGGATGGTCTTTGCCGGGTGGGGACTGGGGCTTGCTCCGCTCCTTGTCATGATGCGGCGCCACCTTGGTCCCCGGCATCTTGGACGGCAACGCACTGGCCGCCGCATGCGGCGCAGTCTGTTCACCGCGTGTGTGGCCTTCATGGCCGTGGACGCCGCCACCGCCATCTACTACCGCTGTGATATTCTCCTGTTGCGCCACCTTGGTTCCGGCGCGGCGGAAACCGGCCAATACGCCGCGGCCTACCGCTTTCTGGACGGCATCATCCTGCTGGCCGCGCCCGTGGGGGTGGTGTGCTTTCGCACCCTGCGCCAGCGCATGGATGCTCCGCGCGCCTTTCTTCGCCTGCTGGCCGGCGTCAGCTGCGCCCTTGCGGGCGCGGGCGGCGTTCTGCTGGCCCTTGGCGTGCCCCTTGCCGCCCCCCTTGTGCGCCTCACCTTCGGCCCCGGCTACGACGAAGCCGCACGCCTGCTGCCCTTGCTCCTCGCCGCGCTGCTCTTCATTCTGCCGTCAGGACTGCTGACGCAGGCCGCCATTGCCCTGAATATTGAACGCTTTTACGCCGCGTGCGCCGCTGGCGCGGCCGTCATGAACATCGCGCTGAATATCCTGCTCATCCCGGACCTTGGCGCGCACGGCGCCGCCTATGCCACCATCGCCACGGAAGCCGTGCTCATGGCGGCGCTTCTTGGCGGGCTGGCCCGGCGCCTGCGCCACATCGCCGCGACGCACCACGCCTCATCCCACAAGGACGCATCATGCCCACACCACCACGCATCGTCGTAAACGCCATCCCCCTGTGCAACATCGCCACGGGCATCAGCCGCTATCTGCGGAGCCTGTACTCCGAGCTGGAGCGCCTGTACTCCGGCACGGCGGAGTTTGTGTACTTTGACGGCGAGGCCCTGCGCCGCACCATGCCCACAGGGCCGCAGAACCTGCGCAGCTGGTCACGCCTTGCGGATGTTTTCTGGCGACTGCCCCCGCGCGTGGCCTACGCCATCCGCCTTGCCCTGCACGCGCGGCGGGCGCGGCGGTTTCGGCGGCTGACCGAGGGCTGCGCGCTGTATCATGAGGCCGCATTCTTTCCCTTTGCCACGGCAACGGGCTGCGCCACCGCCTTTACGGTGCAGGACATGTCCCTCGCCCGCTTTCCCGAGCACCACCCGCGCGAGCGCGTGCTGTATTTCAACAGACACTTTGCCAAAAGCCTTGGCGGCGTTGACGCGTTTTTGTCCATCAGCCAATTCACCAAGGATGAGCTCACCGCCCTGACGGATGTCCCGGCGGAGCGCGTGCGGGTGACGCCGCTTGCACCGGACACCTCGCTCTTTTTCCCGCGTTCGGACTCCGCCCATGCAGCCCTGCGGACCCGCTACGGCCTGCCGGAGCGCTTCGCCCTCTTTGTCGGCAGCGGGGACCCGCGCAAGAATATGCACGTCATCCCAAAGGCCCTTGCCGCCTCCGGTCTTACCCTCCCTCTTGTTGTCGCCGGATGGGACGGCTGGCAGGACAGCCCGCCACAGGGCGTCATCCCCCTCGGGTTCATTGACGACGAAACCCTTGCCACGGCCTACAGCGCCGCCACAATGACCATTCTGCCCAGCACTTATGAAGGCTTTGGCCTGCCGGTTCTTGAGGCCATGGCCTGCGGGTGTCCGGTCATCACCACGCGCTGCGCCAGCCTGCCCGAGGTCGGGGGAGATGCCGCCGCATATTTCGACCCGCCAGACAACGCGGCGGCCCTTGGCGAAATTATGGGACGCATCGCGGAGGACGCCGCCCACCGGAAACAGCTCATTCAGGCCGGGTATGACCGTGCGGCGCAGTTTACCTGGGAGCGCACCGCCCGCCTCACGTGGGACGGCTTCACCGCAGCCTTGGAGCAGTCATGACCGCGCCGCTCATCCTGCACGACTTTTTCAGCTTTCCCGGCGGCGGGGAGCGCGTGGCGCTGTTCATGGCCCGCCACTTTGCGGCCCGCGTCGTCACCGGGCACGTGGATGTCCGCCCCTTTCCCGTAGACGCCTTTGAAGGCATCCCCTTCACCAATCTGGACGCCTTTCGCGCCGCGCCGCTGCTGGCGCGTTTCTCCCAAACCGCGGCCCTGCGCAAAGCCTTCTGCACTCTGCCGCAGCAGGACGCGCCGTGGGGGATCTTTACCGGCACGGTCAGCCTCTTTGCCCACGCCAGCGTGAGCGGCCGCAAAATACTGTACTGCCACACCCCGCCGCGCATCCTCTTTGACCTGCGCCGCGAAACCCTTGCCGCCACCCCAGCGTGGCAGCGCCCGGCCATGCGGGCCTTCATGCACTGGTTCAAGGGGGTCTACACCGACGCCCTCGGCGCCATGGACGTTGTGCTGGCCAACTCCGAAAATGTCCGCCAGCGCCTGCTGCACTACCTTGGGCAGGACGCCCACGTGGTACACCCGCCCTGCATGACCCACGCCTTCCCGTGGCGGGGGCAGGACGATTATTATCTTTCCTGCGCGCGGCTTGATGGCCTCAAGCGTGTGGACCGCATCGTCACCGCCTTTCTCTCCATGCCGGAAAGGCGCCTTGTGGTCGCCTCCGGCGGCCCGGAGGAAGCCCGCCTCCGCGCCCTCGCCGCAGACGCGCCCAATATCAGCTTTACCGGATGGATTGACGAACCGGCGCTTATTGACCTCATGGGCCGCGCCATCGCCACCATCTACATCCCCCGCGACGAGGACTTCGGCATGTCGCCGGTGGAGTCCATGGCCGCGGGCAAGCCCGTCATCGGCGTGGACGAAGGCGGCTTGCGGGAAACCGTGGTCCACGGCGAAACCGGCATCCTTCTGCCGCCGGACCCGCCCCCCAAGGCCATTGCCGAAGCCGTCTCTTCCCTGACGCCAGAGCGCGCCCGCGCCATGCGTCAGGCCTGCACCACGCGCGCACAGGACTTCAGCGAGGATGCCTTCCTCCGCCGCCTCAGCGCCGCGGCTTTTGATGGTGCTCAAAATGACGCGTCCGGCAACGCATCAGACGGCGCGCCAGCCTAAGCGCCCCTCCCGTCAACACCTCACCGCACACAAAAGAAGGCCGCCCGGCATATGCCGGGCGGCCTGTTTCAGATTACGGATTGGTCCGAGTCAGCTACTTCTTCATGCGCCGACGCACCAGGAATGCGGCAGGAGCGATGAGCAGCAGCAGGAACTCGATGCTCCATGCAGCGGCCGGGTTGAACACGCAGCCACCGTCGCTGTCACTATCGGAGGACGTGGAGCTGGACGTGGTACCGGACACGAAGCCACTCGGGTCGCCGATGATGTCTTCGCTGGTGTTCACGTCGTACACGCCGTTGTCCGCGATGGTGAAGTACAGCGTATAGTCGAAGGCGTCGTTCAGGGAGAAGTTGGCCGGGATGAAGTACGAAGGCGTACCTTCGAACGACAGCCAGTACTGTCCTTCTGCCAGGGTCGACGTACCGGGGTTGTAGGTGAAGGCCTTGGTGCTGTTCGCGGTCTGGGCAGCGGAGAGTCCGCTCACCGCGACACGGTCGGCCGTGTACATCTTGGTGTAGGTACCAAGGGTGTTGGGGGTCTTTCCGTGGACCTGTGCGCCGTCGATGGTGCGCTGGAAGATCGTCAGATCACCAGGGCTGGAGGCGGCGGGCAGGGTTGCCACGAAGGACGTCAGGTTGGTTACGCTCTGGCCGCTGGACAGGCCGAACTGGCTCACCAGGTCATCAGAGCTCTTGTTGAGCACGGCGCTTGCGTCGCTGGGGATGTTATTGATGTCGATGGCCGTAGCCGCGCGCACCGTCACACCGGATGCCAGAGACCCGAAGCTGCTCACGATGGTGTTGATGTCGGCAGTGGAGGTCGCCGATGCGGGCGGCACCACAAAGCCGAGATCCGTCATGACCTGCAGGCCGAGAGTCCTGTCGCCTGCGGTGCCGTATGCGGAGGTCGAGTTGGAGCTACCGGCGGCAACCCAAATACCTGCGATCACATCGCCGACCTTACGGCCGAGGAAGTGGGCAAAGTAGTTGTCGTCGGAGTCGAGCAGGGTCGCGTTACCATGGGTCACGCCGCCAAGGCTGCTGGACGTTGCAACGCTCCACGTCATTTCGTCCATGTCTGCCATGGACAGGTCGGTGCCTTCGTTGTCACCGAAGGTGGCGTTAAAGCCCACGAAGGTGGCGTTACCGTCAGTCACTTCGCTGTCCTTCAGCAGGAACTTACCAATGCGGCCCTGCGCGGTGGCGTTGGTCGCACTGGAGAAGCCCTGGCCGATACCGACGAAGGTCTTGGAGTCGTCATCAAAGTCCGTGGAAGCCAGCACAGAGGCATCCTTCAGCGCGATGGCGTACAGGAGCTGGCTGGAGGAATCCAGAGCAAAGCCGGACAGAATGTTGCCGTTCTTGCTCAGGTTCGCCTTGGTGAACAGCTTGATGGGCGCGCTGCCCGTGGTGGTCACCTCAACATACCCGCTGGAAACGGTGCTGTTGAACGAGGTTTCCGTCGTCACCGCGGAACCGGTGGTTGCGCTGGTGTCAAACTTGTACAGCTTGCACGCACCATCATCGAAGGTCAGCGAGCCAAGGTAGGCTACGCCATCACCCGCGCCATCACCATCAGCGCCGTACGCGTAGTAGTACCACGTGGAGGAGCCGAAGGTTGTGTTGTTGGTGATGGTCTGGTTCTGGAACAGCACACCCATGGACGGACCGTCCAAGAATGCCGTTGCCGTGCAATCGATGGGCGAACGGCCGAGACCTGCGAACAGGCTCTGGTCTTCGTTGGTGATGAAGTAATAGTTGAAGTAGTCGGTGGTGTTGTCCACGCTCTGGGTGGCGTTTGCCAACCGTACGACGCCGTCAAGGCCTCTCGTCAGGGTGTTGCCGTCCCAGTTGTCGTCGGTCAGGTTGCCGGGGTCGTCGGAGAAGGCAACCTCGTCGCCAAACCACTTCGTTGCGTTTTCGGCAAAGTCCACAGCGCCAGCGGACGTGTCCGTAAAGGACGTCCCGGCAAAGTTCCACACCGTGATGTCGGAAATGGAGCTGTTACCAAGGCCGTTGGTCTGGGTGTGGATACGGGATTGTCGTTCGGGGCGAGGGACTCGATGTCCGGCCCCCAGAAGACAGAGGGCGTAGACGTCGCGTTTCCTTCAGCCGTGAACTGAATGCCCGTAAAGGTCCAGTTCGTGCCGTTCAGTATGGACGGGGGTACCCCCGCAAGTGCGGCACTGGCCATCGTGATGAAGCTCACAGTGAGCAGCCATGCCAACCATTTTTTCCTCATTGCCACCTCTCCTTTGCGTGTTGAATTCTTGGCTTTGAGAACAGAGCCAAACCATTCAATTTGATTGCAAAACTCTCCACCTGATGCCATACCCCTCACAGCTAGTGGTGCAACGGCCAACCTAAACCAACCTCTACCCTACACATAACGCATACAATATCGAACTTTTCACAGTGCTTCAACACACTCTGCAACATTTAAGCACTGCTCACTGCATTTTTTTGCCTTCCCACCCCGTATACCACCAACATAAATACACATTACTGCATTACACTAAAACCCTTACACCTTTCTCAAGCACCCATCACAACATATTCAAATGTCTGCACAAATCATTTCACCCGCCACGCAAGAAAAAAGGCGCCTCTTTCGAAGCGCCTCACCAAGATTCAGTGCGTCCACTGCCGGTTAGTTTCCGTCACCCTCGCCCTGCTGTCCGCCCTCCAGCAGGGCCAGCTGCTGGGTCAGTCGGCGTAGGGCGCGCTCCTGCCGCGAGCGGTCGATATCCATGACGAGGCACTTCACCCCCAGCAGTATAAGCGCAAGGAGCAGCACAAGCGTTGGCGGGTACGACACGCCAAGGGCGTGGGCCACGCGGTCCGCAAACTGGGGCACCATGGCAAAGAGCACCACGCCCCCCGCCGCCGCCAGCCACTGCAGGGAGTAGCGCGTATGGAGCCTGTCGCGCCCCACAAGCAGGAGCACACACACCGCAAACCCAATGCCGATAAGCGCCGTGGTCAGTTGATAGCTCATCATGACCGGGACCTCCCTTTGACCTTGGAAACCATTTCGCGAACCCGGCCACCGTAGGTCGTCCGGGTCAGAGCAAGAACGAGACTCAGCGCCATATACACAACAATGACGCGCCACGTGCCAAACACACGGGAGTGGCCGTTCACGCGCGGACACATGCGCACCTTGCGCTCCACTATCCGGCACCCAGCGCGTTGCAAAAGCAGCAGCACCCCAACGTCCTGATAGTCCAGAAGCGTCGCCTCGGGCGAGGCGAGCAGTTTCACCGCGCGCGGACCATAGCCGCGAAAGCCCGAGGTCACGTCACGAATGCGCAGCCCACTCACCTTGCGGAACAGGCTCCACGCAATACGCCGCAACAGACTCCCCCGCTCCACGCATGCGCCAATGACCACATCCGCCCCGCCGGAGCGCAAAAGTTCCAAGACAAGGGGCATATCCTGTGCTTCGTGCTGACCGTCGGCGTCCATGGTCACCACATGGGAATACCCATGACGGACGGCGTAGCGCATGCCGGTCTGCACAGCGCCCCACGCGCCAAGGTTGAGGGAAAGCCGCACCACTCCGGCGCCGGCGGCCCGCGCCTCGGCGTCCGTGGCGTCGCGGCTGGCGTCGTCCACCACAAGGATATCCACATCGGGAAATCCCTCCCGTATGGCGCGCACCACCTGCCCCACGCTGCCCTGCTCATTGTGGGCAGGGATGACTACAAGCTCGCGAGCCGTCTGCGTCATGACCGCTCCTCCCGCACCAGCCACACCCCGCCGCGTCCGGGCCGGACGTCAAGAGGTGTAAACCACTCCCGCACCGTCTCCGGGCGGTACAGCAGGCGAAAGCCCACACTGTCGAACAAGCTGGCGCGAATGAAATAGACAAGCCCTTCATCATGATAGATCACACAGGCCGGGCCGGGATGAGGCGTCCGCGCCACATCCACACGGCCTGCCCGCACATCCACCACATGCCCAACACGCAGCGTGCCCTGCCCCTGACGCCGCACCACGCCAGCCGGGCGGTCTATGTGCAGACCATGGCGGGGCAGCCGGTCAATGACAAAGCCGCGCGCCGCGCGCGCCTGCCGCGTGCCAAGGCGGTCCCACCAGTAGGCGGTGTCCACCATGGCGCGGTGCAGATACACCGCCACCGGCGGCGCTTTGGGGAAAAACAGTTCCCGCGCCTGAGGCGTCCAGTCCAGCCCACGCTGGCGGAAGACGTCCGCAGCGCCCGCAGGGTCGAGAAGCACCCGCTCCGCAAGACCAATGCCGCCCCCGCTGCGCCCCGCCACTTCGTCGGCAATATCAAGAACGCCCTCGCCCCGTGCCGCCACAAAGCGCATCCACCGCGCGGCCAACCGGGGCTGGCGCACCGCCAAGGGATAGGCCACCGCAAACGTCAGCCGCGGGCTGGTGCGGCCGCCGTCGCTCATGGTCATAAGGCCCGAGGCGTACTGCACCATGTAGCCGCTGTCCCACCAATTCCACACCTGCGCCGTCTCCGGCAGATGGGTGCGCATGGACTCGGCCAGCGCTACGTCCTGCGCGGTAAGTGCCGGCGGCACCCACTGCGTGGCGCTACGCACCAGCCCCGGCGCCAGCAGCGCCACAAAGCCGCAGGCAAACAGCGCCTCGCGCAGGCCCGGCACATGGGCAAATTGCGCCATCCGAAACAGCGACGCCGCGCGCACTGCAAGCACGCCGTACCCAAGGGCCAAAACCGGCGTAGCAAAGATAAAAAACCGTGCGGACACCGCGCTGCCACAGGCCAGCACGGCGCAGGGGAGCACACACACGGCAAACAGCGGACGCTGCACCAGCACCACCACACAGCCCGCCGCCGCCAAAACCAGCGCGCCCCAAGTGCCCATCAGCGCCGCGCCCATGCCGCGCACGTCCACGCCGCGAAGCTCCTGCACCGAGCGCGTCACCGAGGCAAACCCCGCCCCCTCGCGCCCAAGAACAAGGCGCACATGCTCAGCCACGCGCACCAAAACATCGGGGCCTGAAGACACCACCCCAGCCACATACAGCGCCACAAACCCGGCGCAGGCGGTGACCGCGGCGGCCAGCGTCAGCTTGACGCCGCGCTCAAAGCTGTGCGCCGGATGCGGAAAGGTCAGCGCGTAGGCCACAACCACCAGCGCCAGCACCGACGGCCACGCTTCCCACCACAGAGCAAGCACCACCGCGTCACACACCAGCGCGGCGGCCCAGCCCCAGCGCCCGCGTCCGGGCGTTGTCACAAAACCATGCAGAAAGAGCGCCGCGCCAAGGACAAGGGCCGGATTCAGGCAGTCCGTATCAAAGAACCCCGGCCCGGCGCGAATCATCCAAAACCCTGCCGCAAAGCTGGCAAAGGACGCCACAAGGCCTATCCACAGGTTCCCCAGCATGCCCCCCGCGCCCATCAGCGCCGCAACGAGAGAAACGCCAAGCACTGCGGGCATCCAGTAGGCGACGGTCTCCCACGACGCGCCGCTTGCGCGCTGCACCAGCGCGGCGGTGTCCGCCAAAAGCGGCGGCGGAGATGGGCGGCGCACGCCGCGGAGTGCATCCACCGGGGCATAGCGCCCTTCGGCGCGCTCCCGCGCAAGGCGCAAAAAATAGTAGCCATCCAGATTGCGCAAAAGCGGGCGGCCCTGCTCCACGTAGTTGGCGCTATCGTTCGCCATGCGCCAATGCTGGGCGTAGCCCACGGCAAGCGCGTACACGGCCAAAACCGCGCACCCAAGGAGCAGAAGAGGACGGCTCTCGTCGTTCACGGCGCCCTGCCGCGTCAGAATTCCTGCTTCACCCGCCATACGCCTCCAAACCGGGAGTCATACGCCAGCGGCTGAAAGCCCCGCGTTCTGTCCGGGGCCGCCAACAGCAGGCGGTAGAGGGTACTCTCCAACATGGCGCCATCCACCAACACAAAATGAGGCAGCGCCTCAAGGTCCACCAGCGCAGGCGCGCCCGCCGCGTCATAGCGCCGCACACCAACGCCCCGCCGCCCGGCATGCACCACGGCGGAAAGCTCACTGCTCACGTCCAGCCCGCTCACGCGCCCACTGGCCGCCAGCACCTGATGCCCGTCCTTGGGCAGTTGCGTAAACCGGGCCTTCTCCCCCGCGCCCTCGGCGACGTCCCACGTGCCGAAATAGCCAATCCACGGCGTGCGTTCGAGGATGCTCATGGGCAGATAGACCACCACATCCGCCGCCGGGAACAGATAATCGCGCATGTCGGCGTCATCCGGCAGGCCGTAGGCGGCAAGCACGGCGCCAACGTCGGCGTCCTGCGCAAAGACCTCGCGCAGCAGGGCCACGGCCCGCGCCGGCGTGCCCACGCGGCCCTCCAAGGTACCCAGCGCGCCCGGACCATGCGCCGTAAAAAAGCGCATCACCCGCGCCGCGCGCACCGGGTCGCGGTCCATGAGCGCCCACCCGGCGGTAAAGGTCCGCAGCGGGTCCTGACTGCCACCGTCAAAATACACGGGGCGCTGTGAAAAATACCGCAGCATGTAGCCATAGTCCCACCACGACCACACCACCGCCGAGCGCGGCGACGCCTTGGCGATAAACGACGCCAGCACGGCCTCTGGCCCGGCAAACACTGGCGGCGAGGCGCTCCGCATGGCCACGGAAACCGGCCCGGCGGCAACCGCCACGGCAAGGGCAAGCGAAGCCGCCTGCGCCGCACGCTGAAACCGCCCGGCCCCGCGCGCGGCCTGCCACGCCTCGGCCACAAGGGCCCCGCACCCCAGCCCAACAAGGGGCGCAACAAACAGCATAAACCGTGCGGACACGGCGGATATGGCGGCAAGCCCCACCACAGGCAGCAAGAACAAACACGCGCCGCCGCGCCGCCACACAGCGCACCCCAGCCCAAGAATGCCCGCGGGCACAGTCAGCCAGCCGCCACCGGCGTAGGTCACAAACTCCCCAAGCTCCGGCGGCTTCAACTCGCCGATGGAGACGGACACGGCGGGATACACGCCGCCCTCCTGCCGCATGACCAACCGAATATGGTTCACCGCATCCTCAAGGAAGCGCACCAGCCACTGGGGAAACGGCTCCAGCCCCCACACCGCCAGCGTCAGGGCCACAACAGCCACACCGCCGCCAATGGCCAGCTTCACCGCGCGCTCCCCGCGCGTCGGCGTCCACGGGAGGGACGCGGCATAGGTCACGGCCAGCAGGCCGACACACGCCGCCGTCCCGGCCCGCCACCACCAGCCAAACAGCGCCAGCACCACGCCAAGTGCGGCCAGCCACACCACGCGCCGCCGCCCGGTGCTGCGCACAAAGCGCTGCAACAGCCAACTGCCAAAGAGCACAAAAAACACATTCAGGCAGTCCGTATCCACATAGCCAACGCCGGCGCGCACATGCCAGTACGGCACGCTCATGCCCACCACTGCCGCCACCAGCGCGGCAAAAATATTTCGCGTGAGAGCCCGGCCCCACAGCACCAGCGCAGCGCCGGTCAGCACGCCGCACAGCGGCGGCACCACGCTGGCTACAAGCGCCAGCGGCGCGCCAGTCACCCGCGCGCCATAAGCCGTCAGCACTGAAACCAAGGGTTCACCCAACGCCGGAGCGCCTTGCAGCACTGCCCGCGCCCGCTCCAGATAAAAATAGCCGTCCGTGGCGTGCAACAGCGGCGCGCCCTCAAAGCGAAACAGCGCATGCGTGCTCAAAAACAGCCAGTCGTCCACATACCCGGCAATGCCAAGAATAATGGCAAGCACGCAGGCCGCGGCCCACCACATGCGCCGCGCCCCCGGCGACCCTCTCCTCATGCCTCCTCCTCTGCGCGCTGAACCCATTCCCGCCCAAGCGCCTCGTGGTACACATCGTCCATGGCCTTTTGCACCGCCACAATGTGGAACTGCTCCACAAAGCGCTTCCGCGCCCGCTCGCCCATCCGCTGCCGCTCCTCGGGGTGGGCCATCATCCAGCGCAGCGCTTCGGACAGCGCGGCCGGATCGCCGGGCGGCACCACCAGCCCTGTTTCGCCATGCTTGTTCACCCAGTTCACACCGGAACCGGGAATGGCTGTCGTCACCAGCGGACGGGCGTGGGCCATGGCCTCCAAAAGCACCACCCCAAAGGCCTCGGTCCGCTCAATGGACGGCAGACAAAACACGTCGCACATGGCAAAGAGCTTGCGCAGTTCCACCTCGTCCACGTGTCCGGGGGCGGAGACCCGGCACGGCACGTCATATTGCTCCACAAGGCGCGAGACGGCGTCGCGGCGCGGGCCGCTGCCTGCGATGACAAGGCGCGCCTCGGGCACGTCCACCATGGCGCGCACCAAATGCTCATAGCCTTTATAATAGGCAAATCGCCCTACGGAAAAAATCATGGGCCGCGGCTCCTCACCGGGCACGGTGCGCCCGGCATTTCCGGTGGGGCCAAGGGCCGCGCCCACACGCTCCGGCGACAGGCCAAGGGGCACCACGCGGCACTTGCGCCGCACGCCGCGCAGGGCGTCGCTGGAGTCCAAATACGGCTGGGACGTCGCCACCACCACATCCGCGCAGCGCAGGAGAGCGCGCTCAAAAATCCTGTACAGCGGGTACAGCACGCGCAGGCCCACATCAAAGCCGGAGGGGACAACATCGGCGTGCCAGTGCACCACCATGGGCCGCCCCTTCAGCCCCAGCAGCAGCCAAAAGGCCGAAACATTAGGCATATGCACATGCACCACGTCGGGCCGGATGCGGCGCAGGGTCCGCCACAAGGCCCAGCCAAATCCCGGTGCCACGGGCGCATAGACCAGCTGCCCATAGCTGCGCACCCGGCGCACGCGCACGCCGCGCTCCATGACCATCCGCCCCACTCCCGGCTCCTTGCCTGCATGCACAAGCACCGTCACGTCATGGCCGGAGCGCGCCTGCTCCCGCGCGAGGTCCGCGACGAAGTTTTCAATGCCACCCGGACGCGGCGGGTAATACTTGCCAATGTGCACAATGCGCATGACGTTCTACAATCCTTCATAAATGCGAACGTGGGGAAACCCTTCGTAAACAAGGCGGAGCGCCCCATCCAAACGCGGTGAATCCGGCCGGACAAGCAGCAGCTGCACCAGCATGCTGGCGTAGGTGGCGTCGTCCATTACATAGGCGCGGCTGGCCGGGACATTGATGACCAAATGCAGCTTCGCTTCCGGATAGGCGTGGAACTCGCGTCCCTCGCGCGTGAGTTGGTCCACGGTGGCAACGCGGAAGCGCCGACCCTGCACCTCCACGGTGCCGGTATCAAAATCCACGGTAAACGCGTGGCGCAGGCTGCGGCACAGCCCATGCGTGCCGCTGGCGAGGACCGGGTCCCATGTGCCGAAATAGGTAATCCACGAGGCCAGCGCGAGGTTCTCCCACGTGACCACAAGATAGCGCGAGCCGTCCGCAGGCGGCACTGCGCCGGGCCGCGCGAGGTCCAGCATCATGGCGCGCACCTGCCGCGCGGTCATGTCATCCCAGCGCCGCCATGGCTCGTCATCCTCCAACGCGGAAAAGCGCATAATCTGCGCAGCCTGCTGCGCGGAGGGCGTCGTCAGCGCCTTGGCCAAGGGATACAAATAGCGCCCGGTATGGCGGCCCCCATCGGCAAAGGTCATCCGGCCGGAGTAGTACATGCTGGCGTAGCCATAGTCCCACCACGTCCAGACCATGCTGTCCTGCGGGGCAAACTCGCCAAGGGCCTTCAGCGCCTTGCCGTGGGGGGCGTCAATCACCGGGGAGACGCCAAGGGTGGAATACCCCCGCACCGCAGGGACATACACAACAATGCCGACGCTCAGCGAGGCCGCAAGGGCCACGGCCCCCATCCCCCGGCGCCTGCCCATGCACTGCCGCGCCAGCCACACCACTGCCACAGCCAGCCCAAGCGCCACCACAGGCCCGCCAAACATGGCAAACCGAGAGCCAAAGCGCACCGCCAAAAACGGCATAGCTGCAAGCGGCGCAAGAAACACCGCGCCAGGACGGGCGATGAGTACAAGAACGAACCCGCACAGTCCGGACACAACGTACCACGCACTGCCGCCAAGGCGCCCCAGCACTTCCATCGGGTCCACATTGCCCGCCTCAATGATGCTCTGCACCACATTCGGATAGGCCGGACCAGCCCCGCTGGACGAGGCGTTGTCTCCATGCTGGGCGGCGTCCCACACATCCACCGCGGAGGATTTGGCGTACAGGAGCAGCTTGTCCGCCACGGACGCGCCAAGGCCGCGCACATCAGGCGCCAGCACCATGACCGCAACAAGAGCCAGCGTCAGCGGCAGGGACTTCGCCGTCGCCGCGCGCTGCCACCTTGGCGAGGTCCACAGCACGGCGGCCAGCCCCGCCCCGGTGACGGCGCCCCACACGCCAAAAAACGCCGTAACGCCAAGGAGCACCAATCCAAGGACCAGCCCCCGCCGCGCGCCGCGCCGCCCCACGAGCACAACAAGCGCAGCGGCCAGCAGATAGGCCATGGCGTAATAGTCGGGAATATTATGATGCCACTGCCCGCCGCAGGCGACGGCGGCAAGGCCAATGCCCACGGGCCAGACAAGGATGCTGCGCGGGCCGGGCGCATCTGCCGGGGCATCCCCGCCGCGGCCACGCCGCAAAAGGTCACGGGGAGTGCGCAGCCACGGCCCCAGCCACAGGCACAGCAAAACGCCATGCAGCAGCGGAAAGAGCAGGGTCACCATGTCGGTATCGTAGTACCCGAGGCGGCTTCGCATGTAATAGCCCGGCGCAATGGTGGCGAGCATCCCCGCGCACAGCGCGGCCTCGGGCGCGCCAAGGGCTACGGCCCACAGGGCGGTGACCACGGCAACCAGCCCAGCGGCCACGGCAGGCGCCCAAAAGGCCACCGTCTCCATGGACGCCCCCGTAGCGGCGCAGACGCCCCGCGCCAGCCGCGCCAAGGGCGAACCGGTGCCCAGCCCCACGCCGCGCGCGCCAGCCAGCCACGCGTAGGCGTCATGCGTGGCAAGGATGCGCTCCCCATCCACGCGGTAGGCCTCGGAAGAATTCCACTTGGATACATCCATGGCCCGCACGCCAAAGGCCGCCGCAAACACGGCCACAGCGCACGCCACCAGCAGCATGCCCTTTATGTCCGCGCGCAACTGAGCCTCCTGCGGAAATCCATCAGAACCTTGCCAATATTCGAGAAAACCATGTACTCTACCCTAGGCATAAGCAGTGTCTCACTCTCGGCAGAAAACGAAGCACACAATGCAGGCGAATCATCCAGACGATGGACAGACCTGAGCCTATCCATCATACGACGATGCATGGGGATTCTGTCAACAACTCTTCGAAATACATCAAAGAACGGGTCATTTTCATGCCAACATACCAGTACACCGCCGTGGACGCCGACAACAAAAAGGCCAAAGGCTACATTGAGGCGGACAGTTCCGCCCGCGCCATGACGCTCCTGCGGGACAAGGGGCTGACGCCGCTAAAGTTCGCCCCGGTGGCGGACAGCGCGGCGCCGCGGCGCGGGTCGCTTCTTTCGCGCCTTGTCCCGGCGGCGCGGGTACGGCTGTCGGAATCGTTCTATTATCTGGGCATCCTCATCCAGAGCGGGCATTCCCTCGCGCGTGGGCTGGACCTTGTAGGCCGCATGGCAACGGGCAAAAGCTCGCGCATTTGGCTGGACATCCGCGACAAGGTGGAACAGGGCACGCCCTTTTCCAGCGCCTTAGAGGACTACCCCCGCCAATTCCCGGCAGTGTATGTGGGCATGATTCGCGTCGCCGAGACCACAGGGCGCCTCGGCGCGGTGCTGGAACAGGTAGCCCGCAACGAGGAGCGCCGGGGCGAAGTGCAGGGCCGCCTTGCCACGGCCATGGCCTATCCCGGCGTTATCCTATGTGTGGGACTTGGCGCGGTGTGGTTTCTGCTGGCCAATGTGCTGCCCAAGATTTCGTCCATCTTTCAGGCTTCGGGCAATGACCTGCCCGCCACCACGGCGTTTTTGCTGAGCCTTGGGCGGATGATGGAGTCTCTTGGCGCGTCGGTTTTGCTGGTTCCCCTCGTCCTCGTGCTCATCCTGATGGCGGCATACCGGCGCTTCCCGGCCATGCGCCGCGTGATTTCACGTCAAACATGGCGCATCCCGGTGGTGCAGAAGTTTTTGCTGGCGCGCTTTTCGGGTCTGCTGGGATTCCAGATTCAGGCGGGCATACCGCTGGTGCAGGCTATGGAAAGCTCCGCCCGCGCGGTGTCCTCGGCATTTTTGCAGGAAAAGATCATGGAGGCACGGGCCGAAGTGGCCGCGGGACGCCCGCTGGATAAGGTGCTGGAGGCGCAGGGCATCTTCCCGGATGTGTACATCCTCACCCTTGCCTCGGGTCAGCGCACCGGCCAGCTTGGGCCCTTCCTCTCGCGCGTGACGGGCATCATGGAGCGCGAGGTGGACAACGTCCTGCGGCGCATCGTGGCGCTGGCGGAGCCGCTGCTCATCCTGTGCGTGGGGCTTGTCATCGCCTTTATTGTGGTCGCCATCCTTGAACCCATCTTCGACCTGACAACGCTGGTCCGCTAGCCCGTCCCACAATCGCAACCGCGCCCGCATTCTCCGGACAGCCGGAAGATGCGGGCGCGTCTGTTTTGGCGCCTCTGCGGCGTTATTGTACGTCCTCGCCCTCTGGCGGCGGATGGTCCAGCGTCCGCCGAACAATGGTCGCCTCGCCGGGGCGTACTGTGTGCAGGCGCAAGCGCAAATAGGGCTGTCCCGTCACATCGCGGCTCACCGTGGTCACGACATAGCGCCCGGCAGACAGCGCCACATGCACGCTGCCGCGCTCCGGGTCACGCCGCAGTTTGGGATTTTCCAGCCGCCTGATGTCGCCGTCGGGCTTTATGACGGCCACGGCAAACTCGCGCCCGTAGGCCAGCGCGCTTTCATCAAGGGCGCGGCCACCGGCGGCAAAGCGGATTTCCAATTCGCCCCGCTCCTCGTACCACGCCTTGGCGCGGGCCTCGGCCGAGGCATCGCCAACGCCCGAGGCATGCTCCGGATACAGCGGCCGCCATGCATGCCCGTCGTGGAATTCCACCCACGGCAGGTCGCGGTCCACGCGTGCGGGCACGCCAAGACTCCGCAGGGCCGCCACGGCAAAGACCGCGCGCTCCGCCTCGCTGGTCACAAGGCCGGACGCGGCGTTTTGCATTGGCGTCAGTGGCGGACCAAGCACCGTATCCGGCGCTACGGCAAGGGCCGCACTGCCCCGCGCCACACGCCGCGCCGCGCCAAGAACCGACACTCCGCCGGACCCAAAACGCTCCGCCAGCGACCGCCGCCAGTGCGAATGCGGCTCATCCGCCACACGGCCACTGAGGACATAGTCCCGGAACAGGTCATCCATGGCAGGATGCCCCGCCCGCTGCCACGCATCGCGCGCAAGGCGGGCTTCGGCTTCGGCCTCCTCGGGCCGCATGGCCACAAGGTCCTTGGGGCTCATCTGCTCAAGCGCCTCGCGCAGGGGGATATTGGGCTCACTGGCCGCCATGATGAGCGCGCGGAGCACCTCGTACCCGTCGCGCCCTGCGGCGCGGACGACCTCAAGGGCGGCCTCGCTGCCGGGCACACTACGCCGCTGCATCACGGCGGCAGAAATGCCCGCAAACGCGCCAAGCTCGCTCATGCGGCGGGTTTCTGCGGAGGTTGTCGCCTCCTTGCGCTGGGCCTTGATGCTCTCGTGCATACCGGAAAAATGCTGTTCCACCTCCGCATAGCGGGGAAAGCGCGCCCAGCGCCCGCCCTCGGGCACGCCGCCACGCGCAAGGTCAAGGTGCACCTGTACAGCTTCGTCCGGGGTGACCGAAGTCCACGCGTAGGCCACATGCCCGCCGCGCCCCACGCCAATAAGATAATCGCCCCCGCCAAGGCTGATGCGTCCCTCACCGTCCTCATCCAGCACCACCCGCGCTGCGCGCGTCAGCCCGCCGCCATTCACCACAAACACATACGCCGTGCCGCCGCCAAGAGGCCCATCACCGCCCCGCACACTGAGGAGCACATCTCCGGGCGGGGTGTATTCATGGGTGCGGTTATAGATGTCGCAGGAGCGCTTCTGCGCATAGAGCGGCTCATCCGAAGGGCCGTGGCCGTAGGCCGGGGCCAGAACGATGGGCGCGGCAAGGGCGGGTTTCAGGAACCACCCAACGCCAAAGTCCGCGTCAATCTCCCCTGCGCCTAGAGGCCACCAGCCCCCGGCGGCCCACACCTCAACCCACATATGATTGCCGTCATCATGCCGCCATGCGGGCACAAGGCACGGACGCGCGGGAATGCTGAGCGACCGGCACGCCGCAACAAGCAGGGCCGAAAGTTCCTCGCACCGCCCGGCCCCACGCGCCAAGGTGTCCTGCACGCCTTGGTCGCGGCGCGAGGACGGCCCGTAGGCCGCACGGGTGAACACCCACTGGTTCAAGGACAGCGCGGCGCGGCGCATATCGCCGCTCAGGACGCCAAGGGGAGCCAGCGCGCTGAAAAATTCCCGCCGGTACGGCTGAACTGGCTCCTGCGTGACGCGGTGGGGGACGACATAGCGCAAGAAGATATCCCACGGTACGGAGGGTCCCCACGGCATGGCGCGGCGGGCGATGAAAGCGTAGTCCACGTGCTCGGCAAGGGCGGCCTCGTCCATGGTCATGGCGTCGGCAGGCGGCAGGTTGGCCACCAGAAACCACGCGGCGCGCCGCCGCCGGGAACCGGGCTCGTACCTGCTAAGAAACCGCCGCAGCTCCGGGGCATTCTCCCCGGCAACATCCAAAACGGCCCGGATGTTTTCCGCCGCCTGCTTGGCCCCGGGGGCATCGTCGGGTATCATGGTCTTTGGGGCACTACGCCCCGCACACCCGGCACAAACGCACAACACCAGCACCGCAAGGAGCCGCGCCGGATGCCCGAGACACCGCATCGTCGTCCTGCCCATTCCGCCCTCCTGTGGCTGCTGTGCGCCGCCACGTACTGGCTTGCCGTCACCCTCGGGCACGACACGGCAAGCACGCTGTACGGCCGCATCTTTTCCCTGTTTGGCCGCTCGGTCATGGAGGCCGCCCTCCATGCCGGAAGCCTTGCCTTCCTCGCCCTGCTTGTACTGGCCCGCCTGCGCATTGGCCGTGCGCCCCGCCGCCGCGAGGTTGGCGCATGGGCCATCCTTCTCGCCCTTGTGGCCCTTGCCGACGCGCTGCTGGTGGTCACCAACATTGAGCGCGTCCACTACCCGCAATACGCCCTGCTTGGCCTGCTGCTTATGCTGGCGTGTAAGGACGCCGTGGCGGCCATGCTGCTGGGCGCCTTGGCGGGGTGCGTGGACGAGGCCCTGCAGTACGCCCTGCTTCCACAGTACACCAAATACCTCGATAGCAACGACTGCATTTTGAATCTTCTTGGCGTAGCCATGGGCGTGATGCTATGGCGCTGGGCCAGCACCCGCCCAGCGCGCGCCAGCCAGCCCGCCCGCGCCGTAGGGGCCAGCCTGTGGGGCATCGTCCTGCTCACCGGCCTGTGGGCCGGAGTGACGGACCGCTTCATTCCCTACGCCCAGCCCGGAAACGAATATGCCGTGTTCCCCCTCATCGACGGAACACGGCATATGGTGCTGTCCTTTTTTCAGCCCGCGTCCTTTTGGACCGTGGCCGAATACGGCAGGCGCTATCACATTCTTTCCCCGGTGTGGGGGCTGGCCGCGTTTGCGGCGCTGCTTCTCGCCGTCACCGCGCTGGTGCACGCGGCAACACGCCGCACTACAGACGCGTAACGCGCAGAACCTCCTCCACCGTGGTCCGGCCCTGCCGCACCAGTTCAAGGCCATGTTCCAACATGGAGCGGTGCCCGCCAGCGCGCGCATACTCTTGAATGCGGTCCACACTGGCCTTGCCAAGAATCAGCCCGCGCAGACCTTCGTCCACAGGCAAAAGCTCAAAAATGCCATGACGGCCCTTAAACCCGGTCTGCATGCACGCCTCGCACCCCTGACTGACCTGCTGCTCCGAAATGTCCTTTCCGGCTTCGCCAAGCAGACGCTTGGTTTCTTCCTCAATGGGGCGGGGCGCGGCGCACTCCGGGCAGTTAAGGCGCACCAGACGCTGGCCCATGGCAAGGGACACCGACGACGCCACAAGAAACGGCTCAATGCCCATTTCCAAGAGGCGCGTCACCGCGGTGGCCGCGTCGTTGGTGTGCAGGGTCGCCAGAACAAGATGCCCGGTCAGCGACGCCTGAATGGCGGTGCTGGCGGTTTCCTCGTCGCGAATCTCACCAACGAGGATGATGTCCGGGTCCTGCCGCAAAAAGGCGCGGATGGCTCCGGCAAAGGTCACGCCCGCCGCGCGGTTCACCTGCACCTGATTCACGCCCTCAAGGTTGTATTCCACCGGGTCTTCCACGGTCATAATGTTGCTGGCCTCGCTGACCAGCTCCGACAGCGCAGCGTAGAGGGTGGTGGTTTTGCCGCTGCCCGTTGGTCCGGTAACAAGGACGATGCCGTGGGGCGCGCTCACCACCTGCCGGAACTGCACAAGGTCCTCCCCCTGCAACCCAAGGTCCGGCAGGGACAGGATGGTCTTGGACCGGTCCAGAATACGTAGCACCGCCTTTTCGCCCTTGAGGGTGGGCACGGTGGAGACGCGGATGTCCACGTCCTTGTGCCCCACCTTCACGCGGATGCGTCCGTCCTGCGGGGCGCGCGTTTCGGCCACGTCCATCTCGGCCATGACCTTGATGCGCGCCAGCACGGTGGATTGCAGCCGCCGGTCCAGCTGGCGCACGGTGTGCAGCACGCCGTCGAGGCGGAACCGGATGAGAAAGCGGCCCTCGCTGGCCTCCACATGCACGTCCGATGCGCCCTGACTCACCGCCTGCTGGATGACCTTGTTTACCAGCCGGACAATGGGCGCATCGTCGTGCCCCCAGCCAAGGAGTTCCTGACTGTCCGACGCGGCGTCAAGGTCGCCGTCCTCCTCGCTCTGCTCGCCCTCCTCCTCCCACAGGGACAGGGCTTCCTCCAGCGCGGGATAGAACGCCTCCTCCGCCACCACCTCGGTACGCAGGCCCATGCCTAGCATCCAGCTAAGGTAGTCCGCCTGCACAAGGGCGCGGTCCTTGAGCACCCACACGGTCACGGCGTCACCGTCCATGCCAACGGGCAAGAACTCGTTGCGCTGTGGGAAGGACAAATAGGCCTGCACCACGGTGTCGCTCAGGCTTTCCAGCCGGATGGACTGCTGGGGCATGGTCTACTGCTCCTCCATGATGGGCGTCTCGGTCAGCGGCTTTTCTCCCGCTTCGGGCGCGGGCGCGGGCTTGCCGCCCATGCCAAAGCTCTCAAGGCTCTCGTCCACGGAGTTGGGCGGAATCTCGTCCTCGTCGAGGTTGAATTCCTTATTAATGGCATCCTGCACGCCCTGCGTCTGCTGGCGCGCCTCGTCCAGCTTGCGGCGGCTCAGCTCCATGGCGTCCTCGCGCGTGTGCACGATGTGGGCGGAGACAAAAAGCATCAGCGTCCGCTTCACGGCCGATGTGTTGCGGCTCTTAAACAGCCAGCCAAGGAGCGGCACCTCGGAGATGCCGGGCATGGCCTTTTGCCCACGGTCCAGGTCGTCCTGAATCAGGCCGCCGATGACCATGGTCGCGCCGTCCAGAAGCTGGACCGAGGTTTTGGTGTTGCGCTTGAGGGTAATGGGCAGACCATCCGTGGCGGAAATGGCCGTCACGCGCGCCACCTCCTGATACAGGTCCAGATGGATCAGCCCATCCTCGGCGTTGATGTGCGGGGTGACCTGCAACTTCACGCCGATTTCCTTTTCGCGGTACTGGTTCTGGGTGGTGCCGCCGTCGGTGATGTTGCGCCCTTCCAGCACAAAGCGCTCCTCACCCACAAAGATTTCGGCCTCGGCATGGTCCATGGTCAGAATCTGCGGGGTGGAGAGAATGTTCACGCCCGTGGCTTCCTTCAAATAGGATACAAGCGCGCCAAGGGAGGGGTAGCGCACGCCATCGTAGGTGACCACATCGCCCAATACGCCAAGGGTAAAGCCGCCGGGAAGCGCCGAAAAATTCGGCCCCTCCGGGTCGCTGTCCAGCGTTGGGGCTTGGAAGGGAATCAGCGAACTGTCGCCGGTCTTGGGGTTGTCAATAAAGCCAATGCTGGCCCCAACGTTGCTGCCGCCGCCACCAGCCAGCCATTCCACGCCAAAGGACTGCGCGTTCTCAAGGCTGGTCTCCAAGATGAGCGCCTCCACAAACACCTGATCCAGCGGCCGGTCCAGCTCCTCCACGATGGCGTCCACCCGCGCGAGGAAATCCGGGTCGCCCAGCACCACCAGCGTGTTGGTATCCACATCCGACGACACAAGGAAGGAGTCCTCCTTTTCCTTGCCCGCCACGACGGAGGTTTTGGTTTTGGCGTCCTCGCCGCCCGCGCCCGCAGGCGAGGCGGATTCATCAAGGCGCTCGCCAAGGGACGAGAGCACATCGGCCACGGTATTGGCCTTGGCATTGCGCAGGCGGTAAATTTTGTAATTGGACGTGACGTCCTCGCCGGTATCGAGGCGCTGAAGCAAGGCCTTCACCTCATCCACCTGCGCGGGCAGTCCGGCAATGAGCACGCTATTGGACCAGCCAAGAACATAGGACAGCGGCTCGTCGCCGCCAAAGCCCTTGGCCTTGAGGTCGCCATAGAATTTGGCAATCACACGCTGGGCGTCCGTGGCCTTGACCTTTTCCAGCGGGACAATGTCGTGCTTCCAGTCCGGACGCGTCAGGGGGACGGAGTCCAGCACTTCCACAATGCGCCGCACCATAAGGCGCTTGTCGCTGATGAGCAGGGCGCGCGCCTGCGGGACGGGCAGCGCCGCGCCGTAGCCGGGGCTGACCATACCGGCCACCAGTTCGCTGGCGGACTTTGGCTCCAGCCCGCCCTCAAGGCGGTAGAACACGGTGATGCGCTCGTCGTCGCCGCCGGGGCTGATGCTGGGATAGAGCGTGTCGCCAATCTCCTTCACCTGCCCGCGCCGGACGATGTAGTGCACGTCGTCCTTGATGACCACATCATACCCCACCAGCAGCAGCATATGCCGCAGGATGGTCATCAGCTCGGACTCCGTGACCGGCTCCTTGGAATAAATGCTCACACGCTGGGCGGGGATGCCCTCGTCGTAGACAAAGTTCTTGCCCGTGTAGTTGGCCACAAACTTGACGAGGTCCCCAATGAGGATGTTGTCCAGATTGGCCTGCACGTCCGCGCCATCCTGCGCGGCGGCCGCGCCGCACAAGGTCAGCACCAGCGCCGCGCACACCACGGCATTCCGCATCAGCTTGAGCATCACGTTTCCCCCTGTTCTTCCGCGATGTTGATTCTATCCTGCTTCCGTCTAGTCGATGTTCAAGAGAAAGGTCTTCACATCCTTGCCGCGCTGCACATCCACCGTCACGGTGGTGCCGGGCTTCATGTCCTTGTAGGCCATCAGGAGCTTGTGCGGGCCGTCCATGCGCCTGCCGTTGATGCGGATGAGGACGTCGTTATCCACCAACCCAATGGTGCTGAGGATGGAGTCCTTTTTGATGTCCCGCAGCCGGAAGCCAATCACCTTGCCCCCCTCGCGGAAGGGCTTGAAATTGGCGTGGTTGAGCATCTGTGTGGGGTCCTTGAGGTACGGGGCGATCTTTTTGCCGTCGAGGTTCACGGCCACGGACTTTTCCACCGTTACCGGCGCGGGCAGGTTTTTCTGGTCGCGCAGGTGCACGCGCTGTGTGTCGCCTCCGCGCGTCCACACCACGGCCTGCGGTTCCACGCTAGTCAGCTGCCAGCCCTGCTCGTTTTGCCCGGCGGACAGGGTCTTAAACTCCTGCCCCACCATGAACAGCCCGTACGAGGGCTTGCCCAGCACGGTCCCAAGCAGCCGCCACGACGCGGGGTTGACCTTGGGCGCGGCCTGCTTGGGCGCGGCGGCCTTGGGCGCCGGCGTTGCCAGACCAAGGATATTGCGGTCGCGAATGTCCTTGATGAGCCTGTTCTGCTCCGCCGCGGAAGCAGGCACCGCCTCCGGCGCATCGGGCCGCGGCGGCACGGACACGGGCACAGCCCACCCGCTGACTGCATAGGCAGCGGCCAAACCAACAACAATAGGCCATATCCATTTCAACATATTGAATTTCATCGTCGTTATGCTATACACCTGTAATGTAGAGGTTTCCCCATCATTACTCGGTATAAGCGATTTCACCCTCTACTACAATACGTTTCCCAAATCATTGCACAAGGCGAGCGCTTTTCACCCAGCAGATAACGGCCTGTCACGGGCCTTTGAGGGAAAATGACCAAATCAGGCACCCAAACGCCCTCCCGCAGATTCACCCGCGCCCTGCTCCGGCAGTGGTCCGCCACATGGCGGGGGCTTGTGTCGCCGGGGTACCTTGCGCTGGTGCTTGCCGGGGGGGTGGCCTACGCCCTGCCCCGGCCCGCAGCGTCACTGCCCCTTGGCATGCTGCTGCTCAAGGCCTGCGCCGAGGAAGCCGCCTTCCGCTTTGGCCTGCAGGAGACCGTGCACCGGCTTGTCTCGGACCGAACCTTCGGCCCCGTGAGCGTTGCCAACCTTGCGGCCTCGGCCACATTCAGCGCTATGCACCTTGTGTCCCACAGTCCGCCGTGGGCGCTGGCGACCTTTGTCCCGTCCCTTGCCTTCGGCCTTGTGTGGGACCGCCACCGCAGCCTGCCGCTGTGCGTGCTGCTGCACTTTGTCTACAACGCCCTCTATTTCCACCGCCCCCTGCTGGGCGCAGGCTAGACGGACGGCCATGGCCGCCCGCCCTCGCCAAGGAGTCACCATGCACCTGCCACACCGCCTTGTCCCTGCCGTGCTGGGCCTCGCCCTTGCCGCCCTTGTCTGCGCCTGCGCGCCGCGCACCGCCCCGCAGGACGCCGCACCAACCGGCCCCGCCACGGTACAGGACATCCTTGCCCAGCGCCTGACGCGCCAGCATACGCCCGTGGACTCCGTCTTTTCCCCGCCGGAGGACATCAGCCACCCGCGCCACGCCATACTGCTCTCGCGCCAACATCCGGACGTTGCCCTGCTGCGCGGCGTCACCTGCGCTATCGCCAAGGAAGACGGCGTGGCCGCCGGATTTGAAAACGGCACCGTGACCATCCTTGGCGCAGAGGACTGCCGCACCGCCGCCTTGCCCGGACGCGGCCCTGTGGACCGCATCAGCTGGCAGCCGGGGTATCCGGCCCTTGCGGCAACGCAGGCGGGCTCGCGCGTGGTGCATGTGCTGGCGGTGGAGCGCTGCGCATGGGTGGGGGAACACCGCGTACGGGGGGATATTGAGCGCATCGCCATTTCGCCGCGCGGGGCGTGGCTGGCCGTGGTGGACGCCGCGCACAAACTGTGGCTTGGGTCCTCCGTTGGCGTGCTGGACCATGTGGGCACCCTGCGCTTTAAGGTGCTGGCCTTTGCCTTTACCCCCGGCGAGTCCGTACTTATGGCGGCGGACAGCGCGGGCTGGGTGACGCTGTGGACCACATCGCCCATGGCCTTTGGCGGACGCTTTTTAGTCCCGGGCGGACCATTTGCCGCCGCGCGCTTTGACGGGCGCGTACTGACCCTCACCCCAAAGGACGGACGCCCCGTGGGCTTTGATGTGGCAACACGCGCGCCCGTGCCCCCACAGCCAAACGACAGCCCCTTCACCCTCGGCGGGGGCGTGCTCACCTACACCGCCCCGGACAAGCGCTGGGTCAAGCGCGTTGCCTTCTCCCCGCCGCCCCTTACGGCGGCCATTGCGCCGCAGGCGGAACTACTTCGCCTTGCGGACATGGACGGCGAAACCCGCGTGTACAGCCTGCGCACCGGGCGCGAAACCACAGCCCCGGATGACGCCGCGTGGGAAAGCGCCGCCATCACCGCCACAGGCGAAATTTTGCACGGCGAGGAGCGCTACCGCGTGGCGGATCCCATCATGCAATCTTCCGGCAAGCTGTTGCTCTGCCGGTATATTGCGGGTATAGGATTCTATTTATGGTGGGTAAAATCCCCTTCCGTTGAGGGGGTCCCCGAAGCGCCGCCCGGCGCACTGCCCCTGCGGACATCCATCCGCACGGACACACGCCCCGGCGGCGTACCGCTTGCCAGCCCGCCAGCGTCAGAGGAGTCATCCACACGCGCCAGCGACAAGGAGTCCGCACCATGACACGCGCACGCACACCGCGCCGCACACGCGGCGGCTTCAGCCTCATTGAACTGATGGTCGTCATCGTCATCCTTGGCATCCTTGCCACGCTTCTTGTGCCCAAAATCATGGACCGTCCGGACGAGGCGCGCATCACCAAGGCGCGGCTGGACATCCAATCCATTGAAACCGCCCTCAAGCTCTACAAGCTGGACAACGGCCGCTACCCCACCACCGAGGAAGGCCTTGGCGTGCTGGCCGGAGACTATCTGGAAAGCACCGGCCTGCCGCATGACCCGTGGGGTAATGAATACATCTACCAAGCTCCCGGTCCCGGCGGCGCAGACTACGACATCGTCAGCCTTGGCGCGGATGGCAAGGAGGGCGGCACGGACACCGCCGCCGACATCAGCGCGCTGGACGAGGACGGCTGATGCCCTCGCCCGTGCGCCGCGCGCCGTCTGGCATGACGCTTATCGAAATCCTCGTGGTGATGGCGATTGTTGCCGTGGCGTGGGGCCTTGTGCTGCCGCGTCTGGACATCGGCTCGGCAGGCGATGAGACCGCCAAGCGCCTTAGCGCCCTGACCACCGCGCTGGACGCCGTGCGCGAAGAAGCCCTGCGCACCGGGCGCACACAGGCTGTGACCATCGCCATCGGCGAAACAATGCTGGTGTGGGATGAAACGGAAATGGAACTGCCCGCCGCCGTCTCGCGCGCCAAGGTCAATGGCGAGAATCCGGGCGGACTGGCCTTTGCCTTCAACATTTACCCCAGCGGCGTCAGCGACGAGGTCCGCCTTGTCCTGCGCGACGGCAGCGCCCTGCGCCTTGATGCACTGGGGGACACCTTCGACTCCAACTCATGAGGACGCCCATGCCCCATGCCTCCCGCGCCGGGTTTTCCCTGCTTGAGGTGCTCATCGCCCTGATGGTGGCCGCCGTGCTGGCTGTTGGGCTGATGAGCGCGCAGGGGCATATTGTGCATCTTGCCGAGCGCGGGCGGGGCATATGGGACAACCTCAACATGACCACGCGCCTCATGGCCGAGGATTATCCGGACCGCCTCACCACCCCGTCCGCGGGTTTTGTGCCGGACTCGCAGCAGCCCGGCGGAGAGTGGCAGCTTGAGCGCACGGGCAGCATCGACGGCCTTGGGCGCTACGCCCTCACCACCAAAGTGCCCGACGCCACCCTGCGCTGGGAGTGGCTGCGCAACGAGCGCATCGCCGGGAGTGGACCATGACCGCGCGCCGCACGGGCTTCACCCTTGTGGAACTTTTGGTGGCGCTGGTAGTGGGCGCCATGGTCATGGGCATTGTGCTCGTCTCCGTGGACCGCACCATCCGCAACCACGCCGTGCTGGAGCGTCAGGGCGAAGCGCTCACGCGCATGGCGCGCCTGCGGCGGCTCTTGCACCGCGACTTCGTCAACGCCGATACCGACACCCTCACCTTCACCTCCGGCGCGCTGGAACTGCCCACCACCCATGCCCTTGGCATGGACGCCCCCTTCCGCGTGCTGGTGGAGTGGGACTTTTCCAGCGGCGGCATCATCCGGCGCGAAACCGTGGAAGACATGGACCTTGAGCGCGAGCTTACCGTCCTGCCCCGGTACAATGACTTTACGGCGGAACTCTACGACAGCGGCAAACGGCGCTGGCTCCCGGCGCGGACGCTTTTTTCCATGCAGTCTCCGGCCTTCACGGCCCTGCGCCTGACCCTGACCCCCCAAGGCGGCGAGGAGATCACCATCATTGAACGCCTGCCCGCCATGAAAACGCGGGAGGCCGCACCATGACGCCGCGCCCTGCGGGCAGCCGCGCCCCCCAGCGCGGGGCCGTACTTATCCTTGTGCTGGTGTGCATGCTGGCGGTGGCATCCCTCGTCCTTGGCGCGCTGGACCAGAGCTTTCGCCAAGCGCGCGAGCCAGCCCTGCTGGCCAAGGAATACCGCGCGGACATGCTGGCCGAGGCAGGCCTTGCCGCCGCAGTCCAGCGCATCCAAAACCGCGACACCCTCCCCGGAGCGGACGGTCCGCTGGACGACTGGGCCGAGACATGGTCCGGCCCGGGCATGACCGTGCACATCATCCCCTGCAACGCCTATATCGACCTTGGCTGGCTGCTCCCCGGAGAAACGGAATCGGAACAGCAAACCACAACGGATGCCTCCAAACGCACACAGCGCGCGGTAGAAGAACTCCTGCGTGATGCAAAGCTCCCCATCACCGCCGCGCAGTACCTTATGGACTGGATGGACAAGGACACAGACCGCGAAAGGTTGCACGGAAGTGAAAAATCAGCATATAGTTCAACAGGGAAGGACTACTTTCCGCGCAACGACGCCCTGCCGCGTCCTGAAGAGGCCCTGCTTGTGCGCGAGTGGGATGACGCCACCCCCAAATGGGTACGCGAGCACTTCACCCTGTGGGGGGAAGACGAGGCCGCGCTGAACCTCAACTTCGCGCCGGAGGACGTTATCCGCGCCTTCCTGCCGGAACTTGAGCCGTATGTGCCAAGCCTCCTGCACTACCGCGAAAAGTTTGGCCTGCGCACTCCGGCGGACCTCATGCACGGCGACATCGGCGTGCCGCAGGAGGTTTTTTTAGAGGTGGACCAATACGTCACGGTGTCGGCAGGGGCCTACCGCGTGGTTATCGACGTGGACCGCCAAGGCTGGCACCAGCGCGTGCGGTGCATCGTCAACGTCAACGAGACGGAGTGGGAACTCGTCTGCGCCGATGTGTTGGAGAATTGGCTGGAGGACTAAGACGCGACCCGTACACAGGCTGGCCGCTCCACAGCGCGCCGCCCCTCACGCCCCGGAAACAGGTGGGATACAATGGCCGCAAAGCGCTTCTACGCCCTGCACTTCGATGGCGACACGGAACACTGGGAACAGTTCGACGGCGCGCGCCTCGCCCCGTGCGAGCCGCCCTCCGGCGCGCCGGACTTGCCCGTTGTCGCCCTCATTCCGGACGACCATATCTTTTTCTTTCATCCAGATGATATTTCGCTGACCAAGGCGAGGGCCATGCGCGCGGCGTGCCTGCTGCGTATGGAGCACCTCTTCCCCCAGCCGCAGGACGGGCAGGAACGCGGCCTTGTCCATGGCGGCGCGGGGGGCCTGCTTGGCTTTGTCACCGGGCCGGGGCTTGACGCATTCTGGGAGCGCCACGCCGAGTCCCTTGCCCACGCGACCCTTGTCTCCTCCAAATTTCTGCTTGGGTGGAACGTGGCGGCGCAGCGCAGCCTTGAGCGCTGGACCATGAGTAACGGTTCCAGCCCGCACATCCTCACCAAAGGCGGCATGGTGCACCGCACGCCGGACTCCGCGGAGCTATCCCGCCGCATGGATGACGGGGACCAGCCCACCGCCGTGGATTGGCGCGAGGCCCTCACCGAGGTGGGCACCCAGCCGCGCATGTGGTCGCGCCTGCGCCTGCCGCTCACGCGGTCCGGCTCCCGCGAGGGGATGCTGCGCCACGTCGCCATTGCCGCCGTGTGCATCACGGTGGCCGCCATTCTGGCGCTGTCCGTAAGCGTGCGGCAGTACCTGCACTACAGCGCGGAGGCCGAAACCCGCGAGGCCGCCCTGTCCGAGCTCTACGCCCGCGCCCTTGGCCCGGACCAAGGCCCGGCCCCTTACCGGCGGCTGGTGTCTCTGCACGCGCGCCTCAAGGGCGAGGACATCCCCGGGTTTGACGTCCTCAGTCTGCTTGGCACCCTCAGCGCCAAGGCGCCGCAGGGGCTGAAGGTGGACTCCCTGACGTTGGCCCCGGGCAAAGGCTCCCTGCGCGGCACCCTGCCAAACTACGACGCGGTGGAGCAGTACCTGAGCGCCCTCAAGGACGCCCCGGGCTACACCTTTACACTCCAACAGGCGACCACAGCCGAAGGCGGCGTCGTCTTTGGCATGAACGTCACGGTCACGAAGTAGGGGGAACCATGTCGCTCTTCGACCATCCCGCCGTACAACGCATCCTTGCCCACCCGGACAAGGCCGCCATGCTTGCCCTTGGAGCGTGGGCGGTTGTGCTTTTGCTGCTGTGGGGGGCGGTTTCCGGCGCGGCGCAGACCGCACTGGCCCGCATTGAGGACACGGACAAGCGCTTTGCCCGCGCGGCCCCCCTTGTGCGCGAGGTCCTCTACATGCAGGCCCAGCGCGCGGAATTTGAATCCATGGAGCCGCTGGCCGCCGCCCGCAAGGTCACGCGTGACCTCAAGATGGACGACAGGCTGGCCGCCATCCGCCCCACTCCGGCGGCGGACGGCAACGACGGCATCCAAATGGTCTTTGAACGCTTGAACCTGCCGCAGACCCTGAACCTGCTCAAGAACCTGCGGGACCGGGTGGGGCTGAAGGTGGTGTCCTGTTCGCTCAATAAGCGCCTCGACAACCCCGCCCTCGCAGACATGCAACTCATCTTGGTGCGCTAAAGGAGCCCACACATGGCCGAAACAATTTTGCTGTCCGAAAGAAAACGCCGCCCCGCCCTGCGCGGAGCGGGTATTACGTTGCTCTTCATCGCCGCATTGGTGGCTGGGCTCGCCTTTTTTACCCCGTGGGACCGGGTGTGGTCCGGCGCGCTACAGCTGACCCTGTCGCGCATGGACCAAGTGGAAGCCAAGTGGAAAGGACTTGACGAGGCCAGCATGTTCCGCTTCACCTTGTCGGACCTTATGGGCATGACGCCGCGCATGCGCTTTGCGGCGGACGCCGTCAGCGCCAGCGTCAGCACCACGCCGCTGACGGCCACCAACGTGACCCTCGACCTTGGGCACACCACGGTGCGCATTGACGAAGCGCGGCTGGAGGTTGGGCTTGCGCCCCTTGTCCGGCTGACCATCAGCACCGGCCCGGAACTCACGGCGGAGCTGTATGAAGGGAAAAAGCTCCTCGTCACCGGCTCCGCCAAGGCGGAAAAACTGCTGTCCGGCCGCCACTTCAGCGGCGAGGTGGACCTGCTGGCGGACTGCCAATGGCAGGACGGATGGACGCGCTACCCCAGCACCGGCAATGTGGACATCTACGCCGACGAGTTGCAGCTGCCAAACGGCGTTATGGCCAGCAAAGTCCGGCTGGACATGGACCTGCGCGGCGAGCAAGGCATCATCCGCACCCTGTCCGCCGCGGGTCCGCTTCCCATGGCCGCACAGGGCACCGTGGAGTTCCGCAAGAACCTTTTCTTCTCGCGCGTGGCTCTTAATGGCACCATCGGCTCCGGCGAAGGCCGCATCCCATTCGCCCGTGAAAACAGGCTGACCCGACTTCTGAACTGACGCGAACCCGGACCGGAAACATGATACTGCCCGACTTCACCTTCCCCGCCGCGGCAACGGCGCTGGGACTGGCCCTTGGTGTTCCCGCCGCCACCGCTGTGCGGCGCTATCTGACCACCCTCCCCGATGACGAATACGACGCCCCGCACCGCCGCCTTGCCCTGCTCACCGGGCTGGTCATGGCCGCGGCCAGCCTCATGCTGGCCCTGCGCTATGGTCCGGGGGCGGAATTCACCGTGTACTTCGCCTTTACCGCCGTGCTTGCCACGGCCAGCTTCATCGACCTCTACAGCTTTATCCTGCCGGACGCCGTCACCCTGCCCTGCGCCGTGGCCGCCCCGGTGGCCGCCATTGTCCTGCTGGATATGCCCGTGGTGGAATGCGTGGGCGGAGCAGTGGCCGGAAGCGGCCTGTTCTGGCTCCTGCAACTCATCTACAGGCACGTGCGCGGCGTAGAGGGCCTTGGTTCCGGCGACATCAAACTCATGGTCTGCCTTGGCGCCCTCACAGGGCTGACGCTATTGCCCCTGACCATTTTGCTCTCCTGCTTTGCCGCCCTTGGCGCGGCCCTCGCCATCCGCCTGCGCGGCTCCGCCGTGGGGATGCAGACCGCCCTGCCCTTTGGGCCGTTTCTGTGCCTTGGGGCGCTGCTGACCCTCACCGCAGGCCACCGCATCATGGCTTGGTACCTCGGCGCAGTGCTCTAGCCCCCACGCAAAAAAGCGGAGCGCCCAGCCGGGGCACTCCGCCGTCGCGCGGCGCACAGGCGCCGCGCGGTGAATATTCTTCGCGCCCTACTGCGGCGCGCCGCACCCTGCTGGCGCGCCCTGCCATTCGTCCACCAGCATCAAACGCAGGCCGACATTGCCGGGACCAAGGTCGTGGGTGCCGTAGCCTGTGCCCGTAGCCGCCACCACGCCTTCCGGACCGCTGGCAAAATGGTCTGTCACGCTGTCCAGAATAAGCGCGCCCGTGGGGGTAATGATTTCCTGCCGGAACGCCGTGGGGTACACGGGCTTGCCGCGCAAGAGTTCCAGCGTGGCCGGTGCGGGCAGGCCAAGTGTGCCGTGGGCGCACTGCACGCGCCCGGTAAACCACGGCAGGGGCGAGGACACAACCCGCGTCACGCCAAGCGCCTCCAGCGCGTAAAAGGCCCCCACCACGTCCACAAGGGTGTCCACCGCGCCCACTTCATGAAAATGCACCTGATCCACTGGTATGCCGTGCACGGCGGCCTCCACCTCGGCCAGCCTGATAAAAGCCTGCGCCGCGCGCTCGCACACAGCGCCGCCAAGCTGCAAAAATGAGCTAATAGCAATAATCTCAGACAAATGCCGCAGGGGCTGGTCCGCCCCGCCCTCCACGACAAGGCGCATGCCCACAAGGCCTGTGGCGCGGGTTTCTTCCGCACGCACACGCACGTCCACGCCCACCTCGCGCAGGGCCGTCTCCACCGGAGCAACATCCACCCCAAGGCCGGCCGAGGCGGCAAGGAACATGTCTCCGGCAATGCCGAAGCCGCAATCCATAAACAGTTCTGGCATATCCACTCCATAGGCGGGAGAGGGACCGGCCAAAGCCGGAGAATCCCCTTGAAATACCGCGCCCTCTGTGCAACGTTACATACTATCAGAAGCCGTGTCCTTCCGGGGCGGGGCGCACAGCGCGCCACGCGGCACGGCGTCGTCTTCTGCCACATAAGGAGAAAGCGCATGCTGGTCGGCAATTGGATGAGCACCGAACCCGTCACGGCCCCTCCGGATACCTCCATGATGCGCGCCGCCAAGCTCATGAAGGACAAAGGCGTGCGCAGTCTTTCCATCGTTGACGACGCAGGGCTGCTGCTTGGCATCGTCACCGACCGCGACATCAAGGAGGCCTCGCCCTCGCAGGCCACCACCCTTGATGTGCACGAGCTGTACTACCTGCTTTCCGAGATACGGGTCAAAGACATCATGACCGCCCGGCCACGCCTTGTCACGGTTTCGCCCGAAGACTCCGTGGAAAAGGCCGCCGTTCTCCTCCAGCGCTACAAAATCGGCGGCGTGCCTGTGGTCACCGGCGGCGACAAGCTGGTGGGCATCCTCACCCAAACGGACGTTTTTGACGTACTCATCACCATCACCGGCGTATTGCACGGGGGCTTTCAGTTTGGCATTGAACTGCCGGACCAACCCGGAACCATGGCCGGTCTGGTGGAATTTCTCAACTCCCACCACGCCCGCATCATGAGCATCCTCACCGCTTACGAGCCCGTGGGCGCGCCAAACCGCCACGTTGTGGTGCGCGTGCAGGACATGGACCCCACCGCGCAGACCACCATGCTGGACGAATTGGCGGAGCGCTACGCCGTCCTCTACATCCTGCACGAGGACATCGAGCCTGCCCCGGATGACGGCGCCAGCCCACACCCTGCGTAGTCTGCCCCGCTTGCGCCGTTGTCCATGCGCCATGCGCGGCGGCGGATTTTGTCCATTCAGGCAGTGCGCCCTAATGCTCCCGCAATTTCTGCCGATAGGGTGAAATCTCGCGAGCATACCCGGCACTGCGCTGCCAATGCGGTATCCCTTTTGTACCGCACGGGGCCGTCATTTTGCCGATATATTGTGCGGGGAATATCTGCTAGAATCGTTGTAGACCACAATTCACTGCCAACCCCGCATATTCTATGAAACGGCTTCGCCACGTTTTTGTCCAACTGGGACTTATGGCCTGCGTCTGCGTCCTTTTGGGCGTATGGAGCACCCCCGCGCTGGCGCATTTTGGCGTGGTGAACATTGGGGTGTTGTCCAAGCGCGGGCAAGCGGGCAGCTTTGCGCGCTGGAACCTCACCGCTGCCTACCTCTCCGCCACTGTGCCGGGGCATGTTTTCCGCATTATGCCGCTGTCCTTCGGGCAGGTGCGCCCTGCTGTCGCCAACCGGGATATCGACTTTCTGCTGTGCAATCCCGCCCTGTTCGTGGAGCTGGAGAAAACCAACGGCATCAGCCCGATGTTGACGCTCAACACCACCCGCCTTGGGGTGACCAGTTCGCGCTTTGGCGGCGTCGCCTTTACCCTGTCGGACCGCGTGGACATCAGCACCATCAGCGACCTGCACGGCATCCGCTTTGCGGCGGTGGACCCGTCCTCCCTTGGCGGCTGGCTGGCCCTGCGGCGCGAGTTGCAAAGCATCGGCATCATCCCGGCCAAGGACCTGCGCGAACTCACTTTTACCGGCTCGCACGATAGCGTGGTGGACGCCGTCCTCAGCGGCGCGGCGGACGCGGGAACCGTGCGCACCGGCACGCTGGAACGCCTCAGCGCCCAGCGCGGCATTCCGCCGGGCACGTTCAAGGTGCTGCGCCCCATTGGCGGGCACTCCATCACCTTTCCCTACGAACACAGCACCCGGCTGTACCCGGAGTGGCCCCTGTCGCGTATGCCGCACACCCCTGAAGACCTGGCCCGCCTTGTGGACGCCGCCCTGCTGGCCATGACTCCGGACCATCCCGCCGCCATCACTGCTGGCATTTCCGGCTGGAGCGTCCCCCGCAACTACGAGCCCGTCCACGACCTGCTGCGTGAACTACGCGTGCCCCCTTATGAGGACTACGGCAAGCTGGACCCTGCGGCCTTTTTCGCGCGGTATTGGCCCTATATCCTTGGCGCACTTCTCGCCATAATCATCCTTATGGGCGTCACGCTGCACATTCTGTGGCTGTACTCCCGCCTCAAGGTGACGGAAACCAACTACCGCGCCCTGTTCGAGAGTGCCACGGACATGACCTTCGTTTGTGACGGCGAGTACATTATGGACGCCAACCCCGCGGCCTGCCGCACCCTCGGCTTCACGCGCGAGGAGCTTCTTGGCGCGCGGATGCAGGACATCATCGCCGAGCCCATGCACGAACTGCCGTGCGAAAACGCGGACGCCCCGCACACCGCCCACACCTACAAAACCAGCTACCGCACCCGGGACGGACGCACCATTCCCGTGGAGCTCAATACCAACGTCATCGAATACATGGGCGAGGAAGCCGTCTTCCACGAAGCCCGAAATATCACCAGCCGCATGCAGGCCGAGAACGCCCTGCGCCAAAGCGAAGAGAAATTCCGCGCCTTTTTTGAACAGCACTCCGTGGTGATGATGGTGGCGGACGTCGCAACTGGCGTCATCACGGAAGCCAACGCCGCGGCTGCCGAGTTTTACGGCTATCCTCTGGACACCTTGCGCGGCATGCACGTGACCGATATCGACACGGACGACCCTGAAACCATCGCCGCCGCCATGGGCGAAGCCGTTAACGGCAACAAGCAAATCTTCCCCCTCGCCCATCAGCTCCGCTCAGGAGAAGTCAGAAGCATTGAACTGCACGCCGTGCCCATGATTGTGGACGGCAAACAAACCATCTACGCCATTATCATTGATGTGACGGAGCGCCAGCGCATGGAGCAGGAACTGCGCAGCGCCAACGCCTTTCAGGAACTCATGCTGGAAAACGGCATGATTGGCATCTGTTATGTCAGCAACACCACAATACAGTGGACCAACTTCCGCTTCACGGAAATCACGGGCTACACGCAGGAGGAGATCCGCCACAACCCAGACCGCCTATTCACCTCGCCCAAAGACTTTCAGCAATTCCGCGTGGACACGGAAAATACCTTCCAGCGCGAGGATATCTACGACGCCATTCACGAATTGAACCGGCCCGATGGCATGCGCTACTGGTGCCGCATTACCGGCAAGGCCATCGACGGCGCCGCCCCACTCAATGGCACGCTGTGGCTCATTGACGACGTCACGGAAGAAAAAATCATGGAGGACCAGCTCCGCCACACCAACCGCATGCAGCAGGTTCTGCTGGAGAACGATATCCTCGGCATAGGCCTTGTGCAGGACGCCACCTTCCAGTGGGTGAACACCCGCTTTGCCGAAATGGTGGAGCGGCCGGAGGAGCAGCTCGTCGGCGCCCCAATCGACACCCTCTTCCCCTCGCAGGACGACTTTCAGCAGCTGCGCACAAGAGCGTACGAGGACCTCGCCCGCGGCGACACCACCGAAAGCATCATCCGCATGGGCCGGGGGAGCTACGATTCCTTCTGGTGCCGCCTTATCAGCCGTTTTCTTGTGCCGGGCGATGCCTCCAAGGGCGCCGTGTGGATGATGGAGGATGTGACAGAACGCCGCCGGATGGAGGAGGAACTGCGCCTTATGGCCACGCGGGACGCCCTCACCGGCGCACTCAACCGCAGGCGCTTTATGGAAAAGGGAGAGAACGAAGTCCGCCGCGCGCGCCGCTACGGCCACGCCCTTACCGCCCTCATGTTGGACCTTGACCATTTTAAAGTCATCAACGATACCTACGGCCACCACACCGGTGATGAAGTGCTCAGGGCCGTTGTGGACGCCTGCCACGACACCCTGCGCGACTCCGACGTCTTTGGCCGCCTTGGCGGCGAGGAATTCGCCGTCATCCTCACGGAAACCACCGCAGAAGCCGCCTGCGACGTTGCCGAACGCCTGCGCCAGCGCATTGAGAGCATCTCGTCCGTTAGCAGCGAGGGCGAGCCCCTGCACTTTACCGCCAGCATCGGCCTGTCCACCCTCAGGGACACCGACACCACGCTGGAGGACGTGCTCCGGCGCGCGGATGACAACCTCTACGAGGCAAAACAGCAAGGGCGAAACCGCCTCGTCTGCGCCTAAGCCCAGCACCCTTCGTGTCACCAATGTCATTTTTTTGTCATTATCGCCCCTGCAATTATTCGTGTTGACATGCATACCCCCCTCACCTATGAGACTGTTCTCTTTCACCCTCAAACAGTCTCAAGAAGGAACTGATCATGATCATCACCAATGTCGAAACCGTCCCGGGCAAGACCATTACCGAGCACTACGGGCTCGTTTCCGGCAACACCATCCGCGCCCGGCACATCGGTGTCGACATCATTGCCAAGTTTAAAAATATATTCGGCGGCGAGCTTCGCGGCTACACCAAGCTGCTGCAGGACTCCCGCCAGGAAGCCATCGACCGCATGGTGGCCGAGGCCGAACAGATGGGCGCCAACGCCATCGTCAACGTGCGCTTTGCCACCTCGTCCATCACCGGCGGCGCCGCCGAACTCTACGCCTACGGCTCCGCCGTGCTGGTGGACTAGGAGGCCGCATGCTCGATCTCCTTTTCCTCCTTGCCCTGCTTGCCATTGGCTACGCCATTGGCCGAAGCGTTGAGCGCAAGCACTACGCCTCCATCGAACGGCGCGAAGAGGAACAGGTCGCCGTGCCGACCTTTCCCTCCCGCCATCTCACGGCCTCCGATGACGACATCCGCTCCGCCAAGGTCGTCTATGGCAGCGCCGTCATCTCGGTGGACTTCTTCAAGCGCTTTTTGGCTGGCCTGTACGCCATCATCGGCGGCCGCGTGACCTCGTACGAGCCCCTGCTCGACAGGGCCCGGCGCGAGGCCATCCTGCGCATGAAGGAGCAGGCCCAGACGGCCGATATGATCATCAACGTCCGCGTGGAGACCTCCTCCATTAGCAAAGGGCGCTCCAACAAGGCCGTCGGCTGCGTAGAAGCCGTTGCCTATGGTACGGCGGTTGTGCTGCGTGGCTAGCCCCCGCATCCTTCCCCGCCGCGCGCGGACCAACGTGAACGTCTCCGACGAGCACCCCCTGCGCAACCTTGTGGCGATTCTGGGCGGCATGCTGGCTCTGGCGGTGCTGTGCTACTGGATTCTCGGCTTTGCCGTGGATATTGTCGCCCCGCACATCCCCCTGAGCACAGAACGCCGCATCAGCGACCTGCTCCTTGACGCGTCGCCAAAGCTCAAGGACTCCATGAAGCCCGCCCCGCGCCTGCAGCATATCGCCGAGATGCTGCATGAGGACGGGGTGGACATGCCCGTGGAGGTCTACCGCAGCTCCGCGCCAATAGTGAACGCCTTTGCCCTGCCGGGCGGGCGTATCGTCATCTGCAAGGGCCTTCTCGACAGCGTCCGCTCCGAAAACGAGCTGGCGTTCATCATTGCCCATGAGATGGGGCACATCGCCCATCGCGACGCCATCCGCAAGCTGGGGCGCGCCCTCGTCTTCATGGCCATCTCCGCCAGCTTCGGCGGTGTGGAGAACGACCTGAACACCACCATCGCCGGGATGCTCAACGTCACCGAACTCGGCTACAGCCGCACGCAGGAAACCGCCGCCGATGAATACGGCGTGGACGCCATGCTGCGGGCCTACGGCCATTCCGGCGGCATCACGGACTTCTTCGAGCGCCTTGCCGAAAACAACGAAACCGTGGGGTGGTTCGACGGGTTGACCTCAACACACCCGGAACTGCAAGACCGTATCAACCACCTGCGGGAGTATGCCCGCAGTCACGGTGGGACCGAAGGCCCCCTTCTGCCCGTACCGCCCGAACTGGGCGATGCGGCGCACAGCCTGCCCGCCATATAGCCCACACGCAAACGGCCCGGATGAATCGCTTCATCCGGGCCGTTTTTTTATGCAAAGACTGAAATATAAAGAACGGTCAGCGCGAACGCGGACCGGCGTTGCACGCCATATAGGGGCAAAACTCCACCGCGGCGTCCGTCAAAAGCGTTGCGTCGCCGCGTCCGGTGTACAGAGCAAGGGGGGCTTCCACGGTCATACCGGGTTTGGCGCCCCGCACACCCTCCACCAGCACCAACCGTGCGGCGTCCTCAATGCGGGAGTGGACAAAGCGCATGCGCTTCACCTCCAGCCCGCTGGCCGTCATGTCGGCCAAAAGGCCCGCAAGGCGCTCCGGCAGGCCAATAAAACACGCGCGGCCCTTGGTGCGCAGCGCATATGCCGCCGCCCGCACAAAGTCCGAAACCGGCGCCACAGCCTCAAAGCGCGCGGCGTCGCGACCGGCATCCTTTGGGCGGCGTCCCGACCCCGGCGTACGGTACGGCGGATTGCAGACCACAAGGTCATGCGCGCCGCCTTCAAGGGCGCTGGCGCGCACCTCGCTGACGCTCCCCGGCATGGCCGAAAAGTGCTCCCCAAGGCCAAGGCGCGCCGCGTTGGCCGTGGCGGCGCGGACCATCTCCGGGTTCACATCCAGACCGGTAACGCTGGCCGTGCCCGCACCATCTCGCAGCAGCAGGGCAAGCCCCACCACGCCGCAGCCGGTGCCAAGGTCCACAATGCGCCGCGCAGCTCCCGGGCCGGCAAAACACGCCAACAGCAGCGCATCCGCCGAGAACCGAAACCCCGCCTCCGGTTGCACCAGCCCGCGGGGGAAATACTCCCGCGCGGCCTGTGGCGTCATGTGTTCGCCCGCGTCCATGCCCTACTCCAAGGCCTCCCGGTCGCTCAGACCCAGCAGGTACAGCACGCCGTCGAGGCCAAGGTTGGAAATAGCCTGCCGCGCGCCCTCGCGCACCACGGGTTTGGCGTGGAAGGCAATGCCAAGGCCCGCAAGGTGGAGCATGGGCAAGTCGTTGGCGCCATCGCCAACGGCCACCACCTGCTGCAGGTCAATGCCTTCCTTCCCCGCAATCTCCGTGAGCAGTGCGGCCTTGCGCGCGCCGTCCACAATCTCGCCCACCACGTTGCCGGTCAGCTTCCCGTCCACAATTTCCAGCTCGTTGGCGTGCACGTAGTCCACGCCGAATTCCTTCTGGAGCTGCTCACCAAAGTAGGTAAACCCGCCGGACAGGATGGCGACCTTGTACCCCAGCTTCTTGAGGTTGCGGATAAGGCGTCCTGCGCCCTCGGTCATGGGAATGCTGGCCGCCACCTCGGGCAGGACCGAGGCATCCAGCCCCTTCAGCAGGCCCACCCGCTCGCGCAGGCTGGCCTTGAAGTCCAGTTCCCCGCGCATGGCGGATTCCGTAATGGCGGAGACCTTGTCCACCACGCCCGCGCGGCGCGCCAGCTCGTCAATGACCTCGCCCTGAATAAGGGTGGAGTCCATGTCAAAGCACACAAGGCGGCGGTTGCGGCGGAAGACGTTGTCCTCCTGCAGGCCGATGTCCACGCCAAGCTCACGGGAGATGTCCATGAACTCGCTGCGCATGGCCTGCACGTCCTCCGGTTCGCCGCGCACGGAAAACTCCACACAGGCGCGGGGATTCTCCTCCGGCGTCACAAGGGAAGCCCGCCCGGACAGGCGCGTCACGGAGTCGATATTCAGGCCGTGGGCGTTGATGACGCCGGAGACCCGGTGCATCTGCGAGGACGTCACCTCGCGCGAGAGCACGGTGACGATGTGCCGCCTGCGTCCCTGCCCGGCGACCCACGCCTCGTGGCTGTCTTCGCTCACGGGGGAGAAGGTCAGGGTCACGCCCATTTCGTGGGCGCGGAAGAGCAGGTCCTTGAGGATGGGGGCCGAGGCCTGCTCCTTGGGGATGTCAATAATAATGCCGAGGGACAGGGTGTTGTGGATGACGGCCTGCCCAATGTCCAGAATGTGGACGTCGTAGCTGGCAAGGGTCGTCATCAGGGAATTGAGAATGCCGGGCCTGTCGTCCCCGGTCACGCGAATCAGAACAATCTCGTGCATTGCGTTCTCCGCTGCAATCCGCTTGCGCGGCAGTTGGCTCAGGAAAGGATAGTCACATCACCGGGTCAGTTTGCGCCGCAGCACATCCGACACCATGGTCGCCTCCGGCACCTTGAGGAGCACGGTCAATGCGGCGTAGGCCGCAGCCCACAGCGGAATAAGCGCCACAGACCACAGGCCAAGGTCCACCGTCAGCCACGCGCCGCCGCCAATGGCCGCGCCCAGCACGGCAAACAGGGCCGCACCCTTCTGGAAGGTCGCCCACTGCCCCAGCTTGCGCCGCAGGCCCCACAGCAAAATAGCGGCATTGCCCCACGAGGCCACCGTGGTGGCAAGGGCAAGGCCCACATGGCCAAGGGTCTGCATCATGCTCACGCCGCAGGCAACGTACAGCGCCACACACAGCGTGGCGGCGATAACGGGCGTGCGCGTGTCCTCGAGGGCGTAGTAGGCCGAAACCAGCGGGCGGACAATGGCAAAGGCGGGCAGGCCCACACTGTAGCCCATAAGGGCAAGGGCCGTGGCCTCTACAGCGCCGTCGGCAAAGGCCCCGCGCTCAAAGAGCAGCGACACCACAGGCTCGGACAGGGCGCACAGCCCCGCCGCGGCGGGCAGGCTAATGAACAGGGTCAGGCGCAGGCTGGCGTTCAGGGCCTCGCGAAAGCCGTCCATGTCCGCGCGGGCGCTGAGCCTAGACAGGCTGGGCAGCGCCGCCGTGCTCACGGCCACGCCAAACACCCCTAAGGGAAACTGCACCAGCCGGTCGGCGTAGTACAGGTAGGAAATACTGCCCGCAGAGAGCAGCGAGGCCAAAAACGTCCCAATCAGAATATTGATCTGGTACACAGCCGCGCCGAACACCGTAGGCAGCATCAGCCGCCCGGTGCGGAGCACGCCCGCGTCCTTAAAGCTCCACGCCCCGCGCCAGCTAAAGCCGCGCTTGCGCAAGGCCGGCTGCTGCATCACAAACTGAAAGTGCCCCGCCGCCAACACACCGTAGGCCAGCACATGCGGCACGGAAGCATCCAGCGCCACGGCGGACAGCGCCGCGCAAATAAGCACCACATTCAGCACGCACGGCGCAAGCGCCGGCGTCAAAAAGTGCCCCTCGGCGTTGAGGATGCCCATGCTCAGGGCCACGCCGCAGATGAAGATGGTGTACGGAAAGCAGATGCGCACCAAATCGGCGGCAAGGGCCAACTGCTCCGGGTCCGCAGCAAAGCCGGGGGCAATGGCCAGCGTCAGCTGTTTGGAAAAGACCATCGCCACGGCGGAGAGCCCGCCCAGCACGATGGCCAGCCATATATGGGCCGAACGGGCGGTGGTGAAGGCCGCCTCGCGTCCCTGCTCCTCGCGGATGCGCGAGTACACAGGGACGAAGGCCATGGTCAGCGACCCCTCGCCAAACAGGCGGCGCATGAGGTTGGGCAAGCGGAACGCCACAAAAAAGGCGTCCGCCAGCGGCCCCGCGCCAAGGGCAAAGGCGATGATAAGGTCACGCAAAAAGCCCAGAATGCGCGACAGCAGGGTGGCCCCGCCGACAACGGCGGCATTCCGGGCTATTCCTCGAGAATGACTGTTCATTGGTGTCCTGTCAGGGTGTCATCGCTGACACGTCGGGCAATAGGTGGAAGTACGGCCCGCCACTGTACGCCGCTCCAATGTGGTTTGGCAATTGCGGCATGGCTGTCCGTATTTTCCGTAGACCCTGAAATCATTCTGGAAGGCGCCGGAATCGCCGTGGGCGTCGCGGTAGTCGCTGATGGAACTGCCGTTGGCGTCAATGGCCTCCAGCAGCACCTCCTGCAACGCACCGTGCAAGGCGCGCAGGCGCTCCTCCTCCACGCTGCTGGCCGGAGCGTGCGGCAAAATACCCGCACGGAACAGGCACTCGTCAGCGTAGATATTGCCCACGCCCGCAAGGAAGTGCTGGTCCAGCAGAAGGGACTTCACCTGCCCGCGCCGTCCGTCAAACAGCTTCACAAAGGCGTCTTCGGTGATTTCCAGCGGCTCCGGGCCAAGGCTGGCAAAGAAGGGCCAGCGCTCCATGGCTTCCGGCGGCATAACGCGGCAGTAGCCAAACTTGCGCGGGTCTGCAAAGTGCAGGTTCTGGCCTTCGGTCAGGCGAAACAGAATGCGGGTGTGCTTGTGCGGGGCTTCCCCTGTGGGGCGCACCACCAGGCGGCCGGACATCTTCAGGTGGAAACACACGTGCAGCAGAGGGTACTTGGGGCTGGCGATATTGATGCACAGCATTTTGCCGCGCCGCCATACGCCCTGGATGATGCTGCCGGGAAGGGCGCGCTCGATTTGGGCGGGGGACAGTGCGCCGCGACCTTTCTCCACAGCGCCCTTGGACAGCAATTCAAAGGACAGGATGCGACGCCCGCGAAGCTCTTGAAGCAATCCGCGGGCGATGGTCTGAATCTCAGGAAGTTCTGGCATGATACTTTATGATGTGCCGGGCGGCTGTGCACCGGGACCGGGTCTGGTGAGTTGAATGATAATGTCGCGCTCTGCGCCGTCGCGCCGAAGGGTCAGGCGCAAACGGCCGTCGTCCTCGCGGTTGGCCTTCACGGCGGCCTTGTGCAGGGTCCACAGGGCCTGAACAGGCATACCCTGCGCCTTGACGATAACATCGCCCTGCCGCATTCCGGCGCGGTCCGCGCGGGTATCCGGGGCAATGGCCGTCACCAGCGCGCCCTCGGGATGCAGCTCCACGGCAAAGCCGAGGCGGCTCTCGTGACGCAGGGGGCACAGGAAGAAATAGTCGGCGGCGTCCGCGTCAATCGGCTCAAGACCGCGCCACGGCAGAACCGTGGTCACACGGGCGTCCGGAGCAAGAACCGTCAGCCGGTGGGGGATGCCCCAGCCGTACTCCACGTGCCCCGCGCCAACGATAATGGCAACAGGGCGGTGCAGGCGGCGGCTGGCGTCAACGGCGTGCTGCGCCATGACGGTATCCCACAGGGACTGCACGCGCACAAAGCGCTCAATACGGGCGTCGAAGTCCTCGCCGCCATGAGCCATAATGTCGCGGTGCCGTTCAAACTCCTCGCGCAGGGACTCACGCTGGGTGTCCATGGGGCCGATGATGCGCTCCGGCACCAGCGCCCGCTCCTTGGCGGGCAGGGCCTCCAGCTTACCCGCACCCACGGCGCGGACAACATCCTTGGGGATGTTCAGCGCCACAAGGGGCAAGCCATACTGCTCCGCCACGCGGAAGATGGGGCGGTACAGGGAATACGCATAACCCCACACGTCGTCCCAGCCAAGGGCGTCGGGAAGCGTGTCGGCAGTGAGTTCACCGGCGTTGAAGCGGTCCAGCGCCTGCTGGTGCGTCACCGGAACCATCTCCAGCCCCACGGCGGGGACCGGGCGGCCAGTGGCGCGCGCGGCCTCGGCCATCTGGGCGAGGACATCGGCCTGAACGTTATGGTCGCAGGGGTTGGTGTGCCCCTCGCCAAGGAGCACGTACCGCACGTCCGCCACGGCAGCGGCGAGTTCGGATGCGGCAACCTGCTGGCCACTGGCGGTCACGATGTCGCCGGGCATGGCGGCCGGGAGAGCGGCAGAGTCAGGCATCCCGCTGCGGGACGCCTCCTGCGGGGACAGCGCGGCGCAACCGCTCAGGGCCGCCGCCAAAATGACGGCGGCCCCAAGACGGAGTATGTGTCGCATATGTGAGGCCGGGATTAATCCCATTTCCTCTTGTCCTCGATGGGACGGATCTGTGCGGGAAGGGTACCGGGCGCAACCACGTTCAGCTGCGGACGGAGCTTGATCTGCTGGCGGAAGGCGTGCAGCAGCTCGTCCTGACGCGTGAAGTTGCTGGCCTCGACGTTCATGGTCATCTCGTCGATGCCGCCGGGGTTGGTGACCTCAATCTGCCAACGCTTGATCTCCTCGAACTGGGACATCACCTGCTCCACCTGATGCGGGTACACGAACATACCCTTGATGCGGGTGGTGGTGTCCACGCGGCCAACGATGTTGCCGAGGCGCGGGGAGGTTCGGCCGCAGGCGCAAGGCGTCCGGTCGATGTAGGACAGATCGCCCGTGGCCAGACGGATGAGCGGATAGGTGTGGTTAAACGCCGTCACGACGATTTCGCCCACCTCGCCATCCTTGAGCGGGATGCCCGTGTCGGGATGGCAAATTTCCACGTAGGCACGGTTGGCAAGGTGCAGGCCGTTGCAGTGGTAGCACTCGTAACCAATGCAGCCCACATCCGCCGTGCCGTAGCCCTGGCGCATGATGAGGTCGAACTTCTTCTCGATGGTGGCGCGCATCTTTTCGGAGAATTTCTCACCGGTGACGAAAGCCACTTCGAGGAACAGGTCCTTACGCAGGTTCAGGCCAGCTTCTTCGGCCTTCTGCGCGAGATGCATCAGGTAGCTGGGCGTGCCCACGTAGCCCGTGGTGCGCAGCTTCTGCATGATCTCAAGCTGGGTGTTCGTATTGCCCGGACCAGCGGGAACAACAGCGCAGCCGAGGTTGCGCAGCGGCTCCTCGAACATGAGACCTGCGGGGGTCAGGTGGTAGTTGAAGGTCACCTGCGCGAGGTCGCCGGAGCGGAAGCCCGCCGCGTAGAAGCCTTCGGTCCATCCCCAGTAGTCGTCGTTGCGGTCCTCGGGGTCAAAGATGGGGCCGGGAGACAGAAACACACGGCGCAGTTCGCCGAGGTCCTTGGTCAGCAGACCACCAAGACGCGGCCCCATGGACTGCAGAAAGATAAGTTCCTTCTTCTTGATGATGGGGATGTGCTTCAGGTCGGAGAGCGTCTTGAACTTGTCCACGTTGAACTGCGCACGGTCGAAGCGCTTCTTGACGTCCTCGGAATACCTGTAGGCATAGGTCAAAAGCTCTTTGAGCTGAATCTGATAGTATTGGCGTCGTTCAGACTCGTCGAGCACCTCGCGACGGCTGTAGATGCCTTCGGTACGGTCCTTTCGGGTCATGTTCTTAACCTCGTCGTATATGGAGTGAATGGATGGGAATATAAGCGTGAGTGCAACAAGACGAAGTATCACATTTCCGTTACGCAATACAAGCCATGTTGCCAAAACACGAAAATTCGCTTCGACTTTTCACGCTTTATCGAGAAAAGTCGAAACGAATAGTTTTTCACTCGCCATAATCGAGTGCAGCTGGCTCTAACAAGCCAAAAACGCGTTTACGCGTCCGGTACAGATGCGTCCGATGCGGAAGCGTCCTTCTCCGGCGTTGCAGGCGCGGCTGCCTCAGCCTTGGCGGCTTCGGCCTTGCGCTTTTCACGCGCGGCCTCCTGCTTGCGCTCGCGGGTGCCACGGGGGCGGTGCTTTTCGTAGTCCTCGCTGCCTTCCTGATGGCGCGCAAAGACAAGGAAACCCGTATGGGCGACCATACGGTCCTCGGGGCGCAGCCTGTCGGGGACGGTCTTCCAGCGGCGGACCAGAATCTCCAGCACCTCAAGGTCGGCGTAGGGGCCGCTCTCCAGCGCCTTGAGCAAATCGCTCACCTGCGAAATGGTGGGCAGCAAAAACGCCACGGGCGAGCCGGGGCGGATGGCGTCGGGGATGAGGTGGGTGTATTCCCACGGGGTGCGGACATCGAGAAACAGCGCATCCGCGAGGGTGTCCTCGTCGGCGGTGTTCTTCACAAAGCCGTCGGCGATATCGTGGCCGACGATTTGCTCAACGTTCTTGCCAAGGCCATAGCGTTCCAGATTTTTGCGACACAGGTTGGCAAACTCGGGGCGGCGCTCATAGGTGAACACCTTGCCCGTTTCGCCCACGGTGTGCGACAACGCAACAGTCAGGCTGCCGGAGCCGCTGCCCGCTTCGATAACGCGCGTGCCGGCGCCAATGCCCAGCTTGACCAGCAAGTAGCCGATCTCCTTGGGATAAAGCACCTGCGTCTGACGCTTCACACCCTTGACCATATCCGCCAAGGTGGGGCGTACAAGCCGAAACGGCTTGCCAAGATGAGTATACACCAGCGAGCCGAAATCCGCCGCGGCCACATCGGCCATGGCGACTTTACCTTCCTGCGTATGCAGGTCCTGTTCAAGGTCCAGAACCTTCATGTAACGCTTGCCCTTCGGGCTGATGAGCAGTACCAGTTGACCGGGTTCAAGCATAATATCCTCCAAATTAGACCCCGTGAGGTATGGGTACACGGTAGGAAAGTCAAGCCTCTTTCCCCCTGTCCATAAATCGAGTATAAGAGGAAACGCTACGTTGGGATACACATTCGTCTTTGGTCCGGTACACTCCGGCAGGCTCGGCCTGTCCCTCGGCATTGATGTTTTGGGCGACGCGGTCTGCACCTTTGACTGCACCTACTGCGAGGTCGGCAGGACCACCAGCCTGACCTGCGACAGACAGCCCTATGTCCCGGCACAGCACGTGCTGGATGAGTTGAAACACTGGAAGGACGAGGCCGTCCGCCTGCCAGACGTCGTTACCCTCGGCGGACGCGGCGAACCGTGCCTCAACAGCGATATGGGCGCCATTATACGCGGCGTCAAAGACATTTTTCCCAAGATTCCCGTCGCTGTGCTGACGAACTCCACGCTCCTGACGGACCCGGCGGTCCGCCGTGACCTCGCAGAGGCGGACGTGGTGCTCCCTTCCATCGACACCCTCGTCCCGGACGAGATGCGTCGTCTCAACCGTCCGCACCCCAGTCTTGACGTCGCCGCGCTGCGCGAAGGCCTGCTGGCCTTTGCCCGCGAGTATACGGGCAAGCTCTATGTAGAGGTTCTGCTCGTTCAGGGCGTTAACGACAGCGACGAAAACCGCGCGCTACTCAGGCAGTTCCTGACGGAGCTCCAGCCAGACAGGGTCGACATTGTCACCATGACCCGTCCGGGCACACTGCGCGCCGCCTCGCCCGTGCCGCCGGAGACCCTCGCCCTGTGGCGAAGGGAACTTGCTCCGCAGCACGCCGGCGAAACGACACAGCGGTCAACCCCCTCCACCGCGGAGGGAGACAACATTTCAACGGAGACTGGAGCGGCCGCCACACATCGGCGCAACCTCTCCGAGACTGCCGTGCTGGAACTCGTGCTGGGTTCCGTGTCCCGCAGGCCCCAGACCGCCCGGCAACTGGCCGAGGCACTGGTCCTGCCCCCCGCCGACGTCCGCCGCGCGCTGGACGCCCTGCTGCAGCAAGGGCGCATCGCCGCCGAGGACGATGGCGGAGAAGCCTTTTACGGAGCTTTCCGGGACTAGCCGAATCACCGCATGCACGGCGCCTCCGCACATTTCTACATCAGAGGCGATATTTTATGGCAAAAAGCAAACGGCAGAAGATGTACATCAGCGTTCTGCCCGGCGAACAGGTGGAAATGGCCATCACGGAAGACGGCAAGCTCGAAGAATACTACGTCGAGATGCTGCACCAGGCCAAGACCAAGGGAAACATCTACAAAGGCGTCATCAACAACATCGACCCCAGCCTGCAGGCCGCCTTCGTCAACTACGGGGCGGAGCGCAACGGCTTTCTGCAGGTGGATGAGGTCCATCCCGAATACTACCACTCCGATTTAAAGCCCCAGAAAGGATTCAAGTATCCCCCCCTGCAAAAGGTGCTGCGCTCCGGCGACGAGGTCCTTGTGCAGGTGGTCAAGGAACCCACCGGCAAAAAGGGTGCCTTCGTCACCACCTTTCTGTCCCTGCCCGGGCGCTACTTTGTGCTGACCATCGGCCGCGAGCAGATTGGCATCTCCCGCAAAATTGAGGACGAAAAAGAGCGCGCCATGCTGCGCAAGGTGGTTGAGGAGCTGAATCTCGGCCCCGGCATTGGCGTCATCGTGCGCACCGCCGCCGCCAGCGTAAGCAAAACGCGCCTGACCAAGGACCTGAAAATCCTCAAGCGCCTGTGGAAGGACCTGCGCGGCAAGGTCGCCACCCAGAAGACGCCCTCCCTCGTCTATCAGGAGATGGACCTCGCCTCCCGCGCGGTACGCGACTACCTCACCAGCGAAGTGGGCGAAATTTGGGTGGACCATGAGGAAACGTCCAAGACCGTGGCCGAAATGGCCGCCCTTGTCTTCCCGCGGCGCCCCAATCTGGTGAAACTGCACACCGACCACGAGCGCACCCTGTGGGAACGCTTCAACATCGAAAAGCAGATTCAGTCGCTGTACGACCGCGAAGTGGTACTCCCCTCCGGCGGCAGGCTGGTGTTTGATTCCACCGAGGCGCTCACCGCCGTGGACATCAACTCCGGCAAAATCGGCGGCAAAAAGAATTTCCGCGAGATGGCCCTCAAGACCAACCTTGAGGCTGCCGAAGAAATCGCCCACCAGCTACGCCTGCGCGACATCGGCGGGCAGGTGGTGATTGACTTCATCGAAATGAAGGACAAGAACCACTGCCGCGATGTGGAAAAAACCATGCGCGCCGCCGTGAAAATGGACCGCGCCCGCACGGATGTGGGCCGCCTGTCGCGCTTTGGCCTTATGGAAATGGTGCGCCAGCGCCTTGGCTCCTCCGCGCTGTCCGTCAGCACGGAGCCGTGCCCCTGCTGCGGCGGCACCGGCACGCGCCGCAATCTGGAGTGGCAGTCCCTGCAGGCCCTGAAGCATATCTTCCGCCTGCTGCGCAAAAACGGCACCACCGACAGCATTGAATACCCCTGCGACTGCGAACTGGCCTCCTACCTCTCCAACCACAAGCGCACCAAGCTGTGCGAACTGGAAAACGAGTTCGGCGTCAGCATCATCATCCAGCCGCAATAAATCCGCAAACCACGGCGGGGCGTCCACACGGGCGCCCCGCTTCTCCAACAGCCAAAAGGAACCGCCATGCCACGAATCCTCCTGCACATGTGCTGCGGCCCATGCGCCATTGCCCCTGTGCGCCGCCTTCAGGACGCGGGCTTTGAGGTGACGGGCTTTTTCTACAACCCGAATATCCACCCGCTCATGGAGTACAAGCGCCGCCGCGACGGCGCGCTGGAAGTGGCCGAACGCCTCGGCTTCAAGGTCATCGTCAAGGACGAGGAATACGACACGCAAAAGTACTTCCGCGCCGTGAGCTTCCGCGAGCAGAACCGCTGTTTCCACTGCTACACCATGCGCCTTGAACGCACGGCCCAAATCGCCGGACGCGGGCGCTTTGACGCGTTCTCCACCACACTGCTCTACAGCAAGTTCCAAAAGCACGACGTCATCGCGCAGGTGGGCCGCGACATGCAGGCCGGATGCCCGTCCGCCTTCCACTACCAGGACTTCCGCGAAGGCTGGAAGGAAGGCATTGATACGTCCAAGGAGTGGGGCATCTACCGCCAGCAGTACTGCGGCTGCCTTTACAGCGAAAACGAGCGCTACAAGCACGAGATCAAACCCGAATCCAAATAGCCCATGCTGGAAGAGACTCTGTACCGTTCCACCCTGTTCCTCTCCCCTGTGGAGTGGCCCAAGTACGCGGCCATTATCGCCGCGGGGCTGCCCGGCCTTGTGCTGGGGGCGGCCTTTGCCAGGCGGGGGATGGGGCTTGTCGCCGGCATCCTGTGGGGCGTAGCCCACAGCGCGCTGTTCATCGGCCTGCTGAAGCTGACGTCCGGCAAGTACGCCTACAGCCTGTTCACATGGTGCAGTCCGCTGGCGGACCTTGGCCACACGGCCATTGTCAGCACCGCACTGAACGACCGCCTGCTCACCTATGTACTGCCCGCCGCCGTACATGGCGTGGTGGCCGCTATTGTTGGGCTTGTCGCGTGGTCGGCCCTTGGTCCGCGCCGCAGTGCGCCGCGCCGCGCCCGGCGCACCGCACCGGCCCAGCGCCGCACCACAAAGCGGCGGTCGTAACCACTTCGCCGCTTGCCCGCCGGCCGCGACCAGCGTATATCATCCGCTGATTCACCGCCCACACCACCTCCAACACGAGACTCGCGCCGCATGCTCCTGTACGTCCACGTCCCTTTCTGCACCCGCAAATGCCGCTACTGCGCCTTTCATTCCGGCCCTCCTGCCGACGGCGATATGCGCGGCTATGCCGCCTTGGTCAGCAAGGAAATCCGCTACTGGGGCCAACGCCTCGACCATCCTGAGCTACGCACCATTTTTTTTGGGGGCGGCACTCCGAGCCTGCTCCCCTTGCCGCTGCTGACGAACATCGTCACCGCCATCCGCGACTCCTTTTCCTTCAAGACGAATCTGGAATTCACCATCGAGGCCAACCCGGAGTCCCTGACGGATTGGTCCTATCTGCACGGCATCCGCTCCCTTGGCGTCAACCGCCTGAGCATGGGCGTGCAGAGCACCGACGACGAGGCCCTGCGCCTGCTTGGCCGCCCGCATAGCGGCGCCGAGGCGCGCGCCGCCTTTGACACCGCGCGCATGGTAGGATTTCAAAACATCAGCGTGGACCTCATCTGGGGCCTGCCGGGCCAGCGCCTGTCCGAATGGCTGGGCCAACTGCGCCGCGTGGTGAAATGGAAGCCCGACCACCTGTCCTGCTACGGCCTGACCATCGAACCCGGCACTCCCCTCGCTGACAGTGACGAACGCGGAGAGCTGGAATTCGCCGGAGACGAGGAACTGTCCAAGATGTTCATCTATGGCGCGGAATACCTCGAATCCATGGGCTACCTGCAATACGAGATTTCCAACTTTGCCCGCATGGGCTTTACCAGCCGCCACAACCTTGGCTACTGGGAGGGCCGCGACTATCTCGGCGTTGGTCCGTCCGCCGTCTCCACCATCCGTGGCCGCCGCTGGCAGGTGCCCTGCGCCCCGCGCGACTACGCCACAGCCCTGCGCAGCGAAACCCTTGACGCCAACGCCGAGGAACTGGATTTCGTCACCCGCCTTAAGGAAATGATCATGCTGCGCCTGCGCACCTCGCGCGGGCTGCGCCTTGGCGCGTACAAGGCCATGACGGGCCGCAGCTTTACCGAGGATTTCGCCCCCATGGTGCAGGCCCTGCGGCAAAACGGCCTCATCCGCATGAGCGGCGGCTACCTGCGCCTGTCCAAAACGGGCATGGTCGTCTCGGACACCATTCTTGCCAATCTCTTCGACAGCCCGGTTTGGGATACGGTCCAAAAGCCGGAGTCCGCCGAGTAATCCCGCCTTTCTCCCCGTGATGCGGCACAGTCCGCCGCCAAATCCGTCCTTCTAATGATAATGATCCATCCGCCGCGTCCGGCAGTATGACGCCCCGCGCAGATGCCGCCGCCTGCGCCTTCTCCACCCAGCGTTCTTCGCCCCCCTCTCCCAACCCCTTTTCCTTGCAGACCATAACCCCGCCCGGGGTGCTTCACGCATTCTTTTGATAATGTCTCAACATGCCTTTATGGGCTGTTTTGGGCCAATTTGCTGCTTTTTAACGACAATTGCGCATGCAAAACAGAACGTTTCGCAAAACTTTCAACATCCTCGGAGCATAGAGCTGGCGCGGGTTTTCTAGACTTTCATGAAAAAAAGACATTTTTTCCCTAAACACTTTCGCCTTAGCCGCCGAAATACTTAGCAAGTGATTACGGGCACGGGCCCAACTCAGCAAGGACGCTGAAATTACATCTATGGAGGGAATACTATGTCTCTGGTAATCAACCACAACATGATGGCCGCCAATGCCGCTCGCAACCTGAGTGAATCCTACGGTGCTCTGGGCACTTCCACCCGTCGTCTGTCCTCCGGCCTGCGTGTCGGCACCGCAGCTGACGACGCAGCCGGTCTGGCTGTCCGTGAAATGATGCGCTCCGACGTTGCCGCCCTGCACCAGGGTGCACGTAACGCCAACGACGCCATCTCCATGGTGCAGACCGCTGACGGCGCCCTCGGCGTCATCGACGAAAAGCTCATCCGTATGAAGGAACTCGCCGAGCAGGCCGCTACCGGTACCTACAACGCCGACCAGCGCGCGATCATCGACTCCGAGTACCAGTCCATGGCTTCTGAAATCACCCGTATCGCCAACGCCACGGACTTCAACGGTATTCACCTGCTCAACGGCAACCTGTCCGCGGCGCACGACACCAGCGACGGTTCCGGCGCCATGCGCGTGCACTTCGGCACCAAGAACGACGGCGCTGAAGACTTCTACGACGTCAAGATTGGCGACTCGACTGCCAGTGCCCTTGGCCTTGGTAACGACATTGATAATACCAATGCAGGCCACAACATCTCCACTCAGGCCAACGCCGCCAAGGCACTGGACGCCATCGACAACGCCATCCAGTCCAAGGACAAGATCCGTGCCGACCTCGGTGCCATGCAGAACCGCCTGAGCGCCACCATCTCCAACGTGACCATTCAGGCCGAGAACCTGCAGTCCGCTGAATCCCGCATCTCCGACGTGGACGTTGCCACCGAGATGACCGAGTTCACGCGCCAGCAGATCAAGGCGCAGGCCGGCGTTGCCATGCTTTCCCAGGCCAACTCGCTCCCGCGTATGGCCATGCAGCTCTTGGGCTAGCACACGCGCTGACCACTCTGCCCACACCGGCAGTTCCAAGGCCCCCTCTTCGGAGGGGGCCTTTTTGTATGCCGCGCGCTCCCATGGCCGCCAGCGCAGTGCCGCGATGTGTCCTCGTTCACCAGTCAACCGCCACGCCGGGGCCGCACCTTTGGCAATTCAGGACGCGCACAGTGCCCCGCGCAGGCCCCCAGATGAGGGCACGAACACCGCCCGAAAGACAGCCTCTCCCCAGACACAGCCTCCCCGACACAGCGCCGAACACAGCAAAAGACAAGTCCACAGACACAGGGCGCCAGACGCTGGGCGCAAAAAAGCGCCGCACCGTAAACGGTGCGGCGCTCAAAATGTCGTCGCTCTCGCCCTTTGTGCCAAGGCTCTTCATTTTGGATAGCGCCTCTTCCGGCGCGCTGGGGTCACGTTCCTCAGCGGCGTGGTTTTCCTCTACTAGCGCGCGGGGTGACGCCCTGCAAGGACGTGCATTTCCCTGTGTCTCTGCGGGCACTACTCGCGCCAGCGCGCTGCCCTCTCACCTTCAAGCGGCGGGGCTACTCGCCACCCTTTTTGGCGCTGGGCTTCGGGCGGGTCATGGAGAGGGGGTCGAGGACATGTTCGGCGTCCTCGCGGCTCATGTGGCCATGCTCCACCACCAAATCAATCAGCGGGCGCTGGTTGCAGGCAGATTCCTTGGCGAGGGCCGCGGCGGCCTCGTACCCGATAGAGGGCGCAAGGGCCGTGACCGCCCCAACGGAGCGGTGGACCATCTCCTCACAGCGTTCCTTGTTGGCTGTGATGCCGTCAATGCACCGCTTGCGCAGCATAAAGCACGCTCGGGCCAACATATCCACGGACTGGAACAGGTTGAAGGCGATGATGGGTTCAAAAACGTTCAGTTCCAGCTGGCCGGCTTCCGCGGCAAGGGTCACGGTCACGTCGTTGCCGATGACCTGATAGCAGACCTGATTCACAGCCTCGGGGATGACCGGATTCACCTTGCCGGGCATGATGCTGGAGCCGGGCTGCATGGGCGGCAGGTTGATTTCATTAAAGCCGGTGTATGGCCCGGAGGACAGCAGGCGCAGGTCATTGCAGACCTTGGACAGCTTGACGGAAATGCGCTTGAGAATGCCGGACACCAGCACGAACACGCCCGTATCGCTGGTGGCCTCGATAAGGTTGGCCGCAGGCACGATGTCCAGCCCGGTGATGTCCGCCAGCTTGCCGCACACTGCGGCGGCGTAGCCTTCGACGGTGTTGATGCCCGTGCCGATGGCCGTTGCCCCCATGTTGGACTCCCGCAGATGCTCCACGGCCTCTTCCAAGCGGACGGCGTCTTCGCCAATGGTCACGCCGTAGGCCGCAAATTCCTGCCCAAGGGTCATGGGCACAGCGTCCTGCAACTGGGTGCGGCCCATCTTGATGATGTCCGCAAACTCGTCGCCCTTGGCCTGAAACGCGGCCACAAGAGCGTCCATTTCCTTGAGCAGGTCATGGCAGTACCACGTCAGCGCAATTTTCAGGCTGGTGGGGTACACGTCGTTGGTGGACTGGGACAGGTTAACGTGGTTGTTGGGGTGGATGTGCTGGTACTCGCCCCGCTCATGCCCCATGATTTCCAGCGCGCGGTTGCAGATGACCTCGTTGGCGTTCATGTTCACCGAGGTTCCAGCACCGCCCTGAATAACGTCCACGGGAAAATGCTCGTCAAAGTGGCCTTCGCGCACCTCGCGCGCGGCTTGGACGATGGCGTCGCAGATGGTGTCATCCAGCAGGCCAAGGTCGCGGTTGGCCATGGCGGCGGCCTTTTTGACACAGGCCACAGCCTGCACCAGCCGAGTAAAATGCGAAAACGGAATACCCGTTATCTGAAAATTTTCCAGCGCGCGCACAGTCTGCACGCCATAGTAGGCGTCCTGCGGCACTTTGCGCGGGCCAAGGCTGTCCTTTTCGGTGCGAAACTGCATATCTTCCCTCGCGGCGTCCTTGCCGGACGCCAGACCCGCCGCATGGGCGGGGCCAGATTCACGTTTGCGCCGCCACAGCGCGCCGGGGCGCTATGCGCCGCCGCGCCGCACGGCCTCTACCGTGCCCGGAACGGACACGGATTCATGCGTCAGGTCACCATCCGGACTAATGGTCACATAGGCCAGCGTCGGCTCCGCCCCGCCCTCGCGCAGGCTGCCGGGGTTCACCACGCGCAGCGCGCCATAGCGCGCCCATTCCGGCTGATGCGTGTGCCCAAAGCACACAAGGTCCGCCTGCCCGTCAAAGGCCCGTGCCAGCGAAGCGGAAAGCCCCACACGCGGGCCGTAGCCAAAACCGTGGACCATGGTGATCTCCACGCCGGACAGCCGCAGAGAGCGGCGCACGTCCAGCTCCTGCGACAGGCTGTAATCGTCCATATTGCCCGCCACAGCGTGGAAGGCAGGATGCTGGGCCAGCCACGCCCACACGGACATGCTGGCAAAATCGCCGCAGTGGAGCAGCACATCCGCCGGGGCGAGGTACCGCTCGTACACGGCCTCCATCCACGGCGTCACGTCGTAGGCATGGGTATCGGAAATAATGGCGAGCTTCATGCTAATCGCCCATGGGCACCGGCGCGTTGCCGATCAGGTACTTGATGTCGTCGTCGGTGAAGTACAGCCCAAGGCCCGTGTAGAAGGAGCTGTCCCCGGAATCGCTGGCAAAGTCGTCCACACCGGCCATGGCGTAGAAGTTCTTCATGAAGAAAAGCTTGGCTCCGGCCTTGAGGTGCGGCGGGTCATCGTCGTCAAAGTCAAAGGCCTCGAAGGTCAGCTTCACGCGGTCGTCCCACAGGTAGTAGTCCGCGCCCGCGCCGCCGGTGGATTCAAACAAACCGCCACGCAGGGCAAGGTCGCCCCAGCGCTTGCCAATCTGCGCGTTGAACTTGATCTGGTCGCGCTCGGTCTTCTCTTCCAGTTCCGTCACGGTGGAGCGGTTGCCGCTGCCGTCGATGCGGGTGGTGGTCGTTTCGGTCTCCTTGGTGCGGCCCTTGGGGTCGGAGACAACGCCCACCATGTAGAAGTGGTCCGCGGACGGCTCAATAAGCATGTTCAGGTAGGTTTTGGTGTCGCCGGAGTCCGCCAGATACTCGGCGGAAAAGTCCACACTGGTCTTAAAGCTCTCCTGCTTGCCCAGATAGGTGTTGATGCCTTCCAGCGCGCGGTCCAGCTTGCGGGCGGTGGTATCGTCGTTGACCAGCTTGCCAAGGGTGCCCTGCCCTTCGTCAATTTTACGGGTCACACTCTCCAGCGAGGCCACGGCCTCGTGCAGGTTCTGGCCCATCTCTTCATCGTTCACCAGCCGTCCTGCCGTGCCCTGCCCTTCGTCAATCTTGGCAAGCACACTGTCCATGCGGTTCAAGGTCCCCTTGAGGCCCGTGGAGGCGGATTCGAAATTGGTGATGATGGAGTTGATGTTCTGCTTGTTGGCCGAGGAGATATCCTTCAGGTCCGTGGAGAAGTCGCGCATGTTGGCGACGATGAGGTCAATGCTCTCCACGTTGCGCTGGACCATGTCGTTCAGGGTGACGGCAAGGTCGCGCATGCTGTGGAAGGTACGCCGCAGGTCGCGTTCGCCATCAGGCCCGCCCATAACGCTGGACACGCTCTTGGACACCGAGCCGATGTCGTCGGCAATCTGGCCGACCTTTTTCATGAGCACTTCAAGGTCCGCCGAACGGTCCGTACGCTGAATAACGCCGCCCTCGGCAATCTGGGGCAGCTCGCGCGAGCCAACGGACAGGGAGACATACTTGTCGCCAAGCACGCCCCGGGTCATGATGCTTGCCTGCGCATCGGAGCGCAGGGTGATATCCTCGCGCAGTTCCAGGGTCAGCCGCGCGCGACCGTCGTCCAGACGGATGTCGCTGACGCGTCCTACCTCAATGCCCGCAATCTCTACGGGTGCGCCCGGTTTCAGGCCGGTGACGCTGTCGAAGTAGACGTTGACGTCATACACGCCGCCGCGCAAAAAATCCGTTTCGCCCACCTGCATTGACATGAAGGCAAGCAGCACCACGGCAATGAATACGAAGATGCCGACCTTGACCTCGGCTCCACTTTTGCCAGCCATACGCTCTCTCTTTGTCTGGGTCCATTGTCCCGCACAAGGGGCGGGGTTACGTCAGGCCAATGGGGCCGTCCGCGCGCCCCTGAATGAACTGCTGTACCACGGGATCATCCGCATTCTGAATGTCCTGCGGTGTGCCGCTGGCAATGATGCGCCCGTCGTACAGCATGAAAATATCGTCCGCAATGGCCATAGTGGCCTGAATATCATGACTAATGACCACACACGTTGCGCCAAATTCGCTCTGCGTGCGCAGGATGAGGTCATTGATAGCAGCAGACATCACCGGGTCCAGCCCGGATGTCGGCTCGTCAAAGAGCACGATTTTCGGGTCCAGCGCCACAGCGCGGGCAAGGCCGACGCGCTTGCGCATGCCGCCGGACAGCTCCGCAGGCATCTTGGCCCCGGCGCCGGACAGCCCAACCGCCGCCAGCTTGTCGTGCACGATGTCGCGGATGTCGCTGCGCGAGAGTGACGTGTGCTCCACAAGGGGAAACGCCACGTTCTCCTCCACGGTCATGGAGTCGAACAGCGCGGCCTCCTGAAACAGCAGGCCGAACTTTTTGCGCACGGGCACAAGGTCCTTTTCCGAAAAGGCCGTTATGTCCTGCCCATCCACCACCACACGCCCCGAATCCGGCCGCATAAGGCCGATAAGATGCTTGAGCAGCACCGACTTGCCGCCGCCACTGCGGCCAATGATAACGCTGACGGCGTCCGGCTTCACGGCAAGGTCCAGTCCGCGCAGGACGGCCTGCTCGCCAAAGCTCTTCTGGAGATTTTCGCAGGTAATAATCGGTTGCATATCGTCCTACATCATCAGTGCCGTCAGCACGTAGTCGCTGGCCAAAATAAGCACGGAGGACAGCACCACGGACTGCGTGGTGGCCCGGCCCACACCCTCGGCCCCGCCTGTGGTGGTAAAGCCCTTGTAGCAGCCAACCAGTGTCAGAATAACGCCGAACACGGCGGCCTTGATGAGTCCGTTATAAATATCCTCAAGCGCCACAAGTTCATAGACCTTGTTCATGAAAATGGCGGCATTGATGCCAAGGAGCTTCACGCCCACCAAATACCCGCCAACCATGCCCACAAAGTCGGACAAAACAGTCAGCAGCGGCAGCATCACCAGCCCCGCAATGATGCGCGGCACGGCAAGATACTGCACGGGATTGATGGCCATTACCGTCAGCGCGTCCACCTGTTCTGTAACGCGCATGGTGCCAATTTCCGCCGCAATGGCCGAACCGGCGCGCCCCGTGACCATCAGCGCGGTGATAACCGGCCCCAGCTCACGGGTCATGGACAGCGCCACCGTGGCCCCCACAAGGGACTCCGCGGAAAAAAGGCGGAAGGCGTAGTAGGTCTGCAGGGCCAGCACCATACCGGTGAAGAGCGAGGTCAGCGCCACCACAAACAGCGAGCGCACCCCCACAAACTCCATCTGCCGAAAAAAGAGGGACAGCCGAAACGGCCGCCGCACCAGCCACGCGCACGCGTCGGCAAACAGCAGGGCCATACTGCCCATCTCATGAACGAGGGCGATGGTTCCGGCACCAATCCAGGCGAAAAAGCGGGTCATTACGTGTAGCTTCCGTCCTCTCGTAATATTGGCCGGAACGGGACGTCCCGGCAGCCTTCATCCATTATCATGTATCTCTACGGTTTACCAGTTAAGCACGCGCCTGCGGCCCTTTTCTCCGCCCGGCATCTTGACGCACCCCCGCCATCATCTACAATGAAAGACTGCCCGACCTGACGAGCGATTTGGAGGAGCCATGGCCGATCCGTGCCCGTGCCCTAAGGCACACGAAGACATCGTCGCGGAAATTATCCGCGTCAACGATGAACTGTCGCAACTCAAGGACCTCGACGCCATCCTTGACCGCATCCTCACCCGGGTGCGCAAGGTGACCAAGGCGGATGCGGGAACCATTTATCTGGTCAAGGAAGGCAAGCTCCACTTCAGCTACGTGCACAACGACACCCTGTTTTCCACCGCGGTAAACAAGGAAGTCTATAGCAACTTCGCTATGCCTATAAACGATGCGTCCATCGTTGGCTACGTTGCCGGGCACGGCGAACTGCTTGCCATTGACGACGCCTACGACATGCCAAGCGACTCTCCGGTGCGCTTCAACCCCGCCTTTGACCAAAAAACCGGCTACCGCACGCGCTCCATCCTCACCATTCCCATCAAGACCTCGCAAAACAAGGTGGTGGGCGTCATTCAGGTGATTAACGCCAAGGACGACACCGGGGCGTCCGTGCCCTTTACCGATGAAGCCAAGCAGTACCTGCCGCTGTTTGCCACCACGGCTTCCGTGGCCATTGAGCGCGCCATCATGACGCGCGAGCTTATCCTGCGCATGATGCAAATGGCCGAGCTGCGCGATCCATCGGAAACCGGCGCCCATGTCCAGCGTGTTGGCGCGTATTCGGCGGAAATCTACCACCTGTGGGCGCAGCGCAAGGGCGTCCCCGAAGAAGAACTTAAAAAGACCAAGGACCTTATCCGCATTGCCGCCATGCTCCACGACGTGGGCAAGGTGGGCATCTCGGACAAAATTCTCAAAAAGCCCGCCAAGCTCACGGACGAGGAATTCGCCACCATGCGCTTTCACACCGTGTTTGGCGCCAAGCTCTTTAACAACGCCACGTCGGAGCTCGACGCCCTGTCCGGCGAAATAGCCCTCTGCCACCATGAAAAATGGAACGGCAAAGGTTACCCCGGCAGCGTGAAGAGCATGGACATCAACGCCAAGAGCACAGGCAAGCCCATGCAGGGCGAGAATATCCCCATCGCCGCGCGCATCTGCGCCCTTGCCGATGTGTTCGACGCACTGTCTTCGCGCCGGTCGTACAAACCGCCGTGGCCGGACGAAAAGATAATCGCCGTCATCAAGGAGGAATCGGGCCAGCACTTTGACCCCGACGTGGTGGACTGCTTTCTGGACATATGGGACGTCATCTCCGCCATCCGGGCCAAATACACCGAGGACCTGCCAGAGGACGAAAAACCCATTACGGACAATTCCAAGGCGCCCGAGGGGAAACAGACGCCCTCAAAGCCGCCCAATACGTGATGTCTGCCTGTTGCCGCCGCGGCTTTACGCCCCCATCCCTCATACCTCTCCGCGACGGCACCACGCGAGGACACAGTGACGCATGACCATACACTAACCGAGCTCATCAACCTCGATGAACTGCGCGAACTTGCCAAGGCCTTTTCCGCGGCCACAGGCATTACCATCGGCATTGTGGACGTTGCCGGGACGGTGCTGGTGGAAACGGGCTGGCGGCGCATCTGCACGCAGTTTCACCGCGCCAATCCGGAAACAAGCACGCGCTGTACCGAAAGCGACAGTTACATTGCAACACGCCTTGGCGACGAACCCTACGTCGCCTACAAGTGCAAGAATGGAATCTGGGATGTCGCCGTCCCCATCATCATTGACGGCGTCCACCTGGCGTCCCTCTTCGTCGGACAATTTTTCTACGACACTGAAACCATTGACGAAGAGGCCTTCCGCAAGCAGGCGCAGGAGTTCGGCTTTGACGAGGCGGACTACATGGCCGCCCTTGCCGAGGTTCCCGTTTACAGCAAAGAGCAGGTGGAAAGCATTATGCGCTTTTCCACCCTGCTGGTGAATATGCTGTCCTCGCAGGGGCTGACCACCATCCGCCTCCAGAAGGAAATCGCGCGGCGCAAACAGACCGAAGACGAACTGGAAACCGAGCTGAATTTCATCCAGACCCTGCTGGATACCACGCCCGTGCCCATCTATTTCAAGACGACGGACGGCATCTACCGCAAATGCAACGCTGCGCTGGCGACATTGTATGGCATGGAGCAAGAGGACATCATCGGCTCGGCCATCTCCGAAATTACCCCCCAGCACTACGCCGATGTCTTTGAGGGCAAGGACGAAGAGCTCCTGCGCGAAGGCGGCGCCCAAACCTACGAGGCCCACCTTCCCGGCCCGGACGGCACGGACCGCGACGTTATCATCTCGCGCGCCATGGTCCACACCGACGGCCAGCCCGCAGGCATCATCGGCGTCATTCTGGACATGACGGAGCGCCTTGCGGCCCAGCGCGAGGCCCGGCGCCTACGCATCATCATGGACAACACCTTCAACTCCATGCCCTCGGCCCTTGTCATCGTCAGTCCCTCGGGCGCGGTGACAAGCTGGAACTCCGCGGCGGAGTCGCGCCTTGCCGTGCCGCCCGACGCCGCCAAGGGCCAGCAGTTTGTGGACATCTTCCCCAGCATGAACGAATACCAGCCCATGCTGGAAAGCGCCCTGCACAAGGGCGCCCCGTCACGCCAAACCAAAGTCAAACGCCTCGTGGGCGAGGACGTCTTCTACGAGGACATCACCGTCTTTCCCCTCAGCGGCGGCGAGTCCGCCGGGGCCGTTGTTCGCGTGGACGATGTGACCGAACGCGTGCGCATTGACAACATCATGATCCAAACAGAAAAAATGATGTCCGTCGGCGGGCTGGCTGCGGGCATGGCGCACGAAATTAACAATCCCCTCGGCATCATCATGCAGTGCATCCAAAATATGGAGCGCCGCCTGACCCCCACCCTGCCCGCCAACATCCGCGTGGCCGACCCCTTGGGCGTAGATCTCGCCGCCGTGGGCACCTACATGGAGCAGCGCGGCATTACGGGGTACATATCCGGCATCCGCGACGCCGCCACCCGCTCCGCGCGCATTGTGCGCAATATGCTGGACTTTAGCCGCAAGAGCGAATCCCACCGCGAAAAGACCGACGTCAACGCCCTGCTGGACCGCACGCTGGAGCTGGCCGCCAGCGACTACGACATGAAGAAAAGCTACGACTTCAAGCAAATCGCCATCGAAAAGGACTACGCCAGCGACCTGCCGCCGGTCTCCATGGTCCAGACGGAAATCGAGCAGGTTGTGCTCAACGTTCTGCGCAACGCCGCAGAAGCCATGTCGGAGCAGGGCATAACAGCAACATCCCGCATCACCCTGCGCACCCGGCGCGACACGGACGGTGTACGCATCGAAATAACAGACAACGGCCCCGGACTGGATGAAAAGACGCAAAAACGCATCTTTGAACCCTTCTTCACCACCAAAGCGCCGGGCATCGGCACCGGCCTTGGGCTGTCCGTGTCCTACTTTATCATCACCACCAACCATGGTGGCCTGTTCACCGTGGAGTCCTCGCCCGGACAGGGGGCCACCTTTATCATCCGCCTGCCCGTCGAGCCCTAGCCCAGAAAAAAGCGCCCCGGCTCATGAGAGCGGGGCGCTGTGCTGTTTTGCGGCTAGTCCTTTGTGCCGTGGCCGTTTTTTCGGCTCCACCACGACTGGTCCGGCCCAAGGAACCACCAATCGGAGTGGTCCGTTGTGCTGATTTTTTCGGCAAGCTGCTGCCCTTCCGGCGTACGCAGACGCTGGAGCGCCCCCTCCAGCCACTTGGTGGCGTAGGTATTGCCTAGGTCCGCCTGCTCCTTGAGATTCAGGATGAAATCAATCTGGTCCGCATCCTGCGCCAATTCGGCTTCCTTGGTTCCGGCGTCCTCCAGCTCCACCCACATGTTCAGCAGGCCTTCGGTCAGGCCGGTTCCGGCCGTGGCGTCGCGCAGGGCGTCGGTGCGGCGGGAATCATTATACATGCGGTTCACGTAGTTAAAGTCGCCGGTTCTGGCCTCGTGCAGGTCGTGGAACAGGCACAAAAGCGTGGTCCGCGCGGTGTCGGCCCCGGCCATTTCGGCAAGGACGTATCCCACAACAGCGGTGCGGAAGCTGTGCTCCGCCACATTTTCTTGCCCCGTGCCAAGGAACTGGTACCCCGTGCGCGGGGTTTTGCGGAGCATGCCGACCTCAAACAAAAAATCCGACAGCCGCTTCAGGCGGTCCATGTCCAGATTCTTCAGGGCCGGGGAATCATAGGTGTTCTCATCATCATGCATTGTCGTCTGCTCTGCCTTCGGACTACGAGCGGTAGTCCGCGTTGATGCTCACATACTCATGCGTCAGGTCCGAGGCGAGCAGTTCGCACGCCCCCTCCCCGTCGCCGAGGGAAATGGTTATGTCGATGTCGGGCTTCCGCAGGTGCGAGGCCAACAGGCTGTCAAAGTCCACATCCACGGGCTGTCCGGCGCGGAAGATGACCAGCCCGCCAATGGCGATGGTCACGTCCTCCGGCTGGAAGACCGCGCCGCAGCGGCCAAGGGCGGCAGCAATGCGGCCCCAGTTGGGGTCCTGCCCGAACATGGCGGTCTTCACAAGGGGGGAGTTGCCCACGGCTCGGGCGGCCATATCGGCCTCGGCGTCGGTCTTGGCGCCGCTGATGGTGATACGCACCACCTTGGTGCCGCCTTCGGCGTCCTGCACAATCATATACGCCAGCGAGCGACAGACCTCAGTCAGCGCCTCGGCAAAGGCCTCCTCGCCCACTGCATCCAGCGACACGCCGCTTGCGCCGTTGGCAAGGCCATAGACGGTGTCGTTGGTGCTGGTGTCGCCGTCCACGGTGACGCAGTTGAAGCTGCCGTCCACGGCGCGGCGCACAAGGCGGCGCCATACGGGGGTGTCCACCTCGGCGTCGGTGAGGATACAGCCGAGCATGGTCGCCATATTGGGGGAAATCATCCCCGCGCCCTTGCACAGGCCAAAGATGCGGACCGCGTTCTCCCCTTCGCCCACCGTAGCCCACGCCACCTTGGGGAAGGTGTCCGTGGTCATGATGGCCTTGGCGACCTCCACAGGGCCGACCTTGCCAAGGGCCTTGCCCAGCTTGGGCGTGGCCGCGCGCCACGTGTCCATGGCAAACTGCGCGCCGATAACGCCTGTGGATGCGGGCAGGATGGCGTCGGGCTTCAGTTTGGCGGCCTTGGCGGCAAGGGCGAGGGTTTCGCGGCAATTGGCAAGGCCTTCCTCACCCGTGCAGGCATTGGCCTGACCGGAATTCACAAGGATGGCGCGCGCCGTGTTCGATTCCGTCATGCGCTCGCGACCGATGAGCACGGGTGCGGCCTGAAAGCGGTTGGTGGTGAACACACCGGCCGAGGCGGCCGGAACATCGCTGACGATGAGGGCAAGGTCATCCCGTCCGGGCGTTTTAAAGCCCGCGGCGGTGGTGGCGCATCGAAATCCCTGAGGGAACTGCATGGTCGTCTCCGGTGGTGAGGGGTCGAGGGGGGATGCTGGTCCGCGGCGGCGCAGAGGGCCGCGCCGCCGGAACCGACGAAGGCGAAAGGCTCTCGCCCTCCGCCTTCTACGCCGTGGTCTGTCAGGACCGCTGTGCGGACCTAGCGGCCACAGCACTTCTTGTATTTTCGTCCACTGCCGCAGGGGCACGGGTCATTGCGGCCCACCTTGGGGGCGTCGCGCCGTACGGGCTTGGTCTTGGCCTCCGCGGCCTGATCGCCCGCACCGGCGTACTTGACGTCGGCCACCTGCTCCTTGTGCTGGAAATCGTCCTCCTGCACCTCGTTCTTGATGCGCAGGCGGCACAGGGCGCGCAGGGTGTTTTCCTTGATGCGCTCCAGCATATCCTGAAAGAGTTCGAAGCCTTCGCGCTTGTACTCCTGCTTGGGGTCCTTCTGGCCGTAGCCGCGCAGGCCAATGCCCTCGCGCAGGTGGTCCATGTTCAGCAGGTGTTCCTTCCAGCTGCGGTCAAGGTTGTCCAGCAGGAAGTAGCGGTAGATTTCCCAGTACATGTCCGGGGCGTCCACCTTCAGGCGCGCCAACTTGCCGTGCACGGTCTTGCGCGCATCATCAAGGGCCGGCATGGCGTCCTTGAGGTCGTCGGCGCGGCCAAGGTCAAAGACCTCCTCCAGCCGTCCGGCAACAAACTCCTGCGCGTCCTCATTGTCCGCATTCGCGGCCTCAAGCTCCGCGTACAGGCCTTCCAGCGTCTGGTCGATGAACTGGGTGACCATGGCCTCCAGCTCTTCCTGCCCGGCGGCCATAATGTCGCGGCGCTGGGAGTAGATGACCGTACGCTGCTGGTTCATGGTGTCGTCAAAATCAAGCAGCTGCTTACGAATATCAAAGTTGTGGCCTTCCACGCGGCGCTGGGCGTTCTCGATAGCGCGGGAGACCATCTTGTTTTCAATGGCCTCGTCGTCCTGCAGGCCCAGACGGTCCATGACGCCGGACAGCTTGTCCGAGCCGAACAGGCGCATCAGCTCGTCGTCAAGGGCGAGGTAGAAACGGGTAGAACCCGGGTCGCCCTGACGGCCAGCGCGGCCACGCAGCTGGTTGTCGATACGGCGGGACTCATGACGCTCCGTACCAAGGATATGCAGACCGCCAAGCTCCTTGACGCCCTCGCCCAGCACAATGTCGGTACCACGGCCAGCCATGTTGGTGGCGATGGTCACTTTGCCCTGCTGTCCGGCCTCGGCCACGATTTCAGCTTCCTGCTCGTGGTGCTTGGCGTTGAGCACGCTGTGCGGGACGCGCTTCTTTTTCAGCAGCGTACCCAGCAGCTCGGACTTTTCGATGCTGGTGGTACCAACGAGAACGGGGCGACCCTCTTGGTGCAGCTCCGCGACCTCGGTGGCGATGGCCTTGTACTTGGCTTCCTGATCCTTATAGATGACGTCGGGATGGTCCTTACGCACCATGGGACGGTGTGTAGGAATGACGGAGACGTCCAGATCGTAAATCTGCTTGAACTCCACGGCCTCGGTGTCTGCCGTACCGGTCATGCCCGCCAGCTTGTCGTACATGCGGAAATAGTTCTGGAAGGTGATGGAGGCCAGCGTCTGGTTCTCGGCCTCGACCTTGACGCCTTCCTTGGCTTCCAGGGCCTGATGCAGGCCGTCGGAGAAGCGGCGGCCGGGCATGAGACGGCCCGTGAATTCGTCAACGATGACCACCTGGCCTTCCTTGACCACGTAGGCGTCGTCGCGGCGGAAGAGCTTGTGCGCCTTCAGGGCCTGCAGCACATGGTGCTGGTAGGTGATATTGGCCGGGTCGTAGAGGTTGTCCAGCCCCAGAATTTCCTCACAGCGGGCCACGCCTTCGTCGGTGAGGGAGACGGACCGGGCCTTTTCGTCCACGGTAAAGTCGCGCTCGGCCGTAAGCTTGGCGACGATGTCGTTCATCTGGGCGTACATGCCGACGGCTGTCTCGGCCTGACCGGAAATGATCAGCGGCGTCCGCGCTTCGTCGATGAGGATGGAGTCCACTTCGTCAACGATGGCGAAGTTCAGTTCGCGCTGAACCAGTTGGTCCAGATAGAACTTCATGTTGTCGCGCAGGTAGTCGAAGCCGAATTCGTTATTGGTACCGTAGGTGATGTCCGCGCCGTAGGCGGCCTTGCGTTCCTCGTCGGTCATTCCGTGGAGGACAGTGCCCCACGACAGGCCGAGGAAGTTGTAGATGTTGCCCATCCACTCGGCGTCACGCCGGGCGAGGTAGTCGTTGACGGTAACAACGTGCACGCCCTTGCCGGACAGCGCGTTGAGCACCACGGGCAGGGTCGCCACAAGGGTTTTCCCCTCACCGGTGCGCATCTCGGCGATGCGGCCCTGATGGAGCACCGCGCCGCCGATGAGCTGCACATCAAAGTGGCGCATCTCCATAGTGCGGCGTCCGGCCTCGCGGACATAGGCGAAGACCTCGGGGAGCATGTCGTCCAGACTGCGGCCGTTTGCGGCCTGCTGGCGGAACTCCGCGATGTGGGTGGGGAACTCGGCGTCACCAAGCGCCCGCACCTTGTCTTCAAAGCTGTTCACGCGGTCCACAATGGGGGTGAGCTGCTTGAGGAAGCGTTCGTTCTTGGTTCCGAAAAGTTTGCGGCCAATGGCACCGAGCATAGAGTTCTCCTAAATGTATGAGTAGCCGCGCCCCGCAGGGCGGGCCTTATTGACGAAAAGTGACGGCATCCAGCCAGTGGATGACGTCCACGCCGTCCGGCGCGCTGGCGGCAAGCTGCGTCACACAGCCGCTACAGCCCGTGAGCACCGTGGGCGGAGCCTCTCCGGCAAGGTCCTGCCAGCACGCGTCCGCCACCGTGGCGGACAGGTCCGGGGCGGCAAGCTGAAGCACACCGCCCATGCCGCAGCACTGCGGCCGGTCCGGGCGGTGCAACCGCCCGTCTGTAACCGCGTCAAGCAGTGCGGCGTCCGGGTCATCCTGCGGCGCATGGCAGGGCCGGTGATAGGCCACACGCCGGGGGGCGTCGTCCGTCTCCCGAAACACGGCTCCGGCAAGGAGCGCGCTCAGGGGGGTGACGGCCCCAGAAAAGTTCCGCGCCTCGTCCTCACTGTCAAAGAGGGAGGCGTCCGCCGCATAGGCGGCGAGTCCGGCGTGGCAACTGGCGCAAAAGGTAACCACGAGGGGTCGCCCGGCCTTGCGCCACTGCGAGACATTGCGCCGGCGCGCGGCCTGCATGGCATCCGGCAATCCGGCGTGGCCAAGGGTGGCGCCGCAGCAGTCCCAGCGCGGCATATGCGCCGCATCCACGCCTGCAAACCTCAGTAGCTTCTCCGCCGTCGCCGTCCACGACCGGCGCACCGAAGCGGCCAAACATCCCGGGAAAAGTACGGCCTTATCGCCCGGAGCGCAAGCCGGGGGCGTTTCGGGCACAATCCATGGCGTTACAGCGCCCGTGGTCCCCATGGCGGCAAGGCGGTCCACAGCGCGGCCCACCTGCCCCTGCCGGGGCGATTCGCCGCGTCCAAGCAGCGCGCCAAGGCCGCCGGCAGCAGGCCATGTCAGCCGCGCCGAGCCGACCCACGCCTTCCACAGCCACCGGGCAAAGCCGGGATGCGCGGCGCGCACGCGGGCCACAGCGGCAGGGACGTCCACATCCTGCGGACAGGCCCGGGCGCAGCGCCCACAGGTCAGGCACATGCCAGCAAGGCGGGCGGCGTCCTTTTCCGTGAGGGTTTCCGGGGCCTCGGCAAGGCGATCCAGCAGGAGCATTTTGCCCCGTGGGCCAAGCTCTTCCCGGCCCGTGGCCGCCACAAGGGGGCAAACCTCAAGGCAGCGCCCGCACTGGATGCACTGCGCCTGACATGCGCCGGTGGTGGATGATGGTAGTGTGGATGTCTTCATGCGGTGGGAGTTCCTTGCGCCGCCGCGTCATATGGCAGCGGAAAAACGCGGCAGCAGCGCAAGAGAAGACAATACGTCCGCACCGGGCTCCAGTCAATGCGGCGCCCCGCAGCAAAACCGAATTCGCTGGACTTCCACATGCCGGGCCGATAGACAACGGCAAACCGCAACACATCCCACAAACCCGTCGCAAGAGGACCTCGAATGCCGTCTCGTCCTACCACGGGCACCCTCGTGCCCTACATCGTTCTTTTCGCCGCCATTCTCCTCTGGAGTAGCTCCTTTGTCGCCATGAAGGTCGTCCTCCAGTACTTTGACCCCTACGTCATGATTTTTGGCCGTCTCACCGTAGCCAGCATCGCCCTCGCCCCATTCTACAAACTTCTGCGCACCGTGCGCTACCAGCCCGGCGACTGGAAGACCCTTGGCTTTATGGCCCTGTGCGAGCCGTGCCTGTACTTTGTCTTTGAGTCCAACGCGCTGCAGTACACCTCCGCCTCGCAGGCGGGCATGGTGACGGCCACACTGCCCCTGCTTGTGGCGGTGACCGCTGTGCCCCTGCTGGGGGAGACCATTTCGCGGTCCATGATGATTGGCTTTTGCATGGCGATGGGCGGCGTTATCTGGCTGAGCCTGTCCGGCACCGCCACGGAAAGCGCGCCGAATCCCATCCTTGGCAACGCGCTGGAGGGCCTCGCCATGTGCGCGGCCACGGGCTACATCATTTCGCTGAAAAAGCTGTCGTATCGGTATTCGCCGCACTTTTTGACGGCGTTTCAGGCGGTGGCGGGCGCGGTGTTCTTTTTCCCGCTGCTCTTTTTGCCGGGGACGCAGCTGCCCACCAGCTTCCCCATGGAGCCGGTTTTGGCCATTGTCTACCTTGGCGTGTGCGTTTCCCTTGGCGGGTACGGCATGCACAACTACGCCGTGAGTAAAATTCCGGCCAGCAAGACCACGGCCTTTATCAATCTCATTCCGGTGTTCACGGTCATTATGGGCTGGGTTATTCTAGGCGAGCGGCTGAACCCGCAGCAGATGGCGGCGTCCGTTCTGGTCCTGTGCGGCGTGCTTATGAGTCAGTACGCGAAGCGGCGCTAACAGCGCCGCGCGCGGCCTGCACGTCCGCCGGAGACACCATCTCCAGCAGGACCAGCACTTCCTCAAAGGGCAGCTCGCACCGCGTTCCGGAGCAATACTCCTTGGCCTTGCGAAGGTTTGCCTCGGTGAGTTTGCCCATGCGCACCAGCCACTGCGCCACCGAGCACTGCTCGCGGCACTGCCGGCGCTCCGCCACGGTTCCGGCTTCCTCGCGCAACTCCTCCATGCGTTGCCTGAGCGCACTGTGGCGCTGGTCAAGGCACTCGCGCTCGCGAAGCAGACCATCGCGGCGGTGCTCAAGGCGCATGCGCTCCAGCTCCACCATGTGCACCACTCGCTGGTAATCGCGCCGCATGCGCGACACAAACAGCGCCCAGCCCGAACCGAGGAAAAGCAACAGACCGGCGGTCACCAGCAAGCTCATGCAGCGCCCCCGGTCTGTTCCAGCGCCTTTTCGCGCTCCGCATTACGGATGATTTCCCGCTCGCACTCAAGAACGTCGCGCTCCAGCTTGGTCACGGCCTCGCGGCGCTGCGACACACTCTCCCCAAGGTGCGTCACATCGTCCTGCAACCGTTCCACAACGCTGCGTGCCTCGTTCAGGCGCCGCAGGCACTCGCTGCGTACGCTCACCGCATGGGCGGCGCACAGGGCCACCCCTCCGGCAATCACCGCTGCGCAAAGCAACTGTTCCATACTCCCTCCCGGATGATTCAAATCCGCGCAATGGTATAGAACAGCCATAGAAGAATCAATACAGTCACGAAAACGACAGAGTACGTATTACAGCGCATGCAAATGCCGCGCTTTTCACTTCCCGGCCACCTTCTTTTTGGCCAACTCCATATCATACGACGACACGATATCGAGCATTATCAGTACTTCTTCTAAGTCATACGGACTTTGCGAGCCTTCCTTGAAGTCCTGCGCCTTTTGCAGGTCCTCCTGCCGCATCTTGCCCGCCTGCATCAGGTAGCCGATGGCGGAATCGTACTCTACGGCGGATTCGCTAAAGGACGTCAGCCCGTGCTGCGCCTGCACAATGGCAATCTGTTCGGCCTTGAGTTCGTCTTCACGCTCCTGCAGAACGTCGCGCTCGGCCAGCATGCTTTCCAGTTCATCGTCCAGCTTTTGCACCTCGTACTCCAGCTTGCGGATCATATCCGTATAGCCTTTGGTCATGCGTGCGTAATAGGCCGGACCTATCATAAGGAACAGCAAAACAAGGATGGAGATGTAGATGACCGTCATGGGCAACACTCCATGGGCGGGGCGCTCTTAGCGGCGGGATGTGGCCTTGGCATTTTGCACCTCTTCGGGGCTGACAATCTCCAAGAGAACGAGCACTTCCTCAATGCTCGCTTCGCTGCCCGACTTGGCGCGGAATTCCTCGGCTCGGTCAATGTCCTCCTGCGATACGCGGCCCATGGACTCCAGAACAGACAGGGCGGTGCGCTCCTCGCCTGCGGCGGCCTCCTCGGCCAGACGGCGCTTTTCCCGTTCGTGCTCAAGGCGCAGGGTCTCCAAATGCCGCTCCAGCAGCTTCACATTCTCCTTACGGATGGCGATGTCGTTCTGCGCGTCGCCCATATCGATTTCCTTGCGGCGGCGCTGCACGCGCAGCCGCTGGATGGTCTCGATATATTTTTCGCGCACGCCGCGCACATACAGCGCAAAGATCACGGCGAACACAAAAATGACGCCAGCAAGAATGAAAAACGGCATCCATCCCTCCCTAGCCATAGCGGAAACGGACTTCTCGTATCATCCAATAATTACGTGAATTCACGAAGACGGGCAACCCGGGCGCGGCCTCCGGCGCGCAGTGCTGTGCGCGCGGCGCCGGGGCGGGCGGGCAAAAACGGCAAACGGGCCGCCCCATCGCCACGGATGGAACGGCCCGTTCACAGAAAAAACCTGCAAAAACAGGTCAGTAGGCTTTGCCGGGATTCAGAATGCCGTTGGGGTCGAAGCTGGCCTTGATGCTGCGCATCAGGCGGCGCTCCGCCGCGCCAATCTGCTCGTCAAAGTACGGATACTTGGTCAGCCCCACGCCGTGCTCGCCGGACATGGTGCCGCCAGCGCCCAGCACGACGCCCAGCACCTCGCGCTTGAGGGCTGTGGCGCGCTCCAGCTCTCCGCCCGCCTTGTCGTACATGATGTTCACGTGGATATTGCCGTCGCCAAGGTGCCCAAAGGTGAGCACGGTCAGCCCGTGCCGCCCCGCGGCCTCGCGGATGCCCGCAATGGCGCGCGCCACCTCGCCGCGCGGCACGGTGACGTCGTCGCTCATCTTGTCCGGAGCCACGCGGAACGACGCTGGATTGATGAGGCGGCGCACCTCCCACAGCCCTTCCTCGGCCGCGCCCTGCCCGGCCTCCAAAAAGGCGGGGGACTCGGCGCCAAGGGCCGCCTCAAGGCGCGCCAACTCGCCGGACAAGGACTCCTCGGAGCCATCAATTTGCAGCAGCAGTGCGGCCTGCGTGCCCTTGGGCCACGGGGGCACCGTCACGTGCTCCAGCGCGGCCAGCACCTCAGCGGCCATAAATTCCATGGCCACGGGCAATATGCCCGCCCGAAACACCGCAGCCGCGGCCTCCAGCGCCTGTTCGAGGCTGGCAAAGCCCACCAGCACCGATGCCGTGGCCTGCGGCCGGGGCAGAAGCTTGAGCGTCACCTCCGTCAGGCATCCAAGGGTCCCCTCCGCGCCGACAAAGAGCCGCGTCAGGTCAAGGCCCACCACATTCTTATGGCAGCGCCCGCCCATGCGGATAACCTCGCCGCCGGGGATGACGGCCTGAAGCCCCAGCACATACTCGCGGGTGACGCCGTACTTCACGGCGCGCATCCCCCCGGCATTGGTGGAGACGTTGCCGCCAATGGTGGAAATGCGCACGCTGGCCGGGTCCGGCGGATAAAAGAGTCCTTTGGCCGCGCAGGCGCGCTGCACGTCCGCCGTCACGGCTCCCGGTTCCACCACGGCCACAAAGTCGCGCTCCGAAATGTCGATAATGCGGTTCATGCGCAGGGTAGAGACCACCACGCCGCCGCCCTGCGGCACACACGCGCCCACAACATTGGTCCCGCGGGAGCGGAAAAACAGCGGCACACGCTCCGCATCGGCCCAGCGCAACAGTTCCCGCACCTGCTCCCGCCCTTCCGGACGCACAACAGCCCATGGCTGGTGGAACAGGCGGCTGGAGTCGCCGCCAAAGGCGCAGGTTTCCTCAGGCGACAGCGCGCAGGCGTCGCCGGGGAACAGACCGGTCAGAAAACGGCTTTGGGCCGATGTGAGCATGAAAAACCTCCTCCAACAGAGAGCGCCCTCTTCGCGGGCGCGGCACAATCAGTGTACGAAGCGCCGGGCGCGGGGGCAACCACGCTACAGCACATGAAAAAAGCCGCACGGGGCGGCTTTATATTGGTGTCGTCCTCGCGGGCGGGCTACTTGTAGCGCGCCACTTCGCGGGCGGTGTCCCGCGCGATGTCGCGCTTTTTGATGTCGTCGCGGCGGTCGTAGGTCTTTTTACCCCGTCCGAGGGCAATCTCCACCTTCACCTTGCCGCGCTTGAGGTACATCTTCAGCGGCACCACGGACAGGCCCTTCTGGTCCACCTTGGCGGACAGGGCGTCGATTTCGCGGCGGTGCAGCAGCAGCTTGCGCTCGCGCTCCGGCTCGTGGCCGGTATGCACAGCGTTCTCATACGGCGCAATGTGCACGCCAATGAGGATAGCCTCGCCGTCCATAATGCGGACGTAGCCGTCCTTGAAGTTCACGCGGCCAGCGCGCAGGGATTTGACTTCCGAGCCCATGAGGGAAATGCCCGCCTCGAAGGTATCGAGGATTTCATAGTTGCGTCGGGCGTTCTTGTTCTGGGCGATAATCTTGATGCCGGATGGTGCTGGTTTTGCCATATGTCTATATCGATTCGTCCGCGTCGAGCAATGACGAGTAGAATGTGAGTTCTTCCGGGAAACGCTGGAAGATGGAATCCATGACCAGATGATTGATCTTGGTCACGGTGCGGCAGTCCAATATACGGCGCAGCAGTTCCTTGCATTCGTCCAGCGTGGTTTGCCTGATGATGCGCTTGATGCCCGGGATGGCCTGCGGGTTCATGCTCATGGAATCAATCTGCATGCCGAGCAAAATGGGAACGCAGAAGGGGTCCGAGGCCACCTCGCCGCACAGGCTGACCTCAATGCCGCTTTGGTGCGCGGCGTCCACCACAAGCTTAATGGAGCGCAGCACAGCCGGGTGCAGCGGCTGGTAGAGGTACGACACGTCCTTGTTGGTCCGGTCGATGCCAAGGGAATACTGGATGAGGTCGTTGGTGCCAATGGAGAAGAAGTCCACTTCCTGCGCCAGCAGTTCGGCGGTCATCACGGCCGAGGGCAGTTCAATCATGATGCCCACGGGAACATTCTCGGCAAAGGGCACGCCCTCGCGCCGCAGGTCGGCCTTGACCTCGTAGAGGACCTTGTTCGCCTCGCGCAGTTCCCGTAGCCCCGAAATCATGGGGTACATCATGGCGCAGTTGCCTTCCAGACAGGCGCGCAAAATGGCGCGCAGCTGGGTCTTGAACATCTCGCGGTGCTTCAGGCAGTAGCGGATGGACCGCAGACCAAGGGCGGGATTGCGCTCCTGCGACTGGGCGTACTGGGTCATGTTCTTGTCCGACCCAAGGTCCAGCGTGCGGTAGGTGACCTTGCGCCCGTCCATGATAAGGGCGAGGTCGCGGTATTCCTCGTACAGTTCCTCCTCCGTGGGGAGGGTTTTGCGGTTCATGTACGAGTATTCCGTGCGGTAGAGGCCGATGCCGTCGCCGCCGTGGTCGAGCACGGCGGCAACTTCCTCAAAAAGTTCAATATTCGCATTCACCTGCACGCGGTAGCCGTCGGTGGTCTCGCCGGGCAGATGGCAGTTGCTGTGGATGCTCTTTTCGTAGGTCTCAAAGCGGCTTTGCAGGTCGGAATAGAACGTAATTTCGCTCTCGTCCGGCTCCACAAGAATGCGGCCCTTGAGCGCGTCGATAATAATAAACGCGCCGTCCTGCACGCTCTCCTCCAGCCCGCTGACGCCAACGATGGCCGGAATCTGCAGGGAGCGGGCAAGGATGCCCGTGTGGGAGGTCTTGCCGCCCTCGGTGGTGGTGAAGGCCATAATCTTGTCCACTTCCAGCCCGGCGGTGTCCGACGGGGCAAGGTCGTGAGCGAGCAGGATAACCCGGCCCTCAATGGCCCGAAGCTCCGTGGACAGGCCCATCAGCTTGGAGAGCACCCGGTCCGCCATAAGGCGGACATCCTGAATGCGTTCGCGAATGTAGTCGTCCTTGATGGTGGAGAAGGCCTGCTCCATGTCCTTCACGGCCTTGAGCAGCGCCCACTCGGCATTGATGCGCATGTCCTCAATGTAGAACTTGGCCGTCTTGGCGAGCTTGGGGTCGCGCAGGATGGTGATGTGCGAGTCAATGAGCAGGGCATGGTCGCGCAACTCGGCGGGCAGGCCTTCGCGCACATCGGAAAGGTCCGCCGCGGCCTGCGCAATGGCTTCATCAAGGCGCGACACCTCGTCGGCGACAATGGCCGACGCGATGGACTGGCGCGGGATGGTGCCATGCAGCCTGCGGTTCATGAAGAAGGCCTTGCCAATGGCAATGCCCGAAGAGACCGGAATGCCGGTGATGACCTTTTGGGCCACTATTTATCCTCGCCGAATCGCGTCTGGAACAGTTCTGTCAGCGTCTTCAGTGCCTCTGCGGCGTCGTGGCCGTTAGCACGGACGACAAGGTCGCACCCCTGCGGCGCGGCCAGCGTCAGGATGTCGAGGATGCTTTTGGCATCCACTTCCTGTTCATCCATGGTGAGCGTGATCTCGGCGGCGAACCGCTGCGCCTCCTGAGCAAGGCGCGCTGCGGGACGGGCATGCAAGCCCAGTTCATTTCGCACGCAGACTTCGGCGCTTTGGTAGCCCTCGGCGTCTTCTTCCGGTTCGATCACGATATCCTCCAATATATCATCACCCGTACGGGGGTGCTGTCGTCACAGGCATGTGCTGCGTATTCAGGTAAAGAGACCGGCGACCAAGCGCTCCAGCCAAGGATACCCAAGGTATCCGGCCACAAGAAGCGCAAGAATCACCTCGCGGGACAGTCCGGCGGTGAACACCACCCCGGCCAACCCGCCAAGGGCCAGCACGGCGGCCAGCCATTCGTACCAGAGGAACGGCTCCGGCCACGCAAGGCCCCACACCAGCACCACAAGTGCGGCGTTGCAAACCTTGACGCGCTGGCCCCAGTTGATGAGGTCCCACCGCTTGAGGGTGGGAACAAACTGGAGCCCCTGCCTGAACCCTTCAAGGAAGGTGTATGCCTTGAACGCCTGAAGCGCCGCAAAACACACCACCCCTACTATCATGGCCAGCCAGCCATATCCAGCGGCCCACAGTAAAAATGTCACCAGCGACCACAGCACCAGCACGCTGCCGCCAAAAAACGAATCCCCAATGGCGGACAGGGCATAAATGGTGGTGCCCCGCAGGCTGTCAAAGGCCTCCGGCGCAAGGAGACCGCGTGAAATCTTCACCTCCACCCCAAGGAACACGCCAACGAGCAGCGGCGTCCAAAACGGGTGGGTGTTGTAGTGCCCCACATAGCGGCGGCGGGCTTGGCGAAGCGGCTCTCCGCCGCCGTACAGCGCCCGCAGTCCGGGGTCCATGGCATTGGCGAGGCCGATGTTCTGCATGCCACGCGTGTTGAACCCCGCGCCGACCAGCAGCGTGCGCACAAAGCAGGCGTGCAGGACCCGGGCCGAAGGAAACGTCTGCCGCTTCCCCGCACCGCGCTGCGCCTGTTTTCCGCGCTGCTCCATCTGCCCCTCAGCCATTGCCTTCCCCTACGCTGTGGATTCGTCGCCCTGCGCCGCCGGTCCCTCACCGGTCATCAGCGCGTACACATCCTTGGTGGACCATCCCGCCATGCGCTCGGCCACGCGGCGCGCCACCTGACGGGGCTTGCCGCCTGCGCGGCGCTCTTCCTCAATGGCGGCGAGGACGGCCTCGCGGCCCGCTTCCGCCTCCTCGGCTGGCGGGCCAATCACAACGGTAAATTCCCCAAGAAGCGGCACATCCAGTGCCGTCAGGGCGTCCAGCCGTCCATGTATAAATTCCTCATGCGTCTTGGTCAATTCCCGCGCAACGCACACCTCGCGCGGACCAAGGGCGTCATGGGCGGCCTGAAGCGTCTCCATGAGGCGGTTTTTGCGCTCAAAGAAAATCAGCGTCGCCCCGGTCTGGGCATGGGCGGCAAAAAATTTGTGCCGGTCTCCGGCCTTGCGCGGCGGAAAGCCAAGAAATGTAAATGGCAGTGGCGGCAGGCCGCAGGCGCTCAGCGCCGTGAGCGGCGCGCTGGGGCCAGGCACGGGCACCACGGTGATGCCCCGCTCGCGGCAGGCGCGTACCAACGTAAAGCCGGGGTCGGACAAAAGCGGCGTGCCCGCATCGGACACCATGGCCACGCTCTGCCCGGCCTCAAGGGCCTCAACCACGCGCGCGGTGCGCTTCTCCTCGTTGTGCTCGTGAAAGCTCACAAAGCCGTGCGAGGGGATGCCGAGGCGCTGGAAGAGCTGCCCGGTGCGGCGGGTATCCTCGGCCAGCACCATATCCGCGGCGGCGAGAATGCGGCGCGCCCGCGGCGACAGGTCGTCGGCGTTGCCAAGAGGGGTCGCCACCACGTACAGCGCGGCGTCCAATTCTGTATTCTGTGCAGTTTCATCAGTCATGGCTATCAGATGGGCACGCAGCGGCGCCGGAGGTTTGCTCTTTCTCTACGCACTTTCGCCGCCGGGCACAACAGGGGGGCGTCACCACGGCTGCCATCCGCTCCCCGCGGACAGCTCAAAGGCGTTTTCGTAATGGGTGATGCGCGGGGCCTCGCCCTCGGCGTCGCGGAGGATGGTCACCACATCAAAGCGGCACGGCACATCCCAGCTGCCCGTCCGGGTCAGGTACTCCGCCGCCGCGCGCGACAGGCGCTGACGCTTGCCCGCGGTAACGGCCCCGGCAGGGTCGGCTTGTGCGCTGCCGGTCCGGGTTTTCACTTCCACAAAGACGATGGTGCCCTTCCGGGAGCAAATGAGGTCCAGCTCACCGCCGCGGCAGCGCCAGTTGCGCTCCAGCACGCGGTAGCCGCGCTTTTGCAGATAGTCGGACGCAGCGCTTTCGCCGCGCCTGCCAAGGCTTAGATGCCAGGCAGACACAGGGATTCCTGCTTCGGCTTCTCGTCCGGGCGCACGCCCCTGAAGGTGAGACGGTGCATGCGGCACGGCCCAAGGCGGCGGATGGCCTCCAGATGAACCTTGGTGCCGTAGCCCTTGTGCTCGGCAAAGCCGTAGCCGGGATAGCGGCGGTCCAGCGAGGTCATGAGCCGGTCGCGGAAGGTTTTGGCAAGGATGGACGCGGCGGAGATGGCCGCGACCTTGCCGTCGCCCCCAACAACGGAACTCTGGGGAATATCAAGAGGGACGGACTGGTTGCCGTCAATGGCGAGGTACACGGGCTGCACCTTCATGGCGGTCACGGCCCGGCACATGGACGTCAGGGTAGAGCGCAGGATGTTGATGCGGTCGATTTCCACCGGCCACCCAACACCAATACCCCACGCCACGGCTTGCGCCTTGACACGGGGTTCAAGCATGGACCGCTTCTTCTCGGTCAGCTTTTTCGAGTCCGTCAATCCGGGGAGGTCAAATTCCTCCGGCAGGATGACGGCGGCGGCGACAACGGGACCGGCGAGGCAGCCTCGGCCAGCTTCGTCTACACCAGCAAATGGCCGGGGATAGGAATCCCCGGCCATTGTCTCACATGCAAGCAACGGCATGGACAACGTCTCCTGCCGTCTGCGTCGCCCCCGGCCGGGACGGCCGGACGGCTCTGCGCGGGATTAATCCCACTGGTTCTTGGTCTTGATGCGAGCGGCCTTGCCCTTGCGCTGGCGCAGGTAGTACATGCGGCTGCGGCGGACTTTGCCTTCGCTCAACACTTCAACGCGCTCGATGAACGGGCTGTTCAGCGGGTAGATGCGCTCGACACCAATGCCGTCGGAAACCTTGCGCACGGTGAAGGTGCTGTTGGTGGCACCACGGTTCACGCGGAGCACAACACCCTGGAAAACCTGGATGCGCTCTTTTTCGCCCTCAATGATGCGCTGGTGAACCTTGACGGTGTCACCGCCCTTGAACTTCGGGAGGTCAAGGCGCAGGTGTTCACTTTCGATTTTACGGATAGCGTCCATATCAAAACTCCTTCGCGGGATATATTTCGTCGCCGAAACTTTTTAATACGCGTCGCCCAAGACGCGGTCAACGATAATGGCTGTGGCGGAACGGACGGAGAGATGGTTGTAGGCACCAAGACTCCGCACAGGGCGAAGCACTGCATCCGCATCCTCCAGCACCTCCGGCGCCAAGCCGGAAGCCGTTCCCATAACCAGAAGCACCGGGCTCTCCTGCAGCATATTCTGCACAGCAGGAACAGTAGCGCTCCCTGCGCCGCGCGCCGAAGTGGCGACGACTGTCGGGCGCTGCCCCGTCTTGCGCTCCACGTCGGCGATGATCTCTTGCAGATCGTGCGCCGTGGTGATGGAGCCAAAGGCGTCGGTGCGGTCGCGGTTGGCCTTTCGGCCCGGACCTTCGAGCCAATGCCCGACCAGCCTTTCGAGCAGACTCCGCTGGTCGGCGAGGGGGGTTGCTATGTAGTACCCTCCAAGACCGTAGGTGCGCGAAACGCGGGCTATATCGTGAACGTCGAGATTTGTCAAAGACACAGCGACGGTTTGCCCAAATTTATTGAGCACCGGCGCATGCAGTAACGCCACGTATAAATTGCGCCCAAGCGTTCCAACTCCGCCAGCAGCCCGAATTTCGCGCATGGTGCGGATATCGTCCTCGGTCAATGCTGCATCAGCCAGAATGTCCGGACGGTGCGCAAGTGTCACTTCCAGTGCCTTGCGTCGCCGCCACTCGGCAATACGGCCATGGTCGCCGCAGGTCAGAATATCCGGCACCTTGCGTCCGCGAAATTCCGCAGGACGCGTGTAGTGTGGATACTCCAAAAGCCCATGGGAGAAGCTCTCCTCGTCTCCGGAGTCCTCATGTCCCATAAACTCCGGCACCAGCCGGGACACAGCCTCTACGACGCACAGCGCGCCTGCCTCGCCCCCATTGAGGACGAAGTCGCCCACCGAGACGCCCTCGATGGGATATTCCTCGAACACGCGCTCGTCTATGCCCTCGTAGCGGCCACAGATAAGCGTAATGTTCTCCTCCTGGGCAAGCTCACGCGCGAAGGCCTGGTCCATAGGACGGCCGCGCGGCGTCAGCGCCAGCATGCGCCCGGGGGTTTCAATGCTGTCCAGCGCCTTTGTCAGCGGGTCGCACATCATCACCATACCGGGACCGCCCCCGTAGGGTCTGTCGTCCACGGTGCGGTGCCGGTCTTCCGTAAAGTCCCGGGGATTGATGCGGGTAAAGCCCACCAGCCCTTCCTCCACGCCTTTGCCCAGCATGGCGCTGGACAGCGGGGAATCGAAGAACTCGGGGAAGAGAGAGACAAGATGGAACTGCACGTAGGATGATCCTTTCCGGTCAGGACGACGCGCGCCGCGAGACGGCGGGCGCTAGTCGTCCCCAAGATACAGGTCGAGCAAACCGGGCGGCGGCGCAATGACCACGACGCGGGCGTCAAGGTCCACATCGCGCACGAATTCCTCGGCAACGGGGAAGAGCACTTCCCTGCCGTCCGGGGTATCAATGGCCCAGAGCTCCTGACCAGCGGGCATCTGCACTTCACGCACGGTGCCGAGCGCTTCGCCGCCTTCCAGAACCACACTCAGGCCCTCTATCTGATAGAGATACAGTTCCTCGTCGGTGAGTTCCGGCAGGTCGGCCTCGCGCACGAGCATTTCGTACCCGCGCAGGGCCTCCGCCGCTGTTCTGTCCGCCACGCCCTCAAAGGTGACAAGCACCGCGCCCTTGTGCGAGCGCCACGATGCAACGCTGTAGCGGCGCAGACGGGGCTTTCGCGGACGCATGGGGCGTCTGCCGCGCCCCTTGCGGGGTGGCGGCGTCGGTTCTTCGGCCTCTTCGGCCTGGGGACCGGGGCGGAGGTACACAGCGGAGAGCTGATCAAAAAGAGAAGGGGAGTCCGCATACGAGCGTATGCAGACTTCCCCTCTGAGTCCGTGTGGCTTCGTCACCTCGCCAATGACGACGAGGTCTTTGCTGCCAACCGGCATGCCTTGCGATTTCGCGCTGCTCATAAGCATTCACACGATGAACCGCGTACAGCACGTCGCCGCGCAGCACGGCGCGTAGCGCAGGGCGAGGGAGCCGGGAGAAAGGCCCCAGCCCTACTCGATGATTTCCAGCACAGCCCGTTTCTGGGCCTTGGTGGAAGCCGCGCCTATGATGGTTCGCATAGCCCGGGCGGTGCGCCCCTGCTTGCCGATAACCTTTCCGAGGTCTTCCTTGGCGACCTTAAGCTCGATCACCGAAGTCTGTTCTCCCTCAATTTCCGAAACCTCGACCGCATCAGGATTATCGACCAAGGATTTCGCAATGTAGGAAATCAGATCCTTCAACATGATGACCTCCGGCTGGGAAATCAGATTTACTGCAGAACACATCGCCGCGTGTGACGTCCGTACGAACGGATACTACTCGCTGGCAGACTCGGCCTTTTTCAGCAGGGAACGAACGGTATCGGAGGGCGTAGCGCCACGCTCCACCCATTTCTGCACCTTCTCGGTGTCGATCTTGATTTCCACGGGCGTGACCATGGGATTGTAGTGGCCCAGGAATTCCAGCGGCCGACCGTCACGACGGGTGGCGCTGTCGATAGCGACAAGCCTGTAGAAGGGACGCTTTTTGGAGCCCATACGGGTGAGTCTCAGTTTAAGAGCCATGTGGTTTCCCCCATTCTGATAGATAGTATTACAATTGAAAGAAAATGCAAGCAGTCTGCGCAAAACCCGCACCTGCCTGACCGCGATCCGAGCCGGATTCGGGCCCACACCGCGGCCCGGTCTACTCCGGTATTACTTCTTTTTCCGCTTTTTATTCTTGCCGGCGGTCTTTTTACGCTTTTTGCGCTGGGTTTTGGGCTTGGATGAGCCGCCACCGGGGGCGCCCATGCCTTCCAAACCGTCCATCCCTTCCATGCCGGGCATACCGGGCATTCCAGGCATCCCACCAGGCATCCCGCCGGGTGCACCGGGCAAGCCGGGCATCCCCTTGGGCATGCGGGGCATACGGGGCTTTTTGCCCTTGCTGCCACCGCCCATCATCTTCTTCATCATCTTGCGCATCTGCTCGAAGTTCTTCACCAGCTGGTTCACGTCGTTCACAGTGACGCCGGAACCGCGGGCGATGCGCTCCTTGCGGCTGACATTGATGACGGAGGGATTGCGGCGTTCCTCCATCGTCATGGAGTTGATGATGGCTTCTACGCGGGCCATTTCCTTATCAGGCATGGACATCTCGCCGAGCTTGTCCTTCAGCCCGCGCATGCCGGGAATGAGCTTCAGCATCCCCTCAAGGGATCCCAGCTTCTTCAGCCGGCGCATCTGCGTGCGGAAGTCTTCGAAGTCGAATTCCGCGCGCTGAAATTTTTTGCCGATGGCTTCGGCTTCTTCCGTGTCCATCGTGGTCTGGGCTTTTTCGATAAGGGTGAGCATGTCACCCATACCCAGAATACGCGAAGCGGCGCGGTCCGGATGGAACACCTCCAGATCGCTCACCTTTTCGCCAACACCCACGAACTTCACCGACTTGCCGGTGACGGACTTGATGGACAGGGCCGCACCACCGCGGGCGTCGCCATCCATCTTGGTCAGCACAACGCCGGAAATGTCAAGCCTCTCGTTAAAGGACTCGGCAACATTGACGGCTTCCTGACCAATCATGGCGTCGGCCACGAACAGGATTTCGCCGGGCGTGCAAGCCGTCTTGATGTTGGCCAGCTCCTGCATCAACTCTTCGTCGATGTGCAGGCGGCCTGCGGTATCCAGCAGGACAACGTCGCATCCTGCTTCCTGCGCGGCCTTGATGCCCTCGCGGCAGATGTCCACAGGATTCATATCCGGAGTGGACGGATAGACCGGCACCTCAAGCTGCTTGCCAAGGGTCTGGAGCTGGTCGATAGCTGCGGGGCGGTAAACGTCGGCGGGGACGAGATACGGCTTCAGCTTCCGCTCGCGGCGAAAATGCAGCGCCAGCTTGGCGGCCGAGGTGGTCTTACCCGAACCCTGCAGGCCCACCATCATAAGGACAGCGGGGGTGCCGCGCAGGTCAACGTCCTGCGTTTCGCCGCCCAGCAGTTCCACCATTTCGTCGTTGACGATTTTGATGACCTGCTGGCCGGGGGTCAGGCTGCCGAGCACCTCCTGCCCGAGGCAGCGCTCGCGGATGCGGTCCGTAAACTGCTTGACGACCTTAAAGTTGACGTCGGCCTCAAGCAGCGCAAGACGCACCTCGCGCAGGCCCTGCTGGATGTTTGATTCGTCAAGGCGCCCCTGGCCCTTGAACTTCTTAAAGACTGAATCTAGGCGGTCTGAAAGGCTGTCGAACATAATATACGTTTCCCGTCCCAAAAAAATAAAAGAGGTTCTTGTTAAAGAACCTCTCCCATTTAGTCAAGCTTGACTGGCGCGGGATGTTTACCCGACGCACATGCAAAGGTCAAGAGGCTCAGCACAAGGAGACACTTTGTCCATCATTTGGCACTGCTATGCACGGTGCATGCAGTGCGTGCCGAGGGATATAACGCCACAGGCCGAGGTGCCCCGTGGGCAACAGACACCCCGGCCACGCCATAGGCATGGCCGGGGTGCGCTTTATGATTGTATCGGCTCTGGGCCCGCCAATGCTAGCGGAAGCCCATGGGATGATGCGCGGAATCCTCCGGCGTCATCTCGGTTCCCACGTGGCACAGCGCGCAATTCCCGCGCGACCCTATGGGCCCGGCGTGTCCCATATACTGCAATGGGGCGATATTGTCACGGTCCTTACCGTAGCCGTTTTCCTGTACCGCCGGATACTCCGCATGCGGACTGCCATGACAGGTGCCACACATCAGCGCGCCCATGTAGCCCTTGCGCATGCGGAACAGGCCATCAGCCCCTTCCGTCCACGTATTAAAGGCGTCCATGGTCTCAGGCGGCTGGAAACCAGCGTGGCAGTTGAGACAATCAGGCTGATTCACCCACGGTACACGCGGGTTGATGTCGGCCTTGCTCTCCACAGCGCGCGGACGCAGGTGCTGCATCAGGCGCTTTGCCCCGGGCTTGCCCGCTGCATCCTCATGCTTCAGCAGCGACAGGGCGTGGTCCTCCAGCGTGCCGTGGCAACTGGTGCAATCCAGCCCCACTTCGGCATGGATGCCGCGCAGGCACTTGGTTGGGCCCTCGGGATTATTGGGGTGGCAGTAGGCGCAGGCCTCCGCACCACGGTTCGTCAGGTAGTTGGCGTGCCAGCCATGGATGGCGGCGGGCAGGTTCAGCAGTTCCGGCTTGCCCTCGGCGGCCAGCACCGGGTCCGGGTGGCAACTCTGGCACAGGCGCGGCTCGCCCTTCTCGGCCATCTCAAGGAGTTTGGTCTTGGTGTTGCGGTCATGCACGGCCAGCACGTCGGCCGACGTTTCATCCGAGAAGCCCGCCACTCCGGCCACGCGCCACTCACCGCCGTGGCAGTTCTTGCAGCCCATTTCCGTTGAGGTGGGGGCGACGGTCTTGGTCGTTGCCAGCACTTCGCCGGTGGCCTCGTCCCGCGCGGTGATGGTGAACACAGGGTACGGGTGATAGCCGCCGGAATCCGGATACGGCACCACGGGGATCAGTCCGGCTTCAAATGCGCCAAGGGATTCGCTGTAGTGCATTTCCCCGGTCAGCCCGTTGCCGGAAACGCCCACATTCTCGGGCAGCTTTTTGCCAAAGAGCTGTTCGGCGAATTCCCAGAAGCGCACATGCTGCGCGGGGTTCTCAAAGCCCTCTTCCACCTCGTAGGTGATGGTCACGCCATCGCTGACCACTTCGGGCATTTCGCCGCGGCGCACAAGCTGGCAGTACAGGTCATTGGCCGGCGGCAGCAGAATCCAGTACGGGTCGGAGTCTGAAATGCAGTGCATGCCGAGGTTGTTCCACGACAGCAGCACATATTCATCATTCTCCGCGTCAAAGGGCGGCATCTCGGGCGTGGTGGCCTCCACCAGTTCCGTCTCTGGCTCGGTTTCGGTTTTGCCGTGCAGGCCCTCGACAATATAGGACGCCAAGGCCCAGCGCTCGCGCTCCGTGCCGAAGAATGGCGGCATGTAGTTGTTGATCTTGCCCTGCCCGTCCAGCTGGGAATCCATGCCCAGCACGGAGAATTTTTTGGTCAGGGGCAGAATGTCGTTGGAGGGGCCATCAATGCTGTGACAGCTAAGACACTGCTTCATGAACAAATCGCGCCCGGCCTCAAGGCGGTTCTCCGGCGTGACATCGGTATGGCGCACCCATTTGGCCGTCTTGAGGAAGCCGTTCTCGTTGGCCTCGGCAGCGTCCGCCAACGTCACACCAGAGGAGAACATATAGTTATAGATAATGTACGGGCGGCGCGCGGCCTCGCGAATCCACTCAAAGGAGCCAATCTGCACAAACCCCGCAACCAGCAGCAGCGAGGCAAACAGCGTCTTGAGCTCGCGCGGCATGCGCAGGGTCAGGAACATGCTCAGCACCACGATGATAGGCGCCACGGTGATAAATGCCTGCAGGAAGGGCATAATTTCATTGTTGCGCCCGGTGATCATGGCCTGCGGCACGTCAGGCAGTGCCTGAAAATACCACCACGACACCGGCACCATCAGCAGCACCGGCACAGCCGCCCAAATGGCGGAGAAGCGCATCAGATTGAGGCGCACCGGCTCGTCCTTCACACGGGAGGCCGTCAGGAAGGCGAACAGCCCGGCGATGGTAAAGGCCAACAGCGAACGGAACACAAGGGCGGGCCAGAAGGAGGGATTGAAGAATCCGTCCCAGAAGTTGCCCGTCTCCACCCACTGGCCGGGGGTCAGCATATACCCGATAATGCCGTTAATCATAAACAGCGACAGCCAGCCAAAGGCAAAGTACAGCCAGCCCACGGTCAGGTGTTTGCGCCGCTCCATGCGCCCAAAGGTGTAGTAGTACACCAGCAGGGTCACAATCTCGCCCACGAAGAACACCCACTCCGTCGCCCACCCAAAGGTGAAGGTCCGGATAAGGGTTAGGGTTGCCGCCGGATTGGTGAGGGCAATGATAAACCAGATGCCCACACCCGTCAGACTGCCAAAGACCATGGTCAAAAGCAGGAAAAACTTGGTGTGCCGCCGCACATACTCAAGGATGGCAGGGTTGTTTTCGCGGTGGCCTTTCATTTCCGTCAGCACAAGGAACAGGCCCCCGCCCACCGCAAAGTGGGCCACAAACACATGCACCACGGCGATGATGGCCACAAGCAGCCCGCCGCCAAAGAATGGAATCTGCCAGACTGGATAGTCCATGCTACGCTTCCTCCTTCCGGACTTCCGATGCAAGCCTGAGCACATAGGCGATGACGCCAAGTCCCACACACAATGACACGATAAACATGACAAGCGGCGAATGCTGGCCCGACGAGGGCAGCTCCGCCACCTTGTAGAAGGGTTCAAGGTACGCCACGCGCGCCAGTTCGCGCAGGCCCACCATGGTCACCACGGTCAGGACAAGGGCAACCGCCGCAGGAACCACACGCCCACGGAAGCCGAAGATGAGACAGCAGGCCACAAGGGCCAGCGCTATGAGGAAGACGGCGGTGTTAAAGGGACGCCCGCCCATGAAGACAAGCATCACGTCGCGGGGCATGCTCACCAGCCACCATGAGCCAACAGCAATCTGCACGGCCGTGGCGTAGGCAAACACATTCATGCCGCGCGCGGCAATGGCCTGCGCACCGGGCAGACTGCGCCGCCGCTTGCGCGACCAGTAGATTCCCTGTACCAGCCCACCAACAGCGATGGACGCCACCACAAAATGCAGATATCTCGGCACAAGGGTTGGCTCGCCAAAGTTCAGGAACGTGCCGCCCGGTGCCTCAAAGTACTGCGTCCAGCGCGCCGGCGTCAGCATCATGGACACGTTGTTGGTGAACAGGAAGGCCACGCCAAGCAGCAAGACGATAACCGCCCCCAATATCACCTGACGCATGCCCCCAAGGCTGTCGAAGCGAAAGTCCCAGATATAGGCCCCGTAATAGGCAAGAATGACCAGCCCAACAACAGCCAGCCAGTACGGGCCCATAAGAATGTCGGAAACATAGAAGAAATGCCCATACAGCACCTGCATAAACAGCAGCGGCGCAACGCCGAAGTTGACCGTCAGGGCAACAGTGGTGGGCAGCTTCCGCGAGACGTGGCGGCCAACCGGGGTGCTGCTGCCCTCCCGCATGCCCTCGGCAAAGGCCATGATGGCGCTGCCAAGCAGGGTGTTCATGAAGAGCAGGTGACCGATGAATGTAAGCAGCTGGAAAAATTGAAACCAGCCCCACTCCACCATCAATCCCCCCGGACGCGGCACAAGTACAGACGGATCCATGCGAGCCTCCAGATATTCGGGTTCTATGCTCTGAAAATCTTGATATTCTCAACCGTAATACTTATACGCCGATGCACCAAAGGACAAGGCGGTCCCACGACTTTACGTAAAATAACCGCTTGAAATTCCGTCTCAAACCTTTACAGTCGCTGACGAGTGACAGGACATGGAAACGCCACCCGTTCGTTTCAATGGATGAAACACCCATGCATGCATCCCACGTCATCTTTATAGATATAGGCAATACTAACACGAAGGTCGCGCTTTGGTCACCAGAAGCCGGCCCTTTTCCTGTTGCAACGCTTGCGCTGCCCACCGTTGCGGATTCGCCTGATGCGTGGGCGCAGCGCCTGCTGCACGCAGCGCGGGTGTGGGACGTTGATACGCGGCGTATTTCCGGCGTTGCCGGGTGTTCCGTAGTGCCTGCCGTTGTTCCGCACATCTGCGAGGCCGCAGACCGCGCCTTTGGCGTCAGCGCCCGCTTTGCCCCGGACCACCTGCCGCTGCCCTTCGACAACATTGCCGACGTGCCAGGCAACGTAGGCCCGGACCGCCTTGTGGCCGCCTACGGCGCGCGCCGTATGGTGGACTCGCGCAACCTTGTCGTTGTGGACTTCGGCACCGCCACCACTGTGGACTGCGTGCAGGGCAACACCTTTCTGGGCGGCGTTATCTGCCCGGGTATGGAGAGCGCGGCAAAGGCCCTCTCCTGCGGCACCGCCCGCCTGCCCGAACTCACCCTCGACCTGCCGGGCGAGGAGTTCTCCTTTAGCTTCGACACCATGCACAGCCTCAATCAGGGCTTTATCTTCGGCTTTGCCGCCATGATTGAGGGCCTCATCACCCGCATGACCGGAGCCCTCGGCGGCGGCGGAACCGTGCTCGCCACTGGCGGGCTGGCCCAAAGCGTGGCCCGGGTCTGCCCCTCGCTGGACATTGTACGCCCGGACCTGCTCTTTTGCGGTCTGGCGTATGCCTGTATGGATGAATCCCCGCGCTTCTGATAGTATTTTGACGTTTGCGGGCATGCCCCGTTGTGGCGCAGGCCCGATTCTTCCGCCATGAACAACCATTTCGTATAAAAAGGAGCGAGCCATGAGCACCATCGTTAACGTATGGGCCCGTGAAATTCTTGATTCCCGCGGCAATCCCACCGTCGAGGTGGAGGTCACCACCGAATCCGGCGCGACTGGCGTCGCCGCTGTGCCCTCCGGTGCATCCACCGGCACCCGCGAAGCCCTTGAACTGCGCGACGGCGACACCGCCCGCTACATGGGCAAAGGCGTGACCAAGGCCGTGGAAAACGTCAACGGCCCGCTGGCCGAAGGCGTTGTCGGCATGGACGTCACCCGCCAGACCTCCATCGACAACACCATGCTGGACATTGACGGCACCGACAACAAATCCAGCATGGGCGCCAACGCCATGCTTGGCGTGTCCCTCGCTGTGGCGCGCGCCGCGGCCAATCACCTTGGCCTGCCGCTGTACCAGTACCTTGGCGGCGTCAACGGCAAAGTGCTGCCCGCTCCCATGATGAACATCATCAACGGCGGCGAGCATGCCCCGAACAACCTGGACATCCAGGAGTTCATGATCATGCCGCTGTCCGCTGGCTCCTTTGCCGAAGCCCTGCGCATGGGCGCGGAAACCTTCCATAACCTCAAGAAGATCCTCGCCAAGGATGGCCACGTCACCTCCGTGGGCGACGAGGGCGGCTTTGCCCCCAACCTCAAGAGCCACCGCGAGGCCTTTGAGTACATCATCCGCGCCATCGAGGCCGCAGGCTACACGCCGGGCCGCGACATCGCCCTTGGCATCGACGCCGCCGCCAGCGAGTTCCACAAAGACGGCACCTACACCTTCGCGGGCGAAGGCAAGTCCTTCAACGCCAAGGAACTGGTGGACTACTACGCCGAACTCACCCGCGACTTCCCCCTCATCTCCATTGAGGACGGCCTGGCCGAAGGCGACTGGGAAGGCTGGAAGCTGCTGACCAATGAACTCGGCGACAAAATCCAGCTGGTGGGCGACGACATCTTCGTCACCAACCCCGAGATTCTGTCCCGCGGCATTGAAGAGGGTGCGGCCAACTCCATCCTCATCAAGCTGAACCAGATTGGTACCGTCACCGAAACGCTGGACACCATCGAGATGGCCAAGCAGGCGGCGTACACCACCGTTATCTCCCACCGCTCCGGCGAAACCGCGGACCACTTCATCGCGGACCTCGCCGTTGGCGTCAACGCCGGCCAGATCAAGACCGGCTCCCTGTGCCGCTCCGACAGGATTGCGAAGTACAACCAGCTGCTGCGCATTGAGGAAGATCTGGAAGACGAAGCCATCTACTTTGGCCCCATCATGGCCGAACAGTGGTTTGACATGGACTAGATACGGTTGTAACGACTGCTGCACAACATTCGTCACAGGGGCGCGGAAACACGGTTTCCGCGCCCTATCCAGTTCATCCGACTCTTTTCAAGGGGGAACCGAGCATGATTCTGCTGGACGGCAAGAAGACCGCCGCCGCAATTCGCAGCGAACTGAGCGAGCAGGTGGCTGAACTTGCGACAACCCACGGCAGGGCCCCCGGCCTCGCCGTTATCCTTGTTGGCGACGACCCGGCCTCACAGGTCTACGTGCGCAACAAGGAAAAGGCCTGCGAAAACGCGGGCATTACCTCGCTGGCCTTCCGCAAGCCTGCGGATGTGACCCAGCAGGAGCTGGAAGACCTCATCCGCGACCTCAACACCCGCGAGGACGTGGACGGCATTCTGCTGCAACTCCCCCTGCCCAAGGGGCTGGACAGCCAAGCCTGTCTGGACCTCATCGACCCGGCCAAAGACGTGGACGGCTTCCATCCCGTCAGCATGGGCCGCCTTGCCCTTGGCCTACCCGGATTCGCCCCCTGCACGCCCGCCGGCGTTATAGAACTGTTGAAGCGCCACAACGTCACCACCGCCGGTAAGCGCGCCGTGATCATTGGCCGCTCCAACATCGTGGGCAAGCCCATGGCGATGATGCTGTGGGGCTATGGCGACTTTGCCAACGCCACCGTCACCGTGGCGCACTCCCGCACGCCCGGCCTGAAGGAGCTGTGCGCCGAGGCCGACATCATCGTTGCCGCCATCGGCCGCCCGCTCTTCGTCACCGGCGACATGGTCAAGGACGGCGCCATCGTCATTGACGTGGGCATCAACCGCACGGACAACGGCCTTGTCGGCGACTGCGACTTTGACGCCATCAAGGACCGCGTCAGCGCCATCACTCCCGTTCCGGGCGGCGTTGGTCCCATGACCATCGCCATGCTCCTGAAAAACACGGTGCAGTCCTACAAAAGCCGCGTCGGCGCCTAGGCTCTTTTCTTTCCGCAAAGACAAAGCGCCCCGGTGGCAACACCGGGGCGCTCTTGCGTCCCGCGCTTCGCTGGCAGAGCGGCAACTGCGCTCTTGACGCCGCGCCCGCTTCAGCGAAAACTTACAACTGGGTAGCCCTGCGAAACCACACAAGCACCGGAGCCGTTACGGCATGGAATTTCTCGCGCTCATCAAGGACAACATCCCGCTTCTGTATTTGGGAATTGTCGCCATTATCGCCATCCTCATCCTGTGGCGCGCCCAGCGGCATGTCACATCGGTCAAGGAGCGCAAACTAGAACGTCTGGACAAAATCAAACGTCTGGACCCCCTGCCCAACGACGCGCTGACCCGCCGCTCCAAAATCAAGCGCAAGCGCAAAATGACGGAACAGGTGGACCGCCGCTTCTCCGTCATCCAAAAATTTCTCTTTGGCGGCGTGCTCACCTTTGCCGTCATCGCCGGGGCGCTGCCGTTTATCGGCAACATCCCGTCCACCATGCTCTCCCTGTTCATCACGGCGTTTACCGTCATCCTCGGTATTGCCGCGCGACCGTATGTGGAGAATATGATTTCCGGCGTTGTCATCTCGCTGTCCAACCAAATCCGCGTTGGCGACGTGGTCATCATCGACGACCACTACGGCACCGTGGAGGACATCTCGCCCACGCACACCAAGATCAAAATTTGGGACTGGCGGCGCTACGTCATCCCCAATAGCCGGATGATGACCAAGGAATTCCTGAACCTGACCATCACTGAGCGCATCATCTGGGCGTATATTGAGTTCAAGGTCGCCTACGATGTGGACCTTGAATACGTGGAACGCAACGCCAAAAAAATCGCCACCCAGAGCGACAGCTTCTCCGACCGCGACGACCCGCAATTCTGGGTGATGCGCCTTGAGCCGGACGGCGTGGTGTGCTGGATTGCCGCATGGGCCGAAAATCCATCCTCCGCGTGGAGCCTCAAGAGCGACATGACGCGCGGGCTGGCGACCCTTTTCCGCGAGGAAGGCATCGCCACGCAGTACACGCGCCACGGCATCACGCACGAACCGCCCCACTCAGAAGACGCCCCGCCCGCCCCCGGAGGCGAACACACCGTGCAGACCGAAACGGCAGCGGCGCCCAAACGCCCCCGCTTTTAATCACGCAAAAACACAAAGCGCCCCACACGGGGCGCTTTTTTTCAGAGGCCGTCTCAACTTGGCGGCGGTGTTGTCAGGGCTTTGGGGCGCAGGGCGCTCAGCCGCGAGGGCAGGCTTAGTCCGCAGTGTCTTCGGCGTCGGCAAGGGTGAAGCCGTTCTTGCCCTGCCGCTTGGTCACGTACAGAGCGCGGTCCGCCCAGCGCACCAGCTTTTCCGGGTCCTCGCCATGCATGGGGCACAGGCTGCCGCCAATGCTCGCGCCCACCTGACACGACACCCCGCCACAGACGCACGGCTCAGACAGGGCCGCGAGCAAGTCCTCGGCGTAGCGCCTCAGGGCGTCCGCATCCTCCACATTCCACAGCAGGATGCCGAATTCATCCCCGCCAAGGCGCGCGGCGACGTCGGTTTTGCGCAGGTGGGTGGTGATGCGCCCCGACAACACAACAAGCAGCTCATCCCCCACCTGATGCCCGTGGCGGTCGTTCACCTGCTTGAAGCCATCAAGGTCGAGGGCAAGAATACCAACATTCTCGCCCGTACGGCGCGACTGCGCCACCATGCGCTCCAAGTTTTCGTAGAACACCGTGCGGTTGGACAGTCCGGTCAAGTCGTCATGCATGGCAAGGCGCTGGAGTTCCTCGGTCTTTCTGTGCCAACTGGTCACGTCTGTGACGATGCCTTCAATGCGCTCCAGTTCGCCATCATCTGAAAAGATGCCCCGATAACTGCTGCGCACCCAAAATGTGGAGCCATCGCGGCGGCGGGCTTCGTACTCGAAGCCGTGCACCATGCCATGCTCGCGTACGGCGTCCAGCACCGTCCCGCGCATAAGCGGGTCCACATACAGTTCGCGCCCAATGTCCTGCACCTCGGCCACAAAGGCCTCCGGTCCGGCGTAGCCAAACATCTCGGCCATGGCGCGGTTTGCCGCGATATAGCGCCCGCGGGGCAGAGACGTGAACACCCCTTCGGCGGCGTTCTCAAAGATGGTGCGGTAGACAACTTCGGCATTGCGCAGGGCGTCTTCCATGCGCTTTCTCTCGGTGATGTCGCGCCCAACGCCCACCACGCCGATAATGTTGCCATCCGGCCCCAGAAACGGCGTATGCAGCGTCTCGAACAGGCGCAAACCACCGCCCGGAAAGTTCACCCACTCCTCACGCGCCAGCGTGCGTTTGCTGCGCAGCGTCTCGCGCTCGTGCACCTCAAAACGCGCGGAAATCTCGGCCGGGAAAATCTCACGATTCCGCTTGCCTATGAACGCCTCCACAGCAAGGCACGCCTCATCGGCAAAGGCTTTATTCACGCCCAAAAAGCGCAGTTCCGTGTCCTTGTAATAGACAATGTCAGGCACGGAATCGATAAGGGCGGAGAGCAGGTTCCGGCTTTCCTGCACCGTGTCCATCATGCGGCGGCTGTCGGTGATGTCCAGCACCACCCCCACAATGCCAAGGGGCCTGCCCGCCTCATCCAGCAGAAGTTCCTTGGTGATAAGGGTGTCGCGCAGCATGCCGCGCTGGGATTGGACCTTGGTCTCGTAACGCTGGGTTATCGCGCCGCCGCTGGCAATGAGTTCGGCGTCCATACGTTCATATGTTTCCGCATGCTCCGCCGGAAACAAATCCCGGACGGTCTTGCCGATGACCTCGCTCGCCTGACGCCCCACAAGGTCCTCGTAGCAGCTATTGACCATCTCAATGCGGCCATGAATATCCTTAAAGAAAATCGCAATGGGCAAGGCGGAGACAAGGGACTGCATAAAGGCATTGCGGCTGCGCAGGGCGGACTTGAAATGCATCTGCTCCGTAATGTCCACAAACACGCCTTCAATGGTGCCGTCGCCAGTGGCGGTTCCGGAAAAGACGGCATGGCGCAGCTGCCCATCGCGGCGGCGGAAGCGGATAGCCACCCCGCCAACGCGCCCGGTCTGCCGCAACTGCTCCACAGCCCGCTCCCGAGCCTCGGAATTCTCAATGAAGCTGCGTTCATTTTGCTCCCGGACAAGCTCCTCCGGCGAGGCGAACCCCAGCATCTTCGCCAGCGGCATATTGGCCGAAAGCAAACGCGTCCCGTCCATATTTGAGCGGCACGCGCCAATGGAGGCAAGGGAAAACAGTGCATTCTGCTCCGCAAGGCGGGCCTCGGAAACGGCCAAACGCCGCTCCGCATCCCGGCGGGCGGCGCTGTGCTCGCGAACGGAGCGGGATAAGCTGAAAACGCGGAGCACCAGAGCCACCACCACAGCGACCACCGCCGCAGCACCAACGACCAGTACCCAATCCTGCGCAGTTGGATGTGCCCCAACGGACATATCAAGGCGGCATCCCGCCAGTCCAAGCACGGCGGCCCCGGCGGTCACAAGACGCGCCCGGCCTCGCCATGCGGCGCATCTAAGCGCCCTCTCATCCGTGTTCGCCACGTTGTTTCCCTCTCCCCGCATTTCCGAAAAGACCAACAATCCCCTGCGCGCATTGGCAAAACCTACCGGTATCATAGCACAACCGGAAACACCAACTGGACGATGCTGTCCCATCCACCTACAACATCCTGAAATATTTGATTTTGCTGAGAAGCCCTTCTCTCCATCCATCCCCTTTGCCACCCGGTGCCCCCTCTGCTAGGATGCGCCGACCTTACAACCAGCAGGAGATTAGCCCCATGAAACTCTACAGCAGCTCTTTTCAGGAGGGGACGCGCATCCCTCTCCAGTTCACCTGCGACGCCAGCGACTTTTCCCCAGCACTTGACTGGGACAATGCCCCCGAGGGCACACAGTCCTTTGCCCTGCTTTGCGAAGACCCGGACGCTCCGGGCGGCACGTGGACGCACTGGGTGGTCTATGGCATTCCCGGCGTGGCCTTCCGCCTTGCGGCCAAGATTCCCCGCACCGAGGAGCACCCCTCCGGCATGAAGCAGGGGCTGAACTCGTGGGGCAACCTCGGCTACAATGGTCCCTGCCCGCCCGAAGGCCACGGCAAGCACCGCTACATCTTCACCGTGTACGCGCTGGACTGCGAGCTGGACCTTGACCCCAAAAAGGCCACGCGCGACGCCCTCCTCGCCGCCATGGACGGACACATTCTGGACTCGGCCCAAACCATGGGCACCTACTCCCGATAGCCGCCAGCCGCTGCCCTTCCGGTAGCGGCTTTTTTTTGCGCTCTACCCTCCCGGCATTGCAGGGCATCACGCCCGGGTTTCGCGCATGGGCCATTTTTCCCTGCACTCCCGCCCGTCCTGTGCTATGGTGTGCCTTTCGTGACATCCATCCCCGGAGGGCTCCATGCCAATACGCTCGTGGCTGATGCCATTATACATCGGCCTTGTCCTTCTTGCGGCGCTGGCCGCATGCGCTGGCTATCCCACGCGCCTTGCGCCCGTGCCGCAGCAGTTGCCCGCACGCGGTGACGCCATTCCCGCTGATGCGGACTACGCCGCCCGCGCCATCTTCGCCGCCATACAAGGCGCCCCCCTCAGCGGCGCCCACATGCCGCCGGAAGTCGCGGACGCCCTTGACGACGACTTCGACTACCCCGGCTTTACCGTGGCCGAACATACGCTCTACGACTCCCGCGAGCGGGGCGACGGCCCACAGGGGCGTTTTGCCAGCGGCATACTCCGCGTTACCGACGCCAACGGACGCGCCGCACGCATCATGTACAGCGCCACCTACACCGTAGGCCGCGGCGGCCTGCACATCGACGCCGCGCAGGCCGCGCCGGTGTCCGTGGAGCATCCGCGCATTACAGCCATGCTCATCCCCAAGGATGCCATGCCGCAGGCCGATGAACTGCCAGAACACTGGACCGGTATCTATCATACCCTCAGCGCCCTCAATGTCATGCCCGAAGACGGCCTGACCAGTTTCGACCAGCTGTCCACCCACACGCTAGTGGTCTTTGTCATGGACCGACTGCCCGCCGTGGCCGAAGTCCGCATGGCCTTCGACCTCTCGGACATCGTCCGCCTCGGCAAACCGCTGGCCCTGTCCTACGACCAATATCTGGACCTTGGCGGCTGGCGCATCGCCGTCGTGCAGTTGCGCCCACGGCGCACCATCTAGCTCCCCCCACAACGACAAACGGCCCGCCAGAAGCGGGCCGTTTAAGCGTCTTGCGCAGCGCTCATCGCCGCACGAAAAAACATCACCTAGTCCACGCGGTAGTCCACGCAGCGGCGTTCGGTCACGACCTTTTTGATGAACTCCACCACCTTCAGGTGCTCGGGGTGCACAGCGTAGGCGGCAAGGGCGTCGGTGTCCTCAAAGGTGGTGTACAGCGCCACATCGCTCACGCCGCCTTCGGGGTCGATATTGATGCCCACCTCAAGCTCCAGCGGTCCGGGGACGCGGCCCCTCAGGTCTTCGAGCATGGTCTTCATACGTTTGGCGTTTTCAGCCTTGGGCGCACCTTCGGCTTCGTCCTTCAGGGTCCACATCACGATATGCTTGATCATTTGGGCCTCCAAGCCGCGCGGGGCGGGCTGGGTGTCAGGGGTTGCCGTGCTGGGATTCGCTCTCGCGCTGGCGCTCCTGCCTGCGGATGCGGCGGCGGTTTTCGGCCTCGTTCCAGCGGCGGTGGTCTTCATCGGTCTCCAGAATCAGGGGCGGCACTTCGCGGGGCTTGCCGTCCTTATCGAGCGACACAAAGGTCACATAGGCCGAGGCGCAGTAGCGCTTCTCGCCCGTGAACATGTTCTCGGACTCCACGCGTACGCCAATTTCCATGGACGTACGGCCCGTATAGTTCAGGCTGGCCTTAAAGCTGACCATCTCGCCCACGTACACGGGCTGCAGAAAGTTCAAGCGGTCGATGGACGCGGTGACGGCGTTGGAACGGCAATGGCGCATGGCCACGGTGCCGGCGGCGATGTCGATGTACTTCAGCGTAACACCGCCATGGACATTGCCCGCGGGGTTGGCATCCTGCGGGAGCATCCGTTGGTTCAGCGTGGTGGCGGACTCGCGCTTGGTCTTTCCTTTCATCATTCCTCCCTGTGCATCGCCGCGGCGGGTGGGCCCCGGCGTTTCTGGATGCAGGATAGCGGGAAACGTCGCCGTTGTCCTCTGCTTCCCGTCCATCCGGACAGGGGGCTCCAGAGCGCCCCGTCAGATACGGCAATCCCCCGGCCATGCAGGGCATGACCGGGGGACGCCGTGGCCGGAGCCACCGGGATGGCTCCGGCTTCAAGGCATTATTTCAGGCGTTCGGCCAGTGCCTCGGCAATGTGGCGAACCTTGATGGAATCGCCGCGGCGGCGGGCACCGCCACGCAGCTGCATCACGCAGCCGGGGCAGTCCGTCAGCAGCTGCTTGGCACCGGTCTTTTTGATGTTGTCGAGCTTCTTGTTCAGCAGCTCGCGGGATTCCTCGGGGAACTTCACAGAGAAGGTACCACCGAAGCCGCAGCACACGTCTTCCTCGTCGGCCTTGGCGTAGTCCAGGCCGGACTTCTGGATGAGGTCCTGCGGGGCTTCCTTCACGCCGAGGCCACGGCACAGGTGGCAGGGAGCGTGGTAGGTGGTCTTCTCGGTGACGGCCACGGTCTTGAAGTCGTCCGTGTCGTAGCCGAGGACGTCGCGCACAAAGGAGCTAAAGTCGATGACCTTGTCCGCAAACTGCTGCACCTTCACCTTCATGGCGGCGTTGTCTTCAAGCAGCTTGGGGTAGTTGTGCTTGAGGTGCGATGCGCAGGAGGCGCACAGGGTAATGATGTAGTCGTATTCCGCCGGATCAAAGGCAGACACGTTCTGCTCCGCCACCTCGGCGGCGTGGGACATCTCGCCCATCATCTGCAGGGGCAGACCGCAGCAGGACTGGTCCATGGGGAACGCCATCTGGACGTCCTTCTTCTCCAGCACCTTCACAGCGGCGTCCATCTGCTCGGGGTACACAAAGTCCTGCACGCAGCCGGCAAAGAGGCCGACACGCAGGCCGCTGCCCTTCAGGCGGGGCTCAATCTCCTTCCACATGTCGCGGAAGGGCTTGTCCGCCACGGTGGGCAGAGCGCGGAAGTTGTGCTCCTTGAAGAACATCAGCGGCAGGTGCCGCAGGAAGCCTTCCTTGTCCTTCATGGGCACCTGACCAACCTTGGCCGTGCGCAGCAGGGTGTGGAAGAGCTTGCGGTTCTTCATCAGCTTGCCAAGCAGCGTGGAGTACAGGGGATGGCCCTCTTCCTCGACGGTGCGGGCGTGCACTTCCTTGATGAGGCGCGGCAGATCGATGCCCGCGGCGCAGACTTCCTTACATGCGCCACAGTTGATGCAGTTCTGCACAAGGTTCTTGGCCTTGTCGCGGCCGTGGAAGAAGTAGGTCAGGATGAGGCCGATGGCGCCGATGTAGACGTGACCCATCTTGTGGCCGCCAACCAGACGGTACACGGGGCAGACGTTGGCGCATGCGCCACAGCGCACACAGCGCATCACCTGCGAAAAGTCCTTGTCCTCGGCCATGGCGCTGCGGCCGTTGTCGAGGAAGACCACGTGCATTTCCTTCTTGCCGTCCGTGGTGGTGGCACACTCGTTGGCACCGGTAATCCACGTGATGTAGGAGGTCAGGGCCTGACCGGTGGCGTTACGCGGCAGGGCCTTGAGCACGCGCAGGGCGTCGTGGATGGTGGGGGTCAGCTTGTCCAGACCACACAGGGCAACGTGCACGCGGGGTAGCGTGCTGACCAGACGGGCGTTGCCTTCGTTGGTGACGAGGCCAATGGTGCCGGTCTCGGCAACGGCAAAGTTGCCGCCGGAGATGCCCATATCTGCCTCGGCAAAGTGGCGGCGCAGTTCGCGGCGGGCCACCTTCACCAGCTTCTGGATGTCGGAGTCCTGCTGCTTGCCGGTGACGTCGGTGAAGAGGTCGCGCACCTGATAGCGGGACAGGTGGATGGCCGGCATGACCATGTGCGAGGGGCCTTCCTTGCGCATCTGGATGATCCACTCGCCAAGGTCGGTCTCCACCACTTCAAACTCACCTTCGAGGTGATGGTTGAGGTGGGTTTCCTCAGCGGTCATGGACTTGGACTTGATGATCTTCTTCACGTCGTTGTCGCGGGCGATCTTGGCGATAAGCTCATTGGCTTCGCGGGCGGTCTTGGCGAGGTGGACGTGCACGCCTGCGGCTTCGGCCTTGGCCTTGAACTCCTCAAAGAGCTCGGGCAAGCGCTGGATGGCTTCGTCCTTGGCATCGGCAATGTGGCCGATGAGCTCACGCTCGTTCACATCGGCAAAGGCGTTGATGCGGTTGGCGCGGTAAGCGGTGGCGAAGTTGTCCATGGCCTGACGCAGAAAGTCGTCGTCGAGGGCTTCCTTACAAAATTTGCGGTAATCCGAGAGGGATTTCGTCTTTACGTCCTGCATCCTAGTCCTCCAGCAGCAGAATGTGCAGTTCCAGCGGGCCATGAACACCCATGGCAAGCACGCGCTCGATGTCGGCGGTGCGGCTCGGTCCGGTGATGAACGCCATGTAGCTGGGGGAATCGTCCACCATGGAGACGAAATCCTTCTCCACCTCGTAGGTGGAGGCGCGCAGGCGGGACTTGGGCAGAATGGCGACATGGTTCTCGGCAATCATCGTGGTCAGGCGGACTTCTTCGCTGGAGGACTGCTGCACCAGGGTGCCGGAGTCCGCAACGCCGTAGTCAGCCACGGTCACGCCGATGTCGATACCGGCCAGATGGTCGCGCATGCCTTCCTTGATCAGCGTAAAGCCGCCCTCCTCGCACAGGCCTGCGAGTTCGGCAAAGGCATCTTCATCAAGGGCAGGGGCAGAAATAACTTTGTCCTGCTTGGCGTCACAGGCAGCCTGCGCGCCGTCGGACAGCGCCTCGCCACAGCCGGAAAGCAGCAGCTGGCAAGCATCCTTCTTCGAGCAGAGATCCATGGTGTAGGCAAAAGCCTCGGAAAGGCTCTTCACCTCGGAGACGGTAGCGCCGACCTTGGTGGCGCGCTCCGAGAACTCCGTAACGAGTTGTTCATTTGAGCTCATACGTATTCCTCCCCATATCGGGCACGTTACTGTCCATTCCGCACTCCGTCAGGACGCGGATTCCTTAAAGAAAAGGCAGGGACCTCCGGCACAGAGGAGGTCCCTACCCTTATGTGAGTGGATTACGCAGACTTGGTGCCGATGAGGGCCTCAGTGTGCTGCGCGATGGCAAGCTCTTCGTTCGTGCGGATGACGAACACAGGCGTGCGGGAGCTTTCGGTGGAGATGCGCATCCAGTCGCCGGGGCGCTGGGCGTTGGCTTCGGCGTCCAGCTCGATGCCGAAGTTCTCCAGACCGCTCAGGGTCTTGGCGCGGACGATGTCGTCGTTCTCGCCGATGCCGGCGGTGAAGACGATGCCGTCAACGCGGCCGAGTTCGGCCATGTAGGCACCGATGTACTGGCGCACACGGTGGCACAGCATGTCCAGAGCAAGCTGGGCGCGCTCGTCGCCCTTTTCGCAGGCGGCGTGGATGTCGCGCAGGTCGGACATGCCGCACAGGCCCTGCAGGCCGGACTTCTTGGTGACCATTTCGTCCAGTTCATCGATGGTCATGCCCTTTTCGCGGGCGATGAAGCCAAGGATGGTGGGGTCAATGTTGCCGGTACGGGTGCCCATGATGACGCCGCCGGTGGGGGTGAGGCCCATGGAGGTGTCGATGCACTTGCCGTCCTTGATGGCGGTCACGGAGCTGCCGTTGCCAAGGTGAACGGTGATGAGGTTCAGCTCGTCCAGCGGGCGCTCCAGCAGCTCGGCGGCCTGACCGGCCACGTAGCGGTGGGAGGTGCCGTGGAAGCCGTAGCGGCGCACGTGCAGTTCCTCGTACATCTCGTAGGGCAGCGCGTAGTGGTACGCGTGCGGGGGCATGGTCTGATGGAAGGCGGTGTCGAACACAACCACATGACCGGCATTGGGGAACAGGCGCTGGGCCACGTTGATGCCGGCGAGGTGACCGGGGTTGTGCAGGGGCGCGAGAGGTGCAACCTCTTCAATGCCCTTCTTCACTTCCTCGGTAACGATCATGGGAGTGGTGTACTTTTCGCCGCCGTGGACGATACGGTGACCCACGCCTTCGATCTCGGACGTATCGGTGATAACGCCAATCTCCTTGGAGACCAGCTTCTCGATGACCAGCTCCATGCCGACCTCATGGTCCGCGATGGGCTGTTCGAAAACGCTCTTGGATTCCTGATCGGTGTCGGGGAAGCGCTTGTGGGAGAGGACACCCATGTCCAGACCGATGCGCTCCACAACGCCGCTGGCCAGCACGGTGTCGGCGGCCATGTCAAACAGCTGATACTTGATGGAGGAGCTGCCGGAATTGATAACCAAAATCTTCATGTTTCTATCCTTTCTATTCAAACGGGCCTAGACGAGCCCTTTTTCAGCCTGCGCCTGAATGGCGGTAATAGCCACGGTGTTCACGATATCGGGGATGGTGCAGCCACGGGACAGGTCGTTCACGGGCTTGTTGAGGCCCTGCAGCACGGGACCAATGGCCACCGCGCCAACGGAGGAACGCTGCACTGCCTTGTAGGTGTTGTTGCCGGTGTTCAGGTCCGGGAAGATGAACACGGTCGCCTTGCCCGCAACATCGCTGCCGGGCATCTTGGTGGCGGCCACGTCGGGATCCACGGCGGCGTCGAACTGGAGCGGACCTTCGAGCGGCAGTTCGGGGGCCTTTTCCTTGGCCAGCGCGGTGGCTTCCTTCACCTTTTCAACGTCGGCACCCTTGCCGGAAGCGCCCGTGGAGTAGGACAGCATGGCCACGCGGGGGTCCACACCAAAGATGCGGGCCGTCTCGGCGGAGCCGATGGCAATCTCGGCCAGCTGCTGGGCGTTGGGGTTCGGGTTCACGGCGCAGTCGCCGAAGACGTGGACGCGGTCCTTCAGGCACATGAGGAACACGCTGGAGACGATGGACGCCTCGGGCTTGGTCTTCACGAACTCAAAGGCCGGACGGATGGTGTGGGCCGTGGTGTTGATGGCGCCGGAAACCATGCCGTCGGCGTGGTCCTTGTGCACCATCATGGTACCGAAGTACGTGGGGTCGAGCATCTTGTCGCGGGCTTCGTCAATGAGGATGCCCTTGTGCTTGCGCGCCTCAAAGTAGGTCTGCGCGTACTCGTCCAGCAGGTCGGAGGTGGCGGGGTCGATGATGGTTGCGCCGTCGAGGTTGACGCCCAGCTCGGACACTTTGGCCTTCAGCTTGGCGGTGTTGCCAAGGATGATGACCTCGCACACATTGCGGCGCAGCAGAATTTCGGCGGCAAGCAGGATGCGGTCGCACTCGCCCTCGGGCATAACGATGCGCATTCTGTGGCTCTTGGCCTTTTCCACAAGGTTGTACTCGAACATCTTCGGGGTGACCTTGGTGGACTTTCTGGCAACCAGACGCTCGGAGAGTTCCGCGCCGTTGACGTGGCTCTCGAAGGTGCCGAGGGCAAGGGCAATCTTGCGCTGGTCCTCGGGGTCGATGCGGCCGTAGAGTTCGGCCAGCTTCTGCGTGGTCTGGTAGGTGTGGCCCTTCACGGAAAGGATGGGCAGCGGCACGCCGGTCCAGCCTTCGATAAGGCGGTGCATGTTGGCCGAAGGCTCCAGGCCGCCAGTCAGGACGATGCCGGAGATGTCGGGGTAGGCGCCAGACAGCCGGGACGCCAGAGCGGTAATGATGATGTCTTCACGGTCACCGGGGGTGACGATGAGGCTGCCCTTGGAAAGATAGTCGAGGAAGTTGCCAATCTGCATGGCGGCGACGAGGTAGTCGTCCACCAGCGTTTCCAGGCGGCCATGTCCGTACAGGACCTTGGCGTCCAGCCAGCTCATCACGTCCTTGATGGTGGGATTGCCGAGGCCTTCCTCCTCCGGAATGACGTAGACGGACAGGGGCTGGGCGCAGCGCACCTTGCATTCGATGTCGGACTTGATGGAGGCGATGTCCGCATCCTTTTCGGCCCTGTTCACAACAGCCGCAACAACTTCAACACCCTTCTCCTCCATCGTGTCGATGGTCAGCTGGGTGGATTCGACAATCTCCTCGTCGCTCTTGGCTCGGCCGGAAACGATGAGCATCACCGGGCAACCGAGGTTGGCGGCGATGTCGGCGTTGAGGTCAAACTCAAAAGCGGCGTCCTTGCCCTGAAAGTCCGTGCCTTCGCACAGCACAAAGTCGTACTCGGCCTCCAGGGCCTTGTACTTGGCAAGGATGTTCTCAAGCAGCTGAGCGTGCTGGCCGCTGTTGGTCAGTTCGCGGGCCTCGGTCAGCGTGCAGGCGTAGGTGTCCTCGTAGGCGATGTCCAGATTGAACTGCTTGAGGATGAGGTTGATGTCGTGGTCCCGGGCACCATCAGCATTATTGTTGATGATGGGACGGAAGAAGGCGACCTTGCGCACATCGCGCGTGAGCAGCTGCATCACGCCGAGGGCGATGGCCGACTTTCCGCTCCGGGACTCGGTTGCGGTGATGTACAGATTTTTCGACATGGCGATTCCTCTGTTTCCGGGCGGCGGCCATGGCCGCCGCCCGTACGCGGTTTGTTAGCCGAGCGTTTCCGCGTAGATCTCGATGACATGCTTTACGGTGATGCCATCGCCGTGCTGCGAGAGCAGATCGCTCATCTGCAGCATACATGCGGGACAGCCGGTCGTGACGACCTTGGCCCCGGAGTCGACGATGTTCTGTCGTTTGCGTTCACCGATCTTCTTGGAAACGTCGTAGTGATAGAGGTTAAAACTGCCGCCATTCCCGCAACACCTGTTGTGCTCGTTCATCTCCCGGAAGTCGTAGGCCGGGTTTGATTTCAGCAGAGCACGGGGCTGCGCGGTGACGTGCAACGACTTATCCAAATGGCACGGGTCGTGGTACGTGACGGGAGTGCCGCCCTTGGGGGCCTCTTCCGCAACCTCGACGCCGAGCTTGTCCACAATGAACTGGTTGATGTCGATGGCCTTGTCGGCCAGCTCCATCGCCGTGTGGCGAATGGCGGAGGGCATCTCCGCGGCAAACTTGGGCCACACTTCCTTGAATGCTGCCGTGCAGGAGCCGCAGGGAGTGACCAAATAGTCGAACGGCACCTTGCCGAACATCTCCACGTTCTTCTGCACCAGCCGCATAAAGGACTCCATATCGCCGGAAGCCAGCGACGGAAGTCCGCAGCATGCCTGCCCTTCGGGCATGAACACGCCAACGCCGTGGTGCTTGAAGATCTTCAGCGCGGACATGCCGACACTGGGGAAGAACTTGTCCACAGCGCATCCGGGATAGAAAGCAATCTTAATGCCAGAAGCGCCCGGCGTGGTATCCAAACTCGGAACTTCGCGGTGGAAGGCCTTCTTCGCCAGCGGCTTGAAGTGCCTGTCGCCGATGATGGGGCTCATCAGCTTGGAGCAGGACGTTCCGATAATGTCGTCCGCCTTGGAGGTCACCAGTCCCTGGAACTTGCCGCCAACGTCCAGCAGGGCGTTGAACAGCTTCGGGCGGGTGAGCATACCGCGAAGGATAGCCTTCTTGGCCGGAGAAAGGCCAAGGTAGCCGTTCACAATGCAGCGCGCCTTCAGGAAGATGTCCATAATCCGAACACCAGAAGGACAGCTAGCCGCGCAGGAACCGCACAGCAGGCACTTGTTCAGACGTTCCTTAACGCCGTCGGCGTCCTTGATCATCTCGTGCGCCAGATTCTCCAGCAGCGCGATCTTGCCGCGCGTGACGTCGGCCTCGGACATGGATTCCGCAAACACGGGGCACACGCCCTGACACATGCCGCACTTCATGCAGGCGACCATCTGGTCATCCAGCTCCTGCAGCATGGTTGCGAGTTTTTGCAAGTCAGCCATTCCTCTACGCTCCTATGATCTTGCCGGGGTTCAGGATACCCTTCGGGTCCACGGCCGCCTTGATCTTCTTGGCGTAGTCGATGGTCGCCTTGGAGGTCTCCTTCTCCAGCCATTTGGCCTTCGCAAGACCAATGCCATGTTCGCCGGACAGCGTGCCCTTGAGGGACAGTGCCACGTCGAAGATTTCGTCAACAGCAGCTTCCACACGCTCGAACTCGGCCTTGTCGCGGCGGTCGCACAGGATGGTCGGGTGCAGGTTGCCGTCGCCAGCATGGCCGAAGGTGCCAATCATCACGTCGTGCTTCTTGGCAATCTCGTTGATGGAGCGGATCATGTTTGGGATCTGGGAGCGCGGCACAGTGGCGTCTTCCAGAACGGTGGTCGGTCTGGCGCGGGCAAGCGCGGGCAGAGCCGCGCGGCGGGCTTCCCAAATGTTATGGCGCTCGGCAGCGTCCTTGGCGGCCTTCACGTCGATGGCGCCGCACTTCTTGGCGATTTCGATAACCTTTTCGGCTTCGTCGGCAACCTGTGCGGGGTGGCCGTCAACCTCGATGAGGAGGATGGCGTCTGCCTCGGTGGGCAGGCCAACCTTGGTGAAGGCTTCCACCAGCTCGATGGTCTTCTTGTCCATCAGCTCAAGGGTGCAGGGCACGATCTTGTTGGCGATGATGGCTGCAACCGTCTCGGAGGCTTTGTCGATGGAATCGAACACGGCCATCATGGCCTTGTTGTCCTGCGGCGGTGCCACGAGCTTGAGGATAATCTCGTTGATGACGCCGAGGCTGCCCTCGCCCGCCACCTGCAGTGCGGAAAGATTGAATCCGGTCACACACTTGACCGTACGGGAGCCGGTTTTCACCAGTCCACCGTTTACGTCAAAGAAATCGACGCCCATGACATAGTCTTTGGTGACGCCGTACTTGAGGCCACGCAGGCCACCTGCGTTCTCGGCCACGTTGCCAGCCAGAGTGGAGACGTTCTGAGAACCCGGGTCCGGAGGATAGAACAGACCGCGCTTGGCAACCTCGTTCGCGAACTGCGCCGTGACAACGCCGGGCTGGACCACTGCGTACAGGTCTTCCTCGTTAATCTCAAGAATCTTGTTCATGGCATTGGTGAGAATCACCACGCCATTGCGGCCCGGAATGGTTCCGCCGGAGAGATTGGTGCCAGCGCCGCGAGGCGTAATAGGCATGCCGTTCTCGTTGCAGAGCGCCACAACCTTGCCAAGTTGTTCACTATTGGTCGGGCGAACAACCAGTTCGGGGATTACAGGATCAAGAACGGCAGAGTCGTACGAGTACGCCTGCTTGTCAGGCTCGGCGTCCATTACGTTCTCTTTGCCGACTACGGCTTGAAATTCCTTTATCAGGGCATCATTCATCGTACTCTCCTGAACTCTGGGCTGACGTTACGAGATGGACCGGGGGCGGAAAGCCCGCCCCCGGCATCTCGACATACACACGTTGTATTGGTTTCGGGCCACTTTCGCGGCGAGAAACCCTTCAATTCTTCGCCGCTTAGAAGAGGTGCGGGAAGAAGACGAAGCTCATCAGGCTGGCAACAATGCCAACGACCAGACCGTACAGCAGGAAGGGCCAAACGGTCTTCTTGAGGATCTGACCTTCCATGCCGGACAGGCCAACCACGGCGCACACAGCCACAATGTTGTGGATGCACACCATGTTGCCCATGCCGCCACCAACGGCCTGAGCGGCCACGATGATCTGGCGGGGCAGGTCAAGCGTGGTGGCAACGCCCCACTGGAACTCAGCAAACAGCAGGTCGGAAACCGTGTTGGAGCCAGTGATGAAGGAGCCAAGACCACCAACGAAGGAGGCAAACATCGGCCAAGCATTGCCAACCATGGCGGCAACCATCTTCGCCATTGCCAGCGGCATGGAGGGGTAGCCGTTGGGGTTGAACAGCTCGTTGCCAACACCGGAACCGCGGAAGATGGACACCAGCGCCACAGCAAAGAACAGCGCAATGGCGGGGTTCTTCATCTTTGCGATGGACTCGGTCCATGCCCGCTTCACTCCATCACCGTTCATGCCATGGATGAAGATGGTCAGGATGGCAACAAGGATAAAGGGAATGGTGCCGGGCAGGTACAGGTACGCGATGGCACCGTTAACGCCCTCGTATCCAAGGATGTTGGTGAAGGAAATCTTCTGGGCAGCGAGGAAGCCCTTCAGGCCAAGCTCGGGGATACGGGTGATGACAAGGATGAGGCCGATAAGCACGTAGGGGACCCAAGCGCGGAACTGGGTCATGTGCGGGCGGAACTCAGCCTTTTCGTCAGGGGCGATTGAACCAGTCCATTCGGCCTCCCACTTGCTGTGAGGACCAAAGTCCCACGTGTCCTCAGGCACGCAGAAGCCACGCTTGGCACCAAAAATCAGAATGCCGAGACCGATCAGGCCGCCAATCATGGACGGGAATTCGGGTCCGACAAACCATGCGAAAATCATGTACGGCACGGTGAAGGACACCGCCGCAAACATGCAGAACTTCCATGCCTTAAAACCGTCAGACCAGCAGCGGTTGGGGCCGAACACACGGGTGATGAAGCCCAGCGTGAACACAGGAAGGATAAAGATCATGGGCAGGTGCAGCAGCGTAGCCCACTTGCCAACCAGCATGTTGAACGACTCCATGCTGGTAAAGTTCACACCCGCAAGACCGGAAACGGCAGCAGCTTCCACAAGGTCCTTCAGGAACTTCAGGCCGAGGACGACAGGCGTACCAACAGCACCGAAGGTCACGGGGAAGGAGTTGTACACCAAACAGATAACGGCGGCAGCCAGCGGCGGAAAGCCGAGGCTCAGCAGCAGCGGTGCAGCCAGCGCAGCGGGAGTGCCGAAGCCAGCAGCACCCTCAATGAACGCCGCGAACATGTAGCCAATGATGATGGCCTGCACGCGTCTGTCGCGAGAAATATTCTGGAAGCCGTACTGAATGGTTTCCATACCACCACTGTACTGCAACGTGTACAGAATGAGGATTGCGCCAAAGACAATGATCAAAATGCCAATGGCAGTTACAAAGCCCTGAAGAGTCAGAGCGGCCACGTACCCGGTAGGCAGCTGCCACGCCAAAATAGCGCCCAGTGCGGTAACAAGCCACGCCAGAGGCATAGCTTTGGTTGCAGGCCAACGAAGGCCCACCATAAGCACCAGTGCGAGCGCTATGGGAAGAACGGCGACAAGGGCCAAAACTCCTATGGACATAGAAGGCTCCTTGGAAAGCGAGTTAGAGGTTGAACGATAATCCACACCCTCTTCAACAAATAGCGTGCCAAAACTGCGTTCATCTCATTTTAGCAATGATTTCAGCTTGTTACCGAAATTCACCCTTTGTGATCCCGCGCACAAAAATCAACACACTGTCTGAAAAAAAGGACTCACAAAAACACCGATCATCCCTAGGACGCTTCACTTTCCGCAATCCATCTAATCAGCTCAAATAGTTTACTCTTTTTCACAAAGCGCCTCAGACAGCATCCCAGTTACGCAGTATACTACACGGGTTTGTGCCATTTCTAAAGGGTGTCCGGCAATTCAGACGGTCCCTCAAAATCTGAAAAATCGGACGACAGTCCCCTTCTGGTGAAATTTCATATTTCCCGCATGATTCCTTGGTTTACGGGTTGACGTTCACTTTTGCGGGACACTTTTTCCCGCAAAAGTGAACAAAATGGCTCTTTTTGAAGGTCCACGGCAGTGGACAAAACCCCGCCATGTACGAATATCCGAACGAACGCGACGCAAAAATTTTGCGCTGAGGTGCACTTTTTTTGGCCGAAAGGCCACAATCAGGGAGGAAGAGGGCCACCGGCGACTTGATCTCTACGGCTCTTCGTCCCTTCAGGCCGAACGACCTAGGAGCTCAAGAGAGCAGAGCTGCTCAAAGAAAAGAGGTGAATTGCAATTCCCTAGGATTTTTTTGGACGGAAGCCGCCCGAACAAGAGGGCTGGGCGGGCGGATTCTTCTGCCTTTCGTCTTTCGAACAGCCAGACAGGGATTCTCACCGGTCTTCACTGAGCCCAACGCCCCCAAAAATTCTTCCCCATCTCCACGGACGAGAGCCACACAGGGGTGACGACCGCCCCCGATACCGGCACCCGGCCTGTGCGCACATGGGATTCTCAAGGGCCCACGGCCCTTGAGCCTGCGGAGCAACTGCCTTCCCGCCTTCTCCCCTCGCCCCACCCCCCCCTCATCACAGCCCGCCCCATTCCTCCCGCATCAACGCCTCTAAGCGCTGGACACAAAAAAAGAGGGGCGCGGCTGATGCCGCGCCCCTCTTAGAGAGCGTCGTATGACGATGGCTTACGAGAGCTTATTTGCCCTTGCGGCCGTCGTCGCATGCTTCGCCGGATTCGGGGCGGGCATGCTCGGGGGTTGCGGCGGTGGCGCACTGTTCGCCAGCTTCGCCACCCTTCAGCTCAACGTCGTCAGGGCTGACGACCTTGGGGCCTTCGAGCGCTGCGAGAGACTTGTAGTACTCGAAGCGGTGCATGTACTGCTGCTCGATGGCTGCGCGGAGCTTCTTGGACTCCTCGGGGAAGGTACGTTCCAGCAGGCCGTAGCGGTTTTCGCCGCCCATGAACTCCTGGATGGATCCGTCGGGGTCCTTGGACTCGAAGATGAAGGGGTTCTTGCCTTCTTCTGCGAGCTCGGGGTTGTAGCGGTACAGGGGCCAGTAACCGGACTTGACGGCCAGTTCCTGCTCGTACTGGGAGCGGCCCATGCCCTTACGGATGCCCTGGTTGATGCAGGGGGCGTAGCAGATGATCAGGGAAGGACCGGGGTAAGCTTCTGCTTCCTTGATGGCCTTCATCATCTGCTGCTTGTTGGCGCCCATGGCCACGGAGGCCACGTAGACGTAACCGTAGGTCATAGCCATCTGGCCGAGGTCCTTCTTGCCGGTCTTCTTACCGGAGGCAGCGAACTTGGCGATGGAGCCGAGGGGCGTTGCCTTGGAGGACTGGCCACCGGTGTTGGAGTACACCTCGGTGTCCATGACGAACACGTTGACGTCTTCGCCGGAAGCGAGGATGTGGTCCACGCCGCCGAAGCCGATGTCGTAGGCCCAGCCGTCGCCACCGAAGACCCAGAAGGACTTCTTGGTGAAGAGGTCTTCCATGGAGAAGATCTCGTCGAGGAGCGCGGTGGGAGCCACTTCGCACAGCTGGCCGCGGAGCTGATCGCCGTACTTCTTGGAGAGGTCGGCGTCGTCCTTGTTGTCCAGCCAGTTCTGCATGGTTTCTTTCAGCTCGGCCGGGATGTCGGAAGCGATGGCTTCCTGCACGAGGTCGGCGAGCTTGTTGCGGCGTTGGATGACACCCATGGACATGCCGTAACCGAATTCGGCGGCGTCCTCGAACAGGGAGTTACCCCAGGTCGGGCCGTGGCCGTTGCGGTTGGTGCAGTAGGGGGTGGTGGGTGCGGAAGCGCCCCAGATGGAGGAGCAACCGGTGGCGTTGGCGATGACCATGCGCTCACCGAAGAGCTGGGTCAGCACCTTCACGTAGGGGGTCTCACCACAGCCAGCACAGGCGCCGGAGAACTCGATGAGCGGCTGGAAGAACTGGGAGTTCTTCACGTTGTCGCGCTTGGCGAGCAGGTCGCTCTTGTCGCTGATGTTGGCGGAGGCGAAGTCGAGGTTCTCCACCTGAGCGTCGAGTTGGGTGTGCAGGGGCTTCATGACGAGAGCCTTGTCCTTGGCGGGGCAGATGTCTGCGCAGTTGCCGCAGCCGAGGCAGTCCTGAGCGAAAACCTGCATGCGGTACTTCATGCCCTTCATTTCCTTGGGGGCCTTCACGTCGATGGTTGCGAAGGTCTCGGGGGCGCCGTCCAGCTCATTCTCATTGGCCACGAAGGGACGAATGGCGGCGTGGGGGCACACGAAGGAGCACTGGTTGCACTGGATGCAGTTTTCGGGGATCCACTCGGGCACGTTGATGGCAACGCCGCGCTTTTCAAAGGCAGCGGTGCCAACAGGAGCCAGACCGTCAGCCTCGAAGGCGGACACGGGCAGATCGTCGCCCTTCTGGGCGAGGATGGGACGAACCACGTCGGTGATGTACTCGGGCTCGGCCTTGCCGCCGCGGCAGCAGTCATCGGCAGCAGTCAGCCAGGACTCGGGCACCTTGACCTCGACGATAGCGTCGGCGGCCTTGTCCACAGCCTGGTGGTTCATGTTGACGATCTTTTCGCCCTTCTTGCCGTAGGCCTTGACGATAGCGTCCTTGAGGAGCTTCACGGCCTGATCGAAGGGAATGACGTTGGCGAGCTTGAAGAACGCGGTCTGCATGACCATGTTGATACGGCCGCCAAGGCCCACTTCGCCAGCGATCTTCACGGCGTCGATGGTGTAGAACTTGAGCTTCTTCTCAGCGATTTCGCGGCGGAGGGAAGCGGGGATTTCTTTTTCCATCTGCTCAACAGACCAGGGGCAGTTCAGCACGAACACGCCTTCGTCCTTGATGCCGTCCAGCAGGTCGTACTGGTGCACGTAGGCCGGGTTGTGACAGGCCACGTAGTCGGCATGGTTGATGAGGTAGGTGGACTGGATGGGCTTTTCACCGAAGCGCAGGTGAGAGATGGTGATACCGCCGGACTTCTTGGAGTCGTAGGCGAAGTATCCCTGTGCGAACATGTCGGTGTTGTCGCCGATGATTTTGATGGCGCTCTTGTTGGCGCCAACGGTGCCGTCGGCACCCAGGCCCCAGAACTTGCACTGCACGGTGCCTTCGGGGGTGGTGTCGACCACGTCGGACACTTCGAGGGAAGTGTGGGTGACGTCGTCGTTGATGCCCACGTTGAACTTGGTCTTGGGCTGGTTCACCTTCATGTTGTCGAAGATGGCCTTGACCATGCCGGGGGTGAACTCCTTGGAGCCCAGGCCGTAGCGGCCGGCAACGATGGTGGGCATTTCGCCGCGTTCCATGAAAGCGGTGCAGACGTCCTGGTAGAGCGGATCGCCCAGTGCGCCGGGTTCCTTGGTGCGGTCGAGCACGGTGATGGAGGTGGCGGTAGCCGGCACCACGGACAGCAGAGCGTCGGTGGACCAGGGGCGGAACAGGCGCACCTTCACGAGGCCAACGCGCTCGCCCTTGGCGACGAGGTGGTTGATGACCTCTTCAATGGCTTCACAGCCGGAGCCCATGGCGATGATGACGCGCTCAGCTTCCTCGTGGCCGACGTAGTCGAACAGGCGGTAGCGGCGGCCGGTGATGGACTCGACCTTCTTCATGTTCTCCAGAACGATGGAGGGCAGCTCGTTGTAGAACGAGTTACATGCCTCGCGACCCTGGTAGTAGATATCGGGGTTCTGGGCGGTGCCGCGAATCTCGGGGTGTTCCGGATTGGCTCCGCGCTGGCGGAACTCTTCGATGGCTTCCCAGTTAACGATCTTCTTGATGTCCTCGTAGTCGATGACTTCGATCTTCTGAATCTCATGAGAGGTACGGAAGCCGTCAAAGAAGTGCATGAACGGAACGTTGCTGTCGATGGCGGACAGGTGCGCGACCAGAGCGAGGTCCATGGCTTCCTGCACGGATGCGGAGGCCAGCATGGCGAAGCCAGTCTGGCGGCAGGCCATGACGTCCTGATGATCGCCAAAGATGGACAGAGCGTGCGCGGCAAGAGCGCGTGCGGAGACGTGGAACACGCCGGGCAGCAGCTCGCCGGAGATCTTGTACATGTTGGGGATCATCAGCAGCAGACCCTGAGACGCGGTGAACGTAGAGGTCAGCGCGCCGGCAGCCAAGGAACCGTGAACGGCACCAGCGGCGCCCGCCTCGGACTGCATCTGCTTGACGTTCACAATCTGGCCGAAGATGTTCTTGCGGCCCTGTGCTGCCATTTCATCAGCCACCTCGCCCATTGTGGACGACGGGGTGATGGGATAGATGGCGGAACAGTCGGACAGCGCATATGCGATATGCGCAGTGGCTGTATTGCCATCCATGGTCTTCATGTGTTTAGGCATAAATCCTCTCCTTAAGATTCATGAAACGGTTTCCGATGCATCGGCACGGAACCCGCGGACATGTGGGAAAAGCGCCACAAAGCCAACAAGAACCGTGCCAGAACCTTACCATTTCTTTTTCCCTGCAAAACCGGGAAATTGGCGATAAACCGTACGAACCCACCGGCCACTTCCGCGGCCGGAAAGTCTGTTTTTTCGGACGAAATGCCCACGCACCTGTTTATTCGCTCAACCAGTGGCATACAGCCACTACCATCTTCTTCCTTCCATTTCGAGTATAAGTTGTCCACAAAAAATCCGCCGAAGCGCTGAAATCAACGGGTGGACGGCATCCGCCCCCCGGGACCGGCCCGCGGTCTGTTTTTTCGGACAAAGTGTCAGCTGTCTGAAAAAAAGGACAGCCGAAACATCATTTTGAGGAGATGCCCATCTTCTTCAGCAGCGCGTAATAATGCGAGCGAGAAAGACCGGAAATCTCAAGAATTGTAGACAGTTCGCCGTCATAGCGCTGGAGAAGATACTCCAGATAATGCTTTTCCATGCGGGACTTGAAGTCCTTGAGGCTGGGCACCTCGCCGTCAAACTGCGCCTCCAGCCACGAGGCGGCGTCCTGCGCCGGGCCACCGGCAGGCGGCATGCCGGGCGCGCTGGATGCGGGCTGGTCGTCCTTGCCGCCCTCCAGCGTGGCCTTGGCAACCTTGATGCGCACGTCCTGCGGCAGATGCATGGCGTACAGCGTCTTCTCCTGCCCGGAGGCCACAAAGGCGCGCTCCAGCACGTTGAACAGCTCGCGGACGTTGCCGGGCCAGCCATAGGCTCCAAGCACATCAAAAAAGTCCGACCCAAAGCCCTTGACGGGCAGCTTGTAGTCCTCGCACAGCTTGTTGATGTGATGAATGGCCAGCGGGCGGATGTCCTCGGCGCGGCTGCGCAGGGGCGGCAGTTCAATGGTGATGGTCTTGAGGCGGAACAGCAGGTCCTCGCGGAAGTCGCTGTCCCGGACCATGGACTCAAGGTCCTTGTTGGTGGCCGCAATGAGGCGGAAGTCGCTCTTTTCCTCCTGCGTAGACCCCACGGGCCTAAAGCGCTTTTCCTGCAAAACGCGCAGGAAGGACTTCTGGAGGGAAAGGGGCATCTCGCCGACTTCGTCGAGGAACAGGGTGCCGCCGTCGGCCATTTTGACCAGACCGGTACGGTCCTTATCCGCGCCGGTGAACGCGCCCTTGCGGTGGCCGAAGAGCGTACTCTCCACCAGCGTTTCGGTGAGGGAGGCGCAGTCCACCACCACAAAACGCCCGTCGCGGCGGGGACCGTTTTCGTGGATGGTGCGGGCTGTGAGTTCCTTACCCGTGCCGGTCTCGCCGGTGATAAGGGTGGACGAGGCCGAGCGCGCGGCCTGCGCCATCTGGTCAAAGACGGTGTGCATGCCGGGGCCATGGCCCACCACATTTTCAAGGTTCAGGGCAATGACCGGAGCTTCGGCGCGCTTTTCCTCACGGTATTTGAGGGCGCGCTGCACGCTGAGCATGGTCTGCTTGATGGGCGTTGGCTTGACCAAATAGTCCCACACGCCGCCCTGAATAGCCAATTCCGCCCCATCCGGGTCACCCTGCCCGGTGAGGATAATGACTTCCGGCGAACCGGGGATGGATTTGATTTCGGGAAGCGCATCCAGTCCGTTGCCGTCGGGCAGACGGACGTCGAGGAAGACCACGTCGAAGTCGCGCTCGCGCATGGCCCGCAGGCCATCAGCCAGCGTGCCCGCGGTTTCGCAGTGCAGGAGCATACGCCCCAGCAGGCTCTCCATGGTCCCGCGGACCTCGGGGTCGTCGTCCACAACGAGGATGTTCCCGAATATGTTCTCGTCATTGAGCATTGGTCTGCAAGATTTCCCTTATGGCTTCGGACAGGGTGTTTCTGTCGTAGGGTTTAAGCACAACCTTCACGATGTTCGGCATGGCCTGCGCCGCCTGCACCGCCCGCTCGCGTCCGGAGACCATGAGCACGGGCATGTCGGGCGACACCTCGGCAAGACTGCGGGCCAATTCCACACCGTTTTGCCCCGGCATGTCATAGTCCGTGATGACGAGGTCAAACGGCGTGTCGTCGTGGGCGATGCGGTCCAGCCCGGCTGCCGCGTCGTGCACGGGCACCACACGGTATCCCAGCATTTCCAAAACGCGGGGGATGGTGGCCAGCTGGTCCGGGTCGTCTTCGACGAAGAGGATGCGTCCCTGTCCGGGAGTTGCGGATACCACGCTCCCGGCACTCTCGCCAGTCTCTTTTGCCACGCGTGGCAATCTGACGACGAAAGCGGTCCGCATTCCCGGCGCGCTGGTCACTTCCACACTGCCCTTGTGCACCTTGATGATGCCCAGCACCACGGCGAGACCAAGGCCGGTTCCCTCGGCCTTGCCCTTGGTGGTAAAGAACGGATCAAAAATCTTGTCCACAATCTCAGGCGGAATGCCGGGCCCATTGTCCGCCACGGTCAGCACCGCATAACTGCCCGGCGGCAGGTTGCGCAGCTCGGAGGTGGAGACGTCGATTTCCTCGGTCTCCAGCGTAATCTCCAGCCGCCCGCCCGTGGGCCGCAGCGCGTGGAAGGCGTTGGTGCACAGGTTCATCACCACCTGATGAATCTGCGTCGGGTCCGCAAGGCAGGTGCCCATTTCATTGCCTATCTGCGTGGTGACCTTGATATTGCGCGGCAGAGAGGCCTTGAGCAGGCCCACGGCGTCGCGCACCACGTCCTCAATCTTGACATATTGGAAGCCCTCCTGCGAGGGGCGCGAGAAGGTCAGAATTTTTTTGACCAATCCACTGCCGCGCTGCGCGGCCTTGAGCACGCGCTCCAAATCCTGCCCCGCCGGGGTCTGGGTGTCCACATCCAGCTGGGCCAGCTCCGTGGAGTTGATGATGGATGTCAGGATATTGTTGAAATCATGGGCAATGCCGCCCGCCAGCGTGCCGATGGCTTCCATCTTTTGCGACTGGAGCAGCTGCTTTTCAAGGTTGGCTTCCTTGGTGACGTCCTCACCCGTGGTCAGGGTGCCCATGACATTGCCCTTCTCGTCGAGCAGGGGCACCTTGTTCACTTCCAGCACGCAGGTCTGGCCCTTGGCGTTGATGACCGTGCGGCGCTGGCGGCGGATGGGGCGCTCCGTCTCCATGACCTGCCTGTCCAGCGGCTCATCCCATTGCAGATAGTCATTGAGCACCGGGATGGCGGATTCCTTGCGCCCAATAATCTTGCTGGGCGAGGCAAGGCCAAAGAAATCCGCAAAGTAGCGGTTTGCGCCAAGGTAAATCTGCTTGCGGCCCTTCCACGTCACCAGCATGGGGATGGTGTCCATGAGGATTTCCTGAAAGGACAGCTGCTTTTCCATCTCCATCTCCGCCATGCGGCGGCGGGCGATATTGCGCACAAGAAACAGCGTCGTCACCATCAGCAGGAAGAAACTGACCATGATGGTCCAAAACAGCCCGCGGTCCACCTCGTAAAACGCCTTCGGCGCGTTGACGATGATGCTGTCCACGGGCAATTCGCTCTCATCAATGCCCATCTTCTGCAGCTGGTTGTAGTCGAATTCGAAACGGCTGGGGGTGGAATGCACCACGGGGATATCCCCAGCCCGCTCACCGCCCAGCACGCGAAGGGCGAGTTCTGCGGCCTTGCGCCCATGCTCCTGCCCGGAAAGCAGCTTTCCGCCAACAATCCCATGCCCTAGGAGAAACTCCCAACTGGAGTAGATGGGCGACGACGTATTCCGAGACGCAATCTCCAATAGCTCCGCCGCGGAATAAAAGCGCCCCTTGATGGACTGATAGAAGGGGATGAAGAAGAAAAACGTGTCGTCCGAGGCCTCGCGCACCTGCTTGCGCAGTTCGTCGGTGTCGAATCCGGACCAGTACTCAACGTCCAGCCGGTCCTTGAAGCGGGGGGTGGCGTCCAGCAGCTGGTTTCGGATGGCCACACCGGTAACGGATTCATCACCGATAATGACAAGGCGCTTCTTTTCAGGGTGGAACTTCAGGGCGATGCCGAGGGTATCGGCCACGTCAAAGTTTTCCACCACGCCCGTCATGTCGCGCCCGGAGATCACCTCGGGCGAAAAGTCGTTGATGCCGCAGAATACTGCCGGAACGCCGGGAAACAGCTCCGCCCCGCGCTCAAGATAGAAATTGAATGCGTTATTGTCGGACAGGACAATGACGTCAAAGTGCATGCCCCGGAATTTGCGCTTGTACAAATCGCCAAGCAGGGACGACAGGAAGCCGAGTTCGTACTTCTTGTAGTCCATGTACTCCACCTGCAACTCCACCTCGCTGTGGCCCTGCAAGCCTTCGCGCAGTCCCTCGAATATATCGTCGGACCACGAATACCCGTCATGGTAGGAGTTCAGGTACAGGATATTCCCCCGCACCGGAGCCGCGCCCGCGTCACCGCCAAACGGCAGCACACACACAAGCGCGCAGAGCACAGGCAGCACCAGCCGCAAAATACGCCTCTTCATCCCAAACCTCAGATGCTGATTTCATGTATTGCCATCGCAATATAATTGCGCTTACAACGATATGGCCGTTTACGAAAAGTGTTGGCCCGCCGTGGTTTTTTGCAATGGCAGTGCCACAGTGCACCCCCCATGCCCACACGCGTCAGCTTCAGCATGCCCGCTTTTGCGCGCAAACGGAAGGCCAAGACACACACCGGGGACGGCAACGGGTCTATGGCGCGCTGCTGTGCGAAGCCGCGTCGCAGACGGCTCCGCGGCCCCCGCATTGGACGTGCGGAAGACGCGCTCCTGCGCACCAGTCCAGCCAGCCTTTCCCATGGGAAATACCTATCAATTCCCAGCCTAATAGGGAGACACCCCTATTTTCTTGGCAATGGCATTGACATAACGTAAACGGTGTTTGTAATAGGTCGTTCCTTTTTTGCGCGCTATCTCGGGGGGGGAAGGTGCGCGGGACACACCCCTTGCTTTTATTAATTTGGAAATATTTCCTTGTGGCCATGTCGGCCACATCCTGTTCACGACCACCCAATCGCAGGGGCGCGCCGCTGGCCGCTTGCTGAGACGGAGGGGGAATTGGCGACTCGTAATGACTCTAGCTCTACGGAGCGCCTGCTGAGGACGATCCGGGGGGACGCCTCATCAGCACCGTCAGCTCACGTGGCTGAGACGACGGCGTCAACCGTTCAATCGGCAGACGGCTCCACATCACCAAAGGACACACGCGGCGCACTGCGTGGCGGCAAGGCCAAGGGCATCACCCTTGGGCTGGACATTGCCCCGTACGCGCTGCGCATTGCCGTTATGGAACGCAGCGGCGGCCGCACCATGCTCCGCACCCTGCGCGAAACCCCCTACCCGCCGCAAGCCGGACCGGGCAGCGCGGGCTTTGCCGAGTTCCTTCGCATGCAAATTTCCGCCGTTGCAGGCAGCGCCAATCCCGACATCTGGGTGCTTGTCCCCACTGCGGAGGCCGACCTGTGGCGCGTGCGCATCCCCAAGGTGCCCAAAAAGCGCGAATCCGAAACATTCTGCTGGGCCATCAAACGCGACAAGTCCATCAATGAAGCCGAACAGCTTCTGGACTTTGAAGTGCAGGGCGAGGTGCTGGACAAGGGCATCCCCAAGTTGCAGGCCATCGCCTACACCGTGCCCCGCAAGGCCCTCAAACGCTCCGTGGATATGCTGCGCGATGCCGGCTTTGAGCCCGCAGGCGCGACCATCCCGCCTCTGGCCCTGCAAACCGCCATCCGCTCTACGGATTTGGCGCGCGGCGCCGGAACCTGCGCCTCGGTCTTCATCGGCCGCGGCTGGTCGCGCATTGATGTCTTTGACGGTGACAACCTTGTCATGAGCCGCGGCATCAAGGCCGGTCTGGGCAGCATGGTGGAGGAGCTTCAGGCCGCCTACTCCATGCCCGCAGTCGCCCCGCAGCCGGCGGAGGACGATGTTCCGGTCATTGATCTGGACATGGAAGCCACAGACGACGCGCCAACCTCGCTGGATGGCGTTGACTTTGAGCTTGAGGTCCACCCCGAGGAGCCAGCCCCCGCCGCGCCGGCTCCCGCCCCGGCCACCGAGCTTACCGACGGCGAAGCCAAGGCGCTCATCCTCGCGCGGCTGCTTGGGGAGTCCATCGACGACAACGCCCCCGGCGCGGAACTCAGCACCGACGAGGTCATGGCCCTTATCCGCCCCGCCCTCGACCGCCTTGTGCGGCAGATTGAGCGCACCTTCAACCACTACGTCAACGCCGAAGGCGGCGACGCGGTCCGCCGCATCCTGCTGTCCGGGCAAGTGGCGGCCAGTGCGCCCATCCGAAACTTTCTGTGCGAGCAGCTCTCGTTGGACTGCGGCCTCTTTGATCCGCTGGCGTCGTCCACACTTGCCAGCGCCGAAACCGCGCCGCCCCGCTCCGAAGCGCGGCGCATGGAGTTCAACCTTCCTGCGGCCCTCGCTTTCTCGGACACGGCAACCACCCCGAACCTGCTGCGCAACTACGCCCAGCGCGACCGGGACTGGCAAGCCGCACGGCAGGCGCGCATCATCTACGCGACCTTCCTCGCCGCCATCGCCCTGCTGGGCGGTGTGTTCGGCTGGCAGAGCATGCAGGAAAGCGCCGTGCAGACCAAGCTGGACGCCGTCAACAGGCAAATTGCCGCCTACGCCCCGCCCGTCAACGAGCAATTGCTGCTCAAGATGGCGTCGCAGGTGCAAAACAAACAGCGCGACCTCAAGGCCCTCGCCCGCAAGTACGAGGGGCTGGCCGTTCTGCGCGAGGTCGGCACCCTGACGCCAGAGGCCATCAAAATCCGGCAGCTGGACCTGACCCTCGGGGCCGAAGCCGCGCCTAAAAAGGACAAGCGCGCCCGCCGCGCCCGCAACACCGAGCCGCCGCGCCTGCTTGTCCTTGAAGGCACCATCCCCGACGCCGAAGAGTCGCGCGACTCCATTCTGGCGTCCTACATCGTCACCCTGCAAAGCTCGCCGCTGTTCTCGGACCCCGTGGTCCACAGCCGCGAACTGGTGGGCCGTGGCGCCAATACGGGCCTGCACTTCATCCTGCACGTCAACGTGGAAAGGTAGCCGGACATGCCCAGCACACCCACACTCACCAAACGCAACATCCTGCGGACCGTCATCTGCGTGGCCATTGCCGCCGGGTTCTTTGCGCTGCTCAACTTCCGCACCGCCGCCAGCACAGCGGCCCTGAAGGACGACATCGTCAAGGCCGAGGCAACGCGCCAGCGCCAGAAAATTCTGTTCCCGGTGTACGCCGAGTTCGCCAAAACGCTCAAGACGCGCGCCTCCACCCTGCCGCTGCCCGAGCCAACCACCCTCACCAACGACCGCATCGGCGGCGTCCAGCCCGACATCAGCGCGCTGGCCCGCAGCTGCAACCTGACGCCCCAGTCCGTGGTGTGCGACCCGCTGTCGCTGGCCATGGAGACCGGGCGCATGGCCGTGGACATCACCGTCACCGGCACGCTTGAGGACTTCCGGCAATTCTACGTGGAGCTTGGCGCCCTGTCCTACCTGCGGCGCATCGAGCACATGCGTGTGACCGAGGCCCCCGGCGAAACCCGCTTCCAACTCAAGACATGGGTCGCGGTTCAAAGCGGCTAGCCGATACGAGGGAGAAGACACATGCAAAAGCGTGAAATCGTACTCATATGCCTCATGGGCGCGGCCATCCTTTATGGCGGCTATACGCTCCTGTTCGGCACCACCACCCGCGTGGACGCCACGGCCAACGCCGTGGCCGCCGCCGACCTCAAGGCCATGGTCCGCGAAATGCGCACCTCCGTGGCGAAAGAGCACCCCAGCGAGCTGGATATGTACAAAATAGCCCTCGCCGAGGGCACGGAAATCGCCGACCCGTTCCTCAAGGTCGTCCTGTCGGATAGTGACGTCAAAGCCCAAGACGTGCTGGTGACCACCAACAGCACGGACTTTACGTACAGCGGCTTTGTCAAGCTGGGCAGCCGCAGGCTGGCCATCGTCAACGGCGAGGAATTTGGCGTGGGCGAACGCCTGAACGAGGAAGGATGCTTCGTGGTCGCCATCGGGGAAGATGCTCTCCGGCTGGAACGCCCCGAAACAGCAGGTGGCATGAGAGAACACATCATCGTCCCCATCACCGAGGACACCATAACCTTCACCGAGGACAGAGATGCGCAGAGAACTCCGCAGCACTAAGGTCATTCTGCTCGGCGCCCTGACCCTGTGTCTGGCACTGGTCATCACCGGTTGCGCCCACGACAAGGACTCCATGGACACCAAGCACTTCCTCGACAAGTGGAAGACCATCGCGTCGCAGTCGCAGGGCTACTCCCCGGCGTACAAACCCCACAAGCAGGAAGCCATCATCCCCGCTCAGGAGGACACCGCCGTCATCGAGGAGCGCGAACTCCCGGACATGGAAGCGTCCCTCAGAATGCACGACGCCAACATCGTGGCCGTTCTGCAGGCCCTTGGGCGCATCGCCGACCAAAGCATCATCGTCAGCCCCAACGTGGCCGGCTCGGTGAACGTCAACATCGTCAAGCAGCCCTGGAAGGAAATCTTCCAGAGCATCATCAAGACCAACGGCCTGACCTACGAGTGGCAGGGCGACATCCTGCGCGTTATGACGCCGGATGACCTGGAAACCGCCATCAAGCTGAGCGAACTCAAAAACCGCCAGCCACTGGCCTCCACCCTGCTCAAGGTCCGCTACGCCGACGCCGCCGGCCTCAAGGAGAACCTCAACAAGCTCCTCACGCAGGACAGCGAAGGCAAATCCCGCGGCAACGTTGAGGTCAACGAGCACAGCAACTCCCTCATCGTGCAAGCCGTGCCCGAAGACCTGCGCAAGATCGTCAGAATCGTCGAGTATCTCGACAGGCCAAGCCGCCTTATCCGCCTCAAAGCGCACATCGTGGAGACCAACTCCGACACCGCGCGTGAACTGGGTATCCAGTGGGGCGGCGCCTACAAGAGCGACGGCCTCGGCGGGCATAACAACAACATGTGGGTGCTCCCCGGCGCGTCCGGCGGCGCCACAGACACCGACCCCATCGCGGGCGGCAGCACGCCGAACCTGAACTCCGGCGCAACGGGCAACTCCGGCCACGGCATGGTGTCCAACTTCATCCCCAAGGGCTTTCCTGAGGATGGACGCGGCATGAACCTTGGCCTGATGTTCGGCCACCTTGGCGGGAATATTCTTGAAGCCCAGCTTGCCGCACTGGAAGAGGACAACAAGCTGCGCATCCTCTCCAGCCCGTCCATCTCCACGCTGGACAACCAAACCGCCTTTACCGAAAACGGCGCGGAAGTGCCCTATATCTCGCTGGACGAAGCCGGCAACGCCGACGTGGAATGGAAGGACGCCACCCTGCGTCTGGAAATCACCCCCCACGTCATCGACGACGAGACCCTCAAGCTGAAAATCCTCGTCAAAAAAGATGAAGTGGACCAGACCCGCGAGGTGCAGGGCAACCCCTACATCATCAAAAAGCAGACCGAGACCACCCTCGTCACCCGCAACTCCGACACGGTGGTTATCTCCGGCCTGACCAAGCGCCGCACCAGCAAGGGCGACTCCGGCGTGCCCGGCCTCAAGGACGTGCCCGGCCTTGGCGCGCTGTTCTCCAGCGACAGCAGCTCCAGCGACCTCGAAGAGGTGCTCATCTTCATCACCCCGACCATCCTCGCGGAATGGACGCCCAACTTCGAGACCAAGACCATCGACCAGCTTGAAAAGGAATACGACGAAAAAGTCGCCAAGGAAAAGGCCGAGGCAGAAGCCGAGGCCGCAGACGGGGACCTCTAGGCCCCGGAGGACGCACCAGCGCGCGCCATGGAATACTACGGCATACTTGGCTTTGGCAGGGAGCCTTTCTCCAACTCCCCGGACCCGGACTTTTTCTATCAGTCCGAAGGGCACATGGATTGCCTGCACCGGGTGGAGATAGCCATACGCCTGCGGCGCGGCCTGAATATCGTACTCGGTGAGGTGGGCCTCGGGAAGACAACCCTCTGCCGCCAGCTTCTGCGGAATCTGGATGTGGAGGACGCCGAGACCCACCTCATTTTGGACCCATCCTTCGACTCCTCGCGCGAGCTGCTCCGCTGGCTGTGCACGGAGTTTACGGGCGAGGCCCCCGGCCCGGAGGCCGGCTCGTGGGAAATGAAGGAAGCCATCAAAAACGCCCTGTTCACCAAAGCCGTGGACAAGGGCGCCCTTGTGGTGCTCATCGTGGACGAGGGGCAGAAAATCAGCGCGGATTGTCTGGAAATCCTGCGCGAACTGCTCAACTACGAGACCAACAGCGCAAAACTCCTGCAAATTGTCCTCTTTGCCCAGCCCGAGTTTACCACCCTGCTCTACGCCATGGACAACGTGCGCGACCGCGTGAACGAGCACATCACCCTGCGCCCCCTCACCCTTGCGGAGACCACGCGCATGGTGGAACACCGCATCGCCCTCGCGGCGGAGACGTACGACACGCCGGTGCTGTTCTCGCGCGGGGCCTACGCCGCGCTGTACGAGGCCACAAGCGGCCACCCGCGCAAGGTGGTCTCCCTGTGCCACAAAGTCATCCTCGCCCTTATCATGAATAAGGGCACCAAGGCGGACGCCGCCCTTGTACGCGCCTGCGCCAAAAGCCTCCCCGCACCGGCGCGGCGCGGCATGCCCCGCTGGGCGCAGGTGGCGCTTGTCGTTGCGGGCTTTGCCACCCTCGCGGCGCTGACGCCGCAGGTTCAAACCGGCGCCTCGCGCCTTGTGGCGCAGTATGCCGCCCCGCTTGCGGGCCAGCGGCTGGATGCCAACACCACCATGCGGGCCTCGGCCCTGCCGCCCTCGGTGGCAATTTCCGCCAACGCCACGGCGCCGGAAGGGGCCGAAGACTGGACCACACCCGGCACCGCCGCGGCAGACAATGCCACCACAGCCCCGCAAACCGAGGTCCCGGCCCCCTTTGAGCCGCCGCGGTATCTGGGCAGTGTGCCGGTGCCGCACCGGGAGTCGCTGTCCATCATGATGGCGCGCATCTACGGCGCCTACGCCGAGGCAGACCTGCCGCCGGTGCTGACGGCCAATGCCCAGCTGACGGACCCCGACATTATCGAACCGGGCCAGTACCTGCGCTTTCCGCGCATTGCCAGCTATCCGGCCAAGAGTCTGCCGCCCGTCTTCTGGGTGGAACTCGCCCGCAAGGCCACCCTGCGCGATGCCTACGCCGCGCTGCACGAGGACTGCACTGCGTGCCGCATCCTCGCCTATTTTTCGCCCCGCACAGGGCTGACGTTCAGCGTCATCCGCCGCGCCGCCTACGCCACCAAGGACGCCGCGCAGATGGCCCTTACCGCCCTGCCGCAGGACCAGCGCGCTTCCGCGCAGATTCTTGGCGGCAACACACCGGGCATGATCTATTTCGGCGGAACGGGCTTTACGCGTACCATTGCGGCCCGTTCCGGCGCTTAACCCTGCTCCGGCAGGCATACACGCGAAACCCGCGTCTGGAGAGACACATGAGTGTTCGCAAACGCTTACGACTTGGTGAAATGCTTGTTCAGGCCGGAATGCTTGGCGACAACGAGCTTCCGGGCATCCTCAAGGAGCAGTCGGCCTCCGGCATGCGCCTTGGGCAGTTTCTGGTCCAAAAGGGCTACCTGAAAGAGTCACAGATGGTGGAACTCATCAGCGAACAGCTGGGAATCTCCATCTACCGTCCGGACTCCTACCCGCTGGAGGTTGGCGCGGAATCCCTCGTGCCTGCCGAACTGGCGCAGAAGCATCACCTTGTGCCCCTCAGCCGCAAGGGCCGCCTGCTCACCGTGGCCATGACCGACCCCATGGACATCAACGCCATTGATGCCGTGGAAATCTACGCCAATATGGAAGTGGACCCGCTCATCTGCACCGAGCGCGAGTTGCAGGAGCTGACCTACGCCACCTACGGCATCCAGTCGGACATCGACGATGTGCTGGAGTCCATGGAAAATCTGGACGTGGAGACCGACGAAGGCCCGGACCTCGCCGCCCCCGACGAGGACATTGCCGTGGACTCGCTGGAGGGCGCGGCCAAGGAAGCCCCGGTCATCAAACTGCTGAACTCCATCCTCTCGCAGGCCGTGCGCGAGGGCGCGAGCGATATTCACATCAGTCCGGAAAAGAAATTCATCCAGCTGCGCTTTCGTGTAGACGGCAAACTGCGCGAGGTGCCCGCGCCGCCCAAAAAATATTTCCTGCCCATTGTCTCTCGCGTGAAGATTCTGGCGCACATGGACATCGCGGTGTCCCGCATTCCGCAGGACGGGCGCTTTTCCTTCCAGTTTGAAAAGAAGGAAATCCACGTCCGCGCGTCCAGCCTGCCCACCATCCACGGCGAAAATATCATCCTGCGTCTGCTGGCGCGCGACGGCGACGTCGCCAAGCTGGAAGACCTCGGCATGAGCGAGCCGGACTACGCCAAGGTCCAAAACGCGCTGTCCCGGCCCTACGGCATGATTCTGACCACCGGCCCCACCGGCAGCGGCAAGAGCACCAGCCTCTACGCCGCGTTGAAACGGCTGAACAACTCGGACATCAATATCGTCACCCTTGAGGACCCGGTGGAATACCGCGTGCCCAAGATTCGGCAGGTGCAGCTGAACCGCCGCGCGGGCATGACCTTCGCCAGCGGCCTGCGCTCCATCCTGCGTCAGGACCCGGACGTCATCCTCGTCGGCGAAATCCGCGACGCGGAGACGGCGGGCATTGCCGTACAGGCCGCCATGACCGGCCACCGCCTGCTCTCCACCCTGCATACCAACGACGCCGCAGGCGCCGTCACCCGCCTCATCGACATGGGCATTGAGCCGTTCCTCGTCGCCTCCACACTGCTGGTCTCCATTGCCCAGCGTCTGGTGCGCAAAAGTTGCCCGCACTGCCTTGAGGAATACCAGCCCCCGGCGCCGGCCCTACGCGCCATGGGCCTGCCCGAGTCCGGACACACCTACTACCGGGGCAAGGGCTGCCGCATGTGCAAAAACACCGGCTACGCCGGACGTGTGGCCGTCTTTGAGGTGCTGGAAATCGACGAACCCATTCAGGATCTCATCATGAATCGCGCCTCGGCGGCGGACATCACCCGCGCGGCCGTTGCCGCCGGAACGCTGCACACCCTCAAGCACGACGCCGCGCTCAAGGTCCTGCAGGGCGTGACAACCCTTGAAGAGGCCGCCTCAACCGTCCTCATCTAAAAGGTCCACACAGTATGCAGAAGTACAAATATCAGGCACTGACGGATAGCGGCTCCTCCATCACGGGCGTGGTGGAGGCCGAAAGTCAGGAAATGGCCATGGAACTGGTCGTCTCACAGGGCTACATCCCCTCGGATGTGCGCCCGGCAGGCATCGGCACCGGACTCAGCCTGAAAAAGCTGGACGAAGTCATTGCCACGGTCACGGCCAGCGACCTTATCCTGTTCACCAAACAGTTCAGGACCATGGTCAACGCGGGTCTGTCCATCCTCAGCGTTCTTGAAGTGCTGGAACAGCAAACCGAGAACCCCAAGCTGAAAAAAGCCGTCATCAGCATGGAAAAGGACATCCGCCAAGGCTATTCGCTGTACGAGGCATTCAGCAAATTCCCGCACATTTTCGACAACCTCTATTGCAGCATGCTCCGCGCCGGCGAGGTCAGCGGTAACCTGTCCGAGGTGCTGGAACGCCTCATCTACATCATCCAGCACGAATTCGAAATCAAACAGCAGATCAAATCCGCGTTGACCTACCCGGCCATCGTGGTCACGGCGCTGTTTGGCGCGTTCCTGTTCCTGCTGACCTTCGTCATCCCGAAATTTATGGGCATTTTCCGCTCCGCGGGCATTGAACTGCCCATGCCCACCAAGGTGTGCATCTTTCTGTACGAGGGACTGAACGCCTACTGGCCGTTCATCCTCGGCGGGACCGTGCTGGGCGTTGTCGCCCTTGTCATGTACGTACGTACGCCGCAGGGACGCCTTGTGAAGGACACCGCGCTGCTCAAATCCCCGCTCATCGGCAAAGTGATGCTCAAGGCCGCCATGTCGCGCTTTGCAGCCATCTTCGCCCTGCTGCAATCCAGCGGCGTGTCCGTCATCCACTCCGTGGACGTGTTGTCCAAGACCATCGGCAACGCCGCCATTGAGCGCGTTTTCGAGGGGCTGAAGGACGAACTGCAAGAGGGCAAGGGCATTTCCAAGCCGCTGCGCTCCTCGCCGTTCTTTACGCCGCTCATCATCAACATGATCGCCATCGGCGAAGAGTCCGGTAATCTTGATGAAATGCTACGCGAAGTCGCCGCTCACTACGACTACGAGGTAGAATATCAGGTGAAGAAGATGGCCGAACTCATTGGCCCGATTCTTATCCTTGTTCTGGCCGCTGTCGTGGGCTTCTTTGCGCTGGCTGTGTTCCTGCCCATGTGGGACCTCACCAAAATGGCGGGGTGATGCTATGCGGCTGCGCATCGGTCTTGGTTTTCTGGTTCCCTTCGTCCTTGCCGGGGCGACGGTGTTTGCGGTCCTGTTCACGGACCGCGTGCTGACCTATGTGCACCCGGGGTTTGCCCATAATCCCGAGGCGCGGCTTGCCGCGCTGTGCATTGTGGCGGGCGGGGTCTGCTTTGTAGCCTCCCTGCTGGCCTTTCGCTGGCTTACGGGCCCACTCCAGCGCTTTTTGAAGCGTGCGCGGGCCATCAGCATCCTGCCGGACGTCGCCGAAGACGAAGGCCGCGACACGCCCGAGACCGACCCCGCCATCCTCGATGACCTCTTCATGCAGGTGTCCAACGTCCTCAGCGCGCTGGACGCCAAATCCCTGTTCCCGGACATCGTGTGCCAAAGCCGCACCATGCGCGAGGTGCTGACGCAATCCGCCAAGGTCGCGCCCACGGACGCCACTGTGCTTGTGACCGGGGAATCCGGCACGGGCAAGGAGCTCATCGCCGCAGGCATCCACAAATGCAGCCGCCGCGCCGACGCCGCCTATGTGGCGGTCAACTGCGCGGCCATCCCGGACCAACTGCTGGAAAGCGAGCTTTTCGGGCACGAGCGCGGGGCCTTTACGGGCGCGACATCGGCCAAGCCCGGCAAATTTGAGTTGGCGCACAAGGGCACCCTGTTTCTGGATGAGGTCGGGGACATGCCGCTGGCCACACAGGCCAAGATTCTGCGGATGCTTGAGAACGGCGAGTGCACGCGCCTTGGCGCGACAAAAGCCCGCCGCTTTGATGTGCGCATCATTGCGGCCACCAACCGCGATCTGCCGCAGATGGTGGTGGACGGCACCTTCCGCGAAGACCTCTACCACCGCCTCAACGTCTTCCCCATCCACGTGCCGCCGCTGCGCGAACGGCGCGAGGACATTCCCGCCCTTGTGAACCACTTTCTGGAGCAACTCGGCCGCGACAACACCTGCCCGCCGGAGATGCTGCACCTCTTCATGGCGCGGGAGTGGAAAGGGAACATCCGCGAGCTGAAAAACCACGTGGAACGCGCCTCCGTGCTGGCTGGCGACGACACCTCCCTCACCGCCCCACCCCACCCGCTGGCAGACTCGGCGCACACCGAATGCGCGGCAGAAACCACGCCCAAAGGCGGCGACGGCACGTCACTGGACGCCTACCTCGCAGCCATGGAACGCCAAATCATCTGCGCCGCCCTCCAACGCTCAGGCGGCATACAGGCCAAGGCGGCAGAGATTCTGGGCATCAAGCCACGGAGCCTGTGGCACAGGGTGAAGAAATTCGAGATTGATGTGGGGGAGTATAAGAACTGATTGAGGGAGTGAGGCGTTAGGAAGAGGGCGCGGCGTAGGAGGGAGGCTGGTCGCCTGTGGTTACGGCCGTGGAGAAGATCTGCCGCTTTTGTGGAGTGTTTTTGGGGAAGAGGAAGGGCTAGACATCATCACGCCGAATGTGTCTTGCCTCTTTATTTCGAGAGGGCGAAGAGCCAACATCGGTGCCCCTGCAAACAACAAAATTCACTCCCCCATCCCCCCTAAAAACGCCACTCGCCTCACCCCCACCCCGTTGACAGACACGGCGCGCACAGAGTGGGCAGCAAGAAACCACGCCCCCAAAGACAACGGCGGCACGTCGCTGGACGATGACCTCGCAGTCATGGAACACCAATTCATCTACGCCGCCCAGCAGCAGCTTGGGCTTGAGGACTGTTTACAGTTTTGAATTGCAATTCACTCTCCGCCGTTGAGGGGCTGCCTGCCGCCACGGTCACGCCGACCACCGGAGATTTTGTACTTGTGTACCACATTGCTGTGTAAAAAGCGCTTCCACCAATAAATATCCAAACCTAACGCCCATGAACTGCTATCTTATCAATTTCGCATCGCCCTCAGAATCTACTAGAGTACAAACTCAACAGTATCAACTAAGCGCCTTTACTAATTCCGCTCTTTCCAGTCTGCTTAGGAGGAATATCCCAAGCCATATAGGGCTATCGATAGCGAATGACAGGTCAATAAAAAGATGCTCAGAAATTACCCCTTCACGCCTTTATCTTTACTTTGGTTAAAAACAAAAAGGCGGGGATCGCACCCCGCCTTTTGTATTCAGTCTATGACATGAAGATATGTGGATACGTGACTATTAGTTGCCGCCACCTGTATTTTCAGACAGCACTGATTCTGGGACATCAAAAGTCAAAGCACCTGAAAAATCATCACCGAGGCGCCCCCCTGTGAACGTCAGCGTGCACGTGTCATCATTTCCGGCTGTAGCTGTAACATCGAAAGTTGCTCCAGCGAGTTCGACGTCAAACGAGTTGTTTTGTCCGCCATCTGAATACGTCGGGCACGCAAAGTCATCACCAGAAAGCATCGCACGAGAAACTGCCATGCTGCATTCACTCCGCCACGCGGCTTCGATTCCACGAGCCACACCTTCTTCTGCATCTCGACGCGCATCCATAAAACGCGGCACAGCGGCGGCGGCGAGGATGCCGAGAATCACGATGACCGCGATGAGTTCGATCATGGTGAAGCCATTTTTCTTACGAGTGTTCAAGTTCATCTCCATCTCCTCTTGTGTTGGTGTCGAAACGTTGTGTTCGGCCTTTCCAAAAATTGTACAGCCAATCGAGACGCTGTTGCCTCTGTATAAGCACCTTGCGTGCCAAGTTGGCATCAGGGCAGCGTTTATCACGAAACACCCTAGCGCCGTGCGGCAAAAAAAGGCAAGGACAAAGACGTGTTGTCACGTGATCGTCAGCCCCAATCTCCACAACGTGGAGCCGCATCTCCAAAGTTTGGAGATTACCCCCCGTTCAAGAAATGATGCGGCCTTTCTTTGCGGCAAACGCGCGGGAAGACTAATGACAATGGCCGCTGGTTTGGGGTAAAAACGGGCCATCCGGCGAGTCGTGTGCCGCCGCCTTGTACGCTGGTTTTTCCCACTCTGCACCACATTTTCGCTCCCAATAGGATGAGAGTATGCTCAGTTCCCTTTCGCCACGGACAACTCCGGACACAAACCGCCGTCTGGCCATTCTTTCCAGCCTTGCCGGAGCGCTCTTCTGCGTCCTTGCTGCGCTCGGCCTGCTCGACGCCGCGTGCGTCACCTCCGGGTGCGCCGTGTTCAAGGGCACGGCGTTTCTCGGCCTGTCCCTGTGGTGGTGGGGCGCGGCGTGTTTCTTGGCTCTTGCTGGGCTTTGCGTCATGCGGCTGTTTCCCGCCGCGCGCCTGCTTGCCGCCCTTGCCGTGTGTGTGGACGCCTTTCTGCTGGGGTGGATGGCCCTGTCTGCCACCTGCACCAACTGCGTGCTGGCTGGCGGGCTGTTTGCCCTGACCTTTCTCTGCCTCTTCCTCGGACGCATGCAGAAAAACGCCAAGGCCCTCGCCATCGCCGTCGTGTGGCTTGTAGCCCTGTCGCCAAACCTCGTGACCATCGCGCAAGAGCGCATTGACCCATGGATTCTGGCAGGACCGGAAACGTCCCCGGTGCACCTGTATTTTTCCCCGTCCTGCCCGGCCTGCCGCAAAGCGCTCGCGGACCTCGCCTCCAACCCCGGCGTAGCCTATATCCCCGTTCCCAAAAACGGCGGCGACGTCATACGCACGGTGTTGGTTGCCCGCGCCGTGGAGGCCGGTACGCCGCTCCCGCAAGCCGTGGACGACGCCCTCGCCGCGACGGAAATCCCGGATGACCTCAGTTCGTGGGAGACATTGCGCCTGCGGCTCCGACTTTTTTTCAACACAATGCAGTTCAAACGTTTCGGCTCGCACAATCTGCCGCTGATGACGACCACAGGCTGGTATTCATCAGATGCTCCGAAGGCGCAAACGAAACATCAAAAGATGGAGCAGGCGCAGATTGCCCCATAGGACAGACTAAATGACGCGCCAGCATCCCGAGCAGACCACACAATGCAGCCACCGCATACCATTGCGCCGCATTTTGCCCAATGGTATTGGTATTGCATACTCCCCGGTAGTCTTAAGGACATGATTCCGCACTTTTTATCCGCATCCTTTCGCAGTGAGCACAACGCAATGCGCAGACGCCCCGTCACATCCTCACACCACGCCGCCGGGTTCACCATGATTGAACTCGTCACGGTCATTGTGCTTCTTGGCATTCTCGCCGCCACGGCCATTATTGGCTTCAGAAATATGGCTGGCATAGACCTGCAGGCGCAAAGCGAAGTGCTGGCGCGCCACATCCGGTACGCGCAGCACATGGCCCTCAGCACCAGCTCCGTCTGGGGCATCCGAACCGCCGAAGGCGGTGCCGCCTACGCCCTGCATGCCGCCCCCGTTGCCACCTCCGCCGCGACGGCGCTCCCCGGAGACGATGGCACTCCGCACGAGCTGGAACGCGGCGTCACCACCGAAACGTGGTCCGTCAGCTTCGACGCCGACGGCGTGCCGACAGTCACGGGCGACGGCGCACCGCCCACAGCCGAAGGCTGGAGCATCAGCCTCTCTGACGGCAACGGCGACAGCGAAACCCTCACCATCACCGAAGACACGGGGTTCATCCCATGACCACGCGCAGCCCGCGCCGCAATGGCGGCTTCACGCTCATAGAAATCATTGTCACCATCGTCATCCTCGCCTTTGTGGCAACGATGGTCGCCAGCTACATGACCAGCGCCGTGGCCAACAGCGCCCGGCCCGTCAACCGCGTTCTAGCCCGCGGGGCGGTTCAGGGCATTATTGAAGCAATCAACTCAGATTATAGAGCACTTAAAGTAGATGAGCTATTGGATCAAAACACTGACGGTGACATCCTTAACACGTTGCAAAATCATGTTGCTGCTGGGGCAAACTCTAATGAGTACTATGGAGCAACTCCATACGAATATGAAACAACTTTTATGCGCCTTTCCGGATCGAATGTCATAGAGACATCAGGGCAATCGAACATACTTAAAATTCGCATAACAGTTCAAGACCAGACTGTTATAACGCTTTTCAGCAACTAAGGGGATACCATGCTTCCATCCCAAAGTGCGCACAAGAACGGATTCACGCTTATTGAAATCATCGCAACCACTGTCTTACTTGGCATTATTGCTGTCACCGGTGGAATGTTTCTTACAGAAACAACTCGAGGGTACATTATGACACGTGAAAACAGCGAAGCCAGCCAAAAGCTAGACATTGCCATCATGCGCATCGAACGAGAGCTCCGCGAAGCCATCGCTGTTCATTCCTTCCAAAAAACAGATGGAAGCATCACCGGTGTTTCTTTCGAACGACCTGCTGGTCCTAGATCAATCTATTTTAGCGGTGGCGCCATATCAGTAGATTCTACTCAAAACACTTCCAGCAGCTTCTCTGGTGGAAACATTTTGATTGATCATATCTCAGAATTTGAAATTTCGCCCCGAGATGGTAACGACAATGAATGGACACTCAGCGACCCCATAGAGGATCTGTGTGCGTTTCGAGTGCGTATGGACTACAATCACGAACTAACAGCACAAGCATTAACTGTAAACACAACTGTACTCCCACGCAACAATAACAATACTGGTGGAGCTGTCGTTCCTGACAACTACGAAATACCTGACCCTGATCAATGTTTTGTTGCTACAGCCGCTTGTGGCAAATTAACGCATCCCCTTGTAGCAACACTGAGAGCTTTCCGTGACAAGTGCCTCCTTACTTGGTCTGGTGGCCGGGCTTTTGTTGACTTCTACTACTCTTATGGACCCTACGCAGCCCGTTATATTGCTGAGCGCCCTTGGGCACGCGACCTCAGCTACTTGGCATTGCTTCCCCTTACTGGCCTAGCGCTACTTCTTTTATGGTCACCACTTGGGACTGCACTCTTCTTTTTACTTCTTCATTTTGCAATGCAAAAAGTCATACCCAATAGCCGTCGCCATTGTCGCCCAAGCCCCTTCAACACACAACAGGGAAGTATACTGCTTGTAACTATTGGAGCTCTTGTTTTTGTTGGAATCGTTGGGAGCGCACTTGTACCTATGTTTTCAACGGCAATCCAAGATCAAGCGGTCATGAATGTTGGTAGCAGAGCTTTCTATATTGCAGAATCTGGATACAATATTGCCGCGCATGAATTTTTACACAGTGACGACAAAGATCAAGCCCTCGTTGATATGCATGACAGGGAGTATACAATACAGGGAGGGCAAGATGGCACCTTCACTCTTGAGGTCTATCCGCAGTGGTTCAATATTCAAACAGCCTCTCCATCGGCCATCACTGCCCAAATTCCAGGAGGTTGGGACTCCTCAATTTTTACTCCACCAAGCCGCGGAAAACTGGCGATAAATACAAGAGTTTTCGAATACACCCTCTCTTCTACTCCCTCCCAGCGCGGAGTGAAGCCAACGTTCACCTTCACACCGCGAAGCGGGAACTTTGGCGCCGTATCACAAGGCGACTACATCACTCTGGTTGCCACAGCGAACAACGCCGGTGTGCATGGCCGCTCCATTACGCTCTCCTCCGGAGCGAACGCGTTCCCTCAACTCAACGGTGCTTTTTACGACAAATCTAGCGGCATCTCGTATACCTATACAAAACGCGATGGAAGCACGCTTAAGGGGGTACGCAGGGCCGATGACCCAGATGGCAACCTTAATATCAACTGGGAGTCCGAGACCGACCTTATCTTGGATAAATTCGTTATCATCCGCTCTACAGGCCACTTTGGCCAAGCAGCACACACTCTAACGTACAACACCCCCATCGGCTGGCTCCAGCAAACTGGCGCCAATGGCGCTGTTCGTGCGGAGCAAGACGTGAATTCCCCGCTCGCATACCTCGAGAGCGCCCCCAACGCCCCCTATCACATGGGTTCGCACATCAATAATAATGGCGCACTAGAAGTAACAGATACAGCTTCAAACGGTTGGTCACACATCGCCTTTTCCCCCTCTGGGGGATTTAACTGGAATGACATCTGGAACGCCAACGGCAGAACACTGACCTACGATGTTCAAACAAAAATTAACATCCCACAGGACAAAGAATACTGGATGGCGGGAATAAATTTTCGTTTACGACACGACAGCGAAGGAAGATATGCAACCTATGGTGTCTCTTTTGCAAGGCTTAAGACACTTATCACTGTGTCACTTCCTTTTTTTTTCGAATCTTACTCCCCACAGGACGGACTCCCCCCTTTTCCATCATTACGTCGCGATTTACGCGACAATTACGAAGAACTATCTCTCGTAAAGGAAATAAGTTGGCAAAAGACACTCGTATATTCCCCACCGATCATACTTTTATGGCAGTTACGATGGGGAACAAATCGTTGGGGCCAAATAGTCCCCAAGTATACCCCCATAGCCTATAAGGTGTTGGGAAGAGATTCAGGCATTATAGTCAATTATCATCCTTGGTTTTACACACCTCGTTTTAAACCTTGGTCAACGATCTATACAAGGATTGAGGAAGGGCTCCCCTATACATTCAGTCCTGATGCGGGATCTCCTTTAATCAGGAAAGACTCACAAATTCGAATTAAAAAACCTGATGGCAATGCTTTCACCGCATCTGTTTCCGGCGACCCAGTCCCTATCGAAGGGAATAAATACGCAATATTACTCAAAGGATTCAACTCTTCTGAATTTTCAAAAGACTTCTCTCGATACAATATCACTTACACAATTCCAGGAGAAAGCTCTTCAGGAAGCGGTGTTATAAAATACGCAAGTGATCGGTACGAGCCTACAAACTTTATTCGTGTGTACTACGGTAGCCCGACGAGCGTTGGGGGCGCATCAAACGCCAATGCACGTGATAACCGGCGGTCTGCATCCCCCCGTCGAACATCACAAAACGATTTATACAAATGGACACCAACCCACGAGCGCGATGTAACTCCAGACTCAGACTTTCTGACACTTATTGACTGGGATCACACATTTTCTTCGCGTTGGCTTTGGTCATTCGATGATTTTAACTACTTTGACAATGCAGTCATTGATCATGATCTGTATATTTCTTGGAATGGACAACAAAACGCCCAAGCACCTCAGCATGAGGTTGGCCTCCACACAAAAGGTTCTTCTTCTCGTGGTATTCAATTCGATGACTTTGGCGTACAAGCGTGGGTCAAAGGTCATACCAAAGGATTCCGACCACCGATTGTTCAATCCAACTAACCCCTTAGGGATTCAGCAGCACACTATGGCTCACGTAACATATATCAAGCACCGTCTTCGGACGGTGCTCTGTTTTCTTTTCTCCTGCCTGCTCCTCGCCCTTGGCGGGTGCACTGGCTCCTCCCTGGAGGACGCCCGCGTCGTCGTCCCCGAAGACATTCTGCGGCGCGTATCCCTCGCCGCATTTGTTGACCCGGACATCGTGCAGAAGCGCCTCACGCTCGAAACTGTCGTCGCCTACAGCCATGAGCACTTTACCGCCACGACATCCTTCGGCGAGGCCGACCCCAACGGTCCGCGAATCGCGGGGAAACTCCAGGACGGCGACAAGGCGGCGCGGCCCTACGTGCTGGAGTTCCGCCCAGTTGATGCCGAGCGCTCGGCCTATAAGCTCATCCGCATTGGCGCGGCAGCAGACCAGCATGCCCCAACGCCCGAGGACTGGGAGCGCATTCTCGCCCCATTCATCGAGACCGCCGTCCTTGACGGCGACATCGCCCCCGAGTTCGACCGCTTCACCAAGGATGCCCTCAAGGAAATGGTCCGCGCGCAGATGTCCTACTATGTGGACCATTCGCGCTTTGCCGCCACAATCGGCGCGCTGACGCGCTACGGCGTTGCCGAACCGCCCTACGCCATGCCCGTTCAAGTACACCTCGCCAATGACGGGGCCACGTGCCTTATGGTTGCGCGCCATATTGAAGGGGCTGACATTTTTGCCGTCACCCTGCCGGACACCACCATCACCAATTCACGCGACGATATTCTCCTCGCCATCCTTGGCGCCGCCGAGACTGACCCCGTCAAGGACATCACGCCATTGCTCTTTGGCGCGCTTGACCTCAGTACGACCAACGCGAGCGGCAAAACAGCCATCGACATTGCCTCGGAAAAGGCTTTTCCCTCGACGCTTCGGGCACTTATCGACTACACACCGCCCGAAAATTAACCGTCCTTTCAAGTGAGCACCATCATGAACAAATTCAAAAAACTCGTCGCCGCATGCCTCAAGGAAGGCATTACAGATATGCACATTACGGGCGGACATCCCGTGGTTTTTCGCCGCCACGGGCAGGTCTTCCCGCAGCGAAACGCCCTGTTCTCCCCCGCCGAAGTGGACAGCCTCGCCACCGCCCTCCTCAACGCGCGGCAAAAGGAAATTCTCCGCAGCCGCTGGTCCGTGGACTTCGCCATCACCGAATGCGGCGCGCGCCTGCGCATCAACATCTTTTCCACAACGCGCGGGCTGTCTCTGGCCATCCGCTTTCTGCCCGGGACCATCCCGACCATTGAGAATCTGAATCTGCACCCGTCCATCAAGGACTTCTGCACCTTCTCCTCTGGCCTGCTCCTCTTCTGCGGCGCAACAGGCAGCGGCAAGACCACCAGCATCGCGGCTATGCTGGGCGAGATTAACCGTACCCGCTCCGCCCACGTCGTCACCCTTGAGGACCCCGTGGAATACCGCTTCCGCTCCGGGCAGTCCTTCATCGAACAGCGCGAGTTGGGGCTGCACTTTCAGAGCTACGAGCAAGGCCTCATCGACGTCCTGCGCCAAGCACCGGACGTCATCGTCGTCGGCGAAATGCGCGAGTCCGAGACAATGCGCCTCGCCCTCAATGCCGCCGAGTCCGGGCATCTGGTCATCACCACGCTCCATTCCAGTACGCCGGAAGAAGCCATCTACCGCATCTGCAACTCCTTCCCCCTCGAAGCGCAGGAGTTCGTCCGGCTCCAACTGTCCTCGTGCCTTGCAGGCATCATTGTGCAGCACCTCGTCATGCAGCCAAACATCGGCTACCGCGTGCCGCACCTCTCCGTCATGAGAAGCAACGACGCCCTGCGAAACACCATCCGTGAAAATAAATTTTCGCAGATTGAAAACATCATGGAGACCAGCAAAAACGCGGGCATGTTCTCCTTTAGGCGCTACGAGGAAGACTACCTCCGCCGCCAGCCCAACTTCACCCCGCCAACCGTCAGCCTGCGGCCCTCTAAAGCAAACGACACCGAAGAGGAACACCGCTCCCCGCTCATCGACTACAACGCCGGACGCGTGCCCGCCGCCCCCATCGGCGTCGCCGTCGCCCCGCAAGATGCCGCAAACTACGACAGCCAGCACCAATACACCATCGACGACTCCGCCCCCCTCGACGAAATCATTCAGCGGATTACCGACAGGTAGCGGAAGAGGGAAGAGAGCCTCCGGCGGCTTGAGCTTTTCGCTCGTTCGGCCTGAAAGGACGAAGGGCAAAGAAATAAAGAGAGCCTCCGGCGGCTCAAGGGTATGATACCCTTGAGAATCCCCAGGATTTTCGGGGCGGAAGCCGCCCCGAAAATAGGGGTGGGTGGGTTCTCTTGTTCTTTCTCTTTTTTCTTACACACCCCAAACAGGGATCCTCACCGTCCATCACTCAGCGCCGCCCCCCAAAAAAGTCTCCCCATCAACACGGACGGGAGCCGTCAGGGGTGACGACCGCCCCTTCCACACGTACCCGGTCTGTGCGCAAATGGGATTCCAAAGGGCCCACGGCCCTTTGGCCTGCGGAGCACAAAAAGTCCTTCGTCCCCCCCCCCCTCGCCCACAAAAAGCGGCCCGGCTGTTCCCAGCCGGGCCGCTTTAGTCGCGAGATAGAGTGCCATACGCGGGCCGCGGCGGTGACCGCCAGCGTGCCCCGCCTGCGCGCGTGTTTAGGGCCTATTCCACCCAGTTGTAGGTCCGCTCCACGGCCTTTTTCCAGCCTGCGTAGCCTTCCTTGCGGCGGTCGTCGTCCATTTTGGGCGTCCACTTGTAGTCTTCTTCCCAGTTGGCGATGAGTTCGCTGCGGTCGACCCAGAAGCCGGAGGCGATGCCTGCGGCGTAGGCGGCGCCGAGGCAGGTGGTCTCGGTGACGCGGGGGCGAATGACGGGCACGCTGAGAATGTCGGACTGGAACTGCATAAGCAAATTGTTGCGCACCATGCCGCCGTCCACCTTGAGGGCCGTGAGGGGCACGCCGGAGTCCTTGTTCATGGCCTCGACAATGTCGCGGGTCTGATAGGCTGTGGCTTCAAGCACAGCGCGGGCGATGTGGTGCTTGTTGGCGTAGCGGGTAAGGCCCGCGATAACGCCGCGCGCGTCGGGCCGCCAGTACGGCGCGAAAAGGCCGGAAAAGGCAGGAACGACGTAGACGCCGCCGGTGTCCTCGACCTTGGCGGCGAGTTCTTCGACCTCTGCGGCATCCTTGAACATCTCAAGGTTGTCGCGCAGCCACTGCACAAGGGCCCCGGCGATGGCGATGGAGCCTTCCAAACAATAGGACGGCTCGCGCCCGCTGAACTGATAGGCAAGGGTGGTGATGAGCCCGTGGCGCGAGACGACAGGTTCGTGCCCGGTATGCAGAAGGAGGAAGCAGCCGGTGCCGTAGGTGTTCTTGGCCTGCCCCGGCTCGAAACAGGCTTGCCCCACGAGGGCGGCTTGCTGGTCGCCGAGGGCGCCGCAGACGGGAACGCGTGCGGAAAGCGGGCCGTGCTCGTCAGTGGTGCCCCATGTGCCTTCGTCGGAGGAAGGAACAATACGCGGCAGCGCCTGACGCGGCACGCCAAGCACCTTGAGAATATCGTCGTCCCACGTGAGGGTGCGCAGGTCCATCATCATGGTCCGGCTGGCGTTGGTGACGTCGGTGACGTGCGCCCCGCCCTGCGGACCGCCGGTAAGCCACCAGATGACCCACGTCTCCATGGTGCCAAAGCAGGCGTCGCCCCGCTCTGCGGCGGCGCGGGCCTCGGGAACCTCATCCAGAATCCATTTGATCTTGGGGCCGGAAAAGTAGGTGGCGATGGGCAGACCTGTGACCTCGCGGAAGCGGTCCTGCCCGCCATCGGCCATGAGGTCCTTGCAGATGCTGTGGGTCCTTGTGCACTGCCAGACGATGGCGTTGTAATAGGGCTGGCCGGTGTTCCGGTCCCACACGACGGTGGTCTCGCGCTGGTTGGTGATGCCTATGGCGGCGAGCTCGGAGCCTTTGATGCCGGACTTCACCAGCGCGCCGCGGATGACTTCCTGCGTGTTCTGCCAGATTTCCATAGGGTCGTGCTCAACCCACCCGGGCTGGGGGTAAATCTGGGTGTGCTCTTTCTGGTCCATGCCGACGATGCGGCCACTCTTGTCGAAGATGATGAATCGGGTACTGGTGGTGCCTTGGTCAACCGCACCGATATATTGTGCCATGCGTTCTCTCCTCGGTTGTCGTTTACCGGCCCATCGGAGGGCGTCGGTCGCCACAGGCGCGCGGCACGCGGGGACGGACGGCTCCCGATGGAAAGGGGCGGGCCGGATAACCGGCCCGCCGTCTGGAGTTGTGTACTACTGGGAACGCCAGGCCTTGAGCATTTCGTCGTAGGGCATGGTCTCGCCCTTTTCGTCGGGGCGCTCGGGCTTGGGCGAACCGGGCTGGCTCAGCCAGTACTCGCGGTCCTTCTTGGGGTTCAGCTTGGGCGAATACTTGGGCAGACGCAGCTTACCCATGAGTTCGTCCATCTTATACGCAAGCTGGTCCATGGCTTCCTGCGGCGTAGACTCACCGGTAACGGCGAGGGCCACGTGCTTCCACCACTGCTCGGCCAGAACGGGGTAATGCGGCACGTTGGGGCCGGAGTCGGTCCACATGTTCTCCACGGGAGACTTGTAGAACGTCACGATGCCGCCGTAGGTGCCCTTTTCCTCTTCCTTAGCCAGATAGTCGGAGAAGACGGTGGACTTGCGCACCGGGGTGCGGCCAACCACGAACTTCTTCAGGCTCACGGTCTTGGAGATGCAGAACTGCGCCCACAACCATGCGGCTTTACGCTCGTCGCCTTTAACGGAGTTCTTGAGGATGGTCCAGGAACCAGCGTCCTGATAGCCAACCTTCATGCCTTCATCCCAGTACTTGCCGTGGGGTGTGGGAGCCACACGCCACAGGGGCTTGCCGTTGTCGTCGGTGACGGGGCTGGAGGGATCGTTAAACGCGGGGTCGGCCAGCCAGGTGATGTACTGGAACACGCGCTGGGCCACGTTGCCGCGCGCGGGGGTGGGACCGGCCTCGGACCATGTCATGGACGCGGCGTAGGGCGGGGCGTACTTCTTGAGCCATTCCACGTACTTGGTGGTGGCGTACACAGCGGCGGGGCTGTTGGCAGCGCCGCCACGCTCAACGGAAGCGCCAACGGGGATCTTGTTTTCGCAGCGGATGCCCCATTCGTCCACGGGGTAGCCGTTGGGCAGGCCCTTGTCGCCGGTACCGGCGATGGACAGCCACGCGTCGGTGAAGCGCCAGCCGAGGGACGGGGACTTCTTGCCGTAGTCCATGTGGCCGTACACCTTCTGGCCGTTGATGGTCTTGCCGGTGAAGAATTCCGCGATGTCCTCATAGGCCTGCCAGTTCACGGGCACGCCGAGTTCATAGCCGTACTTGGCCTTGAATTCCTTCATGAATTCGGGGTTGGTGAACCAGTCGTAGCGGAACCAGTAGAGGTTGGCGAACTGCTGGTCCGGAATCTGGAGCTGGTTGCCGTCGTAGTCCTGCCCGAATTCGGGGTTCAGGAGGTCGGCCATGTCCAGATAGGGGTCGGTGACGCCTTTGCCTTCGCCGTTCATGTACTCGGTGAAGTTCAGGGCGCTGTCAGCGCGCAGATGCGTCCCGATGAGGTCCGCGTCGTTGACGTAGATGTGATAGATGGGGCGGTTGGTCTGAATCTGACGCTGGACGCGGTCCACGACCTCGCCTTCGCCGATGATGTCGTGAGTGACCTTGATGCCCGTGAGTTCATAGAAGGCCTTGGCCAGCACTTCGGATTCCCACTTGTGGGTGGCGATGCCTTCGGCCACGGATTTGATTTCCATCCCGCGCAGAGGCTTGGAGGCCTCGACGAACCATTCCAGTTCCTTCTTTTGCTGCTCCTTGTCCACGGCGCAGGGTTGGAAGACCTCGATCCATTTTTCAATGACGGCGTCCTTGGACGCGGCCGCCGCCGGAACGACCAAGGTCAGGCACAACGAGAGTGCGGCAAACAGACTTATAGACCGTTTCAGCATGTCCCAGTCTCCTTTTGAAGTCGTGATTGAGTATTTGCTCTCCACCAAATCCGCTGCCAATCGTGTCGACAGAACCTCCTTGCAGAAATCCGTGCTGGTACATCACTTCACCGCGGCGCACAGGCCGCTTGAACTCTTTGAAGGCGGCCGGGCGTCAGCCCCAGCGCCCCTGCACAAGCCCCCAACCGAGGGCAATGGCCGTGGGGACGAGCAACATCGTGTCGCCCACCACACCGAGCCAGATAAGGAAGATGAGAATGGCGGACATGATGCCAATGAAGAATCTGTCACCCCGCCGCGTCTTCATGGGGTAAAAGCCCCGGCGCGGAATGCTGGGGCTCGCGGCGTCCCACGCCGCCATGCCGCCAATGGCCAGAAACAGCGTGCCGATGGCAATGCCGCTTGGCACCGTCCAGTACATCCATGCCGTCTGATCAACTATCCAATTCCACATGCGCTAGACCCTCCCGAGGGCGAAGCCCTTGGCCATGTAGTTACGGACAAAGTAGACCACGATGGCGCCGGGGATGATGGTCAAGAAGCCCGCAGCGGCCAACAGGCCCCACTTCACGCCCTCTGCGCCAATGCCAACAGTTAGCTGCACCACCGCAGGCTTGGCGTTGGTCACGGTGAGCGCCTTGGCAAGGATGAGTTCCACCCACGAGAAGGTGAAGCTAAAGAACGCCGTCACACCAATGCCGGGACCAATGAGCGGGAAGAAGATTTTCCGGAAGAACTGCGGGAAGGTGTAGCCGTCCACAAAGGCGGTTTCGTCAATCTCGCGCGGGATGCCGGACATGAAGCCTTCCAGAATCCAGATGGCGAGGGGAATGTTGAACAGGCAGTGCGCAAGGGCCACGGCCCAGCAGGTGTCGTACAGATGCAGGATGTAATACAGCTCCGTAAAGGGCACCATGAAGACGGCGGCAGGCGCCATGCGGTTGGTCAGCAGCCAGAAGAACAAATGATGGCTGCCGCGGAAGGTCCAGCGCGAGAAGGCGTACGCGCCGGGTACCGCCGCCAACAGCGTGATGATGACGTTGAGGCCAACATAGGTCAGGGAGTTCTGGAAGCTGGCCCGCCAGAAGGGATTGGTGAATATCTCCACGTAGTTCTTGAAGGTCAGCTCGTGGGGATAGAAGGTGAGTTCCTTCAAAATCTCATTGTCGGTCTTGAGCGAGGTGATAATCATCCAATAAATAGGGATGAACAGCACAATGAAGTAGAGGACGAGCAAAATGGTGCGCTTTTTCATTTTCATGACTGCTCTCCTTTGCCGGTATTGGTCATGGCCTGGAAGAAGAGGAAGCTGAACAGAATGACGATGAACAGATAAATGATGGACACGGCCCCGGCGTAGCCCAGCTCATACGATTGCGCCTTGCGCGCCACGTGCAGGCTGAAGAACGTTGTGGAACTGCCCGGCCCGCCGCCTGTCAGCAGCAGCGGCTCCGCGTAGATTTTAAACGAGTCCATAAACCGAAGCAGCACGGCTAGGATGAGCACGGGCTTGAGCTTGGGCAGGGTCACGTAGCGGAAGGTGCTCCAGCCGGACGCGCCGTCAATCTCGGCGGCCTGATAGTAGGCATCGGGGATAGCCTGCAATCCCGCGAAGGCCAACAGCGCCACCAGCGGCGTCCAGTGCCACACATCCAGGACGAAGATGGTCACCGGCGCGTCCACGGGGTCCAGCGCCACGTTGTAGGATGCGCCAAACAGGCCGAACAGGCTGGGCACCACGCCGATGGACGCCTGCGTAAACAGCCGCCAGATAATGCCCACCACGTTGTAGGGGATGAGTAGCGGAATGCCGAGGAGCACAAGGCTCACGGCAAGGCCGATGCCCTTGCGCGGTACAGCCATGGCGATGAGGATGCCAAGGGGAATCTCCACCAGCAGCACCATCAGGCTAAAACCCATCTGCCGCAGAAACGCGCCCCAAAAGGCGTGGTCGTTCAGCACCTCGACATAGTTTTCAAAGCCGACAAACGTCGGCGCGGAGCCGGAAAAGATGTAGTGCAGGGAATAGTTGATGACCGTCATCAGCGGGATGAACGCACTGATGGACATAAGGACCAGTGCCGGTATGAGGAAGAGCCAGGCTCTGTTTTTCATAAACGCCTCTCTAGGGGGACGAAGGACTCGGAGCGTGAACCTCTGACAGCGCCGTCAATCCGGGGCACGGCGCGCTTGCGCCCGCCCGGGCCGTCAGTCCGGCGCGGCAAGGCGCTTGCCGCCGGCAAAGAGTTTGATGCCGCTCTGCGGGAAGTGCACGCCAATCTCGTCACCCTCCTGCACCGCAAAGTCATTGGCCGCGCGGGCCTTGATGCGCATGTCGCCCTGACGCAGCGTCAGGATGCGGTAGGCCCCCGTGTCTTCAATGACGGAGACGGTAAAGGCGACGCTCTCATCATCCGGCGCATGGCGCGGCTGGACGAACTCCGGGCGGATGCCCAGTTCCAATTCGCCGACAGCGGACGCCGCATGTTCGCGAATGGGGGCGTCCACGGGGATGCTGAACGGGCCGCAATTGAGGCCGGAATCATCCAGCGTGCATGACAACACATTCATACCCGGCGAGCCGATGAAGTAGCCGATAAACGGCGAGGACGGATCGTCGTGCAGGTCCTTGGGGCTGCCCTTCTGCACCAGCACGCCGCCCCGGACCACAGTGACGTCGTCGGCAAAGGTCAGGGCCTCGTGCTGATCGTGGGTGACGTAAATCATGGTCTTGCCAAGGGCGCGCTGCACTTCGCGCAGCTGGCGCCTGAGGCCCCATTTGAGCTTGGGGTCAATGACGGTGAGCGGTTCATCCAACAGGACCGCCGCCGTACTCTCGCGCACAATGCCGCGGCCAAGGGAGATTTTCTGCTTGTCGGCGGGATTGAGGCGCGTGGCGTGGGTGCGGAGCATCTTTTCCAGCCCCAGTATGCCCGCCACCTCGTGCACCTTGGCGTCCACCTCGGCCTTGGGGCGGCCTTCGTTGCGCAGGGGAAAAGCAAGGTTGTCGTAGACGTTCATGGAGTCGTAAACCACCGGGAACTGGAACACCTGCGCGATGCCCCGTTCGCGGGGCTTCATACCCGTGACGTCGCGCCCGTCGATGAGCACCTTGCCGCGCGTTGGCGTCGGCAACAGGCCCGAGATGATATTCAGGAGTGTGGTCTTGCCGCAGCCGGAAGGGCCAAGAAGCGCGTTGGCGCTGCCGTCCTCCCAGACGATGGACAAGTCCTTCACCGCCCATGTGCGCTCGCTGTCGGGCGTTCCGGGCGGATTGTAGGAATGGGAGACATTAACAAGTTCAACCGTAGCCATCTGCACCCCCCTCGCCTATTCGACGAACGTCTTCACCACCAGCTCTCTGGTGTCGGTATCAAACAGGAACAGCCGGTTCGGATCGAGATACAAATCCACCTGCTCGCCAAGGTGATAACGCGCCACCTCCTGCTCCAGAACAACCATGGGCTTGTCGTGGAACGTGCAGTGCAGTTCCGTATCCGACCCCAGTGTTTCGGACAGGGCGACCTCCGCCTCCAGATGCACAAGGTCGTCGCGCACCTTTTTGGTGTAGAGGTTGTAGGCGCGGATGCCCACGAGGTACTCCCCGCGCGTGAGCTTGTCGCTAAAGTGGCTGACCTCCACGGCAAGCTCGTCGGCAAGGTGGATAAAGGTCCGCCCCTCCTCCTTCACGCACTGGCCGGGCAGAATGTTCATGGTGGGATAGCTGAAATAGCGCCCCACATCGGCAAGCCCGGGATAGCGGTACACGCTTTCAAGGTCGCCGTACTGGAGAATTTCCCCATCCTGCATGTAGCCGACGTGGGTCGCCATGGACAGGGCGTCCACAGGCTCCGGCGTGGCGTAGACCACGACGCCGCCCTTGTCGGAGAGGATGTTTTTCAGCTCGCCACGAAGTTCCTCGCGCAGTTTGTAGTCCAGGTTCGCCAGCGGCTCATCCAAGAAGGTGAAGGTCGCCTCCTTGATAAGGGCGCGGGCGATGGCCGTGCGCTGGCGCTGGCCGCCGCTGACTTCTTCCGGATGGTGACTGAGCACGGCGGTCAGGCCGAGAAGCTCGGCGTACTGGCGGACCTTGCGGTCCAGCTCGTCCTTGCCGGGTTTCGGCCCGCGCCCCGCCAACAGAGGCGAGGCGATGTTGTCGTACACCGTCATGGACGGGTAGTTGATAAACTGCTGGTAGACCATAGCCACCGGCAGCTTTTGCACAGGTTCACGCGTCACGTCCTTGCCGTTGAAATACACACGGCCCCGCGTGGGTTTGTCGATGCCAGCCATGATGCGCAATAGCGTCGTCTTGCCAGCCCCCAACCCACCGAGCAACGTGAGGAACGAACCATCCTCGATATCGACAGATACGTCCTTCAGGACATCGACACCGTCGTAAGTCATGGTGACGTTCTCGACTCGTATGCCCAAAGCGACACTCTCCTTGCTTACCGGCGTGCGCATCGTGCGGCCGCGCCGCACCGGCTTATCCAACCTGTTCTGCGAAACTGGCCACCGCCCTATCGGCAGTTGCCACGGCCAACCCAGCACCACTTCGCGTCCGGACCCAATCCTGATGCGCAAGGATGGACCCGGCAGCATACATCCGCGGGTGATAAGGACGGCCATCCGCGCCGATGACGCGCATGTCTCCGTCCACCTCCACGCCCACGGCGTTGATGTCATGGCCGCCGGGATCAAAATATTCCAAACGGTGCCAGTCCGACCGCGTGGGCGGCTGCGTGACGGGCACGCCCAGCACCGTTTCCTCCACACCAGTGCGCAGCGCCCGCAGGCCGCCGCCAAGAAAACGCCCCGTCGCCAGCACCGCGCCCGTGGCCGTCACCCGCACCTCCGGCGTGCGCGCACCGGCCAAAATCTCCAGCCCATCCGGCACCTGCGTCACGGACAGCGCATCCTTGCGCGCCAACAGACGCACGCCCAACCGGGGCATGGATTCCTCAAAGGCCTCGCGCAGGCGGATGCCCGCAAGAGACGGCGGCATGGACGGAATTTCAAACACCGTCACACCAAGGAGCGCCTCCATGGCCGCCAGCACCTCTCCCGGTGCATGGATGCCCAATATGGCGGGCAGACCGAGCGCCTGCACGCCCTCGCAGTGGGGGCGCAGCACCTCGGCAAAGGCCTCACGGTTGGCGGGGACCTCCAGCGCGCGGGCGACGTGCTCAGCAAAGACTTCGTCGTAGCCCTCCAGCCCCGGAAAAGACACCTGAGCGGCGCGAAGGGCGCGCTCCGGGCCGCAACAATTGGCGGCCACCTGCTTCGCGGAAAAGCCCTTCAGCCCCTCAATGCCCACAATGGCGCAGGCCGCATCCGAGGCGAGAATGTCCGGCCCCTTGGCCATGGTGGCGGGCATGGCCCACGTGGGCTTGAAGGTGCCGGCCGGGGACAGGGCTGACAAATTGCGGTCGCCGCCGTGGACGTAGTCCAGCCCGGCATCGCCAAGAAATGCCACAAACTGTTCCATGGCCGCGCGAACGTCCGATGGCGCCATGCGCGCGTAAGGGTGCTCGGGATTGGCCGCAACCATGCCCCGCAGCCCCTGCCACGGGTCGCCAAAAACATCCTGCGTTCCGGGCAAGAGGCCAAAAACATCCAGATAGCCGCTGGTAAAAACGATGCCGCCAGTGCTACCAAGAAGCACGGCGTCCATACCACGGCGCGAGGCGCTCACCGCCGCCGCCACGCCGGCAAGGCCACACCCGATTATCGCAAGGTCCGCGCGCACATGCTCAGTGGTCATGGCCGTCACCTCCCCCGCTGTCGTCAGTGCCGTCAGGCTCCCCGGTCTGCACCATATCCAACCCCATCAGGCCACAGTGCAGGGCCTCGGCCAACTCCGCCTGCGCAAGCTGCACGCCCCACAGGACGGGCCGCTGGCCCTTGAAACGCTCCGAGAAAAATTCGCGCATACGCACCAACCCCTCGGGGGAATCAAACTCCCCGGCGTCGTACAGGTGCGCTCCAACGCGGATGCCACAGAACGCGCCCTGACAGGCGCCTTTGCCCACGCGGCTGCGCAGGCCAATGGCCCGCAGCGCCGGGCGCGAGGCATATTCCCGGCAGCCGGACATAATGTCGTCCACAGTGCTGCGGGGCACCATTTCGCACTCGCACAGCAGGGCGTCGTCCGGGCTATGGCGGCGCGCCCATTCGCGCGGGGTCAGGCCCGGTTCGGTCCAGCGGCACCGGTCCGCCGGGGGGAGCGCTTCCTCGTGGGTGCGGCACGGGGCGTCCACCCCAAGGCGCTGGCACACAAGGTCGGCGGTCTTCTCGGCCATCAGGCGATAGGTGGTCAGCTTGCCGCCGGTCACGGTGAAAAAGTTCTCCACCCCGTCCTCGGCATGGTCAAAAAGCTCAAAGCCGCGGCTCACGGTGCGGTCATCGCCGCTGCCGCCAAGGTCGATGAGGGGGCGCACTCCGGCGTAGGCCCGCACATAGCGCGCTGTGGCAAGGCGCGGCACCATGGGCGCGCCTTCGATGATATTTTCGTCAACTTCGGGGATGGTGGGACGGATGGTGTCAAGGTTGTGAACGCGCTCCGACGTGGTCCCAAGGACGGACACCGTACCTCCCGGCACCACGATATCGCCGTTGCCGGGGGGACGCAGGCGGTTGATGACGTGGTCGGTCATGCGCTCGTGGGTGACGAGAAGCGTGCCCTTGGAGTAGCGCATGGGGATGGTGATGCCCGCCTTGGCCGCCACCCACGCGGCCCACGCGCCAGACGCGCTGACCACATACTCCGGCTCCACAATGGTTTCCCGCCCGGACCGCGTGTGGCGCAGGTGCACCCGCACAATGCGCCCGCCGTCTATCTCGAACTTCTCCACAACGGTACGGCGCATATACCCCGCGCCCATATCCCGGGCGTGGTACAAATTTTCTAGGGACAGGCGGAAGGGGTCGATGGAGGCATCGCGCACGGCGTAGGCGGCGATGGTCTTGGGCGAGAGTTCCGGCTCCCGCTCTAAGGCGTCCTGCACTGCCATGGGCGTGCAAAGCACGCCGCTGGCCTCGCACAGGCCGGGGAACCGGGCGATGTAGTCTTCATCATCCCCCGCCACGGCAACAAAAAGCCCCCCTGTGTCCTCGACACATTGGGGGGCAATACGTTTGATAATTTCGGCTTCTTCCCGGCACTCCGCAGCGGAATGCGGATCGCTGTGCACGTAGCGCGCACCGCTATGCAGCAGGCCATGGTTACCGCCCGAGGCGCCGGCGTTCACATCGCGTTTTTCCACAACGATGCTCCGAACACCACGCAGGGCCAAATCCCTTGCGAGGCCGGTGCCCGTCGCTCCTCCGCCTATAATCAGCACCTGTGTCTGCATGCGCGCCCCGTTGGCTATTTGCCGACATCTTTCTAAAGTACAAGAAATTGCCAAGCAAATGTACCCCATACGCACAATTTGTCAACACAGCACCGCAAAAAGAACACCACACTCGGCAAAGCAATGTCACATTTCGACCAGCAGTGACAAAGAACCGCCACATGTGGCATACTGCATTCCGAATACATATTGATTAACCACTCAAACACAGCGGTACATATGCCACACACCTCAGAGGCAACACACAACAGCGCTACAGCCACGGGCAATTTTACCGATGCGGCCACCCTCGCGCTGTCCGCCAGACAAAAAGGCATCCTCCGAGGCCTCCTCAGCCGTGGTTTTATGCCGCTGGACGCGCTGGCCGAGCATTTTTCCTGCTCCACACAGACCATCCGGCGCGACGTCCGCGCCCTTGCCGCGCAGGGGCTTATCCGCCGCTACCACGGCGGCGCGGGTCCGGCCTCCGGTTCGCACAATGCCGCTTATGGCGTCCGGCGCGAGCTATGCGCCCCGCAAAAGCGGCGCATTGCGCGCCTTGTAGCCAGCCGCATCCCGGACCATGCCTCGGTGGTGCTGGACATCGGCACCACGTCGGAATTCATCGCCGAGGCGCTGGCCGGGCACACCGGCCTGCGCATTATCACCAACAACCTCAACGTTGCCGCCCTGATGCGCGGCGCGCGCGACGTGGACATTCTGGTCGCGGGCGGACGGCTGCGCCAGCGCGACAACGGCATCATCGGCGAAAGCGCCGTGGAATTCTTCAAGCAGTTTCGCCCGGACTATGGCGTGGTCACCCTCAGCGGCATCGACACCGACGGCACCCTGCTGGACTTTGACGAGCGCGAAATCCGCATTACGCGGTGCATTATGCGCACCTGCCGCCGCGCATTTCTGGCGGCGGACAAGAGCAAGTTCGGACGCGGCGCAATGATGCGCCTTGGCCATATTTCCGACGTGGACGCGCTGTTTACCGACGGCGCGCCCCCCGGACGCTTCCGGGAAATTCTCTCACAGGCCGGAGTCTGCCTGCACGTTGCCGCCGCTGGCGACGAGGACGCCCCCGGCCCCGACAAGCGAGGGCACAATGACTGATACTGCCACGAGGGCGCGGGACATTCCCGCCTTTCGCGCCCTCTCGCGCCAGCTGTTCCCCACCGGGGGCAGCTTTGACACCTGCCTGACCTGCGGCATGTGCTCCTCGGCCTGCCCGGCCACGGGGCTGGCAGGGCTGGACCCGCGCAAGTTCGTGCGCATGGCCACCTTGGGCATGGACGACGAACTGGCGCGCACGCCGTGGGTGTGGATGTGCACCATGTGCCGCCGCTGCGTGCACGTATGCCCCATGCAAATCGACATCCCCGCGCTGGTCTATGCCGCCCGCGCCGCATGGCCGCGCGAGGAGCGCCCGCGCGGGATTATCGGCTCCTGCGACCAAGCCCTGCGCACCCCCGGGGCCAGCGCCATGGGCGCCAGCTCCGAGGACTTCGCCTTCGTTGTCGAGGACGTTTTGGAGGAAGTGCGCGACACGCAGGACGGCCAAGCCGCACTGGACGCGCCCATAGACAAGCACGGCGCCATGTTCTTCCTGAACCAAAACTCCCGCGAACCAGTCACCGAGCCTGACGAAATGGTGCCGCTGTGGAAGATTCTGAACGTGGTGGGGGCGGACTGGACCTACGGCTCTGTTGGCTGGGCCGCGGAAAACTACTGCATGTTTGCAGCGGACGACGCCAGTTGGGAGCGCATCGTCCGAAAAAAGGTGGAGGCGGTTGAAGCGCTGGGCTGTTCAGTCTGGCTCAACACTGAATGAGGCCACGAATTTTACGCAGTCCGGGCCGGACTGGAAAAATTTGGCATTACGCCATCGTTTCGACTGGAGAGCATCATCCCGTGGTACGCGCGCTGGATTCGCGAGGGCAAGCTGCCCGTCAACGCGGACTGGAACCGCGACCTCGGCCTGACCTTTACCATACAGGACCCGTGCCAGCTGGTGCGCAAGACCCTTGGCGATCCCGTGGCCGAGGATCTGCGCTTTGTCACCAAGGCCGTGGTTGGCGAGGAAAACTTCATTGAAATGCACCCCAACCGCTCCAGCAACTACTGCTGCGGCGGGGGCGGCGGCGCGCTCCAATCGGGCTACGCCGCAGAGCGCCGCGCCTACGGCAAATTCAAAGCGCAGCAGATTTTGGCCACCGGGGCGGACTATGTCATCACCCCCTGCCACAACTGCCACTCGCAAATCCACGATTTGCGCTCCGTGTACAATGGTGCGTGGCACACCGTGCACCTGTGGACGCTTATCTGCCTGTCCCTTGGCATCCTTGGCGAAGCCGAGCGCACGTATCTGGGGCAGGAACTGCAATCGCAGTGTCTGTAGCGCGCAGAACGAAACACCGCAAAAAACCTGTAAAATTCGAAACGGGATGCATTGTTCTTTTGACAATGCATCCCGTTTCGCCATACAACTTCACACATGGACATTCCCACAGCGGAAGCAATCATCCCCGTCGCCATTCACGAACAGGATGATTACCTGTGCGACGTGAAGCAGGTTGTCCTCCACGACGTGATGAAGGCCGCGCGGAATGCGTACAACGACGCCATCAGGGCGCATTGTCGGCACTGCTACAAGCCGTTCACCCCTGCGGTACTGCGGGACCTCACCACCCACGAGGAACGCTGTCACGCATGGGCATGGCATCTTGTCTCCGGTGTGGACTCGCCCCTGCCCGAAAGCCTGCTCACCCTCATCGCCAAGCGCTTTGCCGCCGCGCTGGCCGCCTCGCCCCCCATTCCCTCAACAGGCTTTCCCCGTCCGCCCCGGTTCGACTTTCTGCGCTTTTTCCCCTTCCCCCAAGGTCATATAGAAATCCGCAAACTCCCCGGTCCACCCCGGCGCTATATCCTCACCAGCCCCATTTTGCGCAGTTCGTGGTGCACCATGGACATGGCCAGCACCGCCGTTGGCGACCGCGCCTTTTCCCTGCCGCCCGAAGACCTCCCCCTCACCCTCGCCCTTGGCTGGAACGCCCCGCCAGACGCCCCGCACTGCCGCATTCTCGCCGAACTTGCCGAAGACCGCCGCCTCATCCACAGCGCCCAGATGGAAGCCCAAGCCGACGGCCTGCGTCTGCGCCTGCGCTACCGCCGCGCCCTACACGTTACCGGAGCCGAAGCCCCGGTGTAAGCCGTTTCGCGCACGCCCAGTCGTCATCTGCCCAGCGAACCAACGCCCCGTTTCAATGTCCCTTTGCACGCTGCGCCATGCGCTCCCGCCGGAGTGTTCTCCGCCCACTGTGCGCCCACTCTGCGCCGCGCGCCACCAGCACAACACTCCCGGCCTCTCTCCTTCGTCCACCGCCCCGCCCGGCGTACTGCCCCCGATGCCACCGTCACATCAATCACTCTTTTCCCACCGCCCCGCGCATCACTCTGCGTTCCCTGTCCCCCAGCCATTCCTTCACACGTCTCTGCATCTTTCTCCTTATGCGAATCATACAAAATGCTGTGGCATCTCAAGCCGTTCCATTCGCCCTTCTGCGCATTATCCTGCGGCGGCGCCCCGGCATCCGCACATTGTTGTTGACGCGGAGGGCATCAAGGCAGTAGTGAGCGCGCCTTGACACACATCGGCCCCGCCGCACCCGCAACACTGCGCCGGGGCCGCGCTACTTCCTTTTTTTCGCATGAGGTATGGGAATGAGTCTCTTCATCAACATCTTCACGAAGTTTTTCTTCGTGCTGGCCCCCTTTTTTGTGCTGTCCATGTTCCTTGCCCTCACCAAGGGCATGACCAAGCAGGAGCAGCACGGCATCGCCATCCGCACCACCATCTCCACCATTGTGCTGTGCGGCATCATCTTCTTTTTCGGCAACCCGCTGTTCCGGATTCTGGGTATTACGCTGGATAGCTTCCGCATTGGCGCTGGCGCACTGCTGTTTTTGTCCGCTGTCGCACTGGTGCAGGGCAACAAGGACAAAAAGAAGGACGACAAGGTTGACCCCGGCGAAGGCGACATCAGCGTTGTGCCCCTTGCCATCCCCATCGCCGTCGGCCCCGCCACGGTGGGTGTTATGATGGTTATGGGCGCTGGGCTTGGCTCCTCGCTGGAAAAGGCCATCGGCTTTGCCGCCATGTCCGCCGCGGTGGTGTGCCTTGGCGTGATTCTCTTTATGGCCTCGCGCATCAAGCGCGCCCTTGGCAATGTGGGGATTGAAATCCTCACCAAGCTCTCGGGCCTTGTGCTGGCGGCCCTCGCCGCGCAAATCGTCTTCACAGGCATTAAAAATTTCATGCAGTAACGCAAAAGCGCCCCAGCCTTTCGGCCGGGGCGCTTTTTTCATCAGGCGGCTGTGCCGCCGTACGCGCTGATGATGCGCTCCATAAGGTATCCGGGACTCCCCGGCGTCAGCGCGTCAAAGGCCGCTTCCGCCTTCGCGCCGCACACGTCCAGCCGCGCCAACATATCACGCGTTGCCGCGTCCGCCAGCTTCCGCCCGGTTTCGTCCGCGCCAAAGGCGGCGTCCACACGCTCCACCCCGCGCATAAGAAGCACGCTCCACGGCTTCTGCGCCAGGGCAAAGACCCCCGCAATGCGCCGGGCGTCGTCCGCGCTGTATATGGTGCCAACGCACCACAGCATCTGCGACTTGCGCCACTCGCCGCGCAGGCACAGCAGCACCCCGCGCACCATGGACCCGGGATACGTGGTCCACTGCTCTTCCTCCAGCACGTCCAGAAGGGTTGTGTATTCCTCCTCGCCAAAGACGCCGCGCGCGTCATCCACCGCCGCAAACGCCGCGGCACAGTCGCCCTGCTCATAAGCCGTCATCATCTGTTCAATGGCCGCCACCCGCGCGGCCTCGCGCTGGGCAAGGGCCACCCGCTCCGCCGCCGCCCGCCGCGATCGCACGCGGGACGCGGCGCGCTGGGCGCAGGTGTCGTCAATCCCCTGCGCACGAAGCGCCGACGACGGTTCCAGAGCCTCCAACGCGGCGTCATAGTCCACCTCTCCGTCCGCGCCTGTGGCATCCTGCTCCACAAGGGCCACCACATGATGCACCAGGGCGTCAAAGCTCAGCCGCTGGGCAAGGGCGCGAAGCCCCGCCGCTTCAGCCTCGGGCAGGCTGGCAAGGGCCTGCTCATCCTCCACCGCGCCGGATGAAGCCACTATACCGTGGCGCAGGCGGCTGACGGAGAGCTGCTGCTGAAAGGACGCCGAAAGCCGCTCCACCTCGCCACTCCGGAGCCACGGACGCGCGGCGTCAAGGCGCTCGCGCAAACCGGCTTCAGCGGTTTCCACCGCCATCTCGCCCTGCTCCACGGCTTCCACATAAAAGCGCAAATCTGTCCCAAGGCGCTCCACGCGGTCCTCCCGCTCCCGCGCAATGGACCGCTGACGGTTCAGCGCCATAACGCGCCGCGCCTGATAGCGGCAATACCGCCCAAGACGCTCGCGGATTCGCGGGTCCGTGCCCTCATCGGCCACCACGTCATCGTGGTAGGTTTCAAGGGCGTCCCACGCGCCGTCGATGTCGCCCTTTTCCGCCGCTTCGGACACAATGCGCACCACGTCGCGCTCCACATCCACCCGGCGCGAGGCTTCATCGTCCACGGCGCGGAATTCATCCAACCGCTCCATGTCCTGCGTCGCCACCTGCTCAAGCGGGCGTTCGCCGTGCGCGGCCCTCTGTGCAATCTCCGCCATATCGGCACCTTCCTATACGTTGCTCATGTCTTGCGCCACAGTGGCGCTGGATTCGCGCTATCTGGCCGCAAGCAGGGACGAGCCAAGGCCAATCATCTTGCCACGGATAATACTGCCTTGGCGCTGGCGCGCCGCATCGGCGCGCAGGTCGTACTGCCCAGCCGAGTACATGCCGCCGTAGCGCGCCTGCCGGGCGCGGTATTCGGCGTCACGCTCCATATCGAGCATGCTGCGCTCATGGGCCGCAGCCTGTCCGGACAGCACCTCCACGGCGGAACCACCCGAGGCATCAAGGCCGTGAACGCCATAATCCACCATGCTCTGCGCCGCCGCGCGCTGGGACGCGTCGCGCATTCTCAGCGCGTTGTGCTTTGCCTGCCCCTTGATGCGCTTTGCTTCGTATTCCCCGGCAATGCGGGCATTTTCAGCCTGCTGTTTGGCCAGCCGCTCACTTTGCTGGGCGCTCTTGATTTGCGTCCAAGTGGATGTTGCCTGCAGTCCGGCAATTGCCGCCACGGGGAGCATCACTGACATGTCTCTATCCTCCCATAAATGTAATAGTCCCTGCCGCCGTACAGCCGCCGGAGCAGTCCCTCGCGCCGAAAGCCCAGCCGCGACAGCCAGCGGCAACTGGTGGCGTGGCCCCTCACCACAAGGGCCTGCAGGCGCTCAATCTCCGCCTCGGCCACAAGGCGCGGCAACATAAGCACCACCGCCCGCTGAAAGGACAGGGCAAAGCGCGGGGTCTGCGGGCTGGTCAGCGCCCAGCAATCGCCAAGGCCCGGGCGCGACACCACAATGCCCGCACTCGCCACAACGCGCCCCTGCCATAGTCCGCTAAAGGCCGGACCGCTGGCCGCATACATCCGCCCCGTCTCCAATGGGTCCGCCGCGCCAGGCGCGCCCTCCAGCCCCAGTGCATCCAAGGGCCGCAGCCGGATGCGCGCCGCATGCTCAGGGACAAAGGGAACAATCTCCAGCCGCATATCAGTTTCCTCCCACCACTTCAGGCACGCAGCAGATGAGCGTCATGGGCAAGGGGTCGTCCTGCCGCACCGTAAACAGCCCGTCGCGGTCAAACCCGCCGGACAGCCGCACCAACCTATCGCCGGAGTACAGCCCAGGAGCCACGCCAGCGCGCACATCATGCACATGGGAGAGGATGGTCTCGTAGCGGCCTTCACGGTCGTCGCCGGAGCACACACGCCCGCCCACGGTTTCCAAAAAGCGCAGGGTCACGCCCATCACGCGCTTGCGCTTGGTCTGCGAGGTGCCGCCCCCGGCGCCAACCTCCAGCCGCATGGGCTGCAACACGCTGGAATAGCCCAGCCCAACGTGCACCCGCCGCGCATTGCGGTGCAGGTCCACACCGCCGCCGCGCACCACGCGCTCACCAAGCACGCAGCCATCGGCCAGCACCTGAACGCTCTCGCCCTCCAGATGGGACAGGCCGTCCACATGGTCCACAGCCTCGCCCGAGTAGGACAGGCCGCAGTCCACAAAGAAGGCTTCGCTGGCATCGGGCGCGCCGTGAGCGGCAAAGCCCGGGTCCATACGCTCCACATAGCGGCAAACCTGCCCAGCAACCGTGCGCCGCACAAGCAGCCACACCTCGTCGCCCCACGCGCCGGGGATGACGGCCACGGACTCCACACGCCCGTCCCCGCCTAGGGGATGCCGGTGCCATGCGCGCACATTTTCCTCGCTCAGGTAGGTGCACCCCACCAGCGCGCCGTCACTGCGCACACACCACAGCACCCCGTCAGGCTCGCGGGCGTAGTCCATCTCGCACAGCCCCGGACCTGTGGCGTGCTCCGCAAGCAGCGTCAGCTCCGGCGCGGCGTAGCTAAAGGACGCGTAATCAAAGGTCATTTCACGGATTTTGCGCCCGGAGCGGGTCACATAGAGCACGGCGTTGGAGATGAGCTGGGCGGGCATGGACGCACTGCCGTGGGCGGACTGACGCTTGCGCTGGCACTTGGCGGGGGTCATGCCTTCGCCCTCAACGCCGGACCAGACCTTCACCTCCGAGGCATTGGTCCCCACCAGCAGATGCTCCTGATCCATCAGCCATCGGATGGGATTGACGCGGGAGCCGGACAACGTGATTTCAATGGCGTCATCGTCAAGGGGCTCGCCCTGAATGCCATGGTCAAAGAGGCTGGTATTCAGGCGAAAGTCCTCGTACTCGCCGGTGCGCGACAGCCACAGCGTCAGCGGGGCTTCGGGCGTGGCCGCCAGCACAAGCCGGTCCTCATAGAAGCCAATGCACGACGGCCAGCAGCCATCCTTCCACGCCTCAGGCATGGTGTGGCCCTTGGAGATTTCCTTCCAGTACTTGGTTTGCAGCTTGTCGTTGGCGTAAATGCTTTCAATTTCGTCGTCGGCATCCTCGTTTGGGGAGTCCTTGAAGGTCACCTTGAGTTCCCCATCCAGCGCATCAAACTGCCGCGTGCCGATGTACTTGAACCAGTAGGTCACCGTGAACGCAACGCGCCTGAGCAGCCAACAGCACTCAAACAGCGCCCCTTCGGGCAGGGTAAAGGTATCGCCCTGAAACCCCTTGCCGCCGCACAATTCGCCTTCGTAGATGTCGATGTCCCAGCCCGGAGCGTGAAACTCCAGCGGCGCAATGGTCCAATCGTCATGCCCGTGGCGCGTGAGCTTGTGCGGACGCACGTGCGGATGCACCAGATAGAGCACATCCGCACTCTGGGCCACATTCACGTCATGAATCTGGTCCTGCGTCCACGGGGTTGCAATTTCGTAGGGCGCATTGTCCTCGCCAAGGATGACGCCGCCGTCGGTGTAGAACCGCATATACTTGTCACCAAGCTCCAGAACGTAGCTCTGGGACTGGGTGGCGTTGAAGTCAAAGGGGATAAGCCGCGCCGGACGGTCCGCGTGCTTGGCAGGAGCCACAAACCGCGTGCCCGGCCTGCGGAACACACTGCCGTGGGGACGGGGGATGAAGTTCTCCAGCCTGCGGCAGCCGGAATAGTACTTTTCATGGTCCGTTCTGCCATCCATATGCGCGGAGAGTTCGCCCGCGGTGAAGGCGTTGATGATGGGGGTTGCCGTTAGCATGACGCGCCCCGCGCAGTGATGAAACCGTCCGGGCGGCGCGTGACGGGGCGCCCGCCACCCTGCGCATCGCGGCTTTTGGCCGTACGCAGACGCTGGCGGTACAGGTCCTCCATGCGCTCCTTCTCCGCCGAGGAGCCGGTAATCTTCTTGGCCGCGTGGGCGGCAATGCGCGTCGCCAGCGCCACCCGGAAGGTGGGCGGCATTTCGCTGACGCGGGTCACCCGGCGCACGTAGCGCACCTTCATGGTCCCGCTGTCGGCCAGCAGGGCGCGCCCTTCAATGCTAAAGGGCACATCCGGCTGCACCTCCATGACGTACAGGCAATCCGGCGGCAGCACATAGGCCCTGCCGTACCCAAAGCCCGGCCCTTCGGCCGCCCGGGCCAGTTCGGCCCGGGCGATGGCGAAGTTCCACGGATGCTCCTCCAGCAGGGCGTCCCGCTCCTCCTCATAGAGGGCCGAGACGATGCGGGCGCGCTCCGTATCCTGATCCGCCGATGTGATGCGGTCCTCACCCAATTCGATGAGGGCCGCGGACAAAATCCGCGCAGGCACGGCTACATCCCTCCGTCAAACACGCCGCGGAAGAAGTCCTCGTCCTCGTCGCGCTCCGGGCGCCCGCTGTTTTGCGGGGTCAGGCGGGTGACCTCTAGGGCGAAGGTCACGCCGCCGCGCCCATCGCCATGGCCCTGCGGCTCGCCCGCTGTGGCCCGCGCCGCAAGGGCAAACACATCACCGGGGGCGGGGGCCTCTTCCACGCCAAGGCGGCGCAGGGCCGTGGCGTCCAGCATCAAACGGGCGGAACGCTCCGCACCCTGCCGGGGCGCGCCGCCCTGCTCACCCTGCCGCTGACCCGGACCTGCCGCATCATCCAAGCGTCTGAACTGCATATGTCGTTCTCCTTCCCGCCACATGGCGGCGGGGCTGCGTCGTCGTATGGGCGGGCCACACGTGGCGGCCCGCCCTGCGCCCGCTATCGGGCCAGATATTCACCGTAGATGGAAATGGAGCCGCTGGCGGACGGGTCCGAGGTCTGCACCAGCGCCTTCACACCGGGCTGCGCATCCGTGGGGACGGCAAAACGGCCCAGCACTTCACCAGCGCCAATGGGCGCGCCCCCATACACCGTGCACACGGTGCCCAGCTCCTCAGGCATGCTGCCGCCATGCAGCAGCTTCACCGTCAGTGTTTTGCCCTCGGCAAGGGCAATTTCGGAGGCGGCCTCCACCACCACCTGCGCCGCGCCCAGGGTGCCGGAGTAGTCCTGCGGCGTGCCGTTGCCGTTGGCCGTGGTGTCCTTGGGCAGGGGCATATCCTTCGCCAGATAGCCGTCGTGCATCTTCAGGGTCTGCGTGTACATGCGTCCTCCTATTTCTTGACCGTGACGCTCTGCTCGGTCGCGTCCTCGAAGTTGTAGCTGGTGATGATGGGCACGCCATTCCATTCGGCGATGCGGCGGTCCACATTGCGGTCGCTGGGGGCCATCTGGAAGGCTGCGCCCTTGCCCGCCTCGGCGAGGATGGACAGCACCTTGCGGTGACAGAACAGGAAGGTGCCCTTCTGGGCGCGGACCATGTCCAGCAGATTATCCACCATCACGGCGGTGGGCTTTTTGTCCTCGGTGATGTTCACAAGGCCCGCCACGGTGTTGGGGTTGGCCACCTGCATGCCGAAGTAGCCCTTGTAGCGCACGCCGTAGCCAAGGATGCCGTTTTCGTTCTCGTACAGGCCGCCGTTGTTGATGGCGGTCACATTCAGCAGGCCGCCCTGCTTGAAGCCCACGGGGCTGTAGAGGCCGGTGGTCTCGCCGGAGACGAAACGCACCGCAAGGATGGACCAGCACCCGCCAGAGGAGCCGCCGGCATTGATTAGGGCGTTATTGTCCAGGGCAAACTGGCGCAGGTTCCTGTAGATGATGGCTTTTTCCGCATCCACACCCAGCTTGCGCAGGGCCTTGGGGGTTTTTTTGGCGAAGTACTTGTCCCTGCCGCCAAAGGCGCGGGCCTTGTCCTCCGGGCAAAACATCTTGGCGCCCATGATGGAGAGGTCCACCTTGCGCAGGCGGGAATCCACATCAATGGAGTCCAGCGGCGCGTCCATATCCACAAAGCCGCCGCCGGAGACTTCCGCCACTTCCTCATACACGTTCCACAGGGCGTGGGAGGCTTCCTCAAAGGGAATCACGTCAAGGACGGGAGTCTCCTCGGTCAGCCAGTCCACCTGCTTGGGCTGCTTTTTGGCGTAGGCCGCCGAAATCTCGCGCAGTGTTCCGGTAATGCTCATGAAATGTGCTCCTTTCGCACGTCTGTTGGGGCTTGGCCCCCGTGTTCATCGGCCCGGAAGCGTCTCCGGGCCGCCCCGGTCAGCCGCCGAAGACCTCTTCGGCGAAGAACCGTTCCGTGGACATGGTGGGGCGGCGGCCCTGCGGACCACCATTGCCCGCCGCCCATGTGTCCTCCGTGAAGGCCATTCCCACGCTGTGGAACAGGCGCACCATGGCGGCATTGTCGCCAAAGGCGTCAAGCACGCCGCGCGCCTCGTCCTGCGTCAGGCCCGCCTGCTCGGCAACGCGCCCAAATCCGCGCCGCGCTACGTCAAGGTTTCTGTCCGTCTGCTCGCCCCACAACTGGCGCAGCTGCTGGCCTGTCTGCTCGCGGCGCGCTCCGGCCATGGCCTCGTCGCCCTCGGCAAACTGCGACACAAGAGCGTTGTAGCGGTCGGCCAGGCCCTGCGCCTGCTGGGGCGACAGGCCAAGCTCGTGGGCGGACGCGCGGAACCAATCCACAAAGGTCCCGTCCGCCTCTACGCCTTCGGGCATATCCAGTTCGTAGCCTTCCGGGGCTTCGGGCACGCCCACCATCTTGCGCAGCTGGGCATCAAAGGCGGCCTGCTCCTCATCGGTGGCGTCCTCGCTGGGCGGCGTCAGACCAATGGTCTTGCGCCCCACCAGAGAACGCGCATGCAGAAGCGAGCGCGCCATATCCGCCGGGGACTTGAACTCCCGCAGGCTCGGATGCTCGCGCAGGGGCACGTTGTGGCCGTCCACATCAATGGCGGCGTCCTCGGGAATGACATCCTCTATCCAGTGAGCCGGTGTGGAAGGTGTCTCAATGCCGTTTCCGGTCTCGGGGGCGGGGGAGGCTTCCATATTCATGGTCCGTCAGCTCCTTTCGCAGCAGTGTCCTGTGCGGTTTCAAGAAATTCGAGAAGTTGAAAAAGCGTCATGCGGCCGTAGCGGAAGGCCACCTGTTCGCCGCTGTGCCAGTCCGTTGGCGCTCCGGTGGGCGCCATAAAACAGTGGGTACGCAGCACCTCCCGCAAGACGCGGCCCGAGGGCGTCCCAAGCGCCGCACGTACATGCGCTGCAATGTCCTGTTCCGTCATGCCGTCCAGGGTCATGTGGCGTCCTCCATACCCGTGAGCAGCGCCTTGGCCGGGCTGCCCTCCTCAGGCGCGCTGGCAAGGTCCGGAAAGACCTTCGCGGCCTCGCGCAGTTCCGACAGCTGCTCCTTCATGGCGAGTTTGGCGGTGTTTTCGTCGCGCTCTCGCCGCACCCGGCGCACCGCCGCGCGGGAGCGGATGCCCCGTTGCGGGAAGCCCCGGCTTTCCATGAGCCGCCGCAGGTTCTCGTCGTGATCGAAGTTATCCAGCACCTCGGGCGCAACCGCGGCCAGCTGTCCGGCATCCGCGTAGGTTTGCAGCACGGTCTGGGCGCGGCCCTCCTTCTGGGCCAGCATCAGCGGGCTGACGTACTCCGCGTGCAGCCGCCGTCCCACAAGTTCCGGGGGCGGGGGCGGCAGTTCACCGCGCCGCTCCAAGAGCCTGTGGAGCCTGTCGAACAACCTGCCGAAGTTCTCCTGCTGCTGATTGACGAGCAGCGGCCCCAGCAGGAACATGCGCTCGCTGGCAAGCTCCGCCACCTCCCGCGCGGTGGGCGTGGCCCCGGCGCTGCTGCGGGAGCGGATGGTCAGGAACAGGTCCACAAAGAACGCCGCGTCGATGTCCTTTCGCGTGGCCTGCATGAGTTCCCACGAAAAGCGCGGGTCGCCGCCAACGGAGAGTGGGCCAAAGTCCGCAAGGCTGTTGCCCTCGGCGCGGCGGTAGTAGTTCATGGCCCGCGGCTCAAAGGAGAAGCGGCCCACGAACCCGTCGTCCGGCACCAGATAGGGCGGAGCAACGGCCAACTGACCAGCCTCAAGGATGAGGCGCTTCATCTCATTGAGCATCTTCACGTCGGCAAGGGCTTCCGTGCCCGGACTGGTGGAATAGGCGGTGCCCGGCAGGCGGTGGTAGCGGGCGACGATGTAGGGCAATTCCTCATAGCCGCCGGTGGACACGATGTTCCGGGAGCCAAGCTCCATATAGACTGACGCAAAGGGCAGCGCCCCGCCTGCGTTGCCCGACGCGGCGCTGCCGCGCGGAAACACCGCATGCAGGAAATCAAACCGCTCGCCCTGCCGCCGCACCTCCTGCGCCGCGCGGCGCACGGTGTCCGGCATATTCTCCAGCCCCCAGCGCGACGCCGCATCCCGCGCAGTCAGGGTGAAGCGGCGGAACACCGTATCCACCACGCCCTGCGCGTTTTCCTCAATGAACACCTCCGACAGGGGCAGCGCCTTAAAGCGCACCCCGCCGTCTGCGCCCTCGTCCAAATACATGCACTGCCAGCCGAAGAGACCGGACTGGTGGTAGGCTAGCGCCTGCTCGCGGTAGAAGCCGCCCTCGGCAAGCGCCGCGTAAAAGGCGTCCTCCACATCCTGCAGCCACGTCCGCACGTCCGGACGGTCCGCAACATCGGGGTCGTCCAGCTCCAGCGAAAACCACCGCTGCGCCGGGGAACACGCGCCGGAGAGCATGCCCGCAGCAAAGACGCCCGCCGCGCGCGTTGCCGTGGCGTCCACGATTTCGGGGCGGCGGCGGATTTGCGGCTCACTGCCGGAAAAACCCGCGTACTCCGGCCCCATAAAGGTGGCGACGTCCTCCCACACGGGATCAAAGGGCTGGCGCGCCTGCCGCGCGGCGTCAAAGCGCCGCAGCACTTCCCGCGCAGTTTCGCGCTGTGCGCCGCCGCGTTCTGGTGCGCTCCGGGATGGGGCGGCCAGCGTGTCGCGTTGTGTCTGCATGCTCACCCCAGCGTGGTCTTGCGCACCCGCGCGGACGAGCTGTCACCCGTTGCGCTGGTGGCGATTGTGGATGCCGAAGCGCGCCTGCGGCGCTCTGCTTCGCGCCGCCGCGCGGCCTCAAGGCGCTTTTGCGCCTCCAGTTCCGCGGTGTCCGGCTCCTCCGGTGGCGGGGGCGGTGGCGGCAAGTCCGGTTTGGACGGTTTGGAAAAAATCACTCCACCCATGCTGCGTTCCTCCTTGTACTGTCGTGGTGATGCCCGCTTCAGCAGGCGTGGGTCTGCATGGCGCTCTGCATGCCGCTTTCGCCAACCTCGGCGTAGCGCTGGCGCATGCCGCCCCCGCGCACGGGGTGGGCAAAAGTCAGAGCCAATGCGTCGGCAAGGTCGGGACTGCGCAGGCCGCGCCGTTTCATGTCGTCCTTGGACTCCAGAACAAGCCGCCCGGAGCTGTCGTAGGAATACGACGGGGCCACGATGTCCGCGTGCAGGGCGTCATCATCGGGAATGTCCGCCTGCGCGGCGTCCCCCAGCCACTGCCGCATCAAGCCCCACATCTCCGCGCGTCTGTTGGCGTAGCGCTCCGGCCTGTTGGCCCGGCTGCCAAAATTCACTGCGCTGACGCGGCCGCTCAGGCCCATCTCGCGCAGGCGGTCCACCACCCCAGCGCCCAGCCCGCCAGCATCCACAAACAGCCGCGCCACGTAGGGGCGTTCACTCTCAAGGATGCGTACGCACTCCCCGGCCACCTGCATGGTGTCGCGCCGCACCAGCCGCCGCTGGCCAAAGGCCAAGCGCCCCTGCCGGAACATTACGCCCGTGGCGTCATTGCCAAAGCGGGCGGGGTCCACGCCGCACACCACAGGGCCGCACCCTGCGGCGTCCGCCTTGCGCGCCCGCATCACCACCTCCGGGGCAATGAACGGCTCCACGCCTGTAAAGCTGAACGCCTCCGCCGCCGTGGCCGGATACTCGCGCCGGAACAGCACCGCATCGCGCAGTTCCGCAATTTTGTTGCGCCGCCAGACGATTTGCTCCATGTCCAGCCCATGGGCGGCGCGGTACTGCTGCTCCTCGTCAGTGGGCATAAAGTCTTCGGGCACTTCGCGGCGGTATTCCGGTTGCCAAAACCACGGGATAAACACCGCCATAAACGGCGATTCCCCAGCCTCGGCCCGCTGCCACTCCTGATGGAAAAAATCGCCCATGCCATTGGCTGTGGACTCCAGCACCACCTCGGTCCCTTCGGCATCGGGCACGGTCTGGAGCATGCCCGCGGCGTGCTCGGCGGCGTTCTTCCAAAACGCCACCTCGGACCCGTGCAGGTACTGGATGGTCTGGGAACGGCCCGCGCCGCGTGCGCCAGCCGTTGCCACGCGGTAGCCGGAATCAAGGCGGGGGAACTGGAGCTCACGCGAGTTGTCGTGCCCAAGGACGGGGCGGACTGCTGCGGGACAATGGTCGTAGTAGCGTTTGACCATCCCCAGCAGTCCGCGCGCGGCTTCCATCTCGTGCGCCATAACCAGCGCGTGACAGCCGCGGGCGTGCGTCACCCGCCAAAAATACCGGGCCGCAACATAGGTGGAGCACCCCTGCTGCCGTCCTTTGAGAATCAGCGCCCGCACCCGCCCTGCGCTGCGGCGTTGGTCCTCAAGGCGCGCGTGGAGGGTACGCTGGGCCTTGTTGAGCCGCAGGGGCGTCAGCCCGTCGCTCTTGGTCCGCACCCACAGACACCGCTCTGCGTAGTGCGGAAAGTCAGTTTTCAGGCGCCTGCGAATATTGCGTTCACGTTCCGTCATTCCAGTTCTTCCAGCCGCTGTTCATGTGTGCCGCCGGTCCGTGCCGGGTCGGCCTTGTCCGAAAACATCTGCAAATACTTGCCAAGCAGGCTCAGCGCTCTGTTGGCGTTGGAGGCGTCAAAACGGTATTCGCCGCCCTCTACCGCGCTGCGCCCTGCCGGGGCCGGGGCGGCCTGCATGCACCGCTCCGCCACTTCCTTCAGGCGCGCCGTCACCCACTGCCGCGTCACCGCGTCGTGCATACGCGCGTCCTCCTGCATGGTGGTCACGGCCTGCGCCACCCCAGAATGCCGCAGCAGACGCTTGCCCGTGGCGGATGCGGTGCGCTCCGCATACCCGGCCTGCACGGCGGCCTGCTCCTCGTCCCCCAGCACGGCGTACGCCGCTGCAAAACGCTCCTGCCGCTTTGTGAGCATTGTTCTCCCTCATTCTTTCGTTTCCTCCGAATTTCCCGCCTGATGGGGTTTTCCATGCCTGCCCCACTTGCACCGCGCCGGAAAATCATCCATACTGAAAGTGCCTGGGACACAGGCGAGATGTGACGATCTTGAGAATGAACACAAGCAGTACGCGACGTCCCCGCCGTTCGGCTTTGCCGTCTCGGGGGGAGCACGCAGGGGGTAGCTCCCCATTACAAAAAAGTGCGTTCTGGATTACGTCATCCGCGGTGCTCCCGGGCTTTTTCATGCCTTCGTCAGCCCGCGCGGGCGCTCCGCCTTTTTCCCGCCGTATCAGGCCCTTTCAGCGTTCCTGTCCTCCTGTTAGCACCTTCGTTCGTCAGGGTGGGGCACATGTGCCATGTGGCACCACAAGCCCAAATTTTCCGCAGCGGTATCAACAGCGGCGGCGCGCTCCTCGTCAGCGAGCGTGCACATGCGCTCCTCCGTGCGAAACACGCGCTCGCACACGCGGCAGATTCGGATGCGAAACATCAGGTCATTGCCACAGTGTCTGGTCCGCAGCACCCGGGTCTTTCCTGCACAATCAGGGCAATACATGGCGTCTCTCCTTGCGCGCTAGTAGGCGCGGGTAATGGTCAAATGAAACGTTTCCTCACCAATGGCCTGCGCCAGCGCCGCCAGCGCCCGGCGTGAAGCCAGCACCCCACGCGCCCCGCCAACACGGCCCACCCGCTCACCGGGCAGAATGCAGCCCGCCGTATCCGGCGCAGTGTTCCCCGCGTGAAAGACAATCCCGGTGCGCCCCGGCACATCCTGCACGGCGTACACATTGCCGAACCGGGCGCTGTGCCGCCTGCGGCACAGGTACTGCCCAACGGGGATGCAGGACCGATTCACCGCATTGGCGCGCTCCGGCGGCTCCAACGTGCAACAGCACAGCCGCTTGTCCACGCGCACAACGCCAAAGGTCCCCTGCGCCGAGGTTTCAAGCCGAATGAGTTCCACCACGGGCGTGTGCCACATTGCGCCGTCATCCCGCTTTGTCATGATGCCTCCCTGTGTTCGCGGCGCCCGTTTCTCACGCCGCGCGCTGTGTATGAACTGTGGCTAGAATCCGCACACCGGGTCCGCCCCGGCCGCATCGCCGCCAATGGCGCCACTGGCCCACGGACACGCCGTCATGACATGCTCTGGCAGGGCGTAATTGGCGTCGTCCCCGTCCTCATCCTCCGGCGCGCGCTCCTGCCACAAAACGCTCTGGGCATGGGCGCGGTTGAGGCGGCACACCAACTGCCGCGCGCCGCGCACCCACACCCGAGGGTCCGGCATGCTGCCACCAAACGCCGCAAACACCTCCGATACGGCCAGGGTCAGCACCCCGCCCCCCTCCAGCCGAAGCCGGTACGACACCGCTTCTCGCTCCGAAGCCGGAAGCACCGGCCATTGCCACGCCAATTCATCTGACTCCGCCGCCTCGCAGCGCCGGACCAGCCCTGCGGCGCACATTTCGAACGCGCCGCCAGTGCCGGGCACGGGGACAAAACGCAACCCTCCACTTCCACCATTTTGCATGTCGCCTCCTTGCTAGGCGCATTTTGCCTAACTCCAAACACACCACACCCGCCAATTAGGCGTTTATCGCCTATTGCAAGATGGACGACTTCCTGCATAAATACACATATGCAAGACGCCATCTCCTTTACCCACGCCTTCCTCGACGCCATTGAGGACGCCAGAAAGACCCAAGGGCGCACCCATTCCGACATCGCGAGGTCCGCTTTTCCCGACCTGCGCGACCCGGTGGGGGCCTATCGAAAAATCCGCAACTCCGGCCAATCACTCCGTCTGCCGGACGCCTTCCGCCTTGCCAAGGCTGTGCATCAGGATTTCCCATCCCTGTGCTGGAAGGCCATGCAGGTCGCCGGCGTGTCCTAAGCTGTGGAGCTCCGCTCGTTTTCCACCCCGCTCATTTGCTGCTGCCCGCCAGGGCCATCCTCATCCACCTGGCAGGCACTGGGCCGCGGCGTTTTCGGTTCGCCGCCGCGCTCCCGCCCGCTGTATACGCCCTCCACAGTGCCGGGCCTCCACCTTTTCTGCGACGCATCATGCGCCGGAGGCGACGACACCCGCACAATAGATGACACTATAGCCTCCGCAAAACGCATTTTTCTTCCCGCACCCCCTCCATCATACCGCGCCACCCCACTCGCGCCGCACGGTCCCCGCTCTCTGCGCTGCTCATGTACAACGCCTACTCCATGCTATTCTCCAGCCATACACAAGAAGCAGAACACAGCACAGGCGCTAGGCATGACAAAGAAAAAATAGTAAAGGGTAGAAAAAGCCCCATATGAACTCAAATTTCTAATTTTACAAGTAAATTTATATTTATAGCTCGACTGGTATAGAACAGTGCGTTAGCCATTGCCATCACAACAGAGCAAGGACGTTGCCATAGCAACGCGTATCAGTCGAACAACTGTCCATATGGAGTTTGTATGTGTACCGCATCTTCACCCACCTCAACCGATCCCATCACGTCCCTCTTCGAGCTTGCCGACGCATTGCGCTATTTGCATGACACACTGGGCACAGCCCCCGCCGACGGGGGCGGGCACCCCGGCGCCGCCGTCATAGCTGGCATGCTCAGCGACCGCGCATCCTCCATTGCATCCACCCTGTGGGATGCTGAGGAAACCCCGCCGGCAGAGGAGAAATCCACCCAGCCCCGCGCCACCCCCAGCCGCAGCACCATGCTGCGCCCGAGGCCTGCAGCCGGAAAACGGCTGCCCACAAGTACGCACCGCACACGGTCCTCGCGACACTTCTGCGCCTAACCACCCCTTGACAGCTAGGCAATTTACGCCTAGCTGTCAATACATGAAAACACATATTTTCAGCAGACGCTATTGCACCTACAGATCATGGGAAGACGCTGAGGCCCTGTGGCTGTGCACCGTGGACACCCTCCCCTGCGGCGAAACGCGCCCTAAGCGCCGCCCCGCAGAACACTGCCCCCTGTTTCTGCCCAGCCCCTACCCGTGCCCGGACTGCCTCGACTGTTCGCCAACGCGCCCATACCAGCGCATGCGCCTCCGGCCCGGCCTGCCCGCATGGGCTGACGCGCTGGTATGCCGGGCCTGCGGCCGCCGCGCCTCGCGCATGGAGCATGCGGCGGACATGGGGCGCGCCCTTGAGGGCATCCCCCTTCCCTCCTTTATACAAAGCACGTTCACCCTACAGAGCGCCTCACGCTCCGCCCCGTCACAATATACACATTGATGCATGACGGTGCCCGCGCACCCGTGGTACGATGATGAGCCGGATTCCGCCTGTGCGGATGCACCCTTTTCATGGAGTATTGCCCCATGCGCATCATCCCAGCCATGTCCTCAGCGCGCCTTCTCGGGCTTTTGGCGTGTGTGGCGGCTGCGCTGTGTGCGGCGGGACTCTTCGCATGGAGCGTTGACCGCGACAAGGCGCACCGCTTTGCCTCCCACGCGGCGCTCCTCACCCTGACCACCCAATTGGAGCACGTCACTTTCGAGGAAACCCTGCCGCAGGACCGCACTCACGCCCTGCGCACGGAGCTGGAGCGTTTCATCGCCGAAGCGCCTCCCAAGGCGAAGGACGCACTGCAACAGATATCCACACTGCTCGCCCAAAGCGAAACGAATCCGGTGCTTCACCCGCTCCCCAGAGCTCGTTACCGCCGGCTCATCAGCCAAGCACAAAGCGCCCTTGCCGCAGGCGCCCCAGAGCCCACGGCGCCACTTCGCCGCGCGGTTGTCCCCCTCTTTCTCGCCTCTGCAACACTCTTGGCCGTTGGGCTAGCGCTTTTTTCCCTGCTGCGGCCACCGGAGCGCTCCTCCAACGCGCCCAAGGTGCCGGACAAGCCGGAAGCCGCCCCAACAGAGAGCGACATGGAGCAACACCGGCGCACCACCATTGCCGAAACCACGGATAACCCATTCCTTTCCTCCCTGAAACTGGGGACGAATAGAGTCATCACCGTCTTCACCACCAACGACGGCGGAGCCACATTCTTTTCCCCGGACGCCCCGGAAACCGCGCATCTGCTGTGCGCATCGTCCAGCATGGACAGCGGCCCCTCCGGAGCCGCACTCGACCTGGAGGCGCGCATCCGCGAGGTATGGGAAAACGGCCTGCCCCTCATGACGTCCTTCACCACGGATACCGGCACCCATCCCGCGTACATTTTCCGCCTTAGCACCGGCGATGTGGGCGTTATCCACAGCGACAACGCCACCTGCCGCCTGCCCCTGTATGAAAAGATTTTCGAAAGCACGCTGGAGGGCATTGCCCTTATCAACCGCGACGGGACCATTGCCGCCGTCAATCCCGCGTTCACAAGCATTACCGGCTACTCCGCACAGGAAATTCTGGGGCAACTGGTCACCAATTTCCGCTGCCGCCTGCACGACGACGCCTTCTACCGCGACCTGTTCAACAGCATCCGCATCCACGGCCGCTGGGCGGGTGAACTTTGGGCGCAGCGTAAGGACGGTGAGGAATTCGCCCAGCAAATGAGCATCACCGCCATCTCCAACGACAGCGGCGAAACCACCCACTACACCGCCGTGTTCCACGACATTACGGACATCAAGCACAAGGAAGCGCTCATCACCCATCAGGCCTATCACGACGCGCTCACAGGCCTGCCAAACCGCCAACTGCTGACGGACCGCATGCAGCTTGCCCTGTCCCGCGCCAAGCGCCACCGCCTGCTGCTGGCGGTCATCTTCATCGACCTTGATAACTTCAAAACCATTAACGATAGCCTTGGGCACTCCACGGGCGACTTGCTCCTGCAGGCTGTGGCGCGCCGCGTTAAAACCATCCTCCGCAACGAGGACACATTCTCGCGCCTTGGTGGCGACGAATTTGTCATCATGCAGGAAGATTTGCAGGACTCGCGGCAGGCCGTCCTTTTGGCCGCACGCGTCCTCAAGGAGCTGGAGACGCCCTTCCAAATTCAGGACCGGCGGCTGTTCATTACCTCCAGCATCGGCATTTCCTTCTTCCCTAACGATGGCGCCACGCCGGACACCCTCATCAAGAACGCGGACCTTGCCATGTACAAGGCCAAGGAAATGGGGCGCAACAACTACTGTCTGTTTACACCGGAGATGAATACCCGTGTGGTGCGGCGTCTGTCGCTGGAGGGAAGCCTGCGCACCGCTCTTGAGCGCGACGAATTCTTCGTGCTCTACCAACCCAAGCACGACACCATGTCCCTTGCCGTTACGGGCGCCGAAGCGCTTGTGCGGTGGAACAGAAGCTCCGAAGGCATCGTCAGTCCGGGCGAATTTATTCCCCTCGCCGAGGAGACCGGCCTCATCGTCCCCCTTGGCGACTACGTGCTGGAAACCGCCTGCGCCTCGGCGCAGGCCATCGTCGAGGCGGGACACGCCCCCTTCCAATTGTCCGTGAACCTCTCCCCCAAGCAATTCCAGCAGCATGGCATCGCGCAGAAAATAGACAGCATCCTTTCGCGTACGGGCTTCCCCGCCCATTGTTTGGAGCTGGAGATCACCGAATCCATGCTCATCAGCGACCTGGATACCGTCATCAAAAAACTGTCGGAAATTACGGAGATGGGCATCCGCCTCGCCATTGACGACTTTGGCACCGGGTATTCCTCCCTCAACTACCTGCGCCGCCTCCCCATCCAGTGCCTGAAAATCGACCAAAGCTTTGTCCGCGAGATTACCAAAGACTCCAGCGCCGCAGACCTTGTGGGCACCATGATTCTCCTCGCCCGCAACTTCAACAAGCGCATCATCGCCGAGGGCGTGGAAACCAAGGAACAGTACAACTTCCTCCTCGCCAACCGCTGTGATGAAATTCAGGGGTTCTACTTCAGCCATCCTCTGCGGCAACACGAGCTTGCCACCTACTTCCTGCGCGATATTCCCCTGTAGCCCCGCCGTGGTTCACCTGCCCCCTCGCGCGGCGTCCAATCCACGCGCGGACCGGGCGTCCAGCCCCCCTCTCGCAAAGGAGAAACAAAAAAGCCCACGCACCACACGCCAGGGTGCGAGGCGCAGGGCAAAAGGCTGTTGAAGCCGCTCAGGCAATGCTCATGAAAAACGAGAGGGAAGACGGCAGGAAACACGGCCCACAGCACGCAGCGCCGAGGACCGCCCATGCGCTCGCGCACTCCAGACATGAGGGAACGAGGAGGCGTCTGCCAGACACATCAGAGTACGTAAAAGCAGCGTCAGGCGCCTTGATGCGCCGCGTCACGCCTCAGGAAAATGCCATGCAAAAGTGAAAAGACGTGCCCCAGACGGAGCAGAAAAGACAGAGGAGTGCAGGACAGAGAAGGCAATCCTTCCCGTCCACTGGGAGACGGCTTTGTACTCCCGCACTGAACGAGGAGGGATTTTCGTGGAGGCCCAAAAAGAAAAACCCCCTGAATTTCAGGGGGTTCTGTTCACTATGGCGGAGAGGGAGAGATTCCTTCCTCTGCGTTAAATGAAACATAACCTACTGAAATCATTGTCTCAAAATTGAGAGGCTAGCGGTAGGCATGTATGACCTGTGTGACGTACAACGTGTCTTTAGCAATCTCGCATCCCCCTTGTCCAGCACGTCTTGGGACTCACTACATTTAAGCGACTCACACTTCCGGCTTGAATCCCGCCATGTCCTCAGCGAACAGCCCAGCGTTCCGTGTGGAGGCTCATTCTTTCCACAAAGAGTGGGAGTAGGGGGCGAATTTTAGACTTCTGCCAGCAATCAGGAGGTACAAGTCATCTGGGAAAAGTTAGCTCAGAAATTCGCTCGGAATAACGCCGTGTGATTTGTTGGGGCAGGTTTTGGGCTTTCGTAAGTCCCTTTCAAAGCAGGAACATTTTTTAGGTACTGCTTATGGCACTACGAAGTCGAGTAGGGCTTCATGGGGCGTCCCCAGTGTAGCCCTGCATAGCCTTGCATGCGATGTGGCGTCACCGTGAATTTTGGGCAAGCGAGATACAATCCCGACGAATTCCCTCCAAAACTTCTCCCTTCCCCCTCCCCCTCGACCCCTCGGACCCTCGGAATCCCCGAAATGGCCTTCGTAAGTAGCTGAAATACTGAATCTTTTTTAGGTACTGCTTATAGATATAAACTATCTAAGGGGTTCAACAGGACCTACTAGTGACATGCTAGGGACTTCGTTATGAAGAAGATAGACATCTAGGGGACCATACTCCTATACCCCCCCTAATCATCCTGTAATGGGCAGAGTGAAGAGTAGGAGTCATGCTCTGGGCATGCCGTAGCGGCCCTCACCTTTCAGTGCCAAACGTCTTCGCCCATCTCAACCAGATGATTCCATTTAAAAATGTCCGCCCAAGGTTTAGCTGAGAAGCTGATACCACACGGTATAACCCAATTCCACCGAACGCTCCTGTGACTACCATTCGCAGGGGCTTTTTTTATGCGCTGATTTGCAATCAAAGAGCCACCGCAGACCTGAACGGTATTCCGCCACCAGTATTCCTTACGGCACCAGCCGAGGAAGGCTTGGTCGTGTTTCTGCTCCAATGCCTAACGCCTTGCAGTAGCTCCAATTTATATACTCAGTATCGTCAGAAAGACTTCAATCAAAAAAATGCACAGGAGAATGAACCAACAATGAGAAAGTCCATCGTAAAACTTAAAGAGAGAACAGCAACCGCAACATCGACGTCCACGGTCTCAGACAAGACCACCATAGAAGCAATATATGACGCGGACGAAGACTTAGCCCTCAGAGCAGAATTCGCTGCGGCCTTTGATGCACTTGCGCGAGCAATCCTTAGGAATTTTGAAGGCAATCATGAAGGCTCCCATGAACCAAAGACCAGCGGATTCGGAGGGTAGGGAGAATGGAGAAAGCCATGAATTCCCGACAAGAGAAGCGCGCCACATTCAAGTTGGAGCCGCTGGAGGTCCATTACGAAACAGCCCTAAAGGATATACAGGCAAAATGCCACGAATGTGCTGGAAGCTGTAGCGAGGTGAAAAAGTGTGACTCTACAGATTGCCCACTACATCCCTACCGTTTGGGCAAGCGAGTCAAGCTGGAAGACAGGGGCGAGGGGTATCTGACACCTATGGAGGCTATCAGAGCTTACTGCTTGGAGTGTTGTGGAGGCTACATGAAGGAGGTCCGTCTGTGCCCTGCTAAAAAATGTCCCGCACGGCAATACCGATTCGGGATGCATCCACGAGTAGCCCACAGAAAGGGATACGATGTCTACCAGAAGGAAACACGGTAGGAGCTGACGGGAGGTCGATAAAGCCTCTAGGAGCCAGCATACGCACGCAAGAAAGGAAGAGGTACCCACACTGGCTAGAGCCAGACCGAACGGTGAAATCCGACAGAAATTTCTGAGGGGCTATCTCTTCCTCTGCGTGTGTTCTGGTTTCCCCCGTGGGGTGGGGGGGAGAGCAGGGCACTGTAAAGTTTCAATATAGCAAGACGCACACAGTTCAGGTTCTCGTTGTTTTTATTTAGCAATCAGTGGGATATCATGTACATCACAAAAGAGGACAAAATAGAACTAATGGTGCCTATTATCCCGCCGAGTATAAGCCCTCTGTGTTTATGTTTATGTTCAAGGAGTTCAGAGTACCCCAAAAGTGACACAGGTGGTTTGTATCGTACAAAGAAAGGACAAAGTCTGAATCTTGTAATTGACCTGCACAACTCTTCTTCAGTCAAGTTGAATTCATCATACCCCTCATTCCAAAGCTTTTTATGACATCCAACAGAAAAGTGTTCACTATCAGGTCTTGATTGATTTCGGAAAGAACATCTCTCTGAGTCTTTTAGTGAAAATTTGTATCCGTCACAATTGTCTTTTGCAAGAAAGCCACAGTTAAGGCAACTCTTTTTAAAACAGCACAGCATAATGCGCCCCCTTTGCCTTGGCTTTGCTTAAAGTGACATACGAGAACCAAGGCCGCGATGATTTTGTCAACTTAGACTATACCCTAACCTTACACCGTGTATCTACCAGAACTCCGTCAAGATAGGATTCCAATTTGTATTTTCTTGACATGTGTAAAGCCATCCCTTAGACCCCAAGAAGACATGTCGAGTGGGACTATCCCCTCAACTCTGGACTACCTTCATTCTTCTTTTAAGGGAGAGCTACGCCTACCATGACCATAATGACTACTGCCACCGAACACGCGACGGACCGCGACATTGATGCTGTTCCTGTCACCCATCCCCACGGCGGACACCACATAGGCTACATCCGAGTCTCAACGGTCATTCAGAATACCGAGCGGCAGTTGGACGGTATCAGCCTCCACAAGGTCTTTGAAGATAAGGCATCCGCCAAGGATACCAACAGGCCGCAATTACAGGCTTGCATGGAGTATCTGAGGGAAGGGGATACCCTACATGTCCACAGCATCGACCGACTCGCAAGGAATCTGAGAGAGCTACAGGAGGTCGTCACTACCTTGAATGGGCGTGGCATCTCGGTACAGTTCCACAAAGAGAACATGCTGTTTGGCGGAAGAGGTGATGACTCCTACCAGAAGCTTATGTTCCAAATCCTTGGGGCATTCGCTGAGTTCGAGCGGAGTATGATTCTGGAAAGGCAGAAGGAAGGCATCGCTAAGGCCAAGGCCCAAGGGAAGTATAAGGGAAGGAAGGCAAAGCTTACGGCTGAACAGGTGAGGGAACTGAAAGCCAAGGCGTCCGAAGGGACCATTTCCAAAGCCCAGCTTGCCCGTGAGTACGGTATCAGTCGCCAGACACTCTACAGTTACCTAGGCTAAGGGTAGAAGTGTAATTCAACCGGGAGGGTATATCCGGCTCGTCGGGAGTGCTTTCTTGGTCTTTCTCAATTCCTACTATTTTACAGGGGTATAGTTTCGTATGTCTGTATCTGTGGTCCCCAAAGAATACTGAGGAAAACCTTGAGGGAAGTTTGTTGCTTCACTTCCAATTGCTTGCCGTCAGTCCTTAGTACCCCACACCCCCCTAAGAGGAAGAGAAGGCATTTTTTCTTTTTTCGGGGAGAGCCGCTTCGCGGTAATACTACTAACTTTGTTTTCTCCCCTCATAGATGGGGAAAGAGTGACTCCTTCAGGGGAATCCACTCTGACCTCAGCCGGAACTGCTTCAGGCTCAGGGGTAGTCGGCCAATACTTCCGCACGGTAGGTAGGGACACGCCAGACTCGCGCGCCACGGCCTTTTTAGACGGTATCTGGCCTGTTGCTTGGGCAAGGCCATTGTAAGTCCTTAGGACGGCGTCCTTGGACTTCTCTGCGTGTTTTTGGCGGGAGAACTTAGCCCCCTCACTCTGCCGCCTCCGGATTTCCTTCTCGCGTTCGCTGTCACTCATTGCGGACCAGTCGATTTCCGGGAGGTCCATCGCGCCGAAGTTGCGGGTTGCCCAATTTTGACTGTAGTACTTGTGACCGTTCTTCAGAATAGAGGTAATCGTATCCCGGACCTCATTCTTGGGAAGAAGCTCAATCCCACGCTGCTCCTTCCGGTCCAACATAAATTCATCTGCAAGGGTGGCCAGTGTCTCTCTGGATGTTGCTTTGCCGTGTTCTTCGTCGTCTTTGAATACCGAGAGGAGGTAGTGAAAGAGAACATTGTTTCGGTTTGCGCGACGGTATCGAGCGGCATACGCTTGCTTTCTTTGCGCCGGGGTAATGCTGTTGGTCTGGCGGTCCTTCTTTGTCGTCATTCTTCTTTCCTCAAAACACCCCAGTCGAGGCGGAAAAACTGAACTCTATAGAGAAGCAGGCACTGTGAGTCATCCCCAAGAGGAACGACTCAAAATTCGGCTTATTCATTTCGAGGTGGGGCAGGAGCCAAGAGGCACGTTAGCTCATGCTTATGATGCGCTGTTGCCCTTTGGGCTACTGTTCTTTTTGTTCGCCAAGGTGTTTACCCATATTACAAGTCCGACAACCGTAAGCACGAATACCGAGAAGACGTGCATCGCCCATCCAGAACCCCCGCCAGAACCAGCCACGCCAAGGGTAGGCCCTGCCGAAGGAGACACCAGCGAGGCATACAGCACACATCCGATAATGATGCCCACCACGGCACCAACTGCACCGCCTACGAGGTAGTCTTTCACTGACTTTTTTTGAAGCTGGTTGATGAGTTCCTTTTGTCCGGCAATCAGGTCCGACTGTGCCGCAACGACTTCCCTCAACTCGGTAGACTTTGGTTCATCAAGAGTCATTATGATGTGCACCTCTGTGGATATAGTTGTGTCGCAGGTCCCTGAGTGAGTTCGCTGGAAGAACATCCCGTCATCCTGACGAGTTATCTTACTCAACATACATCACAAAAGGTAAACCTTTCGACCTAATACCGCAAATCCTCCCGAGCGCACCTGATTCGCCCCATTCTTTGCTCAAAAGACCCCAGTAGAGGCGGAAAAACTGAACTCTATGGAGTAGCAGGTACTATGAGTCATCCGAACAAGAGAAGACTCTGTTTTCCGGCTACATACCTCTTCTCTTCTACGAGCCACAAAAACTACTTTATACTCTTCACCCACCTACTTGCTCTCAACGTCGGAACATCAAGAGCCTCAGAAAAATCTACCTTGGCAACCACTTCATCGCGTAGAGTCTCAATACGATAACCGTGCTCATACAGGGCTGTTACATCGCTTGCATCACCCTTCTGATGGCCCACAACTTCCTTGTACAGATTACGGCTCACTCCATTCCGGAGACATTCGGTAATGAACGTATGCCGAAACGAATGGAACACCTTTCCTAAACCTGTAACCCCACACTCACGCCTGTAACGGGTGAACCATGTGGACACTCTGTCACTATATTTCTCCGTACTCTTTCTTGTCTGAAGCTCAGGAAAGAGTCGAGAGTGCTTCTTAGCCTTAAGATACTTCACTCGTTCAAGCAGACCGATATCAATCAGAGTCTGGTGAATCGGAATCAGCCTCTCACCCGCCTCACTCTTCAGACCCTTCCCGTCTCGGTCGTTGATGTCGAACACCCACACCCCGTCCTTCTGGCAGATGTCAGACAAAGTGAGCTGACAGATTTCTTCGATACGTGCACCGGTATGAAGGGCGATGAGCGGCACCCAGTGTCTTGAGGCCGCCCCATGAGAATCCTGAGCATATGCCGGAGATTTTAAAAGAGACTTCAAATCATCAAGCGAAAAATGCGTTCGCCCTGAGGACTTCATTTCCTTCTTCTGAGCCTTCTCAAGCTTAAGAATCGCATTCAAATTCCGAGCTTTGTAAGTGTATTCCTCTTCCTCACACCAATTCAGAAAGCCACGGACGTTCACAAACCTGTTGTCGATGGATTTCGGTTGGAGTCGCTTATCTGGCGGAACATTCCTGTCAACGATTTGTTGAGGTGTCGCCTTTGTAAGCTCTTTACTACTCATTCGAGCAGGCCTACTGGAAATATACTGGCGGTAGAACCGCATATGGTCCCTGCTAAGCTCCGAAACTGGCACACCACCAATCACACGAGCAAATTCACGAAGATGTGGCGGAATATCCTTAATGGTTGACTTGCGCCATGCACCACTTTCCGTCTTCGTCGCTATGTACTTCTCTACGGCATCGGACAGAAGAATATGATTGGAAGGCTGAGGGATACTCCCCAACCCTACCGGGGGAACAGGCTGAGTAGGTATGCCGGAGGAAGCTGTTTGAGTTAAAAAACTTAGACCTGAATCCGTGTCACTATAGTCCCCGTGACTTCGCTTATCCTCAATACTGACCCATTTGACACGGGCTTTAAGAAGTTCCTTTTGGAGGCTTTTGTACTCCAGCGAGGACTTATCAGCTTCAACTCCAAACTCTGAGACGTAATCCTGTGCGAGGTCATCAACCTCATCAAGCTTGCCTCGCTCCACATGCTTCGTAAATTCCCTCTTGAGCTTGCTCCAATCTGATTCGTGTCCCATCACAGAAGCCCTGTCCAACGGAATTGGACCCTCATGCTCCAAGCGGTACGCCTCATAATTATCAAGCTGTCGCTTAATATAACTCTCAACGATATAGCGGATTACCTCAGGGGTTAATTTATTGCTCATAGAATCCCTCACGGCTTCAAATACTTCATATAACCCATTAGCCAACCGTGAGGCTTTTAGACGGGCTTCGCGGACAAGTCTAGTTTTGAGAGAACGACGAATTTCAGACTTACCGATGAGGTACTTCATGTCTTTGGGAAGTGCCATACGGAAATAGAACACCTGTCCCTGACGGAGCAAATACGATGGGGCTGTGGAGTACATTGAAGGAAATCCTTCCCGTCCATTGGGAGACGGCTTTGTACTACCGCATTGTACTAGGAGGGATTTTGGGGGAGGCCCAAAAAGAAAAACCCCCTGAATTTCAGGGGGTTCTGTTCACTATGGCGGAGAGGGAGAGATTCGAACTCTCGATAGGGTTCCCCCTATACACCCTTAGCAGGGGTGCGCCTTCAGCCAGCTCGGCCACCTCTCCAAGTGTGCACGCGTTGCGCGCCTTGGGTGCTCCATGCGGAGCGATGCCAGCGCCATTGGCGTCGGCTGACGCTTCAAATAGGTGTTTCTCGGCCTGTTTGTCAACATCAAATTTGAAAAATCCTCGCTAGCGCCCCAGCATTATCCCACAAAGTCCCTCGGCCCCTGCGCGACGCCAAAACAGCACGGCTCCCCATGTTGCCCAGCACATGCCGCCGCAAAAACCACCGCGCCCCAGCATAATCGAGAAAGACGCCCCCAACATGCCAGCAGAGCCAAGCCACGGCAAAACCCCTTGCGCAAAGATGCAAAGCCGCTACAATGCGGACTATCCTTCCACCCGGCGCATGGCGTCGACACAGCAGACGGACGGAGAAGCGCATGCAATGCAGTGAATGTGGATACGACCTTGTCATAGGCCTGCGGCACAAGGGGGTAAAGCGCCTTTTGTCCTTGCTCCCCGTCCAGCCCTACACCTGCCTGCGGTGCGGCAAGCGCAACTGGGTCGCCGGTGACAGCGCCGCCCCGCTGACGCGGACGCTGGGCCTTGTCGTTCTGCTTGCCGGAATTGGCGCCGCCCTGTGGCATTCGGGCTACCTGCCCATCAATGGCGAGGAGTTCACCGGCACAAACTCCGTACGGCGCAACGTTCAGCCCATGACAGCCACAAACGCCACCACAGTACGTATGACGCCCCCCGGCGCGGAAAGCGTGCAGGGCGCATCGGTCAACGCAGCCAAGAAAAGCCGCCAAACCGGAGCCCCCGCGACACGCGTCGCCAAGGCCGCCCCAATAAGTGCCCCCATTCCCAGCCCGAACGCCGTGCTCAAGGACTCGCGCCCCAAGGTCGCCCCCGGCACGCCCCCCGCACAAGGGAGCGCCGCCCCTCCGCCCTCATCTGCCGGAGCTGTGCCCAATCCGCACACCTTCACGCCGGACGCCGCCAAACCCAAACCCGTCTCTCCGGCCACACCGCCCACGCCTGCGCCCGAGTCCGGCACAGGAACTCCCGCCACGGCTGGAGGCGCCCAGCCCGGCAACGCGCCTGCGCCAACCGTTGCAGCCACTGCCCCAAAGCCTCCAGACACCTTGCCTCCGGACGCCTTGCCGCAAAACGCCCTGCCACCGGAAGAGCCACTGGAAACCATCCCCGCCCCGCAGGTCGCTGAAGCCGCGCCTCCGGCGCGTCCTGCCGTCGCGACACCTGTAACCTTTTCCACCACCCCGGATGCCCTGCGCCTCACCCTGCCCACAACCCACGCTCCTGGCGACATCCGCACCTTTTCCCTTGGCGGCCCCAGCCGCTTTGTCATCGACGTGCCCGGACGCTGGCACTACAAGGGCGATACCACCACCCACGTCAACACCGGCGGCGTCAAAAGCGTGCGCACCGGCGTGCACGCGGACAAGCTCCGCATGGTCATTGACCTCGCCAAACCTCTGCACAGAGCGCCCACAATCAGCGCCAACGGCTCTGGCCTTCACGTCACAATTCTCCAATAATACCAGCCCTTCACGCCAAGCACTGCCACGGTATTCCGACCATTTTGCTCTTTATTACACATGAGCACTTGACATTCATTATCAACAGGCATACTTCCAAGACATGTGGAAACGGAAATGCCATCGTCGGCGACACGGACGAACCCTGTGTGACTACCCCTGCGGAAGCCGGGTCGCCATTGCGGACATCCAAGGCTGTCCCAAGTTGCGGTGCAGGCTCCTCGCCATGGGGCTGACCCCGGGCACAGAGGCCGAAGTCTGCTCCCATGCGGCTGGCTCATGTTGCCTGCGGGTGCGCAACAGCGACCTCATCCTTGGTGATGATATGGCGCAGAACATCTTTGCCACCCCGCTCTCCGGCCAGAAGAACCAGGCCTCTGCCTCCTAGCCGGACACGTCTCCACCCCTTAGCTCTATTACGGCGCTCAACCACTCTGGTTCAGCGCCGTTTTTCATTGCCCTGCGGGGCAAGGCGGGAATTTTTTCTCCCGCCTCTTCACTGGCGGTCCGCCGCGTCTTAGTGTATAGCGGAGCCGGAAAAAATGAGAACGAATATCACCCTCACGCCGCACGGCGCGGGGGATGCTATAAGGAGACCCCATGGGCACCATCATCAATATGCGCCAGCTCAAGGTCGGCCAGAGGGCCATCATCAAAACCGTTGGAGCCAACGGCGAACTGGGTCGCCGCATCCGGGACATGGGTCTTGTTCCGGGGACGGAAGTTCAGGTCGTCGGCCGTGCGCCCCTCAGGGACCCTGTCGCCCTGCGCATGAAAGGCTTCACCCTCTCCCTGCGCAACAACGAAGCCGACCACATCACCGTGGACATCGTGGAGTAGCCCATGCCCAAAACCATTTCCATGGCCCTTGCCGGCAACCCCAATGCCGGCAAGACGACCATGTTCAACGCCATTACCGGCGCGCGCCAGCATGTGGGCAACTACCCCGGCATCACCGTTGAGAAAAAGGAAGGCTACGCCGACATCAACGGCACGCGCTTCCACATCGTTGACCTGCCCGGCACCTACTCCCTCACGGCCTACACGCAGGAGGAAATCGTCGCCCGCAACGTGCTGGTGGACGATAAGCCCGACATCGTCGTCAACGTGCTGAATGCCTCCGCCATTGAGCGCAACCTGTACCTTGCCGTGCAGGTGATGGAGATGGGCATCCCCGTGGCCCTTGCCCTTAATATGATGGACGAGGCTCGCAAACACGGCATGACCATTGACGTAGAGCGCCTGTCCGAGCTGCTCGACATGCCCGTGGTGGAAACCGTGGCCCGCACTGGCGAGGGCGTGCCCGAACTGCTGACGCAGACCGCGACCTTCGCCCGAAAGCGTGATGGCCGCTGGACGCCGCTGACCATCTCCTACGGTCCGGACCTTGATCCGGTGCTCACGCGCATGACGGACCTCATCGAGGCGGAGTCCTTCCTGACCAGCCGCTACCCCTCGCGCTGGCTCGCCCTCAAGTACCTTGAAAGCGACGAGGAAATCCTCGCCGTGGGCCGCAGCGCCAATGAGGCCGTCGCCGCTTCCCTTGAGGAGATGACAGCCGAGGTCAGCGAGCACTGTCAAAAAACACTCAGCACCTACCCCGAAGCCATCATTGCGGACTACCGCTACGGCTTTATCACCTCGCTCCTCAAGCAGGGCGTCCTGACCCGCAGCACGGACCATCAGCGCATTGATTTCTCGGACCAGCTGGACCGCGTGCTCACGCACCGCTTTTTTGGCCCGCTGGGCATGTTCCTTGTGCTGATGGCCGTCTACAAGCTCACCTTCACCCTTGGGGAAGTGCCCATGGGCTGGGTGGAGGCCTTCTTTGGCTGGATGTCGGACACCACGTCCGCGGCCCTGCCGGACGGCCTGCTCAAGTCGCTGCTGGTTTCCGGCGTTATCGACGGCGTGGGCGGCGTGCTGAGTTTTGTGCCGCTCATCCTGCTCATTTTTCTGTTTATCTCGTTCCTTGAGGACTCGGGATACATGGCGCGCATCGCCTATATGCTGGACCGGCTGTTTCGCATCTTTGGCCTGCATGGCTGCTCGGTAATGCCGTTTATTGTCTCCGGCGGCATTGCCGGTGGCTGCGCCGTTCCCGGCGTTATGGCCGCGCGCACCCTGCGAAGCCGCAGGGAAAAGCTGGCAACACTGCTCACCGCGCCGTTTATGACCTGCGGGGCCAAGCTGCCGGTGTTCATCCTGCTCATAGGCGTCTTTTTCCCCGGCCATCAGGCCAAGGCGCTCTTTCTCATCACGCTGGCGGGGTGGGCCGCCGCCCTTATTGTGGCGCGCATCCTGCGCGTAACCATCATCAAGGGCCCCAGCACTCCCTTTGTCATGGAACTGCCGCCCTACCGCTTCCCCACCCTGCGGGGCATGCTTATCCATACGTGGGAACGCACATGGCAGTACATTAAGAAGGCGGGCACGGTTATCCTTGCCATTTCCATCCTGCTGTGGGCGCTTATGACCTTCCCGGGACTGTCGGACGACCAGCAGGCCGCCTTTGAACAGAAACGGCAGGACATGACGGCCGAGCTGGCCACCGTGCACGAGGACTCCTCCCGCGCCATGATTCTGCGCGCCAACCTGCGCGGACTGGACGCCGAGCGCGACGAAGCCCGCCTGCGCGGCTCCATTGCCGGACGCATGGGCACCGCCCTTGAGGGCATCGGCTCCCTTGCCGGCTTTGACTGGCGCGTGAACATCGCCCTCGTCGGCGGCGTTGCGGCCAAGGAAGTCATCGTTTCCACGCTGGGTACGGCCTACTCCCTCGGCGACGCCGCCGAGGAATCCGGCTCCCTTGCCAAACGCCTTGCCGGTTCGCAGGACTGGAACCCGCTGCGCGCCTCGGCGCTGATGCTCTTTATCCTGCTCTACGCCCCATGTTTCGTCACCCTCGTCGCCATCAAGGGCGAGGCCGGATCATGGAAATGGGCGCTCTTCTCCCTCGGCTTCAACACGGCCTTTGCCTACTTCATAGCCGTAGCCGTCTATCAGGGCGGCCGCCTCGTTGGCCTCGGCTAGCTGACGCCTCGCCACAAATGCATAAAAGGCCCCCGCCTCTCCAGGCGGGGGCCTTTTCCGTCAGAGCGCTGACAAAACGCATGTACCGCAACGCGGGCACACCCCCTGTTGCGTTACAGCTAATCGTTGCGCCAGCATATCCATACCTCACAAGGATGTTTTCCAGCACCACCCCACACCCTACTGACTAAGTAGGACAACGCACCACTTGACGCCATTGCCGCTTTTGCATACGAAAAACATGCTCTATTGCATTGATTTTTTGCATTTTCCCTTTGGAGCTACTGTGCACCCCATGCCTCACCCCGTCCAAGGAGCCGACCATGCGCATTTCGACCCGAAGCCGCTACGGGTTGCGAATGGTGCTCGACATCGCCGTGAACGGTCAGTCCTCACCGGTCCGGATACACGATGTCGCTGCACGCCAAGGACTTTCGGTCAAGTATCTTGAAAAGCTCATCAGAATCCTCAAGGACCACGGTTTCATCCTCAGTAAGCGTGGGCCGCGCGGGGGGCATATGCTTGCCCTGCCGCAAGAAGACCTCCACATCGGCAACATTGTCAGCGCCCTTGAAGGCGACCGGCACATCATCGACTGCACCGCGAACCCTCAGTGCTGTGAAGCACAAAACAGCTGCCCCACCCGCAAGCTGTGGGACAACGCCGCGCGCAGCATGTTCGACACCCTCAACGCCGTCAGCGTTGCCGACATGGTAAAGGAAATCTCCCGCGCGGAGGGCCTGCCCTCTGGCCCCGCATCAGACCCCACACTTTCCGAAACGAAAATCGCCATGGCCGACCCCGTGGACGCCGCCAGCTAAGGCGCCACCTCTCCCCCTCCACATCCCCGCAACCTCAGCCTCGCCCGGGGTCTTTGCGTGCGCCCCCGCGCCTCGCAGGTGCGCACAAAAAAAACGCCGCCTCGGAACGAAGCGGCGCAGTGTGGTCATATGGGGTACTGGCGTGGTGGCGCGGACGACGTGTTAGCCGTGTTCGGCCTTTTTGCTGCGGCAGTCCGCGCAGATGCCGTACAGATACATCTCGTGTCCGGTCAGGATGAAGCCGTGGGCCTCGGCCAGCTTTTCCTGCAACTCTTCAATGCGTTCATCCACCACGGCAAGAGCCTTGCCGCATTCCTGACAGATGATGTGGTCATGATGGGAGTGGCCGTACTTGCGCTCGTAGCGGGTGACGCCGTCGCCAAAGTTCACTTCCTTGGCCAGCCCGGATTCCGAGAGCAGCTTGAGGGTGCGGTACACCGTGGCCTGCCCGATGGACTTATCGGCCTTCTTGACGATAGTGTACAGATCCTCGGAGGTATGGTGGCCCTTCTCCTCCAGAAAGATGTCCAAAATCAACCGCCGTTGCGGCGTCATTTTCAGGTTCTTTCTGTTGAGGTAATCGGAAAAAACTTCGAGCGCCTCTTTCATGCTACGTCCCCTTGGCATTTTTTCGCATTTATTCAAGCTAGAAGCATTCTGTCAAGCTGGCTGCACAACTCATACCGGAGCACTCATGAATCCCCACGCCAACTGCATCGACATCTCCCTCGCCCTTGGGCGCGAGGATGCCCCGTGGCCCGGGGACCCGACATTCTCAACAACTGCTGCCGCAACATCGGATACAGGCGGCATCACGTCAAGCCTTAGCCTGTGCGCGCACAGCGGCACGCACATCGACACCCCCGCCCACATTCTGGATGGCGGCGCGCGCCTTGGGGACTACGCCCCGAATAATTTTATCCTCCACGCGCTGGTGGTGGATATTCAGGACGCCCCGCACGTCACCGCCCAGCATATCGCCGCACTGCCTGAGGGCGGCCCGCAGGCGGTCCTGTTCCGCACGCGCAACACCCGAAACGGCCTCGCGCATCCCGGGCAGTTTTCGCCGGACTTTGCCGCATTCACTCCGGATGCGGGGCGCGCCCTCGCCGGGCGGGACCTGCGCCTTGTGGGCATAGACGCCCCGTCCGTTGACGCCGCCAGCGCTCATGACCTGCCGGTGCACCATGCGCTGCTTTCGCGCGGCATTCTGCTGCTGGAAAACCTGAACCTGCACCACGCCGCGCCGGGGCTGTACACTCTATGCTGTCTGCCTCTGTCCATGCCGGACCTTGAGGCCTCGCCCGTCCGGGCGGTCCTTCTCCCCGCCACGTAACACAAAAAAGGCGGCCCGGAATGCATTCCGGGCCGCCCTGTTCATTTTTTGGCCGTGCTCCGGCAGAGGAGACGGAAGCTTACATGACGTCCGTCACCGCAAGTCCGGCGGCGGACCCCGTGATGCCGTCCTTGGAGCCAAGGACCGCCACATCGCCGTCCTGCATCAATGCGGCCAACACCTCGCCAAAGGCGTTGAAGTCCGCCTGCGTGGTGGCTAGCAGTTCCTTGCGCATGGCGCTGCGGCGCTCTGGCGTATCGCCCACCAGAATGCGCGCCATGGCGGTGTAGCCCTGCGCGTCGGGCAGCATGTAGGCGTCCACTTCACCCATGGCGCCGATGATGCTCTTGACCAGTTCGTCCTTGTCGAGGCTGAGGCTCTGCAGATACTGCGCCGCGCCGTCGTACACCGACAATGTGCCGTCAAGGTTCGGGTCGCGGTAGGAGGCAAAGGCCATGGTCTTGCTAAAGCGGTCCAGCGCGCTGAACGCGCCGTACGCGCCGCCCTGCACACGCACCTGATCCCACAGGTAGTCCATGCGCAGGTAGCGGTTCACGCACAGGTGCGCGCCGCTAAAGGCGTAGCCGGCCTTTTTGAGGTCCACAATCTTGCCCACGTAGTTCACCTGCGCGGGGATGGTCAGCCCCTCGCGGGCCGGAAGGGCCTGCGGCGTCCACGCGGCGGGCGTTCCCGAGGCTTCGGGCAACCCGCCAAGGAAATCCCCCAGCGCGCCATTAACGCCAGCCAGCGCCTCTGTGGACGCCGTCACGTTCACCAGCATGTCGCGGCGGGTGATGATAGCGCAGCGCAGGCCCTCCAAGCGGGCGCGCACGCTGTCCCAATCCGCGTCAATATCCTTGAGCAGTTGGCGCAGGAAGAAGAGCTCCTCCACGCCGCCCATGGCCTCGTTCATCCATCCCGCCAGACCAGCGCGGGCGCGCAGGCGCGACATGACCACCATATGCCCAGCCGGGATGAGGCGCTGTTCCATGCGCGCCTTTTCCTCCAGCACAATGCGGCGGAAGCGGTCCTTGTCATCAAAGCGGGCGGTGAGCAGAACATCCGTCAAAATATCGAGCAGGTCGCCGGTATTGGCGGCCATGGCCTTGCCGCGCAGGAACAGGCGCGCCACGGTGTCGCCGTCCACGGTCTCGGCCACGAAGGTGTCGGGGTCAATGCCGCCGGTCTTGCGGGCGATGCGCATGGTCAGGGTGGAGAAGTCCTCCTTCTCGGTGCCCATCTCAAGCAGCGCGCGGCCAAACAGCGGGATAAGCGGCACATCGGCCTGCGCCACACCGCGGATGTCAAATCCTGCGTCAAGGTAGACGATGCCCTGCGTGGGCAGGTCGTGGCTCAGGACGCGCACACCGGCCACATCCGTTTCGGCTGTGGGGATGGCCTTTTCCTGTTCGGGCAAATCGTCAATGCCCAGCATGGGGATGGTGGCGAGGTCCTCGGGGTTGTCCGGGGCCTCCTGCGCGGCCTTCAGGGCGCGGGCGGAGTCGATAACCGCCTGCACGTCCTGCTCGCTCATTCCGGCCTTGATGGCGGCCAGCTCGTCGCGTTCCTCGCGGTCGCGGCGTTCGGCCAGCTCCGGGTCCGGAGTCAGGAGTACGGTCACGCGGTGGCCGTTGCCCAGCAGGTACTCGCGCAGCAGGTTCTGGAAGACGGGCACGCCCTCGGCCAGTTCGGCCTTGAGGCGCTCAAGGGGGCCCTCAAAGGCCAGCGGCGCAAAGGGGTCGCCATCGTACAGCCACGTGGTCAGGGACATGAGCATCATGGACAGGCCCTTGGGGAAGCGCCCGGTGTTCTGCTCGCGCAGGTCAAATTCCACGCTGTTCAGGGCTGCTTCCACCATCTCGTCCGAGGGGCCGTTTTCGCCAAGACCGCGCAGCACATCAAGGATGATGCCTTCGGCCTTTTCGCGGTTTTCGGCGTCCATGCCCTTGAGGCCAACGGAAAAGGACATCTGGCGCAGTTCGTCCTCAAGGCCCACTCCGGCGAGGTCCTCGCCAAGGCCGGATTCCATCAGCGCGCGGCGCAGCGGCGAGGACGGCAATCCAATGAGCACATGCTCCAGCACCTGCAGGCGCAGGGCAAGGTCACGGTCCGAGGTTTCGGGCAGCAGCCAATTCATGGTGAACATGGCCTTGGCGTCCGCGCCGCCAGCGTAGTGGCGCTCCACCACGGCGGGCTGATTGGTGGGCGTTTGCACCTCCACCTCGGAGTCCACGGTCAGCGCCTCAAAGCCGCTGAGGGCGTCGGCCAAAATCTTCAGACGGGTGTCTTCGTCGTCATCGCCATAGAACCAGAACCGCGCGTTGGAGGGATGGTACAACGTGCGGTGGAACTCCATGAACATCTCATGGTTCAGGTCCGGGATGTGGCGCGGGTCGCCGCCGGAGTCCAGCCCGTAGGTGGTATCCGGGAACAGCTCGCGCTGGGAGAATTCGTGCAGCAGGCTATCCGGAGAGCTGTACGCGCCCTTCATTTCGTTGAAGACCACGCCCTTGCGGGTGAGCTCGCCCTCTGGGGAATCCAGCTCATAGTGCCAGCCTTCCTGCTGGAAAATCTGCTCGGTGATGCGCGGGTGGAACACGGCATCAATGTAGACATCCACAAGGTTGTAGAAGTCCTGCACATTGGTGCTGGCCACGGGGTAGCAGGTCTTGTCCGGATAGGTGAAGGCGTTGAGGAAGGTCTGGAGCGAGCCCTTCAGCAGTTCCACAAACGGCTCCTTAACCGGGTACTTGGCGGAGCCGCACAGCACGGAATGCTCCAGAATGTGGGGCACGCCTGTGGAATCGCGCGGGGGCGTGCGGAAGCTGACGCCAAAGACCTTGTTCTCGTCGGGGCAGGTCAGGCTCATGAGTTCCGCGCCGGTCCTCTGATGGCGGAAGTGCCGCGCCTTCACGCCGAGTTCGGCAATTTCCTTCTCAACAAGCAACTCGAATCCGTGTATAATCGTCATCCATTCCTCCCGCTTTGCGCCAAGGGCTAAAGGGAGCCAAGGCGGCGGTACTTTGTCGTTTTTTTAGCCACGAAGGGTGTTGTACATGAGCTTTCTCGCAAATAAAACCGTCATCGTCACCGGCGCGTCGTCCGGCGTGGGCCGCGCCACCGCGCAGGAACTGGCCGAACGCGGAGCACGCCTTGTGCTGTCCGCCAGAGCTGTTGATCCGCTCAAAGCCGCGCTGGAGGCGTGCGCAAACGCCTCGCACGAGGCAGGGTTCTCCGGCGATCACGCCATGATAGCCGGGAGTGTCGCAAAGGCCAAGGTCGCAGAAAGCCTTGTCGCCACGGCCATGAACATGGGCGCGTTTACGGGCCTCATCCACGCGGCGGGCGTGCTGGCCCCCGGCCCCGCGCTGTGGGAGTTGGACCCGGACCGCTTTCAGGACGTGTTTGACGCCAGCGTGCATGGCGCGTGGATGCTCATCCATACGGCCATGCCCGCCCTGCGGCATGTGGAAAACAGCTTTGCCGTCTTCCTTGGCTCCGGTGCGGCGGAAATCACCCAGCCCGGCATCGCCGCCTACTGCGCGGCCAAGGCCGCGGAGGAGCACATGGTCCGCCAGCTGGCTGTGGAATTGCCGCAGGTGGCGTCCATGGTCTACCGCCCCGGCATTGTGGACACGCCCATGCAGACCAAGGCCCGCGCCAGCACGGGCGAAATGGCGGAGAAGGTCAGCGCCGTTTTCAGCGCTTGGCACGAGCGCGGCGAGCTGCTGACGCCGCAAGAATCCGCCTGCGCCCTCGTCTCCCTCATTGAGGGCGGCGTCCGGCGTTTTCATGGCGGCATTGCCACCGTCGCGGATGCCTCGGGCTAACGCCCCGCATGCCCACCGCCTCGCCGCACGGCGCGGCGCACACCACAACGACACCACGCAGGAACAGACAGTCCATGACCACGCAGACAGAACACCACACCACCGCGCAGGCACTTGTTGACCGCCAATTCGCCTTTGCGGACCTTTCGCATCCGGCCATGGCCATGCTCCAGAGCCTCGCCATGACCGATACCACAGAAGCCCTCGCAAGCGGCGCGCTGACCCCGCCGAAGCCGGGCAGCACGCCGCCCCTGCCTCAACCGCAGGCCCCGCTCAGCGCCATAGACCTGCTGCGCGATGAAATCTCCCTGCCGTCCCTGCCCTCGGTCTATGCCGAACTGCAAACGGTCATCGCCGACACCAGTTCCTCAGCCAGCGACGTGGCGCGGGTTATCTCGTCGGACACCAGTTTGACGGCCTTTTTGCTGCGGCTGGTGAACAGCGCGTTCTATAGCTTTCCCTCGCAGATTGACACCATCTCGCGCGCTGTGGCCGTGGTGGGGACGGCGCAGCTGTCCACCCTGGCCCTTGGCACCTCGGTCATGACCATGTTCACCGGCATTCCGGAAGAGCTTACCAATATGGAGGACTTCTGGCGGCACAGCATCAGTGTGGGCGTGCTGGCCCGCGCCATTGCCGTGCGCAGCGCCACGGGCGAGCCGGAACGCTTTTTCGTCGCGGGGCTGCTGCACGACGTGGGGCGCCTTGCCCTGTGCAAGGTCGCCCCGGACCGCTTTGGCGACGCCATTGCCACCGCCCGGGCCAAGGGCATACTGCTCTACGAGGCCGAGCGCGAGGCCCTTGGCGTTGACCACGCCACCCTTGGCGGCATGCTGCTGCGCAAGTGGAACCTGCCCTTTAGCCTTGTCAACGCCGTGCTTTACCACCACGACCCGGCGCGCGCCTCCAAGCCCGAGGCCTCCGCCGTTATCCACCTTGCGGATATTCTCTCCTGCGCGCTGTTCCACGGCCACACCACAGAGCGCCTTGTGCCGCCGCTCTCTAGCGAAGCGTGGGACGCCCTGCGCCTTACCCCGGATGACCTACCCGCCTGCGTCAACGGCGCGCAGGAGCAGATTGACGAAACCCTCCACGCTCTCTTGCACGATGGAGCCTAACCCCGCACGGGTCGTCCAAGGTGCCGCGCCCAGCTATCGCGCCCAGCTCTTACGCCCGAACAGTGCGCCCAGACAGTGCCCTCTGCCGCTCCGCCGCCGCACGGCCGGGAACCTTCCCCTGCCCTATGGCGCGCGGCGTCCGCCACAGCCCCACATGCACCAACCCCGGACGCGTTGCCGCATCCGGGGTTGAAAAGCGTGGCCCGCCGCCACAAGCGCGCCATAAAGCTGACGCGCCGCGTATTTTTTCCGGCCAAGCTGGCCCGTTGTCTTGCAGACGATTCTAACAGAACGCGGCGCAAGGCACGCGGACAGTCCGCGCCCACAGGATGACCGCGTTACACGGCCAAAACGCCGCCGGTCTCCGCCCTTCTAGGCAAGCATGCCGGACAGGGTCGTATCCCCGCCGTCAAACAGCGACAGCGCAAGCTCCATCTCGCTGGCAAAGCGGCTGTGCACCGCACTGCGGACCCGCTCCGTGGAGGAGCCAAACTGGCCGCTGCGGTGGGCGTACACTTCCTGAATAAGCGACTTGCCAAAGTCATCGGCGCCATTTCTGTTCACAGCATCCACGGCGCTGGCAAAGATGCGCGCCGAGCCGGATGCCCCGTGCTGTACGGCGGTGCTCCACAGCACCTGCGCCAGCACGCCGCCCTCGCCTTCAAGGTCCAGCCCTGTCAGCTCGGCCACCTTACGCGCCGCCGGCAGGAAGTGCGTCTCGCGGATGAACTCGTGCTGCACATCGGCAAAGCGCTCCGGCTCCGCCTGCGCAATATCCTTCCACGCGGCGGGAACGGCTCCCGTGGTGGAACCAGTGTTGGCTTTGCCCGCACCGCGCAGGGCCTCGGCCCACTTGGGCGCGTGGCGGTCAAGGTATGTCAGAAAACCGTCAAAGGTCCCCGCGCGCGATGAAATCTGATACATGCCGTAGGACGTGCCGCCCACCCGGTCATACCCGATCACGCCGGGGTCGCCATTGGATTCAAAACGCGCCGCCAGCAAGCCTGCAAGGCGCGCGGCCTCGCGACTGCCATAGGCCTTATTTTCCATAGCCTGCGTTGCCGCCTGCCGTGAGGGCGATTCAGCGGACGTGTGGCCTGCGGCCTGCGCCATTACAGCGCCTGCCGCAGCGTCGGCGTCAGCTGTGGTCCCGGCCTTGGCGGCCTGCACGGCCGCACTGCCTGGCTGGGCGCCGGCGTCGGTCTTGGCGCTGACTGTGGCAAAGGAATCGCCCGCAGCGCCGTGGTGTTGCGCCGTGGTCATGGCCTCGGCGCGTTGTCTGTGGTGGACGTTACGCAGGGTCTCCAGCATGGTTGCCAACGCATTGGCGCCGCCCAGCGCGCCGGGGAAGGTTCCCTCGCCGCCGCTCCGCGCGTCGCCGCCAGAGTCCGACAACGTGTCGATGAGCATGGAGGCGTCCGTCAGCCCTGCGAATTCGCTGGCCTGATGCGCCCCGCCCTCACCGGTCATACCGTTTATGAATTCCCGGCCCAGCATCAGCTGGCCTTCAACGCCCGTGTATGTTCCCGGGCCGCCGGTAAGAATGCTCTGCAACATACTGCCAAAGGCCGCATCCCCTAGCGGCAGGCCCTGCCCGCCGCGGAACTGCGATATCTTCTGAAGCGCCGCAATCTGTTTGGTTATGCTACTTAATCTATTCATGTACACGCTCTCCTAACGGGAATGACGACGTCGAAAAACCGACGATTCCCCCTCTCAGCAGGGTATTAAGCAATAAGCATGCCTAGATACTGAAACACCGCAATTCCAGCGAAGCATTTGCCCTTTTTGGCGTCTTTCCTGTAGGCTTGCCGCATACATTATCTTTTTGAGGAGATACCAATGATGACACGAGACGAAGCGCTGGCCCTTATTACCACGCAAAATCCCGAACCGCACCTGATCAATCACGCCAAGCAGACCGAAGCCATCATGCGCGCCCTTGCGCCGCAGTTTGAGGCGGACGCCGAGCTGTGGGGCATCACCGGCCTGCTGCACGACCTTGACTACCCCATGACCAAAGACACCCCCGAACAACACGGCGCCATGGCCAAAGATATGCTGGACGGGAAAATGCCAGAAGACGCCCTGCACGCCATCATTGCCCACAATGAAGAATGCACCGGCGTTGCCGCCGAGAGCACTTTCGACTACGCCCTGCGCGCGGCAGAGACCGTCACCGGCCTCATCTCCGCCGCCGCCCTTGTGCGCCCCACCCGCATGGACGGCATGAAGGCCAAAAGCCTGAAAAAGAAAATGAAGGACAAATCCTTCGCCGCCAGCGTCAACCGCGAGCGCATCCACGAGTGTGACAAGCTGGGCATGGACCTTGGCGCGTTTTTGACCCTGTCCATCACCGCTATGGCCGGTGTGGCCGAGGAAACCGGCATCGCCTAGCCCCCTATGGCGCGCGCCCACCCCGCGCCAGTTTGACGAAAACCAAACACGGGCACGAAGCCGCCACAGCGCCCTTCGTGCCCGCCAAACGCTCACCCAGCGGATGCCCGCATCCGCGCCACCACTGGAGGACGCCGTGTTCCGCCTCCCCCGCGTTCACGACCCACTTGATGAAACCAGCTCCTTTGCCGAAAAGCAGCTGGCGCGCCTGATGCGCTGGCTGTATATGATCGGCCGGGGCTTTGTGGCCGACCAGTGCCTGCTGCGCGCCTCGGCGCTGGCCTATACCACCGTCCTCTCCATGGTGCCGCTTTTGGCCGTGGCGTTCTCCATTTCCAAGGGCTTTGGGTTCCAGAACTCTACCTTCATCCGCACCCTGCTCATGCAGGCCACCACAGGCAACCCCGAGGTGGTGGAAACCATCATCGGCTACATTAACAACACCAACGTCAGCACGCTGGGCGTAGCCGGCGTGACACTGCTCTTCATGACGGTTATCTCGCTGCTGGGGAACATTGAGGCCAGTTTTAATTCCATTTTTGGCGTCAAGAGCCAGCGCAGCCTGTGGCGCAAGTTCTCGGACTATCTGGCCGTGACCATGGTCTGCCCACTGCTCATCATCGTCGCCATCAGCTCCACGGCGTCGCTCCAGAGTACGCACGTGGTGCAACAGATTCTGAGCGTTTCGGTCTTCAGCACGCTGTACATCGCCCTGCTCAAGCTGCTGCCTTATTTCACCACGTGGCTGGCGCTTATTTTTATTTATGTCTTTATCCCCAACACGCGGGTGCGCTTTCCCGCCGCCCTCGGCGGCGCGGTCATCGCTGGCAGCCTGTGGCAGTTGGTGCAAATGGCCTACATCCAGTACCAAGCCACCTCCACCAACTACAACGCCATCTACGGCAGCTTTGCGCAGGTGCCGCTGTTTCTCATCTGGACCTTTATCAGCTGGATTATCGTCCTGCTGGGCGCGGAAATCTGCTTCGCCCTCCAGTATAGCGAAAGCTACTACAGCGAGGCGCGCATGAACGAGTACAGCTTTGACGACAGGCAAAAGCTGGGGGTACTCGTCCTCGCCCTTATCACGCATATGTTTCAAAGCGGACGGCCCACACCCACCAATGAGGACATCGCCCACCGCCTTGGCGCGCCGGTGAAGCTGGTGAACCATGTGATGTTCATGCTTGCCCAAAGCGGCGTGGTGGTTAAAGTTGACCGCGAGCGCGGCGAGGCATACACCCTTGCCCGTCCCCCGCAGAGCGTTCGCATCGTGGACGTAATGCAATCGCTGGCCCTGTACAGGGACACCACAGGACGCGAGCCCTTTGAAAGCAACGCCGACTTTCTGGCTCCCATATTTGCGCAAATCGGGCAGGCCGCGCGGGCAAGCGACGGCAACCTGACCCTGGACGCCTTTGCAACGCATTGCGCAGGGCACGCCTTTTGCGATACATCTCGGCACGATGAAGAGACGCGACACACAGATGGAACATAACCACAAGTATTTCCGCAACACGGATTGCCGATACTTTCCCTGCCACAAGGGCGCAGACCCAGAGCATTTCAACTGCTTGTTCTGCTTCTGTCCCCTGTATTTTCTGCAGGACTGCGGCGGCAATCCCACATGGCGCGGCAAGGTGAAGGACTGCACCCACTGCACCGTCCCGCACTCCCCCGGCGGCTACGAGCATGTCCTCGCCCGTCTGAAACCCGAGTTCGAACGGATGCGCGCCGCATCCGACGACGAAAGCTAACCAGCACCTCGGCAGCAACAGCGCAACCAAAGGACAGACCGACATGAACGCCCAACGCAAATCGCTCCTCACCCTCGCAGTGGTCCTCATTGCCATTGGTGCCGGATTCTGGCAGTGGAATGCCCGCACCGCCCCAGCACCGGACGCACAGACCGAATCGCGGCAGGACGAAGCCGACGGCGCGGCCTCGTATCTGTCCGAATTGCCCCGCGTGCCCGTGACTGACGACGGCAACGCCACGGCAGAGGCGACGGCCCAGCCCCAGCCCGCTGCCCCCGCGCAGGAGACCAACGCCTCGCAGGTACGCGGCAACGCCACCCCCAGCGAGCAGCGCACGGACGCCGTGGTCACGCCGGACTTTATCCGCGACCTTGCCCGCCTGTGCGCCACCAATTACCACCCCCCGCGGACCCGGCATAATCCCTCCGGCAGCGGCCTCACCACCCTCACGTTCAAGAAGCTCAACATGCATTACGGCATTGAGCTGACGGGCCTGCGCACCGGCTCGCGCGATGTTCTAGAGGGCCGCACCGCCGTGCTGCGCCACCTGATGTCGCCCATCGTCCTGCGCACCGTGTACGCCCTGTTTGGCGACGCCTTTGTGGCCGCCCTTGCCGAAGAAGGCATGCACCAGACCCGCGAATTCAAGGCCCCCGAAGGCGGCTACGCCTTCCGCGCCCTCACCGCCAAGGAAGCCGAAAACATGCTGGACGTCTACGCGGCCATGGTCCGCGAGGTGGGCAGCACCTTCCGCGCCTTTGCCAAGCGCCGCGACCTTGTGGACGTGATGGAGCGCTACAGCCGCGCCGCCCGCCGCGTCACCGACGCCTACGGCGCCTACGCCGACCTTGAGGCGCAGGACGCACCGGCCAAGCAGCTGGACCGCATCTCCGCAGAAATCAAAAAGGCCCTTGTGGAGCGCGACAGCATGCGCGCCACCATCCTGTCCATGGCCTCCCCCAAGAAAACCCGCAAGCTTCTGTCCGAAGGCGACGTCATGGACATCGCCACGTGGATTTCCCGGCGGCTGACCACGGACAAGGAATACATCAACGCCATCGGCGCCATTGCCTCCCTCAGCGAGGAGCTGGCCATGGACCTGAAGGGCTTTGACACCACCGCCCTTGCGGCCAATGCCGCCAGTTCCCCCGCACCCGATGCCGCCAGCGCCACCGCGCAGTAGCCCCGGCCCATACAACGACACACAGCCCGGTATGCGTCACGCATACCGGGCTGTTTTTGTGCTGTGCTCTGGAGCCGGCGGCTAGCTGGCCGCGCCTTCGCCCGCAAGGGCGAATTCCACCGCCGCAAGGGCGTGCAGGCGCGTGGTATCCAGCAGCGGCACGTCGGTGTGCTCGGGGCCGACCAGCAGCGGAATTTCCGTGCAACCAAGCACCACGGCCTGTGCGCCGTTGTCCTGCAAGCGGCTGATGGCCTCAAGGTAGGTGGCGCGCGAGTCGTCGCGCAGTTCGCCCTTCACCAGCTCTTCAAAGATAATGCGGTTGATTTCCTTGCGCTCGGCCTCATCCGGCACGCACACCTCAACGCCATGGGCATCGGCAAGGCGGCCCCGGTAGAAGTCGTACTCCATGGTGAAGGCCGTCCCCAAAAGGCCCACACGCGACCACCCGCGCGCCGTGCATTCACGGCCCGCGGCGTCGGCGATGTGCAAAAGCGGCACGGAAATGGCGGACTCCAGCTTGGGGGCAATATTGTGCACGGTGTTGGTGCAGATGAGCATGCACTCAGCGCCGGCGGCAATCAGGGACTCCGCCGTCGCCGTCAGCTTGGCCGCGACATCGTCCCAGCGCCCGGCATGCATAAGGTCCGCGACCTCCTGAAAGTCATAGGACTGCATCACGATGTCGGCGGAATGCACGCCGCCCAGCCTGCGGGCCACTTCCTCGTTGATGATGCGGTAATACTCAATGGTGGATTCCCAGCTCATGCCGCCAAGAAGGCCAATACGTCGCATTGTCGGCTCCGGTGTGGTCAATATGTCGTGTGTGCGAGAGAAGGTCCGGGCACCCCCCGGCTCCTCTTATCCAAAGAAATAATACAGCGTGCCCGTGGTGATGATGGACAGGACGCGCAGCGTCTGGTTGGCGGCGATAAGCCGCAGGGCGATACGCGGTTTAAAGATGCCCGCATAGTACGGGAACTGGTGGCGGAACGCCCGCATGGGCGAGGACAGCACATTGCCCAGCACCAATGCGAGGACGATTTCCCGCGTGGTCAGCGCCCCGTCCTGAATCAGCGCGCCAGCCGTTGCCAGCCCGGCCGTAAACTCCGCCGCCACGTGGAAGACCACAATGGACAGCGCCTCTGTCGGCAGCCACGAGAAGAAGGACACATGCTCGGCCAAGAAGTCTTCAAACACTCCAAACGCGCCGTAGCGGTTCAGCAGGTAGATGGCGATGTAGATGGGCACTGTGATGCGCAAAATCTTGCGGATGCGCTTTTTGAAGCGGCTCCACGTTTTCTTGAGGGCTTCACGCCAGCCCGCGCTGCGCTGTTCGTCCAAGCGGCACGTCACACAGCCCGGCGGCAACGGCGGCAAGACCAGCCGCCCGAGAAGAATGATGAAGGCCGTGCGCAAAAACGCCGCGCCAAGGGTCAGGCTCACATACACCACCGCCGCGCTGCCAATAAACGGCACGGTGATGAAAAACAGCGTGGGCATGTGCAAAAAATACGTCGGCAGGCTGTTGAACAGGTTGGAGATCATCAGCTCCTTGTCCGACAGGGTGCCCTTCTCGTGCGCCTCGGCCAGCATGGTGTTGGCCGCAATGCCCGAGAAAAACGCCATGGAAAAGCTGGCTCCGGTTACGTCCTTGAGGCGGGCGATGCGCGTAATAGGCTCGGCCACGCGCGCCACGGCGCGCGTCCAGTTCAGCGCCTCAATAAGGTTGCCAATCATCAGGCCAAGGGAAATATAGAAAATAAGGCGGCACAGCGGCCAGCCCAAACCATTCCAGAGCAGGTCAAAATCCATGGGGTGTCATCCGTTATGTCTCATCGTTGCGGAGCTTCCGGCAAAGCTCAACAGGCGCAAATCGGGCCGGGAGGGGCCGCTCCGCCACCCGTGCGGCGGATGCGGCGTGTTAGCCTATCAGCATCGCCCACCGCCCACAACACCCCGCAAAAAACAACAAAGCCCCCGGTGACGGGGGCTTTGTGAAACCGCTGATGCGGTGGATATCCGGGGAATGCTTGGCTTACGCTTCCTGCATAGACCAAATCATGCGGCCAACGACCTTCTCGCCGTATTCGTCGATGGACAGCTGCTGGTCCACATGATTGGGGTTCTCCGACTTGAGGACGAAGAGATTCTGCTGGGCGTCAAAGTACACGCGGCGGATGACCAGTCCCTCGTAGGGAACCAGCACGCCGTAGACTTCGCCGGAAGTGATGGCCTTCTGGTCGCGGTCCAGGCCCACAAAAGCGCCGCGGCGCAGCAGGGGCTCCATGCCCGCACCATCCATCTGCACCACAAGCAAGGACTCGCGGTCAAAGGCGGAGGGGATGATAATCTGTCCTGCGGCGGTGGGCTTCCACTGGCCCTGCTCGCTCAGTTCGCCTGCCATACCGTAATAGGTGACCACCTTGCCGGAGGCCAGCGGGTCGCCATAGGGCGCGCCCTCTTCATGCAGCGTCTCGGACAGCGCAGGCTGATCAAAGGGCTGGTAGCCTTCCTTGGTCTTGATGTGCTCAGGACCGCGGCCCATGGCCAGCCAATCGGGGTTGAGACCGTACTTGCGGAACAGCGTCAAAAACCAATCCGCGGGGACGGAGTCCCTGCGCTTGGCATCGGAAATACTGGACTGGCGGATACCCAGAACACTGGCCAGCTCGACCTGCGTTCTCGTTCCGGTTGCTTCCTTTATCCGTTCAACGACCGGTCCGAACCCTTGTCCGTACTTGGAACCTGTCTTACTCATTAATAAACCCTTCTTTTCCATAGCAGAGTATTGACAAGACTATCAGCTAGTCTATACAGTCAACTCGCTAGGACATCGTTATGGAACAAAAAATTCACACATCCTTGGACCAACACCCCTGCGGCCGACAGGCGGCTCTACGGGCTTGGCTGGCGTACCACGGCATCCCAATGAAGGAGCTGGCGCGCATGATAGGGGTTCATCCCTCGATGATGACGCACATCGTCAAGGGCAACCGCTCTCCTGCCAAGCGCATTGAGCAGCTTGTGGCACTTGGAATTCCACGGCACCTGCTGCCGGAGCCATCACGGCCGCCGGGGCGCCCACCGAATCAAGAGCCACTGAAGACGAAAGGGAGACAGGCAGCGCATCGAAGTGAAAACGCGCGGGTGGAAGGAAAAATGTGAGGTCGTATATCCACACGGAACCATTCGATCAGAATTCTGCCAATGTCGACACAGGCGCGCCTTAATCTATATGCACTCGCGCCCTTGTGTGCATTGTCCTATTCAGCCGGAGCGGCGTAGGCAATAATCATACTAATCTGGTCCAGTTTGTCAAATCCCTATCGTTCTCGCCATCTCGTTTTGTTGCTTGCGCAGTAATCATTCAATTCCCACGCGGAAAAAGCAACCCCTTTTTGAATGGCCCCGCCGATATTGTCAATCAATTTACCACATGTCTATCTTGCCATCCATATCCAAAAAAACGCCCCACCTCGGCGAGATGGGGCGTTCTATGTTTCAAAGCGGAGCAGTTTAGCGCATGTAGCGCATGAACTCGTTGTCCGGGGTCATAATGATTCTGGTCTTGTCGTCAAAGCTCTTCTCGTACGCTTCAAGGCTACGCTTGAAGGAGTAGAAGTCCGGCGACTGCTTGAGGGCACCAGCGAAAATCTTGGTCGCTTCGGCTTCGCCTTCACCTCGCAGCACCTGAGCCTTGCGCTCGGCCTCGGCGAGGATGAGGGCGCGTTCCTTATCGGCCTGCGACTTGATCTTTGCGGATTCCTCCTGACCTTCGGAGCGGTACTGCTTGGCCTGACGTTCACGCTCGGCGCGCATGCGGCCAAAGATAGCGCGTTCGTTCTCCGGGGGCAGGTCGGTGCGCTTGATGCGAACGTCCACAACCTCGATGCCGTATTCGCTGATGAGCGTGGAGGAGCGCTTGGTCACCTCTTCCATAATCTGCGCGCGCTTGTGGGCCACAACCTCACCGAGGGTGTAGCGGCCAAGGGAAGCGCGCAGCTGGGAGTAGATGATGTCGTCCAAACGCGAGCGGGCGGTGTTCACGGTCCGCAGAGTCCGGTAGAACTCCAGCGGGTCCACGATGCGCCACTTGGTATAGTTGTCCACCAGCATGGTTTTCTTGTCGCTGGTGAGGATTTCCTCGGGGCGGGCGTCGTATTCGAGCACGCGCTTGTCGAAGAAAATGACGTTCTGGACAAAGGGCAGCTTAAAGTGCAGCCCCGGCTCCATAATGCCGCCAACGGGCTTACCAAGCTGGAGCACAATGCCCGATTCCGTCTCATCCACGGTATACACGGTCTGCGTTGCGCCGACGAACAGCGCCACCAGCAGCACAATAAGGGCTACGGATTTGTTGGAAGACATTTAGTTGCTCCCTCCCTTGCCAGAAGGCCGCGCGGAAGAGCCACTGGGGGACAGCGGCAGATAGGGCACCGCACCCCGCAGGGCTTCGTCGGACATAATGATCTTTTCCGTGTTGGGGTTGGAGAGGATGTGTTCCATGGTTTCAAGGTACAGGCGCTTGCGCGTCACGTCCTTGGCCTTGTTGTATTCCTCAAGCACGGCGAGGAAGCGTGCAGCGTCACCCTTGGCCTTGCGTACCTGCGTCTCCTTAAAGGCCTCGGCCTTGTTCAGGAGCACAGCCGCCTGACCACGCGCCTTGGGCAGCAGGTCGTTGCGGTAGGCGTCGGCTTCGTTGATGAAGCGGCTCTTGTCCTCGCGCGCGGATGCCACGTCCTTAAAGGCGTCGATGACTTCCTTGGGCGGATGCACGTTCTGCAGCTGCACAGCCACAACGCGTACGCCAGCCTCGTAGCGGTCCAACATTTCCTGCATCAGCTCGCGGGTTTCGTTCTGGATGGCGAGCTTGTCCGTAGTAAGCACCGTGTCGATCTTGTTGCGACCGATGACTTCACGCATTCCGGCTTCGGCCACGCTCTTTACAGTCTCGTGCTGATTCTGCACATTAAAGAGGTAGTTCTTCGCATCGCGGATGAGGTACTGCACGATGAACTGCACGTCGACGATGTTCTCGTCACCCGTGAGCATGAGCGATTCCTGCGGCACGTCCTGGAACTGCCCCGAGGAGAACTGCGTGCGGCGGCCTACGGTACGAAGGCCAACCTCAACGCGGCGAATCTGCGTCACCTTCGGCGTCTGCACGGACTCGATGGGGAAGGGCCACCTGTAGTGCGGGCCGGGTTCCGACTGTCGTTCAAAAGCCCCAAAGCGTTGCACAACGCCGACCTCATCCGGTCCAACGATGTAGATGCCCGAGGCAAGCCACAGCACAAGGGCTATAAGAAGCACAATGCGCCATGCCGGGAACTTGAAATTCTTGAAGCGGTCCCAATCGACGTTCACGTCGCCGAAATTGGGGCCTCCGCCTCCGCCGCCCGGCTGCCTTTTCCGTTTTTCCTGGAGTTTTTCCCAATCCCAATTCATAATAACACCAATTACGTTCAATGATTTCAGAGGTCAAGCAGACCTCCTGAACATGTCGCCCTCCGGCGCAGTGCCATGGAAACGGCGTGGGCCGGGCCGCACACGTTTTGCGTCCGTCCCGAAAAATGTCGTACACCCAACCCTAAGTGTAGTATGGTAGTGCCGGGTTCCGCAATGAATATACGAAAGAAAATGCCAAGAAATACGGAGGACAAATGAAACCCGTCAATCAGGAGATCTTCAGGGCCTATGACATCCGCGGCATCGTGGACACCGACTTCGATGCAGAATGGGTCGAGACCCTCGGGCGCGCCTGCGGCACCTACTTTAGGCAGCTGGGGCACACGCAGGCCGTTGTGGCCCACGATTGCAGGCACTCCTCTCCCCTGTACCAAAAGAGCATCATCAAGGGCCTTACCGAGACGGGAATTGATGTTGTCTATCTGAATATGGTCGCCACGCCGCTGTTCTACTTCGCCTGTAAAACGCTGGGGCGCAAGGCCGGCGTCATGATCACCGCCAGCCACAATCCGCCGGAGTTCAACGGCTTTAAGGTCTGGGCCGGTGAGACCACCATCCACTCCGAGGAAATCCAAAAAATTTACCACATCATGCAGGCCGGTGAATTTGAAACCGGCTCCGGCGTCGCCAGCGAGCACGACATCGTGCCCGCCTATCTCGACGAACTGGCCGCCCAGACCACGCTGAAAAATCCGGTCAAGGTCGTCCTCGACGGCGGCAACGGCGCGGCGGGCGAAGTATGCCGCGAGCTGCTCACCCGCATCGGCGCAACGGTCATCGACCAGTACTGCGACCCGGACGGCGACTTTCCCAACCATCACCCCGACCCCATCGTGCCCAAGTACATGGCGGACCTCATCCAGCGCGTGCAGGACGAAGGCGCGGACCTTGGCATCGGTCTGGACGGCGACGGCGACCGCATCGGCGTCATCGACGAGACCGGAAACATGATCTACGGCGACCAGCTCCTTGCCATCTACGCCCGCTCCGTGCTGGACAACATTCCCGGCGCCACCATCATTGGCGAGGTCAAGTGCACCCACCTCATGTACAACGACATTGCCGAGCACGGCGGCGTGCCCATCATGGGGCAGACCGGGCACTCCCTCATCAAAGCCCGCATGCAGGAAACCGGCGCGCAGCTGGCCGGCGAAATGAGCGGCCACATGTTCTTTGCCGACCGCTACTACGGCTTTGACGACGGCTGCTACGCGGCCCAGCGCATCGTGGAAATCATGAGCGAGAAGCCCGGCGTGCCCATCAGCACCTACCTCAGCGACTGGCCCAAGACCTACAACACCCCGGAAATCCGCAAGGACTGCCCCGACGCCATCAAGTTTGACGTGGTGCGCCGCGCGCAGGACTACTTCCGGGAAAAGTATGATATCATCGACGTTGACGGCGTCCGCATCACTTTCCCGGACGGATGGGCCCTGCTGCGCGCTTCCAACACGCAGCCCGTGCTCGTCCTGCGCTTTGAGGCGCAGTCGCCAGAGCGTCTGGAAGAAATCCGCAAGGTCATCGAGGTTCCGCTCGCCGAGTGGATTGCCGAAATGGCCTAACTCCGACCGAATCCATGCCGCCGGGGCATACGACCCGGCGGCATGGTGGAGCCACGCACCATGAAGATACTCCGTGCCAGCCATATGGAACGCTGCATCGGGTGCCATTCCTGCTCTCTCGCCTGTTCCCGTCTCGTCCACAGCAGCCTGTCCTGGTCCCGTGCGGGCATCCGCATCGGCTCGGCAGGCGGCCTCACTACAGGATTTGAAGCCCGCTACTGTCTTGCCTGCGACCCGGCACCATGCGCCATTGCCTGCCCCACCGGGGCCTTTAGCCAACGCAAGGACGGCGGCGTCAAGGTCAAGCGCGAGCTGTGCATCCGCTGCGGCGAATGCGCGGCCGCCTGCCCCGTGGACGCCATTGCCATGAGCGACGAGGACGGCCTGCCCTACGTCTGCATCCACTGCGGGCGGTGCGTCCCCTTCTGTCCGCACGACTGTTTGGAACTTGTGGACGCGGGAACGCCGCAGCCCTCCTCCGCCACCCCAAGCCGCAGGGAGGCGTCCGATGAGTGACCGCATGTTCCACATCCTGCACGTGAATCTGGACACCGGAAAGGGCAAGCGCTCGGACTTTGCCCCGGTCAGCGAAACCCTTGGCGGGTCCGGCCTTGCCGCCGCGCTGTTTGAGCACTTCGGCAGTCCGGACCACCCGGCGGAGCATCCCTCCCAGCCCCTTATCTTTGCCATTGGCCCGCTGACGGGCATGTTCCCGCTGATGAGCAAAGTGGTGTGCGCCTTCAAATCGCCCTACAACGACGAATACGCCGAATCCCACGCGGGCGGACGCCTTGCGCTGTCCATGCGCTTTGCGGGGTACGACGCCATTGTCGTCACGGGCAAGGCAAAGGAGCTGTCCTTCCTCACCGTGGGCGGACGGAAAATCGACGTCGAAAACGTGGAATACCTGCGCGGGCGCGACGTGTTCAGCACCGGCAAGTACCTGCGCAAGCGCCGCCCCACCCACGGGCACGGCAGCATCATCCGCATCGGTCCCGCCGGGGAAAACGGCGTTGCCTACGCCTGCATCAATGTGGACTCCTTCCGCCACTTTGGCCGCCTTGGCTCCGGTGCGGTGATGGGCTTTAAAAACCTCAAGGGCCTCGCCGTCATCGGTGACCGCGAACTCGATTTGCCCGGCGGCAAGGACTACAAGGACCTGTTCAAAGACATCTACACGGAAGTCACGGACTCCGGGATGATGAGCAAGTACCACAACCTTGGCACTGCCGAGAACCTGCTCGCCCTCAATGAACTCAAGGCCCTGCCGTGGGACAACCTGCGCAAGACCACCCGCCCGGAAATCGACGGCATCTCCGGCGAGCGCTTTGCAGAACAGCTCCTGCTGCGGCAGACGGCCTGCGCCGGGTGTCCGGTGGGCTGCATCCACATCGGCCTGCTGCGCGAAAAATTTGCCGACGAAAATGAATACCTCTACCGGCAGGTCTCCTACGACTACGAGCCTATTTTTGCCTGCGGGTCCATGCTGGGGCTGACCTCGGCGTCCGACGTGCTGGCCATTCTCGACGAGTGCGAGCGCCAAGGGCTGGACGTGATGAGCGCGGGCGTGGCGCTGGCGTGGGCCGCCGAAGCACTGGACAAAGGTCTCATTCGTCAGGAGGACACCATCGTCCCCCTCGTCAGCGGCACAAAAAGCGGCTTCATCGACGCCGTGCCCCTGCTGGGCAGCCGCGCCAACGAATTCTACGCCCGCCTTGGGCAGGGCGCACTGGCCGCGGCCAAGCACTACGGCGGCGAAGAGTTCGCCTGCGTCCTCGGGCAGGAGATGGCGGGCTACGCCACGGGCGAAGTGTATTTTGTTTCGCAGGCGCTGGGCTTTCGGCATTCGCACCTCGACAGCGGCGCGTACTCCTATGACCAAAAGGCCAAACCCGGCGAGCAGGACGCCGACGACGCCGTCGCCTTCATGATTGAGGATGAGCGCAAACGCGTGATGCTGACGGGCATGGTGTCCTGCCTGTTTGCGCGCAAGGTCTACAGCACAGAGCGCCTGCAGCAGGCGCTGACCTCCGTGGGCCTTGCGGACGCGGCTGACCGCCTGGACGACCTCGCGCGCGAGATGCAAATCCTGCGCTGGCGGCACAAGCTGGCCTGCGGCTTCGACCCGCGCGCCGTAAAAATCCCCCGCCGTTTTCTTGAGGTCGTCACCTGGAAGGGCGGCATGGACGAAGCCTATCTGAATGAAATCAAGGAGAAATACGCCGCGGCGATACTGGACCTCGCCAACTCCGCAGAGTAACCTGCGCTTTCGACTTCCCATAGACCCTCGACGCGACAAGGATTCACGTGCGTAGAAGACTACTGCTTATCACTCTGGCGCTGGCGCTCTTGGCTGGTGGGGCCTTTCTTTGGTTCTCCGGCAACAGCGGCGGCGCCATTACCGTGCTGAAGACTGACACCGTCCGCAAAGGACAAGTGCGCAAACAGCTGGACGCCACCGGCATCGTCAAGGCGCAGGTGGGTGCCATTGTCAAAATCGGCGCGCAGGCCACCGGGCGCATCACCAGCATGCGCGTGAAAGTGGGCGACGCCGTCACCAAAGGCGACCTGATCGCCATCATCGACGACCGCGAACTCAACGCCACGCAAACCGAAGCCACGGCGCGCCTTGAGCGCACCAAGGCCGAGCTGGACCGCGTGCGCACGGTCTACCCCCTGCAAATTACCGAGGCCGAGGCCGATTACGCCGCCGCCGAAGCAGAAGCCGACTACGCCATCCAGAATCTGGAGCGGCAAGAACGCCTGTACGCCAAAAACCTCATCGCCCGCGATACGCTGGACAGCGCCGTCCAAAGCGCGGACGTGAAGGGCAACCAACTGCGCGCCCGCAAGGCCGCCCTCGCCCGCCTGCGCAAGGAATTCATCAAGGAGCGGCGCAAGGCCGAAAAGGCCGTGCAGGAAGCCCGCGCCAATCTGGACTCCATCCGCACGCGCCTGTCCTACACCCGCATCAAAAGCCCCATCACCGGCGTGGTGAGCAAAGTCACCGCGCAGGAAGGCGAAACCGTGGTCTCGGGCCTGCAGGTGACGAACCTCATCACCGTGCTGGACCCAACGCGCCTTGAAATGTGGATTTACGTGGATGAAACGGACATCGGGCAGGTGAAGCAGGGCATGCCCGTAGAATTCCTTGTGGACGCCTATCCGGACACGGTCTTCAACGGCAGCATCGACCAAATCTACCCGGAGCCGGAGGTCCGCGACAACATCGTGTACTATCAGGCCCTCGTTACCCTTGGCAGCGACACGGCCCTGAGCCTGCGCCCGGAGATGACCACCCAGTGTCGCATCATCGTCCAGACCAAGGACGACGTTCTCTCCCTGCCCAACAGCGCCATCAAGTGGGTGAGCGGCGAGCAGGCGGTATACGTGGTGGACAAGGGCGAAACGCGGCGCACCTCGCCGACCTTCGGCCTCGCCGGAAGCCAGCGGACGGAAGTTCTTGAGGGCCTCAGCGACGGCGACACCGTCGCCACCCAGCTGGTGCTGCCCGGCGCCAAAAAGAAAAAGGCGTCCAAGTAGATGACAGACGCCCCGCTTATCCAGCTTGACGACATCCGGCGCGACTACACGCAAGGGGATATGGTCACAAACGTCCTCAAGGGCGTGTCCCTGACCATTGACCACGGCGATTTTGTGGCGCTGCAGGGGACGTCCGGCTCCGGCAAGTCCACCCTGCTGCACATCCTCGGCCTGCTGGACCGCCCCTCCTCCGGGCGCTACCTGCTCGACGGCTCCAACGTGGCGAACATGGACGACGATGAAGCCAGCAGCCTGCGCGGCACGCGCTTTGGCTTCGTCTTTCAGAGCTTTTACCTCATCCCCTACGCCTCGGCCCTTGAAAACGTCATCCTGCCCGGCCTGTACGGCGACACCTCGCGCCGCGAACTCACGGCGCGGGCGCATGAGCTTCTGGGCCTTGTGGGGCTTGAAGACCGCGCCTCGTTCCGCCCGTCCCAGCTTTCCGGCGGCCAGCAGCAGCGTGTGGCCCTGGCCCGCGCCCTCATCAACGGCCCGGCGGTCATCTTTGCCGACGAGCCGACAGGCCAGCTGGACTCCGCCACCAGCACGGAAATCATGGACCTGCTCTCCCGCATCAACCAGCAGGGGACCACTGTCGTCATGGTGACCCACGACGAGGACACAGCACGCCATGCCTCAACACGCATCCTCCTCGCGGACGGCCAGATTGCGTCCAACCTGTAGGGCCTGCCGCCAGTTGTACCGCGCCCTCGGCTTTGCCGCCGAAGCCGTGTGGGCCTACAAACTGCGCAGTGCGTTTGTGGTCTCCGCCATCGCCCTTGGCATTGCGGCGCTGACCATCATCGTCACCGCCATTGACGGCGCGGAGCGGCGCACCATGGAAATCATGGAAATGTTCGGCCCGGACGCCGCCTTCATCCTTGGCGGCGACATCCGCAGCCGCGCCGTGGGCAAGCGCACCCTCACCCTGTCGTGGACAGACGTGCGCCGCCTGCGCGAGTCCCTGCCCGGCGCATATTTGGTGGTGCCCATGCGCGGCAAGGGCAACATCACGGCCAAGTCCGGCAACAAGAATATGCAAGTGCCCGTGGTCGTCGGCGCCACTGAGGGCTACTCCGAGGTCTGGAACTGGCCGCTGGCCGCCGGGCGCGACTTCACCAAGGAGGACGTGACGCGCGGGGCCAAGGTCGGCCTCATCGGCGAGGCCGTCTCGCAGGAGTTGTTCGGCGACGAATCGCCCATCGGCAAGGTGGTGTTTCTGGACGACCTGCCCGTGCAAATCATCGGGCGGCTGTCGTACCGGGGCTTCACGGGCGGGCGCGGCAATATTGACGAGCGCATGGTCCTGCCCCTGACCACCCTGACCCAGCGCTTCAATATGGACCGCAAATACTTCCGCGCCATCCGCGTCAAGTTCCACGACCCGGAGCACATGAGTGCCCACGTGGAGAACCTGCGCTCCTTTTTGCGGCACCTGCACGGCCTGCGCGCCGATGAACCGGACGACTTCACCATCCTCACCGCCGATGAAATTCTCAAATTCATCAGCATCCTCAAGGGCGGGCTGGTGGCGTTTTTGGGCGTTACCGCCGCTGTGGCCATGCTGGTGGGCGGCTTTGTCCTTGCCAACCTCTTTTATATCAGCGTCAGCGAACGCATTACGGAAATTGGCCTGCGCAAGGCCCTTGGGGCGTCCTCGTGGGTGCTGACGGCGCAATTCCTCATGGAGGCGCTACTGCTCACCTGCGCCGGGGCGCTCATCGGCATGGCTCTTGGCATGGGCCTTGGGCAAACGCTGTCCCGCCTTGGCATTTTGGAGATTCAGTTCTCGGCCAAGGTCTTTGTGCTGGCGCTCCTCTCCGCGTCGGCCATTGGCGTGGTGTTCGGCATCCGTCCGGCGCGGCGCGCCGCGCTCATGGACCCGGTTGCCGCCCTGCGCGGCGAGGAAAACTAGACCGCCTGCCGCCTTGACGGCGCAACCACCCTGCGCATACCGTGCGGCATCGTCCACGACGCCCTTATGGCACCGCCCTCCAGCGGGCCGGGCTGCTTCAAGGAGAACCCCATGCGACTCAACATCCTGCCGCCCCAGTCGGAATCGGGCGGCATCCGCTTTCTGCGCATCATGCTCCTCATCTGCGTCTTTCTCGGCGTGGGCTGGCTGTACATGCAGCACTTTGACAGAACCATAGAGGACATCAAATCCCGCAGTACCCTGCAGGACGCCACGGGCCTTATGAGCAAGGCGCAAAAGAAGCACCTTTACGAGCTCTCCAGCATGTTCGAAGAGGAATTCGGCGTGGAGCTACGCCTGTCCATTCAGGACGGGCCCGTGGAAATCCCGGCGCTGGACTCCAAGACCATATTCTTCGGCCTTGATACCGCCAACGAAAAGCTCATCGTCTTCTTCCCGCCGCTGGTGGAGCGCGCCCTTGGGCCGGAATTCATCACGCAGTTGCAAACAACGCACATGGCGCCGTACTTTGCCAGCGACAGCTGGCCCACAGGCCTTATCAAGGCCCTCGCCCTGACGTGGCAGCGGCTCATGGACCTGAACCACACGACGACCCCATAAGGATACAGCATGACCGACACACCAGACGGGCAGACCGTCATCATCCATACCGACGGCTCCGCCCTCGGCAACCCCGGCCCCGGCGGCTGGGGCGCGGTGCTCCGCTTTGGCGACACCAAAAAGGAACTCTCCGGCGGCTTCCGGGAAACCACCAACAACCGCATGGAGCTTACCGCCGTTATCGAAGCGCTCTCCGCCCTCACGCGCCCCTGCGACGTGGAACTGCACTCCGATTCCAAATACTTTCTGGACGCCATCCGGCAGAACTGGATTGGCAACTGGCAAAAGCGCGGCTGGAAAACCGCCGCCAAAAAGCCCGTAAAAAATCAGGACCTGTGGCAGCGCATCCTGCCGCTTATCGCCAAGCACAACATTTCCTACAACTGGGTCAAAGGCCACAGCGGCAACCCGGACAACGAACGCTGTGACGAGCTTGCCAAAGCCGCCGCCCAGCAGTCCGGTCTGCCCGTTGACGAGGGCTACCCCGGCTAACCTCCCCCCGCCCCGGCGAAAAAAAAACGGCCCGGAAGGACATCTCCTTCCGGGCCGTTCGTTATAGTTCCGGTACGATGTATCAGCTGGCGGCGCGCAGTTGCTGAATAAGGCGCTGCAACTGCTCGGCGCGTCCGGCAATGCCGCGGATGGCTTCGGCGGACTCCACAGCGCCCTTGGCCGTCTCGTCCGTCACCACGCTGATTTCCTCCACGGAGCCGTTAATCTGCTCGGAGGCGGAGGACTGCTCCTCGGCTGCGGTGGCGATGTTCTGCGCCATCTGGGCCGTGCCTTCCACGCTCTCCACAATGCCTTCCAGCATCTCTCCGGCTTCGCGGGCATGCTGGACTGTGGCCTGCAGGGCATCCTCGGCCACGCGGCGCTTGGCCACCGTGCTTTGCACGGATTCCTGCACGCCGGAGATAGCCCGGCCCACTTCCTGCGTGGCGGCCATGGTCTTCTCCGCCAGCTTGCGCACTTCGTCGGCCACAACGGCAAAGCCGCGCCCGGCGTCGCCCGCGCGGGCGGCCTCAATGGCGGCGTTCAGGGCAAGCAGGTTCGTCTGGTCCGCAATGTCCGCGATGACGTTCATCACCTCGCCAATGGAGCTGGCCTTTTCGCTCAGGTCGTCCATGACGGCGGAAAGTTCCTCGGTGCTGGACTGCACCTTTGCCACGTCCTTAACCGTATTCTCTACGCGCTGGCGGCCCTCCATGGCATCCTCGCGGCTCTTGTGCGCCATCTCCGCCGCGGAGGCGGAATTGCGCGCCACCTCAAGGATGGACGCCGTCATCTGCTCCATGGCCGTGGCGGTCTGCCCCACGCGCTGCTGCTGCAGCGCCGCGCCCTCGGTGGTTTGCTCCACTTCGGCGGCCAGCTGGGCAGACGCGGCGGACAACGCCTCGGTAATCTCCACAGACTGCTTGGCAACATCGGTAATGGTGCCGAGGAGTTCTCGCACCTGCGCTTCGCGCTCGTGGGCTTCGTCCATGGCCTTCTGCGCCTTGACCGCCTGCTGGGCGGCCTCCCCGCTCTTGGCGTGGGCGTCGTCCATGGCCTTGCGGATGCTGGCAACCATCAGTTCCACATCCGCCCGCAGCGCCTCAAACTCGCCGGTAAAGCCCACCTTGGACACCGCCTCGTAATCGCCCTGCGCCACTTTGTCGGAACAGTCCTGCAACGCCGCAAGGGGACGCAGGATGGAGCGTCCAACAAGATAGATGCACACAATGAGCGCCAGCGCCGTAGCCAGCGCCGCCACAACGGACACAATGACGCCCGCCTTGAAGGCCGAATCCTGCCGCGCGGCGGCGTCCTGCGCAATGCTCAGCACCAGCGGCTCCACACTGCGGGCGGCGTTGATGAAGGCGGCCCGCTGGTCGTTCAGAGCGTGGCGCGTCTTCACCAACTGGGCAAAACTGTTCACATAGGCGTCAAGGTCGCTGGTCAGCTGCGAGCGCAGGGCGGCATCAATGTCCGCAGAGGCATCAAGAGCCGTGCGCATCTGGCGGACGGCCCCGGCAAATTTCTGCTCCGCCTTTTCACTGCCGCGGATGATGAAGTCCTTTTCGTACCGGCGCAGCATCAGCTGGCGGTACTGCAGCTCCGGTACGTCCACACGCGCAAAGGTGTTTTCCATGTCGTGCACGCTGCGGCGCATCTCGCCGCGCAGGCCTTGATCCTCACTGAATCCAAGGCGCTCTTCGTACATGACCGCCGTTTTGAAGCTGCCCTCATAGCTTTCAAGGTAGCTCAGCGCCTTTCCGGCGCGCGCCGCAAAGTCCGGGTCGTTGTGCTGCAGATGGCGCAGCCGCGCGCGCACATCGCCCAGGGCGTCTATGGCTTTGTCCGCCCATTGGCGCTCCATGCGCAAGATAAAATTCTTTTCATGCCGCCGCGCCTGAAGCATGGCCGCCCCGGCGCTGCTCGCTTCCTTCTCCAGCAGCATTGTCTGCCGCACACTCCAGCCGCCATACACACTAATGGCGAACACCGCGACCAGCCCGACAAGGGCGATGGCCCCGATGCTGGTCAATTTCATCCGTACAGACATGTCCTCTCTCCCTAACGGGCCGAAGAGCCTTCAGCCCAATGCAAAATTGTCTGTGAACACTCTATCCGCAGATTGCTCCAGAGCCGTACTGCATATCCCTCAGGCGCAGTATGACTTCAATACGCTTAAGCGAATCTATACAAACAACTTTATCATCTGAAATCAAAAGCTTTTTGCCGCCCCGCGCATCTTTGTGCCCGGCCGCGCACTCGGGACGCAGGCCGCAAGCACGCACCATCATCCGCTGCATAACGATGATGCAAAACGTGCCTCCTCACTGCGTGAGCGCACGCATTCACTCAGCACAAAAGCGCAACTCTTGCAAGGTGCAACCTCTGCGAAAACAGCCGCAATCCGGGCCTTTTAACGCATTAAACCCTTATGCGCCGTGCATTGGCGGCGCGCGCTGCGCATCCGTCGCACACTCCTGCACATTCTGGCACGGCCTTTGCGATATACCCCTGCGAAGGCAAAAAATGCCTTCCGGGCAAAAATCGGTAGTGAAGGAGAACACGTATGAGTTTTTCATCCATGTACGTAGGGACGACGGGCATGAAGTCCCACGGCGAACGCATGGGCAATATCGGCAACAATCTGGCCAATGTGAACACCCTCGCCTACAAGAGCGCGGACGTTCACTTCCAGACGCTGATGAGCCAGTTTGCATCCACGGGGTCCTCCCCGGATGTAAGCATGTCGCAAAAGGGGCTTGGCGTCGGGCTTGGCGCCATCCTCACGGATTTCAACATTGGCGGCTTTCAGCCGGGGGCCGAGGCCACGGACCTCGCCATTGCCGGGGACGGATTCTTCCGCGTGACGCAGGACGACAAGGTCCGCTACACCCGCGCGGGCAATTTCCGCTTCGACAAAGAGGGCTTCCTTGTGGACCCCAACGGCTACCACGTGCAGGGCAAGACCATTGACGACAACGGCAACGTTGCCGCCGCCACCACGGACATCCAGTTAACCATGGGCGAGGGCGGCCTTGTGACCGTGCCGCCAAAGGCCACCTCCGCCGTATCGCTGAACGTCAATCTTGGCCTTGCCGCCGACGAAGAGCGCACCTCCGACGCCACGGACCCGTTCTTTGCCCTGCTCAAGAGCTGGGACGGCACCAATGAGGACGGTCCCCTCAGCACCGAAGCCACGGCCTACTCCGCCGCGGTAAAGGTGTATGACGACCAGGGCAACGCCCACACCCTCAACGTGCACTTTGACCCTGTCTCCGCCAGCAACGCGGGCGGCGAGACCACATATGAATTTGTTGCCGGATTCGACCCCGGCGAAGACGGCCGCGCCGCAATGGCGGGAACCAAGGGCGCAGGCCTTGCCATGGCTGGCACCCTGACCTTTGACTCCTCGGGCCAGTTGAAGGGCATGTCGGCCTTCAACTACAGCGGCACAGGCGACGCCAACGACCCCGCCAACTGGACTCCGGCAGGCGTCTCCGAAGATGGCGCGCCCACCTTCGACATGACTTTCCTCAGCGCCGACGAAACCGGGGCCACGGTAACCTCCGGGCCAAGCACCATCAGTCTTGACCTTGGCCTGACAGGCACGGGCTTTGACAGCGGAACAATCGCCTCGGCGGCGGACATCGGGACCGACGCGTCCCTGCTGCCCACCATGACCGGGGCCACCCCGGCCAGCAGGCCGACGACCAACTTCATGGGCACCAGTTCCACCATTACCAAGGCGCAGGACGGCTACGCCGAGGGCTTCCTCTCCAGCATCAGCGTGGACCGCAGCGGCGTGATGGTCGGCAACTTCTCCAACGGCGTAAACAAGGACCTGTTCCAGTTCTCCCTGTTCACCTTTACCAATGAATGGGGCCTGAGGCGCGAAGGCGCCAACCACTTCAGCGCCACGCAGGACTCCGGCGAAGCCGTCGAAGGGACGCCCGGCGAAGCCAACTTCGGCGTCCTTTCAGAACGCACGCTGGAGACCTCCAACGTGGACATGGCCGACCAGTTCGTGAAGATGATTTCCACGGAGCGCGGCTTCCAGGCCAACTCCAAGGTCATCACCACCTCGGACTCCATTTTGGAGATGCTCATCAACATGAAGCGCTAATCTTTCAAGCGCACAGCGAAAAAGACCGCCCCCACCGCACTCTGCTGCTGTGGGGGCGGTCGTGTTTTGTGCCATAAAAAAACGGAGCGCCCCCAAGGGGACGCCCCGTCTCCACTCTGACAAAAGGCCGTCTGGCTATAAACCAAGTGAGGACTTAAAGAATTCGTAATCAATGCTGGAACTCACCAACTGCGCGCCCTGACGGATTTTGATGATGTCGCGCAGTTTGTGGCGCGAGAGGATGCTTTCCATCTTTTTCGCCACGGAATAGGTATCCTCGCGCACGATGACGATGGGCACCTCCAGCACCTCGGAACGGGTGAGGATGATGTCGTTGGGGTACAGATTGCCGGTGAGCACAAGGCAAGGGCAGTTGCCCTCAAGGGCCACAAGCTGCACGTCGGACCTGTCGCCACCAACGATGATGGCGGAGTTCTTGTTTTTGCGGAAGTGGGTCATGAAGTTCTCCACCTGCATGGTGCCGATGAGGAAATTCTCCACCACCTTGTCCGCCTTGTTCTGCGCGGAAATCACCTTGCCCCCAAGGCGCTCCGCAAGGTCGGACACCTTGATGGCGCCCATGAGCGGGTCTTTGGGAATAACGCCCAAAACGCGCACGCCCGCACGCTCCAAACAGGGGCGCAGCATGCCTTCCACCTCGTCCATAAAGGACGGCGGAATGTCGTTCAGGATAACGCCAAGGAGCGACTCGCCAAGGGCCTCGCGCATGGCCATCAGGTAGTCGTACTTCAATTCTTCCTGATACCTGTCGATGATGATGGTCTTCAGGCCAAGGCGTTTGACCACATTGATGGCGTCCACGTCGCAATATTTGCCCGAGTACATGCTGCCCGAGCCAGCAACAATGGTCACATCGTGCCCGGCGCTGACGCGTTTGTAGGCGGCCTCAATGTCGCCCATCAGGTCGCCGCATTCGCCGGAAAAGGCGCGGACCTTAAAATCCTGCGTCACCAGCACGGGGGTGACGTCTGCGGGGTCGTCCTTCAGGCCCAGAATGTCCTGCACGAAATAGGCGTCCTCGTCGCAGGGTTTGCCGTCAATCTCGGTGGGCATGGCCCCGACGGGCTTCATGTAGCCGACGCTGTAGCCGTCCTTTTGCAGCTTCAGGCCGAGCCCCATCACGACCATGTTCTTGCCGGAAAACCCGGAGGTCGAGCCTATGTAGATGCCTGACATTGTGTCCTCCTCATCGTTCGTATGGCCTGTTGTCGTTTGCTGCTTCGTGTATGGCCGGCCCATCAATTGGTGCACAGGGTGACGCGCACATCCGCCACCGTCGCTCCATTGTTGTCCACCAGTATGGGGTTGAACTCGGCCTCGAAAATGTCCGGGATGTCCACCGCAAGCTGAGACATAGTCAGCAGGATATCCTCTATGGCGCCAAAATCCACCGGAGCCTCCCCGCGTACGCCGCGCAGCAGGGGGTAGGATCGGATTTCGCGTATCATATCGTGGGCGTCGGTCTTGGACAGCGGCGCAAGGCGGAAGGCGATATCCTTCAGCACTTCCACATACACCCCGCCAAGGCCAAACATCACCAGCGGGCCAAACTGCGGGTCGCGCTTAAAGCCCACAATGACCTCCTTGGCCCCCTTGGGGGCCATGGCCTGGACCAGACAGCCCGAGATGAACGCGTCCTTGCGCAGGCGCTGGGCCCGCGACGTCACGTCCATGAAGGCCCCGCGCACCGCCCCGGCGTCGGCAAGGCCAACGCGCACGCCGCCCACATCGCTCTTGTGCGAAATCTGCGGCGAGGCGATTTTCACCACAACGGGATAGCCGATGCGCTCGGCAACGGCTACGGCTTCCTCCGAGGTCCGGGCAAGCTCCGTCTCCGGCAGGGGCAGACCGTAGGCCTTCAACAATTCCTGCGCCTGAAATTCCACAATCTCCACACACCCACGGCGGCGGGCCTTGTCCACCACCTCCGCCGCGCGGGTCGCGTCGCGGATAATGCTCATCTCCAGCGCCTTGGGGCGCGCCTTCCACATGGCGTGGCGGTACATGGTCTCAATGCTGTGGATGGCTGGCTCAGGAAAACCATAGCACGGCACCCCGGCCTTCAGCAGAAGCTCCCGCCCCGGCCCCACGCGCTCCTGCCCCATAAAGCAGGCAAACACGGGCTTGTCGCTGGTGGCGGCCACATCCGCCACGGCCCTTGCCGTCTCCTCAATCTGCGCCGAGGCCGTTGGCGTCAGCAGCACAAGCACGGCGTGGACAAGCTCATCCTGCGCCACGGCCTCCAGGGTTTTTCTGTAGCGCTCGGCGTCCGCGTCGCCAATGATGTCTACGGGATTGTAAAAGGAGGCAAAGGGCGGCAAAAACGTCCCCAGGCGCTCCACCGTAGCGGCGGACAGCGGACTGATAAGCAGATTGCTCCGCTCGCAGGCGTCGGCGGCCATAATGCCGGGGCCGCCGGAATTTGTTACGATGCACAGGTTCGGCCCTTCCGGCAGGGGCTGCATGGAAAAGGCCTGCGCCAAATTGAACAGCGTGGCCACATCCCGCGCGCGCATGATGCCGGACTGTGCAAAGGCCGCGGCATAGGCCTGCTCGGACCCGGCCATGGCTCCGGTGTGGCTGGAGGCCGCCTTGGCCCCCGCCGCCGTGGTGCCGGACTTGATGACGATGACGGGCTTCTCGCGCGTGACCTCGCGCGCCACCCGCATAAAGCGCACCCCGTCGTCCACGCTCTCCATGTACCCAAGAATAACGTTGGTCTGCGCGTCGTCGCGCATGTGCTCCAGCATGTCGGACTCGTCCAGCACAGCCTTGTTGCCAAGGCTGATAAACGAAGAAAAGCCAATATTCTCGCCAAGGGCCCAGTCGAGAATGGCGGTGCACAGCGCCCCGGACTGCGAAAAAAAGGCGATATTCCCCTGCCGGGGTTGCCCCGCGGCAAAGGTAGCGTTCAGGCCGCAGGCAGTGTTATTGAGTCCAAGACAGTTTGGCCCAAGCAGCGCGATATTCTTCTCGCGGGCAATGGACGTGAGTTCCTGTTCAAGGTAGTACCCTTCCCGGCCGGTCTCCTTAAAGCCCGCAGTGATGACAATGACGGCGCGCACCGGTAGCTGGGCCAGCTGCCGCACGGCATCCGTCACGCCACGGGGTGGAATGCAGACCACGGCCAGATCAAGCGGCGAAGGCAAGGACGCGATGTCCTGAACCACAGGCAGGCCGAGAACCTCGCCCCCCTTGGGGTTGACCGGGAAAATTTTCCCCTGGTATCCGGCCTCCACCAGATTGGCCACAACACTGTGACCAACCTTGCCCGGCGTAGCCGATGCACCAATAACCGCAACGGCCGCAGGCGTGAATAGCGCTTCAAGATTGTGCTCGGGCATGACGACCTACATGTGGAGAACATGATGAAACAGGACCTCGAAACACTGCAAACGACTATTTCCTATCGATTTTCACAAGTCAAGCTTCTGCAAACAGCGTTGACGCACAGTTCGTACGCCAATGAACACGGCAACGATACAGAAGACAATGAACGGCTGGAATTCCTCGGGGACGCGGTATTGGAGCTTAGCACTTCGGAAATGCTTTTTGCAAAATTTCCCGAAGCGCCTGAAGGTCAAATGACGCGTCTGCGCGCCAAGCTGGTGAGTGAACCCGCACTGGCTGAAGTTGCGCGAGAATTGGAGCTGGACCGCATACTGCGGCTTGGAAAAGGCGAGGAAATGCAAGGCGGACGGGACAGGGACTCCCTGCTCTCCGACGCTGTGGAAGCCATCCTTGGTGCGGTTTTTCTTGATGGTGGCTACGACCCGGCCAAAGCCGTGGTCAACACCATGCTGGAAAACCGCTGGCCCGAGCACTGCGACGTGCGACGGGTGAAGGACGCCAAAAGCAGGCTGCAGGAACTCACGCAAAAGCTCTTTAAGGAGCGCCCGGTGTACGCGCTGGCCGACAGCGTGGGGCCGGAGCATGCCAAGACCTTTGTGGTGCAGGTCACCCTGCCCGACGGCACGGTGCTCTCCTCCGAGGGAACCAGCGTCAAAAAGGCCGAGCAGAATGCAGCGACCAAGGCTCTGGAGTTTTTGCAGGAAAAGGAAGAGACGAAGAAAAAATAAGACGCATATCCCGGGGAGGCCGTACAGCCTCCCCGGCATACGTCTTTGGTCCGGCAACAGATGGCCACATGCGCCAACGCGCCGCCGGATGCGGCCGACTTACGCGCCGCCGCCGATGAGCTGCATAGCCATACGCGGCAGGCTGTTGGCCTGTGCCAGCATGGCGACTGCGGACTGGGTGAGAATCTGGTGGCGCACAAATTCCGTCATCTCGGTGGCAACGTCCACGTCGGAGATGCGGGATTCGGCGGACTGCAGGTTCTCGGCCTGAATCTGCAGGTTGGAGATGGTGTTCTCCAAGCGGTTCTGCAACGCACCGAGGTTGGCCCTGATCTTGTCCTTGGACACGATGGCGGCGTCCAGAGCTTCCAAGGAAGCCTGCGCCAAGGACTGGGTGGAAATGGTGTTACCCGCGGGATTGGAAGTGTCCGCGCCGGAACCAAGGCCAAAGTGGCTGGCCGTGGCACCACCGATGGAAATAAAGTAGTAGTCCTCGGACGAATCGTTGCCCGTACCGAAGTGGATCTTCATGGGACCGGAAGGCTGGAGTCCGGAACCATCGTGGTCATCGGGAATCCCACCGGTAAGGGTACCGTCCAGCAGGTGCACCTGGTTGAAGTCCGTCGCGTTGGCGATACGGGTAATTTCCGACGCCATGGCCTGATACTCGGAGTCGATGATCAGACGCTGGTCGGAGTTGTAGGTACCGGTGGCGGCCTGTTCGGCAAGCTCTTTCATGCGGATGAGCTTTTCATCGATGACCTGCAGCGCGCCGTCGGCGGTCTGCACCATGGAGATGGCATCGTTGGCGTTACGCACGCCCTGATGCAGAGTGGACACGTCGGAGCGCATCAGCTCGCGGATGGCAAGGCCTGCGGCGTCGTCAGCAGCAGTACCCACGCGAAGACCAGAGGACAGACGGCGGGTGGATGTCGCCAGCTGACCGTAGCTGTGATTCAGATTTCTGGCCGCGTTCATGGCCATCAGATTGTGATTTATGACCAAAGACATTGCAAAACCTCCTTGTTTTGGCTTGCCTAGTATTAAGCACCCCCTGTGCCAAAACACTTTTCTCCAACAAAACCAGTGACTTAACTTTTCTTCTCCACCGTTTTTCCGCAAAAAATCGTCATTTCGGGATTTTTTTTCCCTTTTCAGGTCATCTCCCTGACGCCGCTCTGCCCCTGGCAAGGCGGTGAAGTTGCAGATAATTCCCACCTGGTTCCCGCCCGCGGGCCCGCCACGCCTGCAAAACACGCCACAATACCCCCTAAAGCCCCCCCCGCAGTGTGCCGATGTGACAACTGAGGACCTTTTCTTTCCGGAACAGCTTCCGGAACATGGAAAGGGAGGTGGACCATGAACATCAAGAACATCCACATTACGGCAGCAGAGGCCTACGGCAGCAGCGGCACGCAGCTTCGCCCGGCGCAGCACCGCCCGGACGCGCGGCAGGACGACGCCGCGCCCACGCAGGCGCCCACAAAGGAAACGCAGGCGCAAACCTCACGCAAGCAGTCCGTTCAGGCGGCGCGCGAGGTACTTGAACCCATGGAGCGCTTTGCCGAAAACGTTGGCGTGGACCTGAAATTCCACATCAATACGGAAACCGGCGAAATGCAGGCCGAAGTGCGCGACGCCTCGGGCCAAAAGGTCATCCGCAAGGTGCCCGCTGATGAAGTGCTGCGCCTTGCCGCGTCCATCAAGGAGCTATCGCACAGCTTTTTCGACCGCTCGCTTTAAGCGCGTCCGCCGCCTCCCACACAACGCAAAAGCCCCCGGCAGAATGTGCCGGGGGCGTTTTTTTCGGGCGTCGGCCGGGACCGGGCAGTGCCCCGGCCGACTGTGAGTGAAGGAGATCGGTTGTATGCTGCGCTGCGTTAGCGCTTCATCATGATAACAGTCTGCATCATGTTGTCCGTGGTGGTGATGACCTTGGAGTTGGCCTGGAAGCCGCGCTCCGTGGAGATCATGGTCACGAACTCCTTGGCAAGGTCCACGTTGGACTGTTCCAGCGAGTTGGACGCGATGCTGCCGTAGCCGTTGGCATTGGCCGGTCCTGCGGCGGCTTCGCCGGACTCTCTCGTCTGCGCGAAGAGGTTGGAACCGTCGCGCCTCAGGCCCCACGGGTTCACAAAGTCGTAGAGCGTGATCTGGTAGAGTTCCAGCACTTCGCCGTTGGAGTACCTGCCGGTAAGGATGCCGTCACGGTCCACGGAGACGTTCTGCAGGAAGCCGAATGTGTAGCCGTCCTGCGACTGGAACTCGGTGGAGCTGGAGCCGGAGAAGCTGGTGGACGCCTTGGAGTTGACCTCCACATCAGCAAAGTCCGGCAGATTGTCTACATTGTTGCCAATTTCCCCGGCATTAGAGAATGTCGTATTGACCGTATCCCACCCAGGATTGTCAGCAGGATCTGTGCCGCCACTCGGGCTGTTGTTGGTCAGGCCAAAGTTCACCGCAACGGGATGCGCGTTGGAGTTGTTGATGTCACTCCCACCAGGCTGATTGGTGAAGTTTGGCGCAAAGATAGGTTGCCCATCTGTGTTAAACTTCGCGGGCTGCCAGTTGCCCAAATCCTTGTCGCCGGGATCGGATGCGCTGGAATTGAGCGTGAATGCGCTCTGGCCCTTGAGCTGACCAGCGGAGTCGAAGGTCAAGGAGCCAATCATCATAACGCCTGCGGCAGACGTCGTGTCCATGTCCACGCTGTCAAACACGCGGCCATCTTCGCTGGGCGGCACGGTGACCATGTATTCCCAGTACTGCTTGCCATCGTCGGCGCCAACGGACACCTGGTCGAAGTAGACGGTCAGCTCATGCGCGGTGCCGCCTTCGTCATAGACCTTGATGGTGCTCTGGTAGGTGTACTGCGAGTCGGCCAGCGGCACTTCGGCCTGTCCGTCCCAGTTGCTGAACATACTGAAGAACGGGTCCGAGGCGAGGGTGGAGTTGTCCTGTCCGCCAGTTCCATCAACGTTCACAATCATGTTGATGTTTTCAGTCGCCTTGGGCTTGGCGGTGAAGTCCTCAAGGCGGATGTCCTTGGGCGCACCGGTACCCTTAATGTTCGATGTGGAGGACGAGCTGCCCGTGGTCAGGCCCGTAGCGATGGTGGTGTTTGAAGTCTGCGGAATCTCCCAGCCCTGCAGCACGTAGCCGTGGGGGTCGACAAGGTAGCCGTCCTTGTCGAAGCGGAAGTTGCCCGCCCGGGTGTAGTAGTTGGTGTCCTCGTTTTTGACCTTCACCTTGAAGAAGCCCTCGCCGCCAATGGCAAGGTCCGTCGCCTCGGTGGTGGTCTCAAAACCGCCCTGACCGTAGTCGGCGTAGATGGCGCCGATGCCAACGCCTCGGCCAATCTGGCCTATGCCTGCGGCGGTATTGATGTCCTGACTGATGAAATCTTCAAAATGCATCCGGGAGCCTTTGAAGCCCACGGTGTTGACGTTGGCGATATTGTTGCCAATGACGCCCATCTTCTCACCGTGTGCCTGCAAACCCGACACACCTGTCCACATGGATGATGACAGACCCATTACCGAACCTCCTTATTCGTCATCTGCGGAGCCGTCCTGACCGGTGTCGGAACCGTCCTGGTCTCCGTCCGTATCAGTTCCAGACTCCACGACTTCCTTCACAAAGTTGAATCCGACTACTCGACCGTCCGACAGGCGCAGGTAGTTCTGCCCGTTGGAGTACTGCACGCCTTCCACTCGTCCGGAAACTTCCGTCTGGGTCATGATGGCTTCGCCGTCCTTGCCCTCTGCCGCCAGGGCGACGTAGTAGAGGCCTTCCGGCAGATCCTTGCCCTTCCAGTCCTTTCCATCCCACTGGAATTCGTGCTCGCCCGCCGCCTGTGCACCAAGCTGGACGGTGCGGATGATGTTGTTGTCCTTGTCGAAAATGTTCATGTACACGTTCTGCGCCTCGTTCTTGAGGGCGTAGTACATTGTACTGACCGAACCATCCTCGCGGATGCTCAGGTTGTCGCCAAGGGCCCTGACTTCCCTGCCAATGAAGTTGGCGGCGTTGACCATTTCCTGATGGATGGTCTGCTGGGACAGTGAGGAAACGCCCTTGTTGATGGACTGGAGCTGCTCAAGGTTCGAGAACTGTGCGAGCTGCGAGGTGAATTCCTTGTCGTCCATGGGGTTCAGCGGATCCTGATGCTGCAGCTGGGCAACCAGCAGGGTAAGGAAGTCCTCCTTGTCCAGTTCGGACTTACCGGTGAACTTTCTGGTATCGTAGAGTTCCGATTCCGCTCTGCCGATGATGTTTCCTGCGTCGTACTGCTGCATGATCTGTAACCTCGTGTATGACTAGGCGAAAATATCCAATCCGCCCTGGGAATTATTTACCTGATGCATGGTATTTTGCATTTCCCGGGCCAATCCTTCGCCGCCATCTTGGAGGCTCTTCCACATTCCACGTAACTGTCCGGAATTCTTCTGTTGTTGTGCAGTATTGTGGTGTCCGGCGCCCTGCCAATTCTGGCCGAACTGGTCACCGGCAAGCTGGGTCTGCACCTCCAGCTTCTGCACCCGAAGGCCCTGCTGCTGCAAAGTCTGCCGCAGGTGGGCCATCTGATCGCCCAGCACCTTGCTGGCCTCGTGCGAATCAACACGGATGACGGCAGAGACTTCCTTGTCCCGAACCGACAGCACCACGTTGAGCTTGCCAAGGTCAGCGGCGTCCAGCTTCAACGTCATCTGCTTCCGTCCTCCTGACAGATTCCGCAGCATGGCGTTTTCCACCTGACGCATCAGGCGGGAAGACAGCTCCTTATTAAAGGCGCTCTCCCCGCTTCCAACGGTTTCGGCCTTGAGCAGGTTCTTGGTCGCTTCCGCGGCCTTCATGGCCTCGTTGGCGACAAAGGCCTGCTCCGCACCGTTGCCATCGGTCTTCACCTTGCCGAGAAAATCCATCCATGGATTCCGCTCGCCAGCGCTGGCTCCGGCACCCGAGTCCTTTCCTCCTGAAAAGCCCTCGCCGCCGTATCGGCCCGCGCCGCTGTCCGAACCGGTCTTTCCATGACCAGCCTTGCCTTCCGTGGCGGATCGAACACCGGCGTCCTTGCCAGCATCAGCATTCTTGCCCGCGAGAACGGCGCTCTTGACGTCCTTGTCCTGAGCGGTCCGTGCCGCGTCGTCGGCAGACACTGTGGTCTTGCCGCTGTGGTCGGCCTTGGTCGAGGCTTCTGCGCCCTTGCCCGCCGCGGCTGCGGCGGCCTTCTTGCCGTCCACGTTCTTGGGGTCAGCCTTCAGGACGCGCTCGGCGACGCTTTCATCGCCGTCTGCGCCTGCCTTGGCGGCCTTGTCCCCTTCGGCGGCGCGGGTGCGCCGCTCATGCTCAGCCAGAACCTTCTTGTTTCTGGCGTCATTGTCCGTTCCGGCATCGGCCAGCTTGGCATGCTCCGCACGCTCAAGGGCCTTCTCCAAAACAGCGCCAAGAGATTCCTGCATCTTTCCGGCGGTGAGAGTGTCGCCCTTCACGTCCGCGGCCACCTCCGACTTGAGCTGCGCCATAACCTGACGCAGTCCGTCGGCAGTGAGTGTAACGTTCTGCTTATCGCCAATCAGCGACTTCAGGCGGGCTATGCCCTTTTCCGACAGCTTCACCACCTGCCCAAGCAGCTGCAATTCGCTGCTGGAAACATCAATCTGCGTCCCGGCCGGAACCGAGGCCAGCTTGTCCGACACCTGCTTCCACACGCTGGAGAACTTGCCCTGCGTCAGGTCACCCACCAGCCCCTCGGCCGCGCCGGGCGTAAAGCCCATCTTCTGGAACAGGCTTTGGAGTTGGCGGGATTCATCGGCGGAGAGCTTCACCACGGCGGAGTTCAGCGCGCCAAGGCGCGACGCCAGTGCGGAGACAAGCTGTCCCCACGTGACGCCGGCGTCACTGGCAATTTTGTCGCCAAGGGCGCGGATTTCCCTGTTCGTCAGCCCAAGGGCCTTCAGGTCGTCCTTCAGGTCGGCAAAGTCTTCCCGCGTCACCTTCAGACTCTTGATGTCCGAAAGCTTTTCCGCGCCGCCTTTGCCCAGCAAGCCAAGCAGCCCTGCCTTGCCCTTGCCCACGCCCTTTTCCGTGCCAGCACCGGCCAGCGCCTGCAGAAGCACCACGGCATCCTTGCCGCCCGAGGCGCGGGAGCCGCCACCGGCAAAGGCCTCGCCAGCGCTCATCAGCGCCCGGGCGTCCATGGCGGCATACTGCGCGGCCTCGCGCGAGCGGCGCAGGTCCTCGTCGCTGGCAAAGGAATCAAGGCTGCGCCCTTCCTCGTACAGGTGATTGCCAACGGACTCCGTCAAACCGCGCTCCATGCGGTCCAGAGCAAAGGCGTCGTATTGGGACATCTGTGTATCGAAATAACTGGCAAAGTCCCCGGGGCGTCGCTCGTAGCTCGCTTTGAGCTGGGCGTCGGTCCCGAAGACGTCGTTTGCCAAATCACTCATGGAAGGAAATATCTGCATATGTCGTGTACCTCGCCCCCTATGTTACAAGGTGCGTGCCAAATGCTTAAAACATATGATTTCAAGATGTTAGATCACGTACAGAGGCAGATATTGCCGCCCATAGCCACCGCATCCCGCGGCAGGATCCTCCACAAGACCGGGCAGTTGGAACAGTTTGCCTGCACGGGCACCGCGCAGAGGAGCGCATGCCGCCCCCGCGCCGCAATCCCCCGAAGCACCACGCAAAAAAGGCCGCCGTTCCGTGGAACGGCGGCCTTATGAGAGGCGGAGGGCGCGGTGCCCTGCGAGCTATGGAATCAGAACGTCGTCACGTTCTAGTTGCCGGACTTGCCAGCGGCGGCCAGCTGCGCGCCCTTGCCGAAGCAGTACTTCACGAGGAAGAGAATCAGGGCGGCCACGGCGATGACAGCGCCACCGATGTAGGCCACATCCAGAGGCAGATTGAAGCCAATCTTCGCCTGCAGGATAAAGGTGGCGGACACGGCGGTCATGAAGGTTGCCGGGATGGTGGCAATCCAGTGGAGCTTACCGCTCTTCACGAGGAAGACCGCGGCAGACCACAGCACCAGCATGGCCAGCGTCTGGTTGGAGAAGCCAAAGTAGCGCCAGATGGTGGAGAAGTTCTGCGTGGAGATGATGTAGCCGAGGGCGAACAGCGGCACGGCGATCATCAGACGCTTGGCAACTTCTGCCTGGTCCACCTTAAAGGCTTCCGCAAGGATGAGACGGGTGCTGCGGAAGGCGGTGTCGCCAGAGGTGATGGGCAGCACGATAACGGCGATAACGGCGAGGAAGCCGCCCACCGGGCCGAGCAGTGTACGGGACACTTCGTCAACAACGGCGGAGGGGCTGCCAGCGGCGATAACGGCGCTCAGAGCCTCGGGGGAGTTGTAGAAGGACATGCCAAGGGTGGCCCAGATGAGGCCGATGATGCCTTCAATAATCATTGCGCCGTAGAACACGGAGCGGCCTTCGCGCTCGTTCTTCACGCAGCGCGCCATCAGCGGAGACTGCGTGGAGTGGAAGCCGGAAATCGCGCCGCAGGACAGCGTGATGAACAGCAGCGGCCACACGGGCTTGCCACCGGGGTGCAGGTTCGCGGTAATGTCGAGGTTCGGCAGAATGGTGTAGTCGCCGACAAAGAGGGCTACACACAGGGAAGCCGTCATCACCAGCAGCAGCAGACCCATGGCGGGGTACAGGCGGCCGATAATCTTATCGATGGGCAGGATGGTGGCGAGGAAGTAGTACGCGAAAATACACGCCACGAAGATGCCGGTGTTGTAGCCGGTCAGGCCCGTGAGCAGCTTGGCCGGGGCGAGGACGAACACCACGCCAACCAGCATCAGGAGCACAACGGAGAACACGCGCATGACCTGACGGGCGGTCATGCCCATGTATTCGCCCACAATCTCCGGCACGCTGGCGCCACCGTTGCGCACGGAGAGCATGCCGCTGAAGTAGTCATGCACAGCGCCGGCGAAGATACAGCCGATGACGATCCACACAAGCGCCACCGGGCCGTACAGGGCGCCGAGGATGGGGCCGAAGATGGGGCCGATGCCCGCGATATCCAGCACCTGAATAAAAATGAGCTTCCACTTGGGAAGGGGCATGAAGTCCACGCCATCCTGCTTGGTGTAGGCAGGAGTGGTGCGGTTCGGATCGGGACCCATAATACGGTCCACAATCTTGCCGTAGGTAAAGTAGCCCACAATAAGGGCGATCAAACACGCGAAAAAGAACAGCATAGTTGCCTCCTCAAAGCATCTCGCACCGGCCGCGCCGGGGGTTTCTTCTTACGCTCTCCTTCTACAACCAGTGAAAAAAGGCGCAAGACCCAAAGCGCGAAGTGTCGCTTCGAGGGGCTGAACTGCACGCAGCCGGGAATGAAATGCACGGCCGTTTCACGCAGGCGTCACAGCGGGGCCAGAAAAGCACGTCGACTCCCGTCATACGGGCCTCGTTGCCCATCCGCTCCGCGCAGCGCGCCGGGGCCGCAACCATGCAACGCGCCGCCCGGTCACCATGCAACCAACGCCAAGCGCCCCGGCGGCCCTTCCCCAACGGGAAGGCGCAACCGGGGCGCTTTGGGCCGCCGCACTAGGCGGCGGACACTATGGCGGGACCGCTAGGTGTTGGCCACGGTCTCGCTGCACCGGGGAATGCGGAAGCTCACCACGGTGCCCTTGCCGGGACTGCTGGCAATACGCAGGCGATAGCGCACGCCAAAAAGCTGCTCCAAGCGGTTGTTGCAGTTGGACAGGCCAATGGAATCGCGACGGGAACCAAGCCCGCCTGCCAAGACCTTGGCCGCCTTTTCTGCGGACATGCCAAGACCGTCGTCCTCCACGGTGACCACAAGCTCGTCCCCCTCCACACGGGCGACAAGCCGTACAAGGCCGCCCTCCTCCTTGCGGGAGATGCCGTGGCGGATGGAATTCTCCACCAGCGGCTGAATAAGCAGCGACGGTACGCGCCACTGGTAGCACTCGTCCGCAATATCAATCTCCGCCCGCACGCGCTCGCCAAAGCGCGCCTGCTCAATGGTCAGGTACGAGCGCACCTGCTCCACCTCTTCGTCAAGGCCCACAAACCCGCGCGAGTCGAGATTCTTGCGCATAAAGCTGGCAAGATTCTTGAGCAGTTCCCGCGCGCGCTCCGGGCTGGTGCGGCAAAACGAGGCGATGGTGTTGAGGGAATTGAACAGAAAGTGCGGGTTAATCTGGGCCTGCAAGTGGCGGATTTCCGCATTGGCCCGCAGCTGGGACTGAATCTGGATATCCTCCAGCTCCAGCTGGGTGGAAAACAGCTGGGCAAGGCCCTTGGCCAGCTCAAAACGCACCTCGTCCAGCATGGCGCGGCGGCTGCCGTAAAACTTGAGGGTTCCCACGATACGCCCGCCCTTTTGCAGGGGCACGATGATGCCGGAGCGGAAGGGACAGTTTTTATGGTCGCACCCGATGCTCCCGGCCCGCTGTTGGTACACGGGAGTGCCCGTATGCAGTACCTCGCGCGTGGACTGCGTTCTGATGGCGCGTCCGGGCAGGTGGTGGTCCGCACCTTCGCCCACGTGGGCAAGCACGTTGTCCGTATCCGTAATGGCGACAGCGGCCACGCCCACACGCTCGTAGATAATCTTTGCCGTGGCGTTGGCGGCGTCGGGATTCAGGCCCGTGCGCAGATGCCCCACGGTGTGGTTGGCGATGGAAAGAATATCGTGGGCGGTGCTGGAGTCGCTCTTCTCACGGTGGCGGGAGAGGAGCTTGATGGTCTGTACAAACAGCCCCGCGCCGATGGTATTCACCAAAATCATGGGCAGGGCGATGAGTTCCACCAGTTCCACAGCGCTGTGGAAGGGCCGCGAAATGATGAGGATGAGGGTCATGTGGAGCACCTCGCCCGCAAAGGCGATGCCCGCGGCGTAGCGCCAGTCGAGGCGGCGCTCGCCAAGGCGCGTCGCCATAAAGCCCGCCACCGTCCCCTCAATGATGGTGGCCAGCCCGCACGGCAGCGCCGAAAACCCGCCCACGTCGATGAGAATGCGGTGTCCGCCCGCAATCAGCCCGGCGGCCATGCCCACAAGCGGCCCGCCAAACAACCCGGCCGGAACCACGCTCATGGCGCGCAGATTGGCTACGCTGTTGAACACCATGTTACCGCTGTAGGTGCCCATGATGCCGAACGCGCCGAACAGCAGAATCTGGAACACCCGGTTGGCCTTGCCGGGATGCTTCAGCCCCATCTGGCGGACGGGGTTGAAGTGCAGCAGCAAAAAGGCAGCGGCAATGATGAGCCCGAACCGCTCCACAAGGGAGAAGAGAAGGACTCCGATTGTCATAGATTTGCTCCGGGAAAAACGTTGGGCAGGGGGACACACGCGTCCCGCACCGGAAGGCAGGAATACCACCACCGGCGCGCCGCGCGCAAGGCCGTGGACACCGGCCCGAAAACACAGGAAAAAGGCAGGCCCTACAGCCCGAGGCGCTCCTTGAAGCCCGCCACACGCGCGCGGCTCACCGTCACCTCGGTGCCCTCGGCGTCGTCAAGGACGATATTGTACTTGCCGTGGAACCACGGCGAGAACTCGCGCACATGGGACAAATTCACCAGAACGCTGCGGTTGACGCGGTAAAAGGAATGGTTTTCAAGGCGCGACTCCAGCCTGTCGAGGGTCATGCCGCCGTGGCATGGGGCGCTGAGCGCTCTGGTATGCGCCACCACCTTTTTGCCGTCGGCGCGGATGAGCACCACGTCCTCCGGGGCCACCAGCACCACGCGTCCGCCCTGCTCCAGTGCAATGCGCGTCAACTGCTGGGACAGGCCCATGCCCTCCAGCACGCGTTCCAGATTGCGCTGCACCTCGCCCGCAGCTTCGGCTCCGGCCTCGCCCGTACGCTCGCGCACACGCTCCAGACACTGCTCAAGGCGCTCCTCGGAGACAGGCTTGAGCAGATAGTCCACCGCGTTGGCCTCAAAGGCGCGGATGGCGTATTCGTCAAAGGCCGTCGCAAAAACGAACAAGGGCCGCGGCTCCATGTGCATGGTTTCGGCCACAACGTGAAAGCCGTTCCGCCCGGGCATCTCGATGTCCAAAAACACCACGTCCGGCTCTTCGGCCTCGATGAGCGCCACTGCCTCCGTGGCCGAAGCGGCCTCGCCCACCACCTGAACATCCTCGAACTGGGACACCAGATAGGCCAGCTCGTCCCGCGCGGGCGGCTCATCGTCCACTATGACAACCCGAATGTGCTTCATATCCGTCATCGTCTGCTCCACGCGTTGGCGAGTCTCAGTTACCGCGCCGCGTCTGCGCGGCTTCTGTACGGTTCATCCAGCGCAATAAGGTGCTCTGCGGCCTCCAAACACTCCCGGAAGGCCGGACGCGACCAGTCGCTGTTGGCAAGGTGCATCTGGCACCAACTGCGCAGGGGCAGCATCGCGGGGATGGAGGCCTTCCAGAAGCCTGCATCAAGGCGCGCGCCGTCCCGCAGTGCCGGACCAAGGTCGCGGCTAAAGCCCACAACGGACGCGGCCATAGCTTCGCGCACGCGCGGGGCCGCAGCGGCAAGCTCAGCATACGCACGCGCCGCTCGTCCGTCATCCCACGCCCCGAAGCGCTCGCCCCAAAAGGCCCGCCAAAAGCGGCTGACCAGCTCACGCGTGGTGGGCGTATGGTCCTTCAAAACCGGACGCAGGTCGTACAGGCCGTCCGCCGTATGCGCCGTGCGCAGCACCTCCAGCCCGGCAAAGCGCAGGCTGTCCAGCCTTGCGCCGCCGCGTGTGGCAATGCGGTGGGCAATGACCGCAATATCCCGCGCCCGCATGCCATCCTTGCAGCACGGGCCGGGCCGTGTGCATTCCCAGCATCCCACACAGCTCATGCGTCGGCGCACCACGTAGTGCCCGGGCTGATACGGGCCGGTCTCCCACGCGCTCACGTTGCCCATGGACAGATTCAGCGTCCGCAGGCCGCTCCACGCGGCAAGGTGCATCGGGCCGGTGTCCGGCGTGATAAGCAGTCCCATGGCCTGACCGGTGTAAACAAGCTCGGACAGCGACAGCGTTCCCGCAAGGTTCAAAAGCGTTGCGGGCAAGCCCTTGGCGACCTCCGCGGCAAGGGCCTTTTCCGCCGGACCGCCAAGCAGGATGGGGCGCATGCCCCGGTCCAGCAGATGGCGGGCAAGACGAATCCAAAACGCCGCGTCCGGACGCTTCAGCGCGTCGCTGGCACCAAGAAAGAGGCCAACCGTGCGCTGGGACTCGGGCGTCAGGGTCCGGGGGGCGGGCCAATGCGTGCTCCCCATCAGGGACGTCGGCACGCAGTCCAGCGCGTTCAGGTCCGCCCAATGGAAAAGATTGTGCCGGTTGCCGCCAACAAGCGTGGTCCGGTACAGCTGCCACGCCCCGCGTACATAGTGCGAGCCGTCCGCACTCTGCACGGGGCCAAGGGTCTCGTCGGCGCGCAGGTCATGGGCAAGGCGCGCGGCGCGGGCGTCGTAGCTGAGGTTGACCACCAGATGGAAGCTCTGCTGGCGCAAATGGCGCAGGGCCGCGTCATCCCAGCCAAAGTACACCACATTGGGACCAATGGGCATAATATGGCGCGAGAACATCTCCTCGGCGGCCACCCACACCGGATGACCGGGATACTGCCGCGACAGCCACAGCATGAGGGGAAAGGACATGACAAGGTCGCCCATGCGCAGGGTTTGCAGCACGAGGATTGGCTTTTTCTGCTCCGCCATGCCGCCCTACCCGTAGATGTCGCGCATGGCGGTAAAGAGCGCTTCGAGGCGGTGCTCGTAGGTATGTTCGGCAAGGATGCGCTTGCGGGCATTGGCGATAATGCGCTGGCGCTCCTCGGGATGCTCCAGATAGTAGGCGATGTGGTCCGTGGCTTCCTCCGGCGAGGCATAGGACGCGATTTCGCGCCCCGGCTCAAAGAGGGCGTCCATCTGGTCGCGCTGGTCCGTCAGGACAAAGGCTCCGGCGGCGGGCGCGTCAAAGATGCGCTGGTTCACCGCGCCCTTCATCTGCTTGCTGGTGCAGTTGAAGTTGACTTCGGAGAGGGGGTAAAAGTCCGGCAAATCGTCGTAGTAGCTGAGGGTATCGTGCCAGCGCCAGCCTTCACCCTCGTCGTCGAAGGTCCGCAGCCAGCCGTCGTCGCCCACGATGAGCGGATTGAACGGCAACGTCGCCGCGACGCAGGAGCGACGGTACTGCCGCGTGGCCTCCCACGTAATCATGGTCTCGTAGGTCAGGCGGTTTTCGTCGTCGGGCAAGGCGTCAAACACGGTGGCGAGGTCCGGATGCTGGGCGCGCAGGTACGCGCTGACGCTGCGCTCGTCGCTTTCGCCAAACCCTGCGGCCACCTTGCGGTAGCTGACCAGCAGCTCCCGCGGAAACTTGCCCGCCTTCATCCTGTGCCCCACCTTGTAGACCATGGAGTTGCCCACAAAGGACACGCGCGAGGCCCACTCATGCCCTGCGGGCAGGGGACGCTTTGGCGGAGTAAACCGGGTGGCGTCCGTCGCCAGCGGCAGATAGCGCACATGCTCAAAGCCCAGTTGCCGCAGGGAGGCAACATTGTCCGCATCCCACGTAAAGATGGCCGTCCAGTCGCTGACAAGGCGCTTGTACATGTAGAGGATAAGGTGCGGATTATCCACAAACCACGAGGCCAGCGGCAGCTTCAGCCGCTGCAGCAGGTCCACCAGCACGCCCTCGCGGTCCACGCCAAGGTGATTGATGGTGAACACAAAGTCCGGCTTGAACTCCACCACCACCTTGAGGAGCATCTTCACGAAGTCCGTGCAGCCCGTCTCGCTGGAGCCAATATTCAAAAAATAGTGCGGGGTGCCAAGGCGCTCGCTGGCGCGCACCAGTTCGCCCACAAGAAAATAATCGCTGGTGAGGTACAAAACGCGCGGCGGCCAGCTTTGGAACTTGGGGTAGTCCGCCTTGGCCCAAAAGTCATAGGACGCGCTGGCCTGCAGGCGCTCGGCCACCTCGCCGTAAAAGGCGCGGTCCAGCCGGCGGTAGGCAGGCAGGGGCAAGGGCGCGAGGGGCGCGCCGCCCTCCTGCATCTGCCAGCGGGTCAGTGCGCCAAGGGCGGTGTCCACGTCCGGGGCGTCTACCCACAGCACGCGGTCGTTCCCCGCGTACTGCGCGCGCAGGCCAGTGAGGTCCTGAATCGGCGCCTCGCGGTCCACCACGGCAACGGGGCCGTCCGTTGCGGCAAGCAGTCGCCGCAAGGCATAGCCCGCGCCACTGCCCACAAGGACAGGGAGCGAGCGCCCGCCGTCATAGGACGCGACAACGCGCTCCTCCATCTCGCGGGGGCTGCGGCCAAACAGGGAAAATTCACGGGAATCCTTTCGGATGCGGACATCGACAAGGGCCTCGCCGTCGCGGACGGCCTCGGCTGTGTAGAGCGGTTCCGAGTGGGGCATGGCTTACCAGGCTTCGTTATCAGGTCTGTGCAGGAGGAATTCGACGCGGCGGTTGCGCGCCCGGTCCTCGGCCCTGTCGTTGGGCACAAGGGGGCGCGTTCCGGCGTAGCCCACGGCCTTGAGCCGGCGGGGGGCCACGCCGCCCTTCTCCACCAGCCAGCGTAGTGCGGCTGCGGCGCGCGCCGAGGAGAGTTCCCAGTTGGAGGGGTAGATGGAGCCTGCTTCCTCGCGGTCATCGGTGTGCCCGCGGATAACACAGTTAAAGTTATGCTCCTTCATAATCTTCAAAACATTCTCAAGCATTTTTTCCGCGCCGGGGCGCAGTTCGGCCTTGCCCGGGGCAAAGAGAAAGGCCGTCTCCACACGCACCAGCACGCCCTCGCGCTCGGCAGTGACGCCGGTGGAGCGCTTCAGCTCGGTGTCGTCCTCAATCATGGCCCGCAGCTGCATGGTCAGGTCCAGCACCACGCGCTGCTCCTGATTGAGCTTGACGCCCTTACTCTCAAGCCGCGTTGGGGAATAGGCGGCAAAGGTTGCCTCGGGGCGCTTTTGCTGCACGCCGAAGGCGTCGCGGATGGAGCCCATCAGGGTGCGGAAGTTCGCAAGGTCCTGATTGGCAAAGGACAACATAAGCACGAAGAAGCACAGCAGCAGCGTCATCATGTCCGCAAAGGTCGCCAGCCATGCCGGCAACCCCTCTTCCTGCGGCTCTTCGTCCTTGCGTTTTGGTGCGTTTACAGCGTCGGCCATGGCGTCCTACTTATCGGCCCCGCGCATGGCGGGAGACAGGAAGGCAAGGAGCTTTTCGCGCACAATCTGCGGGTGCTCGCCGTGCAGGATGGATATCACGCCCTCCATGGCAATTTCCATGTACAGCGACTCCTCCTGCGAGCGCTCCTCCAGCTTTTTGGCAATGGGCAGAAAAATCACGTTGGCCAGCACCGCGCCATAGAAGGTCGTCAACAACGCAACCGCCATGGCCGGACCAATGGAGGCCGGGTCGGACAGATTCTGGAGCATCTTCACCAGACCGATAAGGGTACCAATCATACCAAAGGCCGGAGCCATGGTGCCCATCCCCTTAAACACGCCCTGCCCCTGCCTGTGGCGCTGCTTCATGAAGGAAATTTCGGTATCCATCACCGCGCGGACAAGGGACTCCTCGGTGCCGTCGGCCACCAGCAGGATGCCCTTTTTGATAAATTCATCCTCGATGGCTACTTTTTCCAGCGCCACAAGGGATTCCTTACGCGCCTTTTCCGCCAGCATGACCAACTGGTCAATCATGGCCGACGCGTCGGAACTTTTGGCAAAAAAGGCCTTCATAGCCACCTTGAAGGAGCCAAAGACGACCTTCATGGGGAACATGATGAACGCCGTCGCCATGGTACCACCCACAACGACCAGCACGGACGGCACGTCGAGGAAGCCGCCGATTGCGCCGCCCCCAAACATGATAGAGCCGACGATGAGGCCCATACCGGCCAGAAGTCCAAGAAGAGTTCCTATATCCATTGATGATCAGACCTTATTTCTGCAATGCTGGCGATTCGACGATCACTTCATAGTCCCGGTACCGAAAGCACACATTTTCCATATAATCACGAACCACGTACCGCGCCTCGCCGATGTTGATTTCCACCCCCGGACGCACGCGGCCGGGCACAAGCACCCGGCACGACTCCAGGTTGCGCACCTTGTTGATGTCGTTCCACACGGCGCGGTGGCGCTCCTTGAGCCGTTCGAGCTTATCTTCCTGCTTGGCAAGTTCGGGGAACGTGCCGCTGCGCAGGTTATGGCGTTTTTTGAGCTTGAGGCGGCTTTCCTCAATGCTGGCGTTCAGGGCGATGATTTTCTGCCGCAGCACGTTCACCCTGTGCAGCAGCGCGGCGTCGTACCCCACAATAAGCACCGTTTCCGTGGACAGACCGCCACCAAGCTGGTCCTCCACATAGATGATGCGCGAGCTGACAGCCTTGCCGCCAACAAGCATGCCCTTCACCGCAAGCTGCCCCACGGAGTAGACGTCGCTGTGCATACACGCGCCGTCCACCAGCAGGCACTTGCCGGCAAGGATTTGGGCGTTCTCCACAAAGGCTGCGCGCACATTGTTCTTGGCCCGCAGCACAGCCTTGCCGCCGCCTTTGATGCCCGTCTCGGCGACTATGGAATTCTCCGCGCGGATGCTGGCCCCCTCCACAATGTCCTTCACCATGACGTTGACGCCTTGCACGCCAAAGCCCGAACGCACACTGCCATGCACGATAACATTGCCGAGGAAGAAAATCTTGCCTGTGTGGAAATCAACGTCACGGCGCACATTAAGGGTGCGCTTTACGGTGATGAAGCCGTCCATGTAAAAGACGTAACCATCCGCCGCCGCAAGCAGTCTGTCCGGGTTCTCCGGATCGACGACGGTGTTTTTTCCGGCGGGAAAAACCTTCTCATCGTACACGCATTGGATGACGCCCGAGTCGTCGTCCAGCGGCTCGTCGCACCACTCGGCAAGCAGGTCTCCGGTGCGGACGTTTTGCACGTAGCCAAGGTTGTAGAAATCCACATTGCCGTCGGAAAGCTGCCGTGGCTTCAAATTCTGATAGTCGAATGTTGGGTCGAAATGATGCAGCAAATAGTACGGCATAGGCGTTGCCTGTTGGTTCCGGTGTCGCTAGATGGTCAGTGCCGCAAGTTCCTCGTCGCTTCGCAGAATCTTGAAGTAGCGTTTCAGCTGAACAAGTTCCAGTGTTTTCAGCACCTGAGCGCCCGGACGCAGCAGGTAGAAGGACTTGTCCTGCTCCTCAATGCGGGTGGACAGCGCCACCAAAAAACCAATGCCGGAGCTGTCGATAAACCGCACCTCCGACAGGTCCAGCACAAGGAAGCTGTACCCGCCACCACCAAGTTCGGCCTCAATGCGTTCCCGCAGGCGCGGCGTCACATCAAGGGTAATCTCGCCGAAACAGGTCACCAGCACGGCCTTGTTGCGTTTTTCTATCTGTAGGTTTTCCATGCGTCCTTCCCTATGGTTTTCCTCAGCGTCACAAGGGTCTTGCCCGGACCGGAGCAAATGCGCACCTCGTCCATGACCTTGCGCATAATGTACAGTCCCCGTCCGCATTCGGCCTGCGGCTGTGGCACGTCCTCCTTGGCGGACGGCTCAAATCCTTGGCCGGTGTCGATCACGTCCATCTCCACGGCGGAGCCATGGTCTATACGCACACTCACGGCAACCCCCTCCGGCTCGGTGCCGGAGTAGGCGTGCTCCACCACGTTGGCGCAGGCCTCGGTCAGCGCCAATTCCATATCATACAACAGACTGCCGTCATGCAAAACAGCGGCAAGCTCCTGCATGGCATCCTTCACCAACGCCCGCGAGGCCTCAGGATTCGCGCTGCAGGTGAACAATTTCTCCTTGCCGTGCACGCCAAACTCCACCCACAGGGCGGTGGCGTCGTCGCGCCATGTGGCGGCGTTGCCGCTGCGGCGCGCTATCTGCGCCTGCAATAGTTCCGGCACATCGCCACGCATGCACGTGACGTACCGGACCACATCGCGAAAGGCGTCAAAATCAAAAAACCCGCCATCCAGCTGCTCAAAGTCATAAAACCCGTCTGTGTAGAGCAGCAGGCCACCGGAAGGCGGCAAATCCCGGCGCGTCTCGGCAAAGGGCATAGTACGGAAAAAGCCAAGAACGCTGGCCGTGGCGGGCAACTCGTCAACATTGTCGCCGTGGCGCAAAAATGCCGGACAATGTCCGGCGTTGATATAGGACAGCGACTGCCCCTCCACATCAAGGTCCACGGCCAAAACCGTGACGAAATCCTCTTCGCTGCCGATGATGTCGCACAGGTGGCGGTTAATCTGCTCGAAGGTGTCCTCCAGCGTCATCCCGCTCTCGCGCGAAACGCGAAACAGCGTGCGCACAATGCCCATGATAAACGCCGCACGCGCGCCATGCCCCGACACATCCGCCACCACCACGCGCAACAGGCCGTCGTGGGTGGTAAAGTAGTCAAAATAATCGCCACTGGCGCGGCCAGAGGGGCGGTACACATTGGAGACGTGCACCCCGGGCAGGTCCGCGCAGGCGGCGCAATGTGCGGTGGAATCGCCCTGCGGCAGCAGACGCTCCTGCAGGGACGCCACGTGGGCGATTTCGCGCCCCATTTCATCACGCGCGCGGCGCAGGCGGCGCGTCAGGCGCACTTGCCGCGCGCCAACGCCCACGCGGGCCAAAAGCTCGGCGCGGTCAAAGGGCTTGTACAAAAAGTCGTTGGCGCCGGAACCAAAGGCCCGCATCTTACTTTCCGGCGCCTTGGCCGAGGTCATCATGGTGATGTTGACCTCGTCGTCGCCGTAGGTTTCGCGGATGCGGCGGATAACCCCAAACCCATCAAGGCGAGGCATATTCATGTCCAGCAGGATGATGTGCGGACGAAACGCGGTGTAGCGCACAAGGCCTTCCACGCCATCGGCGGCCACCTCTACGGCGTAGGCGAAGTTCGCCAGCATCTCGCGCAGCGAGGTTCGCAGGTCCTCCTCATCCTCAATGACGAGGACGCGTATGGCATCACCACCGGTATGTTCGTCCAATGCGGCCTCCCGGACCGTCTCTAAAACTCCTCGCTGTCCAGCAAAATGGTCACCGGTCCCCAGTTGGTCAGGCTCACGTCCATCATGGCGCCAAAGCGGCCCTCCTGCACTTTGCCGGGGAGCATGCCGCGCACATCGGACACAAGTCGCTCATACAACTGTAGGGCATTATCACCCTGCGCCGCAAGGTGAAACGACGGACGGCGGCCCTTGCGGCAATCGGCGTACAGGGTAAACTGCGACACCAGCAAAATCTCGCCCCCATAGTCACGCAGGGACAGGTTCAGCTTGTCCGCCTCGTCGGGGAAGATGCGCAGGTCCAGCATTTTGCCGAGCATGGTCTTCCAGGTACGCGTCCCCGGCAGGTCCGGGCCGTCGTCGCGGCTGAGGCCAACAAGGGCCAGCAGGCCTTCGCCAATCTCGCCCACGGTCTCGCCATCCACGACCACGCTGGCGTTTCGCACACGTTGCAGATGCAGGCGCATGGCTACTCCTCGAAGTACGTCGCGGACTGGGCGGGCTTTTCGCTGACGGTGATGCTCTTCATGCACACGCCGCTGCCCTCAAGGCGCTGCTCCATCTCCTTGTAGATAAAGCGGGCGATGTTCTCCGAGGACGGATTGTGCTCGGTAAACGCCGGATGCTCGTTCAGGTGGCAATGGTCCAGCCCGGAAAGGATGTCCTTCAGCATGGTCTTGAGCACCTTGAAGTCGATGAGCATTTCAGTCTTGGGCTGCAGAGCGCCGCCTTCCACAACGGCCTCAACGCCAAAGTTGTGGCCGTGCATACGCTCGCACTTGCCTTCATAGTGGCGGAGCTGATGGGCCGCGGCAAAGTCCGTGCGCACGGTCAGGCGCCACTTGCCAGTTTTCTGCGTCGTCATATCGTCTGGTTCCTTTTTCTCGTCGTCGGGAGTGCCGGGCTACAGCGCCTCGACATCCTTCCAAAATTCACGGGTGGGCGTCACACTGTACTTGGGACCCAGCTGAAGCTTGCACTCGTACTGGTCCACGCGCAGCAGCATCTGCACAGGGATGCGCCCGGTGTGCTGCGCCAGCACGTCCTTCAGGCGCTTGCGGCCATCCTCGGTAAGGCGTTCGGCCTCCATGACCAGCATCACAGGCTCCTGATTGCCCGCCAAGGCGTCGGCAAGGAGCTTGACCTCATCAAGGATAAGCTTGGCGCGCTTGGGCACGCCTTCCTCTTCCTGCGGGCCGCCGTCGCGGTCACTGACCTTGCCGATGAAGAGAAGCGGCTGCTCGGAGTCCAGCATTTCGCGGTTTTTGGCGTAGGCCTCGGGGAAGACCACGGCCTCGCCCGAACCGGTCAGGTCCTCCACCTCCAAAAAGGCCATCTTGCCGCCCTTTTGGGTAATGTGTTCCTTGCGGCCCGTTACCAAAAACGCCGTGCGCACTTCCGCGCCGGGACCATAATCCGCCACCTGAAGCAGGCTAGGCAGGCGCATGCGCGCAAGCTCATGGCGGAAGGAAAGCAGCGGATGGCTGGACAGATAGAGGCCGAGGGCGTCCTTTTCCAGCTTCAGCTTTTCATCGTCGGGCCATTCCTCAATGGGCGGGCCGTCGGTATGGATGCCCGTTCCGGGCAGGGCGGGCATTTCCATGCCAGCCACAGCCATCAGGGACATCTGGCCGGAGTTCTTGTCCTTGGCCTTTTTCTGCGCCACGGAGACCACCCGGTCCAGCGCGTCCATAAGACCCGCGCGCGGCACGTCAAAGCCGTCCATGGCGCCGGCCTTGATGAGATTCTCCAGCACGCGCTTGGTGACCTTGCGCAGATTCACCCGCTCGCACAGGTCCAGCATGCTCTTGAAGGGGCCACCCTCCTGACGGGCGTCCACAATCTCGCGGATGGCTTCGTCGCCAACGTTCTTGATGCCCGCCAGACCGTACCGCACCTGCCCGTCGGCCGGCACGGTAAAGTGGCGCATGGAGCTGTTCACGTCCGGCGGCAGCACCTCAATTTCCATATCACGGCACGAGGCGATGTATTTCAGCACCTTGTCCGTGTTGTTCACTTCCGAGGTAATCATGGCGGCCATGAATTCCGTCGGGTAGTGCGCCTTGAGGTAGGCCGTGTGGTAGGAAATGAGCGCATAGGCCGCGGAGTGCGACTTGTTGAAGCCGTAGGCCGCGAACATTTCCATCAGGTCAAAGATTTCGGTGGCCTTCTCGGCGGAAACGCCCTTTTCCAGCGCGCCCTTGTTGAAGATTTCGCGCTGTTCGGCCATGGCTTCGGCGTTCTTTTTACCCATGGCGCGGCGGAGCAGGTCAGCGCCGCCAAGGGTGTAGCCGGCAACCACCTGCGCAATCTTCATGACCTGTTCCTGATAGACGATGACGCCGTAGGTATCCTGCAGCACCGGCTCCAGCTCCGGCAGCGGATACACGACCTCCACCTCGCCGTGCTTACGCTTGATGAACTCCTCAACCATGCCGGAACTCAGCGGTCCCGGACGGTACAGGGCGAGCATGGCGATAACGTCCTCAAAACAGCTGGGCTTTAGCATACGCAGGTACTTGCGCATGCCGTCGGATTCCACCTGAAAAATGCCGTCCGTGTCGCCGCGGGCGTACAGGTCAAAGGTCTCCTGGTCATCAAGGCCCAGGGTATCAAGGTCCGGCGGCTCCTTGCCGCGCTCGGCAATGATGTCCACGGCGTCCTGAATCACCGTCATGGTGCGCAGACCAAGGAAGTCGAACTTCACAAGGCCCACCTTTTCGACATTTTTCATGTCGAACTGGGCCACAACTTCGCCCTTTTTGCCCTTGTACACCGGCAGATAGTCCCACATGGGTCCGTCGGAGATAACCACGCCCGCCGCGTGGGTGGACGCGTGGCGGTGCATGCCCTCAAGGCGGCGCGAAATGTCAATGAGCTTGGCAACGCGGGAGTCGTTCTCCATGCGTTCCGGCAGCTCCGGCTCCATGTCCAGCGCCTTGTCGATGGTCATCTTGAGGTCTTCGGGGATGAGCTTGGCGATCTCGTTGACCTCGGGGAAGGACAGGCCAAGGGCGCGGCCCACGTCGCGGATGACGGCCTTGGCCTTCATGGTGCCGAAGGTGGTAATCTGCGCCACAGCGTCGTGGCCGTACTTGTCGCCCACGTACTTGATGACCTCGCCGCGCCGGCGTTCGCAGAAGTCCACGTCGATATCAGGCATGGACACGCGCTCGATGTTCAAGAAGCGCTCGAACAGCAAATTGTACGGCATGGGGTCAAGGTTGGTGATGCGCAGGGCGTAGGCCACAATGGACCCCGCCGCCGACCCACGGCCCGGCCCAACGGGAATGCGGTTGCGCTTGGCCCAGTTGATAAAGTCCTGCACGATGAGGAAGTAGCCGGGGAAGCCCATCTCCATGATGACGCCCAGCTCCATCTCAAGGCGGTCCCAATAGACCTTCTCGTCCACCTCGTAGGGCAGGTTCTCCAGACGCTCGCGCAGGCCGTCGCGCGCCATGTCGCACATCTGGTCGTCCAGACTCTTGCCGGGCGGCACATCGTACACGGGGAAGAAGTACTTGCCCATGCGGATTTCCACGTTGCACTGCTCGGCAATGCGCACCGTATTTTCAATGGCCTCCGGACAGTCCGCAAAGGCGGCCTTCATCTCGGACGGCGGACGGAAATACAGCTTGTCCGTGTTGATGCGCATGCGCTTTTCATCGCTGACGCAGGCGTTGGTCTGCACGCACAGCAGGATGTCGTGCGCCTCGTGGTCCTGCGCAGTGAGGTAGTGGCAGTCGTTGGTGGCCACCAGCGGTAGCTTGGTGTGCCCTGCCAACTCGCGCAGCAGGGTGTTGGCGTGGTCCTGCTCTTTCAGGCCATTGGCCTGAAGCTCAATATAAAAGCGGTTGGGGAAAATGTTTTCGTACAGCTGCGCCGTTTCGATGGCCTTGTCCATGCCCTCGTGGAGCACATGCTGGACCACCTCGCCCTGCAGGCAGGCGGACAGGGCGATGATGCCCTCGCTGTACTTTTTGAGGATTTCATGGCTGACGCGGGGCTTGTAATAAAAGCCGCGCAGGTAGCCCTCGGAGACGATTTTGGACAGATTGTGATAGCCCACAAGGTTCTGCGCAAGGAGCACCAAGTGGTAGCGCTTCTTCGCGTCCGCCCCTTCGACATTGGTGTGCGGCCCCTTGGAGACATAGACCTCACAGCCAATGATGGGCTTCACACCCTTTTTTTTGGCTTCCTGAAAAAACTTGGCGGCGGCGAACATGTTGCCGTGGTCGGTCACCGCGGCGGCGGGCATACCAAACTCTATGGCCTTGGAGCACAAGTCGCCGAGGCGTATGGCGCCATCAAGAAGACTGAACTCCGTGTGGCAATGCAAATGGACGAAATCGGACATCGATATATGTATCTCTGAAAATTTGTGATCGTTGGTGGATTGTGTACGGCCATGAGGTAGCAGAAAACGCCCCCGGCAACAAACACCCGCTTTGCCGGGGCGTTACTGGACACCCCTCCTTTTTCACCATTGAATTCAAGCCATTACAGCGGCGCACCCCGCCGCGCCAATTCCGCGCCGTGCAATTTTCCATACCCCGCCAACGCCTGCTGCGCACGGCTTTTCGCCCTTGGGCGGGCTTGCGCCTTGCCTTCGGGCCGTGGCTTTGTCATTGTGGAGGCTGGAACACGCCCCCCTGCCCTCGTCACGTTGCCTCCTCCCCTCGCTCACGGCGGTTCCCCTTTCACCTTTCAGCAAGGGGCAATAATGCGCGGCATTTTCATCATTTTGTGCCTTTTGGCCTTGTTTCTTCCCACCGCGCATGCCCGCGCCCATGACTCCGTCCGCATCGGCGTTATTCTTGCCAAAACAGGGCAAGCCGCCATCAGCAACTTGCCCAGCTTTGGCGCGCTGCGCTTCGGGGTGGCCCGCATCAACGCCGCAGGCGGCGTACTGGGCCGCCCTGTGGAATTGGTTGAGCTGGACAATCAGAGTACGTCCATTGGCTCCGTCCTTATGGCAGAGCAAGCCATTTTGACCGATGTCGCAGCCGTTATAGGGCCATCGTGGAGCTCGCACGCCCTTGCCGCCGCGCAAATCCTCCAGCGGGCGGAGATTCCCATGGTGGCGACCTCCGCCACGGCAGACGCCGTTACGCAAACCGGGGATTTCATCTTCCGCGCCTGCTTTACGGACGCCTTTCAGGGACGCGTTGCCGCGCGTTTTGCCCTTGAGGACCTTGGCGCAAGACGCGCGGCCCTCCTCGTCAATGTGAGCAACGCCTACAGCATCGGCCTTGCCAAGTCCTTTGGCGCCAACTTTCTGCATGGCGGCGGCTCCATCATCTACACCGGCGAGTACCATTCCTCCACCCGCAATTTTACCCCACAGCTCTCGGCGCTCAACGCCACAGAAGCCGACGTCATCTTTATGCCCGGCTATCCCCGCGACTCGGCGGCGGCCATCGCCCAGGCCGCACGCATGGGCATCACCAAAATATTCCTTGGCGGCGACTCGTGGGGACCGATGTATAAATTGCCGCTGGAGTTCGACAACACCATCACGGCCTACTGCATCTCCCATTGGCACGCCGACGCTCCCATCCCCCAAAGCAAGACCTTCATAAAGGCCTATGCCGCATCGCCCTACGCGCCGCACGGCACCGAACTGGAAGCCGGAAACGTTCTCGCTTACGACACGCTCAACCTGCTGGTCCGCGCTATCGGGCGGGCCGGAAGCACCGACCCCAAGGCCGTGCGCGACGCCCTTGCCGCCACCACGGACTTTGTCGGCGTCACCGGACGCTTTGACTACATGGAGGACGGCAGCCCCCACAAGGACGCCGTCGTCCTTGAACTGACTCCAACACGCCTCATCTACAAGAAAACGCTCTCCGGCTTTGACGGGGCGCCCCAGTAGTCCCCGCCACGCAGCCGGGGACTCTCAAACGATTCGTAACCAGAGGAACACCCTGATGCGCTCTCTGTGTATTTGGTTCGTCTTCCTGACGCTCTCCTGCCCCGCCTTTGCCGCGCAGGACGGCCCCATTTTGCTGGGCGCGGTGTTCGCCAAGACGGGCCTTGCCGCCAATCCCAATGTCCAAAACTACACCCTTGCTCGATTTGCCGTAGAAGAAATCAACGACCAAGGCGGCCTGCTTGGCCGACGCGTTGTTCTGCTGGAATATGACAACCGCAGCTCCGCCCTTGGTGCCCGCGCCGCGGCAGAGCGCGCCATACAGGACGGCGTCTGCGCCGTGGTGGGGCCGTTTTGGAGCTCACAAGCCTACGCCATGGCCCGCGTGCTGCAAAAGGCCGGGGTGCCCATGATTGCCGCAGCCGCCACCAGCGACGGAATATCGCGCATTGGCGACTTTATTTTTCAGGCAGGTTTTTTGGACAGCTTCCAGGCCGCCCTTGCCGCCGATGTCGCCCGTACCACCCTTGGGGCAAAAACAGCCGCCATTCTCACCAATATCAGCACGCCCTACAGCACCGGCATGGCGGAGCACTTCAGCGCCCAATTCAAGCGCGCCGGAGGACGTATCGTCCACCGCGGTGAATACCTCATGGATACGGCGAATTTTTCCGCACAGCTTAAGGCAATCAAAGCCCACCACCCTGACATTGTCTTCGTCCCCGGCCACTCCCGCGATGCGGCCCTTATCCTTAACCAGGCCGAAGGCATGGGCCTTACCGCCACCTTCATCGGCGGGGATGGCTGGTCCAACCTCTTTCAATCAAGCACCTTCAGCACGGACCTTTCCCGGCGGCATTATTTTATCTCGCACTGGCATCCACAGGTGCCCATTCCGGCCAGCCGCGCCATGCTGGCGCGCTTTACCGCCGCGCGAGGTGCGGAGGCCGCCGCCCGCATCAACGGCGCCCACATCATCACCTATGACGCCGTGGGCCTGTTTGCCGATGCCGTCCGCCGCGCCGGCAGCTGCAACCCCGCCGCCATCCGCACAGCCCTCGCCTCCACCATCGCCTACCCCGGGGCCACCGGGCCCATCACCTTCAGCAGCCACGGCAGCCCTATCAAAGGCGCCGTTCTGCTTGGCGTGGGGCGCAATAAAACGATAGAGTACATAAAGAGTATTCCCCCCAGAAAACCCTGAGCACACCGGACCAATCCATGCGGCTGACGTTAAAGAACAAACTCAACATCACCATCGCCGCCACCGTGGTCTTCATCGCTGTGGTCTCCACAGCCGTGCTCACCGACCTCAACAACAAACGCATCGCCACCACCATCGAAAACGTCAGCCTGCTGCTGGAAACCCTCGTCCAGCGCGACCTCGAACCCCTCGCCAACGAACTTTTTGAAGGCCGCATCCGGGCGCTGGACCTGCGCATCAACCAAATTCTTGATGTACCGGGAATGCTGGAGGTCTCCATCTTCGATGCGTCCGGGCAGCTTCTTGTCAGCACGCACCAACCCGAACGCAGCGGCGTGAACAAGCTGCCCGCCGAGGACCTTATCAAGGTTCAAAACAGCGCCATCACCCGCCGCACGCAGTGGCAGGACACCAGCGCACTGTACTTTGCGCGCGATATCCGCATCATTGGCACCAGCCTTGGCGTCATCGCGCTCACCTACTCCCTGCAGGAGGTGGAAACCGCCCTTGCCGCCGCGCACCGCAACATCCTGCTCCTCATCTCCGGCATTTTGATTGTGATGGTTATCGTCCTCAACCTCAGCATGATCCGCACCATCATCCACCCCATCCACGACCTGCGCGACGCCATTGACGAAACGCGCCGGGGCGACTTTAGCCACCGTGTCGCCATCACCAGCAACGATGAAATCGGCGAGCTGGGCACGGCGTTCAACCATATGTCCGACCAACTTGCGGCCTCGTACGAAGAAATCGACGCCAAAAACTCCGAACTGCGCGAGCGCAACGCCGCCCTGCGCAACGAAATAGCCGACCGCCGCAAGGCCGAGCAGGAAGCAAAACGCCTGCAACAGCGCCTGACCAGCGTCTTTGACTCCATGCCCTCCATCCTCGTCAGCGTGACGCCAGAGGGCGTCGTCAACCAGTGGAACCGCCGCGCCACGGACGACACAGGCCTCTCCCCCATACAGGCCATCGGCTCCCCCCTTGCCGAAGTGCTCCCCCGCCTTGCGCCAGAGATGAGCAACGTCCTTGCCGCCATCAACGAAGGGTCGCCCTATGTCATGCGCCGTCGCCCCCACACCGTGGATGGCGAAGAATGCTACGAGGATATCGCCATCTATCCCCTGCTCTCCAGCCGCGAGGCCGGCGCGGTCATCCGCGTGGACGACGTCACAGACCGCGTCCGCATTGAGGAAATGATGATTCAGACGGAGAAGATGCTCTCCGTTGGCGGCTTGGCCGCAGGCATGGCGCACGAAATCAACAATCCCCTTGGGGCCATCCTCCAAGGCGTGCAAAACGTCGAGCGCCGCCTGTCGCCGGACCTGCCCGCCAACATCCGCGCGGCGGACGAATCCGGAACCACGCTGGACACCGTGCGCGAGTATATGGAGCGCCGCAAAATCTTCCGCATGCTCACCGGCATCCGCGATGCAGGCAAGCGCGCGGCGCGCATCGTCTCCAACATGTTGGACTTCAGCCGGAAGAGCGAATCGCGCATGCTCCCCGCACGGCTGGAGGACATCGTCGCCGACACCATCGAGCTTGCCGCCAACGACTACGACATGAAAAAAAAGTACGACTTCCGCAAAGTGGACATCGTGCGCGAGCACGCCGACGGCCTGCCCGACGTGGTCTGCATCCGCACCGAAATCGAGCAGGTTCTGCTGAACATACTGCGCAACGCCACACAGGCCATGGCCATCCACGGCACAAACGGCGCGCCGCCCCAAATTACCGTGCGCACAAAAAAGGAACGCACCATGGCCGTCATCGAGGTGCAGGATAACGGCCCCGGCATGGACACCGCCCTGCAAAAGCGCATCTTTGAGCCGTTCTACACGACCAAGCCCCCGGGTGTGGGCACAGGCCTTGGCCTGTCCGTATCGTACTTCATCATCACCCAGAACCACGGCGGCGAATTCCACGTGCGCTCCGAACCCGGCCACGGCGCCTGTTTCATCATCCGCCTGCCCCTTGGCGAGCGCCAAACCGGCGAAGGCAACCTTGCCCACCGGGCCTAGCCCGTCCCCCCCCGCATCGGCGCGCCTTCTCAAATCTTGAATCTTTTGTCGTTTTAACGCACCGCCCCGTCCCACAAAAGAAGGCGGCCCCTCCCGCAGGAAGGGCCGCCCCTGAACATCAACTTATGCGCGCAGACGCGCCGCGTTAATTCTCCAGCCGCACGCGCTGGCTGTAGTATGCGGTGCCGCCGCCAAGGTCGGTTTCACTCGGCGTAATAAGCGGATTCAGGCACCGCTGGTGGCGCATCCAGCCGCCACGGCGCACCACAATCACCCCCGGGTGCAGGCTCTCGTCCAGCCGCACGCGCACTGCCACGCGTCCGCGCGCCGTGGCTACGTACACCTGGCGCTCAAGGTCCAGCCCCCGGAGTTCCGGATTCTGCGGCGAGACGAACGCCTCCGGCGCTTCCGGGTCCTCGTCAAAGGGAATCTGCGAGTGGATGGCGCGCTTGCTGACCAACGTCAGCAGTTGGCTGGGGTACTCCGCGTCCACGGCCGGCTCCTCGTGCAGATGCTCGGGGAAGCGGTACAGGCCGTCCGCGTGGCTGAACGTCAGCCCCTCGAACGCGACCTTGGGCCACCGCCCCTCAACAAAGCCGCGCTCACGCAGTGCATCCGGCGTCACTCCAAGGGACGGCGAATCCAGCGCCGTTTTCAAGACCTCTTCCGGGTCCGGCAGGTGGATGGGCTTCTCGAGCCTACGGCCAAGCTCGGCATAGATATCCCAGTCGCACCGCGCCTCTCCCGGCGGGTCAAAGCATTTGGCCGACCAGTTCACATAGTTGTGCATGGACGAGCCAACCACGTCCTCGCGCTCCATCATCAGCGCGCACGGCAAAATCAAATCCGCCCGCAGCGCCGTGTCCGTAAAGAACGACTCCACCACCACGACAAACCCGCACTTGCCGAACGCCTCCTCAAGGACATCGCCAGCCGGAATCTGATTCACAGGGTTCATGCCGTCCACCCATATCATTTCCACAGGCGGGTCCGCCCGCAGGATGGCGCGGCCAAGGTCATGGATGGGCAGCTTGCGCGGCGGCGTTCCCGCGGCCTTTGCCCACTTCACAAAATTTCTGCTGGAGGAAATGCCATAATAGCTCCCGCCCCCGGACACGCCAATATTCCCCGAGAGCAGGGCAACCGCATTAATAAACCGCACATTCTCGCCGCCGTGCACGTAGCGTTGCAGGCCCCAGCCAATCAGCGTTGCCGTCGGCCCCTCTTCCACGTACCACCGCAGCAGTTCCGCGTAGTCGCTGGGCGTAACCTCGCACCGCGCCAGCAATTCCGCCACGGTCCAGCGTTCCAGCCCGCGCGACAGGGCGTCCAGATTGGCGCACCCGCGCGCCACCGCCGCGTCCACGCCGTGCTCCATCAGCCCCTTGCACAGCGCCGCCGCAAGGAAGCGGTCCGTCCCCGGCCGGATGCGCACCAACGCGTCGGAAAAGTCCCCGTTGCCATCGCCGCCCGGCGAAATGGTCAGCACCTGCGCGCCGCCCTTCTTCGCCTGACGCACCAGCGCCGCCAAGTGCACGGAACTCCGCGATAAATCACGCCCCCAGTTCACAATGCGCCGGGCACGCAACAGGTCATCCGGCGCATTCTGCGCCAGCTCGCCAAAGTCCTGCTCGCACGCGGCAATGCCCGCTTCATCACACACAGAACCGCTGGTGGCCGACGCCCCGAGCGAGCGGAAAAAATACTTCGATGCATCCGCCAGCACCCCGCGGTAGCCAAAGCCGCGCACATGCAGGATGGACTCCGGAGTGCGCCGCAGCTTGTTCACACGCCGCGCAATAAGCGAAAACGCTTCGTCCCACGTCACAGGCCAATAATTGCCGCCCTCGCGGACCAATGGCTGCGTAATGCGCTCGCCATGCGTCAGGCGCTCGCCAAAGCGCTGCGTCTTGCTGCACATAAAGCCGCGCGTGAAAGGGTGATCAGGATTGCCCCGGAGGCGTATCGCCCCGTCCTCGTCCCGCTGCGCCACAAGGGAACACGTATCGGGACAGTCCAATGTACACGCCGTGATGCATCGTTCGTTCTTCATCCTGCCTCGTTAGCCCAGGTCAGCCGCACTCGTCAAAGCCCCAAGCGCCCCCGATTGCACTTCCGCGCGCATCCCGGTATGCATCCACCCATGTCACAGGAATACGCCATACCCGCCATCCCCCGCCACAGCGCCGAGGATTCCATTAAGCGCAGCCGCTTCATCACCACCATCGCCCACGTGACCACCGTGGACGAAGCACGCGCCTTCATCGCCGACATCAAAGCCCAGCACCCCGACGCCAACCACAACTGCTGGGCCTTCAACGCCGGACCCGCCGGCGACTCCGCCTTTGTCGGCTGCTCCGACGACGGCGAACCCTCCGGCACCGCCGGACGGCCCATGCTGAACGTGCTCATGCACTCCGGCGTCGGCGAAATAGCCGCCGTGGTCACCCGCTACTTCGGCGGTATCAAGCTCGGCACCGGCGGCCTCGTGCGCGCCTACTCCAGCATGGTGCAACTCGCCCTCGACTCCCTGCCCACAACACGGCGCTTCGATGCCGTGCGCCTCAGCATCAGCATCGACTACAAGCACATCACCCTCTTCAAACGCGCCCTGCCAACCTTCGAAGCAACCATCGACAACGAAACCTACGCCCGTGACGCCACCTTCACCCTCACCCTCCCCAAAGACAACGCCCAAGCCCTGCAAGAATACACCACCGAACTCACCGACGGCACCGCGCGGATTCATGAGGTGAAAGGAGAGTAGGAAGAGCAAGAAAAAGAGGGCCTCCGGCGGCTCAAGGGTGTGACACCCTTGAGAATCCCCAGGATTTTTCGGGCGGAAGCCGCCCGAAAAATAGGGGTGGGCGGGCGGGTCCTTTTGCCTTCTCCCTTTTTCTTCGTACACGTCCCCAACAGGGATTCTCACCGCCCTTCACACACCTCCCCCCCCAAAAAAATCTCACCCATCCACGCGGACGAGAGCATCACAGGGGTGACGACCGCCACAGACAAAGGCAACCGGCACGTGCGCACGCAGGATCGTTAAGCAATCGTATTGGCAATCAAGCGTTAAGTGCAGGATCCCAAGGTTTTCCCGTCCGTAAAATCGCATTGCAAATCACGAGAAGCTTCCTTGCACAGGCAGTGAGGGCGACCTTTTTAGGTTTGCCCGCATCGCAAAGACGCTGGTAGAAGGCTCGAATTGCAGGGTTCCAGACAGTCGCTGAGATTGCGCTCATGTAAAGGGCGCTACGTACTTTTATTCGTCCTCCCCAAACGCAACGTTGCCCCGTTTTCTTGCCGCTATCCCTGTTGAATGGTGCCAGGCCTGCTAGAGAAGCTGCTTGCTTCGGCGTTAACGTCCCCAACTCAGGAAAGAAAGCAAGAAGAGTCGCAGAGGTTACTGACGAAATCCCTTTCGTGGTTTCAAGCAACGTTGCCTTATCGCTAAAATCTTTGTCACTGAGAATGTGTTTCTTGATTTCAAGTGACAAACTCTTTTCTTGCGTTCTTAGAGTAGCAATGACGTCTTCAATATAAGGGCGCACATCAGACGAAGCTCGCTGCAAGCGAACGCGCTCCCGGGAAAGGATTTCGACGACCTGCCGACGACGGTTAACTAGAGTTTCCAGCTTGCGCTGAGTTGCCCGGACTTTTTGATTTTCCCGGACAGGGACGACTTCCCCAAACTGAACAAGAACAAGAGCATCAATACGATCCGTCTTCGCCAACACTCCGAGGCTCCGGGCAAAGTCACGCACACGGCGAGGATTCACAACAGCGACGGGAATGCCTTGCTCCATCAAAAAATCTGCGGCGTCAGACTCATATCCACCTGTCGCTTCCACGATGACGAGCTCAACATTATGCGCTTCTGCCGTCTCAACGATTTGCTGAAAACCCGAAGGGGTATTTTCAACAGTGGACGTGCTGTCGTCACCAGAAATGGCGACATCAAGCTTGGCCTTCGATACGTCAATGCCCATGGTGCGTTTCATCGTAGTTCACTCTTCCTTGCAAATTCGAGCTTTGTGCTCTAACAATCATTCGAGTTTGTACTACATATTGCGGCGACCCAGCTTAACAACGAGCTCATTACTCAAGGACGTACGGTCTGCCGCAACAGCCGCCTTCATGCCAGTCATGGAGGCGGCTTCCTTTTTTCTCCGCCTTCGGCTTGAGGGTCAATATACAAGGACGGTAGTCCTTAACCCGCCGGAGGCAAAAATAGCCCCTGCCAAACCACACCCACCGGCCGACCGCCTTCTTCCCCCTTCTCCACGGACGAGAGCACCACAGGGGTGACGACCGCCACAGAAAAAGGCAGCCGGCACGTGCGCACGCAGGATCGTTAAGGACGGTAGTCCTTAACCCGCCGGAGGCAAAAATAGCCCCTGCCAAACCACCTACCACAGACCCCACCCACACATTCCCCCACAAAACGCAAAAAAAGGGAGGCTCCTTTGGGGAGCCTCCCTTTTGAATTCTCGTTCATTCGCGGCGGTGCGCGGTGACCTTTTACAGGTCTTTGGCGACGCGGCGGATGAAGCGAAGGAGCTGGTTGGAGTAGCCGCCTTCGTTGTCGTACCAGATGATGAGTTTCACCATGCGCTTGTCCATGACGGAGGTCAGCAGGGAGTCGACGATACCGCCGTAGGAGCTGGACACGTAGTCGATGGAGACGAGGGGTTCTTCGGAGAAGCCCATGTTGCCTTTCATGGGGCCTTCAGCGGCGGCCTTGAGGGCGGCGTTGACTTCTTCGACGGTGACGTCCTTCTCCACTTCCACAACGAGGTCCACGAGGGAGACGTTGGGGGTGGGCACGCGCATGGACATGCCGTCGAGCTTGCCTTTGAGCTCGGGGATGACGGCGGTCACGGCCTTGGCGGCACCGGTGGTGGTGGGGATGATGCTCATCCCTGCGGCGCGGGCGCGGCGCAGGTCCTTGTGGGAGCCGTCGAGGATGCGCTGGCTCATGGTGTAGGAGTGGATGGTGGTCATCAGGCCGTGCTTGATGCCGAAGGTGTCGTTCAGCACCTTGGTGGCGGGGGCCATGCAGTTGGTGGTGCAGGAGGCGTTGGACAGCACGTTGTGCTGTGCGGGGTCGTAGAGGTCGTCGTTGACGCCGGGCACGACGGTGAGGTCCACGTCCTTGCCGGGGGCACCGATGATGACTTTCTTTGCGCCGCACGCGATGTGCTCGGCGAGACCTTTGCCGTCTTTCACGCGGCCGGTGGTTTCCACGACGATATCGACGTCGCAGTCGCTCCAGGTCCACTCGCCGATGGCGTGGCGGGTGACCTTCACCTGCTGGCCGTCGATGACGAAGCCCTCTTCGTTGGCGACGATTTCACCGTCGTAACGTCCGTGGACGGAGTCGTACTTCAGCAGATGCGCGAGGGACTCGTTGTCCGCACGGGCGTTGATCATTGCCAGTTCGAGATTCTCATCCTTGGCGATGAGGCGGGTAAGAAAACGGCCAATACGGCCAAAACCGTTGATACCGACTTTAACTGCCATTGTATAATCCTTCTCAGCTTAGATGGCGTTGGAAGAGCCGAGCACGTTCTTAATCTTGTGCTGCACCATGTCCTTAACGGCCTGTCGTGCGGCGCCAAGGTACTTACGGGGGTCGAACACAGCGGGCTGCTCGGTGAGGGTCTTACGGATGACGGCGGTCATGGCAAGGCGGATATCGGTGTCGATATTGATCTTGCAGACGCCGTACTTGGCGGCCTTGCGCAGCAGGTCCTCGGGCACACCCTTGGCGCCGGGGATTTCGCCGCCGAAGGCATTGGCCATGTCGAGAAATTCCTGCGGCACGGACGAGGAGCCGTGGAGCACCAGCGGGTACTTGGGCAGCATGTTGGTGATGGTCTCCAGGCGCTCAAAGTCGAGGCGCGGCTCGCCCTTGAACTTATATGCGCCGTGGCTGGTGCCGATGGCGATGGCGAGGGAGTCACACCCGGTGCGCTCAACGAATTCCACGGCCTGATCAGGCTCGGTGTAGACGTTTTCCTCGGAGACAACATGCTCTTCGATGCCGGCCAGACGGCCGAGTTCGGCCTCGACCCACACGCCCTTGTCGTGGGCGTATTCGACAACCTTTTTGGTGACGGCGATATTTTCTTCAAAGGGCAGATGCGAGCCGTCGATCATCACGGAGGTGAAGCCGCCGTCGATGCAGGCCTTGCAGATATCGAAGTCGGCGCCGTGGTCCAGATGCACGCAGATGGGCAGGTCGGACTCAACAAGCGCGGCCTCGACCAGCTTCATCAGGTACACTTGGCTGGCGTACTTTCGTGCCCCGGCGGAGACCTGGAGAATAAGCGGGGCGCGCTCCTCCTCGGCCGCGGCGATGATGCCCTGAATGATCTCCATGTTGTTCACGTTGAAAGCGCCAACGGCGTGACCACCAGCATACGCCTTCTCGAACATCTCCTTGGGTCCGGTAAGTGGCATGAAGTCCTCCTCGGTATCCTGTTTTGATAAAAGATATGGGTACGGGCAACCGTCTGCTTTTTCAGGCTCTTTTGCCGTGTCAGCAGTGGGACACTGCCCTGCCTTGCGCACTACAAACCCACCCGGACCGGTCTACCGGTCCGGGCGGACTGACTGTGAAACCACTATTATATAGTCCCGTCAGGGGCTTGCTGTCAACGAACGCCAAGGGCATCCAGCTGCTTGAGCAATGCCTCGTCAGTCAGACGAAATTGCAGGGGCGTCAGGGTGATGTGCCCTTCGCTCAGCTTGCCGCGGTCCGTCTCCGGACCAACGCGCTCGTGGGGGATTTCGCCTTCCAGCCAGTAGTAGGCGCTGCCGCGCGGGTCATGCCGCTCCTGATACCAGTCGCGGTAGGAGGTTCTGGTCTGCGGGCAGAGGACAAGTTCCTTGGCCTCTTCGATGGGGCCTTTGGGTAGATTCAGGTTCAGCAGAACATCCGGCGGCAGGGCGTCCCAGTCGGTACGGCCAATGAAGTCTGCGGCCCATTTGGCCTGCCCGGTCATATCCTGCGGCGTCCAATCGTCGTAGGACACGGCAATGGCGCGGATGCCCTCCAGCACGCCTTCGGTGGCGGCGCTGACGGTGCCGGAGTAGATGATATCCACGCCAACGTTGCAGCCGCTGTTGATGCCGGAGACCACAAGGTCGGGGCGCTGGCCGCTGAGGAGCGTGGTCAGACCCAGCTTGACGCAGTCTGCGGGGGTGCCGTAGACGCCAATGCCTTTGAAGCCGTTTTCCCTGAAGTTTTTTACTTTAAGGGGCATGGCGATGGTAATGGCGTGTCCAACGGCGGACTGCTCGGACACGGGGGCCACAACCTGCACGGTGTGCCCGGCGTCCAAAAGCGCCTTGTAGATGGCCCGGAGGCCGGGGGCCTGAATGCCGTCGTCGTTGGTAAGAAGAATATTCATGGATTTTTTGGTCGGTTAAACGTGAACGGATGGCCGTCGGCGCGGCTGCGCCGACGCAGTCCAGCCGACGATAGCCCAAGCGCAGATGACCCGCAACGCCCAAGGGGAAATCCCCTCATCCCGGTGTGAAACGCAGGGACCGGCGTGGGCCTGTGCTGGCAAAAGAACGCGGCGAAACAGCGCCGCCAAAGCTGAGGACCCCAGCCACAAAAACGCCCAAAACTCCGGCGCGATGCGCCGCGCGCGGCGGGCGCGCACATTGCGCCCCCGCGGGGACTCTGCTATGCCTCGGTGCTGTGGGGACAGCCGTCCGCCGCAATTGACTATGACGCGGCCGCACAGCCAAAGCGGGGCCGCTCCCTATAGAGAGACACCTTGACACGACAAGACGGAACCATGACCCGAAAGCAGACCTTCGTGCACGACCTCTCCCCCGGTCAGACGGTGGACGACGTGTTCGTCCTGACGGAAGCCCGACTCGGGCAGGCAAAAAACGGTCCCTTCTGGGGCCTGACGCTCGCCGACAACTCCGGAGAGGTTCCCGCCAAGATTTTTTCGCCGCACAGCCAAAACTGTCCGGAACTTGCCGCCGGGATGGTTGTCCGCATCCGCGGGCAGGTCGGCACCTACCGCGACCAACCGCAGGTTGTGGCCGATGCCGTCAAAATCCTCGACCCCGACGCCGAGGGCCTGCGCATTGGCGACTTTATCCCCTCCAGCGAGCGCGAGCCGGAAGACATGCTGGCGGACATCGAGCGCCTGTGTAAACGCCACTTGGAGCACAAGCCGTGGCGCACCCTGTGCCGCAAGGTGCTCACCGCGCCCGAGGTCAAATCGCGCATCATGAAGGCTCCCGGCGCCATCAGCATCCACCACGCCTACGCGGGCGGACTGCTGGAGCATACCCTTGCCGTGTGCAACCTGTGCATGAGCTACTGCGACCTGTACCCCAATCTGGACCGGCAGGTACTGCTAGCCGCCGCCATTTTCCACGACCTTGGCAAGGCGTGGGAATACGCGGAAGGCCCCGCGCGGGAGCATACAGACATGGGGCGGCTTCTGGGCCACATCCAGCTGGGGCTGGACGTTCTGGAACCGTTCCTCTTGAAGGCCAAGGACCTTGAGCCGGAGCTGAAGATACACCTGAAGCATCTGATTCTCAGCCACCATGGCGAGCTGGAATTCGGCTCGCCCAAGCGGCCCAAGACAGCCGAGGCCTTTGCCCTGCATTTTGCGGACAACATGGACGCCAAGATGAACACCGTCTCCGGCGCTCTGGAAGACATCCCCGACGGCGAAACCGGCTGGAGCCAGTATCTGCGTGCTCTGTCGCGCCCCGTCTACCGCCCATTTCACACGCCAAAGCCGCGCCCCGAGTGCGACAAAGAGGAAAGCAACCAGCTATGTTTGTTACCTTTGAAGGGATAGAAGGCTCCGGCAAATCCAGTGTGCTGCGCGCCGTCCAGAAGCATCTGGAGGAAACAGGGCGCGAGGTCCTGCTGACCCGCGAACCCGGCGGCAGCCGCATCGGCCGCGAACTGCGCAAGCTGCTCCTCGACATCGAGAGCACGGACCTGACCGGCCCGAGCGAGCTGTTCCTCTACCTTGCGGACCGCGCCCAGCATGTCTCCACGGTCATCCGCCCTGCCGTTGAAGCGGGCAAGATTGTCATTTCGGACCGCTACGCCGACTCCACCGTGGCGTATCAGGGCTACGGCCGCGGGCTGGACCCCAAGCAGCTGCACAGCTTCAACGATGTGGCCGTCTCCGGCATGTGGCCGGACCTGACCCTGCTCTTCGACCTGCCCGCCGAGGTCGGCCTTGGCCGCGCGGTTTCGCGCAATATGCAGGAGCAGAAGTGCGACACCGAGGGCCGCTTTGAGGCCGAAAGCCTGAACTTTCACAACACCGTGCGTGAAGGCTACCTGACGCTGGCCGCCCTGCACCGCAAGCGCTTCCGCATTGTGGATGCCTCTCAGCCGCTGGATGCCGTGGTGGCCGACGCCATCGCCATCATTGAAGCAAAGCTGGCAGGCGACGACAGCGAAGCCGAGGCCCCGGACTTTTAGCGCCTCCGCGCGGCGGCCCTTCACGAACACTTTTTCACTGCCCGTCGGCGTGGCACCCCCACGCCGGCGCGGCATCCCCCAAAAGCACGCATGAACCAAAACATCACCGGCGTTATCTTGACCTTCAACGGCGAGAAGTGGCTCGCCAAGACCCTTGCCAGCCTCGACTTTTGCGACAGGCTTTTGGTGGTGGACTCCGGCAGCACCGACGCCACCCTCGATATCGCCAAAGCCGCGGGGGCGGACATTCTGCACCGCGACTGGGAAGGCACCATCCCGCAGTTCCGCTTTGCCTTTGAGCAGGTGGAATCGCCATGGATTATCACCCTTGATCAGGACGAATTCCTTTCGCCGGAGCTGCGTACCTCCGTCCTCAGCGCCCTTGCCGACCCGCAGGGCGCGGGGGGCTTCTGGTGCCCGCGCCGCTCGTGGTATCTGGACCGCTTCATCATGCACAGCGGCTGGTATCCTGACCGCCTGCTGCGCGTTTTCCGGCTGGACAGCGTGGAAATCCGCGGCATGCTCCCACACGAGGAGTTCCACCCCACGGCCGCGACGCGCCCCCTTGAGGGCGACATCATCCACTACCCCTACGCCGACCTTGCCGAGCATCTGGACAAGATCAACAGCTACACCTCCCTTGCCGCGCGCGAGATGCAGGCCAAGGGCCGCCGCGCCGGTGTCGGCACGGCGCTGGCCCATGCCTTTGGCAAGTTCCTGAAGCAGTACATCCTTAAGCAGGGCTTCCGCGACGGACGCGCGGGGCTGGTGCTGGGCGTGCACGCCTTTATTTATGCCTTCCACAAGTATATGAAACTGGTGGAGCGCTCCTGCCCACCCACGCCGGACGACCATAGCGGGTAGATGCCGGGGGACACGCGCCCCCGCGTTTGCAAATGCCTCAGGTTCTGCTACGCTGAAAAGCCGATACCGAAAGGATGCCCATCATGCGAACCCGCCAGACACAGCGCTTGCAGTACGCGCCACAGACGTCCGTGGTCTTTTACGGCCCCGGCGGTGAACTGTGCGCCATAGCGGACACGGAGCACTAGCCCATGCCTTCCCCCGCCGCCCTGCTCCGCCCTTTGTCCGCACCACGTTTGCATGCGCCGCGCCCCGGCGCGTGCGGGCGGCATGCCTTCTCTCTTTCCGCCAGCATCATGCCCCGCCTGTCCCCGCCGCAACGCAGGGGGACGCAGGCATGACCACGGCCACCCTCACCAGACCAACCCTGCGGCGCTCCGCCATCGACATCGCCAAGTTCCTTGGCCTTGGGGCCTTTATCCTGTGGCTTTTGTTCCTTGGCGAAGGCGGGCTGGGGTACCAGTGGCAGTGGTACCTTGTGCCGCGCTATCTGTATTCCTTCTCCGGGGGCACCTTCACCCCGGGGCCGCTCCTTCAGGGGCTGTGGGTCACGCTCCAGATTACGGGCCTCAGCCTTGGCCTGACCCTTGTCTTTGGGCTGACCGCCGCCGTACTGCGCCTGTCGGATTCCTTTATGGGGCGCGTGGTGGCGCAGGGGTACGTGGAGCTTATCCGCAACACACCGCTGCTCATCCAGCTGTTTTTCATCTATTTCGTCATTGCTCCTGTACTGGACATCTCGGCCTTTACCGCCGCTGTGCTCACGCTGTCCCTTTTTGAGGGAGCCTATGCATCGGAAATTTTCCGCGCGGGCATCCAGTCCGTGCAAATCGGACAGTGGGAGGCCGCATACAGCCTTGGCCTGTCACGCTTTGACACCTACCGTAAAATCATTCTGCCGCAGGCCATCCGCCGCATTCTGCCACCGCTGACGGGCGTTGCCGTGTCCCTCGTCAAGGACTCCGCCCTCGCCAGCACCATTGCGGTGTACGAGCTAACCCAGCAGGGCCAGCTCGTCATTGCGGATTCGTTTTTGACCTTCGAAATCTGGTTCACTGTGGCCGCCATCTATCTGGCCGTCACCATCAGCCTGTCGTGGGTCGCCTCCGTCCTTGAACGCCGGCTGTATAGCGAGGAGCCCCATGCTCATTGATACCTCCACACAATCCGCCAAACGCGGCGCACAGGACGAGTCGCCCATCATCACCGTGGACGGCGTGTCCAAGACCTTTCCCAACGGCGTGCGCGCCCTGCAGGGCGTCAGCCTCAGCGTTATGCGCAGTGAAATGGTCGTCATCATCGGTCCGTCCGGGTCGGGCAAGTCCACCCTGCTGCGCTGCCTCAACGGGCTGGAGGACATTGACGAGGGCCACATCGTCATCGACGGCATTCCCCTGAATGGCGACCGGAAAAACCGCGACGCCATCCGGCAGGACGTGGGCATGGTCTTTCAGTCCTTTAATCTGTTCCCGCACCTGACGGTGCTGGAGAATGTGAACCTTGCCCAAACCCTTGTCCGCCGCAAATCCGACGCCGACGCCACCCAAACCAGCATGGACCTGCTCACGCGGGTAGGGCTTGGCGACCGGGGCGACAGCTATCCGGCGCAGCTCTCCGGCGGCCAGCAGCAGCGCGTGGCCATTGCCCGCGCCCTGGCCATGCATCCGGGCGTCATGCTCTTTGACGAAGCCACAAGCGCCCTGGACCCCGAAATGATCGGCGAGGTGCTTGAAGTCATGCGCGACCTCGCCCGCGAAGGCATGACCATGGTTGTCGTCACCCACGAAATGGGCTTTGCCCGCGAGGTGGGCGACCGCATCATCTTTATGGAGGATGGACGCATCGTGGAGGAGGCCTCCACCGACGTCTTCTTCGATACCCCGCGCGAGGAACGCACCCGCCTGTTCCTCAGCCAAATTCTGTAGTCCGGCACCACATCACCGCAAAGGAGACCCTGATGAACACCCAAGCCAAAAGCATCTGCGCGGTCCTCATGGCCCTTGTCCTTCTGCTGTTTGCCGTGGCGGCACACGCGGGGGACACCTCCCGGCAGCTCACCGAGGAGAGCACCCTGACCACCATCCAAAAGCGCGGCACCCTGCGCGTGGGCATGGACACCTTTGTGCCATGGGCCATGAAGGATAAAACCGGAACATTCATCGGCTTTGAAATCGACGTGGCCCGCCGCCTCGCCAAGGACATGGGCGTGGACGTGGAATTTGTACCCACCTCGTGGGACGGCATCATCCCCGCCCTGCTCGCCGGCAAGTTCGACCTGCTCATCGGCGGCATGAGCATCCGCCCGGACCGCGCTGTGAAGGTGAACTTCACCATCCCCTACTACAGCACGGGCATGTCCATCGTGGCGCACAAAAAGAACGCACCGGGCCTCACCGCCCTTGAGGACTTCAACTCCAAGGACATCACCATCGCCGCGCGCAAGGGCACCACGGCTGCCAAGGCCGCCAAGAAATACATGCCAAACGCCCGCATGAAGCTGTTCAACAAGGAGCCGCAGGCCGTGCAGGAGCTCCTGAACGGCCGCGCCGACGCCTTTGTGAGCATGGCCCCCCTGCCCGCGCAGGAAGCCATCAAACACCCGAACAAGCTCTACATGCCCTTTGAGGAGCCCTTCACCAACGAACCCAACGGCATTGCCGTACGCAAGGGCGACATCGACATCCTGAACTTCCTCGACAGCTGGATTCGCGTGGTCCGCGCCGAGGGCTGGATTCAGGAGCGCCAGTACTACTGGTTCAACACCATGGACTGGCAGGACCAGCTCCAGTAGCCATCCCGCGCCGCCGCTTCGGCGGCGGCGCGCCATCCGCACAAAAGCATCACCGTGATTCCAGAAAAATCCACCCGCTTCGGCGTCCTTGACGTCATTCTGCTGGCGCTTATCGCCGCCGGCGTGGCCTACATGGGCTGGCGCATTGAAACCCGCCTCGACTACGAATGGCACTGGGAGCGCATCGGCCAGTTTCTCTTGCGCCACGACGCGCAGGAGGGCTGGGTGCCCGGCCTACTGACGCAGGGACTGCTCACCACAATCCGCCTCAGCCTGTGGACCATGCTGTTTGCCACCATCATCGGCACGGCCATGGGGCTGGCGCGCACCAGCCACAGCCTGTTTTGGCGGCTGACGGGCAAGGTCTACGTCGGTCTTGTGCGCAATACGCCGCCCCTTGTGCTGGTGTTCATCTTTTATTTTTTTCTGTCGGACCAGCTGCTCATGGCGCTGCATGTGGACAGCCTTGTGCGCGCCGCACCGGACTGGGCGCAGGGCGTTATTGCCTTCACCGCCGCCCCGGTGAACCGCTTTTCGGCCTTTCTGTCCGGGCTTATGACCCTTGCGGTGTACGAGGGCGCCTACATTACGGAGCACGTGCGCTCGGGCATCCAGTCTGTGGAGCGCGGGCAGTACGAGGCCGCCTACGCCCTTGGGCTGTCGCGCTGGCAGCGCATGCGCCGCGTCATTTTGCCGCAGGCCCTGTCGCGCATTGTGCCGCCGCTGACCGGGCAGTTTATCTCCACTATCAAGGACTCCGCCATCGTCTCCATCATTTCCATTCAGGAGCTGACCTTTCAGGGTATGGAGCTTATGGCCGCCACGTATATGACCTTTGAAACGTGGATTACCGTGACGGTGCTGTACCTGCTGCTGACCAGCACCTGCTCCGTGCTTGCGGCCAAGGTGGAGCGGCGTGCCAGACGCGGACTGGCCTAGCCCGGCGTCCCCCATTGACCTTCTACTGGCAAGCTTTTACACAAGAAGGACAACCTGACATCAACCGCCCCCACGTTGCGACACCGCACACATGCTTCGGGCACGGAGGTTTCAATGGCCAGCCACGTCAAGGTCTACGCGCTTACGACTTGCGTCCACTGCCGAAAAACAAAAGAATTTCTTGATGAATGCGGCGTTGAATACGACTGCATCCACGTTGACGACCTCAAGGGCGAAGAGCGCACCAAGTGCATCGACGAGGTCCGCAGCCACAACCCCGCCGTCTCCTTTCCCACTATCGTCATCGACGGCGACAAGGTCGTCGTCGGCTTCCGCAAGGACAAGCTCAAAGACCTGCTCGGAGTCTGATTATGGATGCCAAGGAACTCTTCTCCCGCCTCGGGCCCATTCAGGAGGCCAAGGGATTTTACTTCAACCCGGACATGGACATGACCATGCCCCTGCTGCAAAGCCTGCTGGATAACCGTGACCGCTACGGGTACATGGCCTGTCCGTGCAGATTGGCCAGCGGCGGCTTTGATGCGGACCGCGACATCATCTGTCCCTGCGTCTACCGCGACCCGGACGTTGAGGAATACGGCTCATGCTACTGCGGGCTGTACGTCTCCAAGGCATGGATTGACGGCACCGTCCCCCACAAAACCGTGCCCGAACGCCGCCCGCCGGAAAAGCTCCTCGCCGCCCTTGGCGTGGACGACTAACCGCGCCCTTTCGCAATGCAAAAGCGCCCGGTCCATATGGACCGGGCGCTTTGTTCTATCGTCTTCCTGCGCAGATTCGGCGCGGCTTCCGCGCGCCTGTCAAAAACCATTCAGGCTGTTCTGCCCATGCAGGCCCCTGTTGCGGGTGGCCTTCACTGCCCGCGCGGCGGGGAAAGATGCGGGGGCAAGGAGCGGCCGTCATCTCTGCGCCCCAATGCGCATTAGCGCGCCTGCTAGGCGCGCCGGGTCAATCCGTACTTGCGCAATTTGTACTGCAGGGTGCGGCGGCTGATGCCAAGGGCGTCCGCCGTCTTCTGCCTGTGGCCGCCGTGGGCCTCCAACGCTTCCACAAGGGCTTGCTTTTCCGCATCGTCAAGGGACGTGGGACCGGGACGGCCAAAGCCGGACGCGTCTTCTGCAGGCCGGGGCGCAGGCTGGGCGGCGTCCATGGCCGCGGCGCTCATCACACCGCGCGCGGCGGGCGTGGGCGCGGCAACAGGCTGCATGCCTTCCGGCGTGCCACCGGCGCGCACCTGCGGGGGCAGGTCCTCCTCACGCAGGGAATCGGTACGCGACAGCACGAGGGCGCGTTCAAGGGCGTTTTCCAGCTCGCGCACGTTTCCGGGCCACGCGTAGTGCGACAGCACCTCCAGAAAACGGGGGCTAACCTCGCGCATCTGCTTGCGGTTTTTGCGCCCCAGCTTTTCCAGCAGGTGCGCCACAAGCAGCGGCATGTCATCCATGCGCTCACGCAAGGGGGGGATGCGAATCTCCAGCACGTTCAGGCGGTAATATAAATCTTCACGGAAGCGCCCCGCCGCCACCTCGGCGGCAAGGTCACGGTTGGTCGCGGCCACGATGCGTACGTCCACGGGCACGGCGCCCACAGCGCCAAGGGGTTCCACAATGCGCTCCTGCAAGGCGCGCAGTAATTTGGCCTGCAGCTCAAGGGGCATCTCGCCTATTTCATCCAGCAGCAGCGTCCCGCCCGAGGCCAACTGAAAACGGCCGGGTTTATCGCGGGTCGCGCCGGTAAAGGCGCCCTTCACGTAGCCAAAGAGTTCACTCTCCAGCAAATCGCCGGGCAGCGCCGCGCAGTTGACCTTAATAAGCGGGCCTTTGGCGCGGGCGCTGACGTCGTGCAGGGCCGCGGCCACCAGTTCCTTACCGGTGCCGGATTCGCCCATGACGAGGACCGTGGCCTCGGTGGGACCGGTCTGGCTGATAAGGTCGCGCACGCGCTCCATCTGCGGCGTTTGGCCGATGAAGCCCTCGCTGATGCCCGTCTCCTGCCGCAGCTCGCGGTTTTCGGCCACAAGGCGGGAGTAGTCCCACGCCTTGTCGAGAACGGCCTTGAGTTCCTCATTATCCGCGGGTTTGGTCAGATAGTCGAAGGCACCCTTTTTCATGGCATCAACGGCGGACCCGACGGTCCCGTAGGCCGTCAGCATCACCACCGGCACACCGGGCACGGCGGCGCGGATGGCGCCAAGAGCCTCCAGGCCGTCCATACCGGGCATGCGCATGTCCAGCAGGACCACGTCCGGTCCGGCATCGGGCAACATGCCAAGGGCATCCTCGGCGCTTTCGGCCTCCATGACGTGCCAGCCCGCATCGCGCAAAACAGCGCCCACAAGCAGGCGAAGAGCCGGCTCGTCATCCACGACGAGAACCCTTCTGGCTTCCCCATATTCACGCATCGTTGTCGACTCCGTCTAAGCGTTCTTCTTCAATGACCAGCGGAAAGCTCAGGCGCACCTCGGTGCCATGCACGCGCTCGTCCGTGGTGGAGACAAGGGACACCTGCCCGCCATGGGCGCGCATGATGCGGTGCACAATGGCGAGTCCAAGGCCCGTCCCCTCCTTGCGGGAGGTAAAAAACGGCTCAAGGGCGTGCTCGCGGTCTTCATCGGTCATCCCGTGGCCATTGTCGCGCACCGCCACAATGGTGGCGTTGCCTTCCTGATAAGTGGCAACCTCCACGCGGCCCGTCTCGCCAGAGGCGGCGTCCGGCACGGCGTTGAGGCTATTAATGACAAGGTTCAGCAGCGCCTGCTTCAGCATGTCCGGGTCGGCATGGACGGGCGCATCGCTCAGCTGGGTGCCAAACTCCGCCCCGCGCAGCTCAAAATCGCGCGACAGCAGATGCCGCAGGTCCACCGTCAGCTGCTGCATGTCCACAGCGGAGCGCTCCGGCGTCCGCGGGCGCGACAGGAACAGCAGGTCCGAGACCACCTTGTCCAAACGGTCCGCCTCGCGGACCATAGTGTCGGCGTACTGCTCCTCGGGCGATTGGCCGCGCAGCTTGTCCGCAAAGAACTGGGCAAAGCCGCGCAGGGCGCTCAGGGGATTGCGGATTTCATGCGCCAATCCGGCGGCAAGGCGGCCCACCGCCGCAAGATGACGCACCTCCACAAGGTCGTCCTCAAGGGCCTTGATTTCCGTTCTGTCGCGCACCAGCACCAAGCGCTCACTGGCTTCGTCCGCGCCGCGCTCCGAGGGCGGAATGGGCAGGCACAGCACTTCAAGGCTGCGTCCGGCATACTCGTACTGCACCCATGTGCGCCCGGAGCCGCACTTGTCCTGCGCGGAAATGTCGCGGCCCCCTGCGCTGCGCAGGGGCAGGTCCGTCCACATGCGCCCGACAAGGCGCTTTTTGCCCTCCACCTCAAGGATGTTCTCCGCCGCCGGGTTGGCGGCGCGGATGAGACCGTCGTCATCAAGGGTGACAAGGCCGTCGGGCATGGTGTCCAGCAGCCGGGAGTGGAAGCGCTCCAAACGGTTCAGACGGCGGCCCTGGTCGCGGCGGCGCAGGTAGGCAATGGCCAGCCCCCACAAAAAGAGGGCCACCAGCAGCACGTACAGCGTCTGATACATGGCCGTGGAGCGAAATTTCTTAAACTGCTGCAAATGGCGCGTGGCATCCAGCCCCACAACGAGGTACGGCACGCCAACTCCGGCAGTGCCCATGCCGGAATCCATCTCGCACAGCTGGCCAAGGCCACGGCGCGAGCGCAGGGCCGCCACGAAAATATTGCGTTTGTCTCCGGAGTAGAAGGCCTGCCACTCGCCGGTGGATTGCAGCACATCCCACCCGTGGCCGGGAATCTCCGGATAATTGAGCCCCTCCGCGCCAACGGACAGCAGCATGCGTCCATTTTGGGCGTACAGGGACAGGAATTCCACCTCGCTCTGATTCACGAGGTCCGAGAGCATCTCCACCACCTGCGGCTTGATGCTGGGCAGGGGCTGTTGCTGCTGCATCATGCCGCGCATGCCGTGCCGCCTGTGCCCGCGCATTTCGCGCATGAGGCTTGTCTCGATCCCACGCAGGATTACGCGGGAGGACAAAAACATGTGTTCGTTGATGGTTTCGCGCTGCTGGCGAAGATTGTGCCACGTGACGTAGCTGATGCCGAGACCAAGCACCACAAGGGCGATGGCGGCGACGAGGAGGGGATTCGAATCCTTGTTTGACCGGAGACCAAGTTCCATTGGGTCATCCTGTAATAACAACCCCGGGGCCAGTCTGTACCGACCCCGGGGACGCTATGAGGAGGGGCTGTAATGTTGTCCTCCGCCACGTGGCGAAGGTTCGGGGCTAGTCGAGAGCGGGGCAGTTGCCGTAGTAGCCGCCACCGCCACCACCGCGGTGGTAGCCGCCGTGGCCGTAGCCGCGGCCCATGGGCATACGGATGCCGGTTTCGTTACCCATCTGCTGGCGGAACTTCACGCGCTTTTCAAAAAGCTGGCTGCGCAGATTGGCGATGTCCTTGGTCACGGCGTCGATACGGCTCTGGTCGGCATTGGGGCTGGCCAGTAGAGCTTCCAGCTCGGCGCGCTTGGCGTACATCTGCTCGCGCAGGGGCTTGGTGTCCTGATAGAACTGCTGCGCGATGGCGTCGGCCTTCTGCTGCTGTTCGGGGCTCAGTGCCTGATAGCCCTGGCCGCAGTACCCCTGTCCCCAGCCGTGGCCGCCCATCTGGCCGCGCATCTGTCCGTGATGCGGTCCGGCGTATGCCACAGCGGCGAGGGTCAAAACCGCTACCGCGACAAATGCTGCGATGGTGGTGTTCTTCTTCGTCATAGCTTGTGCTCCTTGTTTGGGGCTTTTGCGTTTTCTTAAGTTAAAGCACGAGGCGTGCCAAAACTGAAATTGCAATCTTTTCAAGCAATTACGCGAAAAGCCTTCACCCGCCACTCTGCCGTTGTGCAAGTTGATTGCACCACATCAGTGCACTTTGTGCAAGGGCGTGCACTTGTGCAATCCCTACCGCCGGCATGTGCACATTCTGCCACTGCCCTACGGCCCCGCCGCCACGGCCGCGCCCAAAACCCCTGCCGGGCGCGGCATTGTGGTCAGCCTAAGCGGCGCCGTCTTCGGCTTTGGGAATGCGGATGCACTGCACAAATCCCAGCGAAACCGCCGCCAAAACCGCCCCGCTAAAGAACACCCACGAGGGGTGCAGCAGCCACACCGCCCCGGCGCAAAACGGAATAACCACCGCCGCCACATGGTTGATGGTAAAGCCCACAGCCATGCTGGGCGCAATGTCCTCGCGGTCCGCAATTTTCTGAAAGTAGGTCCTGATGGCGATGGAGCAGTTGAACACCACGTGGTCCAGAATATACAGGATGGCGACCACCATTTTGCTTTCCACCACGCCGTAGGCGGCAAAAACCACAATAAGCGTCGCGTACTCCACACTCAGCACGGCGCGCTCGCCAAAGCGGTTGATGGCGCGGCCAATGCGCGGCGAGACAAACCAGTTCACCACGTTGTTGAAGATGAACAGCGCCGTCACTTCCTGCACGGTAAACCCAAGGCGCTCCACCATCAGGAACACGGAGAAGGCCACAAAAATCTGCCGCCGCGCTCCGGCGAAAAAGGTCAGCAGGTAATACAGCCAGTACTTTTTGCGCAGGAGCATGCCCTTGCGCTGCGGGCGCGCCTCCACGTCGGCAATGGGGACAAAGAGCGCCCCAAGGCCTGCCACCACAACCACCAAGCCCACTCCGGCAAAGAGCATGGGGTAGTCCCACACCTCGGCCAAAACAAAAATCGCCCCGCCCACGGCAAGGTTGCCCACCGAGGTCAACCCCTTGAGCCGCCCGGACACCAGCGGCGCGGTGGCAAGGTCATAATGCTGCAACGTCAGGGACTGATTCACCGTTTCAAAGTAATGAAAGCCAAAGGACATGATGAGCGTGGTGGCCACCAATCCCCACGTGGTGGGGAAAAAGCCCGTCAGCGCCACACCAAGGCCCACCACGGCTATGGAAAATGCCGCAAGCCGCCGCTCCGTAATAAACAGCAGCAGATACACCACCAGAAAGGCCAAAAATCCCGGAACCTCTCGAATGGACTGGATAATGCCCATTTCCAGACCATCAACACCCACCACATCAACGGCGAAGTTGTTGACCAGCGTCCGCCAGCCCTGCAAGCCCACCGCACCTGCAAGGGTGAGTATCATCAGGAATATGTACAGACGACGGGCAGAAGGAGACATGTTCATGCAAAGCACCTCATCATGCAGGGGGAAGAACGCACATTTCTCTCCCAAAGCACTATTTTTTTCCACCGGATTCGTGTAGTGTTCCAACCAGTTGAACACCCCTCCGGATTTTTTTCATTCCGCTCCAATTTTTTCCCTAAAGAAATTTTCCGTAACGGCCGATCACATATTTGACAAAGAGGCAGACTCCACCCTTTTTGTCAGCGTGATTCACCGTAGGCCGCCGGGAGCGGGCACATGGCACAGATTATCGACATCACCCCAAGGGCGAGAGACGTCCATCCAGTGCTGATGCTCATCACATCGCACCGCATGGATTGCTTTGTCCTGTGCCTGAAGTGCCTTGAGCTGTACACCGACCTCTCCCGCTTCAAGAAGATTTATATCCTCGCCAACGATGTTTCGGACGAGCACTCCCTGCTCATCAAGTCCTTTCAGCAGCGCCACCCCGGCGTCATTGACGTGTACACCACGCCGCGGGGCTACGTGCCGGCCGTGGTCGCTATGCAAAACATCATCATGGCCCGCCACATCGACGACGTCATCATCAAGATGTACGAGGACGTCTTTGTCACGCCCCGCTGGCTGGAACGGCTCATCGCCGCGTACAAGATGCACAAGAACCACCCCCGCGTGGTGCTGGCCTCCACCGTGGCGCCCGTGAGCGTGACCGGGCGGCAAGTGATGGACCGCGCCCTGCGCGCCCACTACCAGCGCGAGCGCTCGCGCCTGCCGGGCACCAGCGTGGCGCACAACGCCATCCTGCACCGCTTTCTGTGGGAAAAGGTACTCTTTGACGGCTTTGAGGAAAAGTTCCTGAACCTGAAGCGCCCAGAATTCTCCTACGTCCCGCGGCTGTCCACGGAATGCGTCATCTACGACCGGCGGCTGATGGACCTCATCCTGCCCATGCCGCTCAAAACCGTGCAGGGCAACCACCGCGTGGAGGAATACATCATCAACAGCGCGCTGGCTTCGCAAAAGCTCCAAGCCGCCGTCATCACCAACGCCGTGGTGCACCACTTCAGCCACATGGAATCAGAAGCCTACCTGCGCCGGCACATCAGCATGGATGACATCTGGTGGCACATGACATTTCTGGATGAAAACCCGGCCTATAAGGACAGCAACGACCTGTCCCCAAGGCTGCCGGGAACGCGCAACCTCAAGCTGCGCAAACTCATGAGGGACCGTGAACTCCGTCTTCTGAGTTGACGGCGATAACCAGAGACTGGCGGTGCGGATCTTCGGGAGGGGAGATGCGGCACACTTTCCAAAAATCCGCCCGCCCCGGACACACAGCCCCCGAAAGGGGGCTTTTTCGTGGCCACGCTGGGGCGTTGCAGGGGGGGCTTACCGCCAACGCCCCGCGTCCGGACGCAGACCCCAGACCGTTCGGCGTGGGAGACGCCCCACCCGGCGGCGGGACACGCATGCCGTGGCTCCCCCAGTCTGAAAGGTAAGGCGCACGCGGCCCATAACGCAGCGCCAAGCGCCCACAGCCCGCGCTCAAGACCGCGGCACGAACGGGCGCAGCGCGCAGGCGCAGCTTGGCGCCGCTGAGGAGCCGGGCGCTACCCCTTCATCGCAGACCGGGCCTTGCGCACCACGGAGGCGGCGCGCACCTCGCTGAGCTGGCACGCGCCCTTCACCACCTGATCCACCATCCGGTGCACGCAGGACATATAGTCCAAATGCGCCACCATCACCGGAATGCCAATGCCCGCCCGCGCTCCGGCGTCCAGTAGCGCAAGCTTCAGTTCCTGATACCGCGTCTCGAATTCGCGCTCCCTCGCAAGGAGCCGCCGCTCGTCGTAGCGTTCATCCACGGGGTCGGCGTGCAGGATAATGGACTGCGCCTGCTCCAAAACGTCCAGCCACAGCGGCTGCACAGAAGCGCCTTCCAGGTCTTCCAGCTGGCCCACAATGGCCACGGCCTCCTGCGCCTGCTCTCCCGCCATGGCAAAGTACCGCGCGGAGCGCAAAATATCCGGCACCACCTCCGCCGCGCGCTGCGACAGTCCGGCCTTGGACACCCGCGTGGCAAAGTCCGCAATGGCCGCGTGCAGTTTGTCCATAATGGCGCGGCTTCGGTCCACCTCGCGGCAATGGCCCGTGGTGCAGTTGAGCGCGCTATGCATCACCCGGCGGGCGATGTCGGCCATGCGCTCCGTCTCCTTGCCCAGCGCGCCAACGGCCACCGCAGGGGTGCTCAGGGTGTTGCGGTCAAGGTAGCACGGGCGCCCTTCGTCCTCCTCCGCGGTGCGGAAGCGATTCTCCAAAAAGCGCACCAAAGCAGGCGTAATAGGCACCATCACCAGCACGCCAAGCACATTGAACACCGAGTGGAACAGCGCCAACACCGACGCCGGCTCCGCATCCATGCCAAGGGCGGCGCGCGCGGAAATGATGCTGTCCACCAACACGGGCAGCAGCGCAATAGCCACACACCCCGTCAGCAGGTTGAAGACCATATGCAACGCCGCCACACGCCGCGCCTGCGGCGTTGCTCCAATGACGGCAAGGGCGGCGGTGCTGGTGGTGCCCACATTGGCGCCAATGACCGCAGCGGCCGCCTGCTCAATAGGAATCATCCCCCCAGCCGTAGCCGTCAGCACCAACGCCATCGTGGCGCTGGACGACTGCATAAGGCACGTCAGCGCAAAGCCCACCGCGGCAAAGGCGGCGTACCCGGCCAGCCCCGGCAGAGCGATACTCGTCAGGTCAAAGGAGGTCCCAAGGTCCAGAAAGGCGCCTTGCAGATATTCAATGCCAAGGAAAAAGAGACCAAACCCGGCAAGGGCCTCGCCAAGAGCGGCGCGGCGGGACACCGAGCCGGCAATCCATAGCGCGGTGCCGACGGCGATAAGCGGCAGGGCAAGGGCCTTGATGCTGACCTTCAGGCCCAGCATCGCCACCAGCCACGCCGTGGTTGTGGTGCCAACGTTGCTGCCATACACCACCCACACGCAATGCGTCAGGGCCATAATGCCCGCGTTGACAAAGCCGATGGCCGCCACGGTCACCGCCGACGACGACTGCACGGCGGATGTCATGACAAAGCCGGAAAGGATGCCGCGAAGCGGCGTTTTGGTGGATGCAGTAAGAGCGCGGCGCAAAAAGCCGCCTGCGGCGAGCTTGAGACCGTCCGTCATGAGCTTCATGCCCAAGAGGAGCAGGCCAAGCCCGCCAGCGAGAGTAATGAGGTCCGTTGTGTTCATGCGCCTCCCTATATGGCCGAATGTCACGCAAGAAGTGTCGATTCGCCGCGAGAGTATAGATGAGACGCGTGCCGGGGAAAAGGACGGATTTTCAGCCTACCACGGCGTGGGCAGGTCCATCTCGCGCTCTTGGGGGCGTTCGCAGGTGCCGTCCTCAAAGATTTTGGCGTGGCACTTTTCGCAAACACGGTACGAGCGGGAGGTGAACCTCTCCTTCAGGCAGCAATGGTAGCGCTGGTAGGTCTGTTCGCCACAATTGGGGCAATAGCGTTGAAGAAGTACACTCATAATGCCCATGGCTATACCTCTTCCTTGTGCGGTGGTAAAGACAGAACCCACCGCCAAAACAGTATTTTTTCTGTGGCGGATGCGTTGCATTTTGGTGTTTTTCCGCGCGCGGCCACCCTTCCTGCGCGTCTGGGAGTTGCCCGCACCCACCAAAGAAGGTACATATACACTATAAAACCACTCCCCAAAGCCCATTCGGAGAACCATGGACCCTTCATCCCGGCATACCCCGCAGCATGACCCGCTCATGTCCGAAGCCATGGCCACCATTCTCTGCATCGATGATGAAGAGATGATCCGCCAAAGCATCGGCGATTATCTTGAAGATAGCGGCTACAACGTCCTGCAGGCAGAAAACGGCCGCGTCGGGCTGGAGGTTTTTCGCGAGCGTACGCCGGACATCATCCTTGTGGACCTGCGCATGCCCGAGGTGGACGGGCTGGCGGTACTCTCCAACATCACCAAGGAAAGCCCGGAAACGCCCATCATTGTCGTCTCCGGCACCGGGGTTTTGGAAGATTCCATCGAGGCGCTGCGCCGCGGCGCATGGGACTACGTTACCAAGCCCATTGAGGACATGGCCGTCCTTGCCCACGCCATCGACAAGGCCTTGGAACGCGCCCGCCTGCTGCGCGAGAACCGCCTGTATCATGAGCACCTTGAACGCGAAGTGCAGCAGCGCACCGCCCAGCTCAAAACCGAAATGCTGGAGCGCATCCGCGCCGAAAAGGCCCTTGCCAAGCAGCGGCAGGAAATCCTCGACTCCCAGAAGGAAATCATCCTCATCCTTGGCGAAGTGGTGGAAACCCGCTCCAAGGAAACCGCCAACCACGTCCGCCGTATGGCGGAATTCACCTACCTCCTCGCCAAGGGCGCAGGACTGGATGAAGAGGAAGCCCGTATGATCCGCATGGTCGCCCCCATGCACGACGTCGGGAAAATCGGCATCCCGGACTCCATCCTCCTCAAGCCAGACCGCCTCACCGCCGAGGAATACGAAGTCATCAAAAAGCATACGGAAATCGGCTACGCCATCCTCAACGCCTCGCCCAAGCGCATCATGCGCGCGGCCGCCATCCTCGCCTACCAGCATCATGAACGCTGGGACGGCTCCGGCTACCCCCAGGGCCTCGCAGGCGAGGAAATCCACCTCTACGGCCGCATTGGGGCCATTGCCGACGTGTTCGACGCCCTTTTGTCCAAGCGCGTCTACAAGGACCCGTGGTCCATCAAAAGCATTGGCGACTACTTCCGCGACAACAGCGGCATTCTCTTCGACCCCAAGCTGGTGAACATCTTCTTCACCATCATGGACGACATGCTCGCCATCCGCGAAGCCTACCCCGACGACAGCGACGAGGACATTCAGCACACCGGGCGAGCCTCTACCCCGTCCTAATCCCCCCATTTGCCACAAAAAAACACCGCTCTCGCGGTGTCATCCTTGTGCCCCACCGGGCCATTGCCCCGGGTGCGGCTCCAGCCCTCTACAGCTTCAAGTCCACGCCGCTCGCTCCGCTCCCCTGCCCGCCCCTTTCGTCATCATCACCGTTTGCCCCCTCTTCATCACGAAGGGCGCGTACCGGCAATTCCACAGTAAACACCGTGCCGCCCCCCGGACGGGTGCTCACGCGGAACACGCCATTATGGGTGCTGGTCACAATAAAATACGCCACGGACAGCCCAAGCCCTGTGCCCTGCCCCGGCGCCTTGGTGGTAAAGAACGGCTCAAAAACCCTGCGCCGCGTGGCCTCGTCCATGCCGGGGCCATTATCCGAAATAGCCACAAACACCGCCCCGCGCGCCGTACCCGTACGCAGACTAATCGTGGGCGGATTATTGTCCGAGGTGCCTTCACCAAGGGCCTCTGCCGCATTCTTGACGATATTCAAGAACACCTGCTCCATCTGATTTCGCGAACAGACAATACGCGGCAGGTCGTCTGCGTACTCCCGCCGTATTTCTATCTGTTTAAAATCATATTTCTTTTTAAGATCATAATCGCTAGCGGCAAGCTCCAGCACCCCGTCCAGCAGGTCGTGCAAATCGTTGCGGCTCATGTCCTCCTCGGAGCGGCGGCTGAATTTGAGCATGGAGCTCACAATGCGCGCCGCGCGTTCCCCTGCCTCCGCAATGCCGTCGAGGTATTTGCCGATGCCGCGCGCCTCCATATACTGCCCAACAAGGCCCAAATCGAGGCCCAAACGTTCGGCCACGCGCGTATTTCCGGGCAGGTCCTCCTGAAAGCGCCGCCGCAGGTTCTGCCCGCTCTGCAAAATGATGCCCAGCGGGTTGTTGATTTCATGCGCCATGCCCGCCGCCAGCCCGCCAACGCTCATCATCTTCTCGGTCTGGATCATCATCTGCTGCAGGCGGACACGCTCCGTCACATCGTCCACATGCACCACTGCGCCCTGACCGCCCGCCAAGGGGTACATGGCAAGGTCCACAAAGCGCTCCTCATGGTCCACGGCAACGCCGGACTCAAGGTAGGGCTCGCCACTGGCTATAACGCCATGCACAAACTCCAGCCACGGCGACACGTACGGCAGGACCTCCTGCAACTCCATGCCCTGCCGCAGCGGTTTGCCCTTCATATTTTCCACAGCCTTGCGGTTCCACAGCGTCAGCCGCAGGTCCTTGTCCACGGCCACCAGCATGGATTCCAGTGAATCCACCACATCCTGCAGCACCTTGCGCAGGCGACGCGATTCCTCCGCAGCGCGCTTGCGCTCCGAGATGTCGCGCCCCTCGGCAAGGATGTACACCACCTTGCCGTCCGAATCCGAAATGGGCTTCAACGAAAAATCAATAACCCGCAACTCGCCCCGCACATCCATATGTTCGGCCTCGTCACGGATAACGCGCCCCTGCCGCGCCAACAGCAGCCCTTCCTGCACGCGCTCGCGCTCCGCCTCGGAGTGCCGCCACCACGGCGTATCCCAAAACGGTTTCCCTACAATGTTTTCCGCCTCGTCATCTACAAAATCCAGCGCGGTTTGGTTCACCATCTGCACCACGCCCTCCGGCGAAATAATAGCGCACAGTTGGTACGTTTGGTCGAACAGGGCGCGGAACTTCGCCTCGCTGCGCCGCAGGGCGTCCTCCGCCGCCGCGCGCTCGCCAATCTCCGCCAGCAACATGTCATTGGCCTGCTCCAGACGCCGCGTATGCCGCGCTATGCCCCGCTTCAGCCGCCAGTTGAACCACAGCAGAAGAAACACGCCAGCACCAACAAGCACCAAGACCCCAACAAAGAGGTTTCGGTGCCGCGACAGCAATTCATTGCGCAGAGGAAACACGAACCCATCCAGCGACACATCCGGCTTCACCAGCCCCGCGCTCACAATATCCCGGCGCAGGCGCTCCAAGCGCTCAGGAGAGACCGTTCCTATGGGAATGATATTCGGCTGGATATGCGCGCGCAGGCTCTCCGCCTCATACCGCAGGCGCTGCACCTGCGCATTGGGCAAGTACTGCTCGCGGATATACTCCACCATCTCATCCACGTGATGTACCGCATATTCCCAGCCCCGCACCACAGCCCGGCGCATCCGCCGCACCCGCTCCGGGTGGTTTTGCGCCTCGTCCACATTCGTGAACAGGCAGTCGCCATACGTGTCCACCCCATAATCGCGCGGGTGCAGCATCGTCACCGGAATCCCCCGCTTTTGCAGCGCATGGGGCGCATCAATGCTATACGCCACCACCGCGTCAACACTGCCGTCCGCCAGAGCGTCCATCTGCCCAGACCCCGGGACCAGCTCCAACTGCTGGATGCTCACGTCTTCCTTCATTAGCATCAGCACAAGACTCAGCGGCAGCCCACTTGGCACCATCACCCTGCGCCCCACGAGGTCCTTGGGGCTAATAATCCCCGAATCGCTCCGGGCAATGAATACAAACGGGTTGTGCTGGAAAATAGCCGCCACCAGCTTCACCGGCGAGTCGTTGATAAAATCCAGTATAAGCTCAGCCGTCGCCACGCCGTACTGGGCGCGCCCCTCGGTCACCTCGTCCACAAACGATATGCCCGGACCGCCCGCGCGAAGCTCAACATCCAGCCCTTCCTCCGTAAAATACCCCAGCTTCTGCGCGGCATAGTACCCCGCAAACTGGTACTGGTGGTGCCACTTCAGTTGCAACACCACCTTGTCCTGCGCCGCAGAAGGGAGCGCCCAAAGGCACAACACAATGGCCGCCACAGTCAGCGCGCCAAAGCACGCCCGCACCAGCCATACGCTCCACGCCGTCATTGTCCATCGCCGTCTCTGCATATACTCCTCTCCGCACAGGACAGAACTCCACATCAGAATAGCAGACAACACAGAAGGCGTATACTCACGAGGATATTTTGGGCGGGGGCGAGCAGAGAGGTACGGCGAGAGAAGGAAGGTGAAGCGTTTTTTTGCTCCGCAGGCCAAAGGGCCGTGGGCCCTTTGGAATCCCATTTGCGCACAGGCCGGGTGCCTTTTTATGGCACAGTCGTCACCCCTGACGGCTCCCGTCCGTGTGGAGGGGGGAGATTTTTGGTTCATCTCCCAATTCCGGGGAAGGCTGCTCTGATTTTGAGAAAGAAGTACTCGTCGTCGAGAAAGCCGTAGGCCATCCGTTTGATCACCTTGATCTTGTTGTTGATCCCTTCGAGTAGGCTGGTGTGTAGCGGATATCGGCAGTGTGAGATAATGCCCGAGATGTAGGATTTGAGGCGCTTAGCGAATTTAATGAGCGGCTCGACTCGGCTTTGCATGGCGCGGCGGTACCAACCTTTCCAAAACCGCTTGGCAGCTTTGGAGTATCGGTAGTCCCAGAGTCGCTTCAAATCCTCCTTGAGGATATAAACCTTCATCAAATTTTTGTTGGCTCGAAGCAGGTCATAGAGCCGGATTCGATCTTCCTGTCGCATGAGATTCCGCCTGTTGCGCAGGAGCAGCCATCGTGAGCCTTTGACAACCTTACGGGCGTCTTTGTCATGATTGAGGCGATTGGCCTCATCGTTTCGGACGCGGTCGATTACTTCTCGGCCATACTTGGCAACGACATGAAACAGATCGTAGACGATCTCGGCTTTCGGGCATTGCGCCTTCACCTCGGCGGCATACGCACCGTTCATGTCCATTGCAACGGCCTCAATTCGGGCACAACCATCACGGCCAAGCAGTTCAAAGAATGGTCGGATGCTCTCCCGGCTGTTGCCTCTTCCTACCCACAGAACCCGCTTGGTGTAAGGCTCGACGATAATCGTGGCGTAGCGATGTCCTTTGCGGATGGCAAACTCATCCATTGCGACAACCTTGACGCCTTTCAAGTCAATGGGATTGAGTTTTTCCGTTAGGTACCGCTTGTCGATTGTCTTCACGGTCTTCCAGTTCAAGCCGTAGCATTCCGCGATGTGCTTAATGGGAAGTATGCGGCAGAGCCGAACAACGGACTCGGCCAGCCGCCTTGTGACACGCGAATACCTGTCGAGCCAAGGAAGCTGCTCCAGCTTTGGTCCACAGACGGGACAATGGACCCGACGCCGGAGAACGAGCAAATGCGTTGCCGTGTCGAATACAGGCAAGTCACGAACCCAGCGTTCGACATAGTCGTGAACTGCGCAGACAAGCCTGCCGCACCCGCTGCATCTCATTCGCCTTCGCCTGATTGGAATCAACTCGATCCAGACTTCGGGGTGCTTCCGAGCTTCGCTGGCTTCAAGGCGCTGAACAGTTCCAACACGATACCCTTTCCAGTCTCCCAACAACCGGGTAATCTTGCCCTTGGACAACGGTGCCCTCCTTGTAGTTCTCGTCTGTTGTGCAACTATCGAGATTACTGAGGGTTTCCGTTGTCCTCAATTTTTTATGTTTCCCCCGGAATTGGGAGATGAACCATTTTTTTGGGGGTGTGTTGGCGCTGCGTGAAGGGCGGTGAGAATCCCTGTTCGGGATGTGAAAGTAATCGAGAAAAAGAGACGACAAGAGAACCCGCCACCCCTATTTTCGGGGCGGCTTCCGCCCCGAAAATCCTGGGGATTCTCAAGGGTATCATACCCTTGAGCCGCCGGAGGCCCTCTTCGCTCTTCGCTCTTCGCTCCTACACCAGCTCTTCCGCCGCACTTTCGGCGGCGGCGCTGGGCTGTGGCACTCCGCCACCCATATCGAGAATGGCGGCAGCGTAGGTGGAGCGGACGGCGTCCATGTAGGCGGGGTCGACGGGGCCGCGGGCGGTGACAACTTTGGAGAAGCGCTTGGGGATGCGCACGGTTCTGGGGTCGTAGCCGGACTGCAGGCGCAGCGTCCAGCGATGGCGCTGCACGGCGTCGGCGGCGGCGTCGAGACTGTCGGCGGTGGCGTCATAGCCAAGCAGACGCATGCAGTCGGCGAAGACGTCGGCGGTGTAGATTTTTCGGCCGAACATGCAGCCGACCATGCAGTTGACGAGCGTCCTGCGGCGTTCGTCGGCCATGAGAACGTCCACAGCGGCCTTGGCGTCGCGCTCAAAGTGCTCGTAGTCGTAGCAGTAGCAGAGATTGTCGAGGTGCGAATGCCGAAAATTGAGGGCCTGCGCGGCAAAGAATACCTCGCCTGTGGCGTAGCCGGACATTTCCTGCCCCAGAACGCAGGCGTAATCCCCGCCGCCGTAGACAGCAGCGGCATGGGCGGCGCCGCGCGCGAGCACGCGGTAGAACTCATTGTAGGCGCAGCCGAGCATGGCGATGGCCTCGGCGTAGGCCGGGGCGTTGCCAAAGGCGAGGGGCACCACGGTCTGCGTGGCGGAGATGAGGCCTTGTTCCGTGGCCTCGGTGGCCCACGCCAAACAGCCGCCCGTGCTCATGATATCCAGCCCCTGCCGCTCCACGGACAAAATCAGCCCCATGACGGCGTGCGGGTCGGTAATGCCCAGCATGGAGCCAAGGGCGAAAATATGCTCGTAGTCGTAGCTGATGGACTGCGGATCCGTTGGCGCGCCATTGTAGGGCGTGGTGACGCGCCCGAGGTGAATGCAGGCGGCGGTGCACCCAGCGCAGGAGCGCTTACTCACGCAAATGTCGCGCAAAAAGGCCTCGCCGGAAATATGCTCGGCTCCGGTGTCCGTGCTGTCCTCAAGGTTCCGCCACGGAAGCGCGCCAAGGGCGTTGATGGACTCCACAATACCTGCGGTGCCAGGACCGCGGTACTTGCTCGTGGCTTGCGAGGTCGCGCACTCGCGGCTGAGGCGGGCGAAGACGGCTTTGTACTCGGCGCTGGCGGGCTTGGACACGCGGCGCGCGCCGACCACGGCTATGGCTTTAATGCCTTTGAGGGCGAGGGCGCGCCCGGCTCCCATGCGCCCAAAGTGGCGATAGGTGTCCACGGTGGCGCAGGCGTAGGTGCACCCGGTCTCGGCAGCGGGACCAATACAGCATATGGACGCGCGCTGGGCGTCCGCGCCGAGACGGGCCTTGACGGCGTGCTCCGTGGCAAAGGTATCCAGCCCCGCAAGCTCGGGAGCGGGCACAACGCGGCAGCCGTCTGGGTCGATGCGCAGCATCACGGGGCCTTCGGCAACGCCGCGCAGTTCAATGGCGTCCCATCCGGCGCGGGCCATGCACATACCCAGCCGCCCCCCGGCGTGAGATTCCGTGTACTGGCCGTGATAGGGCGACATGAAGCCGCAGACGACCTTGGTCATCATGGGAAAGCGCCCGGTCAGCGGGCCAATGGCGAAAATCAGGGGCTGGTCGGGATGCCGCGCGGGCTGGCCCATGCACCCGTGCTGCGAAAATATGGCCGCCGCAAGCCCGCTGCCCCCCAGATGCACGGCAACGTCATGCGCGATATCACACGCAAACGTCCCCTGCGTGAGGGAGACATTGAGAATGCGAAACTGCTGTCGCGGATGAAACGTGGTGTTTGACACGGATGGAGCGGCCTCAAGGTTGGGAAAAATGGGGGTGCACCGGGAATGCACAAGAAGCGGAAATGGTTTTCCCCGAGAACGCTCATGCTGTCAATATACAAAAAGACGGCTAATGATACCGCAAATTTTCCATATGTGCCTGATAATAGCTAACTTTTGACTGCTACAGAACCACCGCGGAGGCCACGCCGGGCTTGACAAACAGGGTAATTCATTGTCTGTAGCCTTGCCCCGCCGGGGGGGAGTACCGCGCGGGAGACCAATTCCGATCGGGAGGAGCGAAACGTCATGAAACTGTATCACAAGATTGTCCTTGGCCTTGCACTGGGCCTTGGGGCGGGCCTTATTTTTGGAGAGGACGCCACCGTCCTTAAGCCCATCGGCGACATCTTCATCCGGTGTCTGAAACTCATCGTGATGCCCCTCATCCTCGCCACGCTGGTCAACGGCGTCGCAAGCGCGGGCAACATCAAAAAAGTTGGGCGCGTTGGCGTCAAAACCCTCATCTATTTCATTTTCACCACCGCCATCGCCGTCAGCATCGGCCTGCTGGTCGCCAACCTGATGCACCCCGGTGCAGGCCTGACCATCGGCTCCGTAGACAGCATCAAAAAGGCAGAGGCCGTCACCCTGTCCGGCATGCTGGTGAATATGGTGCCGACCAACCCCATCGCCGCTTTGGCAGACGGCAAGGCGCTGCAGGTCATCGTCTTTGCACTGCTGTTTGGCGCGGCCCTGTCCGCCAGTGGCGAAAAAGGCCGCCCGGTCGCGAATTTCTTCCAGTCCCTTGCTGATGTCATGCTCAAGCTGACGGACATCATCATCAACATGGCCCCCATCGGCATCTTCGCCCTCATCGCGTGGACCGCGGGCAAGTACGGCGCAGACATCCTGCTGCCGCTGGTGAAGATCATCCTTGCTGTGGCGACGGCGTGCTTCCTGCACATTCTCGTTTCCTACAGCGCCATCGTGGGCCTTGTCGCGCGCATCTCTCCCATCCAGTTCCTCAAAAAGGTTCTGGAGCCTGCGCTGGTCGCCATCTCCACGTGCAGCTCCGCCGCGGCGTTCCCCTTCTCCATGCGCGCCCAGAAGCAGCTTGGCGTGCCGGAGAAAATCTCCGGCTTCACCCTGCCGCTGGCTTTGACCATCAATATGGACGGCACGGCCATGTATCAGGCCGTTGGCGCCATCTTCGTGGCCGACGCCTGCGGCGTGCACCTGACTGTGGTCCAGCAGGCCACGGTTGTGCTCACCGCCGTGCTGGCCTCCGTCGGCACCGCCGGCATCCCCGGCAGCGGCCTTATCATGCTGACCCTCGTGCTGCAGTCCGTTGGTCTGCCGCTGGAAGGCATCGCCATTGTGGCGGGCATTGACCGCGTGCTGGACATGTTCCGCACCCTCGCCAATGTTGTGGGCGACAACACCGCCGGTGTGGTCATTGCCTCTCTGGAGGGCGACCTGGACCGCGAGATGTCGCGCACGCCACTTGACCAGCTTGAAGAAGAACCCGTGGTGGCCGAAGCCTAAACGCCACACGGTCTTTTCTCGGATACTCCAGCGCCCCCGCCACACGGTGGGGGCGCTTTTTCTTTGGCATTGGTCAGCTGAACAAGAAATTCACTGCCGCCGCTTTACAGCGCGCGCAATTTCCCCTAGCGTCAGTTTTACGAGCTAGGGGGGCCGCGTTAGGCGGCTGAGATGGAACCGCGTTCCGACCCTTTGAACCTGACGCAGCTTACACTGCCGGAGGGAAGCCGGTCATCGTTTGCACACCACTCGACGTCCGCCTCCCGGCGGACGTTTTTTTTGCGCCACTGCTCGTATATATCTGCGTACCGGGCTTCTTGCACCGGTCCTCAGACGCTAGGGGGGCTCCTGACGGGGCTGAGATGGGAAACACAGGCGTTTTCCGACCCTTAGAACCTGATGCGGTTCATACCGCCGGAGGGAAGCGTCAGCCAGCATCACCGATGCAGACAGGCCTCCCCCCGTGGGAGGCTTGTCTGCTTTTCACGGGGCGTCTGTCTCCGGGCGTCACACTCCCTCCCTTCTGCACTCGCGGCCACCGGACAACGTGGGAAAAGCGCCGAAGCACTGCTTCGGTCCACGGCCGGTACTCACAACCCGAAACGGGAAGGGAACACATGACCATCACACTCAACGGACAATCCACCCCCTGCGCGGATGGGTCCACCATCCTCAGCCTGCTGACGGAGCGCGGCCTTGCGCCCGAAACCGTCGTTGTGGAGCTGAACAGGACCATTATCCCGAGTGAGAACTACGCCAGCACAGCCCTCGCCGACGGCGACCACATGGAAGTGCTGCGCTTTGTCGGAGGAGGATGAAGACAATGACGGAGACACTGACCATCGGCGGCGTTCAGCTTGAGAGCCGTCTGTTCATCGGCACAGGCAAATATGGCGACGACGCCCTTATCCCCGAGGTCGCCGCGGCGTCCGGCGCAAGCGTCATCACCGTAGCGCTTCGGCGCGTGGACTTTGGCGCGGGCACCGGCAACGTCATGGACCACATCCCCAGCACCATGCAGCTGCTGCCCAACACCTCCGGCGCGCGAAACGCCGACGAGGCCGTGCGCATCGCCCACCTTGCGCGCGCCGCAGGCTGTGGCGACTGGATCAAAATTGAAGTCATCTCCGACAGCCGCAACCTGCTGCCCGATGGCTACGAAACGGCCCGCGCCACGGAGCGCCTTGTGAAGGACGGCTTTACCGTGCTGCCCTACATGAACCCGGACCTCTACGTTGCGCGCGACCTTGTGGGCGCGGGCGCGGCGGCGGTGATGCCCCTTGGCGCGCCCATCGGCACCAACCGCGGCCTGCAAACGCGCGAGATGATCGGCATCCTCATCGAGGAAATTGACCTGCCCATCGTCGTGGACGCCGGCCTCGGCAAGCCCTCCCACGCCTGCGAGGCCATGGAAATGGGCGCGGACGCCTGCCTTGTGAATACGGGCATCGCCTCCAGCGCCAACCCCGTCATGATGGCCCGCGCCTTTGGCGAGGCCGTGCGCGCCGGACGCGCCGCCTACCTTGCCGGACAGGGCGCGCTGCGCGAAACCGCCACGGCCTCCTCACCGCTGACCGGATTTCTGGAGGGCTAGCCATGTCCTTTGCCGAAATCTGCCAGCATGCGCAGGACGCCGAGCTGGAAGCCACCTTTGCGGCCGCGGACGAAGACCATATCCGGCGCATCCTTGCCAAGCAGACCATCACGGCCGAGGACTACCTCGCCCTGCTTTCCCCCGCGGCCAGCGGCCTGCTGGAGGATATGGCCCGCAAGGCCCAAAGCATCACCCAGCGGCACTTTGGGCGGACCGTCCAAATCTTCACGCCGCTCTACCTGTCCAACTTCTGCGCCAACCACTGCGTCTATTGCGGATTCAACGCCAAAACCGGCATCCACCGCCGCAGGCTGACGCTGGATGAGGTCCGCGCCGAAGGCGAGGCCATTGCGGCCACGGGCCAGCGCCAACTGCTCATCCTCACAGGTGAATCCCCGGCCAAGGCTGGCGTGGACTACCTTGAGGACTGTACGCGCATCCTGCGCGACATCTTCCCGTCCGTCGCCATTGAGGTCTACGCCCTCACGGATGACGAATATTCCCGCCTCGCCGCCGCTGGCGTAGATGGCCTGACCATGTTTCAGGAAACCTACGACCAAACCCTCTACGAGCGCCTGCACCCCGCCGGTCCCAAGCGCGACTTCAGCTTCCGTCTGGATGCGCCGGAGCGCGGATGCCGCGCGGGCCTGCGCGTGGTGAACATTGGAGCGCTCCTCGGCCTTGCCGCTGACTGGCGGCGCGAGGCCTACACCACGGGCCTGCACGCCCAGTACCTCCAGCACAAATACCCGGGGACGGACATTGCCATCTCCCTGCCACGCATGCGCCCCCACGCCGGAGCCTACCAACCCGCCAGCAAGGTGGGAGACGCCGAGCTTGTGCAGATAATGCTGGCCCAGCGCATCTTCCTGCCCTCTGTCGGCATCACGGTCTCCACGCGCGAGACGCCGGAGTTCCGCGACAACATCCTGCCCCTTGGCGTCACCAAGATGAGCGCCGGGGTCAGCACAGCCGTGGGCGGCCACGCCGAAGGTGACGACGCCAAGGAGACCGGTCAGTTCGAGATTTCCGACGACCGCAGCCTTGACGAGTTCACGGCCATGCTCCGCGCGCGCGGCTACCAGCCCGTTTTTAAGGACTGGGAACCCATCGCCGCGCCAAGCCAAAGGCGGTGGTCCGCATGAACCACACCCTGCACGGCATCGCCAGCCACATCGGCGCCACCGCCCTCGCCCGCCTCTACCGGGTGCGCGTCGGCATCGCCGGATGCGGCGGACTCGGCTCCAACTGCGCCATGCACCTTGTGCGCAGCGGTTTCGCCTCCCTTGTGCTGTGCGACCATGACAGCGTGGAAGCCTCCAACCTGAACCGGCAGTTCTTCTTCGCGCGGCAAATTGGCCAGCCCAAGACCCACGCGCTGGCCGAAAACCTCCGCGCCATCAATCCGGAACTGCACCTGCGGCTGGAGCACCGCGCCCTTGCCCCCCACACTGCCGCCGAGGTCTTTGCGGACTGCGACGCCGTTGTGGAGTGCCTTGACGATGCCGCGGCCAAAGCCATGCTGGCCGAAACCCTGCTGCCACGCGGCGTCTTCTATGTCGGCGCCAGCGGCATTGCCGGGTGCGGCAACAACGACGCCATCGTCATCCGCACCGTGCGCCCGGACCTGCACATCGTCGGCGACGGCGGCGACGAAGCCGGACCAGACGCCCCGCCTCTCTCACCGGGCGTCGGCATCGCCGCAGCCAAACAGGCGGGCCTCGTTCTCGCCCATTTCCTTAAGGAGCATGCATGACACGCCCCATCACCCGAAGCACCATTCTGGACACGGACCTCTACTGCCTCACAGCAGAAAAGTTCTCCGGCGGACGCAGCACTATCGACGTGGTGCGGGACATGCTGGCCGCCGGCGTCAGCCTCGTCCAGTACCGCGAAAAGTCCAAATCCATGCGCGACAAGTACGAGGAATGCCTCGCCCTGCGCCAAATAACGCGCGAAGCGGGCGCGGCCTTCATCGTCAATGACGACGTGCACCTCGGCGTCCTCACAGGCGCGGACGGCGTGCACATTGGTCAAGACGACCTGCCCGTCGCCGCCGTGCGCCAGCTTGTTGGCGAGCACGTCGCCATTGGCGTTTCCACCCACTCCCCGGAGCAAGCCCAAAAGGCCAAGGCCGACGGCGCGGACTACATCGGCGTTGGCCCCATCTTCAAGACCTTCACCAAGGAAGACGTCTGCGACCCCGTCGGCTTGACCTATCTGGAATGGGCCGCCGCCAACGCAGAGCTTCCCTTTGTGGCCATAGGCGGCATCAAGGCGCACAACGTTGCGGACGTGGTCCGCCGCGGGGCGCGCTGCGTTGCCATGGTCACCGAAATTGTTGCAGCCAAGGACATTCCACACACCATCGACACCATCCGCCGCCACATGGCGGACGCCTAAGGAGCACCCCATGAGCTACACCACCCAGATGGACGCCGCCCGCAAAGGCATCGTCACCGAGCAGATGAAGACCGTTGCCGAAAAGGAACACATGCGCTTGGACGACCTTATGGAGCGTCTTGCCAAAGGCACCGTCATCATCCCCTGCAACGTCAATCACACCAGCATCTCCCCCGAGGGCGTGGGCGAAGGCACGCGCACCAAGGTCAACGTCAACCTCGGCATCTCCAAGGACGCCAACGACGTGGAACTGGAGCTGGAAAAAGTCCGCCACGCCCTGAACCTCAAGGCCGAATCCATCATGGACCTGTCCTGCTTTGGCAAAACGCAGGAATTCCGCACCCGCCTTGTGGAGATGTCCCCCGCCATGGTCGGCACCGTGCCCATGTACGACGCCGTCGGCTTTTATGACAAAGAGCTCAAGGACATCAGCGTGGACGAATTCTTCCGCGTGGTGCAGCGCCACGTTGAAGACGGTGTGGACTTTCTCACCATTCACGCAGGCCTGAACCGCGCCGCTGCCGAGCGCCTCGACAAGACGGACCGCATCACCAGCATCGTCTCCCGCGGCGGCTCCCTGCTCTACGCATGGATGAAGCAGAACGACATGGAGAACCCCTTCTACGAGCACTATGACCGGCTGCTCGAAATCTGCGAGAAGTACGACGTCACCCTCAGCCTTGGCGACGGCTGCCGTCCCGGCTGCCTGCACGACGCCACCGACGCCTGCCAGGTTGAAGAGCTGATCACCCTTGGCGAGCTGACCAAGCGCGCATGGGAGCGCAACGTCCAGGTGATGATTGAAGGCCCCGGCCACATGTCCATGGGCGAGATTCCCGGCAACGTCATGATGGAAAAGCGCCTGTGCCACGGCGCGCCCTTCTACGTGCTCGGCCCCCTCGTCACCGACGTTGCCCCCGGATACGACCACATCACCGCCGCCATTGGCGGCGCCATCGCCGCAGGCTCCGGCGCGGACTTCCTGTGCTACGTCACCCCGGCAGAGCACCTGCGCCTGCCCAACCTCGACGACATGAAGGAAGGCATCATCGCCACCCAGATTGCCGCCCACGCCGCCGACATCGCCAAGAACCACCCCGGCGCACGCGACTGGGACGACTCCATGTCCCACGCCCGCGCCGACCTCGACTGGTGCAAGATGTTTAAGCTCGCCCTCGACGAGGAGCGCCCCCGCGAGTTCCGCGAATCCTCCAAGCCCGAGGTTGAGGACTCCTGCTCCATGTGCGGCAAAATGTGCGCCGTGCGCACCATGAAGCGCGTGAAGGACGGCAAGGAACTCGGCATGGCCAAATAGCCCGCCCCGTTCGCCCCCATCCCCAAAAACGCAGACAGCCCCGGCTCCATATGGAAGCCGGGGCTGTTTTATGCCAAATTGTCGCGCCTACTCGGAGCGCTTTTTACACCGCGGAGCCTTTTCCGGGTCCGGGTCGGCAACCTCGCCGTACGCCGCCCTGCCGTCATGGTCCTCCGGCAGGTGCTCCGTAATGGGCAGACCGTTCTCCGCCACAAAGAGCATACAGTGGCAGTACTTGTACTCCTGCATATCATCACAGGGGCAAATCCACGTGCGCTGCTTTATCTCTTCCTGCTTGTCCGGATAAAAACGGCACGGACACAGCGGCTTGCCAAGCGTGTCGATATGGTCGGCAAGACCCTGAACAACAGCTTCCGTCACCTCAGGCTCAGGATGCGTGAAGGTTCCGGTCTTTGCAGTGTATTTCGCTACATACTTTCGGATGAGTTCAAGGCTCTTGTCGCTCGGCACTGTGGTTCTCCTTATCGCTTGATGACAGTATCAACGAGTTGTCCAAGCAGTTCAGCCCGTCAAGGTCAAGACTTTTCGGAGAAGAGAAGAGGGCCTCCGGCGGCTTGAGCTCTTCGCTCGTTCGGCCTGAAAGGGCGAAGGGCAAAGAAATAAAGAGAGCCTCCGGCGGCTCAAGGGTATGATACCCTTGAGAATCCCCAGGATTTTCGGGGCGGAAGCCGCCCCGAAAATAGGGGTGGCGGGCGGGTTCTCTTGCCTTCTTTTTTCTTTGTCTTGTTTTCTTCCACACCCTCAACAGGGATTCTCACCGCCCATCTCGCACCGCCAACGCCCCCCAAAGAAAATTCTCCCCCCTCCACACGGACGGGAGCCGTCAGGGGTGACGACTGTCCCATAAAAAGGCACCCGGCATGTGCGCACATGGGATTCCAAAGGGCCCACGGCCCTTTGGCCTGCGGAGCACAAAAACCCACGCCTAACCACCCACACAAGGCCCCCTTCCCTGCCACCTAACGCCGTTATGCCGTCCCCCCGGTTGCGCCAGCGCGCGCAGTGGTCTACAGTGCAGTATACCCCTCTCTCCTTTGACCATTTGGGAGTGCCATGGCTTTACGAGCGCGCCTGACTGCCGCCTACCTGCTTGTGAGTGCTGCCGCGTTAGTGCTTTTGGAAACGCTGTCGCCGTCCTTTCCTATCACGGCGCTGACGCACGCGCATGTGGACGCGGCGCGCGGGGTGTTCTCCGCGCCTGCGGCCGTGCTCAGCGCGCCGTCGCCGGGGTACGCGGTCTTCTTGGCGCTGCTGCTCCCTGTTGGCGAAACCGGACTCTTCGCGCCGCTGGTTGTGGCGACGCAGCTGGGGCTTGTGCTGCTCACTGCGCACTGGTGCGCGGGCCTCACACAGCGGCTTGTCCCGGACGAACCAGACGCGGCTGACGCGGCATTTGCCCTTGCGCTTTTCCTGCCGACGCTTCCCCTTGCGGCCTGCCGCATCGCGCCGGACGCGCTGCTGGCCGCCTGCATCGCAGGCGGTGCGCTCCTCCTGAGTACGGGACTGACCACGCGACGCGCGCGGGCCATCGCGGGCGGCATTGTCCTCTTTGCCTATAGCGGAACGCTGCGCGGCGAAGCCGTCTGGCTTGCTCCGCTGGCCCTTGGTGTCGCCGTATCGGCCATGCGCGGCGAAGGCTGGCGAACGTGGCGGGTACTTGGGGGTGCTGCGGTGTTGACGGTGCTGGCACTGACGTACCTCCCGGCCCATGCGCTTGCCCCCGCGCCCGCTGGAACAGAATTTTTTGCCAGCGCGCCCCTTTTTGCGCAGTCCGCCTTTGCCCATGCGTCCGAGCTTGTCGGTGTCCGCGACGGAGCGGACGGGGTGCTGCTTTTACTCCTACGCGCGCCGCTGACCGAAAGCCTCAACACGCTCATCGGCACGGCTCCCGGCCTTGTCGTTGGCCTGCTCTGTGGCGGCGTGCTGTTGGTCCTCTTCTGGGGATTCACCTTGCGCGGCGTGCCCTGCGCCGTAAGCCGCCAGCCTGCCTTGGCGTGGGGCCTCATTGCCTGCGCCTTCGTGCTTGTGACCGCGTTTTTCGGCGCGCTAGCTACAGGGCAGCACCGTGCGGCGCTTATCCCTCTGTGTGCACCCTTTGCCGCTGCCGGGCTGCACCATATGTGGCGGCAGTTGCCGCTTGATGCGGACAGCGCTTTACCTCGCCACCCACAGGGGCTAAACTCCTGACAGTTTTCATTGCACCAGCAGACAAAGGACGACAGATATGAACCACTCCCGCAGCGCCGCCCTGCTTCTAGGCGCAACCATCGCCGTGGGCATCGCCCTTGCCGGATTCTTCCTCGGCAACGGCCTGATGCAAATCAAGGCCGCACAGCGCTATGTCACCGTCAAAGGCCTTGCCGAGCGCGAAGTGAAAGCCGACCTCGCCATCTGGCCCATCGTCTACGTCTTCAACGCCCCCAAGCTCGACCAACTGCAAAAGAAGCTCGACAACGGCGGCGGCATCATCACCGCTTTCCTCAAAGAGCGCGGCTTCTCCGAGGACGAAATCTCCCGCTCCGTGCCCGTTATCACCGACCACGAAGCCCAAGGGTACTCCAACAACGTCCCCAAAAACCGCTACTCGGCGCGCGCCAGCATCACCGTGCGCACCGATAAAGTCCTCAAACTCAAGGCCGCCATGGCCGAAGCCGGAGCCATCGTCTCCAAGGGCGTCGCCCTCGTGCAGGACTACAGCGGTCAGCCTAAGTTCAGCTTCACCCAGCTCAACAGCATCAAGCCCGACATGATCGCCGATGCCACACAAAACGCCCGCGACGCCGCCAAACAGTTCGCTAAGGACTCCGGAAGCACCGTCGGCAGCATCCGCCGTGCGCGCCAAGGCCTCTTCACCATCAACGACCGCGACGCCAACACCCCCGAAATCAAAAAGGTGCGCGTCGTCACCACCGTGGACTACTTCCTCAAAGATTAGCCCGCAGAGAACGCCAGACGTTATACAAAAGGGCCGAAGCTGGAGCTTCGGCCCTTTTTTTGGGGCAAAAAATGGGAGGAAGAGGGCCTTCGGCGGCTTGAACTCTTCGCCCGTTCGGCCTGAAAGGACGAAGGGCAAAGAAATAAAGAGAGCCTCCGGCGGCTCAAGGGTATGATACCCTTGAGAATCCCCAGGATTTTCGGGGCGGAAGCCGCCCCGAAAATAGGGGTGGGAGGGACCTCTTGTCTTCTCTTTTTCTTTCTCTTGTTTTTCTCCACACCCTAAACAGGGATTCTCACCGCCCTTCACGAAGCGCCAACGCCCCCAAATAATATTCCCCATCTACACGGACGGGAGCCGTCAGGGGTGACGACAGTCCCATATAAGGCCGCCCGGTCTGTGCGCAAATGGGATTCCAAAGGGCCCACGGCCCTTTGGCCTGCGGAGCACAAACCGCCTCGCACCACCGCCCCCTTGCGCCACTCGCCCACCCGCCCTACAACCAGCAAGGAGAACGCAAAGGAGCACCCAAACGATGACGCACCGACCTTTTACGCGGCGGGTTATTCAGGTCATACGCCGCATCCCACGGGGACGCGTGGCGACGTACGGCGGCGTGGCGCGGCTTGCCGGGAATGCCCGAGGGGCGCGGCAGGTCGTGCGGGTTTTGCATACCCTGTCGCAGACGGAGGGCCTGCCGTGGCAGCGGGTTATCAACCGCGAGGGCCGCATCTCGCTGCGCCCGGGAGCGGGCTACGAAACCCAGCGCCGAGCGCTTCAGGCCGAGGGCGTGCAGGTTGACGAAATGGGGCGCGTGAATCTTGAGGTCTTCCTGTGGACGCCAAACCCGGCGGATTTTGCGCTGGAGAATGACGAATGACGTAGCGGCCTGCCTGTCGCGCTTCCATGCCAGTGGCACAGGGCCTTTCGGAGACAGACGCAAAGAGGGAATGCGGAAGAAAGGAGACGAGAAAATATAGGGCGCCCGCGCTAAAGGACGCGCTGTGCGCGGGAATACGGCGCGCAAAGCAACAACGAAAAAAGGACCCAGACAAAAGTCTGAGTCCTTGAATAATCGTTGGTAGCGGGGACAGGATTTGAACCTATGACCTTCGGGTTATGAGCCCGACGAGCTACCATGCTGCTCCACCCCGCAACGCTGTATGGGGAGCTTTTACGCTCCGTGGCACTGAGATGCAAGAACTTTTTTCCGCGTATCGCGGCGTTTTTTGCGTGTGCCGTCTCGACAAGTATTCAAGAATAAGCCTCAGGCCGGAGCCTGAGGCTCTTGATATCGTGTTGGTAGCGGGGGCAGGATTTGAACCTACGGCCTTCGGGTTATGAGCCCGACGAGCTACCATGCTGCTCCACCCCGCAACGCTGTCGAGAGATGAGTTTCTATACGGCGGGCAGGTCATTGTCAACACTATTTACAACTTTTTTCAAATTGACTATCCCTGTCCGGTCATGACCAAAATTCAAAGCCTCTCCATGGTTATCCCCGTTTTTAACGAGGAAGATAACCTCCCGATATTGTTTAAGGAAATCACCTCTGCAGTTGCACCCCTTGCTCTGGAGTGGGAGGTCGTCTTTGTGGACGACGCCAGCACGGACAATTCTCTTGCCGTAATCAAAAACCTTGCGCAGGACGATGAGCACGTGCGCTATGTGGCCTTTGCCCACAACTGCGGCCAGTCTGCCGCGTTTGGCGCGGGCTTTGCGGCCGCCACGGGCGACATCATCATCACCATGGACGCGGACCTGCAAAATGACCCGGCGGACGTGCCCAAGATGGTGAACACCTTCATCACGCAGGACGCCGACATGGTTATTGGCTGGCGCGCCACGCGCCGCGACACCATGGTCAAGCGCATCAGCTCCATCATCGCCAACGGCGTGCGCAACAAGCTGACCAATGAAACGGTCCGCGATACGGGCTGCTCCCTCAAGGCCATGCGCACGGACATGGCGCGTCGCCTGCCTGTTTTTACGGGCATGCACCGCTTTTTGCCCACGCTTATGAAAATGCAGGGCGCAACCGTGGTGGAGATTCCCGTCAACCACCGCCACCGCCAGCACGGCGAGAGCAAGTACGGCACGTGGGACCGCCTTGTGGCTTCCTCGTATGACCTCTTTGCCGTACGGTGGATGCAAAAGCGCCACGTCAACTACACGATTAAAGAACAGAAATAATTCGGGCGCATGGTGCTGAGCCTGTCATGGTGGGCGCTGGCCGTTGGTTCGCTGCTGTGTATTGCGGCAGTGGCCGGTGTCCTTGTCATGGGGCGCTCCAGCCGCCTGCTTCTTGGCGCTATGGTCTGCGGCGCGGCGCTGACGCTGGGCGTCAGCGTATATGAACGCGACATCGTCCGCGGTGTTGGCGTGTGCCTTGTGTGCGCGGCCTTTGCCATCCGTCATATGCAGGCGGCCCGCCGCCGCTCGCCTTCCCGGCCCCGTACCGGAACCGTTCTGGAGGACTTTTTGGCCCGAAAACACACCCGCGCCTATGTGAAAGGCCTCGTCATGCTGCTGATTCTTGCGGGCATTGGCGTGGTCTTTAATGCCATGGACCTGCGCGGCTCCATGGACGAGCACTGGATAGACGCACATGTCCGCGGGCACGGCCTTGCGGGATACGCCTTGTTTATTGGCGCGGCCTCGCTGTTTACAGCTGTGGGCCTGCCCCGGCAGATGGTCAGCTTCCTTGGCGGCTACGCCTTCGGCAGTGTCATGGGCACGTTGCTGGGCACGGCCGGCACCACGGTGGGCTGCGCGCTGGCGTTCTTTTACGCGCGTTTTTTTGGCCGCTCGTACGTCTCGCGCCGCTTTGGAAAAAAGATTGGGCGTGTGGACCGCTTTCTGTCGCACAACACGGTGAGCACCACGCTGGTCATCCGGTTTATGCCTGTGGGCAGCAACCTGCTGACGAACCTGCTGGCGGGCGTGACGTCCGTTGGCGCAGTGCCCTACATTGTGGGGTCCGCTCTGGGATTCATCCCGCAGAACCTCGTCTTTGCCCTGCTTGGCAGCGGCTTTAACGTGGACAGGCAGTGGCAGGTGGCGCTGAGCGTGGTGCTGTTTGTCATTTCCACATGGATTGGCATCCGCCTGTACCGCACCCAGCGCGCAGGACGCGTTATGGAAGACGCCACGGACGAAGAGGCCGACAGCGAAGCCTAATCTCCCCCCCCAACAGCACACAAAAAAGCAGGACCATGCGATGCATGACCCTGCTTTTTTTACGCCTTGGGGCGGTATACAGCCCCGTGCTACTTGCCGATGCAGAAGCTGCTGAAGATGGAATTGAGCACGTCAGCCGGGGCAATTTCACCAGTAATCTCGCCAAGGATGGTGCACGCGGCCTCAAGGCGAACGCCCAGCAGGTCGTAGGGAATGCCTGCGCTGATGTCGGCGGCAAGGGCCGTGAGTTCGGCATTGGCCTGCTCTAGGGCCTGCGACTGGCGCAGGTTGGGCACAATTTCTCCGGCGTCCGGCTCGCCGCTGCGCCCGACAATACGCTCGCGCACGCGGTCGCACAGCCTGTTCAGGCCCTTGCCCGTCTTGGCGGAGATGGGCACCACCTCAAACCCGGCCTCGGCGAACCATGAGGCCTGCAGGCCTTCGTCCGGCGCGGCGGAGTCGATATCGACCTTGTTGAGCACCACCAGCACGCGGTCAATTCCAATGCGCTGGGCAAGGTCCACGTCCTCGGCGGCCACGTCGCGGGTCTGGTCCACCACGAGAAGCACAAGGTCCGCCTGCGCGGCAAGGTCGCGGCTACGCTCCAGTCCGGCGCGCTCCACGGCGTCCTCGGTCTCGCGGATGCCTGCGGTGTCCACAAGGCGCACGGGCAGGCCGTCCAGATTAACGGCTTCCTCAAGATAGTCGCGCGTGGTGCCGGGGATGTCCGTCACGATGGCGCGCTCGCGCCCAAGCAGGGCATTCATGAGGCTGGACTTGCCCGCGTTGACCTGCCCGGCCAGCACGGTGAAGGCGCCCTCGCGCCAGCACCTGTCGCGCTCGAAATTTTCCAGCATATCGCGCACGGCCTCAGAGACGGCGCTGACTCCGGTCAGGAACTCCTCCGGGCTGAGGCATTCGATATCCTCGTCAGGAAAGTCCACGGCAACGCACAGCTGGGCGCGAAGCTCCTCCAGCTGGGCGCGCAGGGCCGCAACCTTCTGCCCAAGGGCGCCGGACAGCTTGGCCTGTGCCAAGGTCATGCCCGCACGCGTGGGCGCGGCAATCATCTCGGCCACGGCCTCGGCCTGCGTCAGGTCCATGCGGCCGCTGACAAAGGCGCGGTAGGTGAACTCCCCTGCGCTGGCGGCGCGGATGCCCTGCGCCAGCACGGCCTCAAGAATGGCGCGAACCACCATAGGGCCGCCATGGCACTGAAATTCCACAACGTCCTCCCCCGTATACGATCCCGGACCGGGCATGAAGACCGCAAGGCACTCGTCCAGCGCCTCGCCCCGCTCGTCGAGCGCCCAGCCATGATGCATGCGGTAGGGCTTGAAGTCCGCGAAATCCTCGCGAGAGGAACGAAAGAGCGTCCGCCCCACGTCTTTACTGCGGGGGCCGCTGACTCTGACAATACCGACGCCGCCCTGCCCCAGCGGGGTGGCGATGGCGGCTATGGTGTCCTTTATGGATGCGCTGTTCTGCATGAGCGGGTTATATGCGAGGCTGGTCCATTTGCAAAGCCACATGGCGGCCGTTAGAGCAAATAGTCCTCGGCCCTCAGGCCAAAGGCTGCGGCGTCCATGCACGAGGCAATGGCCACGCCGTCACCTTCGGGCTGGGCAAGGTCCACGGGGCGGGGGAGGATGGGGCGCCCATCCGGGCCAAGGGCAAGGGTCACCCGCGGGCGCAGCGGCTCCTGCGGGTTGGACCCGCTGACCACGGCGTAGCGCCCGTCCTCCAACTGCACGAGGGACCCTACGGGATAAATGCCGATGAACTTAATAAACCGTTCGGCATTGCCGGGGTGGAAGTCCTGCCCGCGCATACTGTAAATAATGCGCAGAGCCTTGTGCGGCGGCATGCCGGGCTTGTAGGCGCGGGCGCTGGTCAGGGCGTCGTACACATCGGCAAGGGAAATATACCGGGCAAAGAGGTGAATATCGTCCCCCATCAACCCTGCCGGATACCCGCCGCCATTGTATTTTTCATGATGCTCCAGCACCCCGCGCAGCACGCGCCGCGGCACGGCGTCCAGCCGCCCCAGAACGGTGATGCTGCGCTGTGGATGCTTGCGGATCAGGTCAAACTCCGCATCCGTCAGCTTGCCGGGTTTGTTGAGCACCATGGGCGGAATAAGCGCTTTGCCAAGGTCGTGCATCAGCCCCGCAAGGCCAAGGTCCATAAGGACCTCATGCGGCAGGCCCATTTCGTCGCCAAAGGCTGTGGCTAAAACGGACACATTGATGCAGTGGGTGTAGGTGTATTCATCCGAGGACCGCAGCTTGGTCATGCTGACGAGTGCGTCGCGGTTGCGGGTGACGGAATCAATGACCTCCTCCACGAACACGCCGGAGCGCTCGTAGTCCACCTTGCCCCCGGTGCTCACCTCCGTCATGAACTCCCGCGCAAAGGTCACGGAATCCGCGTAAAAGGTGCGGACGTGCTCCATCTCCTGCGCAATGGGGACGCGTTCCTCGCGCCGCGCACGCCCTGTTGACGCGGCCTCGGCAAAGCCGTCGTCGCCGCCCTCGCGCAGGGCCGCAGCGCCGCGCTCGGTATCCACAAACGCTTCGGTGTACTCCGTCGCAATGCGCTCAACCTGCTCCGCAGAGGCTATTTCCCCCTCCTCGGCGTAGAGAAACGGGTAATCCATCCACGACAGCCCGGTGTCCACAACGTACATGCCGGGCCGCAACTCCTCTGCCGCAACCTTTTTGATCATGCCTGCCCCCGCTCAGGTGCCGCGGCAGACTCCTGCGAACGCGCGGCGTACGCCGCGCGCGTCAGCCGCCGCTGGGACAGGGGGGTGATGGGCGGCAGCGTCTCCAGCAACGGATGCTCCGTTCGCACAGTAGCCATCCGCCACACGGGCGCGCCCTGCCGGATGCATTGCAGATTGTGCACAACAAGGCGCTGCTCATCGCGCGATTGCGGCGTCAGGGCCGCAAAGCCCTGCAAGGCGGCGTCCACGCGGCCCGCCTTGGCGTGGGCCACGGCGGTGTTGAGCATGGTGGCAAAGGCGCTGGCCCCGGCCGCCCGCGCTGCCGCGTACAGCTCCACAGCGTGGTCCGGGTCCGAAAACCCGCCCCCGGCGAAAAGCAACAGGTCCGCCAAATCCGCAAGGGCCACATGACGCGCCTGCGGCGACTGCGCAAGAAAGGGATAGATATCGTCAAGGGGGATGCGCCGACGGAGCGCGGGCAAAAAGGCGTAGCCCTCGCCCACGGCGGCGGCAGTGTTGCCGGACAGCGTCTGCGCCGACTCGTAGCACACGGCCAAAGGCTGCGGCAGATGCACCGCGCCGCGCCGCCACGCCGCTTTGAGGAAAAAGGCATAATCCCCGGCGATGCCGAGGTCCTCGGGGAAGGGGCCTGCCACCTCATGCACGTCTGCCCGCCACATGGTCACAGGGCCAAAGGGGCAGTCCATCAAGGCCTGCCGCAGACTGTATGACGGCAGGGCCAGCACGGTTTCGGGCAGCGCGCCGGAAAAGTCCGCGCCGGGTTCGCGCGTCAGATAGGCATCGGCATAGCACAGCGCCGCCCCGGTTTCGCCGAGCTTTTGCGCCATACGCTCAAAGGCCTGCGGGTGGTGGCGGTCGTCGGTGTTGGCATTGACGATGTAGCGCCCCCGGGCGCGCTCTACGCCCCTGTTCCACGCGGCGTAGAGCGTTTCACGCTGGGTCTCTATGACGGTGATGCCGCAGTCACGGGCGGCATACTCCCGCGCAAGCTGGGCCTCGCCCTGCTGGGAGCCGCTGTCGATGACGATGACCTCCAGCCGTCCCTGCGCAAAGAGGGTCTGCCCCAGCACATGCTCCATGCACCCGGCAAAGAACTGCCGCGCATTATAGGTCGAGATGAGGGCCGTCACCACTGGCCGCTGGCTGGAGCATGTCATATCGCGTTTCTCCTCGGCCACACCGCCGCGCGGCGCACCCGGCACACGGAACAGTCAGTTCAGCAAGCTGCGCCCCCTGCCACCACGCCCGCCCCAGCGGGACCACAGGCGCGGCACTAGGCCGTGACCGGACGCAGCACCATCCGAAGCTGCACACTCACAATGTCATACACCAAATGGTATCCCAAATACTTAAAGAAGCGTCCAGACCCATACAGTACGCCCCACGCCGTCCGGTCAAAATCGCAATGCGCTTCCACGGCGTAGGCGCCGTCAGGCAAATTAGCAAAGGTGGCGCGCAGGGCAAGCGGGTGGCGCTGACCGCGCACCTCCAGATGCCCGCGCACATCATGCGTGGCTGTCCCGGGCATAGCCCCGTGCAGTGGCACCGCGGCGTCAAGGCTGTAGCGCACCTCGGAGTAGGCCTCGGCAAAAAAGAAATCATCAGACAACAAATGCGCCACCAACAGGCGGCGCAGGGAATCGTCCTCTAGGTCCGTATTGCGCAGGGTGGACAGCGGAACGACAAACTCGCCATGCATGCCGCCGTCGCGCACGTCCAGCCGCCCGCGCGAGACTTGGAGCGTTCCCGTATGCCGCTTTCCGGCGTTGCGCCCCACCCATTCGATACGGCTTTCCTCCGCGTCCACGGCAAACACGCCCTCCACAAGGCGCAGGCCGTCCTCCGGCGGCAGCAGACCTGTGCCCTCGACTGGGAACCCACGCTTCAACCACCCGGCAATGCCGCCCGCCAGCACCCGGACATCACTGTAGCCCATGCGGCCCAGCTTTTCGGCGGCCACGTCCGCGCCAAGGGTGTGCTCATCCTCGCCATAGAGCACGATGCGCTGGTCAAAACCTGTTGTCGCCACCTGCACATGCTCCGGAAACTCCACCTCGTACACACATGCGGAGCGCGCCCCGGCTATACGCCGCGCGTCAAAGACGTCCGGCAGCAACACGTCAAGGCACACCACGTCCTCGCCGTTTTCCAGCCACCGTTGCAGGTCCTCCGGCGCTACGCGCTCCGCCGTCGTCACCATGGCCATACCGCCTCCTTTGTCTCTCGTACCTGCCAACACCCCAAAGCCCGCTCCATAATGTCACAAAAGCACCGTCAGAACCAGTTTTCCGTAAATCCTAAACGGCTACCCGACATCTCCGTGACACGATACGCAATTCCATGTACGCTTGATTCCACTCCCCAGACCATAGGGAGCACTACGTTCACACCGCATCAAGGAGTCCGATATGTGCAAAGGTTGTGGCTGCGGCCCCCAGCAGACAAGCAAGTATCAGCAGTTCCTCAAGGATCATGAACACACGCACGAGCATACCCATGAGCACACGCATGAGCACTCTCATGACGGTGAGGCCCATTGCCATGCCCACACGCACGAACATTCCCATGAACATGGCCATGAGCATACCCATGAGCACGACCATGCGCATGAACACGGCCACCATCATCACCATCACCACGACTAAACGGCGCTGATGTGCCATCGCGCAGGGCGCGGCCTTGGCCGCGCCCTGCCGCGCCGCCGTCACCCACGCTCCGGCCCCTGTGGCTGCGCCGCCTCTGCGGCCTGCGCAGCGCGCCGCTCCTCTTCTGCCGCCTCCATAATGGCGGGAATCATCACCACCATCCCCACCGCAAACCAAAACGGCTCCATAATGCGGCCAATGATGAACGTGTTGGCGCTGATTCCATGGGCCAGCAGGCCCACAAAGCCAATCATCACGCCCATGGTCCACCCCTTGTGGACGCTATAGCGACAGCGGTGGTACACGCCGCGCAGCACCCGCCACACCCGCGTCATGAGGAAAATAAACACCACAAGACCCACCAGCCCCGTCTCCACAAGTATCCGGAAATACTGCCCGTCCAAAAAGCGGTACCCCGTCACACCATAGCCGAGCAGCGGCTTTTTCAGCCAATCGCGCGCCACATAGCGCCAACTGCGCAGCCGCGCGGATGAAGAGGTATCAAGCTTCACGCCCATCACCTCCTCCACGTCCGTGCGCTGCGCGCCCTGCGTAAACGTATGCTCAATGCGCCGCTTGGCGATTTCCGGCGCGCCAAGGAGCAGCACCGCTATAAAAGCCGCCACCGCCAACGCACTTGCGGCCTTGCGCGGTGTTAGTGCCAAAAACACCAGCATGCTCACCGCCAGCCCCAAGTACGACCCACGCGACCCGGTGTAGAGCAGCGGCACCAAGGCAAACAGCGCGCACCCCGTCAGTCCCACGCGCACCTGCGTCCGGCGCAGATGCCACACCAGCCCCATAAAGATGGCAATCATGAACACAAGGTACCCGCCAAAGGTGTTCGGCTCGCCCTTGGCCCCCTCGAAGGGGGCGGTAATGCGCCCGCCGCCCGGAATCTGCGCCACCCCCACCATGGACGCGATAACGCACGTGACAATAAACGCCACCACAAAGCCCTTGAACTGCTTGGGCGTGCGCAGATGGTTCACCACCATGAAGTAGACGAACATATATTCAAAGTATTTGAGCACGTAGAAAAACGACGTTTTCAGGTCCACGCGGCCCATCATGGCCCCAAGACCGGACGCCGCCACGCAGACCATGGTGTAGGCCGCAATGGGGCCATTGAGCGGCGTATGCCGAAACAGCCCCAGCTGCTTATTGATGGCCATCTTTGCCAGCCACGAAAACCCCATCACCACCAGCACAAAGTCGTTCACACGCAGCGTCACCCCGCGCCCGAGGGACGCGCCGGACGTGGACCCGACAACGAATTCCGGGCCAAGCAGCATGGAAAAAATGATGATGTACAGGGCGGTCTGCGTGCTGAACAAGCAGATGAGGAACATGATGATGGCGCTGATGAAGGCCAGCGCCTTGGTGGGCGAGAGGTGCGGCAACAGCCAGCCAAAGGCCACGCACATGGGCAGCACAATCACCAGCGGCAGCGCCAACTGCAAAGGGCTTGGCCCCGGTCCCTTGGTCCCCCGCTGTGCCATCGTTGCCGCCTAGTAGTACTTAAAGGCTCTAAAATCCTGATAATCTGGCGTTTCGCCCTCGCGCATACCGTTTAAGACCACGCCGATAAGGTTGGACTTCACGCGCGAGAGTTCCACCGTGGACCGCTTGAGCAGTTCCTTGGAAATGGAGCCCACGCGGTAGACAAGGAGCACGCCGTCAACCAGCGGCCCCAGCACGGACAGGTCCGCCGTGGACAGAATGGGCGCGGTGTCAAAGATGATAATGTCGTAGTTGTCGCGCACTTCCTCCACAAACTCCCCAAGCAGCTTGGATTCAATAAGCTCCGAGGGGTTGGAGTACATGGTGCCCGCGGTCATCAGGTGCAGGTTGTCCAGCCCGGGCGTCGCCATGACGTCATCTATGCTCATCTCGCCAATCATGACGTCCGTCACGGTTTTGATGGCGTCGCGCCATGCGTAGTTGCCCAGCAGAATGTCCGTCAGGCCGGGGTTGTTGTCCACGCCAAAGGCCTCGGAGACCATGGGTTTTCTGAGATCAGCCCCCACCATGAGCACCCGCTTGCCCGCCTGCGCCATGCTCACGGCAAGGTTGGCGGTGACCACGGTCTTGCCCTCCTGCGGCGTGGCGCTGGTGATGGCGAGGGTCTTCAGCCCCCGCTCCTTGCAAAACAGCTGCACATTGATGCGAAGCGAACGGAAGCTCTCCGCAATCATGGACTTGGGCACAAAGTGCGACACAAGGTGAATCCGCGCCCGCACCCCGGAGCGCTTGCCGTCGCTGGCCTCGCGCATAAGCTCGCGCACCTCGCGGCTGCTTTCGTCGGGGATGACGCCAAGCACCTTGGCCCCAAGGGTTTCCTCCACGTCATCAATGGCCCCGATGGACGTATCAAACGCCTCCATGACCAGCGCGCCAATCATCCCCACCACCAGCCCGATGAACACGCCAACGGACGTAATGGGCGCAATGCGCGGCGGATTCACAGGCGAACTGGGCAGGAACGCGGGCTTGACGATAGTCACCTCCTCAGGCCGCTCGGCCTGCCGCAGTGCTGCCTCGCGGTTTTTCTCCTCCAGCATGGCGACCTTGGCGCTGTAGGAATCCACCTGCCGCCGCAGGCGGTTGTAGGCCAGCTTCTTTTCCATCAATTCGTTAATCTTGGCCTCAACGGTGCGTTGCTCGTCCTGCAGGTTCTCGCGCTGGCGCGCCAGCTTTTCGCGCTGGGAACGCACGATGACCGTCATCTTGCGCGCGGCCTCCACAATGTGCCGGTTGACGCCGATGACCTGCGGGTGGTTGTAGGTGAACTCCTCAAGCAAGGATTCGCGCGTGACCAGCAGCTCCACCAGCTTGCCCCGCGCGGTTTCGTACTGGCTGTCCGCGTAGGTGGAATACAGGTCGCTGCCAAAGCCCGAGGGATTTTCCGCAAAGCGCTCCAGCCGCACAAGCAGGGCCGCCAGTTCATCATCCGCCGCAATGTTGTTGCGCAGTGCCTCTTCAATCTCCTTGCTGCGCGTCAGCAGGTTCTCGCCCTGCAAATCCACGGAAACAAGCTGGTTGGCGCGGGTGAAGGCGTTGAACTCCTCCTCGGCGTCGCGCAGGGCTACGCGCGTGCGGGAGAGCTCCTCCTCCAGATAGCTGATGGCGGCCTTGGCGCGGCGCTGCTGCTCCTCGCGGTACATCTCGCGGTAGGTCAGGGCCACGGTATCGGCCATACGCTGGGCAAACACGGGGTCGGAGTGGGTGACGGCGATGTCGATGATATTGGTTTGGGCGTCGCGGGTGATGGACACGCGCGAGCGCAGGCCGTCCACGGTTTTCGCCGCGGTGGGATGCTGGCGCAGCTCCTCATCCGACAGCCCGGAAGGGATGCGCCCCAGCCGCTCGGCCACCAGCTGCATAACCTTGTAGCTGCGCATGAGGGAAATTTGCGATTGCAGGTCCGTCTCGGGCGACCAGGTAATGGTCTGCTGATACACGCCTCGCACCGGGCTTTCGCGGTTAAACTGCACACTGCATATGGACTGATACAGCGGCGGCGGCCCCATAAACACGGCAAAGGCCGCGCTGGACAGGCCAAGCAGCACCGTCGCGGCAAGGACTATCCACTTGCGCTTCTTGAATATCCGCCAATACTCGCGGATGTTGACGTCGTACTGCTCCACTCGGCCTCCGGCCCTAGTCTGCTGCGGATTTGCTGTCGAACTTCAAATACTCGCCGTAGAAGTAATTGTCCTGCACACGTCTGGGGTAGAATATCCAGTCGAGGAACGTATCGTGCGTGGTAATCCACTCGGTGATGTCGCCGATGATTTGGCGCGGCACATAGACGAGGTCTCCTTCCTTGAGGGGCACGTTCTGGGTCAGGTCGCCGCGCTCCAACATGCGCTCCACATCCGCCATAAGGATGAGCGCCTTGCCCTCGTGCCCGTCGGGCCGGATGATGAGTGTATTTTCCTCCTTAGCCACGGGGGTGAACATGCCCGCCGCGGAAAGAGCCGCCAGCAGGTTGTCCGCGCTGTCGAGGTCATAGATGCCTTGGCGCGCCACCTGCCCCATCACGTACACCCGCCGCGCCACGTTCGGCAGCTCCGGGATGTCCACAACGTCGCCGTGATTTAGCACCACATTCAGCCAGCCCTTACCGCCCTCCACGATGTCGAACATATTGATTTCATAGGCTTTGCCCTCGCGGATAAGGCGTACGCGGCGCAGGTCGGCGTCCTCGGTATAGCCCGAGGCCTGCGAAATGATTTCAAGGAGCGTTGTCCGCCCGGTCAAGGTCTGCCGTCCGCTGGGCAGGCGCGCGCCCTCGCCCGTGGTGCGCAGGGAGGCAATCTCGCCCATCAGGGACACATACTTGCTCCGAAATTCCGCCACACGCACATCAATGCGTGGGCGCTTCAAAAAATCGCGCAGGCGTTGGGTGAGCAGGTCGTCAATTTCACTGGCCGTCAGCCCGTCCACCTCAAGGTCATCCACAAAGGAATAGGAAATGCGCCCCCGATTATTGATCTGCACCGTGGTGGTCGTTACGGCGCTGCCCGAGCGCGAGGCGATTTCCAAAACATCCTTCGGCCCCACGCGGTACTCCGGCGCGCCGTCCACGGTCTTGAACACCGCATTGGCGGAAACGTCGCTCATGGCGGCAAGTTCCTCGCGCTCCTCCTCGCCGCGCTGGTGCATGGCAAGGCGTTGGCGCTGGACCTCTGGCGCGTCATTCACGGGTGTGCCCTTGATGGCCGATGTTCCGGTGCAGGCCGTCAGGGCCGCGCACCACAGCGCGCACAGCACGCACAGCGCGGGAAGAGTCCTCATCCGGGGCATCGCTTCCTTCTCCTGTCCGGGCCGCCGCATCATCCGGCGTCCCCTTCTTCCGTTTGCTCCGCGGCCATCTCCTCCATGACGCCGCTTTCAAGGGCGTCCACAATATGCAGCAGCGGAAAATGCTCCAGATGCACCAGCCGCGGCGCATCCTTTTTTTTGCCGCGCCCGTCGTAGAGCAGTTCCAGCGTGGGGCGCATGGGCTTGTCCTTATAGGTCGCCAGCACGCGGGCCACGGAGTCGTTATTCAGGCGGACGTACGTATTCACCGGAAACAGCGAGACCTGATCTAAAAATTCCTTAAGCACCCGGTGGGGGAAACACAGCCGCTCCGAGTCCACCACCTCCTTAATGGCCGTGGTCTGCAAAAACCGGTTGCCGGACCGGCGGGGCCGCCGCATGGACACCACATGCTCCACAAGACCGATAATGAGCGCCATTTCGTGGATTTCCTTCCCCTTGAGGCCGTGGGGGTAGCCGGAGCCATCCACCCGCTCATGCACCTGCAGCACAATCTCCGCCAGCGGCCGGTACTCTTCGCCAAGGCGCTCCAGCACCTGCCCGCCAAGGTGCGGATGCGTGCGCTTTTTGGCTCTGTCCTGCGGAGAAAGGTCCGACGGATGCACGCCCTCCAGCCGCCGGGGAATGCGGTACAGGCCAATATTGGCGCACATTCCGCCAAGGCCCAGCCACAGCAGGCGCTTGTCCTCATAGCCAAGGCCCATGCCCACCTTCATGGCGGCAAGGGCCACAAAGACCATCGCCGCGTCCGCGCCGAGGTGCTCCTCATCCAGCGAGGCATACTCGAAGACATCGCGCACCGCTTGGGCGCTCACCACGTCGCGCAGACGCCGCAAGGCGTCGCGCACAGGGGGTGGGTTCCCGGCGCGAACGGCAGAGCGCACCCGGCCCGTCACCTCCAGCAGCGCGGCGTGCAGGCGCGTCACCTGCTCCGTGCGCTCCTCCGGCGATGAGCCACCAGTGTCCTGCGCGCCGTCAGCCGGACTCCGGCCCTCGCGCTGGTTGCGGGCAAGCTCCCACTTGCGCTTTTCCAGCTCAAACACACTAAAGCTGCTGGCCATTGTTCTCCTCACGCCGCCGCGTTACGGGTGGTCCTGCCCATGTGCGCTTCCCCGCGCCGGGGGGCGGAACCTGCGCCACATTGAGGCTGTTTTGGCAGTGCGGGCACAGTGCGCCGCACTCTTGCGCCGCGCCCACTGGCGGCGCTGGACCTTGCCCGCTCATACCATATCCGCGCCCGTTTTGCGCGGGGGAATGCGTCACATTTTGGCGGAATGCCACTTCCGGCGCGGCGTCTCGTCCCGGTCGCCCTTTTGCAGGTGCAGGTCGCTGATGATGCCGGAGACGATGTCCTCGTCAATCTGCTTGCACTGCAGGGAATACCCTTGATCAAGGGACAGCTTGCACAGCCTATTCACGAGGCGCGGAATCCCCTGCGACTCGCGGTAGACAAGGCGCACCGCGTCGTCCGAAAACAGTGGCTCAACCTCATCGCGCCCAGCCATCTCCAGCCGGTGCTGAATGTAGTGCCCCACCTCGTCATCGCCCAAAAAGTTCAGATGAAAGCGCAGGCTCACGCGCTGGTCCAGCTGGGGCATGCGGCGCAGGGTGTCGCGAAACTCCGGCTGACCCACCAGAATCATGGTCAGCAGGTTGTCGCCGCCAACGGAAAGGTTGGTCAGGTTCTTGAGTTCATCCAGCGTGCCGGGGTGCATCTGCTGCACCTCGTCCAAAAAGACGGCCAAATGCCGCCCCTTCAGGTGCACATTCTCCATGACGGTCTTCTTAAAGCGGAACAGGAGCTCATACTTGGTCAGCCCCGTCAGGTCCGGGGGACGGCCCTCCAGCTGGTTCAAAAACTCCGCAAGCAGGTGGACAAAAGGCAGGTTGGAGCTTTCCAGACTCACCACCCGAAAGGCCGTGGTCCGCAGCATGCGTTCCAGCACGCTGCGGGTGATGGTCTTGCCGCTGCCAATCTCGCCCGTCAGCACGCCGATGCCCATGTTTCTATCGCGCACCAAATAGCGCAGCCGCGCCAAGGCCTCGCCATGCCCCTGACTGACGTAGAAAAACCTCACATTGGTATTCCCCTCAAAGGGGCGCTCCCGCAGGCCGAAATAGGCAAGTGCAGACATCTTCGCTTCCTTGTCTTATACGCCGCAGCGCATGCATGCCGCCTCGGTTTGTCGTGCAAGGAGCAGACCACGCCCCGAACGGGGCGCGCGCATTTCGCCACCCAAAACACCCAACACCCATGCATCACACACACCTTGGCGGCGCATTTTGCGCGTACGGCCCACACAGCCACCGCAATACGGCGGCATATTCTGCCCCCGTCCATCATTCAGAGCGACCATCGCCGCCCCCTTTTCCTTCATCACCATTCCGCTGCGCCCCGCCCATGCGCCTTTTGCGGCCCTTGAACATCAGCGACACGATGATGGTAAAGAGCAGCACCGCCTGAAACAGCCCCAGCAAGGCATCAAGGGGCACGCCATCCATGATGATGAGCGCGCTCACCCCCAAACACACGGACAGCGTAAAAATGGCGAACGCCGCCTCCTTGCGCGCAAAGCCCATACCCAGGAGGCGGTGGTGCAAATGGTCCTGACTGGCCGTCGCCAACGGCTCGAATATTTTGGCGACCTTGCGGTTTTTAATGCGCGAGAGGGTCACATAGAGCATGTCGAAGATAAGAACGCCAAAAATGAGCACCGGCGCGGTCAGGGACACAAAGTGGCTGGTGGACGACCACTCGCCAAACACGGCCACCCCCGCAAGGGTAAAGCCCAAAAACGTACTGCCCGCGTCGCCAAGAAACAGCCGCGCGGAGCGCCCGGGGATGAAATTAAACGGCATAAACCCGGCACACGCGCCGGTAATGGCCACAGCCATCCACCCCAGCGCCGCCTGCCCGCTCTTGAAGGCAATGGCCCCGAAAAAGACCGAGATGATAATGGATTGCCCTGCGGCAAGGCCGTCGATGCCGTCAAAAAAGTTCATGGCATTGGTCAGCCCCACCAGCCACAGCACCGTCAGCGGCACATTCACCCACGCCCCAAAGATGCTGGGCGGCAGAATCTTGAGCTGAATATGCCCGATAAACACCACATACAGCGCCGCCACCAACTGCACGCCAAGGCGGAACACCGGCGACAGCGAATGCACATCGTCCCACAGCCCCACCACAAAAATAAGCGTCCCCGCCGCCACAAGGGTGCCCATGCCAGGCAAAAACACCCCGTTGAGCGTCAGGGACAAAATAAAGGCGCAGTACACGGCCACCCCGCCCAGCAGCGGCGTTGCCCTGTCGTGCACCTTGCGCCAGCCGGGGCGGTCCACAATGTTCAGCCGCATAGCCAGCCAGCGGCACAGCGGCGTAAAGGCGTAGGCGGCAACAAATCCGTACAGCAAAATATACTGCCAGCGCATGCCCGCACGAAAGTAGAACGCCTGCACCGTGGGAAAGGTGAGGACGACAAGCATGCTCCAGATTATAATCCGCCACAGCATCGTTAGCATCGGACACTGCTCCACGCCTTACTTGACCATATGCCGCGCGCCGCAGGGGACGCACGCTCTTGCAGACTAGCATATTTCAACCGGAAAAACAGGGGGCTGCACTCCTTTGGCGCGGCCTGTGCGCCCCCCAAAACGGAAAAACCTCCCGCCATACGCGGCTATCCATCCCTCTCCCCCTTTATCGGCCAGCACCCGGAGAAATGTTTAGCCTTTGCAGTGATTGCGCATACACCTGTTCAATCTGCTGGGCCATGGCATCGGCGCCATGGCGGGCCTGCACGCTCAGGCGTCCGGCCCGGCCAAGGACGGCGCGGCGCTCGCCATCGCGCAGGACAAAGTGCAGAGCCCGGGCCAGTTCCCCGGCGTCTGCGGGCGGCACAAGCAGGCCCGTGACGCGGTGGTCCACAATGTCCGGAATCCCCCCAACGTCCGACGCCACCACAGGCACGCCCATTGCCATGGATTCCAAGAGCACACGCCCCATCCCCTCAAAAAATGACGGCAACACCGTGACGTCGCACGCGCCAATGCCAGCGCGAACGTCCTGCATAAATCCCGCAAACACCACGCAGTGGCGCAGCCCCAGCACGCGCGCCAAGTGCTCCAACCGCTCGCGGGTTTCGCCCTCGCCCACCAGCAGCAGCCGCGCGCCGGGCAGGCGCGTGCGCAGGGCCGCAAAGGCCTCCAAGAGCACCTCATGCCCCTTGCCCGGCCACAGCTTGGAAATCATGCCGACGACAAGGGCGTCCGGCGGCACACCACACTCGCGCCGCAGGCGGCGCTTTCGCCGTGGGCTTACCGGGCGGAAGCGCTCCAGTTCGATGCCGCTGTAGATAATGTGGTGCGATGCGCCCGGCCGAAGCACCCCTTCGCGCCGCGCCCATGCTTCAAGAGGGCGGGAGATGAAAATCATCTCATGGCACCACCGCGCGGCGCGGCGCTCCAGCAGGCGGAACAGCCAGCGCCGCCACGCCGGCTCCCGGTCATGGAAGGCAAACCCGTGCACGGTGTGGACAATGACAGGAACCCGCGCCAAATGCGCGGCAAGGCGGCCGATGAACCCGGCCTTGGAATTGTGGGTATGCACGACGTGATAGTCCCCCGCCCGCAGGATGCGGTAGACCTCATACAGGGCGCGCAGGTCGCGCAGCGGGGCCACGGGCTGCACAAAATGCGGCACCTCGCGGACACGCATTCCAGCGCCGCGCACCACATCAAGCAGCCGCCCGCCCGGGGCGCAGGCAAGCTCCACGTCGTAGCGCTCCCGGGGCAGGCCCCGCATGGACAGAAAGGTGTTGATGCCGGAGCCGCTGACCACGGGCAAGGTATGCACATGCAGAACGCGGATCTTCCCCACCCGCTCAGCCTTCATCCGCCACCCGCCGCACAAGGGACTCAAAGGCATCCGCCACAAGCGACCAGGAAAAATGCTCCGCCGCGTGGTCACGCAGTTGCTCAGGCGACAGCGCAAGCTGCGCCGGGGGCGACAGCATCTCCTCCATCTTGCGGCGCAGGGCCGCCGCATCGCTGCCATCCACCACATAGTCGCCATCCAGCGTGCCGAGGACGTCCGGGATGCCGCCCTGCGGCGTGCCTATGACCGGGGTTCCACAGGCCCAGGCCTCGGGGATGACAAGGCCAAACCCCTCCAGCACCCGCGTTGGCAGGACGAACCAATCCGCCGCGCCATACAGGTCCGGCAGGTGCTCTTCATCCACGTGCCCCCACAGCCGTATGCACTCGTCCACCTCGGCCTCGCGCACCTGCATGCGCAGGCGCTCCTCCAGCAGGCCCCGCCCGCCGATAACGCCGTAGCCCGTGGACCGCAGCGCTTCGCTCCCGGCAAAGGCCTCAATAAAATTCTCCAGCCCCATACGCGGGGCCAAGTTGCGCACGGTGAGGAAGATAGTCTTGTCCTGCGGCAGGCCCAGCCGCTCTCGCGCGGCGCGCCTGCCCCCTTCGGGCAACCGAAAACGCGCAAGGTCCACGCCGCCGGGAATGCGAACCACCTTCTCCGGCGGCGGCTGGTGGTACTCCGTCACCTTGCCCGCCATATAGCGCGACAGCACAACCACAGCGCCGGAGCGGCGGATAATGCGGCGCTCCATGCGGTGCATCATCCACGCGGCCATGGAGGTCAACGCGCTCACACGCCCAACGCCGTTGAGCCGGCGGATGAGAAATTCCTCGTGCCACGGGGAATGGAAATAATAGACCGAAGGCACCCCGCGCAGCCGCCCGGAGATATACGGGCCAAACGCGGGCAGGCACTGATGGATAACCGCCACATCAAAACGCGGACCGCCAATGGCGTCGAAGCACTGCACACTGCCGCGCAGTTCACGGCGCAGCGCAGGCACAACGCCCGCCTCCACGCCGGGGAAGGGAAAACGGTGGACGGTAACGCCGTCCGCCACGTCCTCGCGCTGAGGAAAGGCGCGGTGCGTATTGCGGGTGACAACGTGCACCTCGTGCCCGCGCCGCGCCAACTCCAGGGACGACTGCGTCGCCATACGCCCCGCCCCGCCCGTGGTATCGGGGAACCACACATCGGCAAAGACGGCTATCCTCACAGCGCCACCTCCCGCATCTCCGGCGGTCCGCCAGCGGCGAAGAGCGCCATATCGTGGTCCACCATTTCACGGACCAGCGTTTCAAAGTCCACCTTCGGCTCCCAGCCCAGCTCGCGACGCGCCCGCGAGGCATTGCCGCACAGCACATGCACCTCCGCCGGACGGTAAAAGGTCTTATCCACCACAAGGTGCTCACGGTAATCCAGTCCCACATGCCGGAAGGCCAGGTCCAGAAAATCGCGGACACTGTGGGTTGCCCCTGTGGCGATGACATAGTCGCGCGGGGCGTCCTGCTGCAGCATAGCCCACATGGCGCTCACAGAGTCGCGCGCGTGCCCCCAGTCGCGCCGGGCCTCGATGTTTCCAAGGCGGATGGTACTCTCCAGCCCCAGCCGGATGCGCGCGGCGGCCATGGAAATCTTGCGGGTAACGAATTCCGCCCCGCGCCGGGGGGACTCGTGGTTGAACAGTATGCCGGAGACCGCAAACATACCGTACGCCTCGCGGTAATTGCGCGTCAGCTCCATGCCCGCCATCTTGGAGATGCCATAGGGCGAGCGCGGCTTGTACGGGGTGGATTCATCCTGCGGAGACAACGGCGCATTGCCGAAAACCTCGCTGGACCCGGCAAAGTAAAAACGGCAGTCCGGGGCCTGCCGCTTGAGGGACGACAGCATATAATGCGTGCCGTTCAGGTTGGTCTGAATGGTGGAGAACTCATCCTCGAAGGAATAGGACACAAAGCTTTGCGCGGCGAGGTGGTAACATTCATCGGGCTGCACGTCCGCGATGATGTTGAAGAGGCTGGCGTAGCTCTCCATGGACGCGCTATGCAGCACAAGCCTATCCTGAATGTGCAAAATGCGCCGAAGTCTGCTTTGGGGGTATTCAAGGGCCACACGGCGCACAACGCCATGCACCTCGTAGCCCTTTTCAAGCAAAAGCTCCGCAAGATAACTGCCGTCCTGCCCAGTGATGCCCGTAATGAACGCTTTCTTCACGACGATACACCTCCCATTGTCACGAACATACGGGAGGTTACCGTCCATGTCGAGGCATGGCGCCCTCAAATGCTGTCAAAGAGTTCCCGGATATCGGCCACATGGGCGTCCCACGCGCGTGGACCAACGCGCGCAGCCACGGCCACAAGGGCGTTTTCGCACACGCGCCGCCGCTCCTCCCCGTCCTCAAGGCGGGCAAGCGCCGCGCGCCATGCGTCACGGTCATCCGGCGGGGCAAACACGGCCGCGCCGCCTGCTGTCTCGCGCAGGACCGGGATGTCGCTGACAATGGCGGGAACGCCGCAGGCCATGGCCTCAAGGGGCGGAAAGCCGTAGCCCTCAATGAGCGCCGGATGCAGCAGGCAAAACGCCCCCCTGTACAGCGCCGGGAGCGCCGCCTCCGGCACAAGGGGCAGCCACACCGCCTGCGCGGCGGGATGACGCGCCTGCCACCACAGCCGCCACCGGTCCGGACATCCGGCGATAACAAGTGGACGGCCCAGCGTCTCGCTCAGGGACAGCGCCACGCCAATATTCTTATGCGGGCGGCCATTGCCAAGGACCAAGACGTACCCCGGCGCAAGCCCCAGCGCGCCACGATGCGCGGCGTCATCCTCCTGCGGCGTTGGCGAAAACTCCGGCGCAATGCCCAAGTGCCGCACCCGCGCATCGCGCCCGGTCCATCCGGCAAGGGCTTGCGTTTGCTCCCTACTCCACGCGGAATCGTACCACGTCAGCGCAGCGCGGCGCAGGCCGTGGGCAAGGCGCACCCGTGCATAGCGCGCCCGCCACGATGTGCGGTAGCGCTCGTGCGTAATGTTCAGGACGTCGTGAACAATATTCACAACGCGCGCCGGCCCTGCCCACACCGGAACCTTGGGGTACGGAGACAGCGTCACCGCGCTGCGCCGCGCAAGGCGCGACAGCGCCACCTCGGCGGCGAGGCGGCTGGCCGGGAGTTCGCGCCGCACAAGACCGCGACAGTCCTTGGCGATGTGCGCTGCGCACGCCGGGCGTACGGCAAGGCGTACCTCGTCTGCACAGCCAGACGCCACAAGGGCGCGAACCAGCCCATCCAACACGCGGCTAATGCCCGTTCCCCCTTGCGGCGGGTACTCCCGCCCATCCACAAGGAGTGTCCGGCTACGCGCCATGCGCGCTCCCTCCGTCCTGCTGCGCCGCGCAGGTCAGCACCGCGTCCACCACATCCTCCGGCTCCACGGCCAGCATGCATTCATGCGTCCGCGTCCGGCAAAAGCTCTCGCCACAGCCAAGGCACTCCACATCATGGGCGGCGACCTCCCTATGCACGCCATCCGGACATGACTCGTGCCCGGCCGAAGGCCCGGCAATGCGCACCGTGCGGGCCCCGCACAGCGCGGCAAGCCGAACCACCCACGTGGGCGGCCCCACCACCACATCGGCGGCGGCAATGGCGTCCAGCACGGCGGGCACATCACACCCCGCGCGCACCCGCTCCGTCCCCCGGTGCCAGCAGGGCGGCACATCGGGCAAGGGGTCCCACACGGTCCCCAGCACCTCCACCTGCACACCGCGCTGTTCCAGTTTTGTCGCAAGCTGACAAAAGGCCGTCATGGGCCACTGCTCCGTAGCTAGGGAGGCAAGAGGATGCAGCGCGACCCGCAGCGGCGCATCCGGCCCCCGCATGCCCCGGGGCTGGCACAGACCGGACAACAGCTCAAGGGCTTCATCGGCCTTGTGCACAGCGCGGCATGGCCGCGGCGCGGCGTCCCGGCTCACCTGCTCCACACGCACCAAACGCCGCCACAACGGCGTGCATTCACTGCCGGGCAAGACCGCGCGGGAGAGCAGCGCCGCGCGCCCGCATCCGGCAAGGCCAGCGCTCACCGCCCCGGACACCAGCCCGGCAAAAGCGGACCCAAGCTCGGGGCCAACCTCGCCCACCAACACGCGCCCATAGCCCCCGCGCCGCGCCTGACGCAGGGCCATCAGCAGGCCCAAAGGCGAATGGACATCGCACAGCGTGACATGCACGTCCGGAATGCGCGCCGCGCATTCCGCCACCGCGCCGCAGGCAAGCACATCCACCCCGCCCGGCACCTCACGCGCCGCAGCGGCAATGGCAGGCAGCATCTCCACCCCGGCCTCAGCCCCGCGCGCGGGAATGATAAGGACCGGCCCTGCCGCGGCTTCCCGCGCACGCGGGCGCCACAGCCACGCCAAATGCACAAGGACGCCGCGCCCGGCGCGCGCCAGCAGACGCCGCCCCATGCGCACAAGGGAGAACGTGGGCGGACCGCCGCCCTCAGCGTGGCGGCGCAGTCCGGCATACAGCACCGCCATGCGCCGGGCGTGCCGATCGACACTAAAGGCCCGTTCTGCATGGCGGCGGTTCACAATGCCTGCGGCGCGCCGCAATCCGGCGTCCTCAGCAAAACGCACCAAGGCCCGGGCAAAGGCCTCCTCGTCCCCCCGGGGGACGGCGCGCATGCCGCCAGCGGGCACAGCCTCGCGGTTTTCGGGAATATCCGTGGCAATAACGGCAAGGCCCGCGCTCATGGCCTCCATCAAAGCGCGGCTCAGTCCCTCCGCCGAGGACGGCAACACAAACACATTCAGCGCCGCAAACAGCGCCGCGGGGTCGTTCACGGCGTCATGCAGTGTCACCCGGCCACGAAGCTGGGGGGCATCCGCCTCGCGCCGCAGCGTCGCCACAAAATTGGCGTCCAGCATATTCCCAGCGCACAGCACATGCGCATTTTCAGGCAGACCCAGCTCCACGGCGCGGGTGAGCGCCCGTAGCAAAAAACGGTGCCCCTTGCGCGGAATATAGTTGCCAACCAGCCCAAAGAGGACGGTCTCCTCCGAAACGCCAAGGCGTTGGCGCATGGCCGCGCCGCGTCCGTCATCCGGGCGAAAGTCCTGCGTATCCACGCCATTGATGATGGTAACAAAACGCCCCGGCACATAGCGCTCCAAACGCGGGAACCGCATCCGCCGCGCCGCGCCGGACACAAACACCACCCGCCGCGCGAGCAGCGCCAGCACCACGTCATACACCGCCACATCCTGCGCGGACTCGCGCACATGCCACACCATGGGCACCCCTGCCAGCAGGCCGGCAATCCCGGCATAGAGCGCCGCCCGCGAGCGCCCCGCATGCACCACATCAACGCCCCGCCGCCGCAGCAGCCGCCACATGCGGTACAGCGTGCGCACCGCGCCAACGGGATGGCGTAACGGCGACGGGATGGGCAACACCTCTGATGCAACGCCCGCCGCGCTGAGCCGCTGGCGCACAGGTCCATCCGCGCTTACCACGCCAAGGGGTTCCACCTGACGAGCCCGCGCCAAAGCGCGCAGCAGCGCAAATGCGCTCCATTCCCCGCCGCCAAGGAATGTACTGCGGCCCAAAATGTATGCTGCCCGAACAGCTCTGTCGCCAACCTCTGCACGCCGCGTCATGACTCACGCTCCGGTCACATCGTGAAAGACCGCCTCGTACCCCGCCGCTACAGCATCCCAAGTATAGCATGCTTTGGCCTTGCGGCGTCCAGCCTGCCCCATGTTCCGCCGCAGGTCCGGCTGGGTGAGGATTTCCACCACAGCGTGCGCCATGGCCTCGTGGTCCAGCACCGGCGTGAGCAGTCCCGTGCGGCCATGCTCCACCACCTCGGCCACGGCCGGGTCGGCGGCGGCCACCACCGGACGGGCGCACGCCATGGCCTGCGCGGCCACAATGCCAAAGGTCTCGTAAGTGGAATGGAACACAAACGCCTCGCTGGCCTGCATCAGCGGGGCCACATCGCTATCCGGGACGAACCCGGCAAAGCGGACGGCGTCTTCAAGGCCAAGCTCGCGCGCAAGGGCCTCGCACGCGCCGCGCTCTGCGCCCTTGCCGCCAATGACCAACACGGCACCGGGCACGGCGCGGCGGACATGCGCCATGGCGCGTACCAGAACATCCACACGCTTCACCGCATCAAACCGTTGCAGGGCAAAGAGCAGCGCGCCCCCTTCCGGCACGCCCCACTGCCGCCGGATGGCCTTGGTCCGCGCAGGGTCCTCCACGGGCGGCATATCCACGCCCCCGGGCAAAATGGGCAAAGCCGGTGCATCCTCCCCCCACACCGCACGGCGGCACCAATCCGTGATGACCGTTGTTTGGGCCACGCGCCGCCCCACCATCCGGTGCCACCACCGCCACAGCGGCGGCGCGCCCGGCCCGGGCACGTCGCGTCCGGTCAGGGAGAGGACGGTTGGCACGTCCAAAGCGCGCTGCGCCCACACCGCGGCAAGGCCCGTTGGCATGCAGTAGTGGACATTCACCACGTCTGGCCCAAAGTCCCGCACCGCGCGGTGCATGGCCGTCACGGCGGACAGGGAAAAAGGCGCAATAGCCCCGCGCATAATGCGGTGCCCGCGAAGGCGCATCAGGCTCCACGCATCATCAAAGCGCACGACATCGAAATTCACCAGCCCGTCGTACTCGCTGTGCCCAATGCGCTTCACCACATGGCGCGGCAGTACGGGGGTGACAAGGCGCACTTCGTGCCTCTGGGCAAGGCGGCGCAGGACGTGCAGCAGCAAAAGCTCCGCCCCGCCAACCGCAGGCAGGAATGTGGGCGACATGGCAAGAATGCGCATCATCCACCCTCCTGCCCGTCAGTCCCTTCACTCACATGGCGCAGGAAACGCTCCCAGCGCGCTATGCCCGCCCCCTCGTCAAAATGGTCCACAAGGTCGTGGTAGCCCGCCCAGCCCATGTCGCGCGCACGGTGCGGGTCGGACAGCATATCATCAAGGGCGTGGGCAAGGGCGTCCGCATCCCCCGGCGGCACAAGCAGCCCTGTGCGGCCATGGTCCAGCCACTCGGGAATAGCCCCACTGCGCGCCGCTACAACAGGCAGCGCAAGGGCCATGGCCTCCAGCCCCATAAGGCAAAACGCCTCCGGACACAGGGAGGGCACCGCCACCACATCCGCCCCGCGCATCACGCGCTGCACCTGCGCGCGCTCCTGCCAGCCATGAAAGACCACCTGCTCCCCTAGGCCAACAGCCTGCGCGCGCTCACGCATGGCCGCAAGGTCCGGCCCGTCACCAACAATGCTCACACGCGCCGGAAGCGTCATACGGGCCGCAGCGTCCAAGAGCACGTCCACGCCCTTGCCCTTGTTCACGCGGCCGACAAACACAATATGCTGGCCGCCCTGCGGTCCATCAGGCGTCTGCGTGGCGGGCAGAAAATGGGGGAGCACCGTCACCGCCGTTGGATCAAAACCATTGTGTACCAGCATGCCCCGCATAAAGCGGCTGGGCACGGCCATATGCACGCCGCCCCGGTGCAGGGCCAGCATGCGGCGAAGCCGCGCGATGATGGGCAAACCTTTGGCAGGATGCCGTGGCATGCACCGGTGGACATAGGCCCGCATCTGGCAGGCGTAGCCCACAGGATGCGGACAAAGTTCCGGCGCGCCGCTACGCGTGCCGCGGCGCAGGGTCTTGCGCCCCTCCGGGCAGACAAACCCCACATCATGCACCATTCGCACGCAGGGCGCCGCGCGGCGAAGGACCTCTACCAGCACGGGTTGGCGAACGTGGTGCATGACCACGACATCCGGGGCGTGCTGCCGCATCACCTCCTCCACTCCGGCAAGACGGGCGGCGAGGTTCGAACACTGCGGCGCGGTGACGCCATCCACACACACGGCGTGCACGCCCTCGGGCGGGACGTCTTTGCCCTCCCGGCGGCCATGCAGAATAACGTTTTCATGCCCGCGGCGGCCAAGCCCCAAGCACAGCAGGTGCAGCATCCGCTCCAGCCCGCCCTCAACAAGATTTTCGGAAACGTGCAGTATTTTCATACGCCGCGCCTCCACGTCAGGCGCTCCCCAACGCTGCGCATGGCCCGCTGGGGACAAAGGGCCGCCGCACGGGCCATAAGGGGCAGCGCCCGCACTGGCGACACCCGCCACAGCCGCGCCGCCACACTCCATAGCCTGCGCCCCGCAAGGGCGCTGACGGCGCGCTGCTCGGCCTCCCCAAGGTGCATGCGGCGCAAAAAGGCCCGCCGCGCCTCGCACACCAGCGCGCCATACGCCGCCACCCCGCGCGCCACCTCGGCGCGGGAAAGGCCCTCCTCACCGGGGACAGGATGCGGCAGAGGATTCCAAAAGAGCTCCCCCTCGCCCACCGCACGGCCAATGAGCCACGACAGGTGCCGCGCACGGGCGCGGGCGTCCGCCGCAAGCTGACGCTGGCGCGCGGCGCTCACCGCGCCCGCGTGTCTGCGGTAGATCACAAGTTGGTCGGGAATATTGGCAAAACGGGTGCGTCCGGCAAGGCGGGTCCACAGGTCATGGTCCTGCGCGGCAGGAAAGGTCACGTCATAGCCGCCCACCTGCTCAATGACCCGCCGCCGCATGCACACGGTGGGGTGGGCGAAGGGATGCCCAAAGCACAGCGCCCACGAGATGCTCGCGTGGTATTCATGCAGGCGGTACGCTCCGGCGGGGCGTCCCGCCTCGTCCACCATGTGAACCCCCGTGCCCACAACGCCAATGCGGGGATACTGACGCAGAAATTCCACCTGCCGCTCAAGGCGCGTGGGCAGGGATTCATCGTCGGCGTCCTGCCGCGCAAGAAGCGGGGCACGGGCGGCGGCAAGGGCCCGGTTCAGGCTCCATGCCACACCTCGGGGGCGGCTGTTGCGCAGCACCCGGATGCGGCTGTCGGCGCACTGGGCCAAAATATCCGGGGTGGCATCCGTTGAGGCATCGTCCACCACAAGGCACTCCCAGCGCGTCAGCGTCTGCGCCAACACACTTTCAAGGGACGCGCCCAGCCATGCGCCGCCGTTTCGTACCGGCAAAAGGATGCTCACCACAGGAGGCGCGCTCATACCAGCCTCCAGCGCGCGGGGCAGATGTCGCGACTCCTCCGCGCGGCCCGGCGGGGACCAAACCACTGGCGCGGTCCCACCACCACGCTGTCCGGACGGCGGTCCAGCCACGCCCCCCACCAACTGAAACTGGAGTTGGCGATAACATGCCGCCTGCACAGTCTCATGAGGCGGATGTCCTCCCACGGCGCGTCTGCATTGCCCTCTACACAGATGACAGGATGCGGCAGGTCCAGATTGTCACGCGCCCAGTCCAGGTCGTCGGAAAAGAGGAATACGTGCGCGTCGTCCAGTCCCTCGCAGGCCGTGGCCACGGCCCGCGCGTACCACGCGGGAGTCAGCTCCGCATACAGCCCAGCAAGGTCCGAGTCCGCAACGTAATCCCCGCGCCGCACATGAACGCTGACGCTGCGGGTATCCTGTATGTGCGCGGCCAGCGCCGCATTCGCGCCCGCATACGGCGCAAGGAAGGTCAATTCCCGCGCCACCTCCTCGGCAATGCCGGAAAAATACGCTTCGCTCTGCCAGTAGCCCTGCAGGTACACTCTGTCGCCAAGGGCCCGAAACTGGGCAAGCCCCCTGCCCGGTCCCTCGCAAAACGTGACCGGAACGCCCATGGCCGGACGCGGCGCACGCGCGTACGCGGCAAGTGCCCCAGCCCAACGCGCCACGCGCCCTCGTGGCGGCGGCGCAGGCGGAAAGGCCGCCACCTCAGCAGGTTCGGCCTGCCGCGCCGCAACGGGGTACCGGAAGATATGGCATTCCCGCCCCCGCACATCAGGAAACCCCGACACATCAAGGCGCAGTGGGACACCCCACCGCGCCGCAAGAGCGCGACCCGCAGCGTACTGGAACATCTGATTGCCCAGCCCGCCCTGAAGCCGCGCGACGATCACCCCACGCCTCCACAGGCGCAGGGCCACAATTTACAGCCGCTGGAAGTCGTCGTCCTCACTCTCGCCCTCCATATCCAACGTGACACCACCCGCTGGCGCGCCGGAGTGCTGGCCCGCCGCTTGGTCCGCACCCTTCTTAGGCGCGACGTCCGCTGCTTTGCCCGTGGCGGCGCCCGGCCCGGGGCGGGACGACTGCTCCCGCTTTTGCGCCACGCCGCTGGCCGCCCCTGCGCGCTGTGCGCCCGCCGTCTTCTGCGCCCCGCCTCCATACCTTTCAGGTGGCGCGAGCCGCGGCGCATGTGCGCCGCCCCCATCCACAACAAAGAATCCCATGGCGCTCTGCAACTGTTCCGCCTGCGCGGACAGTTCCTCGGACGTGGCGGCCATCTGCTCTGACGCCGCCGCGTTCTGCTGAATAACCTGATCCAGCTGGCTTATGGCCGAGCTAATCTGCTCCGCGCCCTGCCGCTGCTCCGCGCAGGCCGCTGCAATATCCTGCACCAATTCAGCGGTGCGCTGGATGTCCGGCACAATGGACGCCAGCTTCTCGCCCGCTTCCTCCGCCACATCCACGCTGGAGCCGGACAGCTCGCTGATTTCCTTGGCCGCCTCGCCGCTGCGCTCCGCCAGCTTGCGCACTTCCGCCGCCACCACGGCAAAGCCCTTGCCGTGCTCCCCGGCCCGCGCCGCCTCAATGGCCGCATTGAGGGCCAGCAAATTCGTCTGGCGCGCTATTTCTTCAACAATGCCTATTTTCTCCGCAATTTCACGCATGGCCTGCACCGTCTGGCGCACCGCCTTGCCGCCCTGCTCCGTCTCCGCCGCGGCCTTCACCACCAGCTCCTCCGTACGGCGCGCGTGGTCGGCATTCTGGGCAATGTTGGACGTCATCTGCTCCATGGAGGACGACACTTCCTCCACGGATGCCGCCTGCTCCGCCGCGCCCTGCGACATATTCTGGGACGAGGCGGACAGCTCTTCACTGCCCGAGGCCACATGCTCCGTAGCATTTTGCACGTCCTGCACCACGGCCCGCAGCTTGTCGCCCATGGTCCGCATGGACGCCGCAAGGCGGCCCACCTCGTCGCGCTGGTCCACGGCCACCGTGGCCGTCAAATCGCCCTGCGCAAAGGACTCGGCAAACCGCGCCCCCTCGCGCAGCGGATTCATAATGCCGTTAGAAATAATAACCGCCAGCACAAAGCCGAGGGGCAGTGCCACAGCGCTCAGCGCCGTGATGCCAATCTGTGTGGCCTGCGCGGCGTCCAGCATCTGCTGGTCCGTCATAATGCTGCTGGTGACGGTCTCCTGCGCTGTGGCCAACACGGTCTGCACACGTTGCAGATTAGGACGCGTTACCGTGTTGAACTCCTCCAGCGCGGCCCGGCGGGCCTGCATCTTTTGCCCATGCCACGCAATGACGCCATCCAGCGCCGCAAGCGTCGCCCGCGCGTGGGGCATAACCTCGTCCGCCATGTACTGCTGCGCCTGCGCCACAAGGCCCGCGCCCAGCAAGGCGTTAATCCGCCCCGCCGAGGCATGCAGCGCCGCATGCGGAGCACGCACCGCCTCCACAGCCTGCGCAAAGCCCGGATATTCGCCCTCAAGCGCCGCGCATTCCGGCGACGCCATCCACACACCAAGGGCGCAGTGCGAGGGGTCCATCTCCACATCCACCTGCCGCGCTCCGGCAAGCAGCGCCGCCTGTACGGCGTTCACCCATTGCAGGTGCTCCGCCTTGCGCGCGTTCAAAAACGCCGCCAGTTGCGGGTCCACATGGCTAAACCGCTTGGCGATGGTCACAGCGGATTCGTGCAGGGCGCGGTGCGGGGCCTCCACCTCGGCCAGCGGTCCCGCAAGCCCGGGGATGAGTGCCTCGGCCTTGGCCCGACCTTCACCATAATACCATTTGCCGAATCCGCACAGGGTATGATTGGTCTGCACATCAAGATTGCGCATGGACTCGTCCGTCAGGAAGGCCGTCACCTTCTCGGCCCATTGCATGTGGTCCACGATGCGCTGGTTCAACTCGCCGCGCAGGGCATTGCCCACAATAACCTGATGCGCGTTGCCGACAATCTGGTTCACCCCAAGGATGCCCCAGCCGCCCACCAACGCCAGCAAACCAAGCGTCACCCCAAAGGCAACGCCGAACTTGACCCGTAATCCACAATCCTTCCACGCCATCCGGCACCTCCGGCTGTCGAAAAGGAGCACAATTGCCACTTCTCCCGGCCGCAGCCGGGCACACCACACATGAAGTATAGCCATAATCTTCGGCGCGAAGCAACGACGCGCCAAACGTCACGGGCAGTTACCGCCGGTGCTCCACGGTATGGAGGTGGGCAACACATCATGGCACTGGCGTGCAATATCCGCCCATGCCGGGCCAAAACAAAAAAAGCGCCCCCAGCCGCATGGCTGGGGGCGCTAAAAAAAAAAGACAGGGCCGTAGCTTTCGCTACGGCCCTGTTACCGCCGGTTCGGATTCGATTCGCAACACTCCCGACCTGACGGCTTCGCATAGGGAAGGGATACCGTTCAGTGGGGTTTGGGAGGGGTGCCCTAGGCCCACTGATTTCGTCTTGACGAGGCCTAATTAATCACACCAACTGTTACGGCGACAGATACAGATACAAAAAAAATCACCCGGGACAGTTTTTTTCTCACACCCTTGGGAAAAAGTGGACACAACCCTGTCACAGCCTCATTTCCAACGGCAATACGCCCTCGAAATCCGTGCTTGACTTTCTGCCAGATTCCCGCAAACTGCACCCAATACAGATACAGATTGCCCAAAATCTGTGCATAACAGATTGCCGGGGAGGATATATGACCGTGCAGACAGAAAGCTGGAAGGAGCAGTTCCGCTACCAGTCCGTGGAACAGCACATCATGGGGCTCATCGAGTCCGGCACCCTCAGCCGGGGCGACAAGCTGCCCTCGCTGCGGTCGCTCTCGCGCACCATGAACCTGTCCATCTCCACCATCAGTCAGGCCTATTTGGAACTGGAAAAGAAGGGCGTGGTGGAATCGCGCCCGCGCTCTGGCTTTTATGTCCGCGCGGCGTCGCACCGTCTGCCCGCGCCCACACGCAGCGAGCAGACCCCGGCAGAGCCAAAACGCGTCAGCCGCAACAAGCTCATCCTCACCGTGCTGGAAACCGTGGGCAATAAGGAAATTGTTCCCCTCGGCGTCATCTGCCCCGGCACCGAACTGCTGCCCGGCAAGTCCATGAACCGCATCATGAACCAAGTGCTGCGCGAGGACCCCGGTGCGCCGCTGGCCTACGAGACCGTCTCCGGAAACCCGGAACTGCGCAAGCAGTTGGCTTATCAGGGCCTTGAACGCGGCGAACGCTTCCGCCCCGACGACATCATGGTCACCAACGGCGCCATCGAGGCCGTCTACATCACCCTGCGCTCGCTCACGCGGCCCGGCGACATCGTCTGCATCCAGTCCCCCACGTACTACTGCTTTCTCCAGCTGCTGGAGACCCTTGGTCTGCGTGTGGTGGAGGTCTCCTCCTGCCCCAACTGCGGCATCGCCCCGGCAGAGCTTGCCGAAGTTCTGGACAAGTACGACATCAGCGCCTGCATCTTCTCGCCCAATTTCAATAATCCCGACGGCAGCCTGACCCCGGACGACGCCAAAAAGGAAATTGTGGATATGCTCGCCGAGCGCGAGATTCCCCTCGTGGAAGACGACGTGGCGGGCGACCTGCACTTTGGGCCCGAGCGCCCCGGCACCTTCAAGCGCCACGACGAAAAGGGCCTTGTGGTTCTGTGCTCGTCCTTTTCCAAGACCATCGCCCCCGGCTACCGCGTGGGCTGGATGGTGCCCGGCCGCTTCCGCGACAAGGCCATGGAAATCAAGGCCACAACCAACGTCTGCGTTGCCAGCCCCAGCCAAATGGCCATTGCCGAATTTCTGCGCCAAGGCCTCTACGAGCGGCACAGCAAGCGCCTGCGCTCCGCCTTTGCCAAGCAGGCCGACACCATGCACCTCCATATGGGCCGCCACTTTCCGCCCGGTACCCGCGTCACCCGCCCCCAAGGCGGCATGGTGCTGTGGGTGGAGCTCCCCGAGTGCGTGGACTCCGTCAAATACTTCTACAAGGCCAAAGCCGCAGGCGTGGGCATCGCCCCGGGCAGTATTTTTTCCACACAGGACAAGTTCAAGAACTTCATCCGCCTCAGCTGCGGCGGCGCGTGGACGCCGGAAATCGAAAACGGCCTGTCCACCCTCGGCGCCATAGCTTCGCAGATGGTCGCCGAACCGGACAAATAACGCGGCTCCCGTGGCGCCACGCGGCCCCCACAATCCGCGCCAGCCGTTTGACCGAACTGTGCTTTTTCCGTATTCACGGGCAGCCGAGCTGCGTGCCACGCGCACCATGCTGGCCCGGCTTGTCAATTCATGCGATACTAAGGGGTACTCCGCGCCCCTGAACGAATTCATACAGAGGTACCACAACATGGCAGCGCCAGAGACGAACGAAACCGGTCGCGTCAAGCATTTCATCCGGGCCATCATCGACGAGGACCTTGCATCCAAGGCCGTCAGCTCCGTCCACACCCGCTTTCCCCCGGAACCCAACGGCTACCTGCACATTGGCCACGCCAAGGCCATCTGCCTGAACTTCGGCCTCGCCGAAGAATACGGCGGCAAGTGCAACCTGCGCTTTGACGACACCAACCCCGTGAAGGAAGACGTCGAATACGTCGAATCCATCAAGGAAGACGTGCGCTGGCTCGGGTTCGACTGGGAAGACCGCCAGTTCTTCGCATCCGACTACTTCGAGAAGCTCTACGCCTACGCCGAACAGCTCATCGAGCTCGGCAAGGCCTACGTGGATGACCTCTCCGCCGAGGAAATCCGCCAGTACCGAGGCACCCTCAAGGAGCCCGGCAAGGATAGCCCCTACCGGAACCGCTCCGTCGAAGAAAACCTCGACCTCTTCCGCCGCATGAAGGCCGGAGAATTCGAGGAAGGTTCCCACGTGCTGCGCGCCAAAATCGACATGGCGCACCCCAACATCGTCCTGCGCGACCCCACTATCTACCGCATCCGCAAAGTGGACCACCACCGCACAGGCGACGCATGGTGCATCTACCCCATGTACGACTTCGCGCACTGCCTCTCCGATGCCATCGAAAACATCACCCACTCCATCTGCACGCTGGAGTTCGAAAACAACCGCGCGCTCTACGACTGGGTCCTCGATACCCTCGGCATCGCCCCGCGCCCGCATCAGTACGAAGCCGCGCGCCTGAACCTCACCCACACCATCCTCTCCAAGCGCAAGCTCATCCAACTGGTGGAGGAAGGACACGTCTCCGGCTGGGATGACCCGCGTATGCCCACACTCAGCGGCATCCGCCGCCGTGGCTACCCCGCCGCCGCCATCCGCACCTTCTGCGAGCGCATCGGCGTGGCCAAAGCCAACAGCACCGTGGAAATCGCCATGCTGGAGCACAGCGTGCGTGAAGAACTCAACGCCACCGCCCCCCGCGTTCTCGGTGTGCTCGACCCCGTGAAGGTCGTCATCACCAACTACCCCGAAGAGCAGGTGGAAGAGTTCGAAATGCCCTACCACCCCGAAGACGAATCCATGGGCAAACGCAAGGTGCCCTTCGCGCGTGAAATCTACATCGAACGCGACGACTTTATGGAAGAACCGCCCAAGAAATTCTTCCGCCTCGCCCCCGGACGCGAAGTGCGCCTGCGCTTCGCCTACTACATCACCTGTCAGGACGTGGTGAAGGACGAAAACGGCACCATCACCGAAATCCACTGCACCTACGATCCCGAAACCAAGGGCGGATGGTCCAAGGACGGCCGCAAGGTCAAAGGCACCCTGCACTGGGTCAGCGCCAAGCACGGCCTGCCCGCACAGGTGCGCCTCTACGACCACCTCTTCGTCAAGGAAAACCCCATGGACGTCGAAGAAGGCGACTCCTTCACCGACAACCTGAACCCCGACTCCCTCACCACGCTCACACACTGCGTGGTGGAACCCTCCCTCGCGGACGCCAAACCCGGTTTCATCTGCCAGTTCGAGCGCAAAGGCTACTTCTGCGCCGACAGCAAAGAACACACACCGGAAAACCCCGTGTTCAACAGAACAGCGTCCCTGCGAGACTCCTGGGCCAAGATGCAGAAAAAAATGCAAAAATAACCCAGCACCCGCACGAGTATAAAGGCCGCCCGGAGCATTTGCTCCGGGCGGCCTTTTGTGTTGGAGAGGAAGAGAGGAAGAAGGGAAGAGGGCCTTCGGCGACTTAAGGAAATAATTTCCTTAAGAATCCTTAGAATTTTTGGGGCGGAAGCCGCCCCGAAAATAAGGGTGGGTGGGCGCGTCCCTCAGCCTTCTGCTTGTGTCTTCGTAAACACGCCTAACAGGGATTCTCACCGCCCGTTACACGGCGCCAACGCCCCCCCAAATATATCTCCCCATCCACACGGACGGGAGCCGTCAGGGGTGACGACCGCCACCTCTACAGGCACCCGGCCTGTGCGCACATGGGATTTTTAAGGGCCCACGGCCCTTAAACCTGCGGAGCACAAAAAACCCGGGCACACCTCCCAATCCCCGCCAAAGGCCAAGCAACGCGACCTACGGCAGCACCATGCCTTCGACACGGTTTCTGCCGCCTTCCTTGGCGCGGTAGAGCATTTTGTCGGCGGTGTGAACAAGCTCCTCGGCGTTCTTCTCTTGGCTGGGGATGGTCGCGGCGACGCCAACGCTAATGGTGACGACGCTGGCGATATCTGAATGCTCGTGCATGATGGATTTGGATTCGATGGCAAGGCGCATGCTTTCGCCAATGATGGAGGCCCCGTCATAGTCGGTTTCCGGCAGCACGACGACAAACTCTTCGCCGCCGTAGCGGGCGACGAGGTCGTGGGGTCGCTTGAGTTGCCCTGCGAGGAGCTTGGCGACTTTTCGCAGACAGTCGTCGCCTGCGGTGTGGCCGTAGTTGTCGTTGAACCGCTTAAAGAAGTCGATGTCGAGCATGATGACGGACATAGGCAGCGCGCTTCGCAGGGCGCGGCGCCATTCGAGGTCGAGCACTTCATCGAAGCGCCGCCTGTTGGGGATACTGGTAAGCTCGTCAAAGGAGGAGAGATTCTCCAGAATGTCTGTCTTGCGCTTGAGATCCAAATGCGTGCGCACGCGCGCTTTGACGATGGGGATGCTGAAGGGCTTGGTGATGTAGTCCACAGCGCCAAGTTCAAGCCCGCGGGTCTCGTCGCCCTCTTGATTCATGGCGGTGATGAAAATGATGGGGATGCTTTGTGTTGTGGGGCGGGCCTTAAGTTCGCGGCAAACCTGATGCCCGTCCATTCCGGGCATGATGATGTCCAGCAGGATAAGATCCGGGCGCGGGTCGGATTCGGCGATGGAGAGCGCGTCCGTCCCATTGGTCGCAACGCTGACATCGTAATCGTCCGAGAGCGCCTCACCCAACATACTGATGTTGAATGAGGAGTCATCTACGATAAGTACCCGTTGCCGCCGCTGCGTGTTGAGCATGCCCCACCTTCTTTCAGCTGGTCATTCCGACATGGTGTCATCCCTGTGGACTCACTGGTGGCCCATCGTTGCACGGTACCACGGGAATTGGCGCAAAGTAAACAATCCGCACGCCGCGCTGCGGGGCGCAAAAATGCGGAAAGTTCGCCCACAACGGCCTGCGTGCCGGACGCCCATGCTGACGGAAGGATTTGACGGGGCGCTTCATCCCGCACTATTCTCTTTGTACGATGGAGACCCGCATCATGCGGGACTCTGGCCGCGAGGGGGACGCATGAACGGACAGTCCAGCATCCTTTCCGCCATCTTGATGGGCATTGTGAGCGTGGACCTCTTTTGCCGTGCGTGGATGGGGCTGATGACCCTTATCGCCACCGCGGTACTCCGCCACCGCGACGAGATTGCGCGGCAGGAAGCGCTGGCCCGCATGCACCGGGGTGTCCTGTCGCTCCTCTTCTGCGGCGGCCTGCTCGCGGTTGTCTTCCACCTGTACAGCAATGTGTATGGGCTGGGCACATCGCCCGGTGAATGCCTCGCCTACTTGCTGGCGGCCACGGTGCGCATGGTGGTGTTCCTGAAGGACGTCAGCCACCGCGTAGACCGCATGCTCCGCCCCGGCGGCCCGGACCAGCACTAATTCCCGCCCACAAACGCGAGAACGCGCAAAGACGCCCCCGCCTCGTCCCGGATTCCGGGGGAGGCGTGGCGTCCTTGCGCGCTCACGAAACAGGCGCGGCACAGGGCGGCGCACTGCCTAGTCGGGCTGGGGACCGCTCGGCATATAGTCAAAGGTGCTGCGGGCGCCGATATTGGCGTGGCCCACGCACTCGATATCCGTGTAGTAAAACTCGCCGGTTTCGATGTTCGTTTCATCCACGAAGTCTGCCATCTGGCGCATTTCGGGGATGGCGTTGACCAGCGCCGGGCACGCCACAAAGACGACCAACCACGTCACGCCAAGGGCAACGATAAAGGACGTCCACCGCTGGGCAAGGCTCTTGTTTTGCTGTTCCATTTTTTCTCTACCTCCTCGTAAAGAGGGATGGACGGGGGACACTGTCCCCCGTCCGGAGGGGTGGCACAATCAGTTCAGCTTTAGATCTTCGCCGTGATTTCGGGGAAGACGAGGTAGAACATGATGTACGCCATGGTCAGGGTAAGGATGAGGTTGAGGGACTGGCCGCAGAAGTACAGGATGAGCGGCTTGCCGCCTCGGAAGTAGCCCTTCAGCTCGCGGAAGTTGGTGGCGAGACCAATGGCCGCGAAGCTCAGGCAGAAGAACCAACCGCGGAAGATCTTACTAAAGCCGCGGATAACGCCCTGGTCGATGAGGGAGAAGCCTGCATCGGTGCCAAGGCTGGTGTACATGATGGAGAACACGATGGATGCGGACAAAAAGCCCAGCACGAACTTGGGGAAGCGGTGCCAGATTTCAATCCAGCCGATGGACTTGCCACCAGCTTCGCACTCAACCTTGGTGCACCAGTACACAGCCACACCAAAGGCGGTCACACCGATGAGCACGTTCTGGATCATCTTAATGGTAGCGGCCACGTAAAGGGCCTTCTCGGACAGGAACGCACCGGCGGCGGCAACGGCGCCCGTGGCGTCGATGGTACCACCCATCCACGCGCCACCAAGGATAAAGGGCATGCCAGTGGCCTTAATGATGGCAGGCATGACAATCATCATGATGGAGGTGAACACCAGGGACAGGCCGATGGAGAGGGTGAGCTCTTCCTTCTTGGCGCGGCAGGCCGCGGCGGTGGCGATGGCCGCAGAGGTACCGCACACGGACATATCCGCGGAGACAACCATGTTCAGCGTCTTGGAAGGAATCTTCAGCACCTTCTGACCGAAGATGTAGGTGGAGATGAGGACGACAGGCGTCACAATCCACGCCACGAAGATGCCGGGCACGCCAATGGCGATAATTTTGTTGAACAGCACCTCGGCGCCAAGCAGAACCAGACCGGCCTTGATGTAGAACTCAACCTGCAAGGCGGGCTTGACCCACTTCGGGGTGCCGATGGTGTTGGAGATAAGCATACCAAGGAAAATAGCCCACGCGGCATAACCAATGCCGTAGTGCTTCATCGTGGACTGGTACGACATAAAGTACGCAATAACGCCAAGGGTGAAGACGAAGCAGAAGCCCTTGAAGAACTTGCCTGCGCTCTCGCCCATGCAGCGCATGCCCACGGAGAACAGCAGGCCAATGACGACCATCAAGCCAATCAGAGTGGGGAAGCGGTTAAAGGCCTTGTGCTTTACCTTCTTCTTGGCGGACTTCATGGAGCCCTTCGCGGCGCGCCACTTTTCAATCTTGTCCTGCGCGACCTGATTCAGCTCCGCGCTCTTAAAGCCCACAGCGGCGGCAGCGGCTTCAGCAATCTGCGCTTCGGTGCGCGCCTCTTTGGCGGCCAGCTTGGCGGCCTCGTACTTGGGCGCGTACTTGGCGTTCATTTCCTTGGCACGCTCGGCGCTCATGTAGAAGCTGTCCAGCGGGTTGCTGGACCACGTGCCGGGCTTGCTGGTCCACGACTTAATGGTTTTGCCAATGGACGTCTTTTTGCCCTGAACGCCTTCCTTCTTGTCCTGCGCCGTCAGGTACGCCACAGTCTTGAACGGAGCGCGCTCCGCCTCGGCAGCCATGATGGCGTTGCACTCGGCAAAGGTTTCGTCCATACCCTCAGGGGTATTATTAAAGTAAATCAGCCCACCGATAACGAGCAGGAAGAAACCAAGCCAAATGGCAAGGTAGTCCTCTTTCTTCCACAGGTCCGACCAGGACGATTGCGCCTGATCCACTACGACGTTGCTACTTGCTTCAGACATAAGCCATGAATCCTCCTTAAGATATGTCGCTCAAGGCAAGACCGTGGGGTCAGCACGTTACCGTAGGCAGGGAGAACGGTTGTCCCGGACCCGCTGTCTGCCCTGAGCGCAGCACTCCCCTTAGAGCAACCATCGTTCCAAAAAGAACAATCGACAACAACATACCGAATTCATTGCTTTTATTATAAACACTGGTATTCCCGTCCCCTCAGCAAACTGCTAACTTCAAGCTACACCCTGTAAACCCCAGCCCTCGGAAATCCGCCCCACAGCGTGTCGCACAGCCGACACTTTGCGTCCCAATCACCACCTGCATCACGCAGAGAACCCGCCACATCACGCCCGGCGAAACGTGACTGATATTCATTTATAACAGGATATTATATGCCAAAAGCGGAGAAAGGCGCCCAACTCTCGCACCCAATCGTGGCCCCGCGTACGTCCCCTGCTCCGTCTTCACCGCAGCGTGGGGAGAAAACCAAGCTGGGCACTAGGGATTAGCACGCCGTGTTCCCGTTAGTGTAGCCACAAGGTTACACCCCTTCCGGGCGGGTTGTGAGGCTGTTCACATACGGCGGGATGGTGGAAAAACACCCGACATGGCCGGATCTTCCGCATGGCCTGCGTGCGGCGCAGGTGGGAAGGCGAGGCCTAACAGACAGGCTTTGGAGCGCTGGGCCGAGGCTTTTTGTGCTCTGCGGCTCAAGTGGGGGTGCAGATTGTGCTCCCCCCTGTGAAGCTCCCGGGTGGAGGGCATGGACGTGTGACGGTGGCTACGCCGGGCTTTTTGTGCTCCGCAGGTTTAAGGGCCGTGGGCCCTTAAAAATCCCATGTGCGCACATGCCGGTTGCCTTTTGCTGGCACAGTCGTCACCCCTGACGGCTCCCGTCCGTGTGGATGTTTTTTGGGGGGCTTTGGCGCGCTGAAACAGGCGGTGAGAATCCTTGTTGGGCGTGTTTACAAAGACAAAAGCAGAAGGCAGAAGACCCTGCCCGCCCCCCTATTTTTTGGACGGCTTCCGTCCAAAAAATCCTGGGGATTCTCAAGCAATCGTATTGGCAATCAAGCGTTAAGTGCAGGATCCCAAGGTTTTCCCGTCCGTAAAATCGCATTACAAATCACGAGAAGCTTCCTTGCACAGGCAGTGAGGGCGACCTTTTTAGGTTTGCCCGCATCGCAAAGACGCTGGTAGAAGGCTCGAATTGCAGGGTTCCAGACAGTCGCTGAGATTGCGCTCATGTAAAGGGCGCTACGTACTTTTATTCGCCCACCCCAAACGCAGCGTTGCCCCGTTTTCTTGCCGCTATCCCTGTTGAATGGAGCCAGGCCTGCCAGAGAAGCTGCTTGCTTCGGCGTTAACGTCCCCAACTCAGGAAAGAAAGCAAGAAGAGTCGCAGAGGTTACAGACGAAATCCCTTTCATGGTTTCAAGCAAAGTTGCCTTGTCACAAAAATCTTTGTCACTGAGAATGTGTTTCTTGATTTCAAGTGACAAGCTCTTTTCTTGCGTTCTCAGAGTCGCAATAACGTCTTCAATGTAAGGGCGCACATCAGACGAAGCTCGCTGCAAGCGAACGCGCTCCCGGGAAAGGATTTCGACGACCTGCCGGCGACGGTTAACAAGAGCTTCCAGCTTACGCTGAGTTGCCCGGACTTTTTGATTTTCCCGGACAGGGACGACTTCCCCAAACTGAACAAGAACAAGAGCATCAATACGATCCGTCTTCGCCAACACTCCGAGGCTCCGGGCAAAGTCACGCACACGGCGAGGATTCACAACAGCGACGGGAATGCCTTGCTCCATCAAAAAATCTGCGGCGTCAGACTCATATCCACCTGTCGCTTCCACGATGACGAGCTCAACATTATGCGCTTCTGCCGTCTCAACGATTTGCTGAAAACCCAAAGGGTTATTTTCAACAGTGGACGTGCTGTCGTCACCAGAAATGGCGACATCAAGCTTGGCCTTCGATACGTCAATGCCCATGGTGCGTTTCATCGTAGTTCACTCTTCCTTGCAAATTCGAGCTTTGTGCTCTAACAATCATTCGAGTTTGTACTACATATTGCGGCGACCCAGCTTAAGAACGAGCTCGTAACTCAAGGGCGTACGGTCTGCCGCAACAGCCGCCTTCATGCCAGTCATGGAGGCGGCTTTCTTTTTTCTCCGCCTTTGGCTTGAGGGTCAATATACAAGGGTGTCACACCCTTGAGCCGCCGGAGGCCAAAAAAAACACATGCCCAACCGCCCCACCTCCGCCCTGTTCAACGCGTGCGTTACGCACGAGCCAAACACGGCTAGCGGGCAGCACTGCGCTCCAGTGGTGCGGATTTTTTCCACATTGGCGCTTGACTTGCGAAAGCGCTCTCCGTACCTTTGACGTCAACACTGTAACGATTCGCACCAAGGAACCCGCACATGCTACGCAACTCTACGCACATACACACCTCCGCCGGCAACGGCCTGGTACTCGTAGGCGTAGTAGCCATTATTATCGTACGCGTAGTAGTAGCTATAGCGTCGTAGCGGGTCAGGTACATACATACAGCACATTCATCCCCCGCCGGCGCAGGAGCCGGCGGGGGATTTTGTTTTCCTAAAGCAGACACAGCGCCGGCCCTGCCCCACTCGGGGACTCCACGAGGAGGAAGGGAAAGATGCACAAAAGCGGCGCGGAAATTGTTATCCGTCTTCTGGAGCGTCAGGGCATCCGTTCCATCACCGGTATTCCCGGTGGAACGAATCTGCCTTTATACGACGCTCTCTCCCAGAGCCCATGCATAAGCCATGTGCTTGCCCGCCATGAACAGGGGGCAGGCTTCATCGCTCAGGGCATGGCTCGTGTCAGCGGCAAACCTGCCGTCCTCTTCGCCACATCAGGCCCCGGTGCCACCAACACCTTGACCGCCATTGCCGACGCCAAGCTGGACTCCATCCCCCTTGTCTGCATCACCGGTCAGGTTCCGCGCTGCCAAATGGGCACCGACGCCTTTCAGGAAGTGGACACCTATGGCTTGTCCGTTCCCATCACCAAGCACAATTTTCTGGTCCGCTCCGCTGAGGAGCTGTTGACCGTTATCCCGGAAGCCTTCCGAATCGCCTCCTCTGGCCGTCCCGGCCCTGTCCTCATCGACATCCCCAAGGACGTGCAGACCGAGACTGTGGACGTTGCAACATGGCCCGAACCGGGCCAGCCGGACCCTGCCCCGGAATTCTCCACAGCCTCGGTCCGCCGGGCGGCAGACCTCATCAACGGCGCAAAGCGCCCCATCCTGTACCTTGGCGGCGGCGTTATCGCTGCCGGCGCGGGCGGCCTTGCCACGCGGCTGGCGGAAAAGGCCGGCCTGCCGGTGACCATGACGCTGATGGGCCTTGGCGCGGTGCCGTCGGACCACCCGCAGTCCATTGGCATGCTGGGCATGCACGCGGCGCGCTACACCAACATGGCGCTTGCGGAGTGCGACCTGCTCATCGCGGCGGGAGTGCGCTTTGACGATAGGGCCACGGGCCTTGCCAAAACGTTCTGCCCGGACGCGGCGATTGTGCACATCGACATTGATGCCAGCGAACTGGACAAAATTAAAAGCTCCTGCCTTGGCATTACGGGCGACATCCGCGAGGTGCTGGAATCGCTTATCCCGATGACGGAGCAGGACGGCCGCCGGGAGTGGACCTCGCGCATTGCGGACCTGAAGACGGCGCACCCTGTGTGCCTGCCGGGTTCGGACAATGCGGAAACACCGTATGGCATCATCCGCCTTGCCGCGCGCCTGACCGGCGACGACACCATCATCACCACGGACGTTGGCCAACACCAGATGCGCACGGCGCAGGCCTACCCCTTCCGCCGCCCGCGGCAATGGCTGACCTCCGGCGGGTTGGGGACTATGGGCTTTGGCATTCCTGCGGCCATAGGCGCAGCCTTAGCCTGCCCGGGACGCATGGTGCTGTGCGTCAGCGGCGACGGCAGCTTCATGATGAACATGCAGGAGCTGGCGACGGCGGTTGAGGAAAACGCCAATATCAAAATTTTGCTGATGAACAACAACGGCCTTGGGCTGGTGCAACAGCAGCAGGAACTGTTCTACAAGGGCAATCTTTTCGCATCGGGATACCGCGCTCCCGTGGACTTTGTGCGCATCGCCGAGGGGTTCGGCATGAAGGCATTCGACCTTGCCGATGGCGACCCGCACGACACGCTGGCCCGGGCCTTCGCAACACCCGGCCCATGCCTTGTCCACGTTCCTATTTTGGAAAAGGAGAACGTGTATCCCATGGTGCCTCCGGGCGCCGCAAACACAGTGATGATTGAAGGAGGCTCCCATGTCACAGCCTGATATCCACGACAGCCTTCTCGACGCGGCACGCACCACGGTGCTGGAACTGTGTGTCAACAACCATCCCGGCGTTATGTCGCACGTGTGCGGGCTGTTTGCCCGCCGCGCCTTCAACGTGGAGGGCATCCTGTGCATGCCCGTGCGCGACGGTTCCAGAAGCCGCATCTGGCTTCTGGTCACACGGGATAATCGACTCGACCAGATGATCAAGCAGGCCCGAAAGCTGGAGGACGTCGTAGACGTCACCCGGCATGACGACGGCCACCACGTGTTTTCCGGGTTGGAAGCATCATTCAGATGACCGCCTGATACACGCCGGGCGCGGGAATAGGGGTATTACCGCGCCTGTGGGCCAGACTCCTTCGGGACGGCTTCGCTCAATAGGGATGAGGGCCGGTGATTCGCAACCACCGGCCCTCCTTTTCGTTCAATTTTCAGGATGTACTGACGCTCACCCTTGGCGCGCTGCGCCTACACGGTCTGCCGCATGCCGCCGATGATGCTGCGGATGCGTTCCACCTCGCCGGACAGGGACGCCACATCCGTTGAGGACTGTTGCATGGCCTGCGCCGTTTCTCCGGCAATCTCGTCTATCTCGGTCGCGGAGTGGGCAATCTGCTCGCTGGCGGCAGACTGCTGCTCGGCGGCGGTGGCGATGTTGCGCACCTTGTCGCTGGTCTCGCCGGTGAGGGCGAGAATGCCCTCCAGCATGCTCCGCGTCTTCTGGGCGAGCTCGGCGCTTTGGCTGACTTCGGTGTCCGCCTTGCCCATGGCCTCCACACTGATGTGCGCCTCGCTCTGAATGGCGGTGATGGCTTCGCCCACTTCACGCGTGGCGGCCATGGTCTTCTCCGCCAGCTTGCGCACTTCGTCCGCGACGACGGCAAAGCCGCGCCCGGCGTCACCGGCGCGCGCGGCCTCGATGGCGGCGTTGAGGGCCAGCAGGTTCGTCTGGTCCGCAATGTCGTTAATGACCGTCATCACGGAGCCAATGCCATCCACGCGGGTGCCAAGGCGGTCCATCTCTCCGCGCAGTTTGGCAATGCTCTCACGCACGGCAACGATGGACTCCACAGACTCGCGCACCACGGCTTCGCCGGATTCCGCTTCCTCGCGCGTTGTCTCGGCGCTGCGGGCGGCGTCTGCGGCGTTCTGCGCCACTTCCAGCACGGTGGCGTTCATCTCCTCAATGGCGGTGACGGTCTCGGTCACGCGGGCCTTCTGAGCGTCGGTACGCTGCATGGAGTCGCGCGTGGCCGTGGTCAGTGCGGAAACGGCCTCGCCCACAACAACGGACGCGGCGGCCGCGTCCTTGGCGGCGGCTTCAATGCGCGCATTCTGCTCGGCCACTGCGGCCTGCTCATGGCGCAGGGCCGTGACGTCGTTCCAGAAGGTGATGCCGCCCACCAACGTGCCGTCCACGCCGTAAAGCGGCTGGACGTCGATGATAAATTCGCCGTCACGGCCATCAAGGCTGGTATAGGAGAAGTTCACGCCCGTGCGGGGCTTTTCGTCCTTCAGCACGGTGGTGAGGATAGTGGGCTTTGATGTGTCGTTAAACAAGAACTGGCTGAGATTCATGCCGATGTAGTCCTTAGGCTCGCCGCCGCGACCTACGTTGCGCAGCATACTGCGGCTGCACGCGGTGATGGACAGATTCACGTCCGTCACGGCAAAGGGATTGGCAATACCGTCGAGGACGGCGGACATGAAGCCCTTTTCCTCCTGCAACTGCTCAATGATGCCTTCGGTCATCTCCTGCACGGTGCGGCCCACGTCGCCAATCTCATCCATTGGCAGACGTCCGGGCTCGGCGCGGAAATCACCTCCGGCCACAGCGCGGACATACTGCGTCACCCGGCGCAGAGGACGCACCACAATGCCATGGGTCAGCCCGTAGAGCACAAGGGCCATGACCACGATGAGCAGCGCAAGCTCCGTGGCAAAGGTCGCGCGCTTGTCGGCAAGGGTGGCGTCCAGTTCCGCCTTGTCCTGCGAAGAACAAATGAACCAATCCGTCTGGGTGTTGCCGCCGCTGAGGACCACGGGGCGCACGTTAACAATGCGGGTAACGCCGTCAATGTCCGCCTCAAACCCGCTGTCGCCGGAACTGATGCGCGAGAGCACATCGCTGTTCTTGCGGGAATAGGCATCGCTGAGAATGGCCTCCGCCTTGGGGTGGGCGATGACGCTGCCGCGTGAATCGCTAAAGAACAGATGCCCGGTCTCGCCAAAGGTCACGGGACGCACAAAGGTCTCCGTGAAGGCAGTCATCTTCAGGGCGAGAATGAGCGACCCCACCAACTGCCCCTGCTCCCGTACGGGCGCGGCCAGCACAAAGATGGGGTTCCCGCGCAGCAGGCTGGGATACACCTCGCTGATGGAGAACGGCGCGCCCTGCGCAAGGGCTACGTTGTAGCTGAGCTGCGTGCCGCCCTTGCCAAGGGTACGGCCCTGCACGGTGTCCACAAAGAACGTACCGTCCGTAATGCCGACCTCGCCCTTGGGCCCGGTGACGCTCACACGCTCGCCCGGGGCAAGGCGCGCGGCAAGGGGAATGTTTTCGTAGATGCCGTAGGTGTCGTGCACCCACTGGAGCACCTCATGCGCGCGTGCGGCCTTGGCGGAGTCCGCAGGGCTTGCGCATGCTTCAACAATTTCACTGCGGCGGGCCAGCGACTGGGCAAGGCGCTTTTGCCCATCAATCCAGCTTTCCAGCGCAGTTGCCGCACCTTGCAGCGCCATATGGGCGTTGGCCCGGGCCATTTCGCGTTCTTCATTGTGCTGCCGCTCGTATTGTATGGTTCCCAGAACCACGCCGAGCACGGACAGGACAATTCCAACCGCTCCGATGTAGCGCAGGGCCACCCTGCGTCCGAGTCTCCTCAACATATTTTTTCCTCTCTGTGCGATGTATAATCGCGTAGTGAATATTGCACTTCTGCACCTCATACACTGAAAGGAAATATCGAGGAATCACGGTTTTTTCTGGCCCAACCACTTTTTTCTCAGCCAAGGCGTAATGCGCGGCGAGAGGGCGCCTGCATCGCCCTGCCTCTATCGGCTGACACGCATGCGGGGACCCCTCCGCACCTTCCGCCATAAAAACGGGCCGGAGGGAATCCCCTCCGGCCCGAAGCTGTTGATTGGCTGAGGCAGACAGGCGCAGCGCCTGCGCCCGGCTAGCGCTGTCTGGTTACCCAGAAGGCCCCGCCAAAGAGCGCGGCGCCCAGCACGCCAAGGAAAATGCCGCACTGCGTCACAAACGCGTCCTGCGCGGCGGTGATGGCGCCTTGCACCTCGGCCTCATCCTGCATGGTGCAAAGGAACCACGTGGTGGCCTTTTTGCCCGTCTTCTCCAAGGGGAAAGTGTGGATAAGACGCCGCGTCCCCTCGAAATCGGCCACAAAGCCACTTTCGCCCTTGGCAATGCGCTGCATCACGTCTCGGTGAGAGACGCCGTAGTCCTGCGGGAAACGATCCAGATTCGGCCCCGCGAGCATTTCCCCGCGTGAGTCGCATAAATACACCCCACCAGTCTCGCCAAAGCTCAAGGGCCACAAAAAGTCGATGGCAAGGTCACGCGCGCCGCACTCCAAAGCCACCGTCGCCACCAGTTCCCCGTCCCACAACACAGGCGCGGCGATGTAAAAACGGGGACTCTCAATGGTAACGGCCGTGTAGGCCTCGCTCACAAAGGTCTTTGCGCCGTTCTCGATGGCCACCTTGTAGGACGTCTCCGGCACCACCTTGCCCAGAAAGTCCCTCTTGGCGAGCGAACCAAGAAGCTGTCCGTCGGGGAGCGTCTCCCCATTGAGCGTTCGGTCGCCCACCGTCGTCACAAGAATATCCAAGACGGGCCGGGACGCTTGAGCCATCCACCCAAGCTGATCGTCCAACTGGTACACATAGCGCATATCATACGGATGATTGACAAGGCCGAGCACCGAGTACGTCGTCGCCAGCGCAACCACCTGTTTACGCTTTTCTTTCATCCACGTGCGTATGCCCGTGGCCGCGCCAAGAGCGCTGCGCTGCGCAATCGCCTCCGCCTGCGCAAAGTGCTGCTCCTGTATGGCATCACGGTGGCGCACGCCGAACCATGCGGTAAACGCCGCGGCAACGGCAAACACCACAAGGGCGTACACAAAAATTTGTTTTCTCTTGCAACCTGTCGTCATTATTTGATCCTTTCCCCTTTTCCTCGCCGCGAAGGCCGGGGGGAGGTGCTCGCAATTGTTCTCACAAAAGCCGCGCACGGTGCGGCTTTCCAGCTGCCTTTCATCGATGGGGAGCAGGCACGCTACAGGAAACACTGACCGCTTGACAAGCATGCCGGGCTTGGGATAGCTCCCTTCCCAACATCTTTGGATACTTCGGCACCGCGTGACTGGCGAGAATTGTGGAACAAACCACAGGGAAGCGCGGCAAGCCATTCCAGCCGCTCGCCTGGGCTGCATCTCCCGATGCCAAACACCTGTTCTCTCTGCGGAGAGACGTGTAAGGGGGAAACGCGCCCATGCAGCAGTCCCATCTCGATCTCCTCAAAGCAAACGACCCGGAAATCCATGCCGCACTGGAAGGCGAAAGCCGCCGCCAGCGCCTTGGCGTTGAGCTGATTCCGTCCGAGAACTACACCTACCCCGAAGTGCTGTGCACCCTCGGCAGCATCTTCACCAATAAGTACGCCGAAGGCTACCCCAGACGCCGCTACTACGGCGGCCAGACCTACACCGACCGCATCGAAGACCTTGCGCGTGAGCGCGCCAAGGCCGTCTTCCGTTGCGAGCACGCCAACGTGCAGCCCCTGTCCGGTTCGCCCATGAATCAGGCCGTCTACCTTGGCCTGCTGGAACCCGGCGACACCATCCTTGCCATGGACCTGTCCCACGGTGGTCACCTGACCCACGGCGCGCCCGTGTCGCACATGGGCAAGCTGTTCAACTTCGTCCGCTACACCACGGACCCCACCGACGGCTCCATCGACTACGACGAAGTCATGCGCCTTGCCAAAGAGACCCAGCCCAAGCTGGTGCTGTGCGGCTACACGTCCTACCCGCGCGACATCGACTACGACGCCTTCAAGGCCATTGCCGACGCCGTTGGCGCCATCACCATGGTGGATGCCTCGCACTTTGCCGGTCTGGTTGCAGGCGACGTGCTGGAAAATCCCTTTGACCACGGCTTCGACATCATGACCACCACGGCCCACAAGTCCCTGCGCGGCCCGCGCGCCGGACTGGTGCTGTGCAAGGAAAAGTTCGCCAAGGCCATCGACAAGTCCGTCTTCCCGGGCTTGCAGGGCGGCCCGCACATGAACACCGTCGCGGGCATTGCCGTCACCCTCGGCAAAGCCATGGAGCCGGAATTCAAGGACTACGCGCAGCAGGTGCTGGTCAACGCCCGCACCATGGCGGACGCCTTCCTCGCCGAGGGCGTGAGCCTTGTCACCGGCGGCACGGACAACCACATGCTGGTGGTGAATACAGAAGAAAGTTTTGGCCTTGACGGCAAGGTGGCCGAGGAACTCCTCGACACCATCTCGCTGACCGTCAACAAGCAGATCATCCCCGACGACCCCAATCCTCCATTGAAGCCCAGCGGAATCCGTATCGGTACACCTGCCGCGACCACACGCGGCATGACCGAGGACCATATGAAGCACCTTGTCCATTGGATGATCCAGACCCTCAAGGCCCCCTCCAACACAGCCCTGCACGCCTCCATCAAGAGCGAGGTGGAAACCCTGTGCAGGGACTTCCCGGTGCCTGGAATCTCGTAGCCACACCCCTCCACGCAACACCCCACACGAAGTAGGCACCGGACGCGTGCCGCCTGCAGATGAAGCGACTGCGGGCGGCACGCTTCTCTTTTTTATGGGGAAGAAGATTTCCCTCGCGCGCTCATCTCGTCACAGCGCCCGTGGGGCGAAGACCATCACTCCTTTTCTCGCTGTCCCCTCCACTGCCCCCCGCCGCAGTTTCAGGGCGCGCCCCGGCACTCCCCCCACGCGCGGGGCGACCTTCTGTCTGAAAGTCACGCCTGCTCTCCCCCGCCACTCCGTCCCCGCAATGCCGCCAACGGCGACACGCCAGCACCTCTCGCCCTACGTCGCCCTGCCCAGTCCAGCAAAAGCGCGCCGAAGCACCTGCCTTCTTCCCTTCCCCCACCACCACACATAAAAAAGCCCCGCCGAAGTCGGCGGGGCTTTTTGGAAGACGAGGCGTGCAGGGAACGGAGGAGGCTGTTCCCGCACCGTGTGGATGGTCCGTACTACCGTCCATCCTCGTCATGATGCTCATGGGATTCATGATAGCCGGTGAACATGCCCTTCACGAGGGAGAGAACATGGTCGCCCGTGGTGCTGAGGTAGATATGGACCACGAGGAAAACCGCGAATCCAAAGGCCAGCACGTAGTGGACCGAGGCAGTCAGCCAGCGTCCCGGGTAGCCCAGTATCGTCTCAGGCGTGAGTTCGGGGAAGAACATCCACACGCCGGAGAGGATGAGCAGCGGCATCATGATGTACATCAGCGGCAGGTACGCCGCCTGCTGCAAGGGGTTAAAGCGCTGGGAGCGGGTCACGCGGAAGGGATGCGCCTCGCCGCGGAAGATGCCCCACAGGTAGAACCGGCCCTGCAGCCACCACCGCACGATAAGGCCGCGCGGATTGGGGATATATTGCTTGATGTTGCCGGTGATGATGGCCATCACGACGAACACGCCGTAGTTGGCAACCAGCATCCAGCCAGCGATGTCGTGCACGCGCACGCTCGCCGCAAAGTCCAGCGTTCCCGGCAATCCGGCAAAATGCAGGCTAAAGCCGGTAACGATGAGCACGATAAACAGCACCGCGTTCAGCCAGTGCCACAGGCGCACGTGCAAGTCGTACACGTATTCGCTGTGCTTCGGGCCGGGCATGTTGCGGCGCTTCAGGCCGGTAACAATGCGCAGGCCGCCATGCAGCAGCACGCCAAACAGCGCGGCCAGCGCCAGCTTAAAGGCCCATGCGTCAAGGATGACGTTGCGCGTTGCGCCGATGACGTAGGAATCCTTGAACAGGCCATCATTGATAAAGCCGAGCTTGTCCACCTCGGGCATAACCGAGGCCGAGGCGTCTGCGCCGGTGGTATCCAGCTTCAGGAGCTTGGTCATCAGCTCGGTATCATCGAACAGGCCCTTGCCGAGGAACTTCCCGGCCACATCGCTGTCCGTCGGGGCCTCGTGCATACGCTCCACCAATGCGGAGCTTGCGCTATGGCAGACGGTGCAGTCCTTGACGGACTCATCCTTGGGCAGGATGCGGTGCATGTCCGTGGTCTGCGCGGGGGTGTGGCACTCCACGCAGCGCACGGCCTTAAAGTGCGCGTCCTTGTTGGGCAGGAAGTCATGCGACAGGTCCTGTTCCCAGACGTCCTTCCCGGACAGCTTCTTGTAGCCGGTCAGGTCGGTATGGCAGGCGAGGCAGGTGTAGTTGTCGAAACGAATCTGCGCCTGCGACGGCTTGGTTGCCGGATCGTTCTCCACCGTGTGGGCATCGTGACAGGAGGCGCAGGTGAACTTGTCGCCCAGCTTCTTCACATGATGGCTTTCGGTAAAGGACGTCTTTATCTCGTTGAAATACTTGCCGTGGCAGTCCGCACAGTCCTTTGCGCCCTTGCCGGAGAGCTTGTGGGGAACAACCTTGAAGTCCTCCTTCGTTCCGGCGCCTTCGTGGCATTCGGTGCACGCCAGTCCACGGTGGGTGCTCTTGGCGAACCGCTCGGCGGGGACGTACAAATCCACCGAGGCTCCCCGCTCCGTGCGCGGAGCGAGGTCAATGTCACCGTGGCACTTCAGGCACTCGGCATTGGCCTCTTTGGCCGGCATCTGCCTGGCCGACAGCGGGGCGGCGGCGAGGAGGCAGAAGAGAAGGGGTAAAAGGACCCCTGCGGCTATTCTGCGCATTGGTTCTATCCTCTATGGTTTATTGGGCGACAGGTCTCTGCCGCAGCCCTATTTCTTGAAGTTCTCGTAGTGGAAGGGATGGCAGGTGTTGCAGTACACCTTGGATTCCTCGTGCTCCTTGTGGCACGTGGTGCAGGGTGCATCCGTTCCATAGTGGGGCGAATTGTGCGGATTATGATCCAGCTTCGCCGTCAGCTGCGCCACCTGCTCGCGCGTGCCATGGCACTTCAGACAGTTTCTGTCGTCGGGCGCGGTGGAGGGGTTGTTGGCCCCGTGGCACAGTTCGCAGTTGGTCCCGTTCTGGTGGACCTTGCGGTGGTAGTCCTTGACGGTCTTGCGGCCCAGCTTGGTGTCAATCCAGAGCTGCATACGCTCCGCCGCACCGGGCTCGTGGGCGACCTTGGTCTCGGCGACCTTTTCCCCGGCGGCAAAGGACGGGGCGAACCAACCGCACATCGAGGCGGAAAGCACAAGGGCGCACATCACGGCTGTGTGCTTCTTCATGGTCGTATCCTGTGGCTGGTGTAGAAATTGACCGTGGCGCCCCGCTTCCCGGGGGGGATGGGGCACCGGGCGCCACGGTCAACCGTTTCGTGATTCAGACTACCTGTCGTATTCCTTCAGGAAGTCGTGGGACGTCTGGATGTCGGGCGTGAAGGGGCGGTCCTTGTCGATGAAGGCCACATCCTTACGGTAGGCGCGGAACATGGCGCCAGTGCCACGACCCAGTTCAATATCGCTCTCGCGCTCGCGCAGGTCGATAGCCTGAGCGGCGTGGTACAGCTCAAGGCCGTAGATGTAGTACATGTTGTCCACAATGCGGGAGAGGCGGTCAGCCACACGCATGGAGTTGGTGGCAGTGTCCTCAATGTTGCCGGCCAGCGGGATGGTGTCCTGAGACACGGGGTTGGCCAGGGAGCGCACGTCGGCGTCCAGAGACACAAAGGGCTTGCCGATGGCGCCGAAGTTGATGGCAACGTCGTCGGCGGCCAGGAAGCGGGACAGATGCGTGAAGTGCGGGTCCACGAGGCGCAGGCAGCGCATGGCGGCGTTGCGGGACACGTGGGACAGGGCAATGCCCAGGTTCTCCATCTTCAGCACCACAGGCAGCGGCTCGAAGTTGGAGGTGGGGAAGATGGCGCCCTTGATGTGGCCGGCGTCAAGGTAGTACTTGGCGACCTGCTCGGGGGTGTCGGCGCTGGGCTCAATGCCCACGACAACGGCGGGGTTGTCGTCGGAGGAGTTGACCTGCACGTTCCACTTGGCCACGGCGTCCTCAAGGGCTTCCATGGCGGCGCCAAAGGTGAAGGCGGTGGTCCGGTAGCTCAGGGGGTCCTGCAGGGCGCGGCCCTTCATGGGCTGCCACAGGTAGCTGCCTTCCAGCTCATCGCGCATAACCTTGGAGGCCTTGGCAAAGCAGGTGAAGGGGCGCACGTCGTTGACCTGCTTCAGGAAGGGAGCAACGTTGCCGTTGAGGCCTTCGAGGGACAGGCCGAAGACAACGGGAGCCACCTTGAGGAACTGCTCGGCTTCGTTGAGGGCGAAGGCGGACTTGGCCATGGCCGGAGCGTTGGTGCTCAGGATGGCGAGGGCGTCCTTGCCGGAGGGCTTCAGGGCCTTGATGCCAGCCTTGGCGAGCGCCTCGGCGCCGGACATACGCTCACCCTGGAAGTCGGCCTTCCACTCGCCCATCATCACGAGGCCGATGTGGGGAGCAAGGGTGATGTCGCATTCGCCAACGGTGCCACGGGAGGGCACGACGGGCAGCAGGTTCTTGTTCAGAAATTCCTTGTAAAGCTCGGCAACGTAGGGCTGGGCGCCGGTACGGCCGCAGAGCATGGTGTTCAGGCGGATGGCCATGGTGGCGCGCACCATGCGGGGCTCCATGTCGGGACCGACGCCAGCGCTGTGAGCGCGCAGGGCATTCACATTGAACTGCTCGGACAGGCGCAGCACCTCGGGGGTGAGCACGCGCTTGCCGCTTTCATCCACGTGGAAGATGGACTTGTCTTTGTTCAGACCAACGCCAACGGTGAGGCCGTACACGGGGCGGCCTTCGGCGGCGAACGCCATGAGCAGCTCGCGGCTGTCCTTGACGCGCTTCATGGCGGTGGTGTCGATGGAGACCTGAGCGCGGCCTTCAGCGATGTCCACAAGCTGTGCGAGATCCATATCGTGACCGTTCAGGGTCACAATCTTGTGGCCGGCCCATGCGGTGCAGGCCATAACCTGCATAGCGGCGAGGCAGATGACGGCTGCCACAAGCCTGCGGGTAGCTTTGAGATGCATTGTTTCCTCCAGTTGAGCTCTTCTGATGTATGTCCAAACCATCGGCTTCCGGGTGACGGAAAAAGTCAGGCCGGGGCGCTCCCTAGCTGACGACCCTCCGCCGTCAACGCGCCCCGGTCGTTCCCAGGAAGACGAAATATCTATGCCTTGCTCAGGGCGGCCTTGCGTCCGGCCAAACGGCCAATGACCAAGGTCTCGGCAACGGCGCAACTGCCCAGACGGCTTGCGCCGTGGGGACCGCCCGTCACCTCGCCGGCGGCGTACAGGCCCGGGATGGGCTGGCCGGAGCGCATGTGCATGACCTGCCCCTCGGTGTTAATCTCCACACCACCCATGGTGTAGTGCACCTTGGGCCAGCAGCGAACGGCGTAGAACGGCCCTTCGTCGAGCAGGACGGCGCGGCCCATGGGCTTGCCGAATTCCTTGTCCTCGCCGGTGCGCACGGCCTCGTTGTAGGTGGCGACCTGCTGCTTCAAGCCCTCAACGGGCATGCCGAAGTGCTTGGCCAGCTCCTCAACGGTGTCAAACTCCCACGCCACGCCGTACTTGAGGCAGGCCTTGAGGGTCTGCGCGCGCTCGGCGCCCTTGGCGTTACAGAACACCACGGGGTAGACGGGGTGCCCCTCGTCGTCGAGGCGGGTCATAACGGCTTCGGCTCTGGCCTTACGGTCGGCCAGTTCGTTGACGAAGCGCTTGCCGGTGCGCACGTCCACCATGATGCCATTGGGGAACCCGGCGATGGTGTTGAACTGCGACACCATGCCAAAGCCCTTCTCGTCCGGGGAGGTCCACGGGCCGAGCTGGATCAGGTTAATCTGCACGGGAGCCGCGCCAACGCCGAACATGGCCTGCATGCCCTCGGACGTTGCGCCCGGATGGTTGGTGGAGTCGATGCGTCCGTCCAGATTGGGGTTTTGCATCATGCGGAAGCGGCGGTCCTGCGAGAAGCCGCCGGAGCACATAATAACGGCCTTGCGGGCGCGGAAGCGGCGCAGCTCGCCTGTGCTCTCGTCCGGGAACTCGTAGCGGTCACGCACGACGAGGCCCATCACGCCACCGTTTTCGTCCATGACAAAATCTTCCAGCTTACAGCGGCTGCGGAAGGCCACGCCCAGCTTTTCGGCGCTCTTCTTCAGGGGGCGGATGATGCCCGCGCCGGAGCTGATGGTGGTCTGCAGGGTACGCGGCACGCTGTGGCCGCCAAAGTGCTGCAGGAACGGCTTGTACTCCACGCCGTGCTCAAGGGTGAACTCGTAGGCGGGACGCGTACCGGCGGCGACAATTTTCAGAAGGCCCATGTGGTTCAGGCCGCGGCCAGCCTTGAGCATGTCCTGGACCATAAGGTCCACGGAGTCCTTGATGCCTTCCTTCTCCTGCAGGGGAGAACCGGCAACGGCAAACGCGCCGCCGTTGATGGCGGAGTTGCCGCCAAAGACGGGCATCTTATCCACGACAAGCACATCCGCTCCGGCCTTACGTGCCTCAAGGGCGGCGGCCATTCCGGCGAATCCGCTGCCGACGACGATTACGTCGTACTCCTTGTCCCACGCACTTACGGGCGTGCGGGATTTCTCCACGGGGACGTCCTTTTTTTCCTCTCCGGTCACGCAGCCCTGGAGCATTCCGGCGGCGAGGCCACCAGCCAGGACCGCCCCGGCGCGCAGCACGTCCCGGCGAGACTTGCGCGCACTCTGGGGTGCGGAGCGCTTCGTTTCGGTTTCTTTCATATCGAGTGAAAGCTCCTTGCTTGCGAAAACTTGCGTCGTGTCGACTCGTTCACGCCCGCCTTATGGCGAACGACCACGCCATAGAGGCAGAAATCGTGCCAACGTTCACAATGAACAAATTCAGGGCCTTACAAACGGCAGCACACAAAAAACGCGAAATATAGCGATTGACATGTGCGACATTTCGCACTAATCGCGATATTTCGCGTTTCATTCGTCACGGAGTCTCCATGAACACAAATGATTTTTTCCACCACGCCACAGTGCGCATCTGCGGCAGCCTCGACATCGAAAAAGCCCTCTACGACTGCTGGAAATACTTGCGCCAGCATATTCCGGCAGATGGTATGTACATTAACATGTTCCGCCCAGACGTAAAGGCAATTCGCTTCATCGCGCGGGCCGATGCGGGCGGCGGCAACCCCATGAACGAGCAGGTCGCCATCACCGACGACATGTGCCGCACCCTGCTGGAACCGGATCGGCCACGAATCCGCATCCTTGCCGACCTGGACGACGATCCCGTCACCGGGCGCGTGGCCGGAACCATCTATCCGGTGGACACATCAATTCTGCTCATGCGCATGATGATTGAGGACCGCCACCTTGGCGTTGTGGGCCTGCACGCCCACGGGCGCGGGCGGTTCCACTCCGGGCACGGCACCCTACTCAGCCTGCTGCACGAGCCCTTTGCCATTGCCACGGCAAACGCCCTGCGCCACCGCAAGCTCCTGCGCACCAACTCCCGCCTGACGCGGGAAAACCAGATCCTGCGCGAGCAGCTGTCCGAAAGCCGCAGCGGCGCGGTCATCGGCGACGAAGGCGGCCTGCAAACCGTGATGAAACGCGTGGCGCAGGTGGCGCCGCTGTCCAATACCGTGCTGCTGCTGGGCGAAACCGGCGTTGGCAAGGAGGTCATTGCCAGCGTCATCCATGCGCGTTCGCCGCGTCACGACGGCCCCTTTATTAAGGTCAACTGCGGCGCAATACCCGAATCCCTCATGGACTCCGAACTCTTCGGGCACGAGCGCGGCGCGTTTACCGGGGCAACCCACGCCAAGAAGGGCGTGTTTGAGCAAGCTCACGGCGGCACCCTGTTTTTGGATGAAATAGGCGAACTGCCGCAGAGCGTGCAGGTGCGCCTGCTGCGCGTTTTGCAGAACCATCAGGTGACGCGCGTTGGCGGCAGCATGCCGCGGGACGTGGACATCCGCATCGTCACCGCCACCCACCGCAATCTGCAAAAAATGGTGGAACTCGGCTCCTTCCGCGAGGACTTGTGGTTCCGCCTCAACGTCTTTCCCGTCACCATTCCGCCCCTGCGCGAGCGCCCGCAGGACATCCCGGATTTGGTGACGTGGTTCTCGGCGCGCGCCGCACGGCGCCTGAGCCTTAGCCGCGTGCCCGACGTCCCGCCCGAGGAAATGCAGCGCCTTATGGCCTACTCCTGGCCCGGCAACGTGCGCGAGCTGGAAAACTGTGTGGAACGCGCCATTATCCTCTCCGGCGGCGCCACCCTGCACTTCGACTGGCTGGCCCAGACGCCCCCGCGCCCCCAGCCCTGCCCGGACCCGCAGGACGCGCCCTTTACTCCGCGTACGCTGGACACCGTCATGGCCAACCACATCGCCGCAACGCTGGAGCAGACCAAGGGGAAAATCCATGGTCCCGGCGGCGCGGCGGAGCTTCTGGGCCTCAATCCCAGCACCCTGCGCAGCCGCATGAAGAAGCTGGGCATCTGCCGCGAGCACGGCTAACAGCGCGGCAATGGCGCGACGCGCGGCGGCGACCCGCCACCCGTGGTCACCCTCTTTCCTCACCGCACACCACAACCACCATTTGCCCACAGCGAGGACACCATGTGCGACATCACCACCCGCGCCGAGCGCGCCCTGGAGCGCGCCAAACGCATCATCGCCGACACCCGCATTCTGGACATCTGGCCCAGCCACGGTTGCCGCATCAATACTGTCGGCTCCGTGCGCACCGGCCTTATCATGGACCATTTGGACATTGATTTTCATATCTACTCCACGGACTTCCGCCTTGCTGACAGCTTTGCCGCCATTGCGGAGCTGGCGGAGAATCCGCGCATTACACGCATCACCTACGACAACCTGCTCCGCACCGAGGAGCAGTGCGTGGAATGGCACGCGTGGTACCGCGACGAAGACGGCGACGACTGGCAAATCGACATGATCCACATCCTTGAGGAGTCGCCCTTTGCGGGATATTTCGAAAAGGTGGCGGACCGCATCAGCGCGCGGCTGACGCCGGAGACCAAGGCCGCCATCCTCGCTATCAAGCACGCCCTGCCCCCGGAGGACAAGGTGCCAAGCATCAGCGTGTACCGGGCCGTGCTTGAGGGCGGCGTCCGGACGGAAGACGCCTTCCGCCAGTGGCTTGCGGCCAACCCGCCCCGCGGCATTGAAGAGTGGATGCCCGAGTAGGCCCCACCAGCTATTACCTCAGATGCGTACAACGCACGCGGCAGCGCCCCGGTGCGCAGGCGCGTCGCCCATGACCATTTCTTGCGCCGCGCACCGGTTATGAACAGCACTTGTTTTTCACGTGTCCACGGGCTTCCCGCCCGGTAATTGCCCAAACAAAAAGGGGCCTGCGCAAAAGCGCAGGCCCCTTTTTATCTCGCCCAAAGAAAAATCGTGAACACAAACTACTCGCAGAAGACCTCGAGCAGGCTGAACACGACGCCGCAAGCAAAAAGCTGGCTCATCAGGGCGGGTACGTTCACCACGCAGCGGCGGCCAAAGCGCCGGGGCGGAGTGCAGATAAAGGAATAATTATGGGATGCGACCTGTCCCTTACGCCGCATGACGTACGGGGGGAAGAGAACCATAAACACCACAACCGCAGCACCAAGTATGAGAACTGCTTCGTGCACCTTTTTCCTACCTGCCTTGTGTAAAGGGTTTGTTCCTAAAAGCACAAGCTCCACAATAATGGCGGTCGCAAATAAAACGGCCACCGGAAGCCCGGATGCCATTCTCGCTCCACCTGCGCGGGAAACACTGGATTTTTGGGTCGGCTCCCTTTGAGAAATTCGTCACGAAGGCGACAGGGAGGAGCCCGGGGGAAAAAATACGCGCCAAGCTGAATGTGCTTGGCGCGTGGATATTTTTATGAGTGGTGGAGCTGAGGAGAATTGAACTCCTGACCTCTTGAATGCCATTCAAGCGCTCTCCCAACTGAGCTACAGCCCCACTCGGCGGAAATGGAAAATGCCGAAATGGCGGCTCCTTGTCAACAGGAAATTTTCCTCTCCGCGAATTTTTTGCAAAAGTCGCCTCATTGCGGACGGTTGCAAAAACGGCCCGGGGCGGGCCTTTGCCGCCCGAATCCGGCGCCAAAGCACCCCGCCCGCGGCCGGGGCAGACTCCCCCTAGCGCGGGCGCTCCGTCGCCGCCATGCAGCGACTGGCGCGCTGGCGTGGGCACGCGGAGCCGGCCATGGACGGCGGCGACACGCCCCAGATGGTCAGCGCCCCGCGCCAAAGCCTTTGCCCGCCCAGCCCACGCGCGGCTCCATGGGGCAACATGAGACAACATGGGGGGGGCACCAAGGGGCAGGCCTCTGCCGCCACGCCAAAGCCCAGCCTCCCGCCAACGCTCACGCAGGCAGGGGGCAACTCGACTCCGCCACGGCGCAGCAGGGCGCCCTGCGGCGCCGCCTTACGCCTTAGGCAAGGCGGCTGCCGTTTGGCACGTCGCGTTCAGGCACGGCCAGCACAACGGCGCCGTCCTCACGGTGGAAGCCCGTCAGCAGGAATTCCGACTTCATGGGACCAATCTGCTTCACCGGAAAGTTGACCACGCCCACCACCTGACGCCCTACCAGCTCTTCCGGCTCGTAGATGTCCGTCACGCGGGCGCTGGTTTTCAACACGCCGATGTCGCCGCCAAAATCCGCCCACACCTTATGCGCGGGCACCCGCGCTTCCGGGAAGGCTTCCGCCTGCACCACCGTGCCGACGCGGATTTCAACCTTTTCAAAATCAGCCCATGAGAGTTCTCTGGTCGCGGTGTCCTGCATCGTCTTCTCCTGTGCGGGGCCAGCGCCGCCGCATGCGCCGTTAGTTCTTCATCTGATGGATAGGGGCCGGGATGCGCCCGCCAAGGGCAATGAAGTCCTCGGAACCCTGCATTTGCGGCACGGCCATAATCTTGGCCTCGCCAAGCAGGCCGCCCCACGACACGCTATCGCCGACGCCCTTGCCCGGAACCGGGATAATGCGCGCGGCGGTGGTTTTGGAGTTGATCATACCGATAGCCATCTCGTCCGCGATGATGGCGGAGATGGTGGAGGCCGGTGTATCGCCGGGGATGGGCACCATGTCGAGACCCACAGAGCACACGCAGGTCATGGCTTCCAGCTTTTCAAGGCTCAGCTTGCCCGTGGCCGCGGCCTCGGCAATGTTGAGGTCCTCGGACACCGGAATAAACGCGCCGGACAGGCCGCCCACGTGGGAGGACGCAAACGCCCCGCCCTTTTTCACGGCGTCGTTCAGCATGGCCAGCACGGCGGTGGAGCCGGGCGCGCCAATGGAGGACAGGCCAAGGCTCTGGAAGATTTCGCCCACGCTGTCGCCCACCTGCGGGGCCGGAGCCAGCGATAGGTCCACCACGCCAAAGGGCAGGTTCAGCTTGCCCGCCACCTCGCGGCCAATAATTTCGCCGACGCGGGTGACCTTGTAGGCCGTGCGCTTGATGACCTCGGACAGCTCGCCAAGGTTGAACTCCGGATTCGCCTCGCGGGCGCGGTCAATGGCCTTGCGCACCACGCCGGGGCCGGAGACGCCAACGCTCACCACAGCGTCAGGCTCGCCAACGCCAAGGTAGGCGCCCGCCATAAACGGCACGTCCTGCGGGATATTGGCAAAGACGACCAGCTTGGCGCAGCCAATGCCGCCACGGTCGGCGGTGCGGTCGGCGGCCTTGCGGATGGTCTCGCCCATGAGGGCCACGGCGTCCATGTTGATGCCGGTCTTGGAGGTGGCAACATTGATGGAGGAGCACACGCGCTCGGTCACCGCAAGTGCTTCGGGCAGGGCCTCAATAAGGGCGCGGTCGCCCGAGGTCATGCCCTTGTCCACCAGCGCGCCAAAGCCGCCGAGGAAGTCCACCCCGGCGTCGCGCGCGGCTTCGTCCAGTACGCAGGCGGCGCGGACCATCTCGTCGGGGCCGAAGGCCGCACCCACAACGCCCATGGGCGACACGCTGATGCGCTTGTTCACCACGGGGATGCCGTACTTGTCGCCCACCTCGTCGCAGTAGGCGACCAGCTTTTCGGCGTGGCGGCTGATTTTGTCGCGCACCTTGGCGGCAAAGCGGTCAAAGTCGTCGCATGCGCAGTCAAAGAGGCTGATGCCAAGGGTCACGGTGCGCACATCGAGATGCTCGTTGCGCAGCATATTCAGAGTGCTGAGCACTTCGCGGTCTGTCAGCATTGGTTCTATCCTTGTGTAAAGATTCGGGTGCGGGGCCTACAGCGGCTCAACACGGTGCATGGCCTCGAAGATGTCCCTGTGCTGCAGGGTTACGCTCAGGCCAAGGCGCTCGGCCTCGGCAGCCAGCGCGGCGCGGATCTCCGCCACATCAACCGACACGGGCAGGGAAATCTCAAAGCCGATGATCATACGCTCCGAGTCCGCCGTACGCGGCAGGGCCTTCAGGTTCTCGATGTTGACGCCGTACTGGGCCAGCACGCCGCTGACGCCCGCGATGATGCCCTTTCGGTCCATGCCGATGAGGGTGACCACAAAGGGTTCGGCCTCCGGGGCGGGGCTGGCGGCGTCCGCGCCAAACTCCCGCAGGGTAAAGCTCATATCGTACGAGGCAAGGCCGCTTTCCAGCTTGCCGCGCACTTCATCCAGCCCCATCTCCTGCGGAAAGCTGGCGATGACAATCATCGCAAACTCCGTCTGCAGGATGGTCTGGGTGATTTCCTCAATATTCGAGTCCAGCTTGCAGAGCAGGTCCGCAAGGCTATGCAGGACGCCGGGGCAGTCGCGCCCCAAAAACGATACGACGATCTTGCGCATTGGTGTCTCCCATTTTGTCCGCTGGTCGCGGAATGTTCAGCCAAGGCATGTAAAGTCTGCGCGGTTTTGTCAAGAAAAGCGCATCATTGCACAGCGCGCCTACTGCGCCTGCAATACATGCTCGCGCCATATGAAACCCGGCAAAAAGGCCAGCGCCCCGGCGTCTACGCGCCCTCGCCCAGCGCGCGCACGGCCTCGTACCGCCAGCAGTCTACCAAATGATCATTCACCATGCCCATGGACTGCATAAAGGCGTACATCACCGTCGGCCCCACAAAGCTAAAGCCCCGGCGTTTCATATCCTTGGACATCGCCACGGAGATATCCGTCTGCGCCGGAACCTCCTCCATGGTGCGCCACGCGTTCTGGATGGGGCGTCCGTCCACAAAGCCCCACAGGTAGGCGTCCAGCGAGCCAAACTCCTCACGCACGGCCAGTGCGGCGCGGGCGTTGTTCACAGCGCTGCGGATTTTCGCCTTGTTGCGGATGATGGCCGTATTTTCGGCAAGGGCGGCCATGCGCGCGTCGTCAAAGGCCGCCACCGCCGCCATGTCGAACTCATCAAATGCGGCGCGGTAGCCCTCGCGGCGCTCTAAAATGGTCCGCCAACTCAGCCCCGCCTGCGCGCCCTCCAGAATGAGGAATTCAAACAGGCGGGCGTCGTCGTGCTCGGGCACGCCCCATTCCTCGTCGTGGTAGCGCACCATTCCTTCGGTGCCACGCGCCCACGCGCAGCGTCTCATATCGCTCATTTCTCCGCCTTTTCAGCATGTTGTGGCATAGCATCCGCCCTGCGGCGCATTTCTTCTTTACTTGCGGCGAACAAACGGTACCGTTGGACGCCGGTTCGCATTTCAACCACAAAGGACTCCCCCGTCAATGAAACCTGAAACGACATCGCACCTCGGCCTCGCCGCGGCGGCCTCCGCCTTTATCGCATGGGGCCTGCTCCCCATCTACTGGAAAGCTCTCGACGCCGTTCCCGCTTCGGAAATCCTGTGCCACCGCATTGTGTGGTCCGCACCCTTTGTCGCCATACTGCTCACGGCCTCGCGCCGCTGGAACGAGGTGCTCACCGCCCTGCGCTCGCGGCGCACGGCGTGGCTGCTCACCATCTCCAGCCTGCTCATTGGCGCCAACTGGTTTACCTACATCTGGGCCGTGAATTCCGCCCATGTCATCGAGGCCAGCCTTGGCTACTATATCAACCCGCTGGTCAGCATGCTCCTTGGGTTCATCTTCTTCCGCGACAGGCTCTCGCGCATGCAGACCTTTGCCATTTGCCTCGGCGTGGCGGGCGTGCTCATGGAGCTGTGGGAATTTGGCCGCGTGCCGTGGATTGCCCTTGTCCTTGCGCTGAGCTTTGGCCTGTATGGCCTCGTGCGCAAGGTGGCGGTGGTGGAGGCCCTGCCCGGCCTGTTTGTGGAGACTCTTGCCCTCAGCGTGCCCGCCGTGGCCTACCTTGCCATGCTGGAAACGCAGGGTAATGCCGCCCTTGGGCATGTGGCGCTGTCCACGGACGCTCTGCTGGTGGGCGCGGGCGCCATTACCTCGCTGCCGCTGGCGGCCTTTGCCTTTGGGGCGCGCCGCCTGCGCCTGACGACCATTGGCATTTTGCAATACATCGGCCCCACGGGCATGTTCCTGCTTGGCGTCTTTCTGTACGGCGAGCCCTTCAGCATGTCGCGCCTGTGGACCTTTGCCTTTATCTGGACGGGCGTCATCGTCTACACCGTGGACAGCCTGCTGCGCTACCGCACCGAGCACGGCCACCGCGTGTAGCCCCTACCCCATCAGCTTTTCTGCGGCGCGCTGTCCCCCCGGATGGCGCGCCGCGCTGTAACCGCCCCCAGCCCTGTCACAAAAAAACCGGGAAGCGCTTTCGCACTCCCCGGTTCCTTCTCAGCCGTATGATATCGTACTAGCCATCAATCCACTGCACATCCGGCGCCATACGCGGCGGAATGGCGCCAAAGCGGCGCTCCGGGTGCCCCAGCATGAGGACGGCGTGAACCACGGCATCATCAGGAACGCCCAAATACTGCCGCAGGGGCGCATGGCCGTTGATGGCGTGGGTGACATACCCGGCCCAGCATGCGCCAAGGCCCGCGGCGTGGGCGGCAAGCTCCATATGCGCGGCGGCCACGACGGCGTCCTCGCCGGGGGTTGCGCCCTCGCGCGGGGCGTAGGCAATAGCCAGCGCCGGAGCGTTGCGGCAGATGAGGTCGCTGCCCGCACGGCAGGCGCGGACCACACCGCGCAGGTGCAGCTGCTGCACCAGAGGGTGCTTTTCATCCACCTTTTCCTGCATCCAGTCGGCGGCGTGGGCCACCACGCGCTGCACGGCCTCCGGCGTCGCCACCATGGACCATTTGACGCGGCGCTCATTATGACCGGAGGGCGCATAGGCCGTCAGGTCCACAAGGCGCTCCAGCATGTCTCGCTCCACGGCCTGCTCCGTAAAGGCGCGCACCGAACGGCGCGACTGCATCAGCGCCTCGGCATCGCTGAGGCCGGGCAGGTCCTTGCGGCGAAAGCGCGTTGCATCGCGGCCCTCAAAGGCCGTCAGCGTTACCGCGCCCGTGGGGCAGATGGCCATACAGTGGCCGCAGTGAAAGCACCGCTCCGCGCGGCGCGGATGCGGGCCAACCTCTCCCGTCGTCTTCTTATGGACAATCACGCCAAGGGGACAGTCCGCGGCGCACAGGCCACAGGCCACACACTTCTCGGCATCTATCGCTATGGGTGTCTTTGATACTTGCATACGCACCTACTTAGTCGTTTTTCACCAAAGCGCAAGTCCGGCGCTAATGGCCCGTCAGCTTTGGATTTTTGCAAATTCGCCGCAGTAGCATACCTATTTCGGAGCCGATACGCCACCCTTGGCCGCCGCGCAGACGGGCACTCCACACCGCAGCCACAACCTGCTACCATGGCTTCCTGCGCCGCCAGCACCCCGCGTCTGGCGCCACTTCGGGCCGCCGCGCCCCGCACCTTCAACCCGCACGACACAGCTATGCCAAACAGAAACGACTCCGGCCTGCCCAATCTGGAATTTCAAATGCTGATGCTCATTCTGGCGGAAAAGCGCACCGCGCATACCACCCTGCGCTCCGGTGTTTCCCTGTGCGCCTTTCAGCTGGCTATCCTGTCCTTTTTGGTGGCAACATCGCCGTACTACGACGTGGCCTCCAACGTCATCCTGCTCAGCCTTATCGGCGTCATGTGCACAGGCCTTATTGGCCTCGGGCTATACCTTATGCGCCGGGGCTGGGTGCGCATCCTTTTCCATGACAAACAGATGTCCAAAATTCTGGAGCGCAACCCCATGCTGGCGGAGCTTTTCTACCACAAGTCGCGCATGGAGAAGCTGGGCTAGCACGCAAAAGCGCCCGCGCGAACGGCGTTCGCGCGGGCGCTGTCATATCTGCTTCACCGGCGCGGGGTGCGCCGCTAGCGGGCCAGCATCTCCTGCGCCATCTTGCGCGCGCCGCCAAGGTCGGTCTTGCCCGTGCCAAGGCGGGGAATCTCCTCCACGCTCAGGAAGGTGGACGGCACATTCAGCGCGTCGGTCCCGTCCTCCAGCATGGCGGCCTTAAGGGTGGCGGGCTTGTCCATACCGCTTACCAAGGCCACCACACGCTCACCCTTGCGGGCGTCCGGCACGGCCACGGCCACCACGTCCACTTCTTCGGGCGCGACGCGGTTCATGGCGTCCTCCACGGCGGTCAGGCTGACCATCTCGCCGCCAATCTTCGCAAAGCGCGAGTACCTGTCCAGAATGATCAGAAAGCCGTCCTCGTCCAGACGGCCCTTGTCGCCGGTCTTGTACCAGCGGATGCCCTCCTTCTCCACGATAACGCTCTTGGTGCGCTCCTCGTCGCCAAGGTAGCCTTTCATAATCTGCGTGCCGCCGATGAGGATGAGTCCGGCCTCGCCCTCGGGCAGGTCCTCCAGCGTTTCGGGGTCCACAATGCGCAGGGCGCTGCCGGGCAGGGGCAGGCCAACGGTGCCGGGCTTGGAACCAATCTGCACGGAGAAGTCCTTGGTATTCAGGACGTCTGTGGTATTGACGCTGGCCACCGGGGTCGTTTCCGTGGTGCCGTAGCCCTCGTAGATTTCCAGACCGAACTTGTCCCGGAAGGCCACGCGGGTCTCCTTGCTCAGGCGCTCGGCCCCGGCCACCACAAGGCGCAGAGAGGCGAACATCAGCGGATGCAAGCGCCTGTTGCGCGTGTACAGGCCAAGGAAGGTCGGCGTTGCGCACAGGAAGGTCACCTGATGCCGCGCCACAATGCGCCCGATATTGCGCGCATCCGTCGGGTCCGGGTGACACACCACGGGGATGCCCTCCAAAAGCGGCAGGAAGGTGGTCACGGTAAGGCCAAAGGCGTGGAACAGCGGCAGCGTTCCAAGGATGACGTCATGGTCCTGCGCGTTGAGCAGATTGGACACCTGCTTCACGTTGCCCATGATGTTCTCGTGCGAGAGCATAACGCCCTTGGGCGTGCCCTCGGAGCCACTGCTGAACAGGATGGCCGCCGTATCGCCAAGGTTCACCCGCCGCACAAACAGCAGACGCAGCACCCACACCGGCAGGGCCTCCATGGCCAGCATGGTGACGATGAACTTCCGCTTGCTGATGTTCTCGCGCATGTCCTCCATGAGGAAGACGTCCATGCCCTCAAGCACGGCGCGCAGGTCAAAGCCCTTGGCCTTCAGCTTGGTCAGGAAGGTGCGCGAGGTGACAACCGTGCGGATTTCCGCGCGCTCCACGGCGCTGCGGATGGCGTCGGTGCCGGATGTATAGTTGAGGTTCACCACGGTCTTGCCGCGCATGAGCAGGGCCAGATTGGCGATGGCGCCGCCCGCGCTGGCAGGCAGCAGCAGGCCTACATTCTGCTGGCCGCGGACGCGGTTTCGCAGCATGCGCGAGGCCAGCACCGTGGTGGTGAGCAGCCTGCGGTAGGTCAGGTCCGCGCCTGTGGAATCCGCCAGCGCATGGCGGCCCATGTAGGTCTTGGCGGTCTTGAGCCATGCCACGGGCAGGGTGTCAAACGTTTCGGCGTATTCCTTCCACGCGTCGATGGACAGACGCGCCACGGCGTTTTTCACATCAAGGGCCGAGGCCTCGGAGGACAGCGGCTCCCCAAAGCAGATGGTCACGTCGCGGGTGCGGCGGATGCGGGACATCTCACGAAAACGCGTGGTGGCGAAGGAGAAGGCGCTGCCCCACAGCCCGCGCAGGTAAAAGGGCACGATAACGCAGTTGGACTGGCGGGCCGGCCCCTGAAAGCCGCGCTTAAACTCGCCCAGCTGGCCGTTCCGGCTGATGGCGCCCTCGGGGAAGATGACGACGCACTCGCCGTTTTCCAGCGCGGCGCTGATGGCCTTCAGGGCGGCCTTGTTGGCGCGGGCGGAGATAGGAATAACGCCCAGCCAGCGCAGGAACCACTTCAGGTACCACCGCTCGTAGATTTCCTTGTCCATGACAAAGCGCATGCGGCGCGGCACGCCAAGGGACAAAATAGCCCAGTCAATCCAGCTGACATGGTTGCCAAGCAACAGCACGCCGCCCTCGGAGGGCAAATTGTTGATGCCGGAGACGGACACCTTGTAGCGCTGGGAAAAAATCAGGCGGAGCAGGTAGCGGAACAGGGACTGTGGGAGCTTGTACAGGGTATACAGGGTACCGCACAGCACCACGGCGGAGAGCATATAAAACAGCGGCACACTGCCAACGCCCACATGGGACAAGCCAAAGGTCAGCCCCAGGAAGGTGAGCATGCCGATGTTCTGCAGAAAGTTGTTGCCCGCCAGCACCTTGCCCATGTTCTCCTTGCTGGCCGCAAACTGCAGCAGGGAGTTGAGCGGCACAATGAGCAGGCCGCCGCACACGCCGTAGACAAACAGCAGCGAGCCAAGGACGAACTTGCTCTCAATGGACGGCAGCAGCAGCAGGCTGACGGCCATGCCGATGGCGCCAAGGGGAATGGTTCCGGTCTCGATGTAATTGCGCGAGCAGCGCCCCGCAACGGCGGAGCCAAGGATGATGCCAAGGCCGCCGATAGCCAGCATCCCCTGCGCCACCACGGTGTTCATCTCGCCCGTCACTTCCTTGAGGTAGGCGCCAAAGGCGGCCAGCACCACCTGATTCACGGACCAGAACACCATCAGGCCAATGATGGACAGCCAGATGACTTCCTTGCCGCGCAGCAAGTTCAGGTTAGCGCGCAGGTAGCCGCCATGCAGATAGGTGGACAGGTCCAGCTTGGAGGATGGGTCGCCCGCCTGCTTTTCGGGCAGGCTGAAGGCGATGGCCGTTTCCATCACCGCGCCAACGATGAGAAAATAGCCGCACGGGGCAATCTGGCGCAAAATCTCGGCCGGGGTAGCGGCGTCGCTGACAAGGAAGGCCTCGAAAAAGCCGGAAAAGATGACCGCGCCGGCAAGGATGGCCACAATGGTCACCGCCTGCACGGCGGCGTTGGCCGGGGCAAGGCCTTCCTTGCCCGTCATTTCCTTAATGTAGCCGTACTTGGCAGGCGAATAGAAGGCGCTCTGCACCGCCAGCAAAAAGGTCAGGGCAAAGGCGGGCCAGAACAGGCCCATGTAGTAGCACACCGTAATGCCCACCGTAATGGGGATGGACAGCCCGGCGCAGACCTTGATGACCTTGTCCTTGGGGTAGCGGTCGGACAAAAAGGCCGACGGCGTGAAAAGCAGAATAAACGGCAACAGGATAAGCGCGTTGACGAGGGCCGTCAGCGCAATCTGCTCCGTTCCGGAAAACGTCTTGAACACGGTGTTCTGGATGACAATCTTGTGCCCCAGATCCGTCACCGCGTTCAGCAGGACAACCAGTATATATGGCAGGAAACCACCAATCTTCCAAATACTCTGCATGCTCTCGTTCCTTTCTTGTGCCTGCCCGGGATGGGAATACGTGCGGAAATCCCCTCTGGTAGAGGAAACTGCGAATTCCTGCAACACGGGGCTTTGCCGCGCCGCCACCGGGGGCAGACGCATGGGCATGATACCACGTTGCCAAGGCTCTGGCGCGCAGCGGCGCGCCCAATCGGGGCCAGCGGCGGGCTTTACCGCTCCATCGCCCACGCCCGGCGCACCCGCGCCGGACTTCCTTTCGCCTTGTTTGTAAGTAAACGTTGACTTACTAATACGGACAGACCGCCACGCGGTCAAGGGCTTTTCCAGCATGGCGGCTGATTGGCCGCGAAATGTGGGACGGATTAGTCTGCGGAGAGCTGCAAAACCCGCGCGGTTGCGGCAACAACGGCGTCCACCACCGCCGGGGTCAGGCGCAGGCGGTCGTAGCGGTGCATCACCAGCGGCTGGAGCACCACCCCCATGACCAGCCCGGCGTACAGGGGGGCGTCGCCGTCGGGCACGGCCCCGTCATCCATGGCCTCGCGCACAAAACGCACGGTCATGTCATTGGGGTTCACCTCTGCGGGCATGGCCTGCTCCTCGGGGAATCCGTGCTGGGTGAGCATGATAAAGGCAAATTCCACGGGATGCTCATGGTAATAGGAAAAGATGAACCGGACGCTGCGCTCCAGCCGGGCCGCAGCACCTGCGCCCGCCTCAAACAGACGGAGGCCAAGGCCGTCGGCAAAGCGCTCAATCTCCTGCCGGAACAGCTCCCACGCCATCTCGTTCTTGCCGCTATAGTGCCGGTAGAGCGCGCCCTCGGTCACGCCAGCCTCGCCCGCAATATCCTTAATGGTGGTGCGGGCCAGTCCCTTGGTGGCAAACAGCGCAATTGCCGCCTGCTCTATGTCGCGCTTTTTTACTGCCGGTCGTGCCATGGGCGCTCCTTTTCGGTGAATGAATGTTCACTCTCAAATAAAGGGTCGCCCCCGCCCTGTCAACGCGTCAGGCGGGCACAAAAAAAGGGACGCTGGTCAGCGTCCCTTTGGGCTTTGGCGTCATCTGGCGCGCTACACGACAACATCCAGTGAAGGGGTTTCGGCCTTGGGGGCGTCACCAGCCTTCTTGGCATTGGCCTTTGGTGCGCCCTCAGGCTGCGCCGGGGCCTCGCGCCGCCGTTCGGCGCGCTCGGCGTCGTCCTTGCGCTCCCCTTCCATACGCTCGTTGGCGGACCTCGCAACATCGCGGTTGTCCATCTCCTCCACGGCGCGTTCGGCCCTCTGCCCGGCGAGGGTGCGGGAGGCATAGCTGCCCGGGTCAACGCTGGCCTGAATCTGATAGGTTTCGATCATGCTGCTCATGGTGTTCTTGTACTGATTCTGTACCTCGAACCCCATCATCATGCCCTTCAGGTAGCGGGAGGTCTGCTCACCGCTCTGCACAAAGTTTCCGGCAAGCATGCTTCCGGGCGTCCCCACGTTCTCCGTAGGCGACGCAAGCATGCCGGCCAGAGACTGCGCTCCGCCCTCTCCGGCCTGCGTGGTGGCCGGAGCCTGTCCCATATAAAAATGGGTGGGGGACGATCCGATGCCTGCAATATTCATTGTGCCCTTCCTTGTAAAAATGCACGTATTTCTCCGCACTATGCATCGTATCGGCGACAATCGGGCAAACTTTATACCTTGCAATAGATTTTCCGAACTTTTCCCGCAATGCCCCGGCATATCATGCTCTCTTTCATTCATTGGCATTTTCCACTGCACGCAATTCTCCGCGCAAAAGCGTTCCAACGTGCCTCAAAATACTGTATGAATTTGAAGATGCATTCTCTTTTTGCCTTGTGGCTGCGCCGCGTGCGCCCCATCGCCTGCGCCATCATGGTTCTGGCGGCCCTTTGCGGGGCCAGCCTGAATGCGCTTGCCCAGCCGTGGCAAGCAGACGCCCTCTCCCTCTCCGAGGCCGACCTTGCGTGGATTGCCAAGCATCCGCGCATCTCCATCGGCATCATGAACGCTTGGCCGCCCATGAACGCGGCATCCCCCTCCGGCGCGCCGGAGGGCATTGGCGTGGACTATCTGCGCCTTATCGAAAAGCGCCTCGGCATCGCCTTTGACATCACTCCCGCGCCCTTCAAGGACAACATGGCGGCCGTGCAGTCGGGCGCGCTGGACGCCATCATGGACGTGACGCCCCGGCCCGAGCGCGCGGAGTTCTTGGTCTTTACCGCGCCCTACCTGACGGTGCCGCATGTCCTCATCGCCCGCACCGACGGACCGCGCTATTCCTCGCCGGACGCCCTTGGCGGCAAGGCCCTTGCCCTTGAGCAGGGGTTCTTTAGCGTCAAGCACTTCCGGCGCACGCATCCAGACATCACCATTAAGGAATTCCCCAACACAGCGGCCTGCCTGATGGCCGTGTCGCAGGGGCAGGCAGAGGCCTATATCGGCAACCGCGCGGTGGCCATGTACATCATTGCCCAACAGCTGCTGACCAACCTTGCGGTCCACTCCACCATGCCGGGGCACGCCTCCATCCTCGCCATAGGCGTACGCAAGGACCTGCCCGGCCTCCCACCGTTGCTCAACAAGGCTCTTGCCAGCATCAGCCTTGGTGAGGAGCTTGCCATCCTTGCCAAGTGGACGGGACAAAAACGCACCGCGGCGGAGACGGTACGCCTCAACTATGAGGAGCGCATGTGGCTGAGCACCCACCCGGAGATTACCGTCTCCAGCGAGCCAGACTACGCCCCCTTTGATTTTCGTGAAAACGGCCACCCCACGGGCTTTTCCGTGGACCTTTTGCGCATCATCGCCGCGCGCACGGGGTTGCAGCTGCGCTTTGTGAAGGATACGTGGGAAAATCTGGTCCAGATGGGCAAAACCGGCAAGCTGGACCTCGTGCACACCATCTTCTACACGCCACAGCGCACGCGGCATTTTCTGTTCACATCGCCCTACAAGTCAGTGGTGAACGCCATCTTTGTGCGCAGCGACGTCAAGGGCGTCAACGCCCTCAAGGACCTTGCGGGCAAGCGCGTACTGCTTTCGCGGGGGGACACCGTTGGCGAGTACATCTCGCGGGCCGTCCCGGATGCGGACGTCCAGTACCTGCCCACCTATGAGGCCATCCTCAAGGGGCTGGCTATCGGACGCGGCGACGCCACCGTCATTGACAGCGCCGTGGCGCATTACCTTATCCGCCGCTTTACCCTCACCAACATCATCCCCGTGGCCGAAGCCGACATCCCGGCCGGGGACCGCGACCCGCGCTACCGCTTTGCCGTGCGCAAGGACTGGCCGCAGCTGCACTCCATCCTGCAAAAGGGTCTCAGCTCCATTACCGATGAAGATATGGCCCGGCTGGAACGGCGCTGGTTCGGCACCGTCTCCACCACCGCGCAGGGCGCGCCCATCCAGCTCACGCCCGCCGAACAGGACTACCTGTCCCGCAACCCCGTCATCCGCGTGCACAATGAAATGAACTGGCCGCCCCAAAACTACAACGAAGGCGGCAAGCCCAAGGGCTACTCCGTCGCCTACATGAACCTTGTGGCCCAAAAGCTGGGGCTGACCATTGAGTACATCTCCGGTCCCCGCTGGGACGAATTTATGGACATGGCGCGGCGCGGCGAACTGGACGTGCTGCTCAACATCGTAGAGACCGACGCCCGGCGCGAGGACTTCGCCTTCACACGCCCCTATATCAAATACCCCTCCGTCCTTATCCACCGCCGGGACAACACCGCCGCCACCTCTCTCGACGCCATGCGCGGCAAAACCATGGCCGTCATCAAAGGCTTTTACGAGCAGGAAGTGCTGGCCCGGGATTATCCGGACATCCGCATGGAGTTCTACAACAGCCTGCTGGCCTGCCTGAAGGCCGTGGCCGACGGCAAGGCCGACGCCACCCTTGGCGGCGCAAACGAGGCGGCCTACCTCATCCGGCGCAACTCGCTGATGAACCTCACCCTCACAGGCGGACTGCCCCCCGAGACCTTCGAGGTGGCCCTGCACATTGCCGTACCACGAGACAGCGCCATCCTGCGCGACATTATCCAAAAGGGCATGGACGCCATCACCCCCACGGAGAACGCCAGAATCCACGACCAATGGATTGGCGACCTTGGCCTGCTGGACTCCAGCGGCAACCGCACGGTCTTCGACATCCGCACGGAGGACCAAACCCTGCGCATCTGGATGCTGGGCCTTGGCATTGTGGTGCTGTTTGCGGGGATGTTCTACCTCATCCGCATCAGCCTACGCGCCGTCTCCGAGGACGCCCTTGCCTCGGGGCTTGGCTCGCGGCGCATCAGAAGCATGATGATTGCGGGCGTGTTGCTGCTTGTCGTCATGGTCACGGCGCTGGCGTGGTTCATCCTTGAGTACAACCGCAACCGCGTGGCCGACGCCATCGCAGACAACCTCACCGCCGTGCACTCCAGCGTTGTGGACCGCCTCAACGCCTTGGCACAGCGCCACCGGGGCATCACCGAAACCCTTGCCGGGGCGGAAACCGTCCGCAGCGGTGCCAGAGCGCTCCTTGCCATGCCCCACCTGCCGGGCACCCTTGCCGCGTCCAAGTCGCAGCAGGCCATCCGCACGCTGTTTGCCGACACCACCGCCCTGCACCAAACCCTTGGCTTCCACCTCATCAGCCCGCACGGCACCATCATTGCCGCGCAGGACAACGCGCCCCTCGGCACCACAAGCCCCATTGCCAACGCGCAGGCCAGCCTGCTGGCGCGCGCCCTTTCGGGTGAAACCGTCTTCCTGCCGCCCATCAGCCCCAGCACGGCCCTCACAGACTCCCAGCCCGTGCCCATGGGCTACGCCGCGCCGGTCCGCGGGCCGGACGGTTCGGGCATTGCCGTGCTGGTGCTGCGCATCGACGCCATGAGTGAATTCTCGCAAATTATGCAATCCGGCAGGATGGGCCGCACGGGCGAGAGCTACGCCTTTAACCGCAAAGGCGTCATGCTCTCGCAAAGCCGCTTCCAGCGCGAGCTGGAAGACATAGGCCTGCTGGCGGAGAACGCCACCAGCATTTTGAATATTACCTTGCACGCGCCCGGCACAGGCGTTACCCCCGCGCCCCTCACGCGCATGGCGGCCAGCGCCACGCAGGGCAGCAGCGGCATGGACCTCAAGGGCTACACCGACTACCGCGGCTCGCACGTGGTGGGGGTATGGTCATGGGACGCGCAGCTTGGCATCGGCATCGCCACAGAGCAGGACCACGCGGAAGCCTACGCCACCTTTACCAGCATGCGCTGGGGCATTTTGCTCACCGTTGGGGCCACGCTCTTTCTCGCCTCCGGCGCCACGCTGTTTACCCTGCTCCTTGGCGAACGCAGCTGTCCTACTAGCGTTCTTCTCTGACAGATTCGAGGTACTCGTTAATGGTTTCTATGGGACGACATCCCATGTTTCTATACCCTTGGTGTGAGCGTTCAGTATTGTAGTAGGTCAGCCAGGTGTCCAGGTCGGCCTGGAGTGCTTCTACGGTCTGATAAAGCGTTGTTCTGAAGGCTTCGCGAAAGAACTCATCAAGCACAGTGCCATTAAACCGCTCGACAAAGCCATTTGTCCGAGGTGATCGCACCTTGGTACGGCGGTGTTCAATCTCGTTGAGGGACAGATAGAGTTCATATGGATGGGTCTCGGTTCCGCAAAATTCCCTGCCGTTGTCAGTAAGGACAGCGGAAACGGCAATTTCCTTTTCCTCGTAGAACGGCATGACGTCGTTGTGAAGGACGGAAACGGCAGCCTCTGGGCGCTTGCTGGTATGCAGAAAGCCGAAGGCATAGCTTGAGAAGGAATCGACGACGACATGCAGGTAAACTCGCCCCACCCCTTTGAGACGTCCCACGTAAAAGGTGTCTTGGCACAACAGCTCCCCAGGGCGAGAACTCTCGACGTGTCGTTCTTTAAAAACGGGATTTTGTTTTTCAATGAAAGCGACCTGTTCGCCCGATAATTCAATGGGTTCGCCAGCTTGCTTCTGCTCAAGCTTAAGCCAGCGGTCGTACTTGGTGCCCATGCCATTCTTGATCAAGATGTTTTGAATGGTAGGGGAGCTCACCGAAACACCGATGAGTTTGAGCTGATTGGAAAGGCGAACGCACCCCCAAGCAGGATGAGCTAGGCTCAATTCCAAGATTTGCTCGACCACCTCCTCGGAGGTGGTGAAAGGGTGGGACTTCGGAATAGGCGGCAGATCTTTGAGCCCTTCAAGGCCGTGAGTCTGGAAACGCCGCTTGTACTCGTAGAATTGACTACGATGCATACCGCGTCGCCGGCAGGCTTCACTGACGTTTCCCAAGCTCTCTGCAAGCTCAAGCACACTCATACGCTGGCGGGCGACTTTCTCTGCAGCTTTCATGGGGCCTCCATCGTGAGACTGTACCCCAAAATCTGTCTGAGGACTAACCTAGTAGGTCATTTCAGCATCCAACAACCAATCTTCATCCACCAGATATCATTTGTATATTCTTTTGTATATTCCACGAAAAAAGGCTTAAAAGGAAAACCTTCTAAGCCTTTATAATCATTGGTGGAGCTGGAGGGAATTGAACCCACGACATCTTGAATACCATGCACGAGAACGAGATTTTAAGACTTGAAATACTTTGACTTTTTATTTTGAAGTCAACAAAAGATCAGTGATGTTGGAGGTGTGTTGAAGGCGTTTGGTTGACCGGGTGGTTGACCATTTTGAGAGGCGAGGGGCATCGCAAACGAGTAGCGATCTAATCGTTTCCAAACATCTCAACCCGGCCACTGCTTCAAATAAATAGGTATTGTGTCCCCCTAATTCTAAAATCATCTGTCCCCAAAGGCCTGAAGAGGGCATTTCACTAGATGGATATGAGTGGTAACGCAAGGAGTCCTATTCAATATCCAATGCAGATTGAAACTCTTCGACAAATTGATCCGAAGAATGCAGGCAATACTTTGTCGCGATTGTCCCCGCACCTACTCCGATCTGCTCAACTAGCTCAGGCGAACTTATCAATTCATTAAAAACGTGGCTCAATCCACGAACATCTTGCACTGAATCGACCACCATGGCGTTGCCTTTATGCACAATATCAGTAGAGAAAACTTGCTTATCTACCAACTCCTTACTTATAATCATACAGCGACCACAAGAAAGAATTTCACGTGGAATTCTAGGGCCATGAACAGGCACAGAGAAATTATTCTCTAAGGCGCATACGACATCACAAAGCCTCAGAAATGAAGGGATACGCCATGGTGGGAGAAAAGGTATAAAAAAAGCGACATCACAAACTTTAGTTTTTTTAATATGATTCTGGAGGCTCCTCAGATTACTTCCTCCAGTCAACAGCAATAGATTTATCTTTTCTTCAACGCCATCTATTAAGCTTAAAGCATCTATGATCTCTATAAAACCTTTATTACGTCCAGCTTTACAATAAACTCCAATGCTCATCTTTTTATTATCATAAACACCGTTACTCCAATCCAATATTTTTGCCTGCTTTGCATGTTGATCAAGTTCTGTCAGCAACGTCTCAACATCTAAAACTTCTCCTTCTGGCATAAAATATTTCTGCGGCAGAAAGTCTGATGCTATTAATTTTACTTTCGATTGATCTTGAACAATCTTTTGAACTTTACCTATAGACCTATGTGTTGTCAGTACACCATTTGATGATTTCAAAACAGCATCATATAGATAAGTGAATTCGTGATTATCAAACAGCCTTGTTATATCACTTCCAGCATGTCTAATATAATAGGGTACACCTGTTATCTGACTAGCCAAAAAGGCACTGACTCCATATGGTTCAAGATAGTAAGCGAATATTTTTTCACATGAACACTTTTTAATGACTTCAACAGCTTTGGAAGCAAGCTTAGAAACATAGGGGTGCGAAAATGGGATATGCTTTGGTTCAAAAAACGGGTTAGTAAAGTGATGTACAACCCCCCCCCCTGAAGGAAATGATCTATCCTTCATATAATCCAAATCACTCCCAATAAGATATTGCCGATACTCTTCTTCAACCTCCCATGCATTTGATACGACATGAATTTCATGTCCTCGCCTAGCCAATTCATGGACATACCAATACGTACTTGCTGAGACTCCTCCCTGAATTGGAGGATATTTACATATAAAACAAATATTACTCATCAACTATCTCCAACATTGAGGATCTTTGCGGTCTTGCAACCCATTCATCCGATACTCGATAGCTGCACATCCGCCTCGACAAGATTCCTCCACAGAGCACCCCACGCAGGATTCGTGTTTAATTTTTTTGTATGACAAGTCTTTTTGCATTCTCAGCGATGCCTCCAAGGAGACATCAGGCCAATAGCCGACAGATTTTGCCATTCTCCTACAAAAAAGCAGCAATCCATTGGGTAGCATTGCTATTGAACGTCCATTTCCTAACAAACAACAGCCTGACTTCCTTTCATAAAAACTTATCCCCATCTCATCATAAAGAGGGGCATACAAAGAATCTTTACTAAGATCCCATCGGACAGGACTTCTTCTTTCTTGCTTCCAATATCTGAACACCTCAAAAACCCGAAGTAGTAATGTTCGATATTCATCAGAAGTCAATGTTTCTAAAACATCCTCTTCGCCTGTCGGACAATATCTTGAAAATGAAAAAGCAGTCTTCTGAACACGTGCGCAATAATTGATGAGAGGAATAAGCTGATCACAATTCTTTCGTGAAACTGTGAACATGATATTTGTCTTAATGCCTGCAGCCTCTAATATATCTATCGCCCTCCACACATCTTCCCAACTTCCATCCCCTCTTATCTCATCATTAATCTCCTGCAAGCCTTCCAACGAGAATTGGACTGTCTCGACATGCATCCTCTTAAGCTTCTTAGCAACACCCTCTGTGATTAAATTGGGATTACCAAGCAACCCCTTAACCATCGGATACAACTTGCTCAAATTAGCGTATTCCACCAACTCCCAAAAAAAAGGACAAAGCAATGGGTCACCGCCACTCAAGACTATTCGAGCAGGTGCTTTTTTTTCAAGTGAGTACAGGTACGTTTCGTCGATCACTTGCTTTGCCTTTGACAAGTTAAGAACTGATCGTTTTTCACCGAAAAATCGCTGTTCTTCTTGTAAATAGCAATGTTTACAATCATTTTGACAAGCATTAGTGATGTGCCACTGCAAGTTTATGATATGACTCTTCTTTAATGTCACACCGTCATATATGCTTCTGCGTGAATAATTCTCTGAAGACCGCTTTACACCTACACCTTTAGCAATCTCAATCAGCACATTCGCATCACAGAGATCGTCACATTCTTCAGACAACTCCAAATGAACCAATCTCGACTCGCAGTCTATGTAAGAGAAAATCTTTACTGACTTATTATAACCGAACAAAGTTTCAGCGGACTCTTCTGTAAATTCAGTGATGAAAAACATATAATCATCGCTATCAAACTTTGCACTGTTATTAAAAAAAGCCCTATTGCAATTTAATTCAAACTGGCACACCTCTTTGTTATGATTGCTTGAGTCCATTTGTAAAAACGACTCCCCGAACTCAATCACTATATCTTCATCAGTCTCGGACCTAAGATCACTCAATACCCGACTGCATAATTCGAATTCATGCGAAAATAAATTTGGGTAAAAAAACTCAGATAGTATCCGTCTTCTCTTCTCCAGCATACATTCATCCCCATGAAATAAAAGAGCCTATGGACTTGCTAAAAGCCCATAGGCACAACCCAAAAAAATCTTTTTCAATCGTCCATACTGCAAGGTCCAGGGCCACTACCACAAGTGCCGTCACTGCAATGTCCACACCCTTCACAGCTGCTTGCTGCATAACTGGTTGCGAACAGCTTCATTCCTGGCCCACACCCATCGCCATCACCGGAGCAATTTTCACACCCCGAACACCCACTTCCGGCAGCAGACGTTGTCATCTTTTTACCAGCAATCCCTCCAGAAAAAGGATTACACTTAGGTTCAACAATTTTATTAACATATTGAGTCCACATATACGCTCCTCGGAGTCTTGCTTCAACAGCGTCAAAAACCAACTTCACATATTTTATATATATGCCAAGGACACATACTATTCAACCTTTTTCACACATCTTTTGGGACTAACTCTGACAAGCCCACCGCTATAACTAGCTTGATTTTCAGCACATATAGTGGTCTATTCAGAAGTGGCCTCGGTTCTTCGGACCACTGAGCGACGATTTTAGAATTAGGGGGACACCAAGAATTAGGGGGACACCATACCTAATTCCCCCATCCCCAAAACCAGTCTCCATCCACCCGATATCATTTGTATATTCTTTTGTATATTCCACGAAAAAAGGCTTAGAAGGAAAACCTTCTAAGCCTTTATAATCATTGGTGGAGCTGGAGGGAATTGAACCCACGACCTCTTGAATGCCATTCAAGCGCTCTCCCAACTGAGCTACAGCCCCACGGCGATTTGTGATTTGCCTCATCTCACCGCGCTTGTCAAAGGGAAAATGCAGCTTTTTTGAAATTTTTCCGTCGCGCCCGGCAGCAGGGGCTGTGGGGCGCAAAAGGTTTCCCCCGGGGCCGGAGTCTGCTATCTCCACACTGGCGCGCACGTCGCCACTCGCCTGTGAACCTCAAGCCACCAAACACCATGCTCGCACCCTTTGACGGCGACATCCACGACATCGCCTTTGTCTACGCCCACACCAGCCGCCGTCCGGACGGTTCCATGCATCCCTACAGTGTGGCGGCCATTCGGCTGTCCGAGGACGGGCGGCAGTCTACCTATGCCTCGCACATCCGCGTTTCGGGCAACCGTGCCCGGGATTGGGTGGCCTCGCGTCTGTCGCAGGGCATGCTGGACGCCGCGCCGGAAGCGGCCGAGGTCTGTGAGCAGCTGGCCGAATTCCTTGATGGCTGCACCCTTGCCATGGTCTTTGCCCCGCAGGGGGCGACCTATGACGTGGCGGACCTGTTGCCGGACCTGCGCGTGGTGGACATTGGGTTTCTGGCGGATTTCTTTGCGCCGTGGCTGCACATCGCCAGCTTTAAGCAGATGTGGGACGCTGTGGAGGAAACGCCGCGCACCAAGGTCAGCCACACGGCCACCGAAGGCGCGCAAACCGCCCTTACCTTTACGAAATATTTGTTGGGGACCATGCTTGCGGACTCGGCTTTTCCCGCCGCCCGCGCCCTGCGCTACTATCTGGACAAATCCGGCACGCTGTTCGGCCGCTGCGTGACCGACCTGCTGCGCACCTATCCCCAACGCTTCACCACCCTCATCACCCCGGCGGCGGGTGAGGACACCGGCGACTGGATGCGCTTTTTGGAGCAGGCCCGCGCCATCCCCGGCGACGAGGACGAGCAGACCCCGCCCCTTCAGCCCGTCCCCGAGGACGACATCCGCGAGCTGTTTGAAGAGCTCGCCGCGCGCCGCCCCGGCTACCGCGTGCGTGAACCGCAGGTGGAGTTCGCCCAGTGCGTGGCGCACGCGCTGAATACCGGTACCGTCGCCACAGTGGAGGCCGGAACCGGCACGGGCAAGACCCTTGGCTACCTGCTGCCCAGCATGGAATTTCTGCGCCGCAACCCCGCCCGCCGCATCGCCATCGCCACCTACACCAAAAGTCTGCAGGACCAAGTCTACGCCCGCGAGGTAGAATCCTGCGTGGAACTGTTTGGGCACTATGAAGACATCCCGGTGGCGCTGGTCAAAGGCAAAAGCAACTACGTCTGCGCCCAAAAGCTGGACGACGTCCTGCATCCGCAGATGACCGGGACGGAACTGCTGGCGTGGCTGTACCTTGCCAATATCTGCTACCGCCACCGCGAGGCGGACTGCGACGACGTCAGCCGCACCGTGCGCCAGCATCTGGACGAGGACCGCATGCTCTCGCTGCTCATGAGCGAGGTCTCGGCCAAGTCCGGCTGTTCGGCCAAGCACACGCGCTGCCCCGCGCAGGTGGTCACCGCCGAGGCGCGCCACGCCCAGCTTGTGATTACCAACCACAACAAACTCTCGGTGATGGACCACGACGGCACCCTTGGCGGGCGCTTCTCCAACTGCATTATTGACGAGGCCAACCACTTTGAAAACGCCGTCCGCACGGCGTTCAGCCCGGAACTCTCCTCGTCGGAACTGTTCGGGTACTTACGCTTTGTGCACCAGCGCTGCGCGGGGCTTCTGCGCATTCCCGGCCTGAGCCAGCGCCCCAAAGAGCGCGCCGCAGAGATGATGGACGCCGCCACAGACGCCACCCTGCGCATCGACGACCTGCGCGAGCGCTTCCTGAAAATGGAGCCCAAAAGCGCCAACGGCGCGGTGGAGGTCGTCAACGCCAACCCCGCCTTCACGGGCGGCGAGCTGGTCAACGACCTCATCGGCCTGCGCAAGGCCTTAGAGCACCTGATGGACGGTATGGCGCTCTTCAACATCACAGAGAAAACCGTCCTGCCCATGCGCTCGGGCACGCGCTCGCGCCTACGGTCGGTGCGGCTTCTGCTTATGGAATGCGTCACCAGTCTGGAGCAGATGGAGCGCGACGTGGTACGCGAGGAAGGCTCCTTTGCTTCCGTGCAGGTCTACGCCCGCAACTGGGTGCTCACCACGGGCAGCGTCAACGTGGGCGGCCTGATCCGCAAGGCCATCCTCGCGCCCAAGGACGCCGTGGTCTTTACCTCCGCCACCATCACGCTGGGACAGGATTTTGCGCCCTTCAACGCCGCCATGGGCATCACAAAGCCGCTCATCCCCGACGGGGAGAACGAAAAGCCGACCCTGTCCACCATTCTCGACCCGCCCTTTACGCCGGACTCCACCCTCGCCCTGCCCGCAGACGCCGCAGACGGCGGCTACCGCAACAAGGAGCAGTGGCGCGACGCCGTCCTGCGCCAGATTCCCCGCCTCATCGAGGCCAACAAAGGCGCGACCCTTGTCCTTTTTGCCAGCTATGAGGACCTCGACTGGGTGCGCGAGCGCCTTGAAGCCTCGTGGGACAGCGAATTTCCCCTGCTCTTCCAGCAGCGCGGCGAGCCCGCCTCCGCCCTGTGCGATGAATTCCGCGCCGTAAAGGAATCCGTCCTCTTTGGCGTGGAGACCTTCTGGCACGGGGTGGACTTCCCCGGCGATACGCTGACGCAGGTCATCATCACGCGCCTGCCCTTCCCCAGCGTGTCCGCGCCCCTGCAACTGGCGCGGCGGCGCTCCATGCCGGAGGGCGCATACTGGGCGCGCTGCAACTACGACGCGTATATCAAATTCCGTCAGGGCGTTGGCCGCCTTGTCCGGCGCGAGGACGACGCCGGACGCGTGGTGGTGCTGGACTCGCGCATCGCCTCCAAAAACTTTCTGCACATTACGCCCCTTGAGCGCATGGCGCCGGTTACGCCACAAAGCCAGTCGGACCGCTCCAAAGCGCCATGGACCATCCGCGAGGACCTGCACCTCATTGCCAAGCTCCACGGCGGCATGCCCATGCAAAAGCTCGCCGCCCTGCACCGCCGTCCGCCCTCGCAACTGGCCGCGCGCGTACGCCTGCTGGATTGCTCCCAAACCGGCGCGCCCGCCCCATGGCCGGACGACGTCATGCAGACCATGCGTGAGCGCGCAGCACAAGGAGACAGCGCGCAGGACATCGCCGCCGCCCTGCGCTGCAACCTGCCCGCAGCGCGCCTGCGCCTTGCCCTTGATGCCCGCCGGAGCAAAAAGGCCGCCACACGAGGCGAAACCGCCGCCGCCCCATCTCAGGATGAAGACAGCGGCGACATACCCCGTTGATTCACAAACCGTCTTGCCCTAGAAAGGTGATATGCCGCCACTTTTACAAAAACTCCTCATCAAGGGCCTGTGGGTGCTCGTGGTGTTTCTTGGCATCACGGTCATCAGCTTTTCCGTCATCCATCTGGCGCCCGGTTCGCCGACGGACCTGCAAACCACCCTCAACCCCGAGGCATCCGCCGAAGCCCGCGCCCGGCTGGAGGCCCTCTACGGGCTGGACAAGCCCCTGCACGTCCAATACGTCAACTGGCTCTCGCGCCTCGTGCGGCTGGACTTCGGCCAATCCATGAGCGGCGACCACCGCCCCGTGTGGGATAAGATTAAAGAACGCCTGCCCCTGACCTTCGGGATGAACGTTGCGTCCCTCTTCCTCACACTGTGCATCACCGTGCCCATTGGTGTGGCCTCGGCGTGGTGGCAGGGCGGCTGGTTCGACAAGGCCAGTACGGTGTTCGTCTTCATCGGCTTTGCCATTCCGGGCTTTTGGCTGGCGCTGTTGCTTATGTATCTGCTGGGCATCCACTGGGCCATCCTGCCCATATCCGGCCTGACATCCATGGAGTACAATCAGCTGTCCTTCTTCGGAAAGCTGTGGGACATCGCGCGGCATCTGGCCCTGCCCATCTTCATCTACACCTTTGGCAGCCTTGCCGGAATGTCGCGGTTTATGCGCTCCAGCATGCTGGAGGTCCTGCGGCAGGACTATATCCTCACCGCCCGCGCCAAAGGCGTGCCGCTTCGGACCGTCATCTTCAAGCACGCCCTGCGCAACGCCCTGCTGCCCGTTATCACCATCCTTGGCCTGTCCGTCCCCGCCCTTATCGGCGGCAGCGTCATCATTGAATCCATCTTTGCCCTGCCCGGACTTGGGCAGCTATTTTATCAGGGCGTTATGGCCCGCGACTATCCGCTTATCATGGGCAACCTCGTCCTTGGCGCCATGCTCACGCTGGCGGGCAACCTTATTGCGGACATGGCCTACGGGCTGGCAGACCCACGCATCCGCGCCGGGAGGTCCGGGCGATGATGCGTTCCATCCTGTTCTCCCGCCGCTTCTGGGGCCGCTACGGCATGCTGGTGACGGGCCTGCTCATTGTGGGGGGCATGTCCCTTGTGGCCATTTTTGCGCCGTGGATTGCACCCTACGACCCCACCACGCTGGACCTTGCCCACATTCTTGAGCCGCCAAGCCTGCTGCATCCGCTGGGTACAGACGCCCTTGGGCGCGACGTGCTCTCGCGCATGCTGTACGGCGCGCGTGTGTCGCTGTGGGTGGGCTTTGTGGCCGTCGGGCTGTCCGTTGCCATCGGCCTCGTCCTTGGGCTGGTGGCCGGATACTTTGGCGGCATCACCGACGAAGTCATCATGCGCGGCGTGGACGTGATGCTGTGCTTTCCGTCCTTCTTCCTCATCCTTGCGGTTATCGCCTTTTTGGAACCAAGTTTGGTGAACATTATGGTGGTCATTGGCCTGACGTCGTGGATGGGTGTGGCGCGTCTAGTGCGCGCGGAAACCCTTGCCCTGCGGCGGCGGGACTTTGTCCTTGCCGCGCAAATCGCCGGGGCAGGCCCCACCCGCATCATCTTCAGCCACATTCTGCCCAACGCCATCGCGCCGGTGCTGGTCTCCGCTACCCTTGGCGTGGCCGGGGCCATCTTAGTGGAATCATCGCTGTCGTTTCTGGGCCTTGGCGTGCAGCCGCCCATGCCCAGCTGGGGCAATATCCTTATGGATGGCAAGGTGCTGCTCACCGTTGCGCCGTGGCTGTCCTTCTTCCCGGGTGTCGCCATCCTCATCACCGTGCTGGGCTACAACCTGCTTGGCGAATCCCTACGCGACATCTTTGATCCGCGCCTTCGCCAATAATTCCGGCATGTAAGAGCAGGTGACAGAGCCACACCGGGTTGCGCGCGCCGCGCGGGCGTAGTACAAGGGGAATGACGAAGAACCGCCTTCACGCGGTCCGCGCCATGTCCCTTCAACCCGGAGAAGCGCATGCAGTCCACCCCGTCGCCCCGCCAGTGCGTCCTGCCCCGGCAGACCTGCGGGGTATGGCCGCGCCATCTGCCCGCCGCCACGCCGGCCCAGTGGACAGCCGCCCTGCTACGCACCGTCGTGCAACGACGCCGTACCGCGCCCCAGCACTCTCCTTTCCATCTTCATCCCGCACCACGTTCGGTTACCGTCGCTTCCCCCTCCGTCCCGCTTTGCGTCGCACGCCGCCTTGGCCGCGTACTCCGGCGCTGCGCCGCGCCTCCTCCCGCCCTTTGCCGCACGTCCTCCCGCTGCGCTCCTGCCGCCTTCCGGAGCGTGGTGGCGCGCCCGCATATCCTGCGCGCCCCTGCGGCCCAACCGCAACCAAGGAGGTCCCATGTACCAGCCCCCCATGCCGCCCCTGCCGCCGGTCACCATCACCCGTGACGGCGACGTGCTGACCATCGTCGAGCGGCCCATGTGGCTGCTGCTCTGTGGCGTCTTCTTTGGTCTGGTTACCGTCTTCGGCGCAACCCAGCTGGGCGAGGCCGCAACGGACGGACGCCTGCAAATCGGCCTTTTCATGACCTGCATCGCCAGTTTGTTCTGCCTGTACAAGGGCTTCACCCAAACCATCATCATCTGCGACAAACGCGCCGACACCTTCCACATCATCCGGCGCTTCATCCCCCTGCATACCGGCCGCCAAGCCACCTGCCCTCTGTCCGCCATCCGCGCCGTGGTGCACGAGGACCACATCACATGGCACCTCATCTTCATTGAAATAGCCGGCGAGCGGCGCACCATTTTGCACTTTCACACCTCCGTACGCGAAACGCCGCCCATCGGCGAAAAGCTGGCCGCCTTCCTTGGCGTGCGCCTGCTGCGCGAAGGGTTTGCGGCAGAAACCTTCTAACGCCTTCCACTCGCCGCGCCGATGGTGTAGACTCACCGCCGAAGTCTGTCCCGAGGTGGGCGTTTGCTTGCGCGCCGTCGCGCCCGGGCATCCCCGGCGCAGTGCGGTGCCCAGCCTGCACGCCAGCGTCATGCACCCAAGAACCACGCGGCAGAGGCGGCAAAACACCCGCCCCACCCCACAGCCCCCACGCGAAAGGGGCCCTGTCCTCCAGCGCAGCACACTGCCGCGTTGGCGGACCCAACACAGGAGGAACCGATGCACATCGAACGCATAACACGCGGCGCAGCCGGATTCATGATTCTTGCCTCACTGGCCCTCAGCCTTGCCCACAGCCGGTGGTGGCTCCTGCTCACCGCCTTTGTGGGGGCCAATCTGCTGCAGTCGGCCTTTACGGACACCTGCCCGCTTATGGCCATCCTGCGCCGCAGCAAGAAGGCGCAACAATGACCAGCGCCCCCAAGCACCACCGCATCACGCATCAGCGCGGGGCGCTGTGCGCCTTTGTGGGCGCACTGCTGGGCAGCCTCATCCTCGCCGCCCTGCATTCCAGCTGGTGGCTTGCCGTCACCACGGCGGCCAGCCTTGCCCTTATGGACGCCACCCTGCGAAAACGCCCGGCTGCCGGGCCTCTGCGCATCCGGCCCCGGCGCAGCCAGCCCGCACGCCGGAATTCTTGACCTTTTCCCTCATTCGGGCAACATGCTAAGACGAATCCGCCGCCCCCAAAGCGGCCACGCCCAAGCATCACGAGGAGACGTCATGCGGCCTTCATCACACCTTCTGTCCCTAGTCACCGTCCTTTTCGGGCTGTGCTTTCTTTCCGCCTGCTCGGATGACATCACGCCGGGGCACGGGACCTCTCCCGTCACGGTTACCCCGCCGCAGCACACAGCCACCGCCGAGCAGCGCACCATAGACGAAACCTACGAAGCCGTCGGCACCGTCCGCCCCCGCACGGAAACGCGCATCGATGCGCAGGTCTCAGGCCGCATCCGGTCCATGAAGGTGACGGCAGGCGACTTGGTGGAGCGCGGCTCCGTGCTGGCGGAGCTTGATGACAGGGAATACGTCGCCCGCATGGAGCAGGCCAAGCAGGCGCTGGCGTCCGCCATGTCCGCGCGCGAGCAGTCGCGCCAAGCCATCAATGAAAGTCAGGCCGCATTCTCCCGCGCGCAGTCGCAGTACCGCCGCTCCAAACAGCTCTTTGAGGAAAAGGCAATCTCATCGCACGAGCTGGAGGCCGCCGAAGCCGACTTTTTGCAGACCGAGGCCCGCCTTGCGCAGGCCCGCGACGGCCTTGCCGCCGCCCGCGCCAAAGTCAAAAGCGCGCAGCAGCGCCTGGAGGAAGTGGAAATCGCTCTGGAATACACCGTGGTCCGCGCGCCCGAGGCCGCCGAAGTGGCGCGGCGCATGGCCGAACCCGGCGACCTTGCCGTGCCGGGCAAACCGCTGTTCATTCTGCAAAGCGCGGGCAACACCGCCGGTGCCCTGCGGCTGGAAGCCCACGTCCGCGAAAGCCTCATCGGCGCGGTGCGCGTTGGCCGCACCATGCGCGTGGCCCTCGCCCCCCTTGATGCCGAAGTGGACGGCATTGTGGAGGAAGTCGTCCCCGCCGCAGACCCCACCACGCGCACCTTTCTCGTCAAGGTCAGCCTGCCGCCCGTTACGGGGCTGTATCCCGGCATGTTTGGCCGCCTGCTGGTGCCGTCCGGCTCACGCACGGTCATCCTTGTGCCCCGCGCGGCCATAACGCGTGTGGGCCAGCTGGAGGCCCTCACCATCCGCGACGGCGAGGCGTGGCACTCCATCTATGTGAAGACCGGCGACGACCACGGCGACAAGATCGAGGTCCTCTCCGGCCTGCGCGCCGGGGACGAAGTCGCCCTGCCCGGAGGCGGCAATGGCTCCTGAGTCACCCGCTCCCAAGCCGCAGGACGCCCCGCGCGGCATTATCGCCGCCATTGTGAATACCTTTCTGGAGACACGGCTCTCCATCCTGCTTGTCATTGCGGCCTTTGCCCTTGGCACCGCCGCCGTGCTCATCACCCCGCGTGAAGAGGAGCCGCAAATCGTCGTGCCCATGGCCGACGTGCACGTGCAGGCTCCCGGCGCCAGCGCCGAAGAGGTGGAAAAGCTGGTCACCACGCCCCTAGAGCGCCTGCTGTGGCAGATTGACGGCGTGGAGCACGTCTACTCCACATCCCGGCGCGACTCCGCCATGGCCACCGTCCGCTTCCACGTAGGGGAGGACCGCGAAAAATCCCTCATCAAGCTGCACAACGCCATCCTGATGAACCGCGACCTTGTCCCGGCCATCGTCACGGGCTGGCTGGTGAAGCCCGTGGAGATTGACGACGTTCCCATCGTCACCATCGCCCTCTATTCGGACCGCTACGACGACCACCAGCTCCGCCGCATGGCCGAGGAACTCCACGCCCGGCTGGCGGCAATTGACGACGTCTCCCGCGTTACCATCACGGGCGGCCGCCCGCGCGAGGTGCGCGTGGAGCTGGACCCGCAGCGCATGGCAGGCTTTGGCATCTCTCCCGGTGCGGTCCGCACGGCCCTTGGCGGGGCGGACACCGCCGCCACCGCAGGGACCATCGACCGCGCCAATACCAGCCTCACCGTCCGCACCGACGCCTTCCTCACCTCCGCGCGCGAGGTCGGGGACGTGGTGGTCGGCGTCTTTAACGACATCCCCGTGGCCCTGCGCGATGTGGCTACCGTCATCGACGGCCCGGCAGAGGCCGAAACCGCGACGCACATCGGCTTTTCCGTGCGCGCGGAAGAAGAACGCGCCATCCCGGATGCCCGCCGCGGCCAGCGCTCCCCCAGCGTGACCCTTGCCGTCGCCAAAAAGCAGGGCACCAACGCCGTCACCGTGGCGCGCGACGTCCACCGCCGCATGGCGGACCTTGCGCGGGACGTGTTGCCCGCTGGCGTCTCGTGGGAAGTCACACGCGACTATGGGCGCACCGCGCAGGACAAGGTCAACAACCTGCTGACCTCGCTGGGGCTGGCCATCGTCACCGTGGTGGCCCTGTTGACCTTTACCCTCGGGCGGCGCGAGGCCGCGGTGGTCGCCCTTGCCGTGCCCGTCAGCTTTGCGCTGGCGCTGTTTGTGAACCACCTGCTGGGCTACACCATCAACCGCGTGACCCTTTTTGCCCTCATCCTGTCGCTGGGCCTTGTGGTGGACGACCCCATCACCAATGTGGACAACATCCAGCGCCATATCCGCCTTGGGCGGCTGGACCCACGCCGCGCCACGCTCTTTGCCGTGGGCGAAGTGCTGCCGCCGGTGCTCATGTCCACCCTTGCCATCATTGTGTCCTTTACGCCCATGTTCTTCATCACGGGCATGATGGGGCCGTATATGGCGCCCATGGCCGCCAACGTGCCGCTGACGGTCATCTTCTCCACCCTTGCGGCGCTGACGGTGGTGCCGTGGCTGTCCTACCTGCTGCTGCGGCACAAGGCCGGGGCGGACAAGGGCGACGACCCGGAAAACGCCGCCCCGGATGCGGGCGTGCCGCCGTGGCTCAGGCGCGGCTACACCGCCGTGGTGTCGCCGTTTTTGGACTCGCGCGGCAAGCGCGGCGCGCTGTGGGTGGGCATTGGCGCGCTGCTTGTCCTGTCGTGTGCGCTGGCGGCCTTCCGGCTGGTGCCCCTCAAAATGCTGCCCTTTGACAACAAGAACGAGTTCCAACTCGTCATCGACATGCCCGAAGGCACACCCATGGAGGCCACGGACCGCGCGCTGTTGTCCTTTACCGACTATCTGCGCAGCGTGAACGAGGTGGAGAGCTTTACCACCTATTCCGGCACGGCCTCGCCCATGGACTTCAACGGCATGGTGCGCCACTACTTTGTCCGGCAGGCCCCGAACCTAGCGGACATCCGTGTGCAATTGGCGGACAAATCCCGGCGGCAGGCCCAAAGCCACGCCATTGTCCTGCGCCTGCGCCCGGACCTTGAGCGCATTGCGCGCGACGTGGGCGCAGACCTCAAAATTGTGGAAGTGCCGCCCGGACCGCCCGTATTGTCTACACTGGTTGCGGAAATCACCGGCACCCCGCAAAAGTCCTACGGCCAACTCATCCGCGGCGCACAGCACATCACGGACCTGATGCGGGACGAACCGCTGGTGACGGACATCGACACCTCCGCCGAGGCAGAACGCGACGTGCTGGACTTCCGGCTGGACCGCGAAAAGGCCGCCCTACACGGCGTCAGCGCCGAAGATGTCGCCTGCGCCCTGCGCATGGCCATCTCCGGTGAATCCCCGGCCACCCTGCACCTGTCCGGCGAGCGCCAGCCCCTGCCTGTGGTCCTGCGCCTGCCGCGCCCCCAGCGCTCGTCGCTGGCCGCGCTTTCGCAGGTGCCCGTGGCCGCCAGCGACGCGCCGGGCAAAACCGTTGAGCTGGGCGAGCTTGGTGAATTTCTCTCCCTGCCCGCCGACCAGCCCATCCACCACAAGGACCTCCAGCGCGTGGTGTACGTGTACGGCGAAATGGCCGGACGCCCACCGGGCACGGCGGTGCTGGACCTCATGAGCGCGCAGGAATCCTCGCCCCTGCCTCCGGGCATCAGCGCCAACTGGGCGGGCGAAGGCGAATGGGAAATCACCCTCAGCGTCTTCCGCGACCTTGGCATCGCCTTTGGCGCGGCCCTCCTTGGCATTTTCGTCCTGCTGGTCATCCAGACGCGCTCCTTTGCCATGCCCGGCCTCATCATGACCGCCGTACCACTGACCATTATCGGCATCATGCCCGGCTTTTGGCTGCTGAACGTATTCTTTGCCCCGGATGTGGGGGCGCTGCCCAATCCCATCTTCTTCACGGCTACATCCATGATTGGGATGATTGCCCTTGGCGGCATTGTTATCCGCAACTCCCTTGTGCTCATTGAGTTCATTGAGGACGCGCGGCGGCAGGGGCTGGCCATGCGCGACGCCATCCTCGCCAGCGGCGCGGTGCGCCTGCGGCCCATTGTACTCACGGCGGCCACCACGGCCCTTGGCGCGTGGCCCATCACGCTGGACCCCATCTTCTCCGGGCTGGCGTGGGCGCTTATCACAGGGCTGTTTGCCTCCACGGCGTTTACACTGCTGGTGGTTCCGGTGGCGTATTACGCTGCGTTTGGCGCGCGCAGGGCATGATGGACCGGCGGCAATACGCCGCAGACCATGCACAATGCCCGCGCATACGGCGCATTCTGCATTTGCCAACAGCGGCAAGGTAGGCTACGTAACGCGCGACACTGCACGGCAGTGGTTACGCCGCATGCGCCGCGCGCGCCTTATGCGGCAGGGCACGTGCCCCACCCCGAGGATATTGTTGCACCCGAATGGTTGGCCTGCCGGTCGCATCTGACCCGCAGCGAGCAAAAGGAGAACATTGTGCGGATACTCATCGTCGGTTCCGGGGGGCGTGAACATGCGCTTGCCTGGAAGCTCTCGCAAAGCCCGAAGGTCACGCAGCTGTACATCGCCCCCGGCAACGGCGGCACTGCGGCCCTCGGCCAGAACGTCCCCATTTCGGATGACGACCTGCCCGGGCTGACGTCCTTTGCCAAGGACAACGCCATCGACCTCGTGGTCATCGGTCCCGAACTCCCTCTCGTCCTCGGTCTTAAGGAAGCGCTGGCCCAGTCCGGCATCCCCTGCTTTGGCCCCAGCGCCTTTGCCGCCCAGCTGGAAGGCTCCAAGGCCTTCGCCAAAAGCGTTATGCGCGACACGGGCGTGCCCACCGCACACTTCCGCGTCTTTGATGATGTGGAAGCCGCGCGCGTGCACGTTGCCGAGCGCGACATGCCCTGCGTGGTCAAGGCCGACGGCCTCGCCGCGGGCAAGGGCGTGGTGGTCTGCTCCACGCGCGAGGAAGCCCTTGAAGCCGTCAACGACATGATGGCCAAGCAAATCTTCGGCAAAGCCGGGGAACGCATCGTCATAGAGGACGCCCTCAAGGGTGAGGAAGCCTCCTTCCTTGCCTTCAGCGACGGCACCACCGTTGTCTGCATGCCCTCCTCGCAGGACCACAAGGCCGTTGGCGAAGGCGACACCGGCCCCAACACCGGCGGCATGGGCGCCTATTCCCCCGCCCCCATCCTCCCGCACGAGGACTACGAAATGATGGCGGACCTCGTCATCCGTCCCATCGTCCGGCACATGGGCACCGTGGACCAGCCCTTTGTGGGCATCCTGTACGCGGGCATCATGTACACCGAGGACGGCCCCAAGGTGCTGGAATACAACGTCCGCTTCGGCGACCCGGAGTGCCAGCCCCTGCTCTCGCGCCTTGATGGCGACCTTGCCGAAATCATGCAGGCCTGCATTGACGGCACCCTTGCCGATGTGGACATCCGCTGGAAGCCCGAAACCGCCATCTGCGTAGTACTTGCCGCCGACGGCTATCCCGCCAGCTACCCCAAGGGCATGGCCATCACCGGCCTTGACGAGGCCGACGCCATCAGCGGCGTGAAGGTCTTTCAGGCCGGGACGACCCTTGACGGCGACACCGTGCGCACCGCCGGCGGCCGCGTACTGGGCGTCACCGCCCTTGGCAGCGACCTCGCCGACGCCAAGGAGCGCGCCTACAAGGCCGTGGACGCCATCCACTTTGACAACTGTTATTTCCGCCGCGACATCGGCGACAAGGGACTCAGGAGGGACTAGATGAGTCGCGTTGCAATCTTTATGGGAAGCATCTCCGACGAGGAAAAAGTCCGCCCCTGCGCGGATATTCTGGACGAGCTGGGCATTGACTACACCTTTACCGTGTCCTCGGCCCACCGCACACCGGAACGCACCGCCAAACTGGTGGAAGAAGAGGAAGCCAGCGGCTGTCAGGTCTTTATCTGCGCCGCAGGCATGGCCGCGCATCTGGCTGGCGCCGTTGCGGCCAAAACCATCCGCCCGGTCCTTGGCATTCCGGTATCCGCCTCCGCCCTTGGCGGCATGGACGCCCTGCTGGCCACTGTGCAGATGCCTCCGGGCTTCCCGGTGGGCACCGTGGCCCTCGACAAAGCCGGAGCGCGCAACGCCGCATGGATGGCGGCGCAGATTCTGGCCCTTACCGACGAGGACCTTGCCGCAAAGCTGCGCGCCAAGCGCGACGCCTTTAAGGCTTCCGTAGAGCGCGCCGCCGAGGAACTGGCGCAGCGCTAGCGCCGCCGCCCCCGCACAATGTCAGCGCCCCTGCCGCACCTGCGGCAGGGGCGCTTTTTCGTGCCCAAAGATGTTCCGGCCCTACACCGGCTCGCGCCGCCGCAGCCACTTGAAGGAGCGGTAGCCGTGCACCGTCTCCACCAGCCGCTGCTCCCCAATGGCGTGGACAAGAAGCGCCCCGCCCATGGACCGGCCAAGGGCGCTGGCCGCATGCACCAGCCGCCTCAGCCGCCGGGAGTAGCGCAGTTCCGGAAGCAGGGTCTCCTCCAAGCGGCGCTGGTAGGCCGCGGCCACCGCCTGCGGCTCCCCCGCGCCCTCAAGGACGGCGCGGGCGGCAAAGCGCCCACTGCACAGGGCGTAGTAGATGCCCTCGCCAAAGATGGTCTCCACAAACCCGGCGGCGTCCCCTGTCAGCAGAGCGCGGCCCTGCGCAGGCTCCATGAGAAAATTCCCGTAAGGCAAGGGATGCGCCCGCGGCGTCACCTCCTGCGCGCCGCGCACCCCGCGCCGCGCAAGGTAATCCGCAAAGCCCTGCCGGAAATCCGCCCCGCTGTTGGCCCGCCGCAGCCCGCACACCCCGGCCAGCACCCCGTCTGCAACAGGAAACAGCCAGCCATACCCAGCATGCACAGCCCCAAAATGCACTTCCGGCGCGTCCACCGCACGGTCAAAACGGCCGTAGGGCAGAAGCTGCTCCAGCCCGGCGCCAAGGTTGTGCCGCCACGCCGCGCGGTCGTAATTGAGGGAGCGGCGCACCACGCTGGAGACGCCGTCCGCGCCGATAATGCACGCGGCAGAGAGGGTTTCGCCGCCGGCAAGGTGCACCTCGCCGCGGCGCGCATCACAGCCGGTGACGCGCACGCCCGTGCGCACCTCGGCCCCGGCATCGCGGGCCATGGCGGCAAGCCCCGCATCAAAGGCGTCCCGCCGCACAAAATTAAAGGCAAAGGGCATATCGCCACTGGAAAGGAGCGTTTCGCCCATATGCACGCGGTACTGCCGCGCCTCGCCGCGAAAGGCGCCCCACTGCCGCAGCGTTTCGGCGTCCACGCCCACGTGCTCCGCCAAAAAGCGCACGGCCTTCCACGTCAGCAGGCCGCCGCACAGTTTGGGGCGGGGCAGGTGGCGCCGCTCCACCAGCACCACGCGCGCTCCGGCGCGGGCGAGTTCCATCGCGGCAACGGCCCCGGCCGGGCCAGCGCCGCACACAATGCCGTCATACACAGAAGACATGGCGCATTCTCCCTGTTTTCCGCCATCTGACTGGTATTGTTTATAAAACATCCACAGCGCCGTCTCAAGTCGCTTTTCATAATCACATCACGTATACTCGCCAAATGCGCGCACATCCCTTCCACGCCCTTGTTTTTGACTTTGACGGCACCCTTGCGGACACGGCCATCGACTTTGCCGGCATGAAGCTGGCCCTCCACGGCCTTGTGCGCGAGTACCTGCCGCACGCACCGCTCCCCGGCGACACCCCCGCGCTAGAGTGGCTGCGCGCCATGAAGGACGCCCTCCCCGGCGGGGCACGCAGGCATATCCCGGCCATTGAGAGGCGCGCGGCGGACATCATCCGTGCGGCGGAAATCCACGCCGCAGAGTGCGGGGCGCTGTTTCCCTTCACCCGCCCCCTGCTGGCGGCCCTGCGCGCGGACGGCATCGCCACCGCCATCATCACCCGCAACTGTACGGACGCCGTGCTGACGCTGTTTCCGGATATCCACGCCGCGGCGGACGTATTCCTCTCCCGCGACGACATCGCCAACGTGAAGCCGCACCCGGACCACGTGGGCGCGGCCCTGCGCGCCCTTGGCATTGGCCCGCAGCACGCCCTGATGGTGGGCGACCATCCGCTGGATATTGAAACCGGCCGCCACAGCGGCACCGCCACCGCTGGCGTGCTGACCGGACAGGCGGACCGCGCCCGCTTTCTGGCCTGCGGCGCGCACCACATCGCCGACGACGCGGACGCGCTGGTCCGCGCCCTGCGCGCCGAGGGCCGCCTTGTTCCCGCCCCGCCCCTCGTCCCCAACTAAACGCCGTTTGGCTTAATTCTCGGCGGCACCGGGCACAGGCCTCTCCCGTGCCCCCAAGCCGCGCTCATTCCCCGCCCCATGGCCGACGCGCCCCCTTCCTTGCCCACGGGGGAAGACACAGCCCCCAAGTTGCGGTATACAAGAAGAATCGTGAACCATCTCCAGCGTCTGGAGAGGCGCTTCCACTTCCGCAGCAACGGAGCCGTTATGACGAAAAAGGCGCTCATCACCGGCATCACCGGTCAGGACGGCGCATATCTGGCCGAATTTCTGCTCAAGAAAGGGTACGAGGTCCACGGCATCAAGCGGCGCGCGTCGCTGTTCAATACCGACAGGGTGGACCACCTGTATCAGGACCCGCACGAAACGGGCCGCCGCTTTGTCCTGCACTACGGGGACATGACGGATTCCACCAATCTCATCCGCATTGTTCAGGCCGTGCGCCCGGACGAAATCTACAACCTTGCCGCGCAAAGCCACGTTGCCGTGTCCTTTGAAACGCCGGAGTACACGGCGGATTCCGTTGGCCTTGGCGCGCTGCGCCTCTTGGAAGCCATCCGCATCCTCGGCCTTACGGACGTGACGCGCTTCTATCAGGCGTCCACGTCGGAGATGTTCGGCAAGGTGGCGGACATTCCGCAGACCGAAGACACGCCCTTCTATCCGCGCTCCCCCTATGGCGCGGCCAAGCTGTATGCCTACTGGATCACCATCAACTACCGCGAGGCCTACGGCATGCACGCCTGCAACGGCATCCTCTTCAACCACGAGTCCCCAATCCGGGGCGAAACCTTTGTCACGCGCAAAATCACCCGCGCCATGGCGCGCATCAGCCTCGGTCTGCAGGACTGCCTGTATCTGGGCAACCTCTCGGCCCTGCGCGACTGGGGGCACGCCAAGGACTATGTGCGCATGATGTGGATGATGCTCCAGCAGGACAGGCCGGATGACTACGTGGTCGCCACCGGCGTCCAGCACACGGTGCGCCATGTGGTGGACCTTGCCGCCAAAAGCGCGGGCATCGACATTGATTGGAAAGGGGAAGGACAGGAGGAGCACGGCGTGGATACGGCAACGGGCAAGACCATTGTGGCCGTGGACCCGCGCTACTTCCGCCCCACCGAGGTGGACACCCTGCTGGGCGATGCCACCAAGGCCAAAACCCAGCTGGGCTGGGAGCCGAAAATTACGCTGGAGAATATGATCCACGAAATGGTGGCGGCGGACCTTGCCGACGCGCGGCGCGACGACCTGTGCCGCAAGGAAGGGTTCCGCATTCTCAATCACCACGAATAGTGCGGCGCTTCGCGGCTACAGACGCTGGGCGCGCAGCTGGGGGCAGGCCCCGGCGCGGACCTCGTAGACGCCTATGGCGCCCCAGCCCGGCCACGCCAGCCGCCGCGCCATATGCCCCGCCGTAAGCAGGACCCCCGTGGTCCCGCCACGGGCCATGTAGTCCCTGTACAAGCGGTAATGCTCGCCCCCGGCAAGGCGCTCCACGCCGTGGGCCACAGCTCCGGCCATGCGCGCGGAGACGCTCTGCGGCAGGGCGTAGTCCGTGATGAGCACGCGCCCGCGCGGCCCGGCAACGCGCAGGGCTTCCTCCAGCATGGCAAGGCGCGTTTCGTGCGGCTTTTCATGCATGGCAAAGGAGAGAAGCACCGCGTCAAAGCTGTCGCGCGCAAGGGGCAAATGCGCGGCGTCGGCGCGCAGAAGGCGCACCCACGGCGGACAGACGCGCCGCGCCACCGCCAGCATGGCCGCCGAGGCATCCACCCCCACAGCGCGGGCCACGCATGGCGGCAGGGTCAAAAACTGCCGCCCGGTCCCGCAGCACAGGTCCAGCACCCGCACCGCGCCAAGGTCCGCCAACAGCGCGGCAATGCGGCGGCGCACGGCCCACAGGGCCGGAGCGGTGACCGGGTCGTACAGTGGGGCTATGGACTCGTATTCATCGTGCATATCGGCCTCATGTCTGGTCGTGGGACAAGGGGAGCCTTGCCGCGCGTGGTTCCCGCCATCCTAGCACCCACCCGCCGCACTGAAAACCTGCGGCCCGTGCCTCTGGCAGCGCCCTGCAATTCTGCAAGCCCGGCGCCAAACATGCGCCTGCCGTTGGCCGAGCCACCACGCGCCCTCGCCGCCGCGGCCTGCTCCATCACCCTGAAACCCTTCAAACTCATCAGTTGCCAGCGCAAACATCTTTCCGTAGAGTGTTCGGTCCTGAGGGAGACCTGCGCGCGGCACGCACAAAGAGCGCCGCTGCGCCCGGGACGGGTGAGAAGGGGTTTGAACCCACCGGGACGGTCTTTCCAGAGTAACAGCGCATAGGAGAAGAACATGGACAACGGCAAAATCGGTTCGCGCATCAAGAATTTTAGGGAGCGCAAAGGATGGACCAGAGAGGAACTGGCCGAAAAGACCACGCTGGATGCGGCGTTCATCACCTCCGTGGAGGAGGGCGAGGTGAACCCCGCGCTTGGCATCATGGTCAAGATTGCCCGCGCACTGGGCACAAGGCTTGGCACCTTCATGGATGACGAAATCACCAGCGACCCGCTCATCGTGCGACTTGCCGAAAGAAAAGAAGAGACCGTTGCCCACGCCAGCGGCGCGGCCAGCCCGGATATGACCTACTACCATTTGGGCCGTGGCAAGGCGGACCGCTCCATGGAGCCCTTCTTCATTACACTGGAACCAACGACAGAGCCGCAGGACCTCTCCTCCCACGAGGGGGAAGAGTTCATCGTGGTCGTCTCCGGCGAGGTCACCCTCGTCTACGGCAACGAGGAGCATATCCTCGGCCCCGGAGACAGCATGTACTACAATTCTGTCGTGCCCCACTATGTGGGCGCCCATGGCGACGCTCCGGCGCAGATTTACGCCGTCGTCTACGTTCCAGCCTAAGAGTGTAAGGAGGTTCCCGTGGGACGAGACATCGTGCACCACATCACCCTCGGCCAGCTTCTGGACGAGACCATTGCCAAATATCCCGACAACGAAGCCGTCGTCTACGTTGACCGCGACTTCCGCCTGACGTGGCGGCAGTTCGGCCAACTGGTTGACGACCTTGCCAAAGGCCTCATGGCCCTTGGCATTGAGCGCGGCGAAAAGGTGGCCATTTGGTCCACCAATGTGCCCTACTGGGTGGCCATGCAATTCGCCACCGCCAAAATCGGGGCCATACTGCTCACCGTCAATACCAGCTACAAGGTCAGCGAGCTGGAGTACCTGCTCCAGCAGTCCGAGGCGGAAAACATCTTCGTCATGGACGGCTACTACGACACCGACTACGTGCTGACCATGTACGACCTCATCCCCGAGCTGCGCGAGCAGGAACGTGGCCGCCTGAACAGCCCCAAGTTCCCGGCCCTCAAGCGCGTGGGCTACCTTGGCCCGCAAAAGCACCGGGGCATGTACTCCGTGCCGGAGATCGTGGGCGTTGGCAAAACCGTCACCGACGAGGACTACCGCGCGCGGCAGGACACTCTGGACCCCGAAGACGTGGTGAACATGCAGTACACCTCGGGCACAACGGGTTTCCCCAAGGGCGTCATGCTCACCCACCAGAGCATCGCCACCAACGGCTTTTGGATTGGCGAGAATCAGGGCTTTACGGAAAAGGACACCCTGTGTCTGCCCGTGCCGCTGTTCCACTGCTTTGGCTGCGTGCTGGGCGTGTTGGCGGCGGTGTCCCATGGCACGACCATGGTCATCCTTGAAAAATTCGATCCCATCTTGGTGATGAAGAGCGTGGAGCAGGAGCGGTGCACCGCCCTGTACGGCGTGCCCACCATGTTCATTGCCGTGCTCCAGCACGACCTGTTCAGCAAGTTCGACTTTTCCAGCCTGCGCACGGGCATCATGGCGGGCTCGCCCTGCCCGGTGCACATCATGAAGCAGGTCATGGAAAAGATGTACATGCGCGACATCACCATCTGCTACGGACTCACCGAGTCCAGCCCCGTGATGACCCAAACCCGCATGGACGACACCATCCAGCGCCGCACCGAAACGGTGGGCAAGGCCATGCCCGGCGTTGAGGTCCGTATTGTGGACCCCGAAACCGGCGAGGCCTGCGCCAACGGCGAACAGGGCGAAGTCTGCTGCCGCGGCTACCTGACCATGAAGGGCTACTACAACATGCCCGAAGCCACGGCCAAGACCATCGACCTTGACGGCTGGCTGCACTCCGGCGACCTTGGCGTCATGGACGACGAGGGCTACGTCACCATCACCGGCCGCCTGAAGGACATGATCATCCGTGGCGGCGAAAACATCTATCCCCGAGAAATTGAGGAATTCCTCTACACCATGGACGGCATTAAAGACGTGCAGGTGGCGGGAGTTCCCAGCAAGAAATACGGCGAGGCTGTCGGTGCCTTCATCATCCTGCAGGATGGCGTCAGCATGGAGCCCGAAGATGTGCAGGACCACTGCCGCGGCAAAATCGCGTGGCACAAGATTCCCCGCTACATCGCCTTCCTCGACGAATACCCCATGACGGCGAGCGGCAAGATACAAAAGTACAAGCTGCGCGACATCGCCGCAGAAATGTGGCCAAAGGCGTAGCCGCCACTGGGACAGATGGTACCGGGCGCATGCCGTGGGGGCAGCGCCCGTTTCATGATCGACGGTCCTTCCCGGACCGGTCCTCTACAGGAGAAGACAGGGATGGAAATGCACAATGAGGCGTACAAAGACATCGCGCCTCGCCTGCGCGGCCTGCGCGACGCTCTGGACCTGAGCGTTGGCGAACTGGCCGCAAAGGTCGGCGTAGACGAAGCCACCGTGGCCGGGTACGAATCCGGCACCATTGAGATTCCGGTGAGCTTCCTCTTCAACGTGGCTCAGGTCTGCGGCGTAGACCTGACGGTTCTGCTCTCGGGCGGCGACGCCCACCTCACCAACTATTCCCTCGTCAAAAAGGACGAAGGGCTGGCCGTAGAACGGCGCAAGGACTACGACTACAAAAGCCTTGCCTACAAGTTCACGGGGCGCAAGATGGAGCCTTTCCGCGTGCGCGTCCCCGCCAAGGACGAGGCCAGCATGCACAGCGCCCAGCACCCCGGGCAGGAATTCATCTACATGCTCTCCGGACGGCTGGAAATCCGCCTTGGGGAGAACGCCGTGGTGCTTGAACCCGGCGACAGCTTCTACTTCGATTCCCAGACGCCCCACGCCCTGCGCGGCCTTGATGGTGCGGATGCGGAGTTCCTCGACGTCATTATCTAGGCGTTTCACCGCGCACGGTGAACCGCCGCCCCCACAGACGACGTCAGACGGAACCTTCCGCAACCCTTTTCACCACCGAGGTAGTTACCCATGGATAAGCTGACCCCCAAATCCTATAAGGAGTTTTGCGCCTCCTTCGCGCTGCGCGTTCCCGAAAAATTCAACTTTGCCTACGACGTCCTTGACGACATCGCCGCCAAGGACCCCACCCGCAAAGCCATCATCCACGTTGGCCCCGACGGCGTGCGCCGCGAGTACGACTTCCGCTGGCTGGCGCAGGCCTCTGCGCGCCTTGCCGACGCCCTCGCCCAGCGCGGCGTTGGCAAGGGCGACCGCGTGATGCTGCTCCTGTACCGACGCATTGAATTCTGGGTGAGCATGATGGCGCTGCACCGCCTTGGCGCTGTGGCCATCCCCTCCCCGCACCTGCTCACGGAAAAGGACATCGTCTACCGCGCCAAAGCCGCAAGCATCACCACCTGCATCTGTGAGGACTCCGTGGCCGAGGTCGTGCAGGCCGCCGCGGAAAAGTCCCCCAGCATGACCACCCTTGTGCAGTGCGGCCCCGGCCAGCTCCTGCCCGGATGGGAGCACTACGACCACATCTGCGCCACCGCGCAGGACACCTTCCCCCGTCCGGTGGACGCCGCCGGCGGCGAGGACGCACTGCTTATCTTCTTCTCCTCCGGCACCACCGGCAATCCGAAGATGGTGGAGCACCGCCACACCTACGCGCTGGGGCACTACGTCACCGGCACATACTGGCACAACCTTGAACCCGGCGACGTGCACCTGACCGTGGCCGACACGGGCTGGGGCAAGGCCGTGTGGGGCAAAATGTACGGCCAGTGGATGGCTGGCGCGACGGTGTTCGTCTACGACTTCCGCGGCCGCTTCGACCCCGCCGCCCTTTTGGACGTTATGGCGCGCGGCGGCGTGACCTCCTTTTGCGCGCCGCCCACGGTGTACCGCTTCCTCATCCGGCAGGACCTTGAGCGCTACGACCTCTCAAAACTGCGCTACTGCACCACAGCGGGTGAACTGCTGAACACCAGCGTCTTTGAGGACTGGAAAACGCAAACCGGCCTCGAAATCCGCGAGGGCTACGGCCAAACCGAAACCACCCTGCAAATCGCCACCTTCTCGTTCATGACGCCCAAGCCCGGCTCCATCGGCAAGCCCGTCCCGGGCTGGGACATCGTGCTCAAGGGCGTGGACGGCACGCTGTGCTCGCCGGGCGAAGAAGGCGAAATCTGCGTGCGGCTGGCCCCGGACAACCCCGTAGTGGGCCTGTTCAACGAATACGTGAACGAGCCGGACAAGACCGCCGCCGTCAAATGCGACGGCTACTACCACACCGGCGACAAGGCATGGATGGACGAGGACGGGTACTTCTGGTTCCTCGGCCGCGTGGACGACCTGATCAAAAGCTCGGGCTACCGCATCGGGCCGTTTGAGGTGGAAAGCGCCCTTGTGTCCCACCCCGCCGTGGTGGAGGCCGCCGTTACCGGCGTGCCCGACCCGGTGCGCGGACAGGCCGTAAAAGCCACCATCGTTCTGGCAAGCGATACTGAGGGCACGCAGGAGCTGGTGCGCGAACTCCAGCAGCACGTCAAGCGCGTCACCGCCCCGTACAAGTACCCCCGCGTCATCGAATTCGTGGACGAGCTGCCCAAGACCATCTCCGGCAAAATCAAGCGCGCGGAAATCCGCCAGCGCGACATGGAGTGCAGCTGCTAATTCAGCCCACCCCAAGGCCAAAGCCATACCCGGCGGCACCGACACAGTCGGTGCCGCTTTTCCTTTTCCGGGCTTTTCAGTATGCTCGCGCCAGACACTACAGCCCCAAGCACCCATGAAAAACAGCCAACTGTACGCCATCCTTGAAAAGAACCAAGACATCCAACGCCGGTTCTTTGAGATTGAGAGCGAAATCCTCACCATCCTCGACTACTCGTCGCTTTTCGCGCGCCTTGTCACCCTCATGCGCGACAGATGCAACGTGCCCTACGTCTGGATTTCCCTCATCGAGGACAGCGACGCCGCAGCCCTTGTCCAAGGCCTGACCAGCGCCGAGGACCTTGCCGGGCACCTGAACACCATCGACCGCGACAGCTTCCTGAACATCACCCGCGGGGGCATGCGCCCGGTCCTCGTCAATCAGGGCCTTGCGCCTTTTACGGCCCTGTATCCCGAGCCGCGCCCCGAGGGCATCGGCTCCATCGCCGTGGCGCCCATCACGCTGGACGGCTGCGTCATCGGCAGTCTGAATCAAGCCGACGTCAGCCCCACGCGCTTTACCCCGCACAAGGACACGGGGCTGCTCTCCCAGTTGGCCATCAAGGTGTCGCTGTGCCTCTCCAACGTGACCGCGCACGAGCGCCTGCGCCTGCTGGCCACCAGCGACCCGCTGACCACCCTCCTCAACCGCCGCGCCATGGAAGACATCCTGCGGCAGGAATTCGCCCGCGCCACACGCTACGACAGCCCCCTGTCCCTCGCCTTCATCGACCTTGACGACTTTAAAACCGTCAACGACACGCTGGGGCACGACGCCGGGGACTGTCTGCTCCACTTCTTTGCCACCACCCTCAAAACCCTCACCCGCGCCACGGACATCTGCTCACGCTACGCAGGGGACGAGTTTGTGGTCATCCTGCCCGAAACCACCGCCGCACAGGCCCTGCGCCTTATGCAGCGCGCCACGGCGTTCTTTGAGCGCACAACCACTCCCCAGTACGATCTGCAGGTCCGCTTCAGCTTTGGCATTGCCGAGGCGCACGAGCGCGGCGTCACCGGCCCAAGCAGCCTGCTCAAGCGCGCGGACAGCCGCCTCTACGACGACAAAAACGCCAAGCAGTGCCGCTAGCGCAAATAAAAACGGAGCCCGGCCATAGCCGGACTCCGCTTCATTGCGTCCTCTGGCCCCGCTTGGGGCCTAGTCGTTTTCCGGACGCAACAGCAGCTGGTGCGCGCGGCCAAAACACATGCGCCGCACAATGGACACCACCGCAAAGGATGACAGCGCCGTGGACGCCACAAGCATCAGCATCACCACAATCTGATAGCGGCAGGCCAATGCCGGGTCCGCCCCAGCCAGCACCTGACCGGTCATCATGCCGGGAATGGACACCAGCCCCACAGCCATCATGGAATTGATGGACGGAATCATGCCCGCGCGGATGGCCTCCTTGGTGATGGCGTCGCTGGCCTCGCGGTAGTCCGCGCCAAGGGACAGCTTCATCTCAATTTCCGTGCGGCTTTTGCGCAGGCCCGTGAACAGCCGCTCCAGCGCAATGGCCAGCGCGTTCATGGAGTTGCCCGCAATCATGCCGCCAATGGGCAGAAAATACTGCGGCTCCCACCACGGTTTCGCGCCGATAACCACGCCCGTCACGGTAATGCCCACCAGCATGTAGCTGAGGATCATGGTCACAAATACGGGCAGGCCAAAGGACACATCGCGCTCGGGCACCCGCCCGCGTACAATATGCGCCGCCGCCGCAACCATCACGCAAAACACCGCCAAAATGGGCAGGCTCATCTTAATGGCAAAGATGAATTGCAGGGCGTAGCCCATGGCAAACAGCTGCACACAGGTGCGCAGCGTGCCAAGAAGCAGGCTCCGCGTCAGCCCCAGCTGGAACACGAGGGAAATCACCCCGGCGACGAGGACGAAGCCCAGCGCCAGCACCAACTGCTCCGGCCCGATGACAATGGGATTGTTGCCGCCGGACGCGGCTGTTTCGCCAATGCCAAGCAAATGTTCCAGCGTCATGACCGTACCTCCAGCTGTCCGTCCTTCAAATAGAGCCGCATGGGAGCAACCCGCGTGTGGGCCACATCAAGGTGCGTGACCATAATCACCGTCACGCGCCCGTCTGCGCACAGGTCCTCGGCGGTGCGCTCCACCACCTCGCGGCTTTCGGGGTCAAGGGCACTGGTGGGTTCATCCATAAGGATGACGCGCGGGCCAAGGAGCATGGTGCGGATAAGGCACAGGCGCTGGCGCTGCCCGACGGACAGGCCCGAGACCTTGGCCTGAAGGCGCACCCCGTCAAGGAGCATGCGCGACAGCCAGCCCTCAAGCTCATCATCACGCGGGGGATACAGTTCGGTGTTTACCCTGAAGGAAAACGGCAGCAGCAGATTCTCGCGCACGGTGCCGGGCACAAGGGCGGGCACCTGCCCAACGGTTGCCACCTCGCGCCGAAGGCGCGGGGGCGCGTAGCTGTCCAGCGGCTTGCCGCGGTAGAGGATGCGCCCGGATTCCGGCTCCAGTAGGCGGTTCATCAGCCGCAGCATGGTGGATTTGCCCGACCCCGACGGCCCGCCCACCAGCACAAATGCGCCGCGCGGAATATCCAGCGACGCACCGGACAGGCACGGCCCGTTGCCGGGGTGCGTAAAGGTCACGGATTCGAAAGAAAAGACAGGATGCTCTGACATAAGGAAAGCTCTACTCCGTATTCCGGATGGAGAAAAGACCGCGGCGGCACACACAAGAAAAGCCCGGCAAAAGCCGGGCTTTAATCGTCAAAAAACAGTCGCGTGAAGCGAAAAGGCGACTATTCCTGAGTTTTGCTCTGACCGCGGCGCTCCCAAAGGCGCATGTCGGCCATCTTCTTGCGGCGCTCGCGAGCGAGGCTCTTGCAGACGAGAGACGTCTTCTTGGTGTAGCCGTACTTCTCCTTGTATTCCACAGGAGTCAGGCCGTGGGTGGCAAGGTGGCGCTTGGTCAGCACCTTGAAGCTCTTGCCGCATTCCAAGCAGACAATAGACTTCTCACGGATAGCCTTTTTGGGGTCGATGGCGGGCTTGTCGGCTTCGCCTTCTTCGGCTGCGTGATGGATGTTGGCGATTCCCTTGGCGAGCTTGTCTACCATAGAGAGAATCTCTTCCTCGGTCATATTCCTGACGCTAGCCTGCGCCTTCACTATCTCAAGGGCTTCTTTCAAGTATTCGTCCATTTTTTCCTCCAATATGAAGCTGGTGGACTCTCTAGTACATCGCGTTTGCGAAATCAATGCTTTTTTCCAAACTTCACTACAGCGCAACTGCGGCGCGTAGTAAATTGCATCACACGGTCCAACTTGCAGAACGTGAAAATTTTTACATACGGAAAACGGCAGGCGTCCACAACGCGTTGCGGGCACAAAAGCCCCTGCCAATCCCCTCATAGTCATACGGAATCGGCGGACATGCCGTGTGTGCCGACAGGTCCGCCGTTGGAATCTTCTCGATGCATGCTGAAGGGGACACTACAAGGTGCGTTGGGGCATGTCTACCACCGTCTGCGCACGGGTCCGGGTGCGTTACGTGAGGCCTGCGTTTTTGTAAAGCGCCTTCATGTCCACACTGGCCCGCACTGCGTCGGCCAGCCGGTCCAGGGCGGGCTCTATGTCGTACAAGGCCACCACCATGCCGAGGGGCGCATGCCCGCCGTGCTGACGCAGGGCGTCCACAAAGCGGCGGCGGAAGGCGTCCGCGTCAAACACACCATGCAGATAGCTGCCCCACACGCGCCCGCTGCGCGCGGCAAAGCCAATGGCCTCGCCATCATCACGCGTTACGCAGGCGCTGGCGGCGTCGCCCTCAAGGACGGTTCTGCCATGGTGGATTTCGTAGCCCGTCAGCGCCTCTCCCGTCGGCAGATGCTGCGCGCCCGTGGCGGTCAGCGTCTTTTCCGCCGCCAGTTCGGTGCGAATGGGAAGCAGGCCAAGGCCCTGCAACGTCTCCCCGGCGGACTCAATGCCGTGGGGGTCGCTGATGCCCGTGCCCAACATCTGAAAACCGCCACAAATGCCGACGATTTCCGTTTTGCCCTCACGGGCCAAGGCGGTCAGGGCCTCAGCAAGGCCACTCTGGCCCAGCCAGCGGCTATCCGCGACCACGTTTTTGCTGCCGGGCAGAATCACCGCGTCCGGGCGGCCAAGGTCGGCGGGGCGGCGCACCACGCGGATATGCACGTCCGGCTCCACGCCAAGGGCGTCCATATCCGTAAAGTTTGAAATATGCGGCAGGTCAATGCAGGCGATGTCCACCACCTGCTCCTGCGTGCGCGCGCCGTGGAGCACGCCGCTTTTGAAGGAAACGGAATCCTCCTCCGGCAGACCATGCCCGGCCAGATACGGCACCACGCCATAAAACGGCTTGCCCGTGCGCGCCGTGGTGTAGTCGAGGGCGTCACGCAAAAGCGAGGCGTCGCCCCGGAACATGTTGATGACGTAGCCCGCCACAAGGTCGCGCTCCCACTCCTCCAACAGCTCCATGGTGCCGACAAAGGAGGCAAACACGCCGCCACGGTCGATGTCGCCCACCAGCAGCACGCGCGCGTCGGCGTACCGGGCCATGGCCATGTTGACCATGTCGTGCCGCTTGAGGTTGATCTCCGCAGGGCTTCCCGCGCCTTCCAGCACCATGACCTCATGCTCACTGGAGAGGGAATCGTACGCATCGCGGGCGCGGGCCGCGGCCTCGCGCTTATAGTGCATGTACTTTGTGATGTCCATGTTGCCCACTGGAGAGCCGCACACAATAACCTGCGAGCCGGTATCGCTGGACGGCTTAAGCAGCACAGGATTCATGCGCACGTCCGGGTCCAGACGGCAGGCCTGCGCCTGCGTCACCTGCGCGCGGCCCATCTCGCCGCCATCGCGGGTGACATAGGAGTTCAGCGACATATTCTGCGCCTTGTAGGGCGCAACGTCGTAGCCGTCCTGAAGCAGTACGCGGCAGAGTGCGGCGGCCAAAACGCTCTTGCCCGCGTTGGACGAGGTGCCCTGCATCATAATGGCGGGCGTCTTGCGCGGCAGGATGATGCGCGGCGGCGTTGCCGCGTCAACCGCACGGGGCAGCGCGCGGGTCAGGGCAGCCACCAACTGCGCATTCTCCTTGCGGGGACGTACCGCAACGCGCAACCAGCACTCGTCCAGTCCCTCAAAGTTGTGGCACACGCGGATGGCCACACGCTCGGCAATGCAGCGCTCCGCAACAGCCTGCGCGTCGCATCCGGGCGCGTCCACACGGCAGAGCAGGAAATTTGCCTCGCCGGACAGCACGCTCAGGCCCTCCAGCTCGCACAGCGCCTCAAAAAGCTCCGTGCGCAGGACGACGGTCTGCTCCACGGTGCGCCGGGAGTAGTCCTCATCGGCAAGGGCGCGCAGGCCTACAGCCTGCGCAAGGCCATTCACCGACCAGTTGGGAATGCGCCGCCGGATGCGCGCCGCCACGTCCGGCGCAGCGTAACCAAGCCCCAGCCGCAAGCCGGGGATGGCGTAAAATTTGGTAAGCGAATGCAGAACCACAACATTCTGCGGGCGCGATGCGGCCAGCCGGTCCAGTTCGGGCACAAAGTCCGCAAAGGCTTCATCCACGATGAACAGCGCCGAGGGGTGCTCCGCCGCCATACCGCGCAGGGCCTGCGGGTCCATGGTGCGGCCGGTGGGATTGTTGGGCTGGCCAATGAAGACGGCCGTGCCCTCCGGGGCATCAACCAGTGCGGCGGCGATGGCCTGCACATCCGGCATAAAGCCCGCCCCTTGCTTCAGGGCGATAGTGGTCACCGGAATGTCCGCCACCTCGCAGGCGTGGCGGTAGTCGCTGTAGGCCGGAACGGGGATGATGGCGCGGGGCGGACGCAGGGCCGCCAGCACGGCGTGGAGCACTTCGGTGGAGCCATTGCCCGCCAGCACCTCATCCGGCGTGATGCCAAAGCGCTGCGCCGCGGCGGCGCACAGGCTGTCGCAATGGGGCTCGGGATAATGCGCCAGCCCGGACAGGCGCGCGCTCACCTCCGCACGGAACCACCACGGCGGGCCAAGGGGATTGATATTGGCCGAAAAGTCCGTGATGTCCTCCGGGGCGCATCCGGCCCTGCGGGCCAGATCCCATATATTTCCGCCGTGTCTGTTCTGCTGCATGATGGTGCCAACCCTAGCACGCCCCCACCGCGCATCAAAGTGCGGCCTGTGCAGGGCGGTATGAGATTCATCGAAACGTTGCGTAAGCTGTGTGATACAAAATCGTCAAAGATGCAAGGCGATAACCGCACGCCTGCCCGCCACACAACGAAAAAGCCCCCGCCCGGCCGAGGCCGGGCGGGGGCCGTCCACGTCAAAAGGGGCCGCCTAGCGGGCGATAAACGTGCCCGTCACGGAATTCGGGTTGGCAATGATGTCCTCCGGGGTGCCCTGCGCCACGATGCGGCCGCCGTTTTCGCCACCGCCAGGGCCAAGGTCGATGACCCAGTCCGCCGCGCGCACCACGTCGGTATTGTGCTCAATGACCACAACGGACGCGCCCTTATCCACCAACCGGTGCAGCACCTTGATAAGCTTGCCCACCTCGTGCATGTGCAGGCCGGTGGTCGGCTCGTCAAGGATGTACAGCGTCCCCGGCAGGCTTCGCTTGCCAAGCTCGCGCGATATCTTGATGCGCTGGGCCTCGCCGCCGGACAGCGTGGTGGCGGGCTGACCAAGGCGCAGGTACTCCAGCCCAACATCCTCAAGGATGGCGAGGCGCCGCTTGAGGGTCGGATAGTTCTCAAAGAACTTGGCGGCCTGCCGCACGGTCATATCCAGCACTTCGTGGATGTTCTTGCCCTTGTAGGTGACGTCCAGCGTCTCGCGGTTGTAGCGCTTGCCGCCGCAAACGTCGCACTTCACGAACACGTCGGGCAAAAAGTGCATCTCCACGCGCAGGAAGCCGTCACCACGGCAGGCTTCACAGCGTCCGCCCTTCACATTGAAGCTGAAGCGGCCGGGCTGGTAGCCTCTGGCGCGCGCCTCCTGCGTCTGGGCGAAGATTTTGCGGATCTCGTCGAATATCTTGGTATACGTCGCCGGGTTGGACCGCGGCGTACGGCCGATGGGCGTCTGGTCAATGGAGATGATGCGCTCAATGTCCTCCATGCCCTCAATGCCCGCCAGCTGGCCGGGTTCGTCCACCTTGATGCCGCGCGCCAAGGCCAGATGCTTGTAGAGCGAATCCACCACAAGCGAGCTTTTGCCGGAACCGGATACGCCCGTGACCACACTCAGGCAGCCCATGGGGATGGCCACATCAAGGCCCTGCAGGTTGTTGGTGGTCACGCCCTTCATGGTCACGTGGCCGCGCGGCTCGCGCCGGTGCTCCGGCTGCTCGATGATCAGGTCGCCGCGCAGATACTGGCCCGTCAGGCTCTTTTTGCACTTCATCAGGCCCGCCACATTGCCCTGATAGACAATCTCGCCGCCAAGCCAGCCCGAACCGGGACCAAGTTCCACAATGTGGTCGGCGTTGCGGATGGTGGCTTCATCATGTTCCACAACCAGCACGGTATTGCCGCGCCCCTGCAAGCTGCGCAGGGTCTCCAGCAGGCGGTCGTTGTCGCGCGGATGCAGGCCAATGCTCGGCTCGTCCAGCACATAGGTCACGCCCACAAGGCCGGACCCCAGCTGTCCGGCAAGGCGGATGCGCTGGGCCTCGCCGCCGGACAATGTCGCCATGTTGCGGCCAAGGCTCAGGTAGTCCAACCCCACGTTGACGAGGAAGGACAGCCTGTGGGTCAACTCCTTGAGGAGCGGCCCGGCAATCATGTCCAGATGCCCGTCAAAGCGCAGGCCTTCCAGCCACGCAAGGGCCTTGCGGATGGACAAGCTGGTGAACTGAAAAATATTCAGGTCCGCCACCCGCGCCGCAAGGGATTCCGGACGCAGACGGGCGCCGTTGCAGGCAGGGCACGGGCGGCTCTGGCGGAAGCGTGACAGCTCATCGCGCCAGATGTGCCCGAACTGCATGCCTGTTTCCATATGCGTCAGCACGCCGGGCCAGTCGGTCTCCGGCGCGCCGTGGAACAGCGCGTCCATGGCCTCCTGCGAAAATTCAGCCAGCGGCGTGTCCAGCGTAAAACCATAGGCCTTGCCCAGCTTTTTCAACGCGTCGCTGTAGCGGGAGAACACACGGGGGTTCTTCCACGGGATAACCGCCCCTGTGGACAGGGACAGGCCCTTGTTCGGGGCCAAAAGGTTCGGCTCAAAGTAGTCCACGCTGCCAATGCCAGAACACTTGGGGCACGCGCCCTGCGGGCTGTTGAACGAGAACAGCTGGGGCGACAGCGGCGGCAGACTGATGCGGCACTCCGGGCACACGGCCTCGGAGGAATACAGCACGTCCTCGCCATCGCGCTCGCCGCCGACAATGCCCACGGTCAACCGTCCCTCGCCGTATTTGAGGGCCAGCTCCACGGAGTCCGCCAAACGCTTGCGCATGTCCGGCTTGGCCACGAGGCGGTCCACCACCAGTTCGATGGTGTGCTTTTTCTTCTTGTCCAGCTCGGGCATGGGGTCGAGGCCGGTCACCTCGCCGTTGACGCGCACGCGCACAAAGCCTTCGCTCCGCAGCTTCTTGAACAGGTCCTGATGCGTGCCCTTTTTCTGCTCGGCAAGGGGGGCAAGGAGCAGAAACTTTGTCCGCTCCGGCAGGCCCGCGATGTTCTCCACGATTTCGTCCGTGGTCTGGGCCTGAATGGGCCGCCCGCACTTGGGGCAGTACATGGTGCCAAGGCGCGCAAAGAACACACGCAAAAAGTCATACACCTCCGTCACCGTGCCCACGGTGGAGCGCGGATTGCGCGAGGTGGTCTGCTGTTCCAGCGAAATGGCGGGGGTCAGCCCCTCAATCTTGTCCACATCGGGTTTGTCCATCTGCGGCAGAAACTGCCGCGCGTAGGCGGACAGGGACTCCACATACCGCCGCTGCCCTTCGGCATAGACAATGTCAAAGGACAGGGTGGACTTGCCCGAACCACTCGGACCGCACACCACCACAAGTTCGTTGCGCGGAATATCCAGCGTCAGGTCCTTGAGGTTATGTTGGCGTGCGCCTTCTATATGTACGCAGTTGTTGTTCTGCATCAAACACCTTGCTTTCTTCCCGGTGTAGTGAATTCTCCGCACCAAAGCGGCTGGCCGAGGCCTCAGCCCGAAACCGAGAGTCTAACCATCATGGCGCGTATGGCAAGTGGAACAGTGGGAAACAGCGCAGCCACCGGATATTGCAGGAGAAGCCGCCTCAGCGGCCCCGCCGGAACGTGTTCCGCCCTGCCTACGCCCATAAAAAACGGGTTCATCTCCTAATTCCGGGGGAAACATAAAAAATTGAGGACAACGGAAACCCTCAGTAATCTCGACAGTTGCACAACAGACGAGAGCTACAAGGAGGGCACCGTTGTCCAAGGGCAAGATTACCCGGTTGTTGGGAGACTGGAAAGGGTATCGTGTTGGAACTGTTCAGCGTCTTGAAGCCAGCGAAGCTCGGAAGCACCCCGAAGTCTGGATCGAGTTGATTCCAATCAGGCGAAGGCGAATGAGATGCAGCGGGTGCGGCAGGCTTGTCTGCGCAGTTCACGACTATGTCGAACGCTGGGTTCGTGACTTGCCTGTATTCGACGCGGCAACGCATTTGCTCGTTATCCGGCGTCGGGTCCATTGTCCCGTCTGTGGACCAAAGCTGGAGCAGCTTCCTTGGCTCGACAGGTATTCGCGTGTCACAAGGCGGCTGGCCGAGTCCGTTGTTCGGCTCTGCCGCATACTTCCCATTAAGCACATCGCGGAATGCTACGGCCTGAACTGGAAGACCGTGAAGACAATCGACAAGCGGTACCTAGCGGAAAAACTCAATCCCATTGACTTGAAAGGCGTCAAGGTTGTCGCAATGGATGAGTTTGCCATCCGCAAAGGACATCGCTACGCCACGATCATCGTCGAGCCTTACACCAAGCGGGTTCTGTGGGTAGGAAGAGGCAACAGCCGGGAGAGCATCCGACCATTCTTTGAACTGCTTGGCCGTGATGGTTGTGCCCGAATTGAGGCCGTTGCAATGGACATGAACGGTGCGTATGCCGCCGAGGTGAAGGCGCAATGCCCGAAAGCCGAGATCGTCTACGATCTGTTTCATGTCGTTGCCAAGTATGGCCGAGAAGTAATCGACCGCGTCCGAAACGATGAGGCCAATCGCCTCAATCATGACAAAGACGCCCGTAAGGTTGTCAAAGGCTCACGATGGCTGCTCCTGCGCAACAGGCAGAATCTCATGCGACAGGAAGATCGAATCCGGCTCTATGACCTGCTTCGAGCCAACAAAAATTTGATGAAGGTTTATATCCTCAAGGAGGATTTGAAGCGACTCTGGGACTACCGATACTCCAAAGCTGCCAAGCGGTTTTGGAAAGGTTGGTACCGCCGCGCCATGCAAAGCCGAGTCGAGCCGCTCATTAAATTCGCTAAGCGCCTCAAACCCTACATCTCGGGCATTATCTCACACTGCCGATATCCGCTACACACCAGCCTACTCGAAGGGATCAACAACAAGATCAAGGTGATCAAACGGATGGCCTACGGCTTTCTCGACGACGAGTACTTCTTTCTCAAAATCAGAGCAGCCTTCCCCGGAATTGGGAGATGAACCAAAAAACGCGGGGCAGCCCAAGCCGCCCCGCGCGTTTCTGCAACGTCTTTAAGCGCCCGCCGCCTAGCGGATAACGCTCATACTGCGCCATTGCCCCTGACGGAAACGCCGCCACGAGAAGAACATCAGCGTGCCGATATGCGCCAGCATCGCGCCCCACGCGGCGTACAGCCCCAGCTGGAACACCTCCAGAATAAGGTAGGTGCCAAGGGCCATAATGAACACCGACGACAGGGACATCACCTTAAGGGTATAGCGGATGTCGCCCGCGCCCTTGAGCGCGCCAAAGTACGAGAACACCACCGCGTCAAACAGCGTGTACACCGCCACAATGACCAGCAAAATGCGTCCGGCCTCGCGCACGGGGGCGTACTGCTCGGGCGTAAAGCTGCTTGGGCGGAACATGGCGGACAAGGCGTCCGGGAACAGCAGGTAGATGGACATCATCACCAGCGCCCAGCCAACGTTCAGGTGCAGGACGCTGCGCGTCGCCTCGGCGGCGTCGTCAGGCCGCCCTGCGCCAATGGCCTGCCCCACCAGCGTCTGCGCGGCGATGTGCAGGCCCACCATGGGCATAAAGCTAAAGTGGTTCACACTCAGGACCATATTCGTCGCCGCCAGCTGCACGTTGCCAAGGCGGCCCACCAGCAGGATAAAGAAGGCAAACGCGAACACGTCAAAGAAGAACTCACAGCCGCTTGGCAGGCCGTAAACCAGCAGGCGCTTGAACTTGGCCGGATTCCAATGCCAGCCGGAGAGCACGCCGTACTGCTCCTCGTTGCGGCGGCGGAACACCATCAGCACAAAGATGACCGCCGTCAGCGCCCACGCCACGCCCGTGGCGATGCCTGCGCCGCGGATGCCCAGCTCCGGGAACGGGCCAACGCCGTTGATGAGCATATAGTCCAGCGGGATGTTCACCGCCGCGCCAATCATATTCACAATCATCACCGGGCGGGTCAGGCCGCGTCCGGTGTAGAACTCGCCAAGGGTGACGGTGAGGATATTGAATCCTGAGGCATAACACAGGATGCGGTAGTACTCGACCTCCAGCACCTGCACAGCCGGGTCGTGCCCGCCAAAGGCGAAGATCGCCTCCGCAGGCAAAGCCAGCAGCACCATGCACACCGCCGACAAAAGGCTAAACCACACACCCTGCCACAGCGCCGGGCCAACCTGATGCGGCTGGCGCGCGCCGGTGTACTGCGCAATGAATACGTTCACATAGGTGGCAAGCCCGGAAAAGAACGCGATGAACTGAAAATTCATGGTGCTTGCGGTCATCGACGCCGCAAGGGCCTCAAGGGAATAGTGCCCGAGGAACACGCGGTCCGTGAACATGGTAATGGTGGCCGAAGCCATGCTCGCGACCAGCGGCATACCAACGCGAAGCACGTCGCGGTAGCCGTTGGGCGCACTCCACCGATCAATAGACATTTTTCTCTCCATTCTCCGGTCTGACGGGCAAGCCACTCTTGCCCGCACTGCCGGCAGAGTCCCCCTAGGCCGCCTCAAATAAATAGTCAACTCCCGGCCCAGCCCTGCGGCACGCCCCCCTTGTCAACACTGCGCCTTCGCTGTAGAGGTCGCCTGTCGGACACCTTTGTGCCCTCCGGGAGCGCCCCGGGGTGCGCGCCCTTCGGCCCCTTCCCCTCTCTCGCCACGCTTTTCGCCCGGCTGCGCACCACTTTTCATGACGACAACCGGCCCTTTGGCCACCCGATACACACCATGCGCATACGCAACATTATGTATTTTCCCGTAAAGGTCACGGCCTTTATCTGCCTGGCGGTGCTTGCCTTTTCCGCCCTTGTTCCCCCGCCCGCACAGGCCGGGGAGACGCCACACTCCATCGTGGTTGGCGGCGACCTGCACTACCCGCCCTATGAATTCCTCAACGACTCCGGCGACCCCGCAGGCTTTAACGTGGACCTCACCCGCGCCCTCGCCAAGGTCACGGGCATGAACATCACCATCCGCCTTGGGCTGTGGAAGAACATGCGCGAGGCCCTTGCCGAAGGCGACATCGACGTTCTGCAAGGCATCTCGCACTCCTCCGCGCGCGAGAGCACGCTGTCGTTCTCCGAGCCGTACACCACAGTGGAATACTCCATTTTCGCGCGGGACGACTCGCCCGTTGCCACCTCGCTGGACGACATGGAGGACGCCGAAGTCATCGTGGAGGAGGGCGGCGCCATGTACGACACCCTCACCCAAAACTATCCACGCATCCGCATCATTCCCGCCTACAACCACGAAAACGCCCTGCGCAAGCTGGCGGCGGGGCACGGGGACTTTGCCCTCGTCTCCCAAACGGCGGGCCGCTACATGGTGCATAGCAACGATCTGGACAATATCTTCCCCATCGGTACGCCCTTTTCCCTGCAGCACTACTGCTACGCCACGCGCCCGGACAAGGCGCACCTGCTGGCAACCATCAACGCCGGGCTGGAAACCCTCAAAAAGGACGGCACCTACCGCGAGCTGTGCAATAAGTGGCTTTCCGTCCCCAGCCCGGACGCGCTGTCGTGGCGCACGGTGATGTGGTATGGCGCGTGGATTTTGGGGCCGCTGCTGCTCATCCTTATGGGCAGCCTGCTCTGGACGCATATGCTCCGCCACAAGGTGGAGGAGCGCACCAACGAACTGCGCGAGGAAGCCCGCAAAAACCTTGAGGCCAAGCGCGAGCTGGAGCGCAAGCAAAAAGTCATCATCCACTCGGACCGCATGGCCACCCTCGGCGTGATGGCCTCGGGCGTGGCGCACGAAATCAACAACCCCAACGGCATGATGCTCATGAACCTGCCCGTCCTCGCCGACACCTACGAGGACGCCGCCGAGGTGCTGGACCACTACTACGACGAGCACGGCGACTTTCTCATGGGTGGGCTGCCCTACTCCCGCATGCGCGACGAAGTGCCGCAAATGATTAGCGATATGCTCGACGGCGCAAACCGCATCAAAAACATTGTGCGCGACCTTAAGGACTACTCCCGCAAGGGCGAACGCTACGAGATGGAGCCGCTGGACTTCAACCATCTGGTCAAGGCATCCCTGCGGCTGGTGCGCAATGCCATGAAGAAGTCCTCAAACGCCGTCACCGTGACCCTCGCGCCGGACCTGCCCACCGTCACCGGCAGTTCGCGGCGTATTCAACAGGTCATCATCAACCTTGTGCTCAACGCCTGTCAGGCGCTGCCCGGCAAGGACCACGGCATCACCATCACCACCGGATACGACTCCACCGCCAACGCCGTCATCCTGCGCGTCCAGGACGAAGGCGTCGGCATCCCGCAGGAGCATCTGGACAACATCACCGACCCCTTCTTCACCACCAAGCGCGAGTCCGGCGGCACAGGCCTTGGCCTGTCCGTCTCCGCAGGCATTGTTAAGGAGCACTTCGGCGCGCTGGACTTTGAGTCCACGCCCGGTCAGGGCACCACCGTCACCCTCTCCATCCCCGCCGCAGCGGAGAATGAAGCCCAACTCGCAAGGAGGTACACCTCATGATTCCCGCCACGGAAACCATCTATCCGTCCTTCAAGGTTCTGCTCGTGGACGACGAACCCGCGTGGCTCAGGAGCCTCAGCCTCACCCTTGAGCGCACGGCGGGCATCAACAACGTCCTCGCCTGCGACGACAGCACGCAGGTCATGGACATCCTCTCGCGCGAGCAGGTGGGCCTTATCCTGCTCGACCTCACCATGCCCGGCTTCAGCGGCGAACAGCTGCTGGACGCCATTACCGAGCAGTACCCGCACATTCAGGTCATCATCATCAGCGGGATGAACCAGCTGGAAACCGCCGTGCGGTGCATCAAGCAAGGGGCCTTTGACTACTTCGTCAAAACCGACGCGCAGGAGCACATGACCAAAGGCGTGCTGCGCGCCATCCGCACGCAGGAGCTCTACTCCGTCAACAGCGGCATGCGAAAACGCATCCTCACCGGCGAGCTGCAAAACCCCGAGGCCTTCGCGGACATCGTCACCGTGTCGCCCTGCATGCTGGCCGTGTTCAAGTACATTGAATCCGTAGCCCCCAGCACCCAGCCCGTGTTGGTGACGGGCGAATCCGGCTCGGGCAAGGAATTGGTGGCGCAGGCCATCCACACCCTGAGCGAGCGCAAAGGCCCGCTGGTGAGCGTAAATGTTGCAGGGCTGGACGACACCAGCTTTGCGGATACGCTCTTTGGCCACACCCGCGGCGCGTTCACCGGCGCGGGGACAACCCGTCCGGGCATGATTGAACAGGCGCGCGGCGGCAGCCTCTTTCTTGACGAAATCGGCGACCTGAGCCTGCAATCGCAGGTAAAGCTGCTGCGCGTGCTGCAGGAGAATGAGTTCTACCCCCTTGGCAGCGACAGGCCCAAGCTCATGCAGGCCCGCGTCATCGTCGCCACGCATCAGGACCTGCAACAGAAAGTGCAGGATGGCACCTTCCGCAAGGACCTCTACTACCGCCTGTGCACCCACCACGTGGACGTGCCGCCCCTGCGCAAGCGCCCCAAGGACATCCCCGCCCTGCTGGACCGCTTTCTGGAGGAGGCCGCCGAAGAATTCGGCAAGAAAAAGCCCGCCATCCCCAAGGAACTGCCCCTGCATCTGGCCAACTATTCCTTCCCCGGCAATATCCGCGAATTGCGCGGCATGGTGTACGACGCCGTCAGCACCCACAAGGCCAAGGTGCTGTCCATGCACAGCTTTCTGAGGGCCATGGAGCGCGAAAATACGCCCGCGCCGGATGCGCAGACCGTGGCTGACTCCTCGCGCCCCTTTGCGGGGCTGGAGCATCTGCCCACCATCACGGAGTGCACCGCCATGCTCATAGAGGAAGCGGTGGAGCGCGCCGACGGCAACCAAACGCTGGCCGCGCGCATGCTTGGCATCTCCCAGCCCGCGCTGAGTAAGCGCCTTAAGCAGCTGCGCTCCTAGCGGCTGCCCCACCCCGCCACACGCCAAACGGCCCGGAGCGCACTGCGCTCCGGGCCGTTTTTGCTGCTGCGCCAAGCCCCCGGCAACATGTGACAATTCCTAGCATAGAAAGGGGAATAACTTTGGTTATGCCATAACCAAGGGCATATACCCCCGCACACACCGCGCCCTGCCTTGGGCCAGTCCAGCACGCCGCAGCCCGCGCCATAACTTTTTGCATGGGCCTTCGGGCTGAGCGGGCTCCTCCCATTTCGCCCCAAATCTCCCGCTATTTCAGAGAGGTAAAGCAATTGACGCCTTTTGGCACCGTATTTGTTCTTAAAAGAGCAAGCGGATGCGAAGGCCGATATGCCCCGCACGCTGCACATTTTTTCAGCATACAAAACATGAGGTTGTACACATGAAGTCCCGCATTGAGCATGATTTTCTCGGCGAAAAGGAAATCCCCGCGAATACCTATTATGGCGTCCAGACCCTGCGCGCCGTGGAGAACTTCTTCATCACCGGCCGCCACATCGGCGATGTGCCCGAGCTTATCGAAGGGCTGGCCTATGTGAAGAAGGCCGCGGCCAAGGCCAATATGGAGCTGGGCGTCATCCCCGCGGACGTGGGCAAGGCCATCTGCGCCGCATGTGACGAAATCGTTGGCGGCAAGCTGCGCGACCAATTCCCCGTGGACACCATCCAGGGCGGCGCCGGCACCTCCACCAACATGAACGCCAACGAAGTCATCGCCAACCGCGCGCTGGAGCTGATGGGCTACAAGAAGGGCGAGTACGAACACTGCCACCCCAACAACCACGTCAACTGCTCCCAGTCCACCAACGACGCCTACCCCACGGCGTTCCGCCTTGCGCTGTACAACAAGCTCTCCACGCTGATGGAGGCCATGGCCTACCTGCAGAAGGGCTTTGTCGACAAGGGCGCGGAGTTCTCCGACGTGCTCAAGATGGGCCGCACCCAGCTGCAGGACGCCGTGCCCATGACCCTTGGTCAGGAATTCTCCGCCTACGCCACCACCCTTGGCGAGGACATCTCCCGCGTGCGTGAGGCCCGCGAACTGCTGAAGGAAATCAACCTCGGCGCCACGGCCATCGGCACTGGCATCAACGCCCCCGAGGACTACGCCCGCCTTGCCACCGACGCCCTTGCCAACATGACGGGCATTGAGTTTGAAACCTCGGCCAACCTTGTCGAAGCCACGTGGGACACCGGCGCATACGTGCAGATTTCCGGCGTGCTCAAGCGCGTTGCCGTCAAGCTCTCCAAGATTTGCAGCGACCTGCGCCTGCTCTCCTCCGGTCCGCGCACGGGCCTCAATGAAATCAACCTGCCCAAGATGCAGCCCGGTTCCTCCATCATGCCCGGCAAGGTGAACCCCGTTATCCCCGAGGTGGTCAACCAGATTGCCTACGACGTCATCGGCAAGGACGTCACCGTGACCATGGCCGCGGAAAACGGCCAGCTGGAGCTGAACGTCATGGAGCCGGTCATCGCCAACGCCTTGTTCCAGGCCGTGGATATGCTCCGCCGTGGCTGCCGCATCCTGCAGGACCGCTGCGTCAGCGGCATCACCGCCAACCGCGAGCGCTGCCGCGAAATGGTGGAGCAGAGCATTGGCATCGTCACGCCGCTGAACCCCATCATCGGCTACGAAAAGTCCGCCGCCATCGCCAAGGAAGCCCTCGAAACCGGCAAGTCCGTCTACGACCTTGTTCTGGAGCACAAGGTGCTCACCAAGGAGAAGCTGGACGAGATTCTCTCCCCCGAGAACATGATGCACCCCCGATTCATCAGGAATTAGCCTCCCTCGGACCACTGGGCTGACCGAGCATCGGCCCGCAGCAGGGGCCGGACGGACTTGGCGAGAGGTCCGTCCGCCCCGTGTCGCCACCCGAGAGGCTTCACCACCACACCACCCAAGGGAGTTAAGGTATGTTCTGGATACAACTGCTTATCGTTTTGGCCGCCATCTTCATCGGCGCGCGCCTTGGCGGCGTGGGTCTTGGCGTCATGGGCGGCCTTGGTCTGGCCGTTCTGAGTTTCTTCTTCGGCGTGCAGCCCACAGCACCGCCCATCAACGTCATGCTGATGATTGCCGCTGTGGTCACCGCCGCTGGCGCGCTGCAGGCCGCCGGCGGGCTGGACTATCTGGTCAACATCGCCGCGCGCATCCTGCGCCGCAATCCGAACCAGATTACGTTCCTCGGCCCCATCGTCACCTATATTTTCACCTTCTTCGCCGGGACGGGCCACGTGGCCTACTCCGTGCTGCCCGTCATCTCCGAGGTGGCCCGAAACACCAAGGTCCGCCCGGAGCGGCCGCTGTCCATCGCGGTTATTGCCTCGCAGCAGGCCATCACGGCCAGCCCCATCTCCGCCGCCACCGTGGCGCTGCTGGGCATGACGGCCAGCATGGGCGTGCAGCTGTCGGACATTATGATGGTCTGTGTGCCCTCCACCTTTGCCGCCTGCATGATTGGCGCCTTCATCGCCAACAAGACCGGCAAGGACCTCATGAAGGACCCCGAATACCTGCGCCGCCTGAACGACCCCAGCCTGCGCGCCGCCATAGAAAAGGCCAACGCCGGCGAAACCGTCGAGGAGACCGAGGTCCCCGGCTATGCCAAGATTTCCGTAGGCCTGTTCCTGCTGGGTACGCTGTCCATCGTGCTCTTTGGCTCCTGCCCCGAACTGCGCCCCTCGTGGAACGTGAGCGGCGAAATGGAACGCATGAGCATGGCCAGCGCCATTGAAATCATCATGCTCACCGTGGCCGCGCTCATCCTGCTCATCAGCCGGGTGGACGTGAAGAAGCTGGCCGAAGGCAGCGTCTTTGGTGCGGGCGTTCAAGCCGTAATCGCCATCTTCGGCATTGCGTGGCTGGGCGACAGCTTCTTTAGCAGCAACATGGAGTTCCTGAGTGGCAACATTCAGGACATGGTCACCGCCGCGCCGTGGACCTTCGCCATTGCGCTGTTTGTGCTGTCCATCCTGCTCTTTTCGCAGGCGGCCACCGTGCGCGCGCTGATGCCGCTGGGCATCGCCCTCGGCATCCCGGCCCCGGCGCTCATCGCCATGTTCCCGGCCGTGAACGGCTACTTCTTTATCCCGAACTACCCCACCGTCGTTGCGGCCATTAACTTTGACCGCACCGGCACCACGCATATCGGCAAGTTTGTGCTGAACCACAGCTTCATGCTGCCGGGGCTGGTGGCCACCGTTGGCGCCATCGGCATTGGATTCATGCTTGCGGGCGTGATGTTCTAACTGTATTTCGGCGCATCGCGGCGCTTGGCAAATTCCATCCAAGCGCCGCGATGACTCGTTTTTCACACCCAGCAACCCGATAAACGTTCAATCAGGAAGAAACCATGCAGACCGACATCTCCATGCCCGCGTCGATCCAGGGCAACACCTCCGCATATCTGGACTGGCTGCAAATGCTCAGCGGCGCCGCCCTGATCGTCTTCATGTGGTGCCATATGCTGCTGGTCGCCAGCGTGAACCTTAGCGCGGGCGTCTTCGACGCATTGGCGGCATTTTTGGAATATACCTACATGGCCCAAATTGGCGGTCCGCTCATCGGCGTCGTCTTCCTCGTCCACTTTGTGCTGGCCATCCGCAAAATTCCCGTCACCACCACGCAGCAGAAGGGCATGTGGAACCAGGCCCGCATGCTGCGCCACAAGGATACGTGGCTGTGGATTGTGCAGGCCGTCAGCGCCATGGTCATCCTCATCATGGCCGGAGTGCACATGTGGACCGTGCTTACGGACCTGCCCATCACGTCCGTGAAAAGCGCCACCCGCATTCAGGAAGGCGGATGGATGTGGTTCTACCTCATCCTGCTGCCCATGGCCGAACTGCACGTCGGCATCGGCTTTTACCGCATCGGCGTGAAGTGGGGCTTTGTGGGCCGCAGCGGCCGCAAGAACTTCCAGAAGCTGGAATACGCCATCACCGGCGGCTTTATCCTCATCGGCCTCATCACGCTTCTGACCTTCGCGGGCATCAGCATCTAGGAGACAACACGACATGAGTGACATCATATATACCGACGTCCTGTGCATTGGCGCAGGCCTTGCCGGTGAGCGCGTGGCTATCGAGGCCGCCGAGGCCGGCTACAGCACAATCTGTCTGAGCATCGTCCCCGCACGGCGCTCCCACTCGTCTGCCGCGCAGGGCGGCATGCAGGCCGCCCTCGGCAACTGCGCCATGGGCGAGGGCGACGGCCCGGACGTCCACTTTATGGATACGGTCAAAGGCTCCGACTGGGGCTGTGATCAGGAAGTGGCCCGCCTGTTTTGCGACACCGCGCCCATCGTCATGCGCGAGCTGGCCTACTGGGGCGTGCCGTGGAACCGCGTCGTCGCCGGAACCGACGACTACTTCCAGGGCGGCAAAAAGTTCTCCAAGACGGAAAAGAAAGAGAACGAAGGCCTCATCACCGCGCGCAACTTTGGCGGTACGGCCAAGTGGCGCACCTGCTACACCTCCGACGGCACCGGCCACGCCGTGCTGTACACCATGGACAACCGCGCCATGCACAAGGGCGTTCAGGTCCATGACCGCACCGAAGCCATCGCCCTCATCCACGATGGGGAGCAGTGCAAGGGCGCCATTGTCCGCTGCCTGCGCACGGGCGAACTGCGCACTTACCTCGCCAAGGCCACGGTCATCGCGGCGGGCGGATTCGGCCGCATCTACCGCGAGTCCACCAACGCCGTCATCTGCGAGGGCGGCGGCCAGTCCATTGCCCTGAACACCGGCGTTGTGCCCATGGGCAACATGGAGGCCGTGCAGTTCCACCCCACCGGCGTTGTGCCGTCCAATATCCTCGTCACCGAGGGCTGCCGCGGCGACGGCGGCACCCTGCTGGACAAGAACATGGAGCGCTTCATGCCCAGCTACGAGCCGGAAAAGGCCGAGCTGGCCTCGCGCGACGTGGTCTCGCGCCGCATGACCGAGCACATGCGCAAGGGCCTTGGCGTACCCAGCGACTACGGCGACCACCTGTGGCTGGATATCCGCCACCTTGGCGAGCACCACATCACGCACAAACTGCGCGAAGTGGAAGAGATCTGTAACAATTTCCTTGGCGTGGACCCCATCACCCAGCCCATCCCCGTGCGCCCCACCCAGCACTACTCCATGGGCGGCGTCCGCACCAACAAGGACGGCGCGGCCTACGGCCTGTCCGGTCTGTTCTCCGCGGGCGAGGCCGCCTGCTGGGACATGCACGGCTTCAACCGCCTTGGCGGCAACTCCCTCTCCGAAACCGTTGTGGCCGGACGCATTGTCGGCAAAAAGGTCGTGGAATTTCTGGAAGGCTGCGACGTGCGCTTCAGCACCAGCGAGGCAGACAGCTTCCGCAAGAAGGAAGAGCAGCGCATCAAGACCCTCATCTCCGGCGGCGGCACCGAGAACGTCTATGAACTGCGCCGCCTGATGCAGGACACCATGATGGAAGGCGTTGGCATCTTCCGCGACGAGACGGGCCTCTCCAAGGCCGTCAGCGACCTGCAGGCCATCCACCAGCGCACCCGCAATATCGGCCTCACGTCCGACGGCATCGGCGCCAACGACGAGCTGCGTCTGGCCCTGAACCTGCCCGGCATGGTCAAGCTGGCCCTGTGCGTGGCCTACGGCGCGCTGGAGCGCCGCGAAAGCCGCGGCTCCCACGCCCGCGAGGACTACCCCGCCCGCAACGACCGCGACTGGCTGGTCCGCACCCTTGCCACATGGCAGGACGGCAGCGACCTGCCCACCCTGAACTATGAACCGGCTTCCACCGTCTTCAATATCCCTCCGGGAGACCGTGGCTACGGCGGCGGAAAGATTATCAGCGCAGACGACAAGGAGGCCTAAGCCATGGCGCGCACACTGACTTTCAACGTATTCCGGTACAATCCGCAGGCGGGCGAAACCATGCCCCGCATGCAGACCTACACCATAGACGAAACCGCCAGCATGACGGTGTTCATTGCCCTGAACCGTCTGCGCGAGGAGCAGGACCCGTCCCTCAAGTTCGACTTCTGCTGCCGCGCGGGCATCTGCGGCGCCTGCGCCATGGTCATTAACGGCCGCCCTTGTTTGGCCTGCCACACCAAGACCATGGACCTGCCGGACGAAATCACCCTGCTGCCCCTGCCCTTCTTCAAGTGCATCGGCGACCTTGCCGTGGACACGGGCGTGTGGTTCCAGGACATGAACCGCAAAATCGAATCGTGGGTCCATACCGACAAGGAATTCGACCCCGCCGCGTCCGAAGAGCGCATGGACAACGACACCGCCGAAGCCGTGTACGAGCTGGACCGCTGCATTGAATGCGGCTGCTGCGTTGCGGCCTGCGGCACGGCGCGCATGCGCGAGGACTTCCTTGGCGCCGTGGCCCTGAACCGCATCGGCCGCTTTGTCATCGACCCGCGCGATAAACGCACGGACAAGGACTACTTCGACATCATCGGCACCGACCAGGGCATCTTTGGATGCATGGGTCTGCTTGCGTGCGAGGACGTATGCCCCAAGGGCCTGCCCCTGCAGGACCAGCTGGGCTTCCTGCGCCGCAAGATGGGCCTGCATGCCTTCAAACGGCTGTTCTCTGGTAGGAAATAAGCACCTCGTATCCCTTAGGGCGAGCGCGGTCCGTCCCCGGATGAGACGGACCGCGCTCCACCACAACCACAGCCCCGCACAGGCACGCCGGCGCCGTACACAGCGCCATGCAGCGGGAGACTCCATGCGGAGGACGATATGAAACTGTGGATGAAAATCCTTATCGGCATGGTCATCGGCGTGCTCTTCGGACTCGTCTTCCCCACCCTGACCCCGTATGTCGAGCCGCTTGGCACCCTGTTTCTCAAAGGCATCAAACTGCTCATCGTGCCCCTTGTCTTTGCCTCGCTGGTTTCGGGCATGACCAGCATGAGCGACCTGAAAAAACTGGGGCGCATCAGCGCCAAGACATTTCTGACCTATTTTGTGACCACGGCCTTTGCCGTGTCCATCGGCCTGACCATTGCCAATCTGGCCGCGCCGGGCGCAGGCCTGCACCTGCACGCCGCCGAGACAGCCGCCGCCAAGGACGCCCCCTCCATTGTGGACACCCTGCTGGACGTGGTGCCCACCAATCCGCTGGAAGCCATGGTGCAGGGCAATATTTTGCAGATTATCGCCTTTGCGGTGCTGCTTGGCGTGTCCATGAACATTGCCGGGGACAAGGCCGCGCCGGTCCGCAGGTTCTGCCATTCTCTTGCGGACATCATGTACACCATGACCTCCATCGTCATCGCCTTTGCCCCGGTTGGCGTCTTTGCCCTGATGGCCAAGGTGGTGGCGCAGTACGGCGTGGACACCCTGCTCCCGCTGGCGAAAATCATCCTGCTGATGTTCGCCGGGAGCCTTGTCCACATCCTCGTCGTGTACGGCGGGGGCGTGGCGCTGGTGGCGCGCCTGAATCCCCTGCGCTTCTTCCGCGGCATTCTGGACGCCCAACTGGTGGGCTTTTCCACCAGCAGCAGTTCCGGCACCCTGCCCGCCACCATCCGGTGTACGGAGCAGAACCTTGGCGTGTCCAAGCCCATTGCCAGCTTCATCCTGCCGCTGGGGGCCACCATCAATATGGACGGCACCGCCATCTATCAGGGCATCTGCGCCGTGTTTGTGGCGCAGGCCTACGGGGTGGACCTCACCGCCGCCAACTACGCCACCATAGTGCTAACGGCCACGCTGGCCTCCATTGGCACGGCGGGCATTCCGGGCGCCGGGCTTATCATGCTGTCCCTTATCCTCTCCGCCCTCGGGCTGCCCATGGAGGGCCTCGCCCTCATCGCCGGGATTGACCGCATTTTGGACATGGCCCGCACCACCGTAAACATCAGCGGCGACGCCATGACCTCCCTCATCGTGGCGCGCAGCGAAAATGAAGTGGACCTTTCCACCTACGCCGGGGCGACCTCTTCCGGCGTGCAGGTGGCAGCCCAGTCCTCGGACTGATTTCCGGGAGCACCTTCAAGCCCTCCAATGCGGAAACACCCATGCCCGGTGCATACTCCCTGACGCGGCGCGCTGTGCGCCGCACACCGGGCATCCGCTTCTCCCCTCCCGGAACCAGACGCGCCCCGGCCCCAATCCCCGGGGCGCTCTTTTCCCCCCACAACGCAGAAGGCCCGCCGGATAACTCCGGCGGGCCTTCTGCACATGGGCGCGGCATTACGCCTCCACATCATCACGCGCGGCGCACAGCTCCCGCGCAAAGGACGGCCAATCCGCCGCTGGCGGCGTGGTAAAGGCCATGACCTCCTTGGTCTTTGGATGCGTAAAGCGCAGGTACTCCGCATGCAGCTTCAACTGCCCCGGCCCTGTCCCGCGGCCGTACAGCCTGTCGCCCACGATGGGCAGACCAAGGCCAAGGGGATGCGCGGCGTGCACGCGAAGCTGGTGCGTGCGTCCGGTCTTGGGGGTAAACTCCACCAGCGTCAGCCCGTCCTGCACGCCAAGGCGCCGCCACAGTGTGCGCGAGGCCTTGCCATGCAGCGGGTCGTACACCTGATAGGGCCGGTTGTAGATATCAAGACGCAGGGGCAGGTCCACCTCGCCGGACTGCGCCTCCAGCACGCCGTCAAGGACGGCCACATAGCGCTTGGCGACCTGCCGCTGCTGGAACTGCTGAAACAGTTCGCGGTTGGAGCGCGCCGTCAGCCCAAGCACCAAAATGCCAGAGGTATCCATATCCAGCCGGTGCACCGCCGGGAACTTGCGGCACTCGGGAAACATCGCCTGCACGCGCGTAACCACGCAGTCCTGATTCTCCGGCCCGCGACCGGGCACGGACAAAAGGCCGCTTGGCTTGTTCACCACCACGACCTTGGGGTCGGCGTGCAAAATATCAAGGGAAAGCGCATCGGTCATGGCATGATCACCCATTCTGTTCGGCGGCGTGGCCGCACAGCATAAAGCCCAGCAAGGGACGGCACTTGCCCTCGCAGGCCGCGTAGCTCATCCCGTGCCGGCGCGTTCCGGAGCGGTTCTCCCGCCCCACATAAAATTCCACAATGCCCGTCGGCCGTACGCCAAGGCGCGCGGCATGCTGCAACAGCTTGGGCGCGCAGCAATCCCCGGCCCCGGTGGGCACGCCGGGAGCCAGAAATATTTCCGTCATGGGCCGCACCTCGCCTGCGGTACTGCGCAGGCGGTACAGGGCGTGGATGTCGCGCATCAGCCCCTGCGACATGGCCCGGCGCCGACGCTTCAGCGCCGCGCGGCGCTCCGGGTCTGTGCACGCCGCCATCTCGCGGCCAAGGGCCTTAATCTGCGGCTCCACCGGATCACTCACCGCGTGGAAGGCCGCCACATCAAGGACCGGCGGCGTCCATCCCGCCACCTCCCACGCGCCATTGTACTGGCCGGAAAACGCCTTCAGCGTGCCGGACGCGCCACTGGCATCCACATAACTGAGCACGCCAAACATCTGCCCCCGCGCCTCGCCCCACAGATAATCCAGCGCACAGCGGGGGTCGGCGTCAACGCCGGGTACATCGATATCCACCCGGCCAAGGGCCTCAAGGCGCTCAAACAGGGCGCGGGCCGGGGCAAGGGCCCCGCCAACAGGCAGGCCATGCTCCACTCCGCACCGGGCACATGGCCCGGCGCACTGCACCATGTCCGGCGTGACGTCACAAAGGGATACTGTTGGCATGGCGCGGAACATACTGGCATTGCCCGGCGATGAAAAGCCCCAGCACGCCGCGCGCGCCACATCACCGCCTAACCCCCTTGCATAACGCCTCAAAATCCTCGATTCACCCTGCCGCAGCGTCCCCCCATCAGCGCCGCAAATATCTTCCCCTGCAAAGCCCAAGCAAAACCGCGCACATAACATGCAAAACGCTGATGGCAAGCCAGTTTTCACCGCACCCCCAGTTTACACAGCCTGCTCCCCAAGGCATATTGGAAGCTACGTATCCCCCAACCACCAAAATTTGGAGGCTGTAATGAAAAAGGTTGTTCTTCTTGCCATCACCTGTGCCGTCCTCCTGCTGGCCAGCCATGCGGCGCAGGCGGCGCAGAGCGTCACGGTCTATGGTGACGACTCCTATACGCCCTATTCCTTCTCAAACCGGGGGCAGCCCGACGGCATCTACGTCAAAATCTTCCAAACCGCCTTCAAACGCATGGACGGCTACAATGTCACCATCGAGCTGGTGCCGTGGAAGCGCGCCATGAAGCTCATTGAAAAGGGACAAGGCTTTGCGGCCTTCCCGCCCTACTACCGTCCAGAGCAACGCCCGTGGATTCAGCCATGGTCCGACCCCATTCTGGAAGAAGGCTTTGCCGTCTACTGCCGCGCCGAAGTGCTGACCTCCCCCCGCCCCAACTGGCCGGACGACTATAAGGACCTCACCATCGGCATCAACGCCGGGTTCTCCGTGCCGGACACCGAAGGGCTGAAGATTGAGGAAGCCGCGGACAACGAGGCCAACCTCAAAAAGCTGAAGGCCGGACGCATTGACGCCTACGTCAACGACGACGCCTCCATCCGGTACACCATGAGCCAGATGGGCATCAGCTCCGACGTCATCAAAAAAGGCACCCAGATCAACACCGAGAACGGTTATCTGGCATTCTCCCGCGACTTTGACGCGCCCTACAAGCAGGACTTCGTGGCCAAGTTCAACGCGGCCATCAAGGCCATGCAGGACAGCGGCGAGATTGACCGCATCGTCGCCAGCTTCCTGAACCAATAACCACACTGCCACAGCGGCCGCACCGCACAGCGCACGCGCGGTGCGGCCCCGGCACATCCGGGGCGCAGCACAATTATCACGACAAAACGGAACGGTGACCCATGAAAAGGCTTCTGAATCAAAGCATTCAATTCCAAATCATCATCATCCTTGTCGCCGTTGTCACAGCCATTTTGCTTGGATTCGGCGTCCGCGACTATTACGAAACGCGCAGCCAGCTCAGCGCCAGACTGAGCAAAGCCGCCACCTACATGGCCGGGCGCCTTGCCATCGGCATGGTGACGCCCATGTGGGACTACGACGAAGAACTCGGCGTCCGGCTCATCCAGTCCGAAATGCAGGATGAAGACCTGTCCGCCGTGGTCGTGCGCGAGGCCGACGGCGAAAGCATCTTCCTCGCCCTGTCCAAAACAGGGCCGGACGAAACCGAAAAAATTACGGAGCCGCCCACCGGCGACTTTGTCACCAGCACCGCCGAGGTCATCCGTGAGGAAAAACCCATCGGCTCGGTAACGGTGTACCTCAGCAAGGCCTCGCTCAAGGAAGCCATCGCGGCGGAAATCACCAAAATTACCGTGAACACCATCGTGACGGATACGCTGATTATCCTCATTCTCTTCTTTGTCATCCGCATCAAGCTCATCACGCCCGTCAAGGTCATTCAGGGCTTTGCCGAGCGCGTGAGCGACGGGGACCTTGAGTCCTCCTTTGGCTCCGCCTCCTTCACCGGCGAGCTGGAGGAGCTGAAAAACGCGGTGCTGCAGATGGTGACCAACCTCAAGCAAACCATCCGCGAAGTGGAAGTCAAGGAGCAGGAAGCCGCCGAGTCCGCCCAAAGCGCCAAGGACGCCCTGCAGGACGCCGAAGCCGCCCGAGAAGAAGCCGAATGCGCGCGGCAGCAAGGCATGCAGGAGGCCGCCAACACCCTGAAGTCCATCTCCGAAAACATCGTCAACGCGGCGGAACAGATGGACGGCAAAGTAGAGCGGGTGACGGACTTCACCACCCGCCAGCGCGACCGCGTGGGCGAAACCGCCACCGCCATGGAAGAAATGAACGCCACCGTGCTGGAAGTGGCGCAAAACGCCGGCTTCGCGGCGGAAAGCGCGGACTCCTCCAACCAGAAGGCCTCCCTTGGCGTGGACAAGGTCTCCGAACTGGTGGCCTCCATTGACGAGGTCAACACCCTGTCCGACACCATGAAGGCTAACCTGCAGGAGCTTGGCGAGCACGCCAAGGGCATTGGCAATATCATGAACGTTATTACGGACATCGCGGACCAAACCAACCTGCTGGCCCTGAACGCCGCCATTGAAGCGGCCCGTGCCGGCGATGCCGGGCGCGGCTTCGCCGTGGTGGCGGACGAAGTCCGCAAGCTGGCGGAAAAAACCGTCCACGCCACGCAGGAAGTGGAAGAAGCCGTCCGCGCCATCCAAAACAGCAGCGCCCAGAACATTCAGGGCATGGAGAGCACCACCACCGCCGTTGGCCACAGCATGGACCTTGCCAAGGAGGCGGGAAACGCCCTCAACGAAATCATGAGTATTGTCGAGGCGACTTCGGACCAAATCCGCTCCATCGCCACCGCATCCGAGGAGCAGTCCGCATCCAGCGAGGAAATCAACCGCGCCATGGAGGACATCAACGCCATCGCGGCAGATATCTCCGCGGACATGACCTCTGCGGCGGACGCTCTGGGCACCCTCAAGCAGCTGTCCGAGCAGCTCATCGCCCTTATCAACAAGCTGGAATCGCAGTAGCGCCAGCGCTCACGCACCACAAAGGCCGTTTCCGCCCGCTGAGACAACAGGTGGAAACGGCCTTTTCCTTTGGGCGCTCCAGCGGCGCTATGGCGCCACAAACAGCTGCGCCCACCCCCACGAAAAGGGCATCACAAGAAAAAGCGAAGGAATCATGTTCGCCACGGGAAACTGCTGTATGCCGCAGATGCGAAAACCCGTCGCCAGCATGATCAGCCCGCCGCAGGCGGAAAAGTCGGCCAGCATATCCGGCGTGGTCAGCGGCAGGATAAGCGCCGCGCCAAGATAAAGAGCCCCCTGCACCACAAACTGGGGCACCACAAGCAGCCCCACGGAAAGCCCCAACGTGGACGCAAAAATAGGCGCGGTAAACGCATCCAAAATGGCCTTCACAATAAGCAGCGTGGGGTCGCCGGTCATGCCCTCGGACATGGAGCCATACACGCCCGTTCCGCTCATGCAAAACAGCACCAACAGCGCCACGTACTTGTCCAAAAACTCCTCCTGACTCACGTCCCCCGAGGGACGGACCAACTTTTCAATCCACGTGCGCGCCCTATTCGCCAGCTTCTGAATGCCGCCCTCCAGCCGGATGATTTCACCCAAAAACGAACCGACAACCAGCGCCAAGACAACAGGGGCCAGCAGCTTCACCTTGCCAATCATCACAACGCCAAGCCCCATGGAGGCGCAGCCAAAGACCATGGGCATTCTTGTGCGTATATTCGCGCTAAACCGTGGACCAATCACGACCCCGGCGACACTGCCCAGCAGCAGAGCCGCCGCATTCACATACGGACCAATCATTTCTGTTTCCTTTTTCTGAGTATGCGCCGCCAGCCCGTCCCAGAGGGAATGGCAAGGACGAGCATGGCAGCGCAAAGGGATGGGGAGGGGAAATATCCCGCTCGGGGCGGGTCAGGCGGGCCGCTCGCTTGGTGCGGGGCCCGAGGTAAAGGCAAACGTCGCTTCCGCCTTGGCGTAAAACACACGCACTCCGGCAGCGTCCAGATGAGCGAGGAGGCTATCGCACTCCTCGGCGGTCAGCGCCATGGTCACAAGCTGGGGCACGTCTTCCAAATCAAAGTACCCTTCGGAATGGAACCGGCCGTCGTGGCCGAAGCCTTCCTTGCCATACACCACCGTGGCTCCGCGCACGCCCCTCGCCTTGGCCTGTTCCAGAATCCATTCGGCAAGGGGCTTGCCGTCGTACTGACGGTTCTGCTGGGTAAAAAACGTCAAAAGATACCCTTGTGCCATCATGCATACCGCCTTGTTTTGCGCATGCGCATTCTTGCATTCCGTGCCACTGCCAATGCAGGCCGTTCTAGACGAGCGGCCCCAACGTGGCAGTGACGGCGGTCACTGACGGGGCAAAAAGGTCAAATGATGAAAAACGGCCCGGACGGGGCGCTGAGGCATTCCGGATCAAGGATGGTAATGCGGCCACGGGATTTGGACAAAATTCCAGCCGCCTGCAAGCGCGAAACGACACGCGCCGCGGATTCGCGCGAGGTCCCGGTCATTTCGGCAATATCGCTGTTGGTCAGGGGCAGGTCGGTGCCAAGGCGGGCATGGAGCATGCGCAGCACGTTGACGACTCGCGTCTCCACGCTCTCGTCAATAAGGTCCAGCACCCGGGTGTACGCGCCGTTCAGCATATCCCCCATGGTACCGAGGATGCCAATGGCTACGGCCGGATTCTCCTGCACCCACGTTCGAAATTCGGCGCTGGGGATGGAGAGCACCGTGGCGTCCTCCACCACGCGGGCGGTGAACAGACGCGGCCCGTCCTTAAAGCAGGCAATCCCGCTCAGGGACATCCCCGGCCCCGCCACCAAATACGTAAACGACCTGCCGGATGGGGCCTGCTTGGACATAATGACCCTGCCGCGCTGCATCAGATAAAAATGCGTCGCCGCCTCACCAGCGTGGAAGACGTACTCCCCCTTGGCAAACTGGCGCTGCCGGGCCCTGCGCGCCAACGCCTCAAGCGCCTGCGGCTCCGCAAGACGCAGGTTGATATCGGTCTGAAGCACGCGAACCATCGCGTCTATGGGCTGGTCCATGGGGTCTCCCTTCAATGGTGCCGTCCTCGGCGACTCTGCCGCGCCGCCTCGGACGGCAACGCACGAAACGCCGCGAAAACGAAGGCGCAGGCCCCCGCCCTGGCACCGGTGCACGCAAGGACGGCTCCATGCTAACGAATGCGCCGTAAAACGCAAAACGGGCGGCTTTCACAGCGGCGCAAGCGCCCCCTGTTCAGCCGCCCATTTGTGTTCTGCATATGCCGCCCAAACGGACGGCACACGCAGGATAAGACGCTCGTTACGCCGCACATGGCGGCCAAGTTTTTCTACGCGGACCGACTGGCGGCCCACGCTCCCGCCCCGGCTACTCCACAGTCACGGACTTGGCGAGGTTGCGCGGCTGGTCCACGTCCTTGCCCAGATAGTCCGCCACCTCGTACGAGAACAACTGCAGGCAGGGCAATACGAGGAAGGTGTTGAGCGGGCCCCACACCTCGGGGATGACCCACACGTCCTCGGCCGCAATGTCCAGCCCCGGATGGGTCAGGGCGATGATGCGGCCGTCGCGCGCCTGGACCTCTTCAAGGTTGGACTTCACCTTGGGGAACAGGTCGTCGTGCAGGGCAAGGGCAAAGGTCGGGAATTCCTTGTCGATGAGGGCGATGGGACCGTGCTTCATCTCGCCGCTGGCGTAACCCTCGGCGTGGATATAACTGATTTCCTTGAGCTTGAGCGCCCCCTCAAGGGCCAGCGGGAACTGGAGCCCACGGCCGAGGAACATAAAACTGCGCGACGCGGAATACTTGCGCGACAGCTCCTGCGCGCGCCCACGCATACGCGGCAATTCGGCTTCCAAAATGCCCGGAATGCCCATCACGCCGGCCACGGCGCGTTCCTCCACCTCGGCGGAGAGGGTTCCCTTCTGGCGGCCCCAATGCAGGGCCAACAGCAACAGCAGCGTCATCTGACTGCACAGCGCCTTGGTGGACGCCACGCTGATTTCCGGACCGGCCTGCGTGTAGATGACGTGGTCCGCCTCGCGGGAGACCGAAGAGCCGACCACATTGCACAGCCCGATGACCGTTGCGCCCATTTCCTTGGCGCGGCGCATGCCCGCAAGGGTATCGGCGGTTTCGCCGGACTGGCTGATGGCCAGCACCACGTCGTCCTCATCAAGGAGCAGGTCGCGGTAGCGGAACTCCGAGGCGATTTCCACGCGCACCGGAATGCGCGCCCACGACTCAATAAGATTCATGCCCCACAGCCCCGCGTGGTAGGACGTGCCGCAGGCGAGAATATGCAGGCGCTTGGGCGGCGTGGTGCCCTCCAATTCGGACAGGGTCACGGCCTTGGACGCCGCGTCCACACGCCCGGTCAGGCAATCCGCCACCACCTTGGGCTGCTCGGAGATTTCCTTGAGCATAAAGTGCTTGTAGCCGCCCTTCTGGGCCGCCTGCACATCCCACGTAATGGTGTGCACCTCTTTTTCAATAGGGGCGAGGGTGCGCGCGTCGCAGACCTCCCAGCTGGAAGGCGTCAGGGTGACCATCTCGCCGTCTTCAAGGAAAACCACTTCCCGCGTGTAGGGCAAAAAGGCCGGAATGTCCGACGCAACAAAGTTTTCGCCAATGCCCTTGCCAAAGACCAGCGGACTGGCCTGACGCGCGGCGTAGATGGTGCCCGGCTCGTGGATGCTCATCAGCGCAATGGCGTAGGCGCCTTCCACGCGCTCCAGCGCCCAGCTCAGGGCCTTCTGGAGCGTCTCCGTGTGCTTGCGGCCCTCGGCGATAAGGTTCACCAGCACCTCGGTGTCCGTCTCCGAGGCAAAGGTGTAGCCCCGCTCGGACAGCCACTGGCGCTGCTCCTGATAGTTTTCAATGATGCCGTTGTGGATGAGGGCGAGCTCGCCGGAGTTGTCCCGGTGGGGGTGGGCGTTGCGTTCCACGGGCACGCCGTGGGTGGCCCAGCGGGTATGCCCAATGCCCGAGGTCGCCATATGGTGACTGCACCCGGCAACTTTGGTCTCCAGGGCGGAGAGCTTGCCCTCGGCGCGCAGGAGCGTCAGTTCGTTATTTTCAATATACGCCACACCGGCGGAGTCGTACCCCCGGTATTCAAGGCGGCGGAGTCCTTCCACAAGCACGGGCACAGCAGGTCTGTGACCGGAATATCCGATGATTCCACACATATTCGCGATTCCGTTGTTGGCGTCCGAAGGAAGCGCCGGACCATACGGTCCGGCGCGCTCGTTTCTGTCGAATCGCTCCCGGCGTGGCGGCTTAGGCGCTCACCTTGGCCCAGAATGCGGGCCAATCCGCCAGAAGCTGCCGCAGGGCCTTGCCCCTGTGGCTTCGGGCGTTCTTTTGCTGGGACGAAAGCTCGGCGGAGTGCTTGCCGCTGTCCGCATCCACGAAAAGCGGGTCGTACCCGAATCCGTTGGTGCCGCGCGGCCCTTCGCCGATGTGCCCTTCCCACGCGCCGGATGCGGCAAGTTCCTCGCCGCCCGGGGCATAGGCCAGCATAACGCACCGAAACCGCGCGGTGCGGCGCTCGGAGGGTACGCCGGACAGGGCGTCCAGCAGTTTGGCATTATTCTTTTCGTCCGTGGCGTCCTCGCCGCTGTAGCGGGCGGAATAGACTCCCGGGGCGCCATCAAGGGCGTCCACCTCAAGGCCGGAGTCGTCTGCCACGGCAACAAGCCCGGTGGCCTCGGCCACGGTCTTGGCTTTTATGCGGGCGTTTTCCTCAAAGGTTACGCCCGTCTCTTCGATTTCACCTATTTCCGGGAAATCGTCCAATCCTTTCACTTCAAGCTGAAAGCCCTCAAGCATCTGCGACAGCTCAGCAATTTTTCCTGTGTTGCGGGTAGCCAATACAACAGCGCTCAAGACGCCCTCCTTCTGAACTTCCGGTGTCTTTTGGGGTTGGGCCCGCCACCTGCGGCGGGACTTCCCTCCCTTACTCCGGCAGTGGCTCCTCGTCCAGCAGTGGGTCCTCCACGGCGGCCACAGGCACGAGGCGCATGGTAATGCTGGTGCCTGAGCCGGGCGTACTCTCAAGCAAAAGCTTGCCGCCAAGGTCGTCCACAATCTTGCGCGTCATGGCCAGCCCGAGGCCGGAGCCTTTGTCCTTGGTGCTAAAAAACGGATTAAAGACCTTGTTTTGCATCTCCACCGGGATGCCGGGACCATTGTCCCGTACTATCAGCTCCACCCAGCGTCCGGACATGCGCGTCACCACGGACACCCACCCACTCTCGTGCATGGATTCCATGGAATTTTTCAGCATGTTGATGAGGCACTGCTTAATAAGTTCTGGCGTGCCCTGCGCGTTGGCGATGCCGGAGTCCAGCTCCGTCTGCAACGTGATGCCGTGCTGTTCATAGCCATGGCGCATCAGATTCACCGCGTCGGTGACCACCTCGTTGACGTCCACCACGGCGCTGGCGCCGTCCGTCGGGCGCGCAAAATTCAGCATGCTCTTGAGGATTTCCTCAAGCCGCCGCGACTCCTTGAGGATAATGTTCACCTTCTCGCGCTCGCGCTCCGATAAATTGGTGGAACGCAGCAGGGAATTGGCAAACCCGCCGATGGCAAAGAGCGGATTGCGGATTTCATGCGCCGCGTAGGTGGACAGCTCGCCAAGGGCGGCCATCTTCTGGGCCTGCAGCAACTGCTGCTCCGTATGCGTGCGGTCCGTAATGTCGCGGCGCACCTCCACCACGTGGGTCAGTTCGCTATCACGCGACAGCACGGGATAGGTGTACACGCGGTAATAGAGCACCCGACCCGTCTCATCCACGCGGGTGTGCACGGCCTCGGCCTTCTGCCCCGTCCGCAGGGTCTCCTGAAACGGGCACAAATCCTCCCCGCGCTGGCAAAACCCCGCGGCCTCAATCTCCCGGCAATGGCGGCCAATAAAGTCGGCCTTGGCCAGACCATGACGCTCGAAGACGTTGCGATTCATATCCTGCACGCGGCCGCTGGGGTCCAGCAGCAGGATGTCCTCTTCCATTTCGTTTATTATGGTATTGAGAAGTTCGCGCGAGTGGGAACGCCGCACGCCACTGCCGCCGGGCGGCGGCATGCCTGTGACAATCTCGATGAGCAGCGACGCCGTGGGCATGGCGATAACAGGCACCTCCATGGGCACCCCGGGCAGGGTGTCGTCCACGGCTTCATCATCGGTGCGCAGGTCAAAGACAAGGTTCACATCGCCATGTGTGCGGAACATGGCCGTGGCATCCGGGAAAACATCCAGCCCCAGCGCGTTCAGGCGCGCGGCCTCCGGCCCGGCAAGCCCGGGGGCAATCACGGCGGCAAACAGGGACCGCCCGGCCCGGCCGCCCTTTCCGCTGCGTTCCAGCGCATCAATAAGGAAGGAGAACGGCGCACCCGTTCCCACAATGGCGACTTTGTAATCCTCCCCCCCGCTCGGGCGAAAATTGGGATGCATAGGGCCTCCGGCGTCGATTCCACAGGATTCCGGGCATGTTGCTCGCTCCACAGTGCACACTCTGACTCATTTCTGGTTGTACGCGGCTTGTAAGGCAACTTCAAGTAGGGTACGACGCTGCTAGCGGAAACGCACGGCACCGCCGCGCCAGACCGCACCCCATCCAAGAAGGACGTTAATGAACCCCGTACGCATCTATTCCATAAGCCTCGGCTGCCCCAAAAACCGTGTGGACACCGAGCGCATGCTTGCCAGCTTCGACCCAGCCTTTGTGCCCGCGGAGTCCCCGCGCGGGGCCGACGTGGTGCTCATCAACACCTGCGGTTTCATTGCTCCGGCAGTGAAGGAATCCGTCGAGACCATCCTCGAACTGGCCGGCGACATCGCGGACATGGACCCGCGTCCCGTGCTTGCCGTGGCGGGCTGCCTTGTCAGCCGCTACCGCGACGAGCTCATCCCGGAAATTCCTGAGGTGGACCTGTGGCTCAAGACGCTGGAGACCGACCACTGGCCCGAAGCCATCGCCAAAGCCCTTGGCCGCCCGGTCTATGAGCCCGCGCCCTACGAGCGCGCGCTGTCCACAGGGCCGTCCTTTGCCTATATGAAGGTGAGCGAGGGCTGCAACCACGCCTGCTCGTTCTGCACCATCCCCAGCCTGCGCGGCCGCCTTGCCAGCCGTCCGTTGGATGTTTTGGAACGCGAGGCGCGCGAGCTTGTCGCCGCAGGCGTTCCCGAACTCGTCCTTGTGGCGCAGGACCTGACGGCCTACGGCATGGACCTTGGGCACAAGGATGGGCTCATCCCACTGCTGGAACGCCTGCTTCCCATTGACGGCCTCAAGTGGCTGCGTCCCATGTATCTGTACCCCGGCGGCCTCACGGACCGCTTGCTGTCGTTTATGAAGGACGCGGGACGTCCGCTGCTGCCCTATTTTGATATTCCGCTTCAGCACTCGCATCAGGACATTTTGCAAAGCATGGGGCGCCCTTTCGCGCGTGATCCGCGCATTGTTTTGGAGCGCGTTCGCAAGTATTTCCCCTCTGCGGCCTTGCGTACATCCATCATTGTAGGGTACCCCGGCGAAACGGATGCGCACTTTGCGGCGCTTGTGGACTTTGTCCGCGAGGCCAAATTCACGCATCTTGGCGTGTTTGGCTTCTGCGACGAAGAAGGAACCCGCGCCCACGACCTGCCCGGCAAAGTTCCGGCGGACGTTATTGAAGCGCGGCGCAATGAACTCATGGCCGTGCAGCAGGACATCAGCGCAGAGCTTCTTGCCAGCCACGAAGGGCTGGACATGGACGTACTGGTGGACCGCCCCCACCCCGAGTGGGAAGGACTGTATGAGGGCCGCGTGTGGTTCCAAGCGCCCGAAGTGGACGGCATCACGTATATTTCAGGGCCGGACGTCGCCTCCGGGCGGCTCATCCGTGCCAGCATTGAGGAGGCGCAGGACTACGACCTCGTAGCCCTCGCCTAGAATGAAGGATACACATTTCACCATCCGGACTGCATCAGGCGCCCCTGCGCCCCTCAGACCAATCGAACACCGCACCAGACGGCGGCGCGACCTCGCGCATGCCGTTTCTGGTGCGTTTTTGTTATGCCGGGGGAAATTTTTTCTCGCGGCCTGCGTCTCGCCCCGCCCCAAACATGGCCCAACGTGCACCAGCCCGGGAAGACTGCATATCAACGCCCGCATCTCGCCGCCAAAAGCGGAAATGGGCAACGGTATACAGTGCCACGGACTCACCAAGGGCAATGCATTTCACCAAAATGCACTTCCATGTTATGGACGCGGCGCGACCAATCAACTATACACTCAAGACTGCCCAGTAATCAGACCAGCCCGGCATGCATCGCACCGGGCCTCCCGCACCTTTCCCGCACGAGCGGAGAAAATATTTGGCTTGCATGCGGGGCACGGGTCTGATACGTAGCGCGGATTATTGTTGTTGGAGGTAACACATGGTAGCAACGACCGAAGAAATGGAAAACATCCTGTCTGCCGACGAAGTCAGCTTTGAGGATGCTCTGGAACAGTACCTTCCCATCGCCGATTGCGGCGATCTTGGGGAGGGCAGCATCGTCCCCGGCGAAGTTGTCAAGGTTGACGAGGACAACGTCCTCGTGGACGTCAACTTCAAGTCCGAAGGACAAATCCCCACTTCCGAGTTCCTGGATGCTGACGGTACCGTCACCGTCTCCGTGGGCGAAAAGGTGGATGTCTACGTCGTTCGTAAGAACGAGTCCGAAGGCACCATCATCCTCTCCCGTGAGAAGGCCAAGCGCATGCAGCTCTTCGATACCATCGAAGAGATTCAGGAGAAGAACGACACCATCAAGGGCCGCATTATCCGCCGCATCAAGGGTGGTTACACTGTGGACCTGGGTGGCATCGAGGCCTTCTTGCCCGGCTCCCACGTTGACCTGCGTCCCGTCCCCGACATGGACGCCCTGGTGGATCAGGAATTCGATTTCCGCATTCTGAAGATCAACCGCCGCCGCTCGAACGTCATCGTGTCCCGCCGCGTGCTCCTCGAAGAAGAGCGCGAAACCAAGCGCCAGGAACTCCTCGGCACTCTGGAAGAAGGACAGGTACTCAAGGGCAAGGTCAAGAACATCACCGAATACGGCGTGTTCGTCGACCTCGGCGGCCTCGACGGTCTGCTGCATATCACCGATATGTCCTGGCGCCGCATCAAGCACCCCAAGGAAATGGTCTCCCTGGGCGACGAGCTTGAGCTGAAGGTCCTGAATTTCGACAAGGACAACCAGAAGGTTTCCCTGGGTATGAAGCAGCTCGTGCCCGACCCGTGGGAAAGCATCGAAACCAAGTACCCCGAAGGCGAACGCTTCAATGGCCGCATCACCAACCTGGTGGACTACGGCGCATTCGTCGAGCTGGAAGAAGGCGTGGAAGGCCTGGTGCACATCTCCGAGATGTCCTGGACCCGCAAGCTCCGTCATCCCTCCCAGATGGTCCACACCGGCGACGAAGTCGACGTGGTCATCCTGGGTGTCGACCCCGACAAGAAGCGCATCTCCCTGGGTATGAAGCAGGTCAATCCCAATCCTTGGGATCTCGTTGCCGAAAAGTACCCCGAAGGAACCATCCTTGAGGGCACCATCAAGAACATCACCGAATTCGGCATGTTCATCGGCATCGAAGACGGCATCGACGGCCTCATTCACGTGTCCGACATCTCTTGGACCAAGAAGATCCGTCACCCCAATGAGCTGTACAAGGTGGGCGACACCGTTCAGGCCAAGGTTCTCACCGTCGACAAGGACGCTGAGAAGTTCACCCTCGGTGTGAAGCAGCTCGCTGAAGATCCGTGGCTCATGGTTCCGGATCGCTACCCCGAAGGCACCATCATCGAAGGCACTGTGACCAACATCACCGACTTCGGTCTCTTTGTTGAGGTCGAGGAAGGCATCGAAGGTCTGGTCCACGTCTCCGAGATCAGCCGCAAGAAGGTGAAGTCTCCCTCTGAAATGTTCAAGGAAGGCGTCGCCATTCAGGCCAAGGTCATCCACGTCTCCGCAGACGAACGCCGCCTCGGCCTGTCCATCAAGCAGCTCAAGACCGAAGAGGATCGGAAGAGTGCTCCTAAGGAGTTCCGTTCCAACTCCGGCGAAACCGCAGGCACCAACCTGGGCGACCTGCTGAGGGCTGAATTCGAGGATGCAGACAAGAAGTAACTTCTCTCAGAAGCATCCCTTCATCTTCGGCTTCACGCTGATAGTGGCGGCCGTGATCCTCTTTGCGGGGGTCACGGCCGCTTTTCGCATGTGGCTGGGTGACGGGAGACGCGCCGCAACCGACGAAAGCCTCGGCCTCGTCCGCATTGACGGCATGATTACGGACGCGGAGCGGACCAATACATGGATCCGCACCCTGCGCGAAGACGACAACATCAAAGGCGTTCTTCTGCGCATCAACTCACCCGGCGGCGCTGTCGCCCCCTCGCAGGAAATCTCCCGGGCCGTCGGCCGTCTGGCCACATACAAACCCGTGGTGGTCTCCATGAGCTCGGTCGCGGCCTCCGGCGGATACTACGCCGCCGCACCCGCCGACATCATCGTCGCCAACCCCTCCACCCTCACCGGGTCCATCGGCGTCATCATGCAACTCTCCAACGTGCAGGACCTGATGGAAAAAATAGGGGTCAAACGCCAAAGCCTCGCCAGTGGCAAACTCAAAGGCGCAGGCTCCCCCTTCAAGCCCATGACCAAAGCCGAACGCGACTACCTCATGGCTATCGTCAACGACATGCACCAGCAGTTCGTTGCCGCCGTCGCCGAAGGCCGGAACATGGACATCAAAGACGTGCAGGCCATCGCCGACGGGCGCGCCCTCACAGGCCGCCAAGCCCTCCAGCTTGGCCTTGTGGACAAACTCGGCGGCATGGAAGACGCCGTGGATGAACTCAAATCCATCTGCGGCATCACCGAACCCGTCGCCCTCGTCGAGCAGCCGAAGGAGAAGACCTCCTACCTGCGCGAGATTCTCAGCAACATCAATATCACTATCTCAAGCGACGCCATTGAACCCGGCCTCGTTATCCGCTAGTTGGCCGCGCCCTGCGCCCAGTGTGGTGCAGGGCACGCGCCGCCCCCGCCAAACCAGCGCCCCCCAAACCTGCACCCCTAGACCAGCCTCCCCCGCCCCTGCTATCATCGCCTCCACAGCGCCCTCTCGCGCCCTGTCCGCCACGAAACGCCACCGGAGGCACCCACATGTCAGACACATTCCAATTCAGCCTCACAGACGGTGAAAAGCGCGCCCTCAAGGACCTTGTGCGCAAAACCATCGCCAGCCACCTCAGCGACGCCGAGTTCGCTCCCGGCGACGCGCCGACACAGCGCCTTACCGAACACCTCGGCGCATTCGTCACCCTCACCATTGATGGCCAGTTGCGCGGCTGTATCGGCCACGTCATCGGCGACAAGCCCCTGTGGGACACCATCCACGCCATGGCCCTGCAAGCCGCCTTCAATGACCCACGCTTTCCCCCGCTCACCAACGAAGAATTCGACACCGTCTCCATAGAAATCTCCATCCTCAGCCCCCTCACCCTGTGCCCGGACCCAGAACGCATCCGCGTCGGCACACACGGCCTGCTCATCCAACACGCCGGACGCTCCGGGCTGCTCCTCCCTCAAGTGCCCGTCGAATGGGGATGGGACCGCCTGACCTTCCTCCAACACACCTGCAACAAAGCCGGGCTGCCTCCAGACGCATGGACCAAACAAGACGCCAATATCTTCTGGTTCCAAGCCGAAGTCTTTTGAGGTCTCAAGGGGTGGTGATGCACCCTTTTTTGGCCTCCGGCGGCTTTTGCTCTTAGCTCGTTCGGCCTGAAAGGACGAAGGGGCAAAGAAATAAAGAGAGCCTCCGGCGGCTCAAGGGTATGATACCCTTGAGAATCCCCAGGATTTTCGGGGCGGAAGCCGCCCCGAAAATAGGGGTGGGCGGCGGGTTCTTGTGTCTTTTCTTCGTACACACTTCAAACAGGGATTCTCACCGTCCCTACAGAGTGCCAACGCCCCCAAAAAATTGGTTCATCTCCCAATTCCGGGGGAAACATAAAAAATTGAGGACAACGGAAACCCTCAGTAATCTCGACAGTTGCACAACAGACGAGAGCTACAAGGAGGGCACCGTTGTCCAAGGGCAAGATTACCCGGTTGTTGGGAGACTGGAAAGGGTATCGTGTTGGAACTGTTCAGCGCCTTGAAGCCAGCGAAGCTCGGAAGCACCCCGAAGTCTGGATCGAGTTGATTCCAATCAGGCGAAGGCGAATGAGATGCAGCGGGTGCGGCAGGCTTGTCTGCGCAGTTCACGACTATGTCGAACGCTGGGTTCGTGACTTGCCTGTATTCGACGCGGCAACGCATTTGCTCGTTATCCGGCGTCGGGTCCATTGTCCCGTCTGTGGACCAAAGCTGGAGCAGCTTCCTTGGCTCGACAGGTATTCGCGTGTCACAAGGCGGCTGGCCGAGTCCGTTGTTCGGCTCTGCCGCATACTTCCCATTAAGCACATCGCGGAATGCTACGGCCTGAACTGGAAGACCGTGAAGACAATCGACAAGCGGTACCTAGCGGAAAAACTCAATCCCATTGACTTGAAAGGCGTCAAGGTTGTCGCAATGGATGAGTTTGCCATCCGCAAAGGACATCGCTACGCCACGATCATCGTCGAGCCTTACACCAAGCGGGTTCTGTGGGTAGGAAGAGGCAACAGCCGGGAGAGCATCCGACCATTCTTTGAACTGCTTGGCCGTGATGGTTGTGCCCGAATTGAGGCCGTTGCAATGGACATGAACGGTGCGTATGCCGCCGAGGTGAAGGCGCAATGCCCGAAAGCCGAGATCGTCTACGATCTATTTCATGTCGTTGCCAAGTATGGCCGAGAAGTAATCGACCGCGTCCGAAACGATGAGGCCAATCGCCTCAATCATGACAAAGACGCCCGTAAGGTTGTCAAAGGCTCACGATGGCTGCTCCTGCGCAACAGGCGGAATCTCATGCGACAGGAAGATCGAATCCGGCTCTATGACCTGCTTCGAGCCAACAAAAATTTGATGAAGGTTTATATCCTCAAGGAGGATTTGAAGCGACTCTGGGACTACCGATACTCCAAAGCTGCCAAGCGATTTTGGAAAGGTTGGTACCGCCGCGCCATGCAAAGCCGAGTCGAGCCGCTCATTAAATTCGCTAAGCGCCTCAAACCCTACATCTCGGGCATTATCTCACACTGCCGATATCCGCTACACACCAGCCTACTCGAAGGGATCAACAACAAGATCAAGGTGATCAAACGGATGGCCTACGGCTTTCTCGACGACGAGTACTTCTTTCTCAAAATCAGAGCAGCCTTCCCCGGAATTGGGAGATGAACCAAAAAATTCTCCCCCTCAACACGGACGAGAGCCGTCAGGGGTGACGACTGTCCCATCCAAAGGCAACCGGTCTGTGCGCACTTGGGATTCTCAAGGGCCCACGGCCCTTGAGCCGCCGGAGGCACCTCTTCCCCTCTGCCTCCCCCACCACCACCTGCCACCACCTGCCACCACCACAAAAAAAAGCGGCACGCCCCAGTATGGAGCATGCCGCGCGTCGTTCTCCTGCGCACCCAGCGCATGGCCTCTTGCCCTGCGCTGGTATGAAGCGAAATCCTAGGCGATGGTGCCTTTCATGCGGCGCACTTCGGAGCGGCCGTCTTTGGTGACGATGTCGATATTGTACTGCCGAATGGTGCGATAGAGCGGGCGTCCGAAGAGGAAGTCGCATTCCTCTGCTAAGGCTCCGGTCTTGTCGCGGAAGGCGGAGCGGAAGCTGAGGTCGTAATCGACCATGTCGAGAATGGCCTTGTCTGCGCCGGGGTCATTGTTGACAAAACCGAGACAGGCGGCTTCGAGGCGCGAGTAGGGACACTCTTTTTCGTGAGTGTCGATGAGTTCGAGCAGCGGATGCCCTTCGGGGATGAGGTCGGCGCGGGTGATGCGGTCCTTGGCGTAGACGGCTTCAAGGTCCGAAACGTCCCAACACTTGAGGGCGGCGCACTCGACGGGGCGGTTTTCGTAGATGAGGCAGGAGTTGTCGTCGATATTCAGCTGCGCGCACACCCACGACAGGCCGGAGCCGTGAAGCTTGACGATTTCCTCTTCCAGCGCCTCGTAGGCACCGGTGAGCTGATTGTTGACGAACTCGCCACGCCGCAGGGTGACGGCGTCGCCAAAGCCGAGAATGCCTTCATTGAAAAGCCTGACATCGTCCTTGTGCAGGGACGGGCCGCCCTTGCGGCAGCAGGTCCCACACTGTTCGCAATGCGTACGTACTTCTTGTGCCATCGTATCGTCCACGTCCTTGTTATGCGTCTTGTTCCGGCTCCAGCACCCATGCGCCGGCGCCCTTGAAGGCGAGCGTCATGGGGGTGAAGCGAATTCCGTTCTTTTCCTGCTCCGGGGAGTCCGGAGTAAAGCCGTAGGCCTCGTAGGCGCCCATGGCGTTGGGCGAGGCGTTGACGGTCAGGGCGCCGAGGTCCGGGGCCTGCGCGCGCAGCTGGCTGATGGCCCAACGCAAAAGCTTGCGGCCTATGCCCTGCCGCTGCCAGTTCCCGGCAACAAAAAACATGGCAATGTGCGAGCCGCCGCGCACCTCTAGGGACCCGACAAGCTCATCCCCCCTGTGAACCACGAAAATGCGGCTGATGCTGCCGAGACGCTCACCAAGGCTCTGGGGCGTACTGTAGCGCTTGAACTCCTGCGCCCCTGCGGGGGTGAATTCGGGTGCAACGCAGGCGTCGAACACAGCGTCGATATGCGCGGAAAGCGCGGCAACGTGACCGGGAGCCAACTCGGAGAATGTGATGGACATACCGCCTCCTTGCGCGCGTTACGCGTCGCGTACGGCGCGAACCCAGTTCATACAGGTCGTATCGTGAGCGCCGAGAAAACCAAGCTCCATATCCGCGTACCACGCGGCGGCATAGGTCCTGCGGTCGGCGGACCACAGACGCCTGCACACGGTGCTAAAAAGCGGCGGCGCACACTGGGCGCGCCCCTTTTGCACCGGCTCGACGAGGGACAAAAGCTCCTCCGCGGTGGGCAGCCGCCATGCGGGAGCACCTGCGGGAAGACGCGCATTAAGCGCGTCAACATAGCCGTGGGCCGTCGGCCAGTCCATCGCCTCGGGCGAACAGCCTTGCTGCCAGACGAGACCGGTGGCGGCGTCGTACACCTCGGCGCCGTGGGCCGTGAAATCATTGCGGCAGTATGCCTCGGGCCGCCACAGAGCGTCGAGCCCCAAATCCTGAGGGCGCACCTTGGGGCCGGTGTGCACGGGGTTGCGCCGGAGTGGCGCTGACCACGGCAGTGTGAGGAATTCTTCGTCCGGCGCGTCACCGGGCAGGCGACAGCTTGCTTGCGTGCGCTCCGCCCAACTGCGGACGGCCTCGGTGATGGCGCCGGCCATAGCCTCCGCGCTGGCAAAACGTTGCTCGGGGTCGGGATGCGTGGCGCAGTGCAGCAGTGCATCCCACTGGTCGTCAAGGTCGGTGTTCAGGGCGCTTGGCTCCTGCTCGAACAACTCGGGAAGCCGCCCGGTGAGCATGCGGTACAGCATAACGCCAACGCCGTACAAATCCGCCCGCCCGTCCACAGCGTCGGGAGACGCCTCCTGCTCGGGAGCGGCGTAAAACGGCGATCCGACCTGCTCCGCGCCATGCAGACGAATACGCTCGCCGCGGAGCTTGGACAGACCAAAATCAATTATGCGCACTGCCTGGCCGGGGGCGAGAAGCAGATTAAAGGGCTTCACATCACGGTGAACAACACCGCGGGCATGCAGTTCGCCAAGGCCGCTGAGGGTCTGGAGTGCAATGTCGGCGGCGCGGTCCACGGTCAGCACGCGGGAGGGGTCTTCGACGCGATAGGTCTCGCCGATGAGCGCGCCGACGTTCTCGCAGCAGTATTCCATGGTGAAAAACGGCCGCCCGGAGGCATCACGCCCCACGCTCTCCACGGGGGCGATGTTGGGGTGGCGGAAGCCTTGCATGATCTCGGCCTCGGCGAGAAAACGCCGCTCCAACTCCTCCATGCCCGTGATGGCCTCCAGCATCTCGGCGGGGTCCAGCACCTTCAGCGCCACAAGGGGGCTTCCGGGCTTTGCGGCCTTGTACACCGCGCCCATGCCGCCACGCCCAAGACGTCCGTGAATCCTGTACCCGCCGATGCTGCGCATAGGCTACCCGAGGAGCATGTCGGCGAACTGGTCCGGCACGCCCTGCGCCTTCATCTTTTCGGCCACGGGGCGGGCGTCGTAGTCCACGTAGCGGACGGTGACAATACGCGCCTCGGTGTCATAAATGACGTACTTGGCATTGCGGTTAAAATCGTCGCGGGGCTGACCCACGCTGCCGACATTGACCAAATACTTCACTCCGGCGTCCAGCTGATGGTCGCCCTCGCCGATGTCCTGACGCGTGGGGCCGCTTGGCGCGTTGGTGACAAGCTCCAGCAAATGCGTGTGGCCGAGGAAGCACACATCCTCGGGCATGCGCGAAAAGGTCTTGCGCAGCTTGGCGTCGTCCGCGGCGTAGAGGTAATAGTAGGGGCTGTCCGGCGGATACCCGTGCACGAACCGAAGCCCGTGGCGGAGCACCACGCGCGGCAGGGAGGCGATGTAGTCAAAGGTCTCGTCGGATAGCAGGGACGCCGTGACTTCAAGGGCGATGCGCGGCTTGGGGTTGAACCACATGCGGTGCCGCTCGCGCAGCAGGCCGTGCTCGTGGTTGCCAAGGACGGAGGTGATGCCCCGCTCCTTCAAAAGCGCCACGCACTCGTTGGGGTCCGGGCCATAGCCCACGTTGTCGCCAAGGCCGATGATGTCGTCCACCTGCTGGGCGTCAATGTCCGCCAGCACCTTGCGGAAGGCGTCCACATTGCCGTGAATATCTGAAAAAATAGCTATTCTCATACCTGTATCCATTTCCAAAGCACTACGGCCGCAAGCCGTCCTTGAACCGCCGCGCAGCCGCCACAAAATTGGGCGCCCACCATGGCGCGCCAAAGGCGTGGATGTGGGCATACCCGGCAAAGACATTGTTTTTGACGATGCCGTCCCGCCCGTCAATGGTCCCCTTGCCCCGCTCCATGGCGAGGACCGTGGGATGCGCCGAGGGAGCGTTCGTCACGCACGCGGAATAGTGGAATTCATGCCCGGGCACAACCGCGCCGACGGGATGGTACGGATTCTCGCGCTCTACGCGGGCTTCAATGTACCCAAGGCCCTGCGGATGCGGGCGAAACTCCGTGTGCACATCCAGCACGCCCGCCATGGGGTACTCCGTGCCCTCATAGGTCACCCCTTGCGTGAGATACATAAAGCCCCCGCACTCAGCGTAGATGGGCAGGCCGGACTCGGCAAGGCCCCGCACGTGCTGGAGCAGAGCCGTATTGGCCGACAACTCGGCGGCAAGGGTCTCAGGGAAGCCGCCGCCAAGGTACAGGCCGTCAATCTCCGGCCACGGCGCATCGGAAAGCAGGGAAAGCTCCACAAGACGCGCTCCGGCGCGGCGCAGGGCTTCAAGATTTTCCTCGTAGTAGAACCACAGGGCGGCATCGCGAACGTAGCCGATGGTGACGTCCGGCGCGGCAGGGGCATCCGGCCACAGCGGCGCAATGGCATGCGAGGGAGCCGGGGCGGACTGGGCCATGGTCCAAATGCGGTCCATGTCGGTGTTCTCGCGCATGATGCAGGCGAGGTTGCTGAGGATGTCCTCCTGCCCGGCGTACTCGCGGTTGGAGACAAGGCCCATGTGGCGCTCCGGAATGGGGTCCGGCGAAATTTTGGGCAGCGCGCCAAGGACGGGCACGTCGGTGTAGTGCTCTATGGCGGAGCGGAGAATAGCGCGGTGGCGCGGCCCTGCTGTGCGGTTGAGGATAACGCCGCCAAGGCGGACACCGGGCTCAAACCCGGAGATCCCAGCAACCACAGCCGCGGCGGTGCGGGTCATCTTCGTGCAGTCGAGGGAGAGGAGAACAGGCGTTTCCAGTGCGCGCGCCACGGAGGCCGTAGAGCATGAGCCTTCGGTGTCCATGCCGTCAAACAGTCCGCGGTTGCCCTCAAGGATGGCGACATCGGCCCCGGCGGCGCGGTCCCAAAAGAGCGAGCGCATGGTGTCCTCGCTCATGAAGAACGGGTCGATGTTGGCGCAGGTGTCGCGCGCGGCAAGGCCCAGCCACACGGCGTCGATATAGTCCGGGCCTTTTTTGAACGGGGCCACGGTGCGCCCGACTTCTGCCCACGCACGGGCGAGGCCGAGGGAATTTATGGTCTTGCCGGCGCCGCCGGACAATCCGGAGACGACAAGACGCGCAAGGGGGGGCGTGGTCACGGGAGAACTCCTAAAACAAAGCCGATCCTTCGGAGCCGCGCAAAAGAGCGGCCCGGAGAATCGGCTTGAAAATCGGTCACTGCACCTCTGGGAGGCACAAGCACCATGGTCTGCATAGGCTTGCAGAGCAGGAGGCCGAAAGGCTTAGCCTTCTTCGTGCTCGGCTTCTTCCTGCTTGCCGGCGCCTTTCAGGCCGTACATGGTGGTGGAACCAGAAGACCAGTACACGAGGGTCTCGTCCTTGATCAAAGCGGTGAGGATTTTCTTGACCTCACGGGCCTTGGCATCAGGGAAGACCTTCAGAAAGTCATTGAAGTAGAACTTGGTCTTCTTCTTGGATTCGCAGAATTCAACAATCTGCTGTTTGGCTTCAGCTACGTCGAGAGCCATAAAGCACCTCTCCTAGGTAATTGGGGCGTGGACCGAAGTCCACGCCCCTGTTGTCAAGCGTGTTTTACCACTTGAAGTTCGAGGTCTGGCGCCAGGTGTAGTAGGCGTGATCGCGGAAGTCGTCGATCAGGTGTTCGGAGAACTCCAGGCCACAAGCTTCAAAGAAGCGTTCCCAACCGATGCGCTCGGCCCAGTCGCCCAGACGCTCGTACTTACGAGCACCGTTGCGGTAGGCTTCCACCATCTGACGCATCACCTTGGCCAGGGAAGGCCAGCGGGGAGGCTCATTGGGGATGAATGCAACAACAACCTTGGAGAACTTGGGGTTGCTGATACGGTTGGAGATCTTACCACCAGCCATGATGACCAGGCCGTCGCCTTCCTTATCGGAAAGCGGCAGGGAAGGACACATGGTGTAGCAGTTACCGCAGAACATGCAGCGTTCCTGCTTGATGGCAACGGTCTTCACGGTGCGGCCGTCTTCAAGCTCGTGCTTGGAGGGACGGATAGCGCCGGTGGGGCAAGCGGCAACGGCCAGCGGGATCTCGCACAGGTTGTCGAGGTACTCGTGGTCGATGATCGGGGGCTTGCGGTGGTAGCCGAGGATGGCGATGTCAGAGCAGTGCACCGCGCCGCACATGTTCAGGCAGCAAGCCATAGCAATGCGCAGGGGAGCGGGCATGTTGTGAGCACCGAACTCCTCGAAGAGTTCGTCCATGACGACCTTAACGGTACCGGAAGCGTCCGTTGCGGGGGTGTGGCAGTGCACCCAACCCTGCGTGTGGACGATGTTGGTGATACCGGCGCCGGTGCCGCCAACGGGGAACTTGTAAGAGCCACCGTCGAACTTACGGCTGTTCAGGTCTTCCTTGAGCTTCTTAGCGGTCTCAAGGTCTTCAACCATGAACTCGACGTTACTACGGGTGGTCCAACGGACGTAACCGTCGCAGTACTTGTCAGCGATGTCGCAGATCTCGCGAACGTAGGTCACGGAGCAGAGGCGGGCGCAGCCGACACGCACGGTGTAGACTTCGTCGCCACTCTCGGCCTTGTGCATGAGAAGACCGGGCTCGATGATCTCATGGTACAGCCAGGTGCCTTTGTTCTTGGCGATGACCGGCGGCAGGAACTGTTCGTATTTGCGAGGACCGATATCACTGATACGGTCTTCCATCGGTTTGTCGGGATTGTAACCAGCGGAAATGAATGCCATTGTGTAAACCCCCTATCTCTGGTGTCTCTTGCGGTATTCGTTGATGTCGCGATCCCAACCGCCTTCGACGTCCTCTTCTTTCCAGAAGATGTAGGGGTTGGAACGGGGTTCCTGCACGTGGCGAGGATCGGCCTTGATACCGGCGACTTCCAGCAGCTTGGGGAAGCCCTGGCGCTTGATGGTTTCACCAATGCGCTCACGGTTCTTGCCTTCTTCCATCCACCAATCCCACAGGTTTTCGACAACTTCCTTAACTTCGTCAAAGGGCTCTTCGACCTTGACGAAGGGAACCAGGAGGGAGCCCATCTGTGCGCCATCGAGAATCGGAGCCTTAGCGCCGATAAAGATGGATGCGCCGCGCTCGTCACCGATGTGCAGTGCGCGGGGCATGGTGTTGATGCAGTGCATGCAGCGGTAGCATTCCTTGTTGTCGATAGACAGCTTGGAACCGTCCCAGCTCATGCAGCCGGTAGGACAGAGGTCAACGACTTCCTTCTGGATGTCGAACTTGCCCCAGTCGCGACCGGAGTGAGCGCCTGCGTTAGGCATGATCTCACCAGCAACGTAGCCCTTAACGGCTTCCTGGTCGATCTTGATGTCGTCTTTCCAAGTACCGATGACGGAGAAGTCGGAGCGAGCGATGGACGCAACGCAGCCGTTCGGGCAGCCGTCAAACTTGAACTTGAACTTGTAGGGGAACGCCGGGCGGTGCAGCTCGTCCTGGTATTCCAGGGTCATGTTGTAGCTGAGCTCCTGCGTGTCGTAACACGCAAACTCACAGCGGGACTGACCGAGACAAGCAGCCGGGGTACGCAGGTTGGAGCCGGAGCCACCAAGGTCGGTGTTCAGCTCGTGCGTCAGGGTGTAGAAGATCTCCTCGAGCTGAGGAGTCGTGGTACCCAAGAACACGATGTCACCGGTGGAGCCGTGCATGTTGGTCAGACCGGAACCGCGGAAGTCCCACAGATCCATGAGCTGGCGCAGGTAGTCGGTCTTGTAGTACTTTGCAGCGGGCTGGTTCACACGAACGGTGTGGAAGTGAGCAACGCCGGGGAACTGCTCAGGCTGGTCAGCATAACGGCCGATGACACCACCGCCGTAGCCGAACACGCCGACGATGCCGCCGTGCTTCCAGTGAGTTTCGCCATCCTCGTAGGACATTTCGAGAATACCAAGCAGGTCGTCGCATGCGTCGACCGGAATCTGGTACTCAACGTTGTCGGGGTTGGCGTGGCGGCGCTCGGCCTCCTGTTTGATGTCGGACACAAAGCTAGGCCAGGGCCCAGATTCTAATTGGTCCAACAATGGGGTTGCATGTTTTGCCATTCTTTTACCTCCATTGTCTTTGAATGTGGTTCAGCCTCATCAACACGAGCCGCCCGCGAACCAAAAAAGCGCATCACAGCACCTTTTCCCTGCCGTTCGCGCTTCGCCGAAACATGGCGGCGGCATTCACACGTCGTGAACGTATTCACATTCTCATAAATAATCCTAAGCGACGCTAGGAAGATTCCCAACCTTTGTCAACCCAAAATGCCCGTACAGATTGGACAATCAACACGAATTTTCTACGGTCTTTTGCACCCGCAACATAGGGTGTTGCGGACTTATTCCGGCGATGCACCCAACGCATTTCGTCCCAAACCTCTTGTACAACGAATCCTGTACAACGCAATTCTTTTTCTTGTCGCGTCCATTGCGGACCCAAAACCGTTTCGTGACAGACGCGTCACAGCACACCGAAATTCCACCGCACTTCGAAAGTTTTTCGCGCCGTGCGACTTGAATGTGCAATCCTGCTCTTACGCCGCCCACAAACCCCACCAGCCCACTCGACATCGTAGTGCCGCAGTCTGACGAAGTCGCCACCACCGCAATTATTCCTCCAGCTCATTATTGCACGCCAGCACTTTGTCATAAAAAAAGCGGGGATGGAGTTTCCTCCATCCCCGCCCGATTGGCAGTGTGGTGCTGGTTACGAATAGAGCTCGGTTTCCAACCAGTTGCGAATTTCGCCGTTAAGGGGGTAGACGCCCTTGTTGCCGCCCACCTCGTCCTGGAAGCGCCGCCCCATGCCATCGGGGACGACCAAACAGGCGAGGTCTTCTGCGCCTTCGGAGTTGCGCCGGACCAGACAGACCTTGGGCTTGTCCTCCCAGTTGTACACCACGAAATAGTTGGAATAATCGTTCTTGGAACGCACACGGTTTTCGTAGCTGCCACCGTAGCCGGTGTTGCCCCACTCAAGGTACAGCGCAACGGCGTCCGCGGGCTCCATTTCCCAATCTATTTCCAAGTCACGAAATCTCTTCAGCATTCCCATGGTGTCCTCCTTTTGGCCATCATCCTGTGGTGCGCCCCTGCGGCGGACCAGGCGAGGACGGCCTCTCTCGCCCTGTGGTGTCAGGCGGCCTTGCGGCCGCCCCAGACGGATATCTCCAGTCGTGTGAATACTTTCGCCTCCCTACGAGGCACCCCGAAAGGGGATGACGGCTTTCGCGTTTTCGTCATGGTTTTAATAGTAATCGTTACCAATAAGAAGTCAACCATTTTTGCCTGCTCCCAACACGAAAAAAACCGCCCTCCGCTTGTTCCTGATTTCCCAAGAGCGCTGTGCGCCGTTCGGCCACGAAATCACAAACCACCCTTTTCCGGGCCCATCCAAAGGCCATCAGACAGGCGCGCTGCCCCTTCAAAAGACGCACACGCGCCAGACTGCACCGACGCCAGCATCCTGCACTCCACGGCAAGACGCAGGGACCTCTCCTCCTGCGTCATGGAAAGCCCCTTTGCGCTCCCTCCTGCGGCGCGCAGCATATGCCGCTTGGGGCCCTGCGCCCACGCACCATTCGCCACCCTCTCCCGGCCTTCCTCCCCTGCCCCACGGGAGCTGTGCCGTCACCAGTGACGTTACCGGCCTCGTCACGCCGCCACCTTTGCGCTGTGACGACCCCACGCCCTCCCCGACCACAACGCGCATTGTGCGGCGCGCTGTTGCGTCCGCCGCCTTCCGTGCCTGCGGTGAAGCAACGTACTGCCCGCTCCCATATACCCGGCACGCAAGCCCTGCCACACACGCAAAAGCGCCCCCGCAGCAGATGCTGCGGGGGCGCTGGAATGCGTCATATGGTCCGGGCTATTTGCCTTCGGCGATGAGGCGCTTGGCGATGTCCAAATCGTACAGAGCAACGGGATTGCGGTCCGGGTGGTCGTACATATCCGCCGCGGCTTTCACCACGTCGATGGGAATCCACTCGTGCTTCTCCCACACCTCGGGCATAGACTTGTGCCACATGCGGAACTCAATATCCCCGGCTTCCGTGGCGCGCACATACATGCGCACGTCGTGGGTCTGCATGCTGGGGTAGTAGTAAAGGCCTTTTTCGTCCTTCACGGGTCTCTCCTTGTCTGCCCCCTGCGGTCAGGAAGCCAGTGCATCAACCGCCTCGCGGGCAACAGCCCCGAGGGTGGTGTCCTCCAGCCTGCCATTGCGGAACAGGGTGACGGGCGTGGCGTCTTCGACAAGCGGACGAAGCACGCTGACGCTGTCAGCCGTTCCAACACGGCCTATGGCCCAGCACGCGGCGGCGCGGGCTCCGGGACTGTCCTCATTCTGCACGGCGGCCTCAAGCTCAGGCAGCGCGTTTTGAACAAGCTGGGGGCGAACCTGCGCAAGCCGCCCCAGTCCCCAATAGACCGCCAGCCGCAGAGGCGGATGATCCATATAATTATCGTCGCCCAGACAGTCCGGGCACTGAACATACGAGGCCAGTTTCGTATGGAACTCTTCGGCAAGACGGGGGTGCCGGGCCATGGTCTCGCCCATGGACTCGGGGATGCCCCATCCGATGTTTCCCGACTCCTCGTTCATGTGCCACATAAAGCGGCGCATCACGATGCGGGCGGACTCCATATCCGTGTCGGCCATGCTCGCCACAACAGCCCCAAGGGCAGTTACAGCGCGCCAGCGCACAATTTCGTCCGGGTCGAGCAGCAGGGAGAACAGCGGCCCCACAAGGGGAGTACCCGCCTCGTCCTCCAGTTCCCTGATGCCATCTTGCCAGTCGTCACCACGCAGCAGTGTGCGGATGCGCTCCTTCATTCTACGGAAACCGGCCATGGGAAACCTCCCTTACGCCTGTTCAGCCTCCAGTTCCTTCTTGACCTCTTCGGCCAACTCATACCCGGTCTCTTCGGCCTTGGCGGCGTACTCGCGGGCTTTTTCGATGTTGCCGAGCTCCAGCTCCAGCAGGCACAGGTTGTTCCATGCCGGACCAAAAGCCGGGGCCAGCTCAAGGGCTTTGTTCAGCGCCTTGCGGGCTTCGTCGTACTGCTTGTCGGTGAGGTAGGCGCTGCCCAGCGTCGCGAGGGCCTGCACGTAGTCAGGGTCGCGGTTGATGGCCTTGGTCAGGTTCTGGATAGCGGCGTCCACGTCGCCCTGCTGCAGGTAGCAGAAGCCCATGTTGGCAAAGGGCACGGCAAACTGCGGACGGCAGCCCTTGGCAATCTTGTTCATGTTCAGGCAGCCGTCAATGTCGCCGCGCTGCAGGTAGATGCCACCCAGCTGGACGTAGGCTTCGGCCATGCGGGGGGAGTTGTCCACTGCTTCGCGGAAGGACTTTTCGGCTTCCTGCCACATGCGCTTATGCAGGTAGGCCACACCCAGATTGTAATGGTGGCTGGCACACTGCGGGTTCGTCGCGATCTGCTGGGAAAGCTCGGCAATATACTCGTCAACGTTTCTGGCTTGAGTGCTCATGTTGCGTCCTTGGTCTTCCAGGCCCTAGGGCCCGGATTATTCATGTTCCCAATTCATCTCACCCTTGCCCTCACGGCGCAAGAGGTCGGAATACCACACACAAAAGTCATACATAGCGCGATAGCGCTCGTCCTTATTGACGATGCCCATGGCCACTTCCAGCGCGCCACGGCTGTAGCCCGCACCAACTTTCTGATACTGGCCCTGCTCGCGCAGGAACTGCTTAACGAGAACTTCAATGGTGCGATTGGTGTCGTCCCGGCGCATGTCCATGGGGTCGAAGGGCTTCTGGAACGGGTTCCATTTATCATAGCCCATACGGTCAATGAACTTGCGCCGCCGTGGCGACATCTTCTCATACATGAAGCGCTTCTGCTCTTCCTGATCGGGGGTCAGCTTGTCCATTTACTTCTTCTCCCCGCCAATCTCCCAAACGGTGCCACCGCCGCAGGTATCGCAGGCGCTGGAGCCGGGGGCTTCGCCGCAGCTGTCGCAGGAGGGAGCGCCCTCAAAGGCTGCTGAAGCGGCAGAGCCGGGGGCGGCGGGCTGTTCGGCGGGCTGCTCGGGAGCCGCGGGGGCCGCACACGGGGCGCACTCGGCCTTGGCCTTCTCATCCTGCGCGCCAAGGAACTCGGCGTCGTAGGAATTCATGAGGGCCATGGACAGCGGCACCAGCATGTCGGAGAGCTGGGCATAGGACGTGTTGATGGATTCGGCCAGTTCTCTGGAGAGCTCCATCAGGCGGTCCTGAATTTTTTCCACCTTCACGGTGGGGTACTGCTTGCCGCCCTCGAACCCGGTCTTGGCGCAGGTATGCGCGCGGCCGCCAATGGCGGTGGGGATGCCGTACAGGCGGCAGGTGATGGGACGGAAGTCGTACAGGTCGCACTTGTCCTCGTCGTTCAGCAGCGCGCAGCGCACGCGGGACTTGGAGACCATCTCCATGATTTCGGAGGCCAGCGCGCCATCGCGGGAGGCCTTGAACGCCTCGCGCTTCACGCGGTAGGTCTGGCGGTCGGCCTCGTCGGCGCGGTCGAGGATATCGCTGCGCTGCTGGCCTTCAAAGCGCTCGTTGAACTTCGTGTTGATGTACACGGCCTCCACAAGGCTCAGATCAAAGAGCGCGTGGCAACAGTCACTACACCCGACGCTGCAGGTTACGCAGTCGCCATGTTCGGCCTTCACTTTCTCAAAGACCGCATCCACTTCGGCGACAATCGCCTCGTATTTCTCAAAAATTTCGCTGAAATCCAGATTCATGGTCTACTCCACCCTGATCCCGGACCCAGGCAGGTCCGGACGCTTTCGTTTGGTTCAATACCCCGAAAGCTAATGTCTTCACACGAATTGTCGAGAGGGGGCGCGAAAAAAAGCGCGTGTCCAGCGGGGGGCCGGAGTCCGTTACCCCTATGGTATAACAAAGGGAGCGGCACTATCCGGCACCGCTCCCTTTCAAAAACGTCTGTCTCGAATCGAGAAAAGAGTGGACTACTCTTCCTCGACCGTGATGGCGTCCTGCTCACAGACTTCGATACAGGATTCGCAACCGAGGCATTCTTCCTCGTTCACGGGCACGGCCTTGCCGTCCTGCATTTCGTACACCTCAACAGGGCACACGTCGACGCATTCGCCATCACCAACACACTTGTCATTGTCCACGATAACTTTGTAACCCATCGTATACCTCCGATTTGATTTTCTTTCCCGTTGCCGGAAAAAGATGCTTCCTCCCAGCGCGTCCCGGGGGACGCTGCAATGCCCTGACCGAGTGCGGTCACGGCATCCAGGGACAACCGAATATCTCCTGCCTACCCGGGTGTCAAGACCAAGAAGCGTTCCAGCCTTGCTCCTGGGCGCATTTTCCGCGTCAAATGCACACGCAGTGCCCTGTATTCCTAAATCCTGAGGCGGACGTAGTAGCCCCGCTCGCCCCGGCGGACAAGCAGCAGCAATGCGTTCTGCATACGGTACCGCATAAAGGCGTGGACAAAGTCCGACATGCGGCCAAGGCGCATTCCGCCCACCTTCACCAGCCCGTCGCCAGCGCGCAGGCCCAGCTTCTCCGCCGGACTGCCGCCGCGCACGCGCACCACGGCAAGCGCCCCGCCGCTTTCGCGCACCTCCACGCCCCAGCGCGCCCACGCCATGGCCCGGGCACGCTCGGCAGGGAAGGCGCGGACACTCAGCGTCACCTCGCCCGTGCGGCCCTGACGCAGTATGGTCAGGGTCACATCCTCGCCGCGCGTGTAGTTGCGCAGGTATTCGAGATAGCGTTCCTTGTCCTGCACGGGGTTGCCGTCAAAGCTCAGAACAAGGTCGCCCGGACGCAGTCCCGCCTCCTTGGCGGGAGTCTCGTCAAAGATTTCCGTCACCAGCAGGCCCTTTACAGCGTCCAGACCAAAGTAGCTGGCCGTTGGCTGGTCCACGCTCTGGCCGCTCAGGCCCAGCCACACGGGCTGCACCGTGCCAACGCTGACCAGCTCGTCCACAACGCGGCGGGCCTTGTCGATGGGAATGGCAAAGCCAATACCCTCGGCATTGGCCTGAATGGCGGTGTTCACGCCGATAAGCTCGCCGTAGATATTGAGGAGCGGGCCGCCGGAGTTGCCGGGGTTGATGGCCGCGTCGGTTTGGATAAAGTCCGTGTACGCGCCGTGCTCCGTGCGCACGGTGCGGTTCAGGGCGGAGATGACGCCCGTGGTCACGGTATGCGAAAACCCAAAGGGGTTGCCAATGGCAATGACCGTCTCGCCCATAAGCAGGTTGTCCGAGTCGCCAAGGTGCACCTGCGGCAAGTCGCCCGAGGCATCAAGGCGCAGCACCGCAAGGTCAAAGTCCGGGTCGGAGCCGACAAGCTCGGCGTCGAAGACGCGGCCGTCCAGCAGCCGGGCTTTGATTTCCGTTGCTCCCATAATGACATGGGCATTGGTGAGCACCAGCCCGGCGTGGCCGTCAATGATAACGCCCGAGCCAAGGCTCTGCCGCGTGAACCGCTGCTTCCCGCGGGAGCCGAAAAACTCCCGCAGCATGGGGTTCATCAGCTGGTCGTTGAACAGCCCGCCAAAGGGATTCACGTCGCGCTCCACCACCTTGGCGGTGGTGATGTTCACAACGGCTGGTGACACGGCCTGTACCGCGCGGACCACAGGCGTCATGCGCAGGGTGTCGTCCTTTGCGCCGGCGGCGGCAGGGGCCGCAGCAAGCGCAGCAAGACACAGCACACAGGCCGCAAATCGCGTCATTGCCGCACGGCCCATGCCTAGCGTCCTCCCGCCATGGCCCGCAGGCGGCTGACACGTTCCTCAACGGGCGGATGGGTGCTGAACCACTGCATCACCTGCTGCCCGGTGAAGGGATTAACGATGAACATATGCGCCGTGGCAGGATTGCCGTCCTGCATGGGCGCGCGCTGGCTCCATGCCGTCAGCTTCTCCAGCGCGGACGCCAGATGCTGCGGGGTACCGGACAGCTGCGCCCCGGTCTGGTCGGCGAGGTACTCGCGCGAGCGGGAGATGGCCATCTGGATAAGCATGGCGGCGATGGGGGCGATAATGGCCAGCCCAATAGCCGCAATGGGGTTGCCGCCGTCTTCCTCGTCACTGCCGCCAAAGCCAAAGAGCGCCGCCCACTTGATCATGCTGGCAACATACATAATAACGCCAGCAAGGGTGGCGGCCACACTCTGGATAAGAATGTCGCGGTTTTTAATGTGGCCCATCTCGTGGGCCAAAACGCCTTTGAGTTCCTCGGGCGACAGCAGGCGCATAATGCCCTCGGTCACCGCGACCACCGCATGTTCCGGGCCACGGCCCGTGGCAAAGGCGTTGGGGGCCTCCTGCGGGATGATGGCGATGCGGGGCTTAGGCAGCCCGGCGTTACGGGCAAGGTCCTCCACCATGGTATGCAGGCCCGGCGCGTCTGCGGGCGACAATTCCCGCGCGCCGTACATGGACAGGACGATGCGGTCCGAGTACCAGTAACTGCCAACGTTCATGAGAAGTGCCAGAACAAAGGCGACATACAGGCCTCCACGGCCCCCCATCGCGCCGCCCAGCAGCAGGATGAGGCCCGTGAGCAGGCCCAGCAAAAGGGCCGTCTTGAGCTGACTGGTCATCTGATTCATACTCCTTAGGGATAATCCGGAATGGACCGGGTGTGTCTGACGCCCTCGCGCTCCCGTGGACGGCCCTGCCGTCCCGCGCCGTGGCGCTGCGGAGCGCGCCGGGTTTCCCCCGGCCAGCGTATCAGTCACACTATACATTCACCCCGGGCTGTCAATGCCGCCCAGCCGACGGTTTTTGCATTACCGCATGGACGCATGTATGCACGGCCCCTTGGGTTCCACATTGCCACGTCATACGGCTCCAGCCGTTTTTCAGGAGATACGCATGCCTTCACGTCTTGACGCCCTCATACGCGGCGTCCGCCCGGTGGACTGGGCGCTTGAGCCACACGCCCGCCGTCATTTGGACTCCCTGACCAAACCGCCGGGGAGCCTTGGCCGGTTGGAGGACCTTGCCGCGCAAATGTACTGCATTCAAGGCGGTGCGCCGCAGATGGACCCGGCGCGTATCTACACCATCGGCGGCGACCACGGCGTGCATGCCGAGGGCGTCAGCCCATCGGTGCAGGCGGTGACGCGCCAGATGATGGCCAATTTCCTTTCCGGTGGCGGCGGCATCAATGCCCTGACGGACGTGTACGGCATTGACTTCAAAGCCGTGGACGCGGGGTGCCTTGGCGGTCCTTTCCCCGAACACCCACGCCTCATCCAGCGGAAAATTGCCGAAGGCACGGACAACCTCGCCGCAGGCCCGGCCATGAGCCGGGAGAACTGCATCCGCGCCATCCTGCTGGGCGCGGACCTTGCCGCCGAAGCGCGCGCCGAGGGTTACCGCACCCTTGGCACCGGCGAGATGGGCGTTGCCAACACCACCCCCTCCACCGCGCTGTACTGCGCCTTTTTCGGCATGGACCCGGAGGAGCTGACCGGACCCGGCGCGGGCCTTTGCCAAGACGCCGCAGCCCGCAAGGCTGACGTCATCCGCACGGCGCTGGCCCTGCACGCGCCCACCATTGCCGCAGGGCAGCCGCTGGACATTCTGGCGGCCCTTGGCGGCTACGAAATCGCCGCCCTTGCCGGGCTGATCCTTGGCGGCGCGGCGCAGCGCTTGGTGCTGGTGGTGGACGGCTTTATCTCCTCCGCGGCGTATGTGGCGGCGTGGAAAATGTGCCCCGCCGTTGCGGGCTACTGCGTGTTCAGCCACGCATCGGCCGAACCGGGGCACCGCAAGGCTATGCAGGCCATGCAGGCCAGCCCGCTGCTGGACCTTGGCATGCGCCTTGGCGAGGGCACGGGCGCGGCTGTAGCCATGAGCCTGCTCCGCGGCGCGGCCCATGCCTACAACGCCATGGCAACCTTTGACGATGCCGGCGTCACCGAGGTGGAAGACCCCTTCGCCTCCTAGCGTCCTTCAGCGAGACCACGCAGAACAGCCCCCAACCGGGGGCTGTCTGCATTGTGCGCCCGAAAACGCCCCACCGGGCCGGACCATGGCGCGGGAAAGGCTTTTCACTGGCGCGCCACAGACGTTCCCCCCCCTTGTGCGGCGTCCAACACCCCGCCCCCGGGCGGCACCTGTCCGCAGACTAGGCGACGGCACCCCGGCGCGCCCAAGGCATAGCCCTTTACGCCCAAGGCGTGCTATATCCTTTGCATAACTCCTGAAAACCATTTGCATGGGAGGCATGCATGGCACTGCCTTGGTGGGCCAAAATGGGCGCAAAGCTCCTGCTGACCCGGCTGAACATCCCCTACGGATTCTGGCGGCGCATGGGCCTCTTCCGCCACGGCGCCATGGACGACCCCGCCCACGCCCAGCAGGTGTTTGCCACCCATTTTGCGGCGTACGAGGCCCCGGCCCCGGACTTCACCTGCCTTGAGCTTGGCTGCGGCGACGCCCTCTCCACAGCGCTGTTGGCGCGGCGCGCCGGGGCAGGGCGCACCATCCTTGTGGATGCCGGAGACTTTGCCGCCACGGACGCGGGCACCTACGCCGCCCTCGCCGCCGCCCTTGGCGGTGCGAAAGACCACACGCCCCCTGCCAGCCGGGACGACTACCTGCGCGCCAACGCCGCCGTTTACCTGACCGAGGGCCTCGCCTCCCTGCGCGAACTCCCGGACAAGTGCGCAGACTTTGTCTTTTCCAACGCCGTGCTGGAACATATCCGCCGTGATGAATTTGCGGACACCATGCGCGAACTGCGGCGCATCCAGCGCCCCGGCGGCGTGGGCTCGCATCAGGTGGACTTTCGCGACCACCTTGGCGGGGGCCGCAACAACCTGCGCTTTGGCGACGCCTTCTGGGAGCGGCCGGGGGTCGCCACGGCCGGCTTCTACACCAACCGCATCGCGCCCTCGGAAATGCTGGAAGACTTTGACGCCTGCGGCTTTACCGTCACGGTCCGCAGCACCAGCCACCACGACGGCCCGCCCCTGCCCCGGCGCGCCCTGCACCCGCAGTTCCACCATGTGTCGGACGACGACCTGCGCATTGCCGGGTACCACGTGGTCCTGCGCTAAGGGCAAAACACAAGCCGCCCCATCTGGAGCGGCTTCACCGTGCCCACAGCACCTTGGGACGCCTGCGTCCTGCCTGTGCCCGGCTCGGCGGCCCATCCACAAAACCATTTCTGCCACCGCAGAACGCGCCCTCCGCGTCCGGCACACGCCTCGCGCGCTTTAGTCGCCCTCGCCTGCGTCCTCGCCCTCCTCGTGGCGGCGCAGGAAGGAGCCATACTTGCGGTCGTCCAGCAGGATGTGGTTCACAATCCAGTCCTTCACCAATTCCATAAACTCGACGTCCAGCGCAAATTCCCCTCTCCGGTACCGCTCCAGAGACGATTCCACTTCATCCACAAGCCGCCGGTGTCTCCGGCGGTGCTCCTCAAGATCCGGATAGCCGTGGCGCTCCATCAGGACTTCTTCCTCCTCAAAATGCGCGCGGGAATACGCCAGCAGGAAGGCTATGAACTCCTCAAGGTGCTCACGCTTTTCCCCGGTGTTCAGGGCCAGATACACGCGGTCCGCGGCAAGGAGCATCTCCTTGTGCTGGGCGTCCATGGAGGCGACGCCCGTTTCGTACTCGTCCCGCCAGCGAAAGATGGACACGCCCACAAGCTCCGGACTGACCATAAGCCGCATGCGCCGCTCGTAGGTTTCAAAGAGCTTCCAGCGGATGATGGGCACGTCCAGAATCTCATCATGCCGGATGCGGAATAGTTGCGCCGTGGTCTTGACCCGCAGGCCGTGGACACACGGCGTACTGAACAAAACACACCCTTCGCCGAAAAAGTCCCCGCTGCGCAGCACCTCAAGAACGCTGTCGCCGATGAGCACTTCCACCTCGCCCTCACTCACCACGTACAGCGACCGGTCGCCGTCCAGCCCCACCTGCATCTCCGTCCCGGCTTCGTAGCGCTCCGTAGCCATGCTGTTGGCAATGATATTCTGTACGGGATAGGACAGGGATTCGCCGAACAGCCAGCTTTTCTGCAAAAAGTCCCGCCTGTCCTGCAGGCGCTCAATGTCATGGTACAGCCCGCCGCGCCGGACAAATTCCAAGTACAGTGCGCTGGGAATCCGCAGGGCATAGACAAAGTTCATGGCCCGGAAGGTCTCCTGCACCGGCGCGCGCACCATGCCCGCAATCTCGCCCACAAGGCCGCCCGCGGACAACACGTTGCGCACCTCGCCCACGGTATCGATCATTTCCACCGCGCCCGTCAGCACGAGGTAAATGGCCGAAGGCACCGTGCCTTTGCGCAGGAGGATGGTCTCCGGGTTGAAGGTGACCACCTCGTTATTGAGCAGCATCTTGATTTGATGGCGGGGAATGGTGGGGAAGTAGGTTTGCAGATAGTAGAAGGCGTACATCTTCACATAATCCTGCTCGCCATGGATGAGCACATCCGTCATGCCAAAGGGCGCGCCGGAGCCGATTTCCTTCTCGCGCCCCGTGAGATCACGCGAAACGTGGGCCAGCACCAGCTTATGTGAAGTATCCTCCGCAAAATCCTCGGCGTTGCCATGGATAAGCCCGCCGCCGATGTCCAGCTTCTTGAGGTTGGCAAAGGTCAGGTAGTCCTCACGCACGGATTGCAACATCTTGGCGGACACGCCCGGAGCGCTGTCATCTTCGGTGACCATATCCTCAAGGACCTTCAGGCTGACGATATCCGCAAAGTGCGCATAGCTCTTGTAGCCCCGGCCATCCAGCGCGCGCAGCAGCAGGACCGTGGTCTCTACCGGGTGCGGTGAAAACACGGGGCGCACCTCCAGCCCCGCAATATCGTTCCACTCGCCCTCGGCAAGGTCGTGCGGGTCGAAATAGCGGTCAAAGTCCGACAGGTCCCGGTCTACCAGCGCCGCCAGCTTCCGCGCCACAGACTCGCGCACATGGGGCACGGCGTAATACTTGATGCGGTGGTCGCTGCGCATGAGTGTCGCCAGCCCGCAAAAGTGGTCATCATGGGCGTGGGTGTGGAAGATGCCCTCCACCTCATTGACGCCAATCCCCAAGGCCGTGAGGCTGTGCAGAATGTTTGGCCCCGCGTCGATGAGGTACACCCGCCCCTGAAACATCACAATGGACGCCATGGCCGGGCGGTTCACATCCCACCCGTCGCCGCACCCCGAGTGCACCACGGCGAAGTATTCCCGCCGCACATCATTAAAGCCCAGCGGGTACGGTGCGTCGTAGCCGGAACTGCCCTGCGGCAAATTCAGGTCCACGGTGACGGTGCTGGAATCGTATTCGATTTCAAATACATTAAGGCGCAGGCGGCGCACGGTGACGCCGCCGCGAATCTCCGCCGGGGCGTTGCCAAGGATGCGGCTTTCGAGCAATTCACTGGGATGGCGGATGCGTCCAAAGGCAAAGCGCAGTTTCATGCGCATAAGCTCTTCGGCGCGCTTTTGCGGCACCCCGGCAGCGCGCAGTTCCTGCGCGCTCAGCAGGCCATAGTTGCCGCGGTGGATATAATTCATCTGGGCGCGCACCTGCGGCTCCGCACCAACGAGTAGTGGGCGCTCGCCGGTGTTGCCGGGGTGGCCGGGAATCAGCATTCCCTGCCGGTACAGCATCTGCAGGACAGGAAATTCCGCAAGGTTGGAGAACGCGCCGCTTTGCACCAGCACGTCAGACAGCAAAATGGCGTTGGGACCGGACTCAAACACCACGCCGTCGCGGTGGCGGGACTGGATGAATCCGCGTTTCATCAGGTGCTTCACCACATCCGCCGGGCACCCGCAGAGCAGGCGCAGGCTCGCGTCTGGCACCTCCACCCAGTACACCCCCTTGATGACCTGTATCCGCTCAATCTTGGACATGGCACCCCCAGCTTATGGCTGCTCCACCGTCTTGTACTATTCCACATACCGGGGACAAATGTCCAAATTTTCGATGCGCACCGCCTTCCCTCCTAAAGATTGAACGCCCATGGTCGATTGAAGAAGTATAATGCGTATCATCTTCGGGAGAACATCATGAGTACAGCACTCCACGCACTTGCCGGAAACCCGGCGTTTGCAGCCAAACTACCCCATCCCGACGACGCCACTTCTGACGCCGCCGCCAATGCCGCACCGGGCGCTGCCCAGTCCGGCGACTCCGTAAGCCTTTCCCAACAGGGCAAAGACCTCGCCAAGGGCGAGAACGCCACCGCCATTCCCGCAGGCGGCGTTTTCGCCAATACCAAGGAGCCTGAGAAGACTGACGAAACCGCCTCGGAAAAGCTCATCAAATCCATCAGGAAGCAGATAGAGCAGGTCAAAAAGGAAATTGAAGAGCTGAAGGAAAAGGAAATGGACCCGGCCATGAAGCGCCGCCTGCTCGCCATGAAGCAGTCCGAGCTGGCAAGCCTGCAGGCCCAACTTCAGGACGCCATCAAGAATCAGGGCGGCGGCAGCGCCTCCGCACCCAGCATCGGGCCCGACTTTGTCACCTCCGGCTCGCTCACCTAGCGCCACCCGTCAGCACACGCCAAAGCGCCCCGAACCTCTCGGTCCGGGGCGCTTTGGCGTTAGTGGCCCTGTGGGCCTATATCTTCCGGGCACGCCTCCTCCACAAAGGCAAACTCGCCGTTCTCGTTCACACGCGCCACAATCACGCATTTGACGGGGTCGCCCTGCGCATTGAAGTGCATTGTCCCGGTCACGCCGCGAAAGTTGCGGATGCCCGCCAGCGCCTCGCGCACGGCAAGGCGGCTTGAGGCAAGGTCATCCCCCACCGCGTCCAACTCGCCAAGGGCGCGCACCACTAAATAGACGGCGTCCCACGTCAGGGCCGCCACCGTGTCCGGCGCGTAGCCATACGCCACCGTAAAGCGGTCCACAAAGGCATGGGTTCTGCCGTCCCCTGCCGTGGCGATATAGTTGGTGGTAAAATACAAATTCAGACACGGGTCGCCACACAGCTTCACGAAGTCCACAGCGTCCCACGCATCGGACCCCATAATTGGCCCGTCCCAGCCAAGGGCGCTGGCCTGCCGGATAATGCGCGCCGCCTGATTGTAGTTGTCCGGGATGTACAACATATCCGGCCCTGCGGCGAGAACCCGCCGAAGCAGCGCCGTATAGTCCCGCACCATGGGCGGGTGCGGCTCAAAGGCAACAACCTCGCCCTCCGGCACCACAGATTCCCAGCGCGTGCGGAAAATCTCGGCCATGCCGATGGAATGGTCGTTGCTGGTATCGAAAATGATCCCCACAGTCCGCGCGCCAAAGGTCCGCCGGGCAAAGTCCACGGCGACCCTGCTCTGCGCATCGTCAAGATATGGCACCCGAAACACCCACGGGCGGTTCTTTGTTGTGCTGGGGTGGGTGGACCATGGCGACACCATGGGCGTTGCCCTCGCATTGCAGGTGCCGCCCACGGGCACCGCCAGCTTGGAGGAGTTCGGCCCAATAATCGCCAGCACATCGCTGCGGCTGCACAGCTTTTGGACCACGGCAACACCCTGCTCCACTACGGAGCCATTGTCCCGGTACACAAATTTCAGTTCGTACTTTTCGCCGCCAATCTCCACCCCGCCCCGGCTGTTCACCTCGCGCCGGGCCAGCTCCGCCGCATTGCGCGCGGACAGCCCAACGCCAGCAATATCGCCGGACATCGACAGGTTGAACCCTATGGTGATGGTCTGCTTCGCCAGCGCTGGCCCCGGCGCAATGCACAGCGCCACAGCCAAGGCGGCAATCCAGCGTCTCATGAGCGCCTCCCGGATACGACTTCACCCCGCACCACTGCGCGCGGGAAGGCTTTCTTCACATGGCTCTACCGTAGCAAACCCCCGCGGAAATGCACAGCGCTGGCCGCACTGCGCCCGCAACGCCCATGGACACAGGGGTTGCCATCGGCGCGAGGGTGGTTATTGTCAGGTGCCCGGAAATGGGATAGCTCACACTCTCCATGTCCGGATAAAACGGACAAGCCCACACAAGGACATTACATGGCCGACGACGCACGATCCATAGTACAGGAACACGCCGCCTCCGGCGTGACGCTCCGTGAGGAATACTTCCGCGACCACACCGACGATGTTGTGGACGTGGCCCGGCGCATCGCCGTGTGCATGGCGCGCGGCGGCAAGCTCCTTCTTGCCGGCAACGGCGGCTCCGCGGCCGACGCCCAGCATGTGGCCGCCGAATTCGTCAACCGCTTTCTCATGGAACGTCCGCCCCTGCCCGCCATTGCCCTGACCACGGATACCTCCGCCATCACGGCCATTGGCAACGACTACGGCTTTGACCAAGTTTTTGAAAAGCAGGTGCAGGCCCTTGGCGCAAGCGGCGACATGCTGCTGGCTATCTCCACCTCCGGCAACAGCGCCAACCTTGTGCGCGCGCTGAAGGCCGCGCGGGACAAAGGCCTGACCACCATCGGCCTCACCGCCGGAGAAGGCGGCGAAATGGCCCGCCACTGCGACCATCTGCTTGCCGTCCAGCACAAGCATACCCCCCTCATTCAGGAAGTTCACCTTGCCATTGAGCACCTGCTGTGCCAGCTGGTGGACCACTACCTCTTTGAAGCGGTGGTGGAATTGACGCCCTATCTGGATGAGGACTAACATCTTCGAGTCCGAAACCCCGGGAGGTTCCCATGCCCATCCATGAATTCCGCTGCGAAAAATGCGGCAACGAGTTCGAGGAGCTTGTCATCGGCTCCACCACGCAGGTCAAATGCCCGTCCTGCGGCTCCGAAAAGACGGAAAAACTCCTCAGCTGCTGCCAGTTCAAATCCGCTGGCGGCGGGGACAGCCTTGGCACCGCGTCCAGCTCGTCCTCCAGCGGCTGCGCCGGATGCTCCGGCGGCAGCTGTTCGTCCTGCGGCCACTGAGCACCACCGGCCAGCACGTCTCGTTAACCGGGAGCGCCCAACACGGACCCTCCCGGTTTGTCGTACCTTCAACCCCACGCACGAGTCTGTATGAAACGCATCACCATAGCCACCCGCGGCAGCAAGCTCGCCCTCTGGCAGGCCGAGCACATCAAATCCCGTTTGCAGCACCAGTACCCCGGGCTTGAGGTAGACCTGCTCTCCATCAAGACCAAGGGCGACAAAATTCTGGACGTTCCGCTGGCCAAGGTCGGCGGCAAGGGCCTCTTCGTGAAGGAAATCGAAGAAGCCCTGCTGGATGGACGCGCGGACATCGCCGTCCACAGCATGAAGGACGTCCCCACCGTGCTCCCCGAGGGCCTCATCGTTGGCGTGAACCCCGAGCGCGAGGACAATACCGACACCCTCCTCTCCGTGCACTACGACGGACTGGACGCCCTGCCCGAGGGCGCCAAGGTCGGCACCAGTTCCCTGCGCCGCCGTTCCCAGATTCTGGCCCTGCGCCCGGACCTGAACGTTCTGGACCTGCGCGGCAACGTGGGCACCCGCCTGCGCAAGATGGAAGAAGGCCAGTACGACGCCATCATCATGGCCACCGCCGGCATCATCCGCCTTGGCCTCACTGCGCCCAAGATGACCCGCCTTGGCCCGCCGGAGTTCCTGCCGGCCGTGGCGCAGGGCGCCCTTGGCATCGAATACGCCGAGGACGGCCCCATGGGCGAAATGCTCGCCTTCCTGAACGATCCCGTCTCCCGCGTAACCGTGCAGGCCGAGCGCGGCTTCCTCACCGGCCTTGATGGCGGCTGTCAGGTGCCCATCGCCTCCAACGCCGTGTTGGAGGACGACACCATCCACCTGACGGGTCTCGTCTGCGATGTGGACGGCACCTCCCCCATCCGCCGCGAAGCCAGCGGCCACGCCGTGGACGCCTTTGAGCTTGGCCTTGACCTTGCGCAGGAAGTCCTCGACGCAGGCGGCAAAGCCATCCTCGACAGGCTCTACTGCGAGCAGCAGTAAGCCCGCCCCTTTTGCCCCAACGCAAACAGGCCGGTGCACCACGGTGCACCGGCCTGTTTTTTTTGCAAAACGTCTCGCTGACAGTCGAAAGCGCGCCAGCTGTAGCCTCTGGCCCGCGCGTCAGCCCTCCGCCTCATCCGGCGGCGTGGCCGCCACGCTCACATGGTTCACATACCGCTGCCAATACGCCCACAGCAGACACGTGGCGGGCAGCGCAATGAGCAGGCCCAGCATGCCAAGCAGCTTGCCCCATATGGACAGCGCCAGCAGAATAATGGCCGGGGACAGACCCGTCACCTTGCCCATAATGCGCGGGATAAGCACCCCGTCCTGCAGCACCTGCACCACGGCAAACACCGCCGTAATCAGGGCCAGCACCAGCCAGACGTTGGTGCCCGTCTCCAGCGCGTGCACAACCCCAAGGGCAAAGGCAGGGATAAAGCCCACAATTTGCAGATAGGGCACCATGTTCAGCAGGCCAATGAACAGCCCCAGCAGCACCCCGAGGGGAAGGCCGATGAGGGCAAAGCCAATGGCGAAGAGAACGCCCACAATGGACGCCACACCGGCCTGCGCGCGGAAGTAGCGGCTCATGCCGCTATTGAACTCCGCGGCAAACTCCACCACGGCCTCCCGCCGTCCGGGGGGAATGATGCTCGTCCAGCCATCGCGCACGCGGCGGTAGTCGAGGAGCAAAAACACCAAGTACAGCAGGATGATAAACGCACCGGCCACGGCCAGCACCGCGCTGGCCGCCCCCTGCATCAGCCCCCACACGCCGGGCACAATGCGCGCAATGGCATTCTTGGCAAAGGCCAGCACATCCGGCGAGGTCAAAAATTGTTGGATGTCCTTTTGCCCGAGGGCGTCCTTGATCATCCCCCACACCTCAGGGGGCAGGCTTTGCAGGGCCTTGCGGTCAAACTCCGACCCGTCGGCAATGCGCGAGGCCAGCGTCGCCATATGGCGCAGTTCAGTGCCAATCATAGGCGCAACCAGCCACACCGCCAGCCACAAGGTGGCCCCCACAAGGACCAAACTGCCCAGCACCGCCACCAAACGGTTGCCCACCCGGCGCTCCACGGCCTCGGTGAGCGGATTGATGAGGTAGGCCAGCAGCAGGGCCACAGCAAAGGGAATGAGCACGTCGGACAGGTAGTTCAGCAGCCATATAAGGGCCGCCAGAAACACCGCCGACAACGCCAGCCGGACCACGCGGTCAAAGGTATAGGGACGTTCGTTACTGAGCACTGGGGCCTCCCATTTGCGGCCCACAAAGGGCGCAGTCTGCAATCAGGGCGCGGCGTGCGCGCATCAGGACGGTCCGTAACGCAGGGTCAGCCACAGCACCTTGTCCAGCACGCGCACCAGCTTGGCGTACATGCCGCCGTAGTTCATATGCTGACCGAACAAGGCAATGCGCTGCTCGCGCAGGCTATCGCTGGGGATATCCCCCGACGACTCGGGCACGGACATGGCCAGCCGCTCGGCCAGCAGATATCCGGCAAGGCCGTGGCGGAAGTGGTCCATGTCCTCAAGGAATTTGTCGCACGAGGCCTTCCAGTACTCGGCGGCCTCCTTGGTGGGCGTCAGGTTCTGGGCCTGACAGGCCATGGAGTACAGGAAGTTGATGTACCCGCCGGGGATGCCGCGCCGCCAGCCCAGCAGCCACGAGTTGCGGCGGAAGAGCAGCAGATGGTCCATGCCAAGGGCGATGATGTCCTCAAGGGCGGCCTTTACCGCCGCAAGGGCCTCGCCGCCGTCCTCGTCGGGCCAGCGCCGGGGCAGGCGCTCCAGATTCCACGCGGGCAAAACGGACAGCACACCACCCGCAGGTTCCTCGCCGGTCATGGTGTACAAAATGTGTGACAGCCAATGGTTGGCGTCCACGGAGGCAGGCGTTTCAAGGTGCGCGTAGGACAGCATGTACCGCCCCTGCCCGAACTTGCCCTCAATGATGCAGGGCTGGTCGGTCATGAACTCCGGCCAGATGCGGATGCCATATTGCGACTCAAGGTCCGACAGCGGCTGCTTGGGCACGTTCTCAAGCGGCAGGTCCGCCACCCAAAAATCCGGCCCCGGCGTGCTGTAGGACGCCAGCACCGTGATGTCTTCGTGCGGCTGATACTCAAAACGTGCGGGCCACCACACGGGGATAAGCGGCTGTTCGGGAAGCCTGCCCGGCACAAGGTCGCTGGACGCCTCCACGTTGGTGAACATATGCCCGCTGCACGCGTGCTGCAGGCGGTCCGTAAAGGCGCGGCGCTTCCACGGGCACAGCCCAAGGCCGTACGGCCCGCTCAGGGCCAGCCCGGTGCCGCCGCAAAAGCCCAAATAGTTGCCGCCGTGGCGCACATAGCGGCGCACTTCGCTCACGCCCTGCTCGCCCAGCAGATCGTACTTGGCCCGCGCCCAGCCGCCGGGAACCAGCAGCAGTTTCGGCGGGTCGGTGGAAAGTATGCCATCGGCTATTTCGTCGCCTCGTACAAGACGGTAGGGCAAACCCCAGGATTTAATGGCTCTCCAGGCCAGAAGGCCCCACAAGTGCGATTCGTCCCAGTATATGTAGATGCTTGACATTGTGCGTATGCTCATTAGGCTGTGTTGCCGCGCCACTCCGCAGGCAGCCTGTCCCCGCGGAGCTTTCCCTGCTCAAGGCGGTGCAGAGGCACCGCATTCATATGGCCGTCCCCCATCCGTCACGTGGCGGCCATGGCCGGGTGCGCGTCTTGGACAGGGTTGAATTTACGGAAAATACGTCAAGAAGTGAAGACGAGGAGATACACACATGGCTGTGAAAACCCTGCCCAAAGGCTATGAGCCGGCCGACGTCGAGTCGCGCTGGCGCGCCCATTGGGAAGACAATAAGACTTTTACTCCCGACGTTGACGCAGAGGGTGAATCCTATTCCATCGTCATTCCCCCGCCCAACGTCACTGGCCAGTTGCATATCGGCCACGCCCTCAACCTGACCCTGCAGGACATCCTGTGTCGCTACCAGCGCCAGCAGGGCAAAAACGTCCTGTGGGTGCCCGGTACCGACCACGCCGGCATCGCCACCCAGAACGTCGTTGAGCGCAAGCTTGCCACCGAAGGCGTCCGCCGTGAAGACCTTGGCCGTGAAAAATTCGTGGAACGCGTCTGGGAATGGCGCGAAGAGTACGGCGGCAAGATTCTCAACCAGATCCGCCGCCTTGGCTGCTCCGTGGACTGGACCCGCGAGCGCTTCACCCTGGACGAAGGGCTCTCCCGCGCCGTGCGCGAGGTCTTTGTGCGCCTGTATGAGGAAGGCCTCATCTACAAGGGCGACTACATCGTCAACTGGTGCCCGCGCTGCAGCACCGCCCTGGCTGACGACGAAGTGGACCGCGCCGCCGAAAAGGGCGCGCTGCACTACGTCACCTACAAGTTGGAGGACGGCAGCGGCGACCTGACCATCGCCACCACCCGCCCCGAGACCATGCTGGCGGACACCGCCATCGCCGTGCACCCCGAGGACGAGCGCTACAACCACCTCATCGGCAAGCACGCCATCCTGCCGCTGGTTGGCCGCAAGCTTATCATCATCGGCGACAAGTACGTCGACCGCGAGTTCGGCACCGGCTGTCTGAAGGTGACCCCCGCCCACGACATGAACGACTGGGAACTCGGCCGCAAGCACGGCCTTGAGGTCATCTCCATCCTGAACGACGACGGCACGCTAAGCGAAGCCGCCGGTCCCGAGTTCGAGGGCCTTTCCTGCACCGACGCCCGCGCCAAAATCATCACCATGCTCGACGAGGCAGGCCACCTGCAGAAAATCGAAGAGCACGAGCACAACGTGGGCCACTGCTACCGCTGCAAGACCACCATCGAGCCCTACGTCTCCACCCAGTGGTTCGTGGCCGTGAAGGGCCTTGCCGACGAGGCCGCCAAGGCCGTGAAGGACGGCCGCACCAAGATTTACCCCGAGTCCTGGAACAAGACCTACTTCCATTGGCTCGACAATATCCGCGACTGGTGCATCTCGCGTCAGCTGTGGTGGGGCCACCGCATCCCCGCGTGGACCTGTCAGGACTGCGGCGAGCTTATCGTCTCCCGCGAGGACGCCACCACCTGCAGCAAGTGCGGCTCCTCCAACCTGACGCAGGACGAGGACGTGCTGGACACGTGGTTCTCCTCCGCGCTGTGGCCCTTCTCCACCATGGGCTGGCCGGACCAGACCAAGGAGCTGAAGACCTTCTACCCCACGTCCTGCCTGAGCACCGGCTTTGACATCCTCTTCTTCTGGGTTGCCAGAATGATGATGATGGGCCTGCACTTTATGGACGAGGTGCCCTTTAACGACGTGTACATCCACGCTCTTGTCCGCGACGGCGAAGGCAAAAAGATGTCCAAGTCCACGGGCAACGTCATCGACCCCTTGACCATGTGCGACAAGTACGGCACGGACAGCATGCGCCTGACCCTGACCGCGCTGGCCGCCATGGGCCGCGATATCAAGCTCTCCGAGGACCGCATCGAGGGCTACCGCCACTTCATGAACAAGCTGTGGAACGCCGCACGCTTTGCCCTCATGAACCTGCCCGACGAAATGCCCGGCCACGACGTGCGAAAAGCCACCAGCGTTGCCGACAAGTGGATCCTCACCCGCATTGAAGAGGTGAAGGACGCCGTACAGCAGGCCATTGAAGGCTACCGCTTCAACGACGCCGCGCAAATCATCTACGGCTTCACGTGGCATGAGTTCTGCGACTGGTACCTTGAAATGATCAAGGGCGACCTGAACGGCGAGGACGAAGACCGCAAGCAGATGACCCAGCAGGTCCTGCACACCGTGCTGTCCGAAATCCTGACGCTGGCGCATCCCATCATGCCCTTCATCACGCAGGAAATCTTCGTCACCCTGCCCGGCAACGACGGCAAGGACCTGGCCACCCTGCCCTACCCCGAGCGCCGCCCCGAGTGCCGCGTTCAGGGCGTGGTGGAGCACATGCAGCTGCTGCAGGACATCATCGTCAGCGTCCGCAACATCCGCGGCGAGCTGAACATCAAGCCGTCCCTGCCGCTGACCCTGCTGGTGCGCACCAAGGACGAAGACACCCGCGAATTCCTCGACGCGCATCAGGACCTCATCGCCAGCCTTGCCCGCCTTGGCGAGATGCACTTCGGTGCGGACGTCACCGCGCCCAAGGCCTCCGCCACCAACGTGGTGGCCGGTCATGAAGTCTTCGTGCCCCTGTCCGGCGCCGTGGACTTTGACGACGAACTGGCGCGCCTTGAAAAGGAAATCGCCAAAGCGGAAAAAACCCTTTCCATCGTGGAGAAGAAGCTGTCCAACGCCGGTTTCGTCAACAACGCCCCGCAGGACGTCGTTGACGGCGAGCGCGCCAAGGCCGCGGAACTCACCGAAAAGAAAGACAAGCTCGTTTCGCTCCAGCAGCGCCTGCGGGAGGCCATTGCCTAGCCCGGAAGGACGCGAGCAGTGTGGCCGCACGGCTGGCCGCACCTAACGAGACAAGAGATACCATTCCGGGCATCTCGGCCTTGCGCCGGGGTGCCCGGTTGCGTATGTGCACACATGCGCGCAGGCGCACACGCCGCCTTGCCAACCCGCCGCCCGCGCGGCGGAAACGGACCACGAACACAGAGCACGGGGGCACCCCCGGTTGCCGCAATCATATTGCAAAGGAGCCACAATGGCAGACGTGTACCTCATCGGCGCAGGTCCGGGCGACCCCGGACTGCTGACCATCAAGGCCAAAGAGATTTTGGAGACCGCCGACATCCTCGTCTATGACTACCTCGCCAACGACGAGTTCCTGCAGTACGCACGCCCCGACGCGGAAATCATCTACGTGGGCAAAAAGGGCGGCGACCACACCCTCCCGCAGGACAAAATCAACGAGATGCTCGTCCAGCGCGCGGCGGAAGGCAAAACCATCGCCCGCCTCAAGGGCGGCGACCCCTACGTCTTTGGCCGCGGCGGCGAAGAGGCCGAAGAGCTCATGGCCGCAGGCCTCACCTTTGAGGTGGTCCCCGGCATCACCGCCGGCGTGGCGGCGCCGGCCTATGCGGGCATCCCCGTCACCCACCGCGACCACACCACCTCGGTCTGCTTCATCACCGGGCACGAGGACCCCACCAAGGAAAAATCCGGGCACAACTGGGATGTCTACGCCAAGAGCGAATCCACCCTCGTCTTTTACATGGGCGTAAAAAACCTGCCCATGATCGCGGACAACCTCATGCAGGGCGGCCGCGATCCCAAAACCCCCGTGGCGCTCGTGCGCTGGGGCACCCGCTGCACGCAGGAGTCCATGGTCTCCACGCTGGAGAATGTGGCCGAGGACGCCAAAGCCCGCGGCTTCAAAGCGCCGTCCATCATCGTTGTGGGCAGCGTCTGCTCCCTGCATGACAAGCTGAACTGGTTCGAACAGCGCCCCCTGCTGGGCAAAGGCGTTGTCGTCACCCGCGCCCGCGAGCAGGCCAGCGGCTTTGCCGACATCCTGCGCGAGCAGGGCGCCTGCGTGATGCAGTTCCCCACCATCAGCATCAATCCCATGCCCGATGACGCGGAAATCCGCGAGGCCATCACCGGCATGGACGCCTACGACTGGGTGGTCTTCACCTCCGTTAACGGCGTGAAGCGCTTCTGGACCGTGCTTGAGGCCATGGGCCTCGACACCCGCGCCTTTGGCGGGCGCAAAGTGGCCGCCATCGGCCCCGCAACGGCCAAGGAACTGGAACACCGCGGCATCCGCCCGGACTTCGTGCCCGAGAAGTACGTTGCCGAGCATGTCGTCTCCGGCCTGCTGGAGCGCGGCGTAGCCAGCGGCACGCGCATCCTCATCCCCCGCGCCAAGGTTGCGCGTGAGGTTTTGCCCGAGGAACTGCGCAAGGCGGGCGCAGAAGTGCGCATCCTGCCCGTGTACGAAACCGGCCTGAACGAACAGGGCCCCGAATCCCTGCAGGAGAAGCTGGACGCAGGCGACGTGGACTACGTCACCTTCACCAGCTCCTCCACCGTGGACAACTTCTTTCAGCTGCTCCCGCCCGAGGAACTGAAAAAGCACCTGCCTCAGGTGAAGCTGGCGTGCATCGGTCCCGTGACGGCCAAAACCCTTGAGGGCTACGGCTTCACCCCGGACATCCAGCCCGAGGACTACACCATCCCGGCCCTTGCCGACGCACTGGCCTCGGCCTAACGGTCTGTCATACAAAGGCAAGCTGCTTCCACATGGCGGAATGCAAGGCACAAATGCAAGGCAACGCCCGCGCGCATGCACACTGCGCGGGGCGTTGCATTTTTGAATCTGCGCCGCGAAGTTCCGCCTCGTAAGCAGCCTGCTTCATGCCAGCCTGCGCTGGCAGCATCCCAAGGAGCACCCGAATGTCCCTGTCTCTGGCGGTTTTGGTTTCCGGCGGCGGTTCCAACCTGCAATCCATCATCGACGCCATCGAGGATGGCCGCCTTGACGCCAGCATCAAGCTGGTGCTGTCCAACAAGGCCGACGCCTACGGCCTGACCCGCGCCGCAAAGCACGGCCTGCCCACAGCGGTCCTCCAGCACGGCGACTACAACAGCCGCGAGGCCTTTGACGCGGCCATGATATCCACCATCCGCGACCACGGGGCGGACGTCATCATCCTTGCGGGATTCATGCGCATCCTCACCCCCGGCTTTATCCGCGAGTTTGCGCCCAATATCCTGAACATCCACCCCGCACTGCTGCCCAGCTTTGCCGGGGCCCACGGCCAGCGCGACGCCGCCGAATACGGCGTGCGCATCTCCGGATGCACCGTGCACTTTGTGGATGAAATCATGGACAACGGTCCCGTCGTCATTCAGGCCGCCGTCCCAGCCCTGCCCGGCGAGGACGAGGGCGAACTTGGCGCGCGCATTCTGCGCTACGAGCACCGCATCTTCCCGCAGGCCATCCAGTGGCTGGCCGAAGGCCGCCTCAGCATCGACGGACGCCACGTCCACGTGCAAGACGCCGAAGCCATCCCCGCCGCCAGCACGCCCGGAGCACTCGTCTGCCCCGCGCTGGATGAGGGCTTCTAACCCGCCGGACATTCACAGAATCCGCCACAGCGGCCCGGAGCATTTGCGTCGGGCCGCTTTCCACTTCCCGGCCGGGGCTTTACTCAGCGGGCCTGTGCCCGTATGTTCACCACGCGCCACGGGCTTCACCGTGGCGGCGGAAACCAGCATGTGAGGCACCACCCATGCAGAAGATATTTGACACCCTGCTTGGCGGCGGCCGCATCTCCGTTGAGGAGGCGCTGACCCTCGCCGAATCCTGCGACATCCACACCCTTGGCGAGCTGGGCAAGGCCGCGCGCGAGCGCCGCTTTGGCGACAAGGCGTTCTGGGTCTACAACCAGCACCTGAATTTCACCAACGTGTGCGCCAATGCCTGCCGGTTCTGCGCCTTTTCCAAGCGCGCAGGCGACGAGGGAGCCTATACCTACTCCATCGACGACATCCGTCAGCGCATCCGCGAGCGCGCGCATGAGCCCATCACGGAAATCCACATCGTCGGCGGCCTGAACCCGGACCTGCCCTACTCCTACTACATGGACCTCATCGCCGCCGTGCGTGAGGAGCGCCCGGACATTGCCATCAAGGCCTTCACCGCTGTCGAGGTGGCCTACCTCGCCGGCCAGACAGGCAAAAGCTACGCCGACGTCCTCACGGACATGAAGAACAGCGGCCTGAACGCCCTGCCCGGCGGCGGCGCGGAAGTCTTTTCGCCCAAGCTGCGCCAGAAGCTGTGTCCGGAGAAGGTTTCCGGCGACGTCTGGCTGGAAATCCACGAAACCGCCCACGGCCTCGGCCTGCCCACCAACTGCACCCTGCTCTTTGGACACATTGAGTCGTGGCGCGACAGGCTGGAGCACATGGCCGCCCTGCGCGACGTGCAGGACCGTACCGGCGGGTTCAAGGTCTTCATCCCCTTGCAGTACCAGCCGGGGAACAACCCGCTGGAGGCCGAAGGCACCGACGGCGTGGACTACCTGCGCATGATTGCCATCTCGCGCCTGTTCATGGACAACGTGCCGCACCTGAAGGCCTACTGGGCGTTCTCGGGCATCAAGCCTGCGCAGATGGCCCTGCACGCCGGCGCGGACGACTTTGACGGCACCCTTGTGGAGGAAAAGGTCGGCCACGCCGCCGGCGCGTCCTCCCCCACAGGCATGACCGTTGCCAAGCTGGAGGAAACCATCCGGCAGGCGGGCTTTACCCCGGTGGAGCGCAACACCTTCTTTGAGGAAGTTTCCGGCCCCACACAGGCCACATAGCGCCACCACACGCCACAACAACACAAACGGGGGACCGGAGCATCTCGCCCCGGTCCCCCGCTTCTTGCTTCGGCCAGCGCCGTTTCGGGAGCAGACATGATCGTCAGTGTCAGCAGAAGAACGGACATCCCCGCCTTTTACAACGCATGGTTCTCCCTGCGTCTGCGCGAGGGCCTCGCCCTTTCCATCAATCCCATGAATCCCCAGCAGGTACGCCGCGTCCCCCTGACGCCGGACGCCGTGGACCTCTTCGTCTTCTGGTCAAAAAATCCTGAGCCCTTCTCGGGCAGCCTCGACCTTGCGGCCAGCCTTGGGTTCCGGTCCCTGTTTTTCTACACCCTGAACGGCTACCCGCGCGCCTTTGAGCCGCGCCTGCCGTCCCTTGAGCGCCGCATAGACGCCTTCCTGCGCCTTGCGGACCGTCTCGGGCCGGAGCGCGTTGTCTGGCGCTACGACCCCATCATCCTTTCGAGCGCCACACCGCCGCAGTTTCATGCGGACACCTTTGGGCGCATTGCCGAGGCGCTCTCCGGAGCCACCCTGCGCGTCGTCATCAGCTTTCTGGACGTGTACCCCAAGGTGCAGCGCCGCCTTGACGCCCTAAGGCGCGACCACGGCGTCCACTGCCACGACGCACGCACCGACCACGCCGGACGTAACGACACCGCCCGCGCCCTTGCCTGCGCCGCGAACGCCCATGGCATGCATATCCAGACCTGCGCCGAATCCGTAGACCTTGCCGCCCACGGCATCCATCCCGGCGCCTGCCTCGACCGCCCCCTTATAGAGCGCCTTGCCAGCCGCCCCATCCACGCCGCGCCGGATACCGGCCAGCGTGCGGGATGCCGGTGCGTCTCGTCCGTGGATGTTGGCGTGTACGACACCTGCCGCTTCAAGTGCGCCTACTGCTACGCGACATCGCGCGAGCGCAACGTCGTCGAGACCTTGCGCGAACACGACCCGCACAGCCCAGCCCTTGTGGGCTGGCCCAAGGTGCCGCAGGAGCAACCGCGCCAGCTCAGCCTCTGGCAATCATCCTAACGGGCATGCGCTGCGGTGCGCCTTCGTTCCCGCGCAGCATCAGCGCGTTCCCGGCGGGCGCCAGCTACACCATCTTGTCCGTCTCCGGGGATTCGTCGTCTTTCTCCCCGCCAGCCACAGCCTGCTCATTCTTGCCGTTTTGCTCATACATCTTGGCCGCGCGGCGACGCTCCGGCGTTAGCTGACTGCGGTCTTCGCCATCGCCGGAATCAAACTCCATAGCGCGGGAAATCTTGCCGTTTCCCTCTCCATCCACCTTGGTGGCGTAGACGGTAATTTTCCCCTCGTCATTGGGGTCCTGCACAGCCTCGGAGAGCGTTTCAAAGGCCAACGCGTTCATGTGCTCCGACTTGTCGGGATCCTCACCATTGCCGCGCAGGCGGTCCTTGAAGGACTGCTTGTCACGGTCCAACTCCTCCGGCGCGCCAAAGGACTTCACATACTTGGCGATGAAGTCCATCTTCGATTGCTCAAGCTTGGCGGCCTGCTCCTTGGCCTCCTGCTCCTTGCGGACCTTTTCCGCCTCGCGCGCGAGGGCCTCGCCGCTCGTTGCCCCGCCAGCGCTTGCGCCTTGCGGGCGCTCGGGCGGAGTCAACGTCGCGCCGCCCAAACCGGCGCCAAGGCCGCCGGAGCCAATTCCAGATAGTGCCATATGTGTTCTCCCTGCTCGGCAGTCTTTTCCCCTTCGCGGCAGGGCATGCATCATCCGTACCCGGCCAGCCCCTTGTCCCGCCGCCTCCAGCGCGCCACGCGTCGCCCGCCAGTGGTGCCCTGCGCGCTTTTCTGCTACTACCGCACGAGTAATGGAGGGAACATGAGCGGAAATACGTTCGGAACCGTTTTTCGTCTGACGACATATGGGGAATCACACGGGCCCGGTCTTGGCGGCGTGGTGGACGGCTGTCCCGCAGGCATCGCCCTGAGCGAGGAGAGCATCCAGCGCGAGCTAGACCGCAGAAAGCCCGGCCAAGGCATCGCCTCCACAGCGCGCAAGGAAAGCGACACCGTGCGCCTGCTGTCCGGCGTGTTCGAGGGCGCCACCACCGGCACGCCCATCGGCTTTCACATCGCCAACGAGGACCAGCGCTCACGCGATTATTCCACAATTCAAAACGTCTACCGCCCCGGTCATGCCGACCTTGGGTTCGACGCCAAATTCGGCGTACGGGACTATCGCGGCGGCGGGCGCTCCTCCGGGCGCGAGACTGTCTCGCGCGTTGTCGGCGGCGCCATTGCGCAGGGCCTGCTTGCCACCGTGGGGATTCACGTTACGGCCTACACCGTGGAAATCGGCGGCATCCCCGCGCCCATCACCGACCCCGAAGGCGCGCAGGACCGCCCCTTCTTTGCGCCGGACGACGCCATCATTGACGCGTGGGAAGCCAAAATCCGCGACACCAAAAGCCAAGGCGACACCCTCGGCGGCGTTGTGGAAGTCATGGCTACCGGCGTACCCGCAGGCCTCGGCGAACCTGTCTTCGACAAGCTGGACGCGCGCCTTGCCTACGCCCTTATGAGCGTTGGCGCAGTCAAGGGCGTTGAAATCGGCGCAGGCTTCGCCGCCGCGCGCTCCGTGGGCAGCGTCAATAACGACCCCATCGCCCCGGAAGGCTTCGCCACCAACAACGCCGGCGGCACCCTTGGCGGCATCTCCAGCGGGCAACCCATCATCGCCCGCGCCGCCATCAAGCCCATTCCGTCCATCGCCAAGGAGCAGCACACCATCACCCGCGCCGGAGAGGCCACCAGCATCTCCATCGGCGGACGGCACGACATTGCGGCCATCCCCCGCGTCAATCCCGTGCTCAAGGCTATGGTGAGCCTTGTGCTTGCGGATTTATTGCTTTTGCAAAAGCGCAACGCCTAGGCCAGTGGTACGGACCCTTTCCCCTCATGACGCAGGGCTTGCCGAGTGCGCAGGCACCTGTTACTAAGCCCGTGCAACGCGCGCGGAGGCCTCCTGCGCCACATGCCGCACCTCACCCCGCCACCCGCGCTGCAAATCCAACTCCGGAGAATCATCCCATGGGACTGAGCATAGGAATCGTCGGACTGCCCAACGTGGGCAAGTCCACACTCTTCAACGCGCTGACCAAGGCGCAGAACGCCGAAAGCGCGAACTACCCGTTCTGCACCATCGAACCCAACAAGGCCGTCGTGCCCGTGCCCGACCCGCGCCTTGATAAGCTGTCCGACCTGGTCAAGCCCCAGCGCGTGCTGAACGCCACCGTGGACTTCATCGACATCGCCGGCCTTGTCAAAGGCGCCAGCAAAGGTGAAGGCCTTGGCAACAAGTTCCTCGCCAATATCCGCGAGGCCGACGCCATCCTGCACGTGGTGCGCTGCTTCGCCAACGACGACGTCGTCCACGTCGACGGCTCCGTCGATCCCCTGCGCGATATCGAAGTCATCGAGGCCGAGCTCATCATGGCCGACGCCCAAAGCGTGGAAAACCGCTTGGAGCGCATGAAGAAGCAGGTCAAAGGCGACAAGAAGCTCCAGCCCAAAGTGGACTGCTGCGCCGCCCTGCTGGAGCACCTCGGCGGCCTGAACCCCGTCAGCACCTTCGAGGGCCGCGACTCCGACGCCTGCCGCGAAGTGCGCAAGGAACTCCACCTCATCACCGACAAGAAGGTCGTCTACTGCTGCAACGTGGATGAAGACGCCCTTGTCGAGGACAACGAGTTCGTGACCAAAGTGCGCGAGCGCGCCGCCACCACCGGTGCAGGCGTCGCCAAAATCAACGCCAAGATGGAAGAAGAACTCATCGGCCTCGAAGGCGAAGAGTATCAGGAATTTCTGGAGTCCTACGGCGTCAGCGAAAGCGGCCTCGACCTCATCATCCGCACCGGCTACGCCACCCTCGGCCTCATCAGCTACTTCACCGCCGGCGAAAAGGAAGTGCGCGCGTGGACCATCCACGAAGGCGACACCGCCCCGCAGGCGGCCGGCGTCATCCACACCGACTTCGAACGCGGCTTCATCCGCGCCGAAGTCATCGGCTATGACGACTACGTGGCCAACGGCTCCGAGTCCGCATGCCGCTCCAAGGGCGTTCTGCGTGTGGAAGGCAAAGACTACGTCGTCAACGACGGCGACGTCATGCACTTCCTCTTCAACGTCTAGGCCCCAAAGCGGAGACACATCGGATGCTCGAAAACCTGACCATCGTCCTCTTTCATCCCAAGTTCCCCGAGAACGTGGGCAGCGCCGCGCGCGCCTGCGCCAACATGGGCTGCCCCAACCTCATCGTGGTGCAGCCCCGGAACTGGGACCTCGGACGCGCCAGCGCCCTCGCCACCCCCAAGGGTGTCGACATTCTAAGCTCCATGCGCGTCGTGGACGACCTGCCCACAGCCCTTGCTGGCTTTGAGTTCGTCTATGGCACCACCGCGCGCACCGGCGGCTGGCGCAAGGGCCTCTGGACGCCCGCAAAGGCAGGCTCCACCATCGCCGGACAAATGGGTCAGGGCAGCTCCGTCGCCGTCGTCTTCGGCCCCGAAGACCGCGGCCTCACCAACGAGGAAACCGAAATCTGCGGCAAGCTCCTCACCATCCCGACCTCGCCCGAAGCCAGCTCCCTGAACCTCGCCCAAGCCGTCCTCGTCGTGCTCTACGAGTGCTTCAAGAACGTCATGGAGCACCCCGGCGAAGAACCCGCGCAGCCCGCGCCCACCAACCTCGCCACACACGAGGAAATGGAACTGCTCTTCGGCAACCTCAAGGACACCCTCGCCGCCATCGATTACCTCAAGGACGAGAACACCGACTACTGGATGCTCCCCGTCCGCCGCTTCCTGCAACGCGCCCCCTTCCGCAGGAGCGAATTCAACATGATCATGGGCGTCTGCAGGCAGGTCAAATGGATCGCCGACAAAGCCGGACGCACCACAGACAGCGACAACGGCTAACGCCGTCGCCACAGCCCAACGCTCCAAGCGGCCCCCTCGTACGAGGGGGCCGCTTTTTTTTCGCCAAGGGCAGGCCATCGGCGCCGAGGGAGAAAAGCGTTTTGTGCTCCGCAGGTTTAAGGGCCGTGGGCCCTTAAAAATCCCATGTGCGCACAAACCGGGTGCCCTTGTACGGGACTGTCGTCACCCCTGACGACTCTCGTCCGTGTGGATGGAAGACTTTTTTTGGGGGGCTTTGGCACGTGGGGATGGGCGGTGAGAATCCCTGTTCGGCGTTTTGAAAAAAACAGAGGCCATGGAAAAAGATGAAGGCCAAAAACGCTACCCCCTATTTTCGGGGCGGCTTCCGCCCCGAAAATCCTGGGGATTCTCAAGGGTATCATACCCTTGAGTCGCCGAAGGCAAAAAAAGGAGGGCCCCACCTCGCGGTGGAACCCCTCCTACAAACACAATCGTGGCGTCTGCCCCCTAGCGGCAGCTACAGCACAGCGGCGCAGTCTGTGGGGTCGCCTTGGAGTTTATCTATGGTGTGCTGGAGTGTCGGTAGGATGGCCTCAAGGTTTTCGCTGACGGCTTTGGGACTGCCGGGCAGGTTTACGACGAGGGTGGAGCCGATGGTCCCCGCCACAGCGCGCGAGATGGCGCCGTGCGGCGTCTTGGCGAGGCTGGCTTGCATCATGGCCTGTTCGTAGCCGGGCAGGCGTTTTTCGATCACCTTGAGGGTTGCTTCGGGCGTGATGTCGCGTGGCCCAACGCCGGTGCCGCCGCTGGTCAGGATAAGGTCAAAGCCTTGGTGCAGCGACAGGCCGGAAAGCAGGCCTTTGAGTTGCCGGGCGTCGTCGGGGATGAGGAAGCCTTGGGTCATGCACAGGGGCAGGGTTTTGCTGACGGCCTCTTCGATAAGGGGGCCGCAGCTGTCCTCGCGCATTCCGGCAGCGCCTTTGTCGGACATGACAATCCACGCGAGGCTGATGCCATCCTTCACGCAGGAGAAACCGTAGGAGCCGGGGTCGAGATGGATATCGGTCAGCGACTCCAACACAGCGCCACGGCGCGCGGTGGCCTTGGGGTCTGGCGCGGGGGTCCAAAACAGGGAGCGGATGGCGAAGCATTTTTCCTCGCCGCGCTGGAGGTATGCACCCACGCCGGGCATCTGATGCGGATGCTCGGGCCAGAGGATGTGCCCTGCGGAAGGATATGTGGGCAGCGGGGTCTGGTCCCCGGGCTTAAAGTCGAGTTCCGTTTCGGTAAGGAGGACAATGTCCTTGTATTCGATGCGCATGGGTCAGACTCCTTGCTTACGCCAACAAAACGGCAACGATGCCTGTCACGAAAATACCGTCAAAGGTGCCCGCACCGCCAATGGAGAGCAACGGCGCGTCGAGCTTGTCGAGCATCCGGCGGTCCCACAGGTGCAGAACATCAGCTCCGAGAAGGGTACCAATGCTGCCTGCCACGTAGGCGACGTGGGCACTTTGGCCCTCTGGCGCAAAAATAATGGCGCACAGGGCCGCAACAAGGGGCGGCACAAGCATGGGGATGCCGATGCCTCGCCCTGGCATGGGTCGTGCTACAGCATAGCACACGGCAACAACGCCCGCCACGGCAAGACCAAGGCCGAAGGAAACGCCAATTTGCCCCACAACCATGAGGCTGAGCAGACAGGGGATAATGCAACCGCCAAAGTTGACGGCCACCACCTGATCCTGCAGCTCCATTTCCTGCGGCGAAGCCTGCATGTAGCCGCGGCTATCCATGAACAAACGGCGCGGCCCCACAGGCACACGCACGGTGCGCCCGGTGCGGAAGAACGGCATATTGATGCCGCTGCCGAAGAGAGTGGCAATGAGGATAAGAAGAGCCTGCCCCGGCGTAAGGCCTATCTTGGTGAAGGCGACGGTGACGAGGCCGACTTGTATGAGGATAAAGAAGAATATGAGTCCGAAGACAAGGCCCACAAGGGCGAGCACCATAAACGGAAAGGAGAAGAATGGTCTCATGAGGTCGCAGAGCTCCGGCAGGGTTTCGCATTCACGGAAAATACCCTATATTTCCATACAGATGACGCGGACGGCGGAATGCCGACTCCGCAGATACCACAGAGTACCCCAGCCACACGACGAAGTAAAACGGCATTCATACCAGAGGAATCGCGCATGAAAGGCATCATTCTCGCAGGCGGGTCCGGCACCCGGCTTTATCCCCTGACGCGGGCAACCAGCAAACAGCTTCTGCCCGTCTACGACAAGCCCATGATCTACTACCCGCTGTCGGTGCTCATGCTGGCGGGCATCCGCGACATTCTCCTCATATCCACCCCGCGCGACCTGCCGCGGCTGGAGGAGCTGTTCGGCGACGGATCGCACCTTGGCCTGAAGATCAGCTACAAGGTCCAGCCGGAACCAGAGGGCATTGCGCAGGCCTTCATTCTGGCGGAGGACTTCATCGGCGACGACTCCGTGTGCCTTATCCTTGGCGACAATATCTTCTACGGACAGGGCCTGTCCGTGACGCTTCAGGCATGCTCGCAGCTGGAGCGCGGCGGCATCATCTTTGGCTACAAGGTCCGCGACCCCGAGCGCTACGGCGTAGTGGAATTCGATGACCTGCAAAACGTCCTGAGCATTGAAGAAAAGCCGAAGCAGCCCAAGTCGCGCTACGCTGTGACCGGCCTCTACTTCTACGACAACGACGTGGTGGACATCGCCAAAAACCTGAAGCCCTCGGCGCGCGGCGAGCTGGAAATCACGGATGTGAACAACGAGTACCTGCGCCGCGGCCAGCTCAAGGCCGAATTCTTCGGGCGCGGCCTTGCGTGGCTGGACACCGGCACCCACGAATCCCTCCTGCAGGCCAGCACCTACGTGCAGGCCATACAGGAACGACAGGGCGTCATTGTCTCCAGCATTGAGGAAATTGCCTACCGCATGGGCTACATCTCGGCGGAGCAACTGGCGAAGCTGGCCGAGGAGATGCTCAAAAACGACTACGGCCGCTACCTCATGGACGTCGCCAAAGGCGTCTAGCCCGCAGCGGCTGACAGAAAACGCAACGCGCCCGGAAGGCAGAAGCCTTCCGGGCGCGTTTGTGTGAAACGGGTGGCCGGGCAATCAGGCGGCGTCGTCGCTCTTGCCCAAGATTTCCTGCGTCCACGCCATGGCCTGCACGTAGAATTTATCGGCGTCCTCCTGCCGGATGCCTGTGGCTTGCACCACCTCCTGCACGTGCGTCCACTGTCCACGCTCATAGGCGCGGGACAGCTCCAGCAGCGGCTTGAGGCGGTTTTCCTGTCCCACAAGGGCCTCTTTAACCTCGTCATCCAGCGGCACATTCTCCAGAATCTCCTCCATGGGCTGCCCAAGCAGCGCGTCGAGGAGTGAGAACAGCCCCAGCAGGAACATGGTCTCCGGCGATATGCCAAACTTTTTGGACAAATCTTCCATCAATTCCAAAAAGCGCCCCCGGTGCACGGACAGGAAGGCGACCTCCTCAGCCTTTTTGTTGGGGCTGAGGTCGGACATGATGGCAACGCGCAGCCACTGGGCCAACTGGCGCTGGCCAAGCAGCGTAATGGCGCGGGCGACGGATTCCACCTTGTAGCGCACGCCAAGGCCCACGGAGTTGATATACTGAAACAGGCGATACGTCAGGGACAGGTCTGCCTGAATAATGCGTCCAAGGCGGACCACGTCAAAATCCGTGCGGCCCAGCTCCTTGAGCAATTGAATCTTGGCTATTTCGCTGGAGGAAATCTTTTTGCCGGGGATAATCTCCGGCTTGGAGAAAAAGAACCCCTGAAACAGCGAAAACCCAAGCTTCCGCGTTACCTCAAAGGTCTCAACGTCCTCCACCTTTTCCGCCAGCAGCGTACAGTCATAGGACTTCAGCTTATCCACCGTCTCGCGGATGCGCTGCGGGTCGGAATCCAGCCCAAGGATGTCCACCTTGATGATGTCCACATACTTAAGGAACGGCTCAAGCTCCGGCTCGCCCATATAGTCGTCCATGGCGAGCATGAAGCCCGCTTCCTTGATGGCGGCCACGGCCTCAAGCACATCGGCGTCCGGGCTGACGTCCTCCAAAATCTCCACAATGGCGATATCCGGCGGCAGGGCGTAGGCGGCGTCCTCCAGCAGGAGCTTTTTGGGGAAGTTGATCAGGGCGCGCTGGCCCTCCTCCATGCCTGCGTATGCCAGCAGAAAGCCGTCGGCGATGACCTTGGTCGTGGCCATGTCCGAATCCGTCACAAAGGCCCCTGTCGCATCACCGGAACTGCGGAACAACAACTCATAGCCAAAGACCTTTTGGTCCTGGTCAAAAATGGGCTGACGGGCCACAAAGACAGATTCGGCAAGTTGCGAGGCGGCAGATTCACTCTGCGTAATTTCAAGCATGGACGTCCTCATAAAGCGCCAGAGGCGAAATCAGGGTACCAGTGGGACAAGGTCCAACCCCAGTCCCATATCAAGCCCAAGCATAACGTTGGCATTGGCCAGCGCCTGCCCGGATGCGCCACGGCACAGATTGTCTATGGCAGAAACAACAATCAGGCGCTGCGTTCTGGGATCGACAACCAGACCGATATCACAGAACATTGTGCCCCGGACAAAACGCGTCTCGGGCAGCTTGCCAAGGGGCAAAACGCGCACCCACGGGGCCTTTTCGTACGCCTTGGAGTATAGCAAATGCACTTCATCCAATGAAAGGCTTTTCTTGAGACGGGCGTAGCTCGTGCTCAGGATGCCACGGCTGATGGGCAACAGGTGCGTGTTGAACGACACGGTCATCTCCGCGCCGGCAACGCCGGACAACTCCTGCTCAATCTCGGGCGTATGGCGGTGCTTGCCAAGGTTGTACGCCTTAAAGGAGTCCGCCACCTCGCAAAACAGCGAGCCAACGCTGGCCTTGCGGCCCGCGCCCGTGGTGCCGGACTTGGAGTCCACCACAATGCCGTCCGTCTCCACAATGCCCTCGCGTAGCGCCGGGGACAGGCCCAAAATGACGGACGTCGGATAACACCCCGGGTTCGCCACCAGCCGCGCGCCGCGCACGGCCTTAGCATTAAACTCCGGCAGGCCAAAAACGGCCTCGGGCAAAAGCTCCGGGTGGCGGTGCTCCAGGCCGTACCAGTCGGCGTAGGTGCCCGCGTCCTTGATGCGGAAGTCGGCGGACAGGTCCACCACCTTCACGCCGCGCGCCACCAGCTCCGCCGCCATCTCCATGGCCGTGCCATGCGGCACCGCCAAAAAGACCAATTCGCACGCCTCGGCAAGGTCCGCCACATCCGGCACGGACACCACCACATCGCCAATGGGAAAGCCCGCAAGGCTGGGGAACAACTCGCTCAGGCTTTTGCCCGCCTCGGACCGCGACGTAGCCCGCACCAATTCCATGCCCTCGTGCCGCGCCAAAAGCCGCGCCAACTCGATGCCGGTATACCCGGTCACCCCAACAAGACCGACAGGGGTACGCTGTGTCATACTCATCCCCTACCTTGTCTTCAGCACGTATTTCATGCGCAGGTCGTACAGCAAATCCGTGATGAGCTGCCGCTCCTCGTCGTCCAGATTGCCCTTGGTCTTCTCCTCCAGCATGGAGAGGACATCAATAGAGTGCTTGGCCAGCGCCAGATTCTCCGTAGGCTTGCCGGTTTCCGGGTCCGGCACCTCGCCCAGCGGCACCAGCGCCGACGACGCCAGCGACATCACAAAGGTGGAAAATGTCACCTGCGGCAGCAGGATGTTCCCCGACGCCGCGTCCATGGTCTTCTTTTCGTCAGACATCGTAACGCTCCTTGCGTCATCTGTGCATGCACATCCGCCGAAAGGGCCGCACACCCTGCCGGGTGGCCGCCCTGCTCCGGCGCCGCGCCTATTCGGGGCAGCCCTCAGCCATGGCGGCCTCGTACGCGCGCATACCCTGCTCCATGTAGTCCCGCGAGGCCGTGTAGCCACCACAGGCTTCAAGCGCGCTCGCCAGCGCATGCAGGCCCGCCAGCACATCGCCGTAGTCCACGTGGCCCATATGACCAAACCGGACAATACGCCCCTTCATCGCGCCCTGACCGCCAGCCAGCACTACGCCATAGCGCTCCGCGCAGCACTGGAGCACTGCGCTTCCGTCCACGCCCTCGGGCAGGCGGATGCTCGTCAGGCCCCACGTAAAGTGCTCCTCGGCAAACAGCTCAAGGCCCATGGCGCGCGCGGCACTGCGCACCAACTGCGTCAGCGCCCACTGCCTGCGGTACACGTTCTCCAGCCCCTGCTCCTTGAACATGGCAAGGCAGGTATGCAGGCCCATGAGCAAATTAATGGGCGGCGTAAACAGCGTTTGGGAATTCTTCTCGATCTTTTCCCGCTCGCCCAGCAGGTTAAAGTAGAACTCGCGCGGCTTCACCTCTTCCACGCGCTTCCACGCCCGCTCGGAGAGCGCCAAAAACGACAGCCCCGGCGGCAACATCAGCCCCTTTTGCGAGCCAGTCAGCAAGCAGTCCACGCCCCACTCATCCATCGGGCATGGCGAGATGCCAACCGCCGAGATGCCATCCACCACCAAGAGGACGTCCCGCTCCCGCGTAAACGCCGCAAGCTCCTTGATGGGATGCAGCACGCCTGTAGACGTCTCCGACGCCTGCACAAGGATGCCCTTGGCCTTGGGGAACTTCTCCAGCGCCGTGCGCAGGTGCTCCACCGTAATGGCCTTGCCCCACGGCACGCTGACAATGGCCGCGTCCAGCCCGTAGGTGGAGGCAATCTCGCCCCAGCGCTCGCCAAACTTGCCGCCCTCAATAACGATAACCTGATCGCCCTTGGAAAACAGATTCGTGGCCGCCGCCGTCATCGCGCCCGTGCCGGACGACGACATCGCCACCACTGGCTGGCTGGTGCCAAAGAGCCAGCGCAAATCCTTCTGAATCTCGCCAAGCAGCGCCGTAAAGCCCGGCTTGCGGTGGTGCACCATATCCATGGCCAACGTCAGCCGGACTTCCTCCGGCATCGGCGTGGGACCGGGAGTCAACAGTCGCATCTTATCCATATCCCTTCCATCCCTTGCAATGCGTTCAAATACACACACCTGCGACGGCGCAGGCATCTCAACAAAAGTCGTCGCCCTCCCCATAAGGGCGGTGGCAGTGGTGCCACTAGCGGGCCGAGGCGGGCTGGGCGGAGCGTTTTGTGCTCCGCAGGCTTAAGGGCCGTGGGCCCTTAAGAATCCCATGTGCGCACAGACGGGGGTGCCCGTAGAAGGCACTGTCGTCACCCCTGACATGCTCCCGTCCGTGTGGATATGGGAAATTTTATTGGGGGGTTCTGGCGCTGAGTGAAAGGCGGTGAGAATCCCTGTTCGGTGTTTGATGTGAAGGCAAAAGACCCCGTCCACCCCCCTATTTTTCGGGCGGCTTCCGCCCGAAAAATCCTGGGGATTCTCAAGGGTGTCACACCCTTGAGCAGCTCTGCTATCTTTATCTCTAAGGCCCTTCGTCCTTTCAGGCCGAACGACCTAAGAGCTAAAGCAGCCGGAGGCACTCTTCCTCTTCCCTTTTCAGCCTTCACCCGGCGCTAATGCGCCTCGCCCCAGTTGTTTCCGACGCCCCAGTCCACGGCGAGGGGCACGGAGAGGTCGTAGATGCCGGACATGATGGCTTCGAGGCGTTTTCCGGCCTCCTGCGCGGCGTCTTTCGGCACTTCGAGGATCAGTTCGTCATGCACCTGCAGGATGAGCTTTGCGCCGAGCTTGCGGAGCTTTTTATCCTGCCACACTTCCAGCATCGCCATCTTGATGATGTCTGCGGCGCTGCCTTGAATGCGGGTGTTGATGGCTTGGCGGCGCGCCTGTCCCTGATGGTGGGAGTTGCGGGAGTTGATATCCGGCAGCAGGCGGCGGCGCCCGGCAAGGGTGATGACGGAGCCATCGGTCTTGGCCTGTTCTTCCACGGCGTTGTAGAACTCGGCGAGTCCGGACAACTGCTCGAAGTAGCGCTCGATGAAAGCCTTGGCCTCCTTGAGGGGAATGCCAAGCTCACCGGCGAGCTTCTGCGGGCCCATGCCGTAGATGAGACCGAAGTTAATGGTCTTGGCGCTACGGCGTTCGTCGGCGGCGATGTCGGCCTGCGCCTTGTCGAAGAGCAGCGCGGCGGTACGGGAGTGGATGTCCTCGTCATTGGTGAAGGCGTCCACGAGTTCCGGCTCCTGCGACAAATGCGCGAGCACGCGCAGTTCAATCTGCGAGTAGTCCGCCGCGACAAGCAGGTTGCCTTCGCCCACGGTGAAGCAGGTGCGCATGCGCTGGCCCATTTCGCCGCGGATGGGAATGTTCTGCAGGTTCGGGCCGGAGCTGGACAGGCGGCCGGTGGCGGTGGCCAGCTGATTAAAATGCGAGTGCACGCGGCCTGCATCGTCCGCGGCGCGCGGCAGCGGCTCCAGATAGGTGGAGCGCATCTTCTCCAGCTTTCGCCACGCCTGAATATCCTCAATGATGGGATGCTCGGAGCGAATCTTTTCCAGCACGTCAAAGGCCGTGGACGGCACGCCGCCGGGGGTCTTGCCGCGCGGTTTCAGGCCTAGGTCAGTGAACAGCACCTCGGCCAGCTGCTGGCTGGAGCGCAGATTAAAATCGCGCCCCGCGCGCTCGTGAATGCTGGCGGTGAGGGTATCCAGCTTCTCCTGCACTTCGGAGAGAAAGCTGTGCAGCGCGGCGGAGTCAATGGCGATGCCCGCGGCTTCCATGTCGGCAAGGACGGGGATAAGCGGCGTCTCTAAGGTCTGCATCAGGTCCGACAGATGCGCGGCGTCAAGGCGGTCACGCAGGGCCGTTGTCATGGCGGCGGCGGTGACGCCGTGGCCCTTGGGTTCGGCTTCGAGCAGCTCCGGAGCGTTGCGGCGATAGAGGCGCTGCCACGAATAATCGCGGTCCTCGGGGGAAAGCAGATAACAGGCAAGGCCGATGTCGAACCATGATTCAAGGGGAATATCGTCCCACGCCGGATCGGCGCGCAGCAAGTCCTTAACGTTCGGCGCGGCGATGGCGGCGGCAGAGGCCACATGCGCGGCAAGGTCCTCATGGGAGCCGGACACCTGCCACTCGGTGCCCGCAATGCCCAGATGCCACACGCCGTCCTCGTCGCCGGGGACAAGGCCCACGGTCTCGCCCGTCACATCGGGCAGTGCGGCAGGTTCGGCGGCAATGCGCACGATGTCGGCCTCGGCCGGTGCGGCGGGCTCGGCGGCAGGCGCGGCGGGCGCGCCAAACAGGGACAACTGCTGCTCCCCGGCGGACGCAGCCTTGGCTTCCGCCGCAGGAGCGGGAGCGGGCTTGGCGGCCTCAGGCTGGGGGAAATACTTGGGCAGGTCGCGCCGAAGGGTGCGGAACTCATATTCCGTCAGGAACGCGTCCACATCTTCGTACACGGGCGCGCTGACGCGCAGGGCGTCAAGGTCAAGCTCGGTGCACACCTCAGTGGACAGCCGGGTGAGGGTGCGGAAGAGGAAGGCGTCATCCATGTTGGCTTCCAGCTTCTTGCGCATGGCGGGCTTAAAGTCGCCCGCACCGGCGCTGACGGCATCGCGCAGGGCCTCAAGGGTGGGATAGTCGGCCATAATTTTGGACGCCGTCTTGGGACCAATGCCGGGCACGCCGGGAATGTTATCCGCGGAGTCGCCGATAAGGGCCTGAAAGTCCGGCCACTGGCTGGGCTCCATGGCCGTCTCGGTGCGGAAGTCGTCCAGTGTGGTGAGCTTTTCCTTCTTGGAACCGGGGTCCCACATGAAGACGCGCTCGTCCAGACACTGCTTGAGGTCCTTATCCGCGCCCACGATGACCACGGGGCGCTGGTCCTTCAGGCGGGCGGCAACGCTGGCCATGCAATCGTCCGCTTCGACGCCCTCGGCCACCAGCATGCTCAGGCCCAAGACGCGCACGGCGTCGTGGGCGGGGTCCAGCTGCATGGCAAGGTCTTCGGGCATGGCCGGGCGCTGGGCCTTGTAGGCCTCGTACGCCTCGTGGCGGAAGGTCGGCCCCTTGCCGTCAAAAAAGACGCCCATGTACTCGGGGCGCTCGTTCTTCAAAATATTCATGAGCATCCGCAGGAACATGTACAGGGCGTTGGTCGGGAACCCGTCGGAGCGCTGCATGTCGCGGAAGGCGTAGTAGAAGCGGTAGATGAAGGCGTGTCCGTCAACGAGGAACACAGGGGACGTATCGAGTCCGAGACGGTCTTTCAGGGACATTGGTTCTCCATGCGCCGCGGGGATGCGGCGGTGAATGGGGGTCGTACAGCGCCGCGCTAGGCGTCGCCGGAATCAGCGGCGGGCTTACGCGGCCGTGCTTTTTTCGATTTTATGCGGTTCCAGAGGAAGACTTCCACAGGTGCATCGGGAATGGCGGAGAGCGGAATCTCGGCGCGGGCGGCGTTGCGGTGGCCGCCAGCAGAGCCAATGCTGCCAAAGCAGCGCGCGGCAAACTTGCCCATGTCGCGCCGCAGGCCGTCGCCGCGGAACACGGCGATGACCTGATCGTCCACCGTCCCGCTGATAACGGTCCACGCCGCGCCCTGCACGCGCAAGAAGAGGTCCGCAAGGATGACAAGGATGTCCGCGCTTTCCACGTCCTCCAAGTAGGCAAAAATGCCCTGCCCGGTCAGGCGCAGCTTAAAGTAGGCCTGACAGAAATACCGCAGCCATTCGAGATGGAATTCGCTTCGGTAAATCTTGCGCAGCAGCAGATGGTCCGCATATTTGGACAAATACTGGAAGGCGCGCAGGTCCGCCTCGCAGAACACGCGCTCAAAGCTGGAGGTGTCCGTCTTGATGCCATAGAGGAGCGCCGTGGCAAGGAGCTTTCCGGGCCTGATGTGCAGGTTGTACAGATACTCCGTCATCAGGCTGGCGTTGGAGCCGTAGTCCGGCTTGATATCCGCGTAAGTTGCGGTGACCGGATTCTCCGCCGACAGCGGGTGATGGTCGATCACCAGCGAAAAGTCGTACTCCTTAAAGGCCGCGTTGTGATGCGGCTGGGAGTCCACCAGCGCAAAGCGGTCGTACTGCGCGGCAAGGGTGGGCGTCAGCCGCCGCGTGGGCACGCGCAAACAGCGAATCATTTCCAGATTGTCCGGACGGGTGATGTCATTGATGTGGGCAATGCCCGTATCCTGCACCCGCCGCGCCATGATGCGCTTGAGCGCCATGGCCGAGGCCATGGCGTCGGGGTCGGCATTGATGAGGATAAGCCACCGGTCCTCGCGGCGGAAGAGCGCCAGCAAATCGTCCAATCGGGGGATGGACCGGAAATACGCCATCATCTTCTCCCTGAGCGCCTGCGGCGCTACCTTTGGTCCTCGCCGAGCATAGTCAGCAGGACGTGTGCGGAATCCATGACGTCGCGTTCTGTAAACAGTTCAACGGTTATCACCGCATCGGGGCGGAGTGCGTCAAGCTGCTTCTGCAGCAGAGCCCGCCCGTTGTCATCCAGCGCGGTCAGCGGCAGGTGCCGTCCATTCTCGCCGGGGGCGTTGAGGTGGAGCATGCGCACAGCGCCGTAGTCCACTTCATCCGCCAGAAATTCCTGTTCATAGGCCAACATGTGTCCCAAGTCCAGACACAGCGACACGCCCCACTGCGCCACGTACGGCAGATGCGCGCGCAGGTTGCAGGTGTCGATGTTCTCCAGCAGCAGGTCCGCCGGGTCGTAGCCTGCCCCGCGCCACAACTCCGCAAAGCGGCCCATAGTGGCGGCATCTGCGGGCGGATGCAGCACATAGGCCCGCGGCGAAAGGTACGCGGCCTTTTCCACCAGCTCCTGAACAATGGCCCACGCGGCGTCCGCTCCCTCGCCCCACGGCAGGTCCAGCGGCAGATGCACATGATAGCTCAGGTCCAGCCCGGCCAGCCACGGCGGCAGGTCCTGCGGGGTGTATTCCAAACAGGATTGGGACTCGAAAAACAACAGGGCCACTTCCGGAAAGGTGCCCTCAAGATGACAGCAATTTTCCGCCACCCCCGCGGGAATGACCGAGGACGGGGCCGCCAGCGTCCACGCCGCCCCCTGAATTCTTTCCGCCAGTGACCGATAAGACATATACAGACTCGCGTTTTGTGCCGGTTCACCGACATATTTTCCGGTCCGCCCGGAGGCGGAGGCAGGGAACCGACCACAACGATTCACAAAGCCAGCCGGGGTATGCTTCTTGCTTTTTCCAGTCAATAAAGGCGCAGCTCGGAAACAGGAGGCCCACCATGCAGATTGTCAAAAGTCTTCTGCAACACTACCTGAACCCCCTGCACGTATACTGCAGGCTGCGGGACATCGGCGTCAGCACCGCGCTGACGCGCCATGTCTGCGCCGCCTACGAGCGGTACGTGTACAGAATCTTTTCACCCTAAGCCCACCCACAGCGCCGCCATCCGGCGCGGCAGACAGGCCCGGCTACTCGCCTCCTCCCAGAAGGCCGAGTTGCTTGGTCTGGCGAACCGTCTTCCCCACAACCCGCGTTTTTTTCAGCATTCCATCCGGCAGCGCGTCCAAAAGGCGCGAGGGCGGAAGCCGCAGTTCCTTGCCGTACAGCATGCGCTGCGCCGCATAGCTCAAATACAGCTTGCTCTTGGCCCGCGTCAGCCCAACGTAGAACAGGCGCCGCTCTTCGGCCTCATCCGCCGCAGTGTGCGCGCCGGGCTGCGTCCCCGTCAAGACTCCGCTCCCGGCAAAAGGCACAATGCCGTCCTCCAACGCGGGCAGGAACACAGCTTCAAACTCCAGCCCCTTGGCCGCGTGCATGGTCATAATCTGGATTTTTTCGGCCTTGGCCCGGACCTGATCAAGATCCGTGCGCAGGTTCACCCAGTTGATGAGGCCATGCCAGCCGCCGTGCTCTTCGAATGCCCTCTTGAGCTTTTTATATTCTCGGCTTTCCCAGAACAGCCTGTCAAAGGGACGGGCATCCTGCAAGTAGGCCTCAAGCCCAAGGGGCCCGCGCGAGAGCACCTGCTCCGGCACATCGACGGCCTCCTCGGCCTGCACGTCCACCGCCGGGGCAATGCCTAGAGTGCGGCCCGCAGCGGCCAAAATGGCGGCCACGCGCGGCTCCTTCCAAAACGCGTCCACCTCGGGCACGGCGCAGGGCAGGCCCAGCCGGTCGAGCGTGGCGCGGATGCCGGGGATGAGCGCCTTGAACCGCACAAGGATGGCAATATCGCCGGGGGACAGGCACGCCGAGGGCGCGGCGTCGGCAAGGGAATGGCTGGTGCTGCCCACCAATTCGCGGATGCGCTCGCCCATCCACGACGCTTCGCGCGCCGCATTCGGCGCGGAGAACAGGCGCAGGTCGGCGGTGATGTCGCGGTTGGCGTGCAGGACCGGGCCATCCGGAATGACCGGACGCGACAGGTCCAGCACCTGCTGGGACGAGCGGTAGTTGTCCGTCAGGGTGATGATGTCCAACTCGGGCCACGTTTGCCGCAGGTCGTCCAGCACGTCGCCGCGCGCACCGCGGAAGGAATAGATGGACTGGTCCGGGTCGCCAATGGCAAAGAAGCCGCGCCCGCCGTGCACGGCCAAGGCCTTGACCAGCCGCAGCTGCAGCGCGGACAGGTCCTGCACCTCGTCCACAAGCACATGGATGTACGGATTGGGCCACGTGCCGCCCTCTACCTGCTCCAGCCAAAAGACCAGCAGGTCCGTATAGTCCACAAGATTCCACGACTGCTTGACGGACGTGTAGGCCGCCGCAATCTCAGCCAGCGAGTCCAGCTCCACCAGACGCTCCCGCGCCAGCCCAAGGCGCGTCCACGCGGCTTTGCGGTCGTTGGCGGTCAGGTCCGGCGTCGCCTCGGCAAACACGCGCTGCGCCCCCTCTTCGGAGAGGATGACCGGGGCTTCGCCGTGGATGGCGGTCCAGCACTCAAAGGCCAACGCATGCAGGGTATCCGCACGCGGCAGGGCCTCCTGCTCTCCGCGCATCTCCACTAGGCGGCGGCCAAGCTCGCCGGCGGCGCGCCGGGTAAAGGTCAGCGTCAGGATATGGCGGGGGTTCTCGCCGCCTTCCAGCAGGGCGTTGATGCGCCCCATCAGGGTCTGCGTTTTGCCCGTGCCCGGCCCGGCCAGCACCAGCACCGGTCCGGGACCGGCATCAATGGCGCGCTGCTGGGCCTCGTTGTACTGCACGGCGCCCGGAGCGGAAGGCGCGCTGGACTCGGCCGCGCGGGGCGCAGGCGTTGCCGCGCCCATATCCACACGCTTTGGCGCGGCCTTCGGCATGGCGATAAGGGAACCGCCGCGCTGGATTTCCTCGCGCTCCGTGGGCGTAAAGACGGTGATGACGCCGTACTGCCCATCAAAGCCGGACTGGCGCACCACGCGGCCCTTGCGCATGCGCGAGATGCCCTCGGCCAGCGGTGTGGACACCTTGGCGATGTCCTCAAGGGGCACGTCCTGCAGGACGGCCATCTCCGAGCCAAAGCGCGCAATGAGGCGGCCATAGAAATTCTTCACCTTTTTACTGCCGGGGCCAACGCCCAGCACCTCGGACACCACTTCCGGCAGGGGAATGAGGGAGACGAATCCCGGCTGCCCGGCAGGCTGCTGCGGGGTCTCGCGGTCCGCCAATTCCATGACGCGGTTCAGTACGCCAACGGTCAGCGGCTTGCCGCACACAGGGCACAGCCCGCCTCGCGCCTGCGTCTCCTGCGGGTCCAGAACCACGCCGCAGTTGCGGTGGCCGTCCAGATGGTACTTGCCTTCCTCCGGGAAGAACTCCACGGTGCCGAGGAATTTGTGCCCCAGCGCCTCGCCGCGCAGGGCGCGGTAGATGCCCTCATAGGACATTTCGCCACTGAAGATATTGGCCTCGCGCCCCAGCTTTTCGCCGGAGTGCGCGTCGGAGTTGGAAATCATGCGGAAGCGGTCCAACGCGGACCACATCCAGTTCATCTCCGGGTCCGAGGACAGGCCCGTCTCCATGGCAAAAATTTCGCTGGAGAGGTCGCCAAAGCAGTCCTCCACGCTGTTAAAGCCCGACTTGGAGCCAAACAGCGAGAACCACGGCGTCCAGATATGCGCGGGAACAAGGAAGGCGTTGGGGCCGGTCTCAAGGACCATTTCCAACAGGTCACGGGCATCAAGGCCAAGGATGGGGCGGCCGTCGGACTCCAGATTGCCCACCTGCGCTAAGCGCTCGGTAAAGGACTTCGCCATGTCCAGATTGGGCATGAAGACGAGGTTGTGGTTCTTGCGAACCGCGCCGCCGCGCTTGTAGATGCTGCTGATTTCCGTGCACAGCATGAACCGCGTGCGCCCGGAGAGGGGGTAGCCATCCAAAAACGGCAATTCGCGCTCAAGGCGTTTGTCGTCCTTGAGGGTGAACAGGCCGGAGCCGTCCGGCTCCAGCATGTCTTCAATCTCCGCCATCCATCCCGGATGCGTAAAGTCGCCGGTGGCAAGGACATCAAGCCCTTTCACCCGCGCCCATGCCGCCAGCAGGCGAAGATTCAGCTTTTTGCTCGTCGCCCGCGAAAAGCGGGAGTGGATATGCAAGTCGGCCCGAAAGAGTTCCATGAGTTCCGTCGCAGTATGGCTAAAGTGACTGGGACGCCGGAACTATAGAACCCATTGCCGCGCTCTTCAAGCCCCGAGTGCGGCGGGGGTACGCCGCCTATGCGTCGCACCCCATGGCAAACGCCTCAAAGGACTGCCGCGCCGAGGCCTGCGCCTCAAGGCGTGTGGTGTCCAAATGCTGGTAATCGTCCAGAGCAAGGCGGACAACCTCCTTGTCCAGCGCGCCGGATAAGCCCATGTCATACAGCACGCCCTCTACCTCGCGCCGGTGCATGCCGTGGCGGTAGGGGCGGTCCTCCGTCAAAGCCGTGAACACGTCCGCCACCCCCATAATACGCGCGCCGAGGTCCAATTTGCCCGCGCCCAGCTGGAAGGGATAGCCCGTACCATCCAAGCGCTCATGGTGCCGCGCGCCCCACGCGCCCACGTCCTTCAGGCCGGGGATGGAGGACAGCACCGTGTTGCTGTAATACGCGTGCCCTTTCATGACGCCGTATTCTTCATCATCCAGCGGACCGGGCTTTTCCAGCAGTTCCGAGGGGATGGCCAGCTTGCCGACGTCGTGCAGGCCGCCAGCCACCTGCAAAAGCGTGGCTTCGGTCTCGTCCAGCCCCGCCATGCGGCCAAGCTCCATGGCCACGGCGGCAACGCCCTGCGAATGCGTGGCCGTAAAGCGGCTGCGGAAGTCCACAAGCTGGGCAATAACCCGCGACACGTTCACCAGTTCATTGAGCGGCAGCAGCTGCGAGCGCACGGTGCACGCCTCGCGGATGGACTCGAACCGCGCACAGCTTTCAAGGCCGGTCCAAAACTCGCGCGCCTCAAGGTGGTGGGAAAAGCTGTCGTGGATATCCTCAAGAAACATGCGCCCGCGCCCGGCGTTCAGTCGCTTGCGCACCAGCGCCACATCCGGTGCCACATGCGTTTTGCGCGGGGCCAGCACGTCGATGCGGTCGGCCATTTGGATAATGTTGCTCATCCACAGCTCGCGCCCGTCATCCTCGGTCAATCCACCAAAGCGCGCGGCGGGCACATGGTGCCGCCGGATGAGCCGGGCCAGCCGCTCAAAGCCCGGCGCGTGGCACAGCAGGCGGTAGCCCGTTTCCATGTGCTTCACGTCGTCGGTGTCAAAGCACAGGGTGTCCAGACGCGTGCGCATGGTAAAGGCCCCAACGTCATGCAGCAGCGCGGCAAGGGCAATGTCCGCCTGCTCCTCCATGGTCGCGCCTGCCGCTCTGGCAATGTGCAGCGCAATGTACGCCGTGCGCTGGTGGTGGCCCACCACCACAGGGCTGATGAGGTCCAAAACGGCAGAGACCCCGCCCACCAAGTCCACAAAGCGAACCTGCACCGGAAACATATCGTTTGTTGTATCGAATTGTGTCATGGCTCTACTCCCACTCCCCACTCTACCCCATCACACGCGCCATGCAAGGATTTGCAGCCGCAATTGCCTGCATACCAACAGTCCCCAAAACTGCGCACGAAAAAAGGCCCCCAGCCAAAGCCGGGGGCCCTAGAACAATCGAAGAGATGACGGCTAGTAACGCGTCAACGCGCCTTCGCTAGCAAAGAAAACCTCGCCGCCCGTGGGGTCGCCCGGGCTTTTGGTCACATCGTCAAAGCGATTGGCGGTGAGCTTCATGCGGTAGCCGAAGGTGATGTACAGTTCGTCGTCCGTCTCCAGCGTATCGGGCTTGAGGACGAACTCAAAGTCAACGCCCTGCGCCCGGTCCAGCTTGCTGGGCTGAAACACCCGCAGGTCCGAGGCCACAACGTGGCCTTCCTTGTCCGAGAGATAGGCGGAGAACCACAGGTCGCCGATATATTCGGCCCAACGCGGGATGGCGTCCTGTACAGGAAAGGCCGTGCCGCGGACGGCAAAGCGGTTCTCAAGGGGCACAACGGCATAGTCGAAGCGCCAAAACTTCATGGGCAGGCTCTGCCCGGACTCCAGCGTCCAGTGCTGGCGGTTCAGGTGCTTCACGCTCATGTGCGAGCACCCCGCAAGCAACACAGCGGCGCACACTACGCCGCACAGCAGGACTGCGAATCGTTTCATCATATGCCTCCGGACACTTAAGACTGCAACTTAGGAGGACCTTGCACCAGCATCTCTGCAAGAGTCAAGTTCACTTTGGGCATTGCAGCCATCCGGGATCCCAGAAAATCCATCTCCAGCTTGGCAAGATCGCGGTACAAAGGCGTGCGGTCCAGCGGGCGCAAATCGTCGCGGCCGTCCGTAACCTCCTTGAACCGCCAACATCCGGGATATTCCTTCTGTTCGATGCGGTCAAAGCGGCCCTTGGTGGCCAGCGTATGCACCACGCCGTGCAAACGGCAAATCATCAGGCGGTGCGTATACAGCCCACACAGGCCGTCGTCGTTGAGCGGGCACATGGCGTCCGGGCGCTCACCGGCGGCCAGCTTCTCCTGCATATGCGTCACGTAGTCCTGCGCGCGGGACAGGTACAGGGCGCGCTTGTCCTCGGGCAGGGCCTCCATGCCCTTCCACAGGTAGGCCCACTCCACATATGTGTGGTGCTGGAAATAGCTCGTACAGCAGTTTTGCGGACAGTCCATGCACGTAAAGCCGGTGTCCGCCACGGTGGCGTCATATTCCTTCTGCATACGGTCATAGAGTGCGGCCAGACGGCGAAACACCCCTACTCTGTTACGCTTCACTCTTCTCTTCCCTTTGCTTAAGCCACTCGCAAATGGCGGTTGCGCACTCGTCCGGATTCATCTCGCCGGAGTCCACCACAAAGTCGGCGGCGGCCTCGTACAGCGGCATGCGCTCGTTGAACAGGTCCGTCACGGTTTGGCCGGGGGCAATGGCCAGCCCGCGGTCCGGATTCATGGCCACGCGCTCAAGGATGACCTCCTGCGACGCGGCAAGGTAAATGACCGGGCCAAGCTCCTTCAGGCGCTGCATACAGCGCTGGCCATACACCACACTGCCGCCCGTGGAGATCACCGTGCGGACCACGGCCAAAGCGGACACAATGTCGTCCTCCGCCTCCACGAATCTGTCGCGCCCAAAGGCGTCCGCGATGTCCTGAAGCGGGCGGCCATAGTGCGCCTCAATCACGTGGTCCGTATCCAGCTGGGGCCAGCCAAGGCGCTCGGCCACAGCGCGGCCAATGGTCGTCTTGCCTGCTCCAGCCATGCCTATGAGGGTGATGCAATCGCCACCCCGGGCGTAAAGACTGCTTCCTTTATGTGCCATGTGCGTTCCGTTTTTTCTGTGCTGTCGTCATGCAAAACCGGACTCTGCCGGACACGGTCCTGTACCTTCTCTCGCACATCGGGTCCAGTGTTCTTGTGGTTCACATACCGCGAAGGCGGGTGTATACGGGCCGCATGCGAAACAGACTCACACCACAGGCCATGTCCGACGCACTGCGCGCTGCCCTCGCCGGCGGCGCTGTGGACGCGGCAGACGCCAGCGCCCTGTTCTACGATATGTCACTCATCGAAGAGAAGGTCCGCCAGCTTGCCGATACATTCCCGTCCGACACCCTGCACGCCATCGCTGTCAAGGCCAACCCCCTGCGCAAGGTGCTGGAGCACCTCTGCGCGCTGTCCGGGACCGAGGGGTATCCCCTTCTTGGGCTGGAGTCCGCCTCCCTGCCCGAAATGACCCTCGCCCTCGCCGCGGGCTTTCCCCCGCAGCACATCGTCTTCGACTCCCCCGCCAAGACCGAAGCCGAAATCCAGCGCGCCCTCACCGCAGGCATCCACCTCAACATGGACAACTTGCAGGAGCTCTCCCGCGTCGGAAGCGCCATCACATCAGGCACCCCCCACGGCGGCATCGGCATCCGCATCAATCCGCAGGTCGGACAAGGGACCATCGGCGCAACATCCGTCGCCGCCGAATACTCCAAGTTCGGCGTGCCGCTCAAAGTCTTCCGCAAGGAGCTCATGGACGCCTATATCGCCAACCCATGGCTCACCGGCGTGCACGTTCATGTCGGTTCCCAAGGCTGCCCCCTTGATCAGCTCGTCCTTGGCGTGCGCGCCGTTCTCGACTTTGTCGAAGAGGTCAACGCCGCCACAGGCGGCCGTATCAATACCTTCGACCTCGGCGGCGGACTGCCTGCCGACTACGGCGAAGACGGCTTCGTCGCCACAGACTTTCACCAGTACGCCGCCGCCCTGCGCGAGGCCTGCCCCCGCCTGTTCTCCGGGCGCTACCGCCTCATGACCGAATTTGGCCGCGCCGTGCACGCCAACGCAGGCTTCGCCGCCAGCCGCGTGGAATACGTCAAGCCGCAGGGCGATATCCGCACCGCCGTCATCCACCTCGGCGCCGATATGTTCCTGCGCAAGTGCTACAACCCCGGCGACTGGCACCACGAATTCAGCGTCTGCGCGCCCGACGGCACCCTCAAGACCACATCAGAGCGCGAATACCGCATCGCCGGCCCCCTCTGCTTCGCCGGAGACCTGCCCGGACGCGATATTCTGCTCCCGCACATCGAACCGGGCGACTGGCTGCTTATCCACGATACAGGCGCCTATACCCTGTCTATGTGGTCGCGCTACAACTCCCGCGCCGTGCCCAAAGTGCTTGGCTACAACGCAGACCACGCCTTCAGCACACTCAAAAAACGCGAGACGCCCGAAGACGTCCTGCGCTTCTGGGAGTAGCCCCGGACACGATCTCTCCCCCAACACTCTGAATTAAAAAGCTGATTGCGTTCTACGGTCTTTTGTGTATAGGGGAAGGAGTACCTGTTCCCCTGTCCCCCCGTCCGGCATCTTCCGCGACCGCACACGCCACCCCGCGCCGGACGGGGCGGACACCCCCCAACCTTCGCTTGTGCGGAGGTTTTTTATTGGAGAGCGCCACTTTTTTTGCCTCCGGCGGGTTAAGGAAATAATTTCCTTAACAATCCTTAGGATTTTCTGGAGCGGAAGCCGCTCCAGAAAATAAGGGTGGGCGGAGTCTTTGCCTTTTGTCTTTCGAACAGCCAGACAGGGATTCTCACCGCCTTTCACTCGACGCCAAGGCCCCCCCCAAAAAAAATTCCCATCCACCCGGACGAGAGCCGTCAGGGGTGACGACTGTGCCATACAAAGCCGTCCGGCATGTGCGCACGCAGGATTGTTAAGGACGGTAGTCCTTAACCCGCCGGAGGCACATCTTCCTCCCCTCTCCCCCGCTCCACCACACGCCAACAGCCCCCCACCGCACGTTTCATAAAAAAAGGCCCAGCGCTTACGCACTGGGCCCAAAAAGCACCACCCCGCGCCGAAAGCAACGCGGGCTGGCTGGTGGTTATTTAAAGACGACGGTCTTGTTGCCGTAGAGGAGAATACGGTCTTCGAGGTGCCATTTGACGGCGCGGGCGAGAACTTGGCGTTCGAGGTCGCGGCCGAGGTCTTTGAGGTCTTCCACGCTCTGACGGTGGGAGACGGAGGCGACGTCCTGCTCGATGATGGGCCCGGCGTCGAGTTCGGGGACGACGTAGTGGGCGGTGGCGCCGATGACTTTCACGCCTTTGTCGTAGGCCTGCCTGTAGGGGTCGGCGCCGGCGAAGGCGGGCAGAAAGGAGTGGTGAATGTTGATGATGCGGTTCGGGTAGTGCTCCACGAAACGCTGGGAGAGAATCTGCATGTAGCGGGCGAGGACGACGAGGTCGGCCTGCCCTTCCATGAGGTCCAGAATCTGCTGCTCGGCTTCATCCTTGTTGTCCTTGGTGACGGACACGTGATGAAAGGGAATGCCGAAGGCTTCCACGGCGGAGCGGAGGTCATCGTGATTGCTGATGACCATGGAGATATCGGTGGCGAGCTTGCCGCGCTTCCACATCCACAAAAGTTCGAGCAGCGCGTGGTCGAACTTGGAGACGAGGATGGCGGTCTTGGGCCGCGGGCTGGCGTAGCTGAGGCGCCAGTTCATATCAAAGCGGTCGCCCACGACGTCGGAGAAGGCCTGTTCGAGCACGGGGGCGGAGACATCCATGTGCGGGGTCTGAAACTCCAACCGCATGAAAAAGTCGCCACCTTCGGGGTCGGTGGAGTGCTGGGCCAGTTCGGTAATATTGACGCCGTGGGAGTAGAGAAAGCTGCTGACTGCGGAAACAATTCCCGGCCTGTCGGGGCAGGAAATCAGAAGCCGCGCGCGGGTATCACTGTTCATTGATTCTTCCATCCATTCTGCTTGCAAGTCATCCGCTCGATGTCGATGCGGATGACGGTGGTACGCTCCACGCTGGGAGCTGGAAATTCTTGCACTCCGGCGACAAGGCCGCGCTGCCCGACGATGATGACGAGGGCGGCGCGCTTTTGGGCGGGGTCGGTGAGGATGGTGGCGACGCCTTCACCCATGATGCCGGGGCATGGCGGCAACTCGCTGTCGGCGGTCGGCGCTCCGGGACAGGCGGCGTCCACTTCAAAGCAGATGTGGGGATTGCGGAGCAAGGCCTCCACGTCGCGCACGTCGCCGCCGCAATGGCAATAGAGGCACACGCCGTCGTAGCCATAGCTGACGGGCAAAACGCGGGGAGCGCCGCCGTCGGTTATAACGAGGCGGAGCACTTCTTCACCGCGCAAAAGCGCATCGACATCATCGCGCCCGATAAGGGGCTGCTGGAGCCACATCATGACCCTTTCCATCCTTTTACGAACCATGTGCGGTCCGCATCCACATTTACAGCCAGCCAGAGTCCGGCTATGACAGGACCTAACAAGGCTACATCATGGAGCATTCCACCCCACAAAACGGCGCCTCGATCGCTGTCATTATCCCCGTTCTGCATGAGCAGAAACGCATCAACACCCTTGTGAACAACGTCCGGGAATTGGCCGGTCCGCGGCATGTCGAGATTATCGTCGTCGACGGTGCAGCCTCTGCTGATACCCTAAAAGCCCTGCGGCATAAAGCATTGAAAGCGCTCACCGCCCCTGCCGGACGCGCGTCGCAAATGAATGCGGGCGCAGAAGTGTCTAGTGCTGACATTGTCCTTTTCCTGCATGCGGATACCACACTGCCGCCGCAGGCCTTTGACAGTCTCCTGCGCGCCGTCGCGGGCGGCGCTGAGGCAGGAGCGTTTTCCCTTGGCTTTGATGCACAGTCCCTGGGGCTGCGAATTATTGCGGCCACGGCAAACCTGCGCTCGCGGCTGACGCGCGCGCCGTACGGCGATCAGGCGCAATTCTTCACACGCGCGGCTTTTGAGCGGCTTGCGGGGTATGCGCCGCTGCCTTTGATGGAGGACCTCGACATCATGACCCGCGCCCGCAAGCTGGGCCTGCGCGTCACCATCCTGCCGGACCGGGTGACCACGTCATCCCGGCGCTGGCGCAAGGAGGGGCTGGTGCGGTGCACCCTGCGCAACTGGTGCATCCGCCTGCTGTACCACTGCGGCGTTCCGGCCGCGCGGCTGGCGGGCTGGTACCGCCCCAACGCCACAAAGGACACCCACAATGCATGATGCAACAACGGCCCTCCTGTTCGTGAAGCTCCCCCGTGCCGGCGAGGTAAAAACCCGCCTTGGCCGCCTCCTCGGCGACAGCGCGGCGGCGCTGTTGTACAGCGCCTTTGCCCGCGACCAGCGCGACGCGCTGCTGGCCTCGGGGCTTCCAGTGACGGCGGTGTGCGTCCCCAGCGCGCCCTTGGAGGACTACCGGGGCTGGCTGGGGCCGGATGTGGCCTACACGGCCCAGCGCGGGGCCGACCTTGGCGAGCGCATGATGCATGCCTTTTTGGACGCCTTTGAAGGCGGCGCCAAGGGCGCGGTGCTCACGGGCAGCGACGCGCCGCACCTGACGCCAACCCTTATCCACGAGGCCAAAGCCGCGTTGACAATGCACGACGCGGCCATTGCCCCAAGCTCGGACGGCGGCTACTCGCTCATCGCTATGACGCAGACTGGCTTTGTGCCGCAGGTCTTCCGGGGCATCCGGTGGAGCACGCCCGAGGTCTTCCGCATGACGCGTGCGGCCTTTGCCCTTGCGAGCGCGTCCCTCAAAATCCTGCCGACGCTGGACGACATTGACACCGTAGACGACCTGATGCGCCTGCGCCGCCGCTTTGGCGAAACGGGCGGCCCCCGCCGCACCATGCGCCTGCTGCGCGAGGGCGGCATCTTGGCCGGACGGCACTAGCCGCCTGGTTTTCCACACCCCGCACGCGGCAATTCGCCGCTTTGCGCCGACGCACCGGGCCATGGCGGCATATCGCGCCGCTCCTCCCCACAGCCCAATCCTGCCGTTCTCCCTCTGCCGCGGGACTTTTTGCCCGCCCATTCTCAGCCTGACGTTGTCGCATTTCCGCAAAGGTCGTATGGTGAAGTGACGACCCATCCATGCCGCACACGCGGCGGCCTGCAACGGGAGGATGCGACCATGGCGGCGAAATCGCGCGCGTCTTTTTTGGTAAAGAACTTTCTGAAATATGCTGTGATCTTTTCCGAGGGGTCCCGGGGCGATACGGCGTATCTGCTCAAAGAGGGGCTGGTGGAAATATCCAAAATTATGGACGGCAAAAAGAAGGTCTTTGCCCACCTGCGCCCGCCGTCCATGTTCGGTGAAATGGCCATCCTGCTGGGCGATGAAAAGCGCACCGCAACAGCCGTGGCGCTGGAGGACTCCAAAGTCATTGAAATAAAAAAATACGACTTTGAGGAATTCCTCCAGCAGTCGCCGGTGATGATTTCCACGCTGGTCAACGTGCTGGTCCACCGCCTGAAGACGGCCACCACCAAATCCCTGCGCGTGCCGAACCTGTTCACCGGCATCTGCAACGTGCTGGGCATGCTGGGCGGTGCGGGCGTGACGGAGATGAACTATCTGGACACGCTGAATTCGCTGGCCGTGACCTTTAACGTCAACAAGGAAAGCGTGGACAAAGCCCTGCACATGCTGGAGGAGCACGCACTTATTGAAATGTTTATGAACGACGATAACGAGCGCACCATCCGCCTGCTGGTGACCAAAGACCTCGCCCATACCGCCGCCGAACGCCGCAGGGCCGCGCCAGTCTAGCGCCAAGCCCAAAACGCAAGCCCGCCCCGCAGTGGGAAGAATCTGCGGGGCGGGAAGCGAGGGGCTATGAGGCCGGATGGTACGGACTCCATCCAGTCGAGAGAGAACTACAGTTCTTTGTGGCAGAACCACCAATCGTATCCGTCGTATTCGGACAGACGCTTTTTGGCGGCTTCATGGTCCTGCGCCGGGGGCACGATGACGCGGCTGCCGATAAGCTCGTTTTTGGGCCAGCCTGCGGGAATGGCCACGCCGTTGGCGTCGGAGGTCTGCAGGGCTTCTACAGCGCGCAGAATCTCGTCCATGTTGCGGCCGACTTCCTGCGGGTAGTAGAGCATCAGGCGCAGATGGCCTTCGGGGTCAATCACGAACACGGCGCGCACGGTGTTGGAGCCTTTGCCGGGGTGCAGCATGCCGAGGGTCTCGGCAACTTTGCCGCGGTCGTCGGCGATGACGGGGAAGGTGATTTCTTCGCCGATTTTTTCGCCAATCCACTCCACCCATTTGATGTGCGAGAACACCTGGTCGATGGACAGGCCAATCAGTTCGCAATTGAGCTTGTTGAACTGCTCGATGCGCTTCTGGAAGGCCACGAACTCGGTGGTGCACACCGGAGTGAAGTCAGCCGGGTGGCTGAAGAGGACGAACCATTTGCCCTTATAATCGCCGGGGAGGTTCTTCTCACCCTGCGTGGTGACGACCTTCATCTCCGGGAACTTCTCGCCAAGAAGGGGGATCCTGTTTTCCATGTCTATACTCCTTGGTTCTTTTTTCGTGTTGAGGCGTTGTGTCTTTGTTGAGAATAATTCCTATTAGCAATTAGACTCTCCGTCAACCCCTCTTTGAAACTTTTTTGCCCAAAGGGCGAATTGCGCCGCAATCCCAGCATATTTCGCAATCCATCAAGGATATAGCATATATACAGCCCCATTGCACCAGTAGCCTGCACATTTGCCTTTTTTGCTTCAAGCGCACGAAAAACGGCCCGCCTGCCAGTGGCAGACGGGCCGTAAGAACATACGGAAGGAGTGGAGGGGGGGGCTAATCGGCGGTGATGCGTCCGTCGGAGAGCATCTGCTCAATCTGCGCCACGTCCTTATCACCACGGCCAGACAGATTCACGATGATGATTTTGTCCTCGCCAAGGGTGGGGGCCATCTTCATGGCCTCGGCAAGGGCGTGGGAGGATTCCAGCGCGGGGATGATGCCTTCTGTGCGGGACAGGGCAAAGAAGGCCTTCACGGCTTCCTCGTCACTGGCGGCGCAATAGCTGGCGCGTCCGGCATCCTTAAGGAAGCTATGCTCCGGACCAACGCCGGGGTAGTCCAACCCGGCGGAGATGGAGTACACGGACGCGGGCTCGCCCTTCTCGTCCTGCAGCAGATAGGACTTGAAGCCATGCAGCACGCCGGGGGTGCCACAGGTCAAGGTCGCGGCGTGGTCGCCGGGGGTCATGCCGCGTCCGGCGGGTTCCACGCCCACCATGTTCACGCCCTCATCCTCAATAAAGGGATGGAACATGCCAATGGCGTTGGAGCCGCCGCCAACACAGGCCACGAGATAATCGGGCAGGCGGCCTTCCATCTCCAGAATCTGCTTGCGGGCCTCGGTGCCGATGATGGACTGGAAGTCGCGCACCATGGCGGGATAGGGATGCGGCCCCACAGCGGAGCCAAGCAGGTAGAAGCTCTCGCCCGCGTCGGCAACCCATGCGCCAATGGCTTCATCCACGGCTTCCTTGAGGGTGCGCTGGCCGGTCATGGCGGGCACAACCTTGGCCCCCATCATCTCCATGCGGAAGACGTTGAGCTTCTGCCGCTCAATGTCCTCTGCGCCCATGTAGATGGTGCATTCCATGCCCATGAGCGCGGCGGTGGCGGCGGAGGCCACGCCATGCTGCCCTGCGCCGGTCTCGGCGATGATTTTCTTTTTGCCCATGTGCTTGGCCAGCAGAATCTGGCCGATGGTATTGTTCACCTTGTGCGCGCCAAGATGGTTCAGGTCTTCACGCTTCAGGTAAATGCGCGCGCCACCGAGCTTTTTGGTCAGGTTGGCACAGGCATACAGGGGCGTCGGACGGCCGGAGAAATGCTTGAGCAGGCGTTTGAAGTCGTCCTGAAATTCTTGGGTATTTTTAACGGAGTCGTAGGCTTCGGCCAGTTCGTCAACAACACGGATCACTTCGTCGGGGAGGAAGCGGCCGCCGTGTTCACCGAAAAATCCGTCCGCGTTGGGGAGCATGGTCGTCATGAGGAGTTCTCCTTCCTTTCGCGGGCAGTGTGCTGGCCGGGAGGGGGGACACAAAAAAACCGCGGCCAGTTGCACTGCCGCGGTTGATGTATGGTCTTTTTGATGTCGTCTTTATCGCAATAGCATCACACGCGGCTCTGTTTCCAGAGCCACCACCAAGAAATAAAGCTGGGTGCGATGGTGTGATTCTTTTGCATGGCTTTGTGGTTACCCGCAAGCGCACAGCCCTGTCAAGCACCAATTCCTGCATCATGCAAAAGTGCGGCGCATTAGGCGAACCACTCCCGCCATGCGGGCCACTCGCCAATGCAGTCGGCCAAAATGCCATAGCCCACGGCGCGCGGATGGATGCCGTCGGAGGCCTTCACGTCGTCAATATAGCCACGGGACAGGCCAATATGCCCCATCAGGTCAAAATACGGCACACCGCAGGTGGCGCACACCGTGCCCAGCCTGTTGGACAGCTCGCGGTTTCGGGCCGTGTGGGCGGCGTCCGCCACCGGAGGCGGGCCGATGAAGAGCACCTTGTAATCGCGGGTGTCCTCCAGCAGGCGGCGGGTATTTTCGGCGGCCTCGTCCACTGTGGCGCGTGGCGCGCCGCCAGGCATGGCCATATCCCCGGTGCCAAAGGAGAACACAAGGCGGGTCTGCAAGCCGTCAATGTGGCGGCGCTCAACCTCGCTGCGCCACCGGGCCAGCACCTGCGCGCTGGCGTCACGCCGCACGCCAAGGTTATAGTAGGTCAGGTCCAGCCCCGCCGCGATGATGGGGGCGCACAGCCGCCCTGCCCAGCCAAGGCACTCCGGGTCGCGGGTGCCGTTTACAAGGGAATCGCCCAAAAAACACAGCAGCATGGTCGTCCTCCTGTCCGTCGTCACGCGGGCGCGCCAAATATGGCAGGCCCGCGCCGTGCGCCTCCGCCGTATGACGCAGGCGGCACCAGCATGCCCCCACAGCCCCAAAACGTCAAAAGGCCCGCCGGGATTCCGGCGGACCTTTTGAAAAATGCTCCGGCGTGTGGTCTACTCGCCGTTTTTCCAGGACTGCTTGATGTAGAACATGCAAAGCCCCACCATCACCAAACCGAGAAAGAACCAGAAAAAGTCCATAGCTCACTCCTTACATGACGAAATTCAGTTTCCACATACAGTGGATTGCCCATTATTTCAACTCAAGAAGTGCAACACACTCCACATGGGCGCTGTGGGGGAAGAGGTCCACCGGGCACACCTGCCGCAGGGCGTAGCGCTCGCTCAGGATGCCGATGTCGCGCGCCAGCGTTGTGGGATTGCAGGACACGTACACAATGCGCTGGGGCGCGGCGTCCAAGATGCCTTGCACCACGTCCTTGTGCATGCCCTTGCGCGGCGGGTCGGTGACCACCACGTCCGGGCGCTCCTTACGGCGGCTGATGCGTCCGCGCACGTCGCCTGCGACGAACTCGCAGTTCTGTACGCCGTTTCGCTCGGCATTGGCGCTGGCGTCCTCCACAGCGGAGGCCACGTTCTCAAAACCTACCACACGCCCGGCCTGCTGCGCCATAACAAGCGATATGCCGCCGGAACCGCAATACAGATCCCACACGGTCTCGCCGCCAGTCAGTCCGGCAAAGTCCCGCGCCGTGGCATACAGCACTTCCGCCGCAGCGGTATTGGTCTGGAAGAACGAATCCGGGGAAATGCGATACGTCAGGCCAAGGACGGTTTCCTCAATGTATCCGGGACCGAGGACGGCGGCCTGCTCCTCACCAAAGGCGATGGCGCTGGTGGCCTTGCGCGTGGAGTGCACAAAGGTCGTCAGCTGGGGGAAGCGCTCCATGAGCATGGCGCCAAGGGCGCGCACCACGCCGCCGCCCGCGCCGGGGGCCGTGATGCAGTGGACCATACACTGCCCGGTGCCGCGCGCCTCGCGCACCACAAGGAAGCGCCACAGGCCCTTGCGGGTGACGGGATTGTAAGCGGGGACGGCAGACTCGCGGCAAAATTCGCGCGCAGCGGCCACCACGTCCATGGCAAACGGCGACTGCAGGGCGCAGTGCTCTACATTCACAATGGAATCCGTGGAGCCGCGCTTATGCAGGCCAAGGGACAGATTCCGTTCGCTGCCGCCGCCGACAAAGGCGAACTCCATCTTGTTGCGGTAGTGCTGCTCCTGCGGCGAGGGGACGGTCTGCGCCACCTGCGGGGCCTCGGCGCCGCCAATGCGCGACAGGCTGTCCACCACAAAGCGGCGCTTCCACTCCAGCTGCGCGGGGTAGGACAGGTCCTGCACGTCACAGCCGCCACACTTGCCGTAATGGGGGCAAAACGGGGTCACATCATCCGGGCCGCTTTCCACAAGGGAGACGACCTCGGCCTCGGCAAAACGCTTCTTGACCGACGTAACTTTGGCTTTCACACGCTGTCCGGGCAATGCACCGTCGATAAAATAGACCAGCCCATCAGCCCGCGCTACACCACGCCCGCCAAAAGCCAGCGCATCAACAGTGCAGTCCAGCATATCGCCTTTGTGAATTTTTTCGCTCATATATCCTTTTTCGCGTGCAAACGACTTGACATTTTCGGGTTTTCATTCAATTTGAGGTCTTCAAAAGCCAACGAGGAGGAGCACCATGGAAACCCTGTTCGAGCTCATGCAGAATGCATATCACAGCACCCCCCAGGGCTGGGTCGGCGTGCCGTTGATCTTCATGTACATGGCGTTGATTGTGGGTACTGCGTTGTACCGCATCCGCCAGAACAAAGACCACCACTAGTCAGCTGCGCCGAGCCGGATGTCTCGACTTTCCGGGCGGCGGTCAAGCAGAATTTTCTCCAAGGACCACAGCACAAGGCCCAGTCTTGTGCTGTGGTCCTTGTGGTTTGCGGCGTTGCAGAGCTTCTGCATACCGCCCCTCTCCGGCGCGTTGGTGACGGCGCTACACTAGCATACTTCCCCGCAAAGCGCCCGGCCCGTTTACGGGGATAATTCATTTACCGCGCCCTCGCCGCACTTGACGCCCATCACGCCACGCGTGACACTCCAAACGCAGCACCCCAAACCGCGCACAGGAGCCCGCCATGCACTTTCCCGTTGCCGGAATAGACGTCGCCTTCTGGATTCCGCCGCTCACGGCGTGCGTCATCTCCTTTTTCACCTCCATGGGCGGACTGTCCGGCGCCTTTCTCCTGCTGCCCTTTCAAATGACGGTGCTGGGCTACACCACGCCCTCGGTCAGCGCCACCAACCAGCTGTTCAACATCGTTGCCATCCCCAGCGGCGTGCTGCGCTATATGCGCGAGGGGCGCATGCTGTGGCCGCTCACATGGGCGGTGGTGGCGGGCACCCTGCCCGGCGTGCTCATCGGTGCGGTCATCCGCGTCACATGGCTGCCGGACCCGCGGCACTTTAAGCTGTTTGTCGGGGTGGTGCTGCTCTACATTGGCGTGCGCCTGCTGCGCGACGTGCTCGCCCGGCCAAAGGATTCCGCCGAGGCGCGCTTTCACAGCGCCGCGCGTCGCGGGACCACCGGGCGCGTTACCCCTCTGCCCGGCTCCCTGACCACCGTCCGCTTCGCCTTCAACGGCGACACCTTCACCGTCAAAACGCCCGCCCTTATGGCCCTGACCTTTGTGGTGGGCATCATCGGCGGCATCTACGGCATTGGCGGCGGCGCCATCATCGCGCCGTTTTTCGTCTCCGTCCTTGGCATTCCTGTGTATGTGGTGGCCGGGCCGGCGCTCATGGGCACCTTTGTCACCTCCGTGGCCGGGGTGGCCTTCTACCAACTGCTGGCGGTGCTGCACCCCGCGCAAAGCATCGCCCCGGACTGGGGCCTTGGGCTGTCCTTCGGCCTTGGCGGCGCGGTGGGCATGTGGCTTGGCGCGCGCTGCCAAAAATTCATCCCCGCGCGTCTCATCAAGGCCATGCTCTGCCTGGTCCTGGCCGGGACCGCGGCCAAGTACATCATCGGCTTTTTCGCCTAGCACGCAAAAGCGCCGGACAGTCCATAGGGACCGTCCGGCGCTGAGTCTTGCACTTCGCACCGCAGCAGGACGCGGCGCGCCTTACTCGGCGGCGCAGCCGTTTTCGCGGTCGTCAATGACGCGGCGGGTCTTGCCGAAGGAACGCGGCAACGCGCCATGGTCCACCACCTGTACGGCGGCGCGGGCCATGAGCTGGCGGTGCAGCTCCTGCCCAACGGCTGTGGCAAGGGCCTCGTCGCCGCCGCTGTGGGCGCCCTTGGCGCGCTCCACGGCAACGGTCATGAAGTCGCGCCCGTCGCGGCGGGCCAGCGTCACCTGATACTCCGAGGAGATGCCGTCAAAGCCGCCAAGGACCGCGGCAATCTGGCCGGGATAAATATTCACGCCGCGGAAGATGATCATGTCATCACTGCGGCCCATGATTTTGTCGTGCCGCGGCAGGGCAAGGCCACAGGAGCACTCGCCGGAGATGAGGCGCGTCAGGTCGTGCGTGCGGTAGCGGATGAGCGGGGCGGCCTCCTTGCGCAGGGTAGTGACAACCATCTCGCCCACCTCGCCGGGCTGCACAGGCTCCAGCGTTTCCGGGTCGAGGATTTCCACGATGTACATGTCCGCCCAGTAGTGGATGCCGTCGTGGGCGGCGCACTCCAGCCCCGCGCCGGGACCGTAAAGCTCCGTCATGCCCGAGATGTCAAAGCTGTCCTCAATGCCCAGCAGTTCCGTAAAGCGCTGGCGCATTTTGGGGGTGTGCGTCTCGGAGCCGAAGATGCAGGTCCGAAGGCGCAGGGAGTCGCGCAGGCCGTGCTTTTCCACTTCCTCGCCCATCAGCAGGGCCATGCTGGCCGTGGAGCACATGCAGGTGACGCCCATATCCACCAAAAGCTGCAACTGCATGTTCATGTTGCCCGGCCCAACGGGCACAGCCATGGCGCCAAAATGCTCGGCCCCCAGCTGGAAGCCCGCCCCGGCGGTCCACAGGCCATACCCGGCGCAAATCTGGATGCGGTCCAGCTCGGTGAGTCCGGCCAGCTCGTAACAGCGGGCCATCATCTCCATCCAGTCGTTGACATCCTTCTGGGTATAGGTCAGCACCTTGCGTTTGCCGGTGGTGCCGCTGGACGCATGCATGCGCACCACGTTGCGCTCCGGCACGGACAGCAGCGGAAACGGATACCCGTCGCGCAGGTCCTCCACGCTGGTGCACGGCAGGTGCCGCAAATCGTCCAGACTGCGGATGTCCTCCGGGCGGATACCGGCATCGCGGAATTTTGCGGCGTAGGCGTCACTGCCTGTTGCCGCGTGGCGCACGGTCCATTTCAGGCCATCCAACTGTATGGTAGCCAGCTCTTCCGGCGTGTAGTGTGGGAGAAAACGAGTGGTGCTTTGCATAGACCTTGCGGCTCCTTAACGCTGTAGATGTCCGGAAGATGGCGCCTGCGCCTTGTCCGAACCCTTGAAATTCATTACTGATTGCACATCACGCTTCCGGACCGGGGAACAATGCCCCAATTCCGAAGCCCCATCAACCCTTGCCGCCACATGGAAAACGCACCATGACGCAGTATACAGCCGCATTCCACGGCCTTTCCCTTGTGCTGGGGCTTTGCCTTGGCAGTTTTTACAACGTGTGCATCCACAGAACCATCTCCGGCGAATCCGTTGCCAATCCGCCCCGCTCCAAGTGCCCCCAGTGCGGGCATTTTCTGGCGTGGTGGGAGAATATCCCCCTGCTCAGCTACGCCCTGCTGCTGGGCAAGTGCCGCTCGTGCCGCTGCCACATCAGCGCGCGCTACCCCCTTGTGGAGGGCCTGAGCGCCCTCATTGCGCTGGCCCTTGCCATCACCTTTGGCCCCGGCCCCAAGTGGGCGACGTATATGGCCTTTAGCGGGCTGTTCATCGTTATCAGCTTCATTGACCTTGAGACCTACACCCTGCCCCTGCGACCCATGCTCATCGGCTCGCTGGCCGCGCTGGGCCTTGCGCCAACGGTGCTTGGCGTGGACCTTGTAGACTCCATGCTGGGGGCTGTGGTGGGCGCGGGGCTCTTCTGGACGGTGAACGCCGTGTACACGCGCATTCGCGGCGTGCAGGGGATGGGCGAGGGGGACGTATATCTCATCTTCCTCATCGGCGCGCTGACGGGGCTGTCCATGCTGCCGCCCGTTATCATCATCAGCGCGGCCGCCGCTGGCATTGTGGGCTTTGTCACCGCGCGCGGCGACGGGGACAAGCGCGAATCCGCCCTGCCCTACGGTCCCTTTCTGTGCCTTGCGACCATCCTCGTCATCCTGTGGGGCGATGTGTACACCGCCCTTGTCGGATAGCGGCCCGCCCCGCGGGGCCTCCTGAGGAAGCCCCGACCACGGCGGGCCGAAACAGCGCGGCTATGCGGTCCACGCGGCCATGAATTCGCTGGCCGTGCCGCCTTCGCGCAGGTGGGTAATAAGAGCGCTGCCAAAGACCACAGCGTCCAGATGCCCGCCCACGTCCGCAAGCTGGGACGGCTCCTTAATGCCAAAGCCCAGCGCCACGGGGATGTCAAAGCACGCCTTGGCCTCGGCCAGCTTCTCGCCAACCAGCGCCTGCACGTCCACCTGCCCGCCGGTCACGCCAAGCACGCTCACCACGTAGCAGAATCCGCCAAAGCCCTTGGTGTACAGCGCCATGCGCTCCGCTGAGGTATTCAGGCCAATAAGCGGCACCAGTTCGGCGTCCGTGTCCTTGAGGGCATGCAGCAGGTCTCCGGCTTCCTCAAAGGGCAGGTCCGGCACGATAAAGCCGTCCACCCCGGCGGCCGACGCATCGGCGGCAAGGCGGTCGTAGCCATACTGGTAAAAGGGATTGGTGTAGCCCATAAGCAGGACCGCAGCGTCAATGTCCGCGCGGTGCTTTGGCAGTTCGCGCAGAATCCACTCCAGCGTTACGCCGCGTTCAATGCATTCCAGCGCGGCCTGCTCCACCACCGGGCCGTCGGCCACGGGGTCGGAGAAGGGCACGCCAATTTCAATAATATCCGCCCCCGCCGTGCTCAGCTCCTTGAGGACGTCAAAGAACTCCTCAAGGCTGGGGAACCCTGCCGGAAGATACGCGATGAGGCCCTTGCGCCCCGCCTCGTTTGCCTGCCGTATGCGACTCGTCAATTTTGATGCAGCCATATCAATCTCCACGGCGGCCTGTGCCGCCTGCATGCTGTTGCGTCTTAGAGGTCCAGTTCCGCGATGATGCCAAGATCCTTGTCGCCGCGTCCGGAAAGGTTCACCACCACATTGCTGCCGGGCTCGAACACATCCGCGTTCTCCAGCACGTACGCCAGCGCGTGGGAGGATTCGAGGGCGGGGATGATGCCCTCCTTGCGGCACAGGGCGCGGAAGGCGCCAAGGGCCTGATCGTCGGTCACGCTCACGTATTCCGCGCGGCCCGAGGTCTCCAGATGCACGTGCTCCGGCCCAACGCCCGGATAGTCCAGCCCCGGCGCAACAGAGTGCGAGGGCATAATCTGGCCGTCCGGCGTCTGGAGCAGGCGGCTCTTGGCCCCGTGCAAGACGCCGTCGGTGCCCTTGGTCACACTGGCGGAATGGTAGCAGTCCGGCGTGCCCTCGCCCGCGGCCTCGACGCCCACAAGGCGCACCTCGCGGTCCTCAAGGAAGGGGTGGAAGATGCCAATGGCGTTGGAGCCGCCGCCCACACAGGCGACAATGGCGTCCGGCAGGCCGCCGAACTTCTCCACGCTCTGCTGGCGCGTCTCGTGCCCAATCACGGTCTGGAAGTCGCGCACCAGCTCCGGGAAGGGGTGCGGGCCAACAACGGAGCCAAGGCAATAGTGCGTGGTCCCCTGCTCCGCAATCCAGTGGCGCAGGGCGGCGTTGGTGGCGTCCTTGAGGGTTTTGGTGCCGGAGTGCACCGGGCGCACCTCCGCGCCGAGCAGCTCCATGCGCCGCACGTTGTGCGCTTGCCGCTCCACGTCCGTTGCGCCCATGTACACAACGCATTCAAGGCCAAGGGCGGCCGCCGCCGTGGCCGTCGCCACGCCGTGCTGCCCCGCGCCAGTCTCCGCCAGCAGGATGGGCTTGCCCATGTGCTTGGCGAGCAGCGCCTGCCCCATGGTATTGTTGATTTTATGCGCGCCGGTGTGGGCGAGGTCCTCGCGCTTGAGCCAGATATTGAAACCCACCTGCTGCGACAGGGTGCGGCACAGGGTCAGCGGCGTAGCGCGGCCCACATAGTCCGAAAGCAACTGGGCATAGTCCGTCAAAAAATTACGGGACCGGACAATGCGCGCCATGGCCTCCTCAAGTTCCTCCAGTGGGGGCATGAGAAGCTCCGGCACAAACTGTCCGCCGAAGGCTCCGTAGTATCCTTTCTGCATATCTCTGTGGCCTCCAACTCCGCCACACGGCGGAGGATTGAGTGTTCTCTCGTTGTCGTTTGCTTTCAAAAACGGTTTACGCGCCGCGCAGGAGTGCCAGCGCCTGCCCCACAAGGGCGTTGTCCTTGCGTCCGGGCGCGGACTCCACGCCGGAATTGAGGTCAAAGCCGTCCGGCGCACACTGCCGCAGCGCTGTTGGTAGCGTCTGCGGCGACAGGCCCCCGGCAAGGAGCCACGGCGTAGGACTGCGCAATCCGGCCAACCCCGCAAAATCAAGGGTCCGGCCATGGCCCCCGCCAGCGGTTCCGGCGTCCAGCAGGGCAAGGGCCATGGCCCCGTCAAAGGCGGCAAGCTCCGCCTCCAGCCCGGCGCGGCGAGCATGGGCCTCCGGACGGAACACGCGCATAACGCGCTCCGGCCCAATGGCCATACACGCCGCACGGTCGTGGTCTCCGGCCAACTGGGCAATGTCCAGCCCGGCGCGGGCCATGATGCCGCGCACCTCGCCTGCGTCCTGCGAGACAAACACGCCAACGCGCGTTACGCCCGGCGTGCGGATGGCCGCCGCGTCCTCTGGGGTGATATTGCGGGGGCTTGCCGGATGGAAAATAAAGCCCAACATATCCGCGCCGTGACGGATGCACATGTCGGCGTCCGCCTGCCGCGTCATGCCGCAGACCTTCACCCGAAAGCGCGCGCCGCTCATGATGCGCCCCCCGTGGTCAGCCGCCGCAGCGCGCCCGCCGGGTCGCCACCCTCCATAAGGAAGGTGCCCACCAAAACGGCGTCATACCCCAGCCCGGCCAACTCGCTGACCTGCTGATGGGTGGTGATGCCGCTGGCGCTGACCCACAACTCGCCGGACTGCTTGCGCTCAATGAGCGTGCGGGAGGTTTGCACGTCCACGTCCAAGGTGTCCAGGTCGCGGTTATTCACCTGAATAAGCCGCGCGCCTGCGGTGCGGGCGCGGGCAAGGTCGTCTGCGTCAAAGACCTCGGTCACAGGCGTCAGACGCAGATCGCGGCACAGGGTCAAGAGTTCCGCCAGCCGGTCCACATCCACCATCCGCGCAATAAGCAAGACGGCGGACGCGGGCGTTGCCGCCGTCTGCACCAGTTGCAAAGGATGCAGGATGAAGTCCTTGCGCAGGAGCGGCAGTCCGCTGGCGCAGGCCTCGCCCAAAAACTCCAGCTTGCCGCGGAAGTGGTCGGCCTCCGTCAGTACGGACATGGCCGCCGCGCCGCCGCGGGCGTAGGCCTCGGCCACATCCCGCGCGCGCAGGTGCGGGGCAATATCGCCCCGGCTGGGGGACGCGCGCTTGTACTCGGCAATAACCGCCCCCGGCCCGTGCTGGACAAGGCGCTCCACAAAGGGCGGACGCGGCCCGGCGTAGGGCGCGGGCAAGGCGCCGCGCGCCTGCATATCCTCAAGGGCGGCAATCTCCGCCGCCTTGGCATTGGCAAACCGCTCAAGCATTGATCAACGTCTCCCCGGCCCCTGACGACAGCGCCTCACGCGCGGTGTCCATGGCCTCGCTGAGGGTGTAGTCGTCCTCCAGCAGGAACAGGCACATACCCAGATTCAGCGCCGTCATTTCGCGCATGGCGATGGGACCGCGACCGGCCAGCACCTCGCGCAGGGCGTCCACAGCTTCCTCGCGGCCACGCACGGCCACGGCCTCGGGCGCATGCAGGGCAAAGCCAAGGTCGCGCGGGTCAAGGCGCTCCTCGCGCAGCCAGCCGTCGCGCACCTGCACAATGTCATTCACGCCAAAGGGGGTGAGTTCATCAAACCCGCCGGCGCCGTGCACCACCGCCGCGCGCGTGACGCCGGTATTCGCCAGCACCGTCGCCATCCGCAGGACAAACTCCGGCATAGCCACACCCAGCAGTTGATGCGTCGGCCGCGCGGGGTTCAAAAGCGGCCCCAGCAGGTTAAAGAGCGTGCGGCAGCCGATTTCCTTGCGCACCGGCATCACGTGCTTAAACGCCGGATGGTAGCCTGGAGCAAACAAAAAGGCGAAATGCCGCTCCGCAAGCTCCCCGGCCACGGCGTCCGGCTCCGTTGTCAGCGACAGCCCAAGGGCCTCCAGCGCGTCCGCGCTGCCGCAGGTGCTGGAGACGGAACGGTTGCCATGCTTGACCACGTCGTACCCCATGCCCGCAAGGGTCAGGGCCACCGCCGTGGAGCAATTGAAACTGCACTGCCCGTCGCCGCCCGTGCCGCAGGTGTCGATGCGCTTGCCCGTCAGCCCCGGCACCAGCCGCGCCTGCTCAAGGGCCGCGCGCACCGCCGCCGTCAGTTCAAGGGACGTCTCGCCCTTGGTCTTGAGGCCCATGAGAAACGACCCGGCCTGCGCCGGCGTCATGCTGCCATCCATCAGACGGCGGAAGCTCTCCTCGGCCATCTCTTGCGGCAAATCCTTATGAAACGCCAGAAGTTCCAACACTTCGGCCATGTGCATCCCTGTCATGATTCCCTTCCTTCTGCGAATAGCGTTTTTCTACGCACCAGCGCGCGCCGCGTGCGGTGTACTGACAAGCCCCTCGGGAAACCGCGCCAACAGCGCCAGCCCTTCCGGAGTGAGCATGGATTCAGGATGGAACTGCACGCCAACCCACGGCCTGTCCACATAGCGGATGCCCATAACCTCGCCCATTTCCGTGCGGGCAGTGACCACCAGCCGCTGTTTGGCCTCGGGCGCCGCGTTTTCCACATCCACAATGAGGGAGTGGTAGCGCCCAACCGTTACCGGATTCGGCATGTCCGCAAACAGCCCTTGGCCGTCGTGGGTGATGTCCGACACCTTGCCATGCATGATGCGCCCTGCCTGCACCACGGGCGCGCCGGCATACTCACCAAGCACCTGATGCCCAAGGCACACCCCAAGCACCGGCACCGCCGGATCAAGCCGCCCAAGGAATTCAAGACACAGCCCGGCGTTGGCCGGACAACTCGGCCCCGGGGACAGGCACACGCTGGTTACCTCGCCGCTGTCCGCCAGCTCAAGGACGTGGGGGTCGTCGTTTTTGAGCACAAGGGGGGCACGCCCAAGCCGCTGAAACGCCTGCACCAGATTGAAGGTGAAGGAATCGTAGTTATCAATCAGCAAGAACATCGCCGCCTCCGCGTCCTTTGAGTATCTCTCCCAATACGCGCGCCTTGTTGGCGCACTCCTCCCATTCGCGCTCCGGGTCGGAATCGAACACAATGCCCGCCCCGGCCTGCCAATGCAGGGTGCCGTCGCGCACCCACATGCTGCGGATGGTGATGCCCGTGTCCATATCCACGCGCCCTTTGTCGAGGCCGACCCAGCCGATGGCGCCAGCATACGGCCCGCGCGCTTGCGGCTCCATGTCCGCGATGATTTCCATGGCCCGCACCTTGGGCGCGCCGGATACCGTGCCCGCCGGAAATGCCGACGCCAACACGTCAAGGGCGTCCAGCCCCTCGCGAAGGCGCGCGCTCACATACGAGGTCAGGTGCATCACGTGGGAAAAGCGCTCCACCTGCATGAAGGAATCCACGCTCACGCTCCCGGCCGTGGCAATGCGGCCAAGGTCGTTGCGGCCAAGGTCCACCAGCATCACGTGCTCGGCGCGCTCCTTGGGGTCGGCAAGAAGCTCTTCGGCCAGCGCCGCGTCCTCAGCAGGCGTCGCCCCGCGCTTTCGCGTTCCGGCGATGGGACAGGTGGTAAGCTCCCCGTCGTCACACCGCACAAGGAGTTCCGGCGATGAGCCAAACAGCTCAATGCCCGGCAGCCGCATAAAGAACAGATACGGCGAGGGATTCACCTGCCGCAGGCGGCGGTACAGCACAAAGGCGTCGCCCGAAAATGGCGCGGAAAAGCGCGTGGACAGCACCGTCTGGATGCATTCGCCCTGTTTGATGAGGTCTATGGTCCGCTCCACGCTGCGCATATAGTCGCGCTTGCCGGGATGTACGCTGGTTTCGCCGATGTCCGGATTCACGGCGGCGCGGGCCACGGCCTTCATATCCACCTGCGGCTTCACTCCGGGATTCAGCGTCAGCAGGCACAGACGGCTGCGCAGGTGGTCAAAGATCGCCACGTTGCCGGGCAGGACAAGGCAGGCCTCGGCGTCCTCGGGGTGCAGGACCTCGGCGAGCTTGGGTTCAAACATGCCCGCCGCGCCGTAGCCGAAGTAGCCCACCAGCCCGCGCGTGATGGCAGGCAGGTCCTCAAAGCCTTCCTCCGGCGTGATTTCAATGCGGCGCATGGCCTCGCGCACGCCGTCCATGTAGGGCATGTCCGCCAGCTCGCGCAGCGGCTCAAAGCGCGGGTCGCGCACGCCAATTTTCAGCTTGCCGCCGTCGCAGGACAGGCGCAGGGCAAAGTTCCATGCCACAATGCTGTAGCGCCCGTGGCGGCCATCCACCTGCGCGCTTTCCAGCAGGATGCCCTGCCGCTGCCCCACCAACCCAAGGAAAAGGCTGATGGGGGTCTGTATGTCCGCAGGCATCCATTTGCCGTGCTGCCGTACCGATATGCTGCTCATGCTGTCCTCCGCGAGTGCTGCGGTCTTGACGTTCTGCTTTGGCGGGAGGTCCCCCGCCCCATTCTACCCGATATTCGCATCCATCACACGGCGGCCCCGCCCTGCGCATCCACCCCCGGCGCGGCATGAAAAAAGGCCGCATCCCGGTGGGGGGATGCGGCCTTTTTTCTGGTGGTGCGCCGATATGACGGCTGGCAAAAGGTTACACGTCTCCCCCAAGGGTATCACGACGCCACCACCAATTGGCCCGCTCGGCCAGCAGTTCAATGTCGCCACCAGCGGCGATGTTGAGCATGGAACGGAACGCGCGCACGCTTTCCTGCGTGTGCGGATTCACGTCCATAAGACCGCAGAACAGCTCGGCGTCCTCGGTCAGCATCTTGCGGGCCGCATCAAGGCGGCGGTTGAAGGAGGGAGTGATGAATTTTTCCAGTTCCTCGCGTCCGGCCAGCGCCGCGAAGTACGACACCGTGGTCACGAAGTTGAGGCCCTGAATGGCCGCCATGGCGCTGTCGTGCTCGTCCACCGTGGTCATGAAGGAGTCAAAGCCCATGCGGGCAAAGCAGGCCTGCACCGCATCGCGCTCGGCGTGGCCCCGGCCACCGGCCACGGCCACGCGCCTGTCCTCCGCGCTGGGCGCGGGGCCAAAGAGGGGGTGCGTCCCCACAACGGGGCCGTCGTAGACGGCCATCATGGCCGCCACTGGCGCCACCTTCACGGAACAGATGTCCGCCAGAATCTGCGGCGGCGTCATCACGGACGCGCACAGCGCGGCGACCTCCTGCATGGCGGAGGCAGGAACCGCCAACAGCACAAGGTCCGCACCGCGCGCGGCTTCGGCCACGGCAGAGCGGGACAGCGGCCTGTCCACGCCGCGCACGCCAAGTCCACACGACTCGGCCCGCTGCATGAACAGCTGTCCCATTCGGCCCTGACTGCCGACGACAAGGAGGCTTTCTATCTGCATACTCTTCATTCTCTATTCAGCGCGGCCCGCAACATGGCGGACAGCAGCCCATTCGTCCCAGAAACCGGGAAACGATTTGGAAACACACTCCGGCGTATCAAAGCGCGGCACAACGCCGGACAGCTCCAGCACGGACAGACTCATAGGAATGCGGTGGTCGCCGTAGGTGGCAAGGTCCACCGCTCCGGGACGGATGGGAGCCGGGTCAATGATGAGCCCGTCATCCGTGGTCGTGACCTTGGCGCCCACCTTGGCGAGTTCCGTGGCCGTGGCGTCAAGGCGGTCGCATTCCTTAATGCGCAGATGCGCCGCGCCGGTGATGACGGTCCGCGACGTGGCGTGGGCCGCCACAACAGCCACAGTGGGCACAATGTCCGGGCACGAGCCCATGTCCACCGTCACCCCGCGCAGGCCGCCGGAGACCGGCGGCGCAACCAGCACGCCGTCCGCAGACCACGTAATGCGCGCGCCCATCAGGCCAAGGATGTCCAGCATGGCGCGGTCGCCCTGCAGGGAGTCCATACGCAGACCGCTCACCTGTACCGGGTGCGGCCCAACAGCCCCCGCCGCAAGAAAGTACGACGCGTTGCTCCAGTCGCCCTCAACGGCATAATCGCCGCTGACATAAGCGCCCGGCTGCACCACAAAGCGCACATGGCCGGGGCGTGCGGCGTCCATATCCCGCCAGTCGGTATCGGCCCATTGGCCGCCTTCGCTGCGGGTCTGCACGCGCACATCAATGCCGAAGTCGTCCAGAATTTGCAGTGTCAGTGCCACATACGGCCACGACACGACCTTTTCGCCGCCAAGGGCGACGGTTGTCGTCTCGCGGGCGCACGCTGCGGCCAGCAGCACGCCGGAGAGGTACTGACTGCTCTCCCCGGCATCAACGGTGACCGAGCCGCCCGGAAAGCCCGAGGCGGAAAGAACGAACGGCGGAAACCCCTTTTTCCCTTCCCAAACGAACTGCGCGCCGAGGTCTTCAAGCACATTGGCAAGAGCACCGATTGGGCGCTCGTGCATGCGGGGCGCTCCGTGGAGGCGAAAGCGCCCTCTGCCCGCCGCGACAACACCAGTCATCAAACGGCAGGTCGTGCCCGATTCGTGTACGTTCAAGTTCGCCGGTTCGTTCTCCCCACCACGGGGCAGGCCTGAAACCCCATCCACGACGACAGTGTCGCCACGGCGTTCGATGGTCGCCCCGCAGGCGCGCAGGCAGTCCATCGTCCGGTCGAGGTCCACGCTATCCAAAACCCCGGTCAGCCGACTCTGTCCCTGCGCCAGCGCCGCTGCGATGACGGCGCGGTGCGACATGGACTTGCTGGCCGGAGCCTTGACTCGGACGGTGGCATGAGAAATATGCATGGACGTCTTCTCCAACGTTACAGAAGGCGCATGCCGTGCACGCTGCGCCCGTTCATGGCAATATCCACACTGCGTGGATTGTCTATCTTGCGCGACGCGTCGCGGATTTCCAGATTCACCAGTGTTCCGTCCCCGCCATAGCCCAGCACCACGCCGGGCTTTTCATGGTCACACCGGCGGACCGGCGTTCCGGAGAGGACGATACGTAGGACGTCCTTCTGTTCGTCGTAGTTGACCTTCATTCCCTTCTTCTCCCTTTGCGAAATGCGAATATTTTTTACGGCGCGTCCGGCCCGGGTTGCGAGGAGACGTCAAAGGACTCTCCCTCCGGGTAGCACCCCAGAATGCGCATGGTGGTTGAGCGCTCTTCCACTTCCGTCAAGACATGGGCAAAGTCGCTGCGTTCCAAATCACACTGCGCATCCACAAAAAACACATACTTCCATTTTTCGCCCCGCATGGGGCGCGATTCCAGCTTCTTCATGTTCACGCCGTGGCGGGTGAACACATCCAGCACGCCGGACAGCGCGCCGGGCTTATCCGGCAGGGTGAAGAGGAGCGACGTTTTGTCACGCCCTTCTCCCGTCTCCTGCCCCTGACCAATCACCACAAACCGTGTCCAGTTATCCGGCAGGTCCTCAATGCCCTCGACCAGAACGTTCAGGTCGAAGATATCGCCGAGGCGCTTATGGCCGATGGCCACGGCCTCCGGGTCGTCCTGCACGCGGGATGCGGCAGCGGCTGTGCTTTCCACAGGCACCAGCACAGCGTTTGGCAGGTTGCCGCGCAACCAGCGCGCGCACTGGGCAAGGGGCTGCGGGTGCGAGTACACCCGCTTTACGTCGCCCAGCTTCTGCGCCGCGCCCAGCACGCTGTGGCTGATTTTGCAGTACAGCTCGCTCTGGATGCGCACGTCAAAGCGCAGGAACAAATCAAGGCTCTGGCCCACGGTGCCATGGAGGGAGTTCTCCAGCGGCACAACGCCAAGGCCGCATTCGCCCGAGCTCACCGCCCGGAACACGCCCTCCAGGTCCTGCTGGGGCATGTAGTCCGCGCTGTGGCCCAAAAATTCAATGCCCGCAAAGTACGAGAACGTGCCCTCGGGGCCGAGGTAGGCCACCCGCTGCGGGTGCTGGAGCCGGCGGCTGGATGAAAAAATCTCGCGGTAGATGGCGCGCAAATGGCGCTCCGGCAGGGCGTCGGCATGCACCAGCAGGCGCTCCATGACCTGCAACTCCCGCAGGGGCTTGAACACGCAGTCGCCAGAGCCCTGCTTAATCTGCCCAACCTCCAGCGAGCAGCCCGCCCGGCGGTTGAGGAGCGCCACCAGTGCTTCGTCTATGGCGTCGATTTCGCGGCGGAGCTCGCCAAGGCGCTCCTTCGCGCCGCTCTTCTCCATGGCGTCGCCCATCATCAGCCTTCCTTGATCTCTTCCTGAATGCGCATGCCGAAATGGCGGCCCGCCGCGTCCGTCCGAACAAGGATTTCATCGCCCGGGACCAGCTCCACCACGGAAACAGGGCTTCCGTCCGGACGCACCACGCGGATGGTTTCCGCGTTCTGGAGAAAGATTTTGCCCTCTGCGCCGGCCTTGGTCCGCGCCGTCACCAGCAGCATGGGGCGGACTTCAACCTTCACCCGGCCCACCGTGGCAAGGGAGGTTTTGCCGGAGGCATCCACCACCAGCACCTGCGACCCAGCCTGCAGCTCTTCAAGGTAATTGGTTTTGTCGCCGGGCATGGCGGCATAGGCATGGACCGCGCCGGCATTTACACGGAAAGGACGCGCCGCAACATACGGGTTGGACTCCGTCTCCGCATGCACCAGCACGGTAAAGGCGCTGGAATTGCCAACCAGCATGCCTTGGCCGGTCTTCAGCATGCTCAGGGTATCCACGCACACGCGGTGCCCAAGGCCCGCCTGCTCCACTGCCGTGACCGTGGCGGTCTCAAGCTCCAACGTGCCTTGGCTCAATTTCAGCTCCCCGACAATGGCCTTCAAATCCGCCGCCGCCTCGGGCAGCACAACAAGGAAATCCACGCCGCGCTCCAGAATGCCCGCAGCCAGAATTGCCCGGTCATAGGAGGCCACTTCCACGCCAAGGCCCTGCCCCTGCGCCAGAAGGTTTTCCACAGGGATGATTTCCCATCCCTCGCGCAGGATGACGTTTTTCCCCGCCGTAAGGGCCTTTGCCGCCTTTTCCTCGTCCTCTTTTCCACCAAGGGCAACGATGGTGAAATCGCCGGGAGTGTGCACGGCTGTCTTGGCCAGCGCGCGGACCGCTTCTGCGTCCTTTTTCTCCACGATAACGCCGTCTACGCCGGATTCCAGAGCCAGAGTCACGAAGTGCTTGTCGAAGGGGATGGCTTGTACAAAAATCTGTTTCATTGGTCGCTTCCGCTGTGGTTTTGCCGGTTCTAGTCCAGTTTCTCGCCCATGAATTCAACGGCCTGATCAAGGTCCCAGTCCTGATGGACGATGCCGTTCAGCGCCTTGAGCAAGCGGGAGACGTCCCGGTGCTGGAAGACGTTGCGGCCAACGGACAGCCCAGCGCCGCCCGCCTGAATGCTGTCGTGTACCATACGCAGAAGGTCCGTGGTGTTGTCCAGCTTCGGACCACCGGCAATCACCACCGGAATGCAGCACGATTCCACAACAGTGGCGTAGCTCTCCACATCGCCGGTGTAGGCGACCTTGACGACATCGGCACCAAGCTCTTCGCCCACACGGGCGCAGTGGCGAACCATCTCCGGCGCAAATTCGTTTTCAATCTGCGGGCCGCGGGCGTACAGCATCGCCAGCACAGGCATGCCCCACTCTGCGGCCTTCGAGGTCACCTCGCCAAGGGAGTGCAGCATGTGGCGCTCCGTCTCATCGCCAAGGTTCACATGCACGGATACCGCGTCCGCACCCAATTTCAGCGCGTCCTCAACCGTGCCCACGAGGGTTTTGGCATTCGGCGTCGGACACAACGACGTGCTGGCAGAAAGGTGAATGATAAGGCCAATGTCTCGTCCCGCACCACGGTGCGTGCAGCGTGGCAGCCCCTTATGCATTAACACGGCGTTCGCGCCGCCTTCCGCAATCTGATTCACGGTGCCCTTGAGGTCTACAAGGCCGTAAATGGGGCCAACACTCACCCCGTGGTCCATGGGAACCACGATGGTACGTCCCGTGTTGCGGTTGAACATTCGTTCCAGCCGGATGGCTTTGCCAAGCATCATTGTCTTATCTCCACTGTGTTGCGCCTCATCTGCGCCGACACCAGCCTGCACAAGCCCGAAATTGCATAAAAAAGGGCCGCAGGCTGATGCCTGCGGCCCCGATGAAAGCTGGTTTTTACCCGTGCTATAAACCCTTCCACCCCTGACCGCAGGCCCGCATAAAATACATAAAGAACAGCCAGAAATACATCAGGCCGGTCATGGTAAAGCGGGTGGTGGTAGCGGTGGTGGTGTTGCACATGCGAAAAGTGTTACGCCCACTTTTGCCGCTGTGTCAAGCGGTTTGGATGTTTCAATCCTGTGACGCCCCGTCACACCACCCTCCCCCGCCCCCATATAACGCGTGCGCGTCACTGCACCGCCGCATGCAACAGCATTTTTTGCATCGCCCTCCACAACACCACAGTGTTGTACAGGCGGTGCCTTGGGATGGGCCGGGTCGCGACGCCGCGGTCAAGAGGATAGCTCCGCTGGCTTGAGCTCTTCGTCCGTTCGGCCTGAAAGGACGAAGGGGCTTAGAGATCAAGAGAGCAACGCTGCTCAAGGGCGTTGCGCATGAGGGGCGCCGAATGCGGTGTCCTAGGATGGGCCGGGTCGTTACGCCGTGGTCAAGAGGATAGCTCCGCTGACTTGAGCTCTTAGTCCGTTCGGCCTGAAAGGACGAAGGGGCTTAGAGATCAAGATAGCAACGCTGCTCAAGGGCTTCGCCCTTGAGAATCCCAATATGGGGGATGGGGGTGGGGTGGCGATGGCGGGTGTGTTGAACGATGGGGGCGGGAGCGGAGGTGATTCCGCAGGGAGGCATCCGTGCGGTTCTGCAACTGAGGACACCCACACCAGCTCGCCATGGGCGGGCAACGGGACCGCAACACTTCTTCAATGCAGGCCAGATGCCGCGAAGGACGAAGCACACCAGCATCCATTTCGTGACGGCAATCAGCCATTGACAAATGCGCCATTCACTGAATATGTGCATGGCATCAATTCAAAGGAGCTTTGATGTTTACAAATGTAAAAAGGGTGTTCCTGTTTTAGGAATGCGCTTGAAAAGATTCCTCATTAGACAACGTTCTAATGGGAGCTTTCTGCTCTTATACCCACTTTCTTCCGCATCCCGCAAAACAGGGCACCCCTGCCCCATATTGTCATTACCCCGATACGTTCATTTGTAGCGGCTTTCTTCAAGCACGCTCTTGGTTTGTGCTATGCGCAAGCAGGCAACCTCTGTGAATCCCGACTGGATTTTATAGGTTCGCGTTGCCGCGCGCTGTTCTCGCCCAATCAAGAGACAGGCTTCATAAGCGGCTGCAAAGGCAGGTAAATACAATGTGTATTTGCAGGAGCAAAGTCATGTCCCGACAGCGGAAAACCATACACTTTGATACAAACCCATTTATATGTGACCATTGCGGACTCACAGTCCCCTCGCCATTAAGCGGAACGAAAAATCGAAACCATTGTTGCCACTGCCTGCACAGCAAGCACGTGGACATGAAAATTGGTGATCGTCGTTCCGGTTGTCGAGGCACCATGGAGCCAATCGCTTTGTGGATTAAGGACAACGGGGAGTGCGCTGTTATACACCAGTGCCAAAAATGCGGCTTTATCCGCACCAACCGCATTGCCTGCGACGACAATGAGGTCGTACTGTTTACGCTGGCAGCACGCCTGATTACGCAATTGCCTTTCCCGGCCAGAATCGCTTTGGACAAAATTGAACGTCAACACATGGGTGGCGAACATGTTTAGTATGCAAGAACTCGGTTGGAATCCGTTTTTCGAAGACCAGTTTCAGCCATACAAACATCAAGGATTCAATGTTGGTCGCGTTGTAAAGGAATCACGCCACCAGTACAGGATATACACACCGCAAGGCGTCGTGAACGGAGACGTCTCAGGCCACTTTCAGTACACCGCCATCAACCGGGCTGATTACCCCACTGTGGGCGACTGGGTCGTTATTCGACAATGCGACGATTACGCCCAGATCGAGAAGGTCCTGACACGGGCCAGTGCGTTTTCCCGCAACAGAGCAGGATCGGAAACGCAGGAGCAAGTAATTGCAGCGAACATTGATTATCTCTGCATCGTCTGCGGCCTTGATGGAGGCAGGAACTTCAATCTCCGGGGCGTTGAGCGGTATATTGCCATGACCATGGAAGGCGGCGCCAAGCCGATTATCGTCCTCAACAAGGCAGACCTTTGCGCCGACAAGGACCTCGCCCTGCTTCAAGCCCAGAGCGTCGCGGAGGATTTCCCTATCCACGTGGTGAGTGCCATGACCCATGAAGGGCTGGAGACATTCTCAATGAGCTTTCGTCGCGGCTCTACTCTTGCTTTCACCGGACATTCCGGTGTGGGCAAGTCCTCGCTGATCAACGCTCTTTTGGGAAGAAGCGCATTGAAAACCGGTTCGCTGCGTGAAAGCGACTTGAGGGGGAAGCATACAACATCCCACAAGGAGCTGTTCTTTCTGGAAAGCGGAGCCATGGTGATCGACACACCCGGCATGCGCGAGCTTCAGCTTTGGGGAAGTCGGCAGAGCCTAGACGACACCTACGGCGAGATTCATGAAGCTGCCAAGCGGTGCCGCTTCAATGATTGCACCCATCAAAATGAGCCGGGGTGCGCCGTACGCGAACTGCTCATGGATGGCTCTTTGGAGATGGAACGCTATAAAAACTATTTGAACATGCGTTCCGAGCTTCTCTTTCTTGAAAGCAAAGTGAATGAAAAGAAGAATCATGAGAGGAAGGCTAAAGAAAAAGCCCTTTCGAAATTGATTCGGAAATCGCAAAAGAACGACAAAAGGCAATAAGGCAACACACTGAGGCTTTTTGCCACAACACAAAAGGGTGATTCGCTTTCAGCGAAGTCACCCTTTTTTATGTGCCCTAGGATGGGCCGGGTCGTTACGCCGCGGTCAAGAGGAGAGCTCCGCTGGCTTGAGCTCTTCGTCCGTTCGGCCAGAAAGGACGAAGGGGCTTAGAAATCAAGAGAGCAACGCTGCTCAAGGGCGTTGCGCATGAGGGGCGCCGAATGCGGTGCCCTAGGATGGGCCGGGTCGCGACGCCGCGGTCAAGAGGATAGCTCCGCTGGCTTGAGCTCTTCGTCCGTTCGGCCTGAAAGGACGAAGGGGCTTAGAGATCAAGAGAGCAACGCTGCTCAAGGGCGTTGCCCTTGAGAATCCCAATATTGGGGGTGGGGAGCTGTGGTGTGGGTGGGGGTGAAATGCCGGGGATGCAGTTGTCGCTGGAGGATAGGAGGGATGGGGGCACATGGACGCTTTAGGTCAATGCCTACTGACGCGACGGTGCTCTTCTCTACAGAGCGCCATCTCTTTCAGGCCCCATCAGCGCCCCACATCGCCAGCGCCTCGCCCTGTGACGAGGACACAAAACAACCCAAGCCCCAAACATCTGCACACCCCTCCCACTCCCCACCAGCCCCGGCGCACCGTTTTCACGAAATTCTGACATTTCAGGCTGCCATTTTGTCGGAGAGGTGGGTTTTTCGCAGTATTTTCGTAGTATTATCTAAAAACTCTAAATTAACTTTTTTGTAATTTTATATAGCGTGTATAAATGCTTTTTTTGTTAATTTTTGTCGCACTTATCATCTTGCGCTGTCCGGGGATATTCAACAACTCCCATCATTTCGGAGTGTTATCAAGTTTGGCCCGGGGCTTGCTGTAGCAGATATGTCGCGCCCCGATTCTGTGGGGCGGAATTTCCGCAAATGGTGCCGCAAGCGGCGCCGAAAAGGAGGTCTCTCATGTCTGTGTTCTGGCTCAGTCCCAAGCGTCCCTTATCGCTCCCCTTTGCGGGTGCGCTCACACTGGCCGTCATCGCCACCACTCCCGTTGCCGCCTTTGCAGCAGAGTCGCAGGCCATGCTGAGTCAGGATAACGCCAACATTCTGTGGACGCTGCTCGCCGCTATCCTCGTCATGTTCATGCAGGCTGGGTTTGCCATGGTTGAGACCGGTTTCACCCGCGCAAAGAATGCGGGCAACATCATCATGAAAAACTTTTTGGACTTCTCCGTCGGCTCCGTCGCCTTCTTCCTCTTCGGCTTCGCGCTGATGTTCGGCGACAGCATCGGGTCCATGATTGGTGGCAGCGGCTTCGGCCTTATGGGCGTCGACGCCACCACACCGGACGGCATGTGGACGCTGACCTTCTGGTTCTTCCAGAGCGTGTTTGCCGCCACCGCCGCAACCATCGTGTCCGGTGGCGTGGCCGAACGCACCAAATTCTCGGCCTACATCGCCGTCAGCATGGTTGTCACGGGCCTTATCTACCCCATCTCCGGCCACTGGTGCTGGGGCGGCCTGTGGGGCGGGTCCGGTGGATGGCTTGAAAGCATGGGCTTTGCGGACTTTGCCGGCTCCACCGTTGTACACTCCGTTGGTGGCTGGATCGCCCTTGCCGGCGCCATGGCCGTCGGCCCCCGTGTGGGCAAATACGGCGCGGATGGACAGGCCTACGCCCTGCCCGGCCACAACATGCCCCTCGCGGCCCTTGGCGTCTTCATCCTGTGGTTTGGCTGGTTCGGCTTTAACCCCGGCTCCACCACCACCGCCGACGGGACTATCGGCTACATCGCGGTCAACACATCCCTCGCCGCTGCTGCAGGCACACTCGGCGCCATGATCACCGCATGGCTGCGCTTCGGTCACCCCGAACCGTCCATGACCATGAACGGCGCGCTGGCCGGACTCGTCGCCATCACGGCAGGCTGTTACGAACTCTCCCCCATGGGAGCACTTCTCACCGGTTTCGGCGGCGGCATTCTGGTTGTCCTGTCCGTCCTGTTCATTGACACGGTCCTCAAGGTGGACGACCCGGTGGGCGCTATCTCCGTACACGGCGTCTGCGGCGCCTACGGCACGTTGATGGTCGGCCTCATGGCCGCCCCCGGCTACGGCGACATCACTGGCCTCTTCTACGGCGGCGGATTCACGCAGCTAGGAATTCAGGCCCTCGGCGTTGCCTCCGTGTTCGGCTGGGCCTTCGGTACCGGCGTCGTCACCTTCGCCGCAGTCAAAGCCTTCATGGGCCTGCGCGTTGAAGAAAACGAAGAGCTCCGAGGCCTCGATATCGCCGAGCATGGCGTGGAGTCCTACAACGGCTTCCAGATCTTCACCACCGAATAACCACCGCCGGAGAAAAGTATGAAACTCATCACAGCATACATCAGGCCCGAGCGCCTCAACGCAGTGAAAAAGGCCCTGTACGCCAAGGATATCTTCAGCATGACCGTCACAAACGTTCTGGGCAGCGGCCGCCAAAAAGGGTTTGTCGAGACCTATCGCGGCCTGCCGGTGGAGGTCACCCTGCTCAAGAAGATTCGCCTTGAAATCGGCGTCAACGAGGACTTTGTGGATGCAGCCCTCGACGCGATAACAGAAGGTGCCCGCACCGGAGCCGAAGGCGATGGCGTCATCTTCGTCACCGAGATAACACGTTCCCTGCGCATCCGCACCGGAGAGACGGACATCGCGGCCGTCGCCGCCACACGCGACGTCGCATAGCGCACCCCCCTTTCGTCCTCCCTTAAGACTGCCACCCCGACTGGTTGCCTCCTACCGGTCGGGGTGGTTTGTTTTTTTTTGGGGGGGGGGAGAAGGCAGGGAAGAGAGTCCTTGGTGGGTGGACGTTGTGTTGGCGGGGGCGAGAGGTGCTTTCGGTGTCGAGGGAAAGCGGCCTTGGTGGTTGGGTGTTGTGTTGGCGGGGCCGAGAGATGCTTTCGATGGAATTTCTGTATGTTGTCGCCGTGTCTCCGACGGCCAAAGGGTGTTGGGGGAACCTTGCAGGATTCCCCCCGCACCCTCTGGACACCCGCCCCCCTCCGGCCGGAGCCGGATTGTTGGAGGTGGTGAGTGCGAGGCGGCCTCGGGCGTGGTTTTTAGGCTAGTGTGGGCGGACTGGCCGGGTGCTGTGCGCGGGTGTTGGCGGTGGGCGTATGGCGGAGCACGGCACGGGCGAGGCCGCTCTGGACGCTTAGAAGCGTCCGAATGCTCTGGGATTCCGTGCCTCGCGCGGGGGGATGGTGGTTAGGGAGGTTTAGGCTCGGGTGGTGAGGTTTTGATGGATGGATGGCGGGCTGACCGGGTGCTGTACACGGGAGTTGGCGGTAGGCGGATGGTGGAACGCGGCACGGTCTAGGCCGCTCTGGACGCTTAGAAGCGTCCGAATGCTTTGGTGTTTCCGTGCCTCGCGCGGGGGTCTGGTGGTTAGGGAGGTTTAGGCTCGGGTGGTGAGGTTTTATTAATCGTGGCGGGCTGACTGGGTGCTGTCCGCAAGTTTTGGCGGAGGGCGTATGGCGGAGCGCGGCACGGGCTGGGCCGCTCTGGACGCTTAGAAGCGTCCGAATGCTCTGGGATTCCGTGCCTCGCGCGGGGGATGGTGATTGGGGAGTGTTGGGCTAAAGGGACATGGTCCCACTCTTGGATGGCGGGCTGGCCGCCCTAAATCCCACTCCACACCACTCCACATCCTCCCGATCAACAGGGATTCTCACCGCCATTCCACAGCGCCAACGCCCCCCCAAAAAATTCCCCCTCCCAACGACCGGGAGCTTCACAGGGGTGACGACAGCCCCTTCCCCAGGTAACCGGTCTGTGCGCAAATGGGATCTCTAAGGGCCCACGGCCCTTAGACCTGCGGAGCAAAAAACTCTTCTCCCAACGCCAACAAACACCAAAACATCCCCCTTACCCCCAAAAAATCCCCCTTCCAACGACCGGGAGCCTCATAGGGGTGACGACAGTCCCTTCCCTAGGCAACCGGTCTGTGCGCAAATGGGATCTCTAAGGGCCCGCGGCCCTTAGACCTGCGGAGCAAAAAACTCTTCTCCCAACGCTAACAAACACCACCCTCCCGCACACAGCCCCACCACTCCGGCCAACGCCCCACAGCAAAACGCCCCAGCCCTTGACGCGAAAGCTATCAGGGGTTGGGGCGGTGTTATTTTTGGCAACCGACCTGTACGCGCGAGGGGCTAGGAGCGGCGAACGCTGTGGCAGCCGCGACACCGCGTGGGGCCGGACTTTTCATGGGCTTGCTGGCGGGCCTTGTGGCACCCGCGGCAGCTGGCCTTGCTCTTGTGGAAGGCGTTCTTGAAGTAGCGCCCGGAGCGCATCTCGCGGGGGCAGTGCGGGGCGACCATGTCGTGACAGCCGGATGTGGAGCACTTCTCGACGCTGCCGAGGGCATTGAGCGTGTGATGGCAGTCCTGACAGGCCATTGTGACGTGGCGCTGATGCGGAAAGGGAACGCGCAGCTTTTGGGGATACATGCCGCGGGGCCGGGTGACGATAACGCGGTCTGGCCTCTTGGGGGCGTTGACCGACAGCGCGGCCACGGGGGCGAGCAGTGCGAGGAGCACTGTCAGCCCGCAGAGGGTGCGTCGCATTTAGTCCTGTCCTTTCAGATCGTACTTGTCGGCGTATCCTCTAGGGGTCAGGAGCGATGCTCCGGCAAAGCGGGTTTGGGAATTGCCGATGATGACAATGGTGAGCATATCGACGGTTTCCGGATCGAATTCATCGAGACGACAGGTACGCACATCCTGCCCTTCGCGGTAGGCGTTGCGGACGATGCCGACGGGCGTTGCGGGGTCGCGGTGCTCGCGGGCGCGCTCGATGGCGCGGGCAAGCTGCCAGTCGCGGCGGCGCGAGCGCGGATTGTAGAGCACGATGACGAAATCTGCGGCGGCGGCGTGGGCCACGCGATTTTCAATGCGCTCCCACGGCGTGAGCAGGTCGGAGAGGCTGACCACGGCGAAGTCGTGCATCAGCGGCGCGCCAAGCAAGGACGCGGCGGCGCTGAGGGCGGGGATGCCGGGGACAACTTCAAAGGCAAGCTCACCGAGCAGACCGCGCTGCTCGATAATTTCAAGGGCGAGGCCGGACATGCCATAAACGCCGGAGTCGCCACTGGAGATGATGACAACGTCCTGACCATCCTGCGCGGCGTCCACGGCGGCGCTGACGCGGTCGAGTTCCTTCTTCATGCCGGTGACGATGTGCTTTTTACCGGCTTTGAGGGAGTCGGGGACGAGGTCCATGTAGGTGCCGTAGCCGACGATGGCATCGCACGCCTCAAGGGCGCGGGTAGCCATGGGGGCCAAAAGCGCGTTGTCGCCGGGGCCGAGGCCTATAACCGTCAGGGAACCTGCGCGACTGCTACGGTCACCCGGTCGCTTTTCGTTTTCTGGACGAGGAGCGTCGTCGCCCCTGCCAACAGCATTGCCGCTGCTTCGCATACGCTGGGTACTCCCATCCGCTCGATAACGCGCTGTGATGGATTGGGCGCGTCCACGGCGGAGAGTTCTTCGGATTCATAAAAAAACAGACCGACGCCGAAATCCGCGGCGGCGGCAAGCAGGCCTTCCTCGTCGTTCTTGGCGACGATGCTCCCTAGCCCGAGGATGGAGCCGAGGGCAAGGCCATTTTCCTGAAAAACGGCGCGCAGATGCTCCTGAATATCCTGCTGACTCACCCCGCGGCGACAGCCGACGCCTACGGCAAGGGTGGGCGGATTCAGCACCAGCATGCCGGGCTGCGGCGTGATGGCGGAGTGCGTCACCACAACTCCGGGGGCGCCGGAGCGCCATTCGGCAAGGCTGGCAATGAACGCAAAATGCCGAGTCCAATCGGGCAAACCGGGACTTTGCGGCTCGCGAAGGCCCAGCCAATCGTCGGGGTCGAAGACTTGGAGCACTTCGCCACTGAGGAGCGCTATGTTGGCGTCCTTGACGGCGGCAAGATTGGCGATGCCAAGGCCGCGCTCCTGCGCCATGGTGTCGAGGGAGGGCAAGTCCTCGGTGTCCGTGGCGGTGGTTACAACGGCCTGCCCGGCGGTGACGGCGGCCACGGCGCGGGCAAGGTCGTTTGCGCCGCCGAGATGGCCGGACACAAGACTGACGGCGTAGCGCCCGCGCTGGTCCACAGCCACAACGGCGGGATCGCGGTCTTTGCCGCGCAGCAAGGGCGCAACGGCGCGGACGGCGATACCTGCGGCCGTGATGAACACGTGGCGGGCGTAGCGGGAATAAGTCTGGGCCACAAAGGGCACAAGACGCGGAAAGGAGGCCGCGCCAAACTCGGCGGCGAAGCGTTCGGAGACGAACAGTTCACCGCCAAGCTCGCGGGCAAGAACCCGTCCCAGACGCGCACCGGCCTGTGTTACGGCATAGATGGCGACCGCTTCATGATCGGCACGTTCCGGGACGGGCATGATGGTCTCCTGCGGTTTAGAACTGCACCTTGCGCACGGCGGACAGGAAGGCGTCGTAGTCGGCTTCGGTGTGGGCGAAGGACGTAAACGAGCATTCATAGCCGGACGGGGCGAGGTTGATACCGCTCTGGCGCATCTGCCGGTAGAAGGACGCATAGCGCTCGCCGTCGGCCTTCTGCGCGGACTCGAAGTCCACCACGGGTTCTTCGGCGAAGAACACGGTGAACAGGGACGCCACGGTGTTGACCTGCACGGGGATGGACTTCTCGGCAAAGATGGCCTTTACGTCCTGCACAAGGGCGGCGGTGCGGGCTTCCAGAGCGGCGTAGTCGGCCTGCTCAAGGAGCTTCACGGTGGCGAGACCGGCGGCCATGGCCACGGGATTTCCGGAGAGGGTTCCGGCCTGATACACGTCGCCGCAGGGGGCGATGCGCTCCATGATTTCGCGCTTGCCGCCGTAGGCGCCCACGGGGTAGCCGCCGCCGATGATCTTGCCGAGGGTGGTCAGGTCCGGGGTAATGCCAAAGCGGCCCTGCGCGCCGCCAAGGGAGGCGCGGTAACCGGTGATGACCTCGTCAAAGATAAGCAGTGCGCCGTACTCGGTGGTCACGTCGCGCAGGCCCTGCAGGAAGCCTTCGGCAGGCAGAACAAGGCCCATGTTGCCCGCGCAGGGCTCCACGATGACGGCGGCGATTTCGTCGCCATGCTTGGCGAAGACGTCGCGGACGGCGTCGATGTCGTTGTATGGGGCCAGCAGGGTGTGGGCCACGGTCTCCTCGGGCACACCGGGGGTACCGGGGATGGACAGGGTCGCAACACCGGAACCGGCGCTGGCGAGGAAGCTGTCGGAGTGGCCGTGGTAGTTGCCGACGAACTTCAGCACCTTGCTGCGGCCGGTGTAGCCACGGGCAAGACGCAGGGCGCTCATGGTGGCCTCGGTGCCGGAGCTGACCATGCGGACCATCTCGATGGAGGGCACGGTGCGCACCACGGCGTCGGCCATTTCAACTTCCTGCGCGCAGGGAGCGCCAAAGCTGGAGCCTTTGGCGGCTGCAGCAGCTGCGGCGGCCTGCACCTCGGGGTGGGAGTAGCCAAGGAGCATGGGGCCCCAAGACATAACGAAATCAAGCAGCTTTTCGCCGTCCACGGTGGTGAGATGCGCGCCCTGCGCGCTGTCGATGAAAAGCGGGTCCACGCCGACGCTCAGGCAGGCGCGCACCGGGCTGTTCACGCCACCGGGGATGACGTTTTTCGCCAATTCAAAAAGCTTGTGCGATGTACTCATAGTGAACCTCCGGCGTCTGGGCGCGGCGCGTTAGCGCCGGTCCTTCGGCCTTGTCCCCCATACAGAAACGTCTGTGCGGGATGTAGCCATGCGGGGGGCATCGCACGGCGGTCCGTCGCGTCACGTGTGGTTGCAGCTCTGCGCCGCGCGGGCGGCGTCATCCATGGCATGCTTCGCCCCGGTAATGCGGGGCGGCGGGCAACACGCCGCGGGCGCGGCGCGCCCGTGCAGGCGGCGCCTAAAAGTAGACCATGGAGGATTTTTTGAGTTCCTTCAGGCTTTCCAGAACATCATATTGCGTTACGCCGGTTTCCTCGATGAGTTCTTCGACGACGCGTTTGTAATCGTCCGGGGACTGGCCATGAATCATGGTATAGATATTATAGGGCCAGTCCATGCAGTTCCGGCGATGGTAGCAATGGGAAATTTCGGGGCGGGCGGCCATTTTGGCGCCAACTTCGTCAATATCAACCCCGTCCTCCACAAACCAGGCAACCATGGCATTATGGGAATACCCGGCCTTCTGGTGCCTGAGGGTTGCGCCAAAGCGCCGGATAGCGCCGTCGGCCTTGAGGCCGCGGACAAGCTCCAAAACCTCTTCTTCGGTGACGCCGACTTCGGCGGCGATATCCGCGAAGGGCGTAGGGCTGTCGGGCAGATTGCCCTGAATCCGGCGCAGAACCTCGCGCTGGGACGCGGTGAAAGTGCGTGCTGCCATATTCTCGTCGTCCTTTGCTGTTAAGGGTGGTTCGGGCGTGCACCCGAAGGACCTGTGATACCCAAGGGCTCGCCCCCTTGCAACCGCCATCCTTGCCTTGCGTTGGCGCGCAGGATATGTAGCTATGCGGCATGCCATCGGCATACGCAAACGCTGCCATCGCATCAACACCCTCTTAAACGGAGAGTCGCTGCCATATGAAGATAGCCGTGATTGGAGCTGGCGCATGGGGAACGACCCTCGCCAACGTCTTTGCCCGCAAGGGGCTGGAAACGGTCCTCTGGGCCCGCGAACGAGAAGTAGTTGGAAAGATCAACCGGGACCATGAAAACTCTTGGTACCTTCCCGGCATCACACTGGATGAGCGCCTCCAGGCCACCACCGATGTGGCCCATGCCACCGAAGGCGCTGAATACTTCGTGTGGGTTGTGCCCGCGCAGTACACCCGCAAGGCGCTGGAGGGCTTTCGCCCCCATCTGCCCAAAAAACCAACCATCATCTGCGCCAACAAGGGCATTGAGCTGAAGACCTTGATGACCATGTCGCAGGTTGTGGACGACGTGCTTGCGCCGCTGAAGCCGCGCTTTGCCATGCTGTCCGGCCCGTCCTTTGCGGACGAAGTCAGCCGCGACATCCCCACCACCGTCACCCTCGGCTGCGCTGACGAAAAACGTGGCAAGGCCATTCAGGAAACCCTGTCCTCGGAAACGTTCCGCATCTACACCACCTCGGATTACCGCGGGGTGGAGCTTGGCGGGGCGCTCAAGAACATCATGGCCATCGCCGCCGGCGTCTCCGACGGCCTGAACTTCGGCTCCAACGCCCGCGCCGCCCTGATTACCCGCGGCCTTGCGGAAATGAGTCGCCTCGGCGAAGCACTGGGCGCCAAGGCCGCCACCTTCCAAGGCCTTTCCGGCCTCGGCGACTTGGTCCTGACCTGCACGGGCGACTCCTCGCGCAACCGCCAGGTGGGCCTCAAACTCGGACAGGGCCAGCGGCTGGTGGACATTCTGGAAGAAATGCGGTCGGTTGCCGAAGGCGTTAAAACCACGGAAGCCGTCTACACACTGGGCCAAAAGCTCGGCGTCAGCCTGCCCATCACCGAACAGCTCTACGATGTCCTCTACAACGACAAGAACCCGCAGGACGCCGTGCACGAACTCATGACGCGCGGCCTCAAGGACGAATAGTCCCGCGCGGACAGACGCGAAACGACAAACGGCGGCTCCACAGGGGCCGCCGTTTTTTTGTGGGCGGTTACCCTCGCTTCCAGCATAGCCCCCCAAAAAAGCACAAAAAAAAGCCCACCAAAAGGTGGGCTTTAAATCGCAAAGTGTCTCGCTTAGTAGCGAGGACGACGCTCGCGGGGCTTGGATTCGTTCACTTTGATGTCGCGTCCGAGGAACTGCGAGCCGTCGAGCGTCTCAATAGCCTGTTCGGCACCTGCGGCTTCCATTTCCACGAAGCCGAAACCACGGGAACGACCGGTCTCACGATCTTCGATCACACGGGCAGAGGAAACCTCGCCGTAACCAGCAAAAAGGGTCTGAAGATCTTGATTGGTGCATTCCCAGGACAGATTGCCGACATAGATATTCTTGGTCAAAATAGATAAACTCCGAATAAAGTCATCCCCGAAAAAAGGTGGGGAAGTGTGTTGTGCAGATGCTCAGATGAACACTGCACTTCGCTCAAATCGATTTGTAGGTTCTACATGCAACCGGAGAACAAAGTCAAACGTTTTTCTTCTGTATTTGCAAAATAAAAAATACGAGGTGCACGCCTTTTCCCATACAATGCCCAATACACTACCTTAAACAGCACATGTAAAATCAAAACATGAACTTTTGAGCATCTTTTTTTCACTATACAGCCTTCCGCCCCTCAGCCTTTTACAATCTTTTCCCGATTAAAACCCTACATCATATCCACCGCGCACCGTCACCCCCTTTCTCTCGCCTTACTGCGTCCTGGCAAATGCGGTTCCGCTCGCAAAAAAGCCCCCGGACCAATCCGGGGGCTTTCATTTCTGCCATAAACACATCGCGACCGGAGCGCACTCCTATGCCCCAAGCCACTTCAGCCACAGCTTGCGCGTCCGCGGGCCGTCGAATTCGCAGAAGTAGATACTCTGCCACGTCCCCAGTTGCAGGCGTCCGTCTTCGACAATGACCATCTGGTCGCAACCAAACATGCTGGACTTGATATGCGCGTCGGAGTTGCCTTCGGCGTGGTGGTAGTCGCCCCGGTGCGGGACGAGTTTTCGCATGTTGACGACGATATCGCGCATGACGTCGGGGTCCGCGCCCTCGTTGACCGTCACCGCGCCTGTGGTGTGCGGGCACCACAGGAGGAGTGCGCCGTCGGTCCAACCCATGGCGCGGACCTTGTCCTGTACGGCGGATGTGATGTTGACCAACTCTTCCCGGGACTGCGTTGGGATGACGAGACTCTCCACAGGCGCACCTCCATTTTCCACAGGGTCACTTGAAATATCCGGCCTTAGGCTGCCGCGTTATGACCTGCCCATGCAGGCCAGCCCACGCGCCCTTCCACCACAGACAACGCGGCCCCGCTGCGCAGTACGCGGCGGGGCCGAAGCGTCACGGCGCGCTAGGCGCGGTAGCCGTGGGCAAAATTCTTGTCATACAATTTCGAGACATGCTCTTCGTCATCCTCGCCGGGCAGGATGAGGAAGACGGTTTGCCGGGTAAAGCCATTCTCGCGCGCAGTCACCGCAAGCTCCGAAAGCGTCGTATAGGCGAGGGTCTCCTCGGGCCAGCCCACGCGGTAGGCCAGCACCACCCGGACATCGCCCGCCAGCCCTGCGGCTTCCAATTCACTTTGAAGGCCCTCCGGGTCACCTGCGGACAGGTAAATAGCCAGCGACGTGCCATGCCGCGCAAGCTCGCGCAGACGTTCGCCCTCGGGCACGGGCGTACGTCCCTCCATGCGGGTAATAATCAGCGTCTGCGTCTTCTCCGGCACGGTGAAGGACAGCCCTGCCGCGGCGGCGCCAGCAAAGGACGCCGTGACGCCGGGAACGACCTGCCACGTGATGCCGTCGGCATCCAGCAACCGCGCCTGCTCTCGCACCGCGCCATACAAGGCCGGATCGCCCGTATGCACGCGCACAACGGACTTTCCCGCCGCCACGGCCTCGCGGATAAGGGCGTGGGTTTCGTCAAGGTTCATGGGCGCGGAGTCGTACACTTCGGCGTCCTCGCGCGCTTCGGCAACAATGGCGCGCGGCACAAGGGACCCGGCATAGATCACCACGTCGGCCTCGCGCACAAGGCGCTGCCCTTTCACGGTAATGAGCTCCGGGTCACCGGGACCAGCGCCCACAAACCACACATCCGGTCCGTCCTGAAAGGACGTCCCTGCCCTGCGCTCCGGCGCGGCGGACGCGCCATGGGCGCGCACGGCCTCCACGGTGGCGGTAATGGCGGCAAAAACCTCATCAATGGTCATGTGCGAGGTATCGATGATAACGGCGTCATCAGCGGGGCGCAGGGGGGCTTCGGCGCGGTTTCGGTCCATGTCGTCGCGCTCGCGAATCTGCTGGGCCAGCGCGTCCAAGTCGGCGGGCTTGCCCATCTCCTGCAATTGCTTAAACCGGCGCTCGGCGCGCACTTCCGGCGTGGCGTCGAGGAAAATCTTGCATGTGGCGTCGGGGAAGACCACGGTGCCCATATCGCGCCCCTCCACCACAAGGGAAGTCGCGCGGCCAAGGCGCTGCTGGGCCAGCTTCTGGAAGGCCCGCACCTGCGGCAGCACCGCCACGCGCGAAGCCATCATGCCCACCTCTTCCGTGCGGATTTCCTCACCGATACGGCGGCCATTGACGAACAGCGTCGACGCCTCGCCCTCTCCGGACAACGTGAACTCCAACGCGGCAAGGCGCGCGTCCAAGTCGTCGGCGGCCAGCGCATCCGCCCCGGAACCAAGCTCCAAGGCGGTGGTGCGGAACATGGCGCCCGTGTCCAGATAGGCCACACCCAAGGCTTGGGCGGTGCGGCGCGCCAGCGTGGTCTTTCCTACACCGGCAGGTCCGTCAATAGTCACAATAAGCGGCTTAGGCATCGGCCAGAATCTCCTTGGCGGTGGCGATGAATTCGCGGTTTTCCTCCGCGCTGCCGATGCTGATGCGCACCGAGCGCGGCATATTGTAGCTGCCCATAGGACGGATAATAATACCGCGCTGGAGCAAACGCTCCACAAATTCGCCCGCATCCAGCGGCGAAGCGGCTGGCATCTCCGTCAGCAGAAAGTTGGCCTGCGAGGGATGCACCGTAAAGCCCATCTCCGTCAACTCCGTGCGCAGATACTGCCGTCCTTCACTTACAGCGCGGCGGGTGGCGCGGACAAAATCCGCATCCTCGAGAGCGGCAAGCCCCGCCACCTCCGCAAGAATATTCACGGAGAACGGCGGCTTCACCCGCGCGCAGTAGCTGGCAAGCCACGCGGGCATAACCCCATACCCAAGGCGCAGCCCCGCCAGCCCGTACAGCTTGGAGAAGGTGCGCAAAACCGCCACATTAGGGAATGCATCCAAACAGCCCATCAGGGAATGCGCGGCCGGGTCCTCGACGAAGTCCATATACGCCTCGTCCACAACCAGCAGACACTGCGGCGGCAACCGCCGCGCGAGGGCCTTCAGGTCCTCCACATCCGGGGTATAGCCCGAGGGGTTGTCCGGCGTGGTCACAAAGCACAGGGCCGTATTCTCATCCGCAAGACCAACCAGCGCGTCCCATGGAAAGCTGAAATCCGGGTTCAGCGGCGTCTGGCGGAATTCCACCCCGCACAGCCGCGCCTGAAGGCCATACATGGAAAAGCACGGGGAAAAGGCAATGATATTGTCGCGTCCGGGGCGCGCCTTCACCCGCACCAGCAGGTCAATGATTTCATCGGAACCGTTGCCCGCCACCACACACTCCTGCGGCACGCCCAGATGCTCCGCCAACGCGCGGCACAGGCGCGGTGTCCCGGCCTGCGCATACCGAAAGGCCAGCGCGGCATGCTCCGTCAGCGCCTTGTGCACCACGGGGGAAGTGCCGAGGGGGTTTTCGTTGCTGGCCATCTTGACCACGCGGCCAAGGCCGTAACGCTCCTGAATCTCTTCAATGGCCAGTCCGGGGCTGTAGGGTTTGAACTCCGGCACCTGCGGCTGAACGGTCTTCTGCAAATCCATGACGAATGCCTCACGGGTGTGAGCGCGCGGCGCAGGACGCGGCGCGCGCATAAGGGTGAACGGTTTCCTTTTGACTATGCGGGGCAGATGAGAATGGAAAGCGGCAGGAAAGTCAATGGTGCGGGGCGCTCACAGCGCGCCCCGCACCACGGGGAATCTAGGCTTCAGGACGCACGGTGAGCACCGGCCTTGTGGCCGACTTCACCACCTTTTCGGCTACGGAACCAAACAGGAGCCTGTCCAGTCCCTTTCGGCCATGGGTGCCGATAACGATAAGGTCGCAGTCCTCCGCATCCGACATGGCAAGGATTTCGTCCGCCGGATAGCCGCTGACGACCTTCGGCGTGACCTTAAGCCCGGCAAAATGCTTTTCCACAAAGTCGTCCATGCTCTTCTCCGCGCCGGAGATAATGTCGCCCACCACGGCGTTCAGCTTGCTGGCGGGCACATCAAACCCGGCATAGTGCTCCAGCGTGGGCGCGGCGTAAAATACCACCACCTCGGCGGACATGCACAGCGCCAGCATGCGGGTATATTCCGCCACCTTGGCGCTGTGTCCGGAAAAATCAATGGCACAGAAAATCTTCTGAATGTCCTTCATACCGTTCTTCCTCCTATTCCTCGTCGTCGTCCTCCCTGACTGCCCGGGGGCGGACGGTGAGTACCGGACAGGGCGCGGCCAGCAACACCTTCTCGGCCACAGAGCCAAAGATGACGCGGTCCAGCCCCTCCCGGCCATGGGTTCCCATCACGATGACATCTGCGTGCATCCGACGGGCCTCGCCGACTATTTCCTGCGCGGGGTACCCGGTCGCCACGCGTGCCGTCACGTTTTTGCCGGGAAACTGCTCCGCCACGAAGGCCTTCATCTTGTCGTGCGCGCCTTGCATAATGCCACCCACAAGGTCCTCAATACGCGTCAGCGGCACATCAAAGCTCAAATACTGGTCAAAGGACGGCGCGGCGTAAAAGACCGTCACCTCGGCGTCACTGCACGCCGCCAAGGTGGCGGCATACTCCGCCACATGACCACTGTACTCCGAAAAATCCACCGCGCACAAGATTCGTTTCATCTGTACCATTGGCCTTCTCCTCCATGAAAAAAGGGCCGGGGTCCTCATGGAACCACGGCCCTTGGTGTGTGTTTTGGCAACGCGCCCCAACCGTTAGGCTTCCGGGCGAATAGTCAGGACGGGGCATGCGGCACTCTTGACCACCTTTTCCGCCACGGAACCAAAGAGGATACGGTCTATCCCCTTGCGCCCGTGGGTACCGATGACAATCATGTCCACGCCTTCGGTCTGGGCCGCCTCCAGAATTTCTTCCGCAGCATACCCGGTTCCCACGCGCCCTGTCACGGGAACGTCGGTAAAATTCTTTTCAATGAATTCATTCATGGTGGATTCCGCCCCGCTGACAATTTCGCCAACAAAGGTCTCGATGCTTGAGGGCGGAACATGGAAGCCGACGTACTGATTGAGCGACGGCGCAACATACAGCACAACAACCTCTGCACTCATGCACTTGGCAAGGGCCTGAGCATATTCGGCAACGCTGGGGCTGTAGTCAGAAAAGTCGACGGCGCATAGAATCTTGTTCACTTGTACCATGGAACTTGCCTCCGGTTGGTGCTTGCAACACCGGCATACGGCCGGTGCATGCGTCCAGTATCAAGGAAAAGAGCGTTCCGGACCTTCCGGGAGTCATACACCTCATCCCTACCCATACTTCCCCCGGTTCGACAAGGGCTTTTTTCTTCCGTAAACTTGACGGGTACACGCCAAGGCATGCACAACTCCCTGCACGGCGCAGGAGCGCAACGCACCACCAATCTGCTGGGGAATTTTTTGCCGCCGCGCGGCATGCGGAGCATCAAGCATTACGGAAAGTTGGCTTCCTACCGGCATTGGCAAGCTATTTGCTTATACCGAGGGAAACACCATACGGATAGGAGTGTGTCATGAAAATCCATCCTGATCAGATTAAAGCCCTCGAACAGGAGCAAGCAAAACACGGCCGCGTTCAGAAGACGAACGGGGACGAGTTTGGCAAGCTTCTCGCCGAGACGATCGGGAAGAGCGAGGAGGCGTCCAAGACGCAGGGGACGGCCCCCACGCCTCCCATGACCGGGCTGTTGCCCGGCCAAATCCTCACGGCTCAGGGCACAGACCAGTCCGGTGAACCCTCGCAGACGGGACAGCACGTCATGGACACGCTGGAAAACCTCTTGAATGGATGGGAAAATTATGCCGCGAAGCTCGGCTCGCCTGAAGCGACTCTGCGTCAGGCTGATGGCGAACTGACCTCCATTGAAAACGGCATTGCCGACATCCGCGAGAAGTGGCCAAACCTCGCCAATGACAACCCGCAAGCGGGCGCCATTGTCGACGAGGTGGAAGTCCTCGCCGTGACCGAGCGCATCAAGCTCAACCGCGGCGACTACATGGCCTAGCGGCTGCCCCGCGCGGCGGGCCAAAGGACTGGCCTTCCGCCGCACCACAGTCTTCCCGAAGCCTTGGGGCTACACGGACGTGGCCCCATATTCGGATACCACCCCATACTGCGCACCCTGCGGCGTCAATGTACTGCGCCACAGGGTGAACCGGTCCACCGGCACAGACGCCCACTCCCGATCGCTTAACGCATCAATCAGCGCTGCCCACCTGTCGCCGCGCGCCTCGCGCACGCGGCAGACGGTGAGGTGCGGCGAAAAGGGGCGCCCCTCTTCGGGGAACCCAAGGGGCAAAAGCGCCCTGTTCACGGCGTCTGCAAGGCGGACAAGCTCCTGCCTGCCCTCCTCGACGCCAACCCACACCACACGCGGCTTTCCCCGCCGCGGAAACGTGCCGCCGCCTCCGGCCCGCAAAGAAAACGGCGCAAACGATACGCCGCCAAGGGCCACCTTCACCTCGTCCAGCTTCTGCGGCGACAGCTCGCCAAGAAACCGGAGCGTCACATGCCAATTTCCGGGCCGCGTCCACGTGGTGCGCGAGGCAAGGCGGCTGCGCCACGTACCCAGCTCCCCAAGCGCCGCCTGATACTCCTGCGGCAGCGGCACACCAATAAACGCGCGGATGCCGTCACGCATCGTCCCTCCCACGGCAGGCTACCCCACCCGCTGGAGCAAGCCCTCAATGGCGGCCTGCGCGGTCTGCGCCTTGACGGCGTCGCGGTCGCCCGCAAAATGGAACACCTGCGAGGACACCGCGCCGTCCACGCTCCAGCCAATCCACACCGTGCCAACAGGCTTGTCCGGCGTGCCGCCGTCCGGCCCGGCAATGCCGGAGACCGCAACAGCGCACTGCGTGCCCACGGCGCGGCACGCGCCCGGTGCCATGGCTTCTACGGTTTCGCGGCTCACCGCGCCATGCGCCGCCAGCACACTGCCGCCAACGCCAAGCAGCGCCGTCTTTACATCATTAGCATAGGCCACCACCGCGCCGCGAAACCAGCGCGAGCTGCCCGGCACGTTCGTCAAAGTATTGGCAATCAGGCCGCCGGTGCACGATTCCGCCGTGGCCACGGACCATTCCCGCCGAACCAGCGCCTCACCAAGCTCAAAGGCCACACGCTCTGCCTGTCGTTGTATATCCACTCCAAAGCCTCCATAAGGTTTGCCTTGTGGATAGCAGTCCCGCGTTTGCCATACAACCCCGCTTGCGGTACACCGCCGGAATCCGGTGACGCGCCGCGTCCGCTTCCGGACCAAACACCACGCGCCGCCACGGAGCATACGAATGACCGCCACAGCACAGCACAGCAGAATTCAGGACGTTCTTACCCGTCTTGTGGACACCCAGCCGCAGGTTCTCCTTCTTGAGGGAGGAACCGTGGATGAACGTATGGATATGGCCATGCACTGGGCGCGCCTCAACAACTGCGCCACCCGCACGGCCTGTGGCCACTGCCCCGCCTGCGTTCAGATTGAGCAGGGCGTGCATGTGGATATCAAGCTCCTTGACGGCCGCGAAGGCAAAATCAAAATCGACGACGTGCGCGAACTCAAGCCCCTATTCGGCCAGCCCCCGCGCGGCGACGGCAAGCGTGTGGTCATTCTTGCCGAAGCGCAGGAGCTTATCGTCGCGGCGGCCAACGCCCTGCTGAAATCCCTTGAGGAGCCGTGCCCGGGCACGTTGTTTGTCCTGTTGGCCCCGCAGCGCGAACGCCTGCTGCCGACGCTGGTTTCGCGCAGTTGGGTGCTGACCCTGCCGTGGCCCCACGGCGGCGGCCTTGACGGCGAAGCCGCGGACTGGCTGCGCGCCCTTGGGCAATTCGCCCAAAGCGGCACGGGCTGGTTTGCCAAAACCGGCGCCAAGGGCGCCGTCACACGCGATATTGCCCTCAAGGTTGTTTTAGCCTGCCGCAAGGACCTCACCGCCATATTGGCCGGGCGCTCGCCCTCACCCATGGGCGCGCAGCTTGCCGCGCGCCTTGACCTAGGCCGACTGAAAAAATTCGACCTAACCCTCGCCCATGCAGAGGACGCCCTCAGCCTGCCAACGGCTGTCAACCCCGCCATGGTCCTAGATTGGCTCGCAACGCGGACGTACCGTCTGCTCCGAGAACGCCCGTAACACGGCCCCGCCCCACACCCTCCATCTACCGCAGCCGCGCAAAATGTCGCCGTGCGGACAGAATCAACGCTGATACATCACGTATGTTTGCGTGATTCGCCCCTTGTGGTATAGTTTTGCAGAAACCTCGCAATTCATCACGCACTAGCGGCGATTCACGTCCATCCTGCTTGACACCTGACGGCGGGTGCAATAGTGAGAACGATGTGAATACTTTATCATTACCTATGAGGAGGTAAACGCGAGATGAAGAAGATCCTTTTCTTGGGCGTTGTATGCTTCGCCATTGCGAGTTTCTGCGCTCTGCCCGTGCTGAACGCAGCTGACGCGCCCGCCGACGGACTGAAGATGGAGGCTACCAAAAAGCCTGTCACCTTCAATCACTCCACTCACGGTGACTACGAGTGCAAAGACTGTCACCACCAGTGGGATGGCTCTTCCGCCATCAAAAAGTGCTCCGATGCCGGTTGCCACGACAACTTCGACCGCAAGGCCAAGGGTCCCGACTCTTACTACAAGGCCATGCACAACCGCCGCGTGAAGGACGTTCAGTCCTGCATTAGCTGCCACGGCGACGTCGCCGGCAAGGACAGAGAGATGAAGCGGGAACTCACTGGCTGCAGAAAGTCTGCCTGCCATCCCTAAATCATGATGCTGTCTTGGGGGCCGCACAGCGGCCCCCTTCTACGTAAGACCCCACGGATAACCCAGAGGTAACGCCATGGCTCCGGAAAACGGCAAAAACGAGGAAATCCTCGAACTCACCGACATCATTAAAAAAGGTGACCTCTCTGATGGGGACCAAGCCACGTCGGACGAGGACATGGACCTCAGCTTCGAGCAGGAACTCGAAGAGCTGTTTTCCGACGACGACGCCGCAGATGGCGATGATGTGCAGGAAATCGACCTTTCCGACCTCGACGAGGACTTCGGACTGGACGACGACGCCGACGCCCAAAGCGATGCGCAGGACGAGGCTGGCGACGACACGCCCGCGCCCGAACCAGACGCCACCTCTGACGACGACCTCGGCGGACTCGACGACCTCGACGACATGGACGACATCGACTCCCTGCTCGACGAAGTAGAAAGCGACACCCTCGCCGCCGACTTTACCGACGCCCCCGAAAAGCCCGCGCCCGAACCAGACGCCGCCCCCACTGCCGACGCCCCCCAAGACGACGAGGACGACGACCTCGGCCTTGGCGATTTGGACGACCTCGGCGACCTTGATGACCTCGACGCCCTCCTTGGCGGCGATTCTGATGCCGATACCGAATCCGGCGCAGACGACGCCGGAGACGATGACATCGACCTCAGCGCCCTCGACGACATTGCCGCCTCAGACGACGATGACACCGACCTTGGCGATGACGACGACATCGACCTGAGTGGACTGGACGACCTGCTGGACGGACTGGATGAACCCAGCGCCGACACACAGGACGACGCCCCCGCAGACGACCCCACACAGGACGAGCAGCCGCAGGCCGCTTCGGAACCCGAAGCACCCAAAAAGCCCGCGCCCGAAGCGCCAGCCCTGCCTGACGAAGACAAAATTTTCGAAGATGCCGAAGCGGACATGGATGACGCCATGCCCGACCTTGGCGATTTGGACGACCTTGGTGACCTTGGCGATGACGACCTCGACGCCCTTGCCGCCGACCTCGGCAGCAACGATGCGCCCGAGGCCGACCAGCCCGCCGAAGAAGCCGCCAGCGCTCCCGCAGAGGAGCCCGCAGAGGAACCCACAGACACCGCCGGCGCTGATTCTCAGCCCGCTCCAGCCGAAGCTGCCGCCGAAGAAGCACCAGCAGAAGACGAGCCCGCCGCGCAGCCCGAGCCTATGGAGCCGGAACCCGCTCCTGAACCTGCGGCAGAAGCTCCCGCGACCGAAGAGCCGGAAGCCGCAGCGGAGCCTGAAGCCGCCGAATCATCCGCCGATGAAGCCAGCAGCGCAGAGCCCGAGGCCGAAGCGCCCGCAGCAGAAGCAGCGGACGATGGACTAGGCGACGCAATGGACGACCTCGGCGACTTGGACGACTTGGATGATCTCGCCGACCTTGCGGACATCGAGGACGTTGACTCCTTTGACCTGCCCGAAGACGACGGCATAGACGCCGACGCCGAGCCCGGGCCGGACCTCGACACCCTCGCCGCAAGCGCGGACGTGCAGCCCGAAGCCGCCCCCGCAGAGCCTGCCGCGGAACCTGCTGACGAAACAGCCGAAGCCCCGGCCACCGAGGAAGCCCCAGCGCCAACGCCGGAAGCTCCGGCCGAGCCCGAGGCTCCCGTTGAGGCCGAATCTGCACAGCCCGAAGCCCCTGAGGCTTCCGAAGCGCCCGCGCCCACGCCGGAGGCGGCACCCGCCGCGCCCGAGCAGGCCGAACCGGCCACCGAGCCGCAGCAGCCCGCAGCGCCTGCGCTGGACCGCATTCTGGCACGGCTGGACGCCCTTGAGTCCTCCGTCGGCACCGCGCTGGACGAACGCCTCGACGCACGCTTCTCCGCCTTTGAAGAGCAACTGGCAGAAACAGACGCCACCCCGTCGCCCGAGTCCCTCGACGAACTCAAGGCGTCCATCAAGGTGGAACTGCAAGCCGAAATCGCCACCACGCTCAAAAAGGCCCTGCTCGAAGAAATCGACGACCTGCGCGCCGAACTGCACCGCGAAGTGGATAGCCAGCTCTCCAGCAGCCTCAAGGACACCATCGTGGCCGAAGTGGAACAGCACATGGAACAGGCCGTCCCCGCCGCCGCAGCACGCATCATACGCGAAGAAATCGCCGCCCTCGCCAAATCCCTCGGCGACGACTAGCGGCAACGCGCCACGGCGCGCTTTACCGCCACCGCTTTCAAATAATCCCCCGGCCCGCCCTTGGCGGACCGGGGGTTTTTACGCTCCGGGGGGGACAAGATGAAGAGTGCCTCCGGCGGCTCAAGGGTGTGACACCCTTGAGAATCCCCAGGATTTTCGGGGCGGAAGCCGCCCCGAAAATAGGGGTGGGCGGGCGGGTTCTCTTGTCTTTTCGTGTTCTTTCTCTTTTCCTCATCCACGCCAGACAGGGATTCTCACCGCCCTTCACACACCGCCAACGCCCCCCCAAAAAACTCTCCTATCCACACGGACGGGAGCCGTCAGGGGTGACGACCGCGACCTCTACAGGCACCCGGCCTGTGCGCACATGGGATTTTTAAGGGCCCACGGCCCTTAAACCTGCGGAGCAAAAAAACTCTCCCATGGCTCCATCCACCCTGCACCCGGCACCACTTCCCCCCACCGCTGCACGCTGCGCCGCAGAGCGCCTGCCAACGCAAGCGCCATGCTCGAAAGCCTGCGCAAAACGCAGCATGCGGCGGGGCGCACGTGGCGGCGCTGTAGAGTAAACCTCGACTCCTGTGATGCAAGATGCTAAAAGCCCACAAAAAAAGGGATGGCCTACCGGGTTATTCTTTTTACCCGCCCGGTCTCATTTGACACGGTGGTCAGGTGACGTTTCCCCCCGGGCGGGTTTTTCCAATGACAACCTCTATCGCATCGCAAGCGCCATCCACAGGGAGGCTCCAGTGGAAAAGCTACAGAAGCAGGCTTTGCAGGTCACGAAAGAGATCGTGGTGAAGTTTATTGAAACGGGCCGCATTTCACCGACCAATTTCCCGGACTATTTTTCCAAGATATACAACGAGGTTCTGGCCACCATCTCCGCTGAGGACGACAACGCGCAGATTCAGCGCTAAACGCAGGCACGGTTCGACACACATGCAGAATCCCGACCATTCACGTCATGCTGGCAATGTTGCTGGCATGTTCGGACGCATTGCTGGCTGGTACGACTTTCTCAATCATTTCCTGAGCCTTGGTCAGGACATTTATTGGCGGCAACGGCTGGTCCGTACGCTGCGTCCTGGCTCGACGGGCCGCACGCTGGACCTTGCTGCCGGAACGCTGGATGTCTCCCTTGAGATCAAGCGCCAGCACCCTGAGATGGACGTCCTGTCCATGGACTTCTCCAAGCCCATGCTGATGAAGGGCAAGACGAAGCTGAAGCCGGGCACACACTCCGGCATCCAGCCTGTGCTTGCTGACGGTCGGTTTCTGCCCTTGCCGGATGCCTGCGTGGACAACGTGACCATTGCCTTTGGCATCCGCAATATAAAGCCCCGCGAGGACGCCTACGCGGAGATGCTCCGCGTGCTGGCCCCGGGTGGCCGCATGTGCATCTTGGAGTTCGGCTCCGGACGCACACCCATCTGGAAGGGGCTGTACAATTTTTACCTGAACACGGTGCTGCCGGGCATCGGGCGCGTCTTCTCAGGCGACAGGGACGCGTATTCGTACCTTGCGGATACGATTACGGGCTTCCCGACGCCGGAAGAGCTGTCGCGTGATATCATGGCCTCGGGCTTTGCGCGGGTCTACCATGTCCCGCTGCTGTCCGGCATTGTGAATATCCATGTGGCGCAGAAGAGCGCGGCGGCCATCACCGCTCCCCCCAAGGCGTCCAAAGCGCCCGAGGAGCCGGGCTCCGGCCTGCTGGACCGCAACCCGGACGCCGTCGCCTTCGCCCTTGATGCGTACAGCACGGCTACCGCGCCAAAGCCGAAAAAGGCGGCCACGAAAAAGGCCGCTCCGGCGAAGAAAGCCGCAACCAAGACGGCGGCCAAAAAGAGCGCGGCGGAAACCAGCACCACGGCCAAGGCGGCAAAACCTGCGGCCAAGAAAAAGACGACGAGCGCCAAAACCGCGGCAACGGCGAGCAAGGCCGCTGAAACGCCGAAGAAGACCGCCACGGCCAAGACGACCACCGCAAAGAAAACCGCACCCAAGAAGGCTGCGGACACGGCTGAAAAGACGACAAAGAAGCCTGCGGAGAAACCCGCGAAGAAGGCGAGCAGTTCATCCAAGACGGCGGCCAAACCCGCTGCCAAGACGGCAAAAGCGGCGCAGAAGGACGCGGAAGCGGCCCCCAAAAAGGCGGAAAAGAAGGCCGCGGCTGAAAAGCCTCAGGCCAAGGCAGAAGACGCCAAGACGCCTGCCGCAAAAAAGGCAAAAAAGCCTGCGACTGCGGCTAAAAAGAAGACGGCTGAAGCGGCGAAGGCTGCTGATGCCGCTTCCGAAACGCCCAAGAAGGCGGAGCAGGCCAAAGCGCCTGTGCAGACGGCCCCCAAAAAGGACACTGCCGCCACACAGCCCGCGCCGGAAAAAGACGTTGCGAAAGCCCCGGCAAAAGCCGTAGAAGCGAAGACCGAGGCCACGGGACAGGCGGAGGAACAGGCGGCGCCCAAGAAGGCCACCAAAAAATCCGCAACTGCAACGGCCCGCAAAAAGAAAAAGGCGGCCAGTAAAAAGACCGCCGCCAAGAAGAAAAAGAAGAAATAAGTCCGCGCGGCGCCTAAGACCGCGCGAACATCACAAGCAAAAGACCGAGGATGACGGCCGTCAATCCGAACTTCCGCAGTTCGGAGGGCGGCCGCTCCGCGAGTTGTCGCAATATGCGCGGCATCTGGTTCGCGGCAAGAGTATACAGCGCTCCCTCAAGAACACACGCAAGGCCTAGGGCGGCTACGAACAGTCTCCAATCAAAGTTCATCATGCTTTTGTCCTACATCCGGCCCAAGGCGCTGTCCACCCTCCGCACCCCGATGCCGGTGCATTGAAGGAGTTGACATCATGGTATCGTTTGAAGACCTGCGTAGCAAAAAGACGCCCCTTGCCGTTGTTGGGCTGGGCTATGTCGGCCTGCCCCTTGCCGTTGCGCTGGCCAAACACTTTTCCGTCATCGGATTTGATATTTCCGCCAAGCGCGTTGACGAGCTGAAGGGCGGCTTTGACCGCACGGGCGAGGTTGAGGACGGCAAGCTCCCTACCGTCTCCATCGACTACACCTGCGACCCGGCGGACCTGAAAAAGGCCGGCCTCATCATCGTGGCCGTGCCCACCCCCATCGACGCCAACCGCCGCCCGGACCTGACTCCCGTCACGGGGGCTTCCACCACCGTTGGAGCCAACCTCGCCCCCGGCACCGTCATTGTCTACGAATCCACGGTGTACCCCGGCCTCACGGAAGAAATCTGCGTCCCCATCATTGAGGAGCAGTCCGGCCTCACCTGCGGCGCGGACTTCTTTGTGGGCTACTCGCCGGAGCGCATCAACCCCGGCGACAAGGTGCACACGCTGGAAACCATCGTCAAAGTGGTGGCCGGACAGGATGACGCCACGGCGGACCTGCTCTGCCGCGTGTACGAAACCGTTGTCACTGCTGGCGTGCACCGCGCGTCCTGCATCAAGGTGGCCGAGGCCGCCAAGGTCATCGAAAACACCCAGCGCGACCTGAACATCGCCCTGATGAACGAGCTGGCCCTTATTTTCGACCGCATGGGCATCGACACCGTCGAGGTGCTGGAGGCCGCAGGCACGAAGTGGAACTTCCTGCCCTTCCGCCCCGGCCTTGTAGGCGGGCACTGCATTGGCGTGGACCCCTACTACCTGACCTTCAAGGCCGAGGAGATGGGCTTTCACCCGCAGGTTATCCTTGCCGGACGTGAAATTAACGACTCCATGGGCAAATGGCTGGCCGAAACGCTCATCAAAAAGCTCATCGCCCGCTGCTGCCTTATCAAGGACGCCCGCATCGGCATCCTTGGCCTGACCTTCAAGGAAAACGTGCCGGACCTGCGCAACACCAAGGTTGTTGACGTGGTGACGGAGCTTCGCGAATACGGCGCCAACGTGCTCATCCACGACAGCATGGCCGACCCCGAGGAAGCCCGCCACGAATACGGGCTGGACCTTGTGGGCCTTGAGGAATTCACGGAGCTGGACGGCCTGATTCTGGCCGTGCCGCACGAGGAATACATGGCGTTCTCGGCCGAGACCATCGCCGGATTCTTCCGCGACCCGAAACAGGGCGTGGTGATGGACATCAAGAGCCTTTTCGACCGCAACAGCCTCGAAGCCCTCGGGCTGGAACTGTGGCGGCTGTAGGAGCTTTGCACGATGCAGGACGGCGTACGGCGCATTAACTGCTGGCAGGACTGCTGAGCCGGATTCCGGGAGATGAGTTTGCATCTCCAGTCCCTGCCGCCGGGTGGCACCATGGAGGCCGACGCCAACGAGGCGGGCCTGCCAAAGGTGGACATCGTCCTGCGGCACAGGGGCGCCAGCATTGTCTCCACAGCGCGCATTGGCGACGGCCTGTACAGACTGACCATCCGGAAGGACGAATCATGATTGCGCTGGTCTTTGCCACCGCCAAGGAATGCGCCGCCGCCCTGCCCGCGCTGCAGGACCTCCCCAAGCCGGGAGGCAGCGCGGCGGCCACACTGCATGGGCGCGCGTGCCGCGTGCTGATTACGGGCGTTGGCCCTGTCAGCGCGGGCATTGCCACAGGCCGCATGTTGGGGGCGCACCCGGAGATTTGCGGCGTGGTCAACGCCGGACTGGGCGGCAGCCTCGACCTTGCCGCCCTGCCCCTTGGCGCAACATGCGCCGCAAGCGCTGAAATCTTCCCGGAGTACGGCCTGTTCACGCCAAGCGGGCTGTCGCCGCAGGGCCTTGGCTTTGCGCAGTGGGAAGGCGGCGACGTGTATGACCGCCTCCCCCTGTCCCCGCACGACGCCGCAACGGCCATGGGCCTTACGCTGCCGCAGGCGTGGCCTCTTGCGCCCATTGTGAGCGTTGCAGGCGTCAGTGGCACGCCGGAACGGGCCGCAACCATACAAGCGCGCTACCCGGACGCGAAGGTGGAGAACATGGAAGGCTTTGCCTGCGCCCTTGCCTGCGCGCAGGCAGGCGTGCCGTTCCTTGAACTGCGCACGGTGTCCAACGCCGTTGGCTCCCGCGCCGCGGCAGACTGGGACATCCCCGGAGCCTTCGCGGCCCTTGCCGCCGCCTGTGAAACCCTGCTTGGCCCCGCGGCAGAATAACGCGCCCAGGCGCACAGTTTTCCACAGCCAAAACGGCAAAAATATCCGCCGCACGTGGATTTTCGCCGTCACAAACGACGCGCGCCTATGCCGCGCCACGCGCCGCACACACCCCAAAGCGGGAACAGTACAACCACGCTCCGGCCCTGCCGGAGGCACGCCGGACACAGACCCGGCAATTGGACCATGACCATGACTGATGCTTTGACCGTTGCCATTTCCCCGTGTCCTAACGACACGTATATCTTTGCCGCATGGATTCTGGGCCGCATCCCAGAGCGCCTTGAGCGGCCCGTCCGCTTTGTGTGGGCGGACGTCGAGGAACTCAACCACGCCGCCGCCGAGGAGCGCTACGACGTCGTCAAGATGTCCGCCGCCGCATCCCTTGGCCTCACCCGCACCTACACCGTGCTGGACAGCGGCGCGGCCTTTGGCAAAGGCGCCGGGCCCAAGCTGGTGGCACGCCCCGACGCGCCTAAGACCCCGAAGACCGTTGCCGTCCCCGGCCTTGGCACCACGGCCTACACCGTACTGCGCGCCGCCCTGCCAAACGGCTTCACCCCCGTCCCTATGCTGTTCTCGGACATTGTGGACGCCGTGCGACAGGGCAAGGTGGACGCGGGGCTGGTCATCCACGAAACCGCCCTCGTCTACGAGCGCTACGGCCTCCAGCTGCGCATGGACCTTGGCGCATGGTGGAAGGAACAGGGCGAAGAGGCCCCCATTCCCCTTGGCGTCATTGCCGCGCGCACCGCACTGCCCGAAGCCGAGCGCGGCGCCATCACCGAGAGCATCCGCAGCAGCATCCTCCACGCCCGCGCCCACCGCGAGGATATCTGGCCGCTGGTGCGCACCTTGGCGCAGGAAATGGACGATGAAACGCTGGAGCGGCACATTGCAGCCTATGTGGACGACCTGAGCGTTGATATGTCCGAGGCCGGACGCTGCGCGCTCAAGAGGCTTTCGCAGCTTGCATCCGGAGCATCTATCGGATAGGGACCACCCTGTTCAGCCCATTACTCTTGTCTTGCCCTGCAACAGGGGAACATGGATAATACACCACCTATGCACAAGCTTATTTTATCGTATCTTGAAAACGAGCTCCCGCGCATCAATGCGTTCTTGGAGCGTGAAACAGACAAGCTCGACGGCAGTGTCCGGCCGCCCATCCAGCACGTTCTGGCCGCTGGGGGCAAGCGCATCCGGCCGCTGTTGACGCTGCTGGCCTCCCGCGCCCTTGGCGCGCAGGGCGATACGCCCTATCCGCTGGCCTGCTCGCTGGAGATGCTCCACTCCGCCACCCTGCTGCACGATGACATCCTTGACGAAGCCGCCCTGCGGCGTGGCCGCAAAAGCGCCCACATCGTCTACGGCCCCAACGTGACCATCCTCGCAGGCGACGTGCTGCTGGCCCTTGCCAACCGCCTTGTGGCGGACTACGGCGAGCCGCGCCTCACCGCCATCCTGTCCGAGGCCATCCTGCGCACCGCCACCGGCGAGGTGAAGGAAATCGCCAACGTCCGCAATACGGACCTCACCAACGACGATTACCTCGACATCATCACCGGCAAGACGGCCTACCTCTTTCAGGCCGCGTGCGAGGCCGGAGCCATTGTCGCCGGAGCCACACCAGAGCAGGAACAGGCCGCCCACAACTACGGGCTGTACCTTGGCATCGCCTTCCAGCTTGTGGACGACGCCCTCGACTACGTGTCCCCCTCGGACGTCTCGGGCAAGCCCTCGGGCGGCGACCTGAAGGAAGGCAAGCTCACCCTGCCGCTCATCGGCTACTTTGACTCCCTCCCGGACGCCGAGCGCCAGCAGGTGCTGACCAAGTTCCGGGACAATGCCCTGACAGAGGACGAAACAGCGCACATCCTCGGCGAGATAACGCGCCTTGGCCTGCCGCAGAAAACACGCGAAGCCGCAGAGCGCTACGCCAACATGGCCCACGACGCCCTCTCGGCCTTCCCGGAGACACCGGAGCGAGAGGTTCTCCACTCGGTTCTGGACTACGTTCTGTCACGGGAAAAGTAGGAGCACAGGCACCCGACCATGCAGCACGCCTTGAAGACCGTTCTCACCTCCGCCAGACAGAGTCTGGAACAGACCTTCCCGCCCGCAATGTCCAAGCTGCTGCAGGAACTGGTCAAACCCGAGCCGAGCTTCGAAGCCATCGCCCGCATCATCAGCCTTGATCCGGCGATGACTGTGGCCGTGCTGAATCTGGTCAACTCCCCCTTTTATGGCCTGTCGCAGGGCGTCACCAATCTGGAACGCGCCGCCGTGGTCCTCGGCACGCGCGAGATTCTCAAGATTGCCCTGTCCGTCTCCTATCTGGAATCGCGCCAGTCCGCCGCTGTGGACACAGACGACGCCTTCTGCAACTGGCGCATGGTGGTGTGGTCCGCCGTGGCCGCCGGGCTGATGGCCGAGCGCGCCGTGCCGGACAAGGCCGACAAGCTCTACCTGTGCACCCTGCTCAAGGATATCTCCCTCATCGCGCTTTCTGGCGACGAAAACGGTTCCCTGCCGCCTCCGCCAAAGGTCCCCCTCACCTGCCTGCGCCCCGGCCAGCTGGAGGCCGAGCGCGAAATATGGTCCGTTGACCACGCCGAACTTTCCGCGCAGCTTCTGCGCCTCTGGGACATCCCGGACATCGGGTGCGACAGCATCCGCCACCACCATGACTTGGACGACATCGAGCGCCACCCCGTTCCGACCCGTATCGTCATCCTCGCCACCCGCTGGGCCGAACTCGCCAACGACTGCCACGGCATGAACGCCCCGGAGGAACTCGTCCATCACGAGGCCTTCATCCGGCAGATTCTCGGCCTCACCCGCGAGGAGATGGAAGAACTGCGCGCCATGTGTCTGACGCGCTTCCGCTCCATGCTCTCCACCATCCATCTTTCCGAAGTGCCAAAGGCCGACAGGCTCTACGAGCACTCCCTGCAGGACATGCAGACCTTCCATCTGCAAGCCATGGAAATCGCCTCCGCCGACGGCGGCACCCACACCGTGGCCCGCACCCTGGCCCGCCATCTGCGCTGGAACTTCGCCCTCAGCGACTGGGACCTGTGCCTGAGCGAACCGGGGCAGCACCGCTGGAGCCTCTATCAGTGCCACCCCGAGGACGGCGTCACCGCCTCCGGCGCGGCCGAACAGCTTGCCGACCTGCCATGGCGGGGCGCAGCAGGCGACGCCCATCAGCTCATTGCCGTTGGCGACAAATGGGGCGAAATCCGCTTCCCCCACACCGGTGCCTCGGACGACATCATGGCCAAGGCGCAGCTGTATCTGCGCTTCGTCAGCCGCTCCCTTGAACGCTACAACAAGCGCCAAGCGGTCCTTGTCAGCAAGGCGCGCACGCTGGATAATCTGCCCGTGGGCGTTGCCCGCCTCGACGCCGAAAGCCGCGTGTGGGAGATGAATCAAAAGCTCTACGAGCTCCTCGGCTACCCGCAGAATCCCCAAGGGCGCCTCATCATCGACTGCCTGCACGAAATCGGCTCCACCGGCCTTGGCCGCGACTGGACGGACTTTCTCTCCACGCCCTCGCGCGAGGCATTCAGCAAGGTCTTTTGCCTGCAGCCCTCCGGGGACACGCCGCCCCGCTGCGTCTATCTCTCCGCCCACAAGCAGGACAAGCAGGATATTCTGTTCATGATTGAGGACGTCACCGAGGTCTCCTCCGTTGAAATGCAGGCCCTGCGGCAGGGGGCATTTCTGGAGCAGGTCATTTCCTCCATGCGCGACGTTGTGCTCACCACGGACGCGCGCGGCGTCATCACCTTTGCCTCGCCGGAGCATGAACGCCACCTCGTGGGTAAAAATCTGTTCACCGTGGCCACCCCCGTGGACGAAAACGACGGCGCATGGGATGCCTCGCGCCTGCACCCGCAGACCACCAGTGTGGAGGTTGCCCTTGATGTTGGGCGCGAAAAGCCCCTCCCCCTTGAGATGGTCATCTCGCTCCTTGTGGGCACCGCGGGCGAGCAGGCAACCTACCTCGTTGTGGGCCGCGACCTTACGGACATCCGGCGGCTTGAGGAAAAGCTCCGCAGGCAGGCCGTGCGCGACGGGCTGACGGGGCTGTTCAACCACTACCAGTTCCACAGCCTGCTGGAGCGCGAAGCGCAGCGCTTTGGCCGCACAGGCCGACCGCTGGGGCTGCTCTTTTTCGACCTAGACGGCTTTAAAGCCATCAACGACACCCACGGCCATCAGGCCGGAGACGACGTCCTCAAGGGCGTCGCCCAGATTTTGCGCCACACCGTCCGCCGCGGGACGGACTATCCCTGCCGCTACGGCGGGGACGAGTTCGCCGTCATTGTCACGGAAACCAGCGAGGAAGGCATGCGCACGCTGGCCCAGCGCATTCACGAGGCGGTCAACACCCGCTTCAAGGGCGCAGTCGGCCTCAGCATGGGCGCGGCGCTCCTCGGCGAGGACGAACGCCCGGCGGACCTGCTGCGGCGCGCGGACCAAGGCACCTATGCCGCCAAGGCCGTCGGCGGCAACCGCATCCACTGGATGGAATGATTTTTCGCGACTTCGACGCCGCCCCATGCGGGGCGCACTGACAGACCGGGCCACAACCGTGGACCCGGCTTCATCTTTTCAAGGGAACCGCAGGACCGGACTCCCGGTCCGAGCAGCACGCAAACAGGGAGACACGTCAATGCTCAGGCGAGTTGAGTTGGGACTTCAGAAGCATGTCACGGACACTGTGGGCAAAAAGGTTGCCCACGGCATCACCCACGCGCTGGGGCTGCCCGTGACGGATTGCCGTATTATCAAGGTCTTCACCATTCAGGGCGTGGACGATTGCGACGTCCGTTCCATCGTTGATGCCGCCGCCCTGCACGACCCCGTCCTCCACGTCGCCTCCACCACGCCGCAGGCCGATGGGTTCGACTGGATTATCGAAGTGGGCTTTAGGCCCGGCGTCACCGACAACGAAGGCCGCACCGCCCACCAAAGCCTTGCCCTCATTCTGGAGCGCACTCCGGAAGAGGCCGAAACCATCGCGGTATACACCTCCACCCAGTATCTCCTGTCCGGCGACCTGTCCGAGGACGACGTCGCCCGCATCGGCAAGGACTTCCTCGCCAACGAGCTGATCCAGCGCTTTGAGTACAAATCCGCCGCCGACTGGGCCAAGGCCCCGGGCTTTGAGCCCAAGGCCGCACAGGTCACCGGCGAAGTGCTCGACGACGTCGCCGAGGTTGACCTGCAGTCCATGACCGACGACGAGCTCGTCGCCTTCTCCCGCGAGAACACCCTCGCCCTCTCCCTTGAGGAGATGCAGACCATCCGCGACCACTACACCGCCCCGGACGTAGCCGCCGCGCGCAAGGCCGCAGGCCTCAGCGCCCACCCCACGGATGCGGAGCTGGAAGCCCTCGCCCAGACGTGGTCCGAGCACTGCAAGCACAAAATCTTCAGCGCCAAAATCGACTACGAAAACCGCGAAAAGGGCACCCGCACCACCATCGACAGCATTTTCAAGACCTTCATCATGGACTCCACCGCCCGCATCCGCGAGGAACGCGGCGAGGACGACTTCTGCCTGTCCGTCTTCAAGGACAACGCCGGCGTCATCACCTTTGATGAGGACCACAGCATCTGCATCAAGGTCGAAACGCACAACTCCCCCTCCGCCCTCGACCCCTACGGCGGCGCGCTCACCGGCATTGTCGGCGTGAACCGCGACCCCATGGGCACCGGCATGGGCGCAGACCTCATCTGCAACACCGATGTGTTCTGCTTTGCCTCGCCCTTCTATGACAAGGTTCTGCCGCCCCGTCTGCTGCACCCCCGCCGCGTGCTTGAAGGCGTGCGCGAAGGCGTGGAGCACGGCGGCAACAAGTCCGGCATCCCCACCGTGAACGGCTCCGTGGTCTTCCACGAGCAGTACCTCGGCAAGCCCCTTGTCTTCTGTGGCACCATCGGCCTCTTACCCGCTGAAGTCAGCGGCAAGCCCAGCCACGAAAAGACCGCCATCCCCGGCGACGCCATCGTCATGTGCGGCGGCCGCATCGGCAAGGACGGCATCCACGGCGCCACCTTCTCCTCCGAGGAACTCCACGAAGGCTCCCCCGCCACCGCCGTGCAGATTGGCGACCCCATCACCCAGCGCAAGATGTACGACTTCCTCATGCGCGCCCGTGACGCCGGTCTCTACAACGCCATCACCGACAACGGCGCAGGCGGTCTGTCCTCCTCCGTCGGCGAAATGGCCGAGTTCTGCGGCGGCTGCAAAATGGACCTCTCCAAGGCTCCCCTCAAGTACGACGGCCTGCGCCCGTGGGAGATTCTGCTCTCCGAAGCGCAGGAACGCATGACCCTCGCCGTGCCGCAGGACAAGCTGGACGCCTTCCTCACCCTGTCGCGCGAAATGAACGTGGAATCCAGTGTTCTTGGCGAATTCACGGACTCCGGCTACTTCCACGTCACCTACAAGGACCGCCCCGTCGCCTATCTGCCCATGCAGTTCCTGCACGACGGCGTACCGCAGATGCAGCTCAAGGCCATCTGGGAACGCCCCGCAGACGAGGATCCGTACATCCCCTTCTTCGTGGCCGATCACGCCGATCTGCTCAAGAAGATGCTCGGCCGCCTCAACATCTGCTCCAAGGAATACATCGTCCGCCAGTACGATCACGAAGTGCAGGGCGGCAGCGTGGTCAAGCCCCTTACCGGCGCGCAGAACGACGGCCCCTCCGATGCTGGCGTCATGCGTCCCGTGCTCGGCAGCACCAAGGGCATAGTCGTTTCCCACGGCATCTGCCCCAAGTTCTCCAAGCTGGACACCTACTGGATGATGGCCTCCGCCATCGACGAAGCCATCCGTAACGCCGTTGCCATCGGCGCCAACCCGCGCCACATGGCCGGGACGGACAACTTCTGCTGGTGCGACCCCGTCCAGTCCGAAAAGACCCCCGACGGGCACTACAAGCTCGCCCAGCTCGTGCGCGCCAATCAGGCGCTGGCCCACTACTGCCAGTCCTTCAGCGTGCCCTGCATCTCCGGCAAAGACTCCATGAAGAACGACTACACCGGCGGCGGACAGAAAATCTCCATCCCGCCCACGGTGCTCTTCTCCGTGCTCGGCCTCGTGGATGACGTCAACAAGTGCGTCACCTCCGACTTCAAGAAGCCCGGCGACCTCGTCTACATCCTCGGCCTCACACGCCCCGAACTCGGCGGCAGCGAGATTTCCGACATGATGAAGGCCCCCTTCACCGAAGTGCCGCAGGTGGACGCCGTCACCGCGCGTGAACGCTACTACGCCCTGCACAGCGCCATCACCGACGGCCTCGTCACCGCCGCACACGACCTCTCCGACGGCGGCCTCGGCGTCGCCGCAGCAGAGATGGCCATCGGCGGACGCATCGGCGCACGCATCAACCTCGACAACGTGCCCGTCTGCCCAGACAGCATGGAAGCCACCGATATCCTCTACAGCGAAACCAACTCCCGCCTGCTCGTCTCCGTCGCACCCGAAAACCGCGACGCCTTCGAAGCCGCCTTCGCAGGACAGCACTGCGCCTGCATCGGCGAAGTCACCGGCGGCGAGACCTTCGTCATCGAATCCGGCGGCAAGCACCTCGTCGAAGAACACGTTCAGGCCCTCACCGACGCATGGCAAAACACCCTCGGCGGTAACGGCAAAGCCAACTAACACCGCCATGCCGCGCCAAGCGTGACAGCATAAACGCCAACGGCCCCGCTTTGCATGCAAAGCGGGGCCGTTTTTTGGGAAAGAGAAGAGGCCTCCGGCGGGTTAAGGGTATGATACCCTTAACAATCCCCAGGATTTTCGGGGCGGAAGCCGCCCCGAAAATAAGGGTGGGCGGGCAGGTTCTCTTGTCTTTTCTTGTTCTTTCTCTTTTCCTCATCCACGCCAAACAGGGATTCTCACCGCCCTTCACACACCGTCAACGCCCCCAAAAAAATTGGTTCATCTCCCAATTCCGGGGAAGGCTGCTCTGATTTTGAGAAAGAAGTACTCGTCGTCGAGAAAGCCGTAGGCCATCCGTTTGATCACCTTGATCTTGTTGTTGATCCCTTCGAGTAGGCTGGTGTGTAGCGGATATCGGCAGTGTGAGATAATGCCCGAGATGTAGGGTTTGAGGCGCTTAGCGAATTTAATGAGCGGCTCGACTCGGCTTTGCATGGCGCGGCGGTACCAACCTTTCCAAAACCGCTTGGCAGCTTTGGAGTATCGGTAGTCCCAGAGTCGCTTCAAATCCTCCTTGAGGATATAAACCTTCATCAAATTTTTGTTGGCTCGAAGCAGGTCATAGAGCCGGATTCGATCTTCCTGTCGCATGAGATTCTGCCTGTTGCGCAGGAGCAGCCATCGTGAGCCTTTGACAACCTTACGGGCGTCTTTGTCATGATTGAGGCGATTGGCCTCATCGTTTCGGACGCGGTCGATTACTTCTCGGCCATACTTGGCAACGACATGAAACAGATCGTAGACGATCTCGGCTTTCGGGCATTGCGCCTTCACCTCGGCGGCATACGCACCGTTCATGTCCATTGCAACGGCCTCAATTCGGGCACAACCATCACGGCCAAGCAGTTCAAAGAATGGTCGGATGCTCTCCCGGCTGTTGCCTCTTCCTACCCACAGAACCCGCTTGGTGTAAGGCTCGACGATGATCGTGGCGTAGCGATGTCCTTTGCGGATGGCAAACTCATCCATTGCGACAACCTTGACGCCTTTCAAGTCAATGGGATTGAGTTTTTCCGCTAGGTACCGCTTGTCGATTGTCTTCACGGTCTTCCAGTTCAGGCCGTAGCATTCCGCGATGTGCTTAATGGGAAGTATGCGGCAGAGCCGAACAACGGACTCGGCCAGCCGCCTTGTGACACGCGAATACCTGTCGAGCCAAGGAAGCTGCTCCAGCTTTGGTCCACAGACGGGACAATGGACCCGACGCCGGATAACGAGCAAATGCGTTGCCGCGTCGAATACAGGCAAGTCACGAACCCAGCGTTCGACATAGTCGTGAACTGCGCAGACAAGCCTGCCGCACCCGCTGCATCTCATTCGCCTTCGCCTGATTGGAATCAACTCGATCCAGACTTCGGGGTGCTTCCGAGCTTCGCTGGCTTCAAGACGCTGAACAGTTCCAACACGATACCCTTTCCAGTCTCCCAACAACCGGGTAATCTTGCCCTTGGACAACGGTGCCCTCCTTGTAGCTCTCGTCTGTTGTGCAACTGTCGAGATTACTGAGGGTTTCCGTTGTCCTCAATTTTTTATGTTTCCCCCGGAATTAGGAGATGAACCAAAAAATTCTCCCCATCCACACGGACGAGAGCCGTCAGGGGTGACGACTGTCCCATAAAAGGCACCCGGCCTGTGCGCACATGGGATTTTTAAGGGCCCACGGCCCTTAAACCTGCGGAGCAAAAAAACTCTCGCCGACCACCGCCACTCTTCCCCTACACCCACACCACGCCCCCATTCTCACCCCGACGCCCTTGCGCGTCAGCAGCGCCCAACGCAGGCGCAGGGGGATGCGCGGCGGGCGCGTTGTGCCCTTGGATTTGACTCTCTTGGCGCCACGGGCTACAACCACAGGCCGTATCTCCGACATTCTGGGAATGTATGATGCAAAATATACATATTTCACGATTCATCTTCCGCACCGCCGTTTTTTTACGGTCCTCCTTTCCTGGGGCAGACGTCATGTATGGCCGTCTGTACACCCAGAGTCTGTATTGCTAGCCCGGCGCACTCACCGGGACCGGCGCCGGGCGTATACAGCGTCCCTAGTCTTTCATTCTTTCACCATATGACTTTTATCGCCCTGACGGGGGCGTTTTTGAAAAGGACAGACCGATGAATATCATCGACGAGCTGAAATGGCGCGGCCTTGTTTTCCAGACCACTGACGAAGCCAATCTCCGCGAGTACTTTGAGACGCCGGGACGCACGCTGTACTGTGGCTTTGACCCTTCGGCCAAGAGCCTGCACGTGGGCAACATGGTGCCGCTTTTGGCGCTGTTGCGCTTTAAGCGCGCGGGGCATAAGCCCATGGCGCTGATGGGCGGCGCCACGGGCCGTATTGGCGACCCCAGCGGCAAGGACCAGGAACGCCAGCTGCTGGATTACAGCATCATTGACGGCAACATCGACGCCATCCGCAAGCAGGTGCACAAGCTGTTTGGCGACGACACCGAGGTGCTGAACAACTACGATTGGATCCGCAAAATGGACCCCATCGAGTTCCTGCGCGACGTGGGCAAGCACTTTACGGTGAACGAGATGATGCGCAAGGAGTCTGTCCGCCAGCGCATTGACCGCGACGAAGTCGGCATCTCCTACACCGAGTTCAGCTACATGATTTTGCAGTCCTTGGACTACGATCACCTGTACAACACCAAGGATTGCCGCCTGCAGATCGGCGGTTCTGACCAGTGGGGCAACATCACGGCGGGCACGGAGCTTATCCGCAAAAAATCCAGCGGCGAAGCCTTTGCCCTGACCTTCCCCCTGCTGACCACGGCCAGCGGCGCCAAGTTTGGCAAGTCCGAAAAGGGCGCGATTTACCTTGATCCTGAAATGACCTCCCCGTGGGAGTTCTACCAGTTCTGGATCAACGCCGACGACCGCGACGTGGTGAAGCTGCTGAAGTTCTTCACGTTCAAGACGCAGGAAGAGATTGAAGAACTGGCCAAGCGCGTGGAGGAGGCTCCGCACCTGCGCGAGGCGCAGAAGTCTCTGGCCGCTGAGATGACCATCATGATCCACGGCGAGGACGAGCTGAACAAAATCCTCGGCGCGGTGGACGTGCTGTTCGGCGGCGGCGACATTGCCACTGTTGACGTGGCAACCCTGCGCGCGGCCATGCAGTCGGCCCCCAGCGTGCAGTACGCGTCCAACTCCCTGCCGCAGTTGGCGGACATGCTGGTGGACCTTGGCATTGTGAAGTCCAAAGGGCAGGCCAAGAAGGATATCTCGGCCGGCGCTGTCCGCGTGAACGGCGAGCAGATCAAAGACATGATGCACAGCCCTGCCGCAGATGACTTTCTGCACGGCGAAGTGCTGCTGCTGAAGAAGGGCAAAAAGCACTACGGGCTTGTGACCCTGAACTAATTTCGGCTCCCCACCGCATGGTGGCTGTGGGGAGTCGTCCATGAATCTCTCTGACCGAAAGCGGCCCTGTGGCCGCTTTCGGCCATTGTACGGACCACGCGTTGGCGCTACGCGGCATTCTGGCCGAGGCCACGCGCAAGGAGGCACTGATGGAAAAGTTTCTCGCCCTGTGCAGGATGGTAAAGATTGAGCATTCGGTCTTTGCCCTGCCCTTTGCGTATATCGGTATGTTTCTGGCGGCTGACGGCTGGCCGGGGCTGCGGGTCTTTCTCTTTCTCACTCTTGGCATGGTGGCCATCCGCTCCTTTGCCATGGGCTTCAACAGACTTGCGGACCTCAAGATAGACGCCCAGAACCCGCGTACACAGGGCCGCCCCCTCGTCACTGGCGAGATTAGCGTCCGCGAGACCGTCATCTTCCTTATCGCCACCGCCGCCATCTTTGTGGCGGCCTGCGCTGGGCTGAACAGCCTGTGCCTGACCTTATCGCCCGTGGCGCTCTTTGTGGCGGGCGGCTACAGCTACATGAAGCGCTTCTCCATGCTGTGCCACTACTGGCTGGGCAGTGTTCTTGGCCTGTCGCCCCTTGCGGGCTGGCTGGCCTATGACCCCACGTTCACCCTGCCCGCCGTGCTGTTCTTCTTTGGCGTGACCTTCTGGGTGGCCGGATTCGACATCCTCTACTCCTGTCAGGATATGGAATTCGACCGCGAACACGGCCTGCACTCCATCCCGGCGCGCCTTGGCATCCCTACGGCGCTCACCCTCAGCTCGTTCAGCCATATCATCACGGCCATTTTCTTCGGCCTTGCTGGCTGGGCGGCGGGCATCGGCATATGGTACTATCCCGTATGGGCCGCTGTGGCAGGCATTCTCGTCTACGAACACCGTTTAATCTCGCCGGAGGATATGAGCCGTGTGAACATCGCGTTCTTCACGCTCAATGGCGTCATATCCGTTGTGCTGTTCGTCGGCGTTATGCTCGGCATTTTTCTGTAAGCCCACGCTTACACAATTGTTCCACACAGGCCGCCGAGGGGAACTTCGGCGGCCTTGTTGTCTCCAGACACCTGCCGCACGCAGGCCACGTACTCAACGAAGAACGCGTTCTTCCAGACATTGACGGGAGCATCCCTATGAAATGGGTCTACCTCCTTCTCTCCATCATCTGCGAAGTGCTCGGCACCTCCGCACTCAAGTACGCCTCCATGGGCGGAGCAAAGGCCATGTGGGGCATCATCGCCACCACGGGCTTCTACGTCGCGTGTTTCTGGCTTATGATGCGCGCCATGCGCTACTTTGACCTCGGCATCATGTACTCCACATGGTGCGGGCTGGGCATCGCCCTTGTCGCCGTCATGGGCGTGCTCTTCTTCGGCGACGAACTCACCGCCAAAAAAGTGCTGTTCATGTCCTTCATCGTTGTGGGCATCATCGGCCTGAACCTCAGTGGATCAACGCATTAATCCACACGTTTTCCACAGCGCCATCCGCAATTTGCGGCGGATGGCGCGCCCTCCCCTTGCCCTCCGCCCCCGTTTCCGTCCATAATCCACTATCCCCAGACCGTTCCCCCGCGCCCGCCACCACCGCATACGGAGGCACCATGAACGTCAAAGTCCTCATCATAACCGTCATTGTCCTCATCCTCGCTTGGGACGGCCTCGTCCTGCTTTTCGGCATCAAACAGACCCCGCCATGGGCCCTCAAGTCCGCCCTGCACTCAGAAGCGCCGCCACTGCTCATCGACGTCAGGACGCCGCAGGAATTCCGCGCCTTCCACATCCCCGGCGCCATCAACATCCCCGCACCCGCCCTGCCACCGCAGCCCATCCTCGACCAAATGCGCACACGCCACGCCGTCATCATCTGCATGACCGGCCACCGCTCACCCATCATGGCATGGAGACTGAAACGCCACGGCGCAGCCAACGCCTCCAACCTCACATGGGGCATGGCCGGGTGGCTCCTCAGTGGTGGCAAAACCGCCAGCGGCGAAGGGCCGAAGAAATAAAGAGAGCCTCCGGCGGCTCAAGGGTGTGACACCCTTGAGAATCCCCAGGATTTTCGGGGCGGAAGCCGCCCCGAAAATAGGGGTGGGTGCGGGGGCTCTTGTCTTGTTTTTTTCCCCACCACAAACAGGGATTCTCACCGTCCTGCACGCGGCGACAACGCCCCCCCCAAAAAAACTCTTCCATCCACACGGACGAGAGCCGTCAGGGGTGACGACCGTGCCATACAAGGCCGCCCGGTCTGTGCGCACATGGGATCGTTAAGGGCCCGCGGCCCTTAACCCTGCGGAGCAAAAAAACATTCGCAGCACCTCCCCCCCCATGGCTCGCCGCAAAAAAAGCCCCGGCGAGTGCCGGGGCTGAGGAGGTGAGATGGTGCTTATGTCCTGCCGCGCGCATTCGCGCGTGACTGGGTGGTGGTCTTAGAAGTCGTACCAGGGCCATGCTTCTTCGAACTTTCGTTCCTGAAGGGTCATGGCATCCTTTCCGTACTTGCGGCGCTTGGAGGTCTGCACGCGGGTGTTGCCGAACTTGCCTTGCAGGCGGCGGGCTTCTTCGTTTTCGCCGTCAAAGCCGAGACGCTTGATGTGGGGCGCTTCTTCGTAGTGCCACTGAAGCAGTCTCTTGCCGATACGCTGCCTGTTCGCAATTCTTTCTCTATCGATCATGGTTCCTCCCTTACACGTTTCCAGTTGAAACACTTGGAACCTTAGCCGCAGTTCCACGGTATGGCCGGACGCGCCCGCTGTCTACGGCCGATACCCGCGCTTTTCCGGCGATTTATCGTATGGCGTGCGACGGCGCGGCGCGAATGCGAGAGTTCTCTTGCGCTGTCGATTTTTATGCGAAAAGGTGCGCTGTATGGCGGTGGAATATTGGGAGCTTCGGCGGTAGCTTAAGGAGTTGTCAGCCTCAACGAGACGCCTCGACATCACACGTGAAACAGCCGGAATCCGCTTGCGGGTCCCGGCTGCTTTCTTGTGGTGCGGTGAGAATGCTTAAAAGCCGCGGGCGCTCTGTACGCGCGACTCGCGGTAGCTGAGATGATCATTGCGCCGCCATGTGGCGTAGACGGACGCGGTGGCGATATAGAGGGCGAACACCACGGCCAACCCGGGGTTCGTCCAGAGAATGTCGGCCTGCCATGCTCCGGATGGTAGCACGGCGGTCTGCAGGAAAATGCCGGGCCAGTCACGGCCTTGGCCCATGAGTTGATACAAAATGACGGGCATGGACCCAACGTAGCAGATTGCGAAAAACGACCACCAGAAGTGCCGCATCCAGTTCCGCATGTTCTTCCTCCCTTGGCCTGACCGCTGCCCCTGCTAACGCGGGGACGCAGCACCTGTGCGGCGCGGCTACAGCGTGACGTAGGCCCAATAGCCGACCCCAAGGGCAACGATGAGCACCATCTCCATGAGGGTCAGCTTAATCATAAACAGACTGATGCGCCGCTGTGGCGGGGACATCCTGAGCCAACACCGGCGCATAAAAAAGCGCCAAAAGATGCCCGCTGGTCCCCGCGCGACGCACACGCGCAGATACTCGCGCAGACTGCGCAGCCAATAGAACGCCCACTCCTCGGCCTGCGAACCGGACAGCGTGATGTCCGCATCACCGGTGAAGGCGTAATTGAACAGGGTGTTGCACTCGCCGGACTGCGGGCGGGCCATGATAGCCACGCCAAGGGGCGCGATGTGCGCGGCCCAGCCGGTTTCGTCCACGTGCATGTCGATATCCGCCACGAAGGAGACGTCGAGCAAATGGTCGTAGATGTGCATGGAGCCTTTCTCATCGTAGGACAGCTCCCAGTGCGGGTTGAGGCGCGCCAGCGTGGCGGGCGTCAGGTCCTCCCAAAACGCCCTGTTCCACGGCAAATTCACCTCCGTCCACCCCGCGCGGGGCTGCATGAGCAGGCCCATGAGATCCTTAAAATGTCGGCCGGACGTATCTATCATCGTTTCAGAATACACGCTCATGGGGCCACCAGCAACGGACAGCCGAGCCGGGGGTGCAGCTTTTTCCCCTTGAGCCGGGCCTTGAACCCGGGCGTTCGGGTCTTTTGCCGCGCGCCGACCACGATGAGGTCCGCCCCGGCTTCTGCGGCGGCGTCCACAAGGGCGTCCTCCAACTCCCCAACCTTGCGCACAAAGTGCGGCGACAGGTCGGGATGCTCCTCCTGAATGCGTTCCCACACGGCGCTGACCTCGCGCTGAATTTCGCCTTCGACGTAGTTGGCAAAGTGGTTGCGCGTGGCTGAGGAATTGAGCCAATCGTCCCCTGTCATGACGTTCCAGTCGATGTTGACGATGGAGAGCACGGTCAGCGCCGCGCCGCACTCCCGGGCGAGGGACGCGGCCATGCTCTCGGCCTGACGCGCGCCGGGGGTGCCGTGGCTGGCCACGAGGATATTCCTGAACATCGTCGTTTCATGCCTCCGGGTTTGGGGTGATTGCCCCCGGCCCGCACGGGCCGTGTGCGGGCCGGGGAGACGGAATGAGGGAGGTGCATCCGGCCCGCCCTATGCAGGCCGAAAGTCTCCGCCAGCCGTCCTCATGGGACAGCTAAGCCATCCATTTGGTAAACAGCAGCACGAAGAAGACGACAACCAGCACAAAGCCAAGGGCCGTAAGGTCCTCGTTGCGTTCGGACTCGAACACGGACAGGGCGCGCTCTTCGTTCTGGGACTGATCGTCCTGCTGCACGTCGCAGTTTTCTGTACGAATCTCGCTCATATTTGCCTCCTACTTGAGCACGACTTCCTTCACGAACAGGATAACCACAAGGAAGGACAGCGTGGCCTTGGTCACACCGGAGATAAGCCCGATGGCCAGCGGCCAGCCGCCCGCCTGCGTGATGGCCTTGCGCGTGATTTGCATCCCAAGGCCAATGAGGCCGTAGGCGAAGAACCACATCATGGCGTCAGTAAGGGCCACAATGGTCTTGGACTTCTTGTGCACCTGCTTGACGGCGTGCTTCACGGCCGAGACGAGGGGCGCAGCAATGGTCAGCTCGCCGCCCTTCACGCGGGCGATGATGGATTCCAGAGCGGCCATACGCTTGCGGCCGGTGGCGTCGTACACGGCGTGGTTGTCCTTGTCGGCAAAGTCGCCGGCAATCTGGCGCTGGTGGGCCAGGTCGGCCAGTGCGGCGGCCTCATCCTCATGCAAACCGGGAATGCCTTGCGCCACGGCGCCCTTGATGACCGTGAGTTCTTCCGGCGTCACCTCGGTGCGCTGGTTGTAGGTAAAGTCGAGGTACTTGCCCTTGTAGTGACTGGGCGGGCTGAACAGCCCAATGGAGGACATGAAGAACAGCAGCAGGAAGCCGATGATGAACAGGGGGAACTTGTCGATGACAACTTCCTTAAAGGTGAGCCGCTGCCCGGACTGACGGCCGTACCAGCCGGCCAACACCAAAACGATGATGGGCAGGAACAGCACGCGGGTGATGTTGAAGATTTCGCCGACCTTGAGGGTCTTGATATCCACGGCGTTGTAGGCGAGGCAGGCCGCCGCAACCTGTGCGGAGTTCAAAATGCCGGTGCCCGCCCATGCGCCAAACTGCGTGGGGGACATGCCCACCAGCTTGCCAATGGTGGGGAAGGCGAACATGCACAGCACGCCAAAGCCGAGGATGGTCCCGATGGTGTAGGCCATTTCGGAGCAGCGGGCGCGGACCACGGGGGCGCAGGCCACAGTGGCGGACACGCCGCACACGCCCATACCGGCGGAGAGCACGCCGCTCATGGATTTGGGCTGTCCGAACACGCGGCCAAGCCACAGCACCATAAACACGGTGCCCAAAACGAAGAAGCCGATCATCCAGATGGAGGTCATGCCCAGCTTTGCCAGCTCGGCAAAGGAGTAGCGGGCACCCAGCAGGATGACGCCCATTTTCAGGACGAACCGGGCGGTCTTCACGCCGGACGCCGCAAAATTCGGGATGCCCCATGTGTTGGTGATGACGATACCCACAAGGATGCCAAGGACCACATAGTTGAGGTTGAGCACCTTATGGATTTTGAAGCCCAACACGGGCACAAGGTTGGTGGACATGATGGTGATGAGCGGCTCCGCAAACCAGCGGATGCCCATGGCCAGCAGCATAATGAACAGGATGCCGGGGATGGTGTTCACGACAAAGATGTCGAAGTTGCCGACAGGTTTGTCCTTGCGCATGTTCAGGATGAGTCCCGTGACCACGCCGAGAAAACCGCCAATGTACCCAAGGTAGATCATGGTATCCATGGCCTTGTGCACATGCAGCGCCTTCAGCGTGTCCGTAATGGCCCCGGTCTGCACCAAGGCCGCGTAGGCCAAAAGAATCACGCTGATGGCCCATACCGGTCCACTGCCGGGACGCGCCAGTTCGCCATTTGCCATAGCTAACCTCCCGTATGGTTTGTGAAACCTCCTCTCTTCGTCTGCCCGTTTACAGCAATATGTGTTCCAATATTCACAATCCGTATAATTGCTTTCGCAGTCGTCGCTTTCGCGAATCATTCGCCGTGCGTTTTGCAAACCCGAGGCAACACGTGTTGCCGCAAGAACGCACCCACCCCTTGCGTCAGCCGCAAAGGCCGTCTACTGTGCGCGTGAACCATTGACCCAAACACCATGAGCCCATGAAAGTCACCCGTCCAAAGAAGCTTCAGACTAAGTTCCTGCTCGGCCTCGCGGGCATCGCCCTCGGCGGTGGTCTGCTCTTTGCGTGCGGGCTGTACTTCCACCTGCGCACGCTTCTGGAGACGGAAGTCGCCAGCAAGGCGGACATGATGCTCAATCAGGTGGAGGCGGTGCGAACCTACGTCCGCAGCACCCTGCGCCCCGCCATGTACCGCGCCCTGCCCGAGGACCAATTCATCATCGAGGCCATGAGCACGTCGTACATCTCACGCAAGGTCATGGACGGCATGGCCACCACGGGCGCGCTGAGTCCGCACTACCGCCGCGTCGCCATCGGCGCGCGCAATCCCAACTACGAGGCCACCCCGCGCGAGCGCGAGCTCGTCCAATATTTTCAGGACCACCCGGGCAAGCGCACCTTCTCCGGGTTCGACACCATCGACGGCCAGCAGTTCTATATTACGGCCCGCCCGGTGAAATTCGTCTCATCCTGCATGAACTGCCACGGCGAGCCGGGCCGCGCGCCCAAGGAGCTTATCCAGCGCTACGGCAACACCCGCGGCTTTGGGCATGATGTCGACACCATCGGCGGCGTCACCGCCGTCACATTGCCCGTTGGCAGTGCGCTGTCACGCATCCGCGGGGCAACGCTGGGCTATATCTCCCTTGCCATCGCTGGGGCGCTGTTATCCTTTGGCATCGTGAACATTTTGTTCAACCGCGTGGTGGTGCATAACCTGCGGCGGCTGACGGACGTCCTGACGGACCACTTCACCGAACAGGCGGATACCTCCGTCCTCACCCAGCTGGGCGACGGCGACGAGATTGAGGACGTGCTCCACGGCGTGGAGGAACTGGCCTCGCACCTGTCACAGGCGCGGCGCGAACTGGAACACTACGCCGTAAACCTGCGCCAGATGGTGGACGACCGCACCGCCGACCTCTCGCGCGAGGCCATGGAACGCCGCACGGACGTGACGCTGTTCGTGAATATCCTCAACACGCTGAACGTCAGCCACACCCGCCGCGAACTGCTGGAAGCCGCCCTCCCGCGCATTGGCAAACGCTTTAACGCGCGCAAGGCCGCCTTTGTCTGCACGCTGGCCTCGCAGAACTACTACTCGTGGCCCAAGCCCGGCGTGCAGCCACAAAAGCCGGACAACTGGAGCGAAGTGGTTGCCAGCGGCGAGCCCCTGCTCACCTACGACAGCGCCTTTATCCCGGTGCGTTCCTCGGAGCACACCGTGGAGGGCTACTTGTGCCTGTACTTTGACGACAGCGCAGACACCGAGCCCGGACAGGTGCGCGACATCCTTGTGGCGCTGGGGCAGCAGCTGGGCATTGCCATGGAAAACCTCAGCGCGCTGGACACCCTGCTGACGCAGAACGACCTGCTCGGCTCCATCTTTGAGGGCATTGCGGACCCGCTGCTGCTTATGGATGGCGGCTGCAACGTCATTATCGCCAACGAAGCCGCACGCGCCCTTGGCGAATCCGCCATCAGCCCGCAGGCCTATGTCGACGCCGTGCCGCCGCTGTTTGGCCTGTCGCGGGACGAAGGCGACACCTGCCCGCTGCGCAGCGTTATCGCAGGCGGCCAGCCGCTCTCGTTTGAGCGCGAACTGCCGTGCGGGCGCTCCTTCCAGATTTCCATCTACCCCGTACGCGGCGCAGAGGCGAGCGACAGCCGCGCCGTTGTCTACGCCCGTGAGAACACGGCGGAAAAGCAGATGCTGGCCCAGATGCAGCAGAGCGAAAAGCTCGTCACCGTAGGCAAGTTGGCCGCCGGACTAGCGCACGAAATCAACAACCCCCTCGGCGTCATCGCCTGCTACGCGGAGCTTCTGCGCTCCGGCGCGGAAAAGGACGACGACCGCGCGGACGTGGACGTTATCCTGCGCCACACCAAGCAGGCCCAGCACGTGCTGCAGGACCTCCTGAACTTTGCCCGCCCCCGTTCGGCTGGCAAAGGCCCCAGCGACCCCGGCGAGGTGCTGCGCATGCTTGGCGACGTCTTTACCGTTCAGGCCGAAGCCCGGCACGCCCGGCTGGTCATGGACGTACCGGACGCACTGCCCCCCGTGACCACGGACCCCATTTCGCTGGAGCAGGTGCTGTCCAATCTGCTCATCAACGCGCTGGACGTGGTCCCGCGCGACACGGGCGAGGTGCGCGTGCACGCCGAAGCCACGCCGGACGCCGTGCGCATTGTGGTGGCCGACAACGGCCCCGGCATTCCCAAGGACATGCAGAGCCAGATTTTCGATCCGTTCTTCACCACCAAGGATGTGGGCAAAGGCACGGGGCTTGGCCTCGCCGTGGTGTTCGGCCTGATGCGCGACATCGGCGGCACCATCACCGTTCACAGCGACGGGGGCGCACGGTTCACCCTCACTTTCCCCATCTCGGAGACAGCAGATGACATTACCGCATAATCAGGACGCCACGTCCGACGCCATACTCATCGTTGATGACCAGCACGACTTTGCGCGCGGGCTTTCGCGCCTGCTGACGCGCGAATTTCCAAAGACGCCGTGCTTCACCGCCACCAGCGGCGAGGAGGCCCTGTCCATCCTCGCTACCCAGCGCATCGCCCTCATGTTCACGGACCTGCGCATGCCCGGCCTGTCCGGGCTGGACCTGCTCCAGCAGGCCCTCACCGCCGACCCAAACCTCACAGTGGTCATGCTCACGGGCTACGGGTCCATTGAATCTGCCGTGGAAGCGCTGAAAGCCGGGGCGTATGACTTTCTCACCAAGCCCGTGGAGCCGGACGACCTGTTCCGCGCTACGGCCAAGGGCCTTGAGCGCGCCCGTCTGCTGGGTGAGAATTCCCGTCTGCGCAGCCTTATGGCCCAAAGCGAGCTCAGCGCCAGCCTTATCGGTGAATCCGCCACCATGAAGCGCCTCAAGGACTCCATCGCCGCCGTGGCCGTCAGCGACTACACCGTGCTCATCACCGGCGAGTCCGGCACCGGCAAGGAAATGGTCGCCCGCGCCATCCGCTCCATGTCCTCGCGCTCTGCTGGGCCGTTTTTGCAGGTGAACTGTCCCGCCATTCCCGACCAGCTGCTGGAAAGCGAGCTCTTCGGCCACGTCAAGGGCGCGTTCACCGGCGCGGACCGCTCCCACAAGGGCCTGTTCGTCTCCGCCAACGGCGGCACGCTCCTGCTGGACGAAATTGGCGACATTCCCATGAATATTCAGACAAAGCTCCTGCGCGTGTTGCAGGAGCAGGAAGTGCGCCCCGTCGGTTCCAGCCAGTCCGTGCGCGTGGACGTGCGCATTCTGGCCTCCACCAACAAGGACCTTGAGCAGAAGATGAAGGACGGCCTCTTTCGCGAGGACCTGTTCTATCGCCTGAACGTCCTCAGCGTCTATGTACCGCCGCTGGACAAGCGCACCGAGGACATCCCGCTTTTGGCGCACCACTTCCTGACGCAGGCCTGCCGCGAGCTGCGCCTGATGCCCAAGGAAATCGCCCCCGAGGTGCTCGCCTACCTCGCCAGCCGTCCGTGGCCGGGCAACGTGCGCGAACTGCAAAACTTCATGCGCCGTCTTGCCGTCTTCTCGCAGGGGGATGTCATTGATCTACCCTTGGTGCGCCTGTCCGAGTCGCGCCCCGCCGAGGAGGACCAGCCCGCAGGCCTGCCGCCCTACAAGGACGCCAAGGCCCGCGTGATGGACGAATTCACCCGCAACTACGTCACAGAACTGCTCAAGAAGACCAGCGGCAACATCTCCGAAGCCGCGCGGCTCTCGGGTCTGGAGCGCGTTTCCCTCCAGAAGATTCTCAAACGCCTCGACATCCACGCGGCGTCCTTCCGCAGCAGTTAGGTGGGCGTGCGCGAGTTTTCCACAGCCAGCCCCACCCATTTTGCCCTGTGGCTCCGCTTTTCCGCGCCACAGGGCCATGGCTCCCGCGTGGGCGGCGGGTTTCTCCACGGCAGAATAATGCGCAAATGTCACTGCCACAGAAGGAATTTCACTTCTCGCACTCTTCCAGAGGGGGTAAAGCGGCCACGGCGCCCGCGTGTCCAGGCTGGACGTTTTCCACACCCAAAACCGCGCCAGATTGTGTTGCAGCGCGCCTTTCGCATTATTCTCCGTCACCACGCGTTAACATGGAGCCTTTCTCCACACCCTTTGCCCCATTCCTTCGCCCCCGCGCAGCAATTTTCGCCGCCCCACAGCGCACTACGCCGTCCGATGCGCCACGTCTCTCTTGTGGAGAACGTTCCGGCCTTCCCTTGTTCTGACGCAACAGGCTCCAGCATCTTTAGCGCCGCACGCATCCCCAGCAACCCACTGTATTGAGCAATCACCCCGTGCATAACGTCAACGCAGTTCTTCGTCGCGTGCATTCCTCACCAAACCCGTTCTGCACCCCGCGAGCGCCGCATCCCGCCCTTTCCCCCGTCCCGCAGGCGTCCGCAGCAATCGCTTTTTCCCAAGCGTCATAAAACGCTACAATCAAAACGATTGCGCAAGAAAAAATATTGACAGACAATTTGCCCATTAGATATTTACTGCCGTACAAATTGACGCTTACGAAAAATCCTGCTGTTTGGATTTTTTCCCGTGACACCTCGCCTAGCCCAGGATGGACGCCGTGGACCAGCAACGAAAACTCGACTCAACCGACGCCAAACTCGTCGCTGCCCTCACAGAAGATGGCCAGCAGTCCACAGGGAAGCTCGCCGAGCGCCTCGGCGTTACCGGCCCCACCATCCGCTCCCGCCTTAAGAATCTCATTTCCTCCGGCGTGGCACGCGTTGCCGCACTGGTCGACCCATTCCGCGTAAAAGGGCTGACTGTGGCCCTCGTCGGCCTCACCGTCGAAAGCCACAACACCCTTGACCAAAAAATGGAGCAGATTTCCAAGCTCGATAACGTCAACTGGGTCGCCGTCGTCACAGGACGATACGACCTGCTGGTGGAAATCGTCCTGACGGAAGGCATCGACGACCTCTACCGCTTCATTAACGAGGAGCTCTCGCAGATTGGCGCCGTTACTGGCACCGAGTCCTTCGTGGTCATGCAGGCACGGCGCAAATGGGTGCTGCTGCCAAAAGGCGCACGAGACCTGCGACAGCTGCCCTAAGGCATTCCGGCGGCGTCGCGTCTTGCGGAGCCGCCACCGACCTGTGGCTCCGCCCTTTCGGCGGTATCACCAACGCCAAACAGCAAGGAAGGCCCAATGATTATCGGTGTGCCCAAAGAGATTAAAACGCTGGAAAACCGCGTCGCCCTCACCCCCGGTGGCGCCCAGACCCTCATCAAACGCGGACATGAAGTGCTCGTCGAGCGCGGAGCCGGCCTAGGAAGCGGAATTACCGACGACGAATACACCGCCAAAGGCGCACGCATCGTCTCCCGCGACGAAGCGTGGCACACCGACATCGTCGTCAAAGTCAAAGAACCCATCGAAGAGGAATATCACCTCCTGCGTGACGACCTCATTCTGTTCACCTATCTCCACCTCGCCGCCGACCGCCCCCTGACCTCCGCCCTCATGGAGTCCGGCTGTACCTCCATCGCCTACGAGACCGTCCAGTTGCCCGACCGCTCCCTGCCCCTGCTCATGCCCATGAGTGAGGTTGCAGGACGTATGGCCACGCAGGTCGGCGTCCACTATCTCGAAAAGACCCACGGCGGACGCGGTATTCTCATCGGCGGCGTTCCCGGCGTGACACCCGGCGCAGTCGTTATCCTCGGTGCAGGCATCGTCGGTACCAACGCCGCCAAAATGGCCCTCGGTCTCGGCGCGCAGGTCACCATCATCGACATCAACCACCATCGCCTCACCTACATGGACGACGTGTTCGGTGGCCGGCTCATCACCACCACCTCCACCGAGCACAACATCCGCCGCGCCGTTCGCTACGCGGACCTGCTCATTGGCGCCGTACTCATCCCCGGCGCAAAAGCACCCAACCTCGTCACCGCCAACATGATTAAGACCATGAAGCCCGGCGCTGTCGTCGTTGACGTTGCCATCGACCAGGGCGGCTGTATCGAGACTATCAAGCCCACAACGCACGCCGACCCCATCTACGAAGTCGATGGCGTCGTACACTACGGCGTGACCAATATGCCCGGCGCCGTCCCAAGGACGTCCACCTTCGCCCTCACCAACCAGACCATCCACTATCTGCTCAAGCTCGCAGACAACGGCATGGACGCCCTGCGCGACGACCCGGCACTCATGAAGGGACTCAACACTTATCAGGGCGCTCTCACCTGCCCTGCGGTCGGCGAAGCATTCAACCTGCCGACCAAGACCCCAGAGGAACTCCTCTAACCACTCTCTCATTCACCCCCGGTGCGGACCGACCAAACCGCACCCAAAGCCCCCGACCCCCCTTAAAGTCGGGGGCTTTCTTTTGGGATGGAGCCACAGGACATGGTGGGGAGGAGGCGCGATGCGAATTGTGCTCCGCAGGCTTAAGGGCGTTGCCCTTAAGAATCCCATGTGCGGTCACGACGCGTGCCACAGGAACAAGCGTGGCGGCACCCCTGACGGCTTTCGGGGCATGAGATGGAACGTGGGGCGGGGATGCGGGGCGGAGGCGCTGAGGTGGGCGGTGGGATGGCGCGGAACGTGATGTGCTCCGCAGGCTTAAGGGCGCTGCCCTTAAGGATCCCATGTGCGGTCACGACGCGTGCCACAGGAACAAGCGTGGCAGAACCCCTGACGGCTTTCGGGGCATGGGATGGAACGTGGGGGCGGGGATGCGGGGCGAAGGCGCTGAGGTGGGCGGTGCGGTGGCGCGGAACGGGATGTGCTCCGCAGGCTTAAGGGCGCTGCCCTTAAGAATCCCATGTGCGGTCACGACGCGTGCCACAGGAACAAGCGTGGCGGCACCCCTGACGGCTTTCGGGGCATGGGATGGAACGAGGGGCGGGGATGCGGGGCGGAGGCGCTGAGGTGGGCGGTGGGGTTATATAAAGCGTTTTTTTGGGGGGGGCTTGGTGTGTGGTTAAGCGGTGAGAATCCCTGTCACTGGAAGAACAGAAGGCAAAGGGGCATGGAGTACGGATTGGAGAGCGGTATCCTGCAGTGCAGAGACGAAGTCTGAGGAATCCGATGGCACGTGGAGAGGAAGGCCGCCACAAAACGCATTCACCTTCAAAGCGAGGAAAACGAAAGGCTGTCCTCGAATCCCTCCACCCGGGCCGACAACACCTCTCCCCATTCTTACGGCAACACCGAAAAATCTTACCTTCCCAAAAACACAAGCCCCCGTACGCAGACACAGAAGCCACACTCCCACCTCAGCCCGCGCCCACCACAAGCCGCCCCCCTCCCTCCTCTTTTTGGAGCAGCTACCGCTCGAAAAGACCTAAGGATTGTATAGAAAATTCACCTTCGTTCCGTAACCTGCTCTGCTTCTTATCTCTCTACAGCCTTTCAGGCCGAACGACCTCAAAGCACAAGTCGCCTCAGACCGACAATCAAGCGCTCCATAACAATTAGCCTTAATCACCAACACATGGGCGGAAACGTTTTATCCCTTCTCCTTCTGAACACGCGGCTCCACGACACACAAGCCCCCCGTACGCACACAGAACCCACTCTCCCACCTCTCCCCACGTTCACCTGTGCACCCCGGAACATGGGGAACGCTTCAGTCCGGGAACAGAGGTAACAGGTTCTGGCGGCACAGGTTGCCCACCACCACCCTATTTTTGAAGCGGCTTCCGCTCCAAAAACCCTAAAGATCGTTAAGGACGGTATTTCCCTAACAGCTCTGCTATCGTGATCTCTAAGGCCCTTCATCCCTTCAGGCCGAACGACCGAGGAGGTCAAGGCGCCGGAGGCACAATTCTTTCGCCTTCTTGGCTGGTGAGGCAAAACGAAAGGCGGACCACCTTTTGAGGTGGTCCGCCTTTGTTTCGGGGCAGTACAGCGATGGGTTACGATCGCTTAGGACGCTTTGGTTCCGGCGCTGGAAGCGTGTTCCTGGCAATTGAGTCGCGCGAGAGCGCGAGCCAGGGCAGCCTGAACCCGAGCGTTGTCGATTTTTTCCTGCTGCTGTGCGAGGCGCTGTTCGGCACGTTCACGTGCCTTGCGGGCGCGCTCGATATCGATTTCAGCGGCTTTTTCGGCCACTTCAGCGAGGATGGTGACTTTATTAGCGGAGACTTCTGCGAAGCCTCCAGCGACGAAGACGTAGTACGTCTTGCCGTTTTCCTTATAGTACAGATTGCCAATCTTCAGTGCGGACAGAAACGGCACGTGGTTCGGCATGATGCCGAATTCGCCCTCGTAACCGGGGGCTCCCACGTACTCCACGTCCTGGCTGAGGACGAGTCTGTCCGGGGTGACAATCTCAAGATGCAGCGACTTGGCCATAGCTTCCTCCTGTTAACCAGGACTTAGCCCTGGGCCTGACGGGCCTTAGCCTTCTCCAGAGCCATTTCAATGCCACCGACCATGTAGAAGTCGTTTTCATTCATGTCGTCGTGCTTGCCCTCGAGAATCTCGCGGAAGCCACGGATGGTGTCCTCGAGCTTAACGTATTCGCCGGGGGTACCGGTGAACACCTCAGCCACATGGAAAGGCTGAGAGAGGAAGCGCTGGATCTTACGAGCGCGTGCGACGGTGAGCTTGTCTTCGTCGGAGAGCTCATCCATACCAAGGATGGCGATGATGTCGCCAAGGTCCTTGTACTTCTGCAGAATCTCCTGCACCTCACGAGCGGTCTGATAGTGCTCGGCACCCAGGACGTTGGGGTCCAGAATACGGGAGGTGGAGTCAAGCGGGTCCACCGCGGGGTAGATGCCCAGCTCGGCGATCTGACGGGACAGAACGAGGGTACCGTCAAGGTGCGAGAAGGTCGTTGCCGGCGCGGGGTCAGTCAAGTCGTCAGCGGGGACGTAAACGGCCTGGACGGAGGTAATGGAGCCCTTAACCGTCGAGGTAATACGTTCCTGCAGGCCACCGAGGTCAGTACCGAGCGTGGGCTGGTAACCAACAGCGGAAGGCATGCGGCCGAGAAGTGCGGACACCTCGGAACCGGCCTGGGTGAAGCGGAAGATGTTGTCGATGAAGAGGAGCACGTCCTGGCCTTCTTCATCACGGAAGTATTCCGCACAGGTCAGCGCGGTGAGCGCGACACGGGCACGGGCTCCCGGAGGTTCGTTCATCTGACCGTAGATGAGCGCGGCTTTCTCCAGAACGCCAGCGTCCTTCATTTCGTGGTAGAGGTCGTTACCTTCACGGGTACGCTCACCAACACCGGCGAACACAGAGATACCACCGTGCTGCTTGGCGATGTTGTTAATCATCTCCATGAGGATAACGGTCTTGCCAACACCGGCGCCGCCGAAGAGGCCCATCTTACCACCCTTGGGGAAGGGGATAAGCAGGTCGACGACCTTGATGCCGGTTTCGAGCACTTCGATGTCGGTGCTCTGCTCGGTGAAAGTCGGAGCGGCGCGGTGAATGGGGAGCTTCTTGTCAGCTTTGACGTCACCCATTTCGTCCACGGGGCGGCCCACGACGTTCATGATACGGCCGAGGGAGCCGGAACCGACGGGCACCTGGATAGGTGCGCCGGTGTTCACGACTGCCATGCCACGCTGGAGGCCTTCGGTGGCGTCCATGGCGATGCAGCGGCAGACGTTGTCGCCGAGGTGCTGGGCAACCTCGACCACGAGGTCGGGCGCATCGACGTTATTCGGATTTGAGATTTCAAGCGCGGTCAGAATATTCGGCAACTGACCCGCGGGGAATTCGACGTCAACAACGGCGCCGATTACCTGAACGATTTTTCCGTTAGCACTCATAGCAATAATGCCCCCTTCTTATCCATTCAGCGCTTCTGCGCCGCTGACAATATCCATAAGCTCCGTGGTGATAACCGCCTGACGCGTCTTGTTGTAGACGAGCGTGAGGGAGTCGACCAAGTCGTCGCAAGCCCTTGTGGCGTTGTCCATGGCGGTCATGCGTGCAGCATGCTCGGAAGCAGAGGTGTCAAGCAGCCCGCGATAGATCTGGACCTTGATAAAACGGGGCAGCAACTCGGCCAGAAGTCCTTCGACTTCGGGCTCGTAGATGTACTCCGCACCGGAGTCCTCTTCCACCTCTTCGGCCTCGCCGGCCTCGATGGGGAGGATATCCAGCGCCACCGGATCCTGCTTCACCATATTAATGAACTTGCCGTAAACGACGGTCACTTCGTCCAGTTCACCGGAGAGGTAGCCGTCGATGACCTGCATTCCGACCTGATTCGCCAGGGTGAAGTCGTAGTGGCTCATGGCATCGGGCAGGCCCAGAGGCATTTCGAAGTCGGACTTGGCGACAGCGTCGCGTCCCTTCTTGCCGATGCAATAGAACTTTACGGTCTTCCCCTCCGCAGCTTTCTGCTCGGCCAGCTTCAGCGCCCTCTTGATGAGGTTGGTGTTGAAGCTGCCACACAGGCCGCGGTCGGAGGTAATCAGGACGATTGCCGAGGTTTTGATTTCTTCGCGGACTTCAAGGAGCGGATGCGCGTCGGTATCCACACCAGCCGCGAGGTCACCAAGCATCTCGTAGAACTTGTCGGCGTAGGGGCGGAAGCGCTCAATGCGATCCTGAGCGCTGCGCATCTTCGCCGAGGCCACCATATTCATGGCCTTCGTGATCTGCTTGGTCTTCTTGACCCCGGTTATCTTCAGTTGGACATCCTTGAGTGAAGGCATGTCATGACCTCCTCAAGTATTAAGCCTGAAAGTTCTTCTTAAACTCTTCGATAGCAGCACGGAGCTTGCCGTCGATTTCGTCGTCGATGACTTCCTTGGTCCTAATGCCCTCAAGGATGTCGGCCTTGGAGTTGCGCATAAAGTCGAGCAGCTCGGTCTCGCACTTTGCAACAGACTCAACAGGGACATCATCCATGAAGCCACGGGTCGCCATAAACATGGACACAATCTGCTCTTCAACAGGCTGCGGCTGGTACTGGGGCTGCTTGAGCAGTTCCACCAGACGGGCGCCACGGTTCAGCTTCTGCTGGGTGCCCTTGTCGAGGTCGGAACCGAACTGCGCGAAGGCGGCCAGCTCGCGGTACTGAGCCATTTCCAGACGCATGGTACCGGCAACCTGCTTCATGGCCTTGATCTGCGCGGCGCCACCAACGCGGGAGACGGACAGACCAACGTTAATGGCCGGACGGACACCAGCGTTGAAGAGGTTCGGCTCCAGGTACACCTGACCGTCGGTAATGGAGATAACGTTGGTCGGGATGTAGGCGGACACGTCACCGGCCTGGGTTTCGATGATGGGCAGGGCGGTCATGGAACCGGCGCCCAGATCGTCGTTCACCTTCGCGGCACGTTCCAGCAGACGGGAGTGGAGGTAGAAGACGTCACCGGGGAAGGCCTCACGTCCCGGAGGACGGCGAAGCAGCAGGGACATCTGGCGGTACGCGGTAGCCTGCTTGGACAGGTCATCGTACACGATGAGGCAGTGCTTGCCGTTGTTGCGGTAGTACTCGCCCATGGTCGCGCCGGTGTAGGCGGCGATGAACTGGAGCGGTGCCGGCTCGGAAGCGGTGGCCGAAATGATGGTGGTGTACTCGAGGGCGCCGTGCTTGCGCAGGACGTCGGCAACGAGGGCCACGGAAGCCTTCTTCTGGCCGATGGCAACGTAGATGCAATGCACATCGGAGTTCTTCTGGGCCAGGATGGCGTCGATGCAGACAGCGGTCTTACCGGTCTGGCGGTCGCCAATGATCAGCTCACGCTGACCGCGGCCGATGGGGGTCATGCCGTCAATGGCCTTGAGGCCGGTGTACATCGGCTCGTGAACGGACTTACGGGCGATGATGCCCGGAGCCTTCAACTCCACCGGACGGATTTCATTGGACTCGATGGGTCCCAGACCGTCGATGGGCTGACCCAGCGGGTCGATAACGCGGCCCATAACGGCGTCGCCGACGGGCACGGAGAAGATCTTGCCGGTACGCTTGACGGGGTCGCCTTCCTTGATGCCGGTGTCGTCGCCGAGAAGGGCCACACCCACACTGTCTTCTTCAAGGTTCAGCGTCATGCCCATCAGGCCACCGGGGAACTCCAGAAGCTCCATGGCCATGGCGTTTTCCACGCCGTGGACTCTGGCGATTCCGTCACCGACATAGAGAACCGTGCCGGTTTCGGTCATCTCCACCTTGGATTCGTAATTAGAAATCGAATCCTCAATGATTTTACTGATTTCTTCAGCTTTGATCTGCATGGCCCTACTCACCCCTTTTGATCTGTTCTTTCATACCGTGAAGCTGAGCGCGCAAGCTAGCATCCAAAATCTTGTCACCCACCTTAAGCACCACACCGCCGAGGATGTCGGCGTTGGTATCGAAGTCCAGCACAAGCTCTTTGCCGAGCTGCTCGGCGAGTTCCTTGCGGACTTCCTGCTGCCGTGCGTCCTCGAGTGCGACGGCGGTGACGAGCTCGCCACGCACCACGCCCTTGGCTTCATCGAGCAGAGCGCCAAAGTAGGCTTCGATTTCCGGCAGAATGGACAGGCGGTCCTTGTCTGCCAGCAGGAAGAGGAAATTCCTGGCGGTAGGATTGGGATCCAGCTTAGACAGAATCTTCTCCACGATGGCCTTCTTTTCCTCAACGGTGAAGATGGGGTTGCGGAAGATCTTGACGAGCTCCGGCGTGTTCTTCATCGCGGAGGCGAATTCGGCCAGGTCCTTGCCGTATGCCTCGATCTCGGCATCGCCCTTTTGCTGTCCTATGGAGAACAGCGCACGGGCGTACCTGCGTGCTACGATATCAGCAATCAATTGAGCACCACCTTCGTTAATGAATCGTTGATCAGCTTGTTGTGCTCATCGGCAGAGAGCTTCTCCGCCAGGAGCCTTTCAGCGGCGTCAACGACCAGCTCTGCCACTTCGGCGCGAACATCCTGAACGGCGGTCCGGCGTTCCTGCTCGGCAGTGAGCTTGGCCTGGGCGGTGATCTTCTCTGCGCTTTCCTTAGCACCCTCGATGATGGATGCCTTGAGCGTTTCGCCCTGCGCACGGAACTCGGCCAGGATGGCCTCGCGTTCCTGCTCGATGTTGGCGATGTTCTTCTCGACCTCAGCCAGCTTTTTCTCGGCATCTTCGCGACGTTCTGCCAAGTCGGCCAGCTGGGTCTCGATCTGTTTGCGGCGGCCACCGAAGATTTCGGCGATCTTCTTTCCGGCGAACTTGTAGATGATGCCGGCAAAGATGATAAAGTTGACGACACGAAGTCCGAAGTCTTTCCAGTTCGGCCCGTGCCCCCCGTGCGCGCCGCCAGCCTCGGACGCATAAGCGACCGATGCCACTGCCAGTACGAGCAGCAAAGCCGGCACGATTCGTTTGAGCCCTTTCAACGCGAAACCCTCCTTTCCATCCGGTTCTTTGGCTTAAGCAAAAAACGAGAAGGCGAAACCCGTACGGCTTCGCCTTGTGCGCGGAACTAGCCGAGCACCTTGGCCACAACTTTGCCAGCCATGCCATCCACCTGAGCCTTGAGGTCGTCCATGCAGGACTTCACCTCTGCGGCGACGGCGTCACGCTCGGCCTTGAGCGCGGTGGCGGCTTTGCCGTTGGCGGCCTCAATGATGCCCTTCTCCTCGGCAACACCCTCTTCGCGGAGGTTGCTGCGGATATCCACGCCGTTGCGGCGGGCCTCGTCGAGGGCGGCGGAATAGTTCTTCAACTTCTGCTCCGCGGTCTCGTTGAAGCCTTCGGCGTCCTCAAGGTATCCGGCCATCCGATCATTACGCTTTCTGATGATCTCACGGATGGGACGGACGAGAAGAAAGTTAAGAACGACCAACGTGACCACGAAGTTCACAAACTGAATAAAAAAGGTGATATCGAGATCAATCATACGCGCCCTCTCGGAGGTTGTGAATTATTGAGCAAAGTCAAACGGCCTTTAGCCAATTTCCAGCGACCTGTCAAAACTTTTTTATAAACCACCGGCTTTGCGGCGGCTTTTCAGAGGCGCCTGCAACTCGAGAAAAAAAGCACATTCTCGGGCGCTATTTCGTTACTGCAAGGGACGGTTTGGAGGATGCAGAAGAGCCCGTCTGGCGGGCATCGGCGGCGTTTTTACCAGCCTCTGCATTGGGGGCGGCCTTCTTGGTGCCCATGCTGATGCTGCCTTCCATTACCGCACCTTCTTCCATCATGAGCACAGGGGTGGCCATGCTGCCGTCGACGTTGGCCGTTTTGTGCAAAACAACCTTGCCGGTGGCGCGCACTTCTCCCTGCACTTTGCCGCTTACGATAAGCTGGCCGACGTGGATGGTTCCTTCCACGCGTGCGTCCTTTCCGATGACGAGGGTGCCTTCGGACTCCACTTCGCCATTGAATTTACCGTCAATACGGACGGAACCTTTGAACTCCAGGCGCCCCTGGTAGGTGGTCCCGCTGCCAAGAAAGGCATTGATCTCGTCGCGCGCCATGAGTCGCTCCCGATCACGAAGGTTCACAGCAGGCCGCGTTCGGCTTTCGCGCGGCTATCCGCGCTTGAACACGAACCTGCGCATGGAAACGTTCAACACAAGGCCTATGAGGCACAGATTCACCACTGTGGCGCTGCCGCCGTAACTGATGAACGGCAACGGAATGCCCACAACCGGCATCAGGCCAAGCACCATCCCCATGTTGATGAGTATCTGCCAGAAAAAATAGAAAAAGACCCCAGCGGCGAGAAAGCTGCCGAAACGGTCCTTCGCGTCATGCGCCGTGAGGTAAATTTGATACAGGAAGAGGCAGAAAAGGGAAAGGAGAATAATACACCCGATAAAGCCCCATTCCTCGCCAAAAACGGCGATGGCAAAGTCTGTATGCTTCTCGGGAAGAAAACGCAGCTGACTCTGTGTGCCGCCCAAAAACCCCTTGCCCCACAGTCGGCCCGAGCCGATGGCTATCTGCGATTGGATAATATGATAGCCCGCACCAAGGGGGTCGCGTCCCGGATTAAGGAACGTCAAAATGCGCTGCTTTTGGTAGTCGTGCAAAACGAACCACGACAAAGGCATCAGGATTGGCCCCATGATGACCAGTGTTTTGAACACGCGCATCTCCACACCGCGATACAGCACAAGGCCGCCCAGCAAGAGCAGGACAGACAGTCCCGACCCAAGGTCCGGCTGCAGTATCACAAGCCCCGCAGGGAGCATGCCCACGGCAATGACGGCAAACAACCGCAGCCACCCAAGGGGCAGCTGGCCTTTGGACAGAATCTTGGCCCCGATGAGCAGGATGGAAATCTTGGCGACCTCACTGGGCTGGAGGTTAAAGAACCCAAGGTCCAGCCAGCGGCGCGCGCCGTAAATGGTTTTGCCGAAAAAGGGCACGCACAACAGCAAAAGCACCGTCACCCAGAACATAGGCCACGCCAGCGTCTTGAGGTGGCGGTAGTCGAACAGCATAAAGAACAGCATGCCGCCAAAGCCCATCATTCCCCACAGGAACTGCTTTTTGTAGAACGGGTTGACGGACAGCCCGCCCTCCATGCGAAACCCGCTGGCCGAATACAGATTCAGCACGCCCACGGCGAACAGCAAAACCGTCAGTCCCAAGAGGGACCAGTTGATATGCAGCAGGATGCGGCGGTCAATGGGGGTCATTTCTTCTTCCCGAAAAGGTATTGGTAGACGCTTTTGAGGATTGGTCCGGCGGCGGAGCCACCGTGTCCGCCATGCTCCACCATGCAGACGGCGACATAGGTCTTGCCGTCCTTTTCGCCAAAGGCCGCCAGCCATGCGTGGTCGCGTTCCTCGTAGGGCATTTCCTCCAGCTTGCGGCGCTTGTCGCCCTTTTTGAGCTTGAGGCGCACCACCTGCGCGGTGCCGGTCTTGCCGCCCATGACGGCGTCGCGGCGTTTCAGACGCCGCGCCGTGCCGGTGTTCACGGTCTCGACCATGGACTTGACCAGCAGCTCGCGGTGTTCATCGGACAGGGGCAGGTGCCCCAGCTTTTCCGGCTCGCCACCGGCGATGAGCTTGGGGCGCAGGATGTCGCCGCCATTGAGCAACGCGCCGATAAAACGCGCCACCTGCAGAGGCGTCACCAGGGTGTAGCCCTGCCCGATGGCCATGTTCAGCGTCTCACCGCCCTGCCACGATTCGCCGAAGCGGCGGCGCTTCCATTCCCGCGTGGGGATGAGGCCGGACTTTTCGTGGGGCAGGCGGATGCCCGTCTTCTCACCAAAGCCGCAGGCCATGGAGAAGGCGCTAAGCTTGTCAACGCCAAGGCGGTTGCCCATCTCGTAGTAGTAGACGTCGCAGGACTTGACGAGACCCTTCATGAAATCTGTTTTGCCATGGCCCCATTTGCGCCAGCAGCGGAACACGCGGCGGCCGAGCTTCATAAAGCCCGGGCAGTAGACCTCTTCCTTGGGGTCGATGCCCTCGGCCAGTACAGCGCCGCCCACCACCAGCTTGAAGACCGAACCGGGCGGATAGGTGCTCTGAACCACTCGGTTTTGCAGGGGATGCATGGGATTATCGCGCAGGCTGGCCCACTGTTTGTTGGACAGCCCGGTCACAAACCAGTTGGCGTCAAAGCTCGGCTGGCTGACAAAGGCGCGGACTTCGCCGGATTCCGGCTCCATAACCACAATGGCTCCGGCCTTGCCCTCCAGCATGTCCGAGCAGCGTTTTTGCAGGCCAAGGTCAATGGACAGCGTCAGATCCTCGCCCGCCTGCGGCGGACGCAGGGTATGCTGGTTCAGCCGACGTCCTGTGGCGTCCACCTCAAGCTGACGAAGGCCCTTCTCGCCGCGCAGGCGGTCCTCCAGCATATATTCCAGACCGCCCTTGCCCACGTTGTCGCCAAGGCTCAGAGACGGGTCTTTTTCCAGTTCGTCCTCGTTGGCTTCGGCCACGTAGCCCAGCACATGCGAGAGCAGCGCGCCCTGCGGATAGAACCGGCGCGGACGGACAACAATCTCCAGCCCCGGCCAAAACAGAGCGTTGGCCTCAATGCGGGCCAGCTGCTCAAAGGGCAGGTCCGGGACAAGGATGAGCGGTTCAAAGGGCTTCACCCGTCGGCGGCCCTTCTTGAATTTCTTTTCGAGGTCGGCACGTTCCACGCCGGTCCACGCGCTAATCTGGTCCAGCGTGGACTCAATATCGCGGACATCCTCGCGGATGAGGCCGAGGGCGTAGGCGGGTTCGTTAACGGCCACAAGGGTGCCGCTGCGGTCGCGGATAAGGCCACGCGGCGCGTGCAGGTATTCCTGACGCAGCTGGTTGTCGCGCGCCTTCTGGGCGAACTCGGCGCCCTTGTGCACCTGCAGGTACCAAAAGCGCAGGGCAAAGAGGCAGAACAGGCCCCATATCAGACACTGCAGCAGGATGAGACCGGTACGCGGTGGCGCTTGGCCTTCCGGTTCAAAGTGCGTTGGCGCCATGGCGGACCCAATTTTTGTAGATGGCGTAGGCAAAGGCCCACTCGATGAAGAAAATACCGGCCTGCAACAGCCCCTCAGTCATGAGGCGGGGAGTGGAGACGGACAGGTCCTGCAACTGGGCCATCAGTTCAAAGAGGCCCACGTGCCACACGCCCATGGCGATGCCAATGAGCATGACGAACAAAAGGTTGGTGGACTCGAACAGCCAGCGCCCCGCCCAAAACAGCGCGCCAAGGGCGGCGTACCAGAGCAGCGCGGACCCAAAGGCCATACCGCCCGTGCCCTCCTGCACCAGAATCCAGATGCAGGTCAGCCACGCGGCAACGCGGACCTCGCGCTCCTGCATAAGGATAACGAGGCCCGGAGCCAGAAAATCCACGCCGGGAACCAGACGCTGCAGCCAGATTCCCGCAACGGTAAAGAGTGTCCACCAAAGGAGCGGATGCATGTGGGGTTCCTATTTCGCCTTGCTTGGCCCGGATTCGGAGACAACGGCCTCCTGATGCAGAATAAGCGCCTCCTCGACATTGCGCAGGTCCACCAGCGGTTTGGCCCGCACGGTCAGAAACAGCGAAATGTCCGAGCGCTCAACACCCACCACCCGCGCCACGGGCAATCCCTTGGGGAAGATGCCCGCCAGCCCGGAGGTCAACAGCTCCTCGCCAACGGCAAGGGGGGCGTTCTGCGGCACGTATCGCACTTCCAGCATGCCTTCGTCGCTTCGGCCGCACAAAACGCCGCTGACGCGGCTTTGGGAGCCAAGGACGGGCAGCTTGCTGTTGATGTCGGTGATGAGGAGGACGGTAGCCGTGGTCAGCCCGCGGCGCAGGACGCGGCCCATGACGCCGTCCTCAGTGCAGACGGGGTCGTTTTGGTCCACGCCCGTCGAGGAGCCTTTGTCCACGGTGAGGGTATCCAGCACAGCGCCGGGGCCAAGACGGTGCGCAATAACGCGCACGCCCTGCCGCGACCAGCCGGGAACCGGAGCAAACGACATGAGCCGCCTGAGGCGCTGGGCCTCGGCGGCGTCTTCTTGCACTTTTGCCAGTTCCAGCTTGAGCTGGCCCACCCGGGTCTGAAGCTGCTCGTTCTCTTCGCGCACGTCCACAAGGTAGACGTAGTCGCGCCAGAGCGTTGTGGCCTTGTCCACGGTCCACTGGCCGGGCTTGAGCACCCAGCCGACGAACTCCAGACCCGTGTGGCCGGAAATGGCGTCCAGTCCTCCCGTACGCAGATTCCACGTAAACAGACTCAGGTACAGGAACAGAATAAGGAGCAGGGCACCGATGGCCCCTTTTCGCGATCGGAGGTTAATCGATCGTGACCTCCTTGAGGACGTCCAGATTGTCGAGCGCACGGCCGGACCCCAGCACAACAGTCGACAACGGATCGTCCACAACGGTGATGGGCAGTCCGGTCTCCTCCCGCAGGAGCTGGTCCAGTCCCTTCAGCAGCGCGCCGCCGCCGGTGAGCACAATGCCCCGGTCCACGATATCCGCGGCCAGTTCGGGGGGCGTCTGCTCAAGGGCGATGCGGCAGGCCTGAACAATGGCGTCCACCTGTTCGGCAATGGCCTTGCGCACCTCTTCGGACGTGATGGTGATATTCTGCGGAATACCGGAGACGAGGTCCCGGCCCTTGACCGACATTTCCACCTCGTGGGACGAGGGGTAGGCGCTGCCCGCCTGAATTTTGATGGTCTCGGACGTGCTCTCGCCGATGAGCATGTTGTACTTGCGCTTCACATACTGCATGATCGCCTCGTCCATCTTGTCGCCGCCAACGCGGACGGACTTGGAGTAGACGATGCCGGACAGCGAGATGACGGCGACCTCGGTGGTGCCGCCGCCGATGTCCACAACCATGTTGGAGGTGGGCTCGGTGATGGGCAGGTCCGCGCCAATGGCCGCGGCCATGGGTTCCTCAATGAGGTACACCTCGCGTGCACCCGCGCTTTCGGCGGATTCCTTCACGGCGCGCTTTTCCACCTGCGTAATGCCCGTGGGCACGCAGATGATGATGCGCGGCCGCACCAGACGGCGGCTGTTGTGCACTTTGGTGATAAAATGCCGCAGCATGGCCTCGGTGATCTCGAAATCGGCGATGACGCCATCTTTCATCGGCCGGATGGCGACGATGTTTGCCGGGGTACGCCCGAGCATCTGCTTGGCTTCGAGCCCGACGGCGAGAACCTTCTTGCCGCCCTTGCTGTCCTGTTTGACGGCAACGACGGAGGGTTCGCGCAGCACAATGCCCTGCCCCTTGACGTAAACGCAAGTATTGGCTGTGCCCAAGTCTATCGCGAGATCATTGGAGAAAAATCCGAGAACCGTATCCAAGATTCTGGACATAAACACTCTCTTGGGTCAATGAATTCGTGGAATTTCGGAAGGCTGGAACCTGGGTGTGCTCCAGCCCGCAACGTCACTCTGAGTTAGTATACAAACCACTGTCATCAGGCAAGGGGTCCACACTAAATTCTCCCGGATACATATTTATGAACCGTTTCCATGGCCTCTCGGCCTACCTCAAGCGCCGCTTTGGCGGGCGCGTCCATAAAATCCCGCTGGACGCGGGATTCACCTGCCCCAACCGCGACGGAAGCCTGTCCACACGCGGGTGCGCCTTTTGCGACGCCAAGGGCGCGGGCACCGGACTTTTGGCCAGCGGGGCGGACCTTGCGGCGCAGTGGGACAAATGGCGCACCCAACTGGGCGACAAATACAGCGCGCACCTTTTTCTGGCGTATTTACAGTCCTATTCCAACACCTACGGCCCCATAGAGCACCTGCGCGCCACTCTGGATCGCATCACGCCCCTGCCGCAGCTGGCGGGGCTGTGCATCGGCACGCGTCCGGACTGCCTTGACGACGCCAAGCTCGACCTGCTGGCCAACCAGCCCATTGAGGAAATCTGGCTGGACCTTGGCCTGCAAACCGCGCGGAACGACACCCTCGTCCGCATCAACCGCGGGCACACCGCCGAGGACTTTGCCGCCGCCACCCGCGCCGCGGCAGAGCGCGGACTCAAGGTCTGCGCCCACCTCATTATGGGCCTGCCCGGCGAGGACGAGGACGATTTCCTTGCCAGTGTGGACTACGTCAACGCTCTGCCCATCCACGGCATCAAGCTCCATAACCTCTTTATCTGCCCGGGCACCCCCCTTGAGGACATGTGGCGCACTTCGCCCTTTCCTCTTCCCTCGCGTGGGGAGTACATTGAAGCCGTGGTCTTCGCCCTTGAGCATCTGCGCCCGGAAATCGTGGTCCACCGTATTGTCTCGGACCCCGAATCCGGCCAGCTTGTCGCGCCCGAATGGGCGGCCATGAAGCGACCCACCATGAACGGCGTTACCACCGCCCTTGCGCGGCTGGACACATGGCAGGGGCGCGCCCTTGCCCCGGACCGCCCCATGCCGGAGTGGTTTGAGCACGACGTCCCCTACCCACAAGGACTGTTTGCATGACAACACAAACGGAAACCCTCACCGCCGGTCCCCTTGCCCTCACGCTGACATGGTCCGGCGCGCTGCTCACAGGCTCCGCCCTGTCGTGGAGCGAAACCACAACGCCATCGCTCAAGCTGTCCGCCGCGGGCAGTGCGGTGCAGCGCGTGCTGGCAAACTATGTTCTGGGCCGTTCGGTCACGTGGCCGGACCTGCCCCTTGCCGAGCACAAGCTCCCGGCCTTCACCCGCCGCGTCCTTGCCACCCTGCGGCGCGAGGTCCCCCACGGCCACACCGTCACCTACAAGGAACTTGCGGACATGGCGGGCTCGCCCAACAGCGCCCGCGCCGTGGGGCAGGTCATGGGCCGCAATCCATGGCTACTACTGGTGCCCTGCCACCGCGTGCTGAGCACAAGCGGCCTTGGCGGCTACGCCTCGGGCGTGGACCTCAAGCGCGCCCTCCTTGAGCTGGAGGGCGTTCCCGCGCCGTAGGCCTTCGCCCCGGTCCCGAACGGCCCCGCGGCGACATCAAAGACTGGTACAGACACTGGACAACACCGCCGCCGCCACGCTAAGCGGCTGTGGGCGGACGCGCCGCAGGCCGCCGCATGCACCACGCACAGCAATCCCAAGGAATGAAACATATGTCCCAACGCACCGTGAACGCAGGCGCACTGGTCCTCGCCGCCGGAAAGGGCACCAGAATGCGCTCCAATACGCCCAAAGTTCTGCACACCATTCTTGGCGAGCCCATGCTGTGGTACGTCCACAGCGCCCTGTCCACCCTGCCCCTATCCGGACTGTGGACCGTTATCGGCCACGGCGCGGATGACGTGCGCGCGGCTTTCTCGCACCTTGGGCAGGACGCGTTCATCGTGCAGGAGCAGCAGCTGGGTACGGGGCACGCCGTGCAGCAGGCGTGGGACGCCATCTCCGGTGCGGGGCTGGACGCCGTGCTGGTCGCCAACGGCGATACGCCGCTCATTCCCGCCGCCAGCTTGCGCGCCCTCATGGACGAATCCATCGCCCAGAATGCGGACATTGCCTTTTTGACCCTGACCCTCGACGACCCCGGCGCATATGGCCGCGTCACGCGCGGCGCGGACGGCACGGTTGCCGCCATCATCGAGGCCAAGGACTTCCGCCCCGAGGACCACGGCGGCGAAGTGCATGAAATCAACGCGGGCATCTACTGGCTGAACACCGCGACCATCGGCCCGCTCCTCAGCCGCCTGACCAACAAGAACGCCAGCGGCGAGTTCTACATCACCGACCTTGTGGCGCTGGCCGTGGCCGAAGGGCTGACCGTACAGGGCATTAACGGCGGCAGTGACCCGCACCTTTTGGGCGTGAACAGCCCAGCCGAGCTTGTACGCTCCGAGGAACTTCTGCGAAAGCGCATTGTGGACGGCCTGCTGGACGAAGGCGTGCTCATCCGCCGCCCGGACGCTGTAACCATTGGCCCGCGCGCTAACGTTGCCCCGGGCAGCGAGATCTGCGGCCCCTGTGAAATCCTTGGCGAAAGCTCCATCGCCGCAGGCGCAAGCGTCGCCTCCAACGTGTGGATGCACGACAGCCACATCGGCGAGGACTCCTCCGTGCTGCCCTTTTCTCACCTTGAACAAGCCACCGTGCAGGCGCGTTGCCACATCGGCCCCTACGCCCGCCTGCGCCCCGGCGCGCTGGTGTGCGACGAGGCCAAGGTCGGCAACTTTGTGGAAATGAAAAAGGCCACCCTCGGCCCCGGCTCAAAAGCCAGCCATTTGACCTATCTTGGCGACACCGAAGTGGGCACAGGCGCCAACATCGGCGCAGGCACCATCACCTGCAACTACGACGGCGTGAACAAGTTCAAAACCGTCATTGAGGACGACGCCTTCATCGGCAGCAACACCGCCCTCGTGGCCCCCGTAACCATCGGCAAAGGCGCACTTGTCGGCGCAGGCTCGGTAATTACGCGAAACGTCAAAGAAAATACCATAGGCATCACCCGCGCAAAACAACGCGAACTTCCAAGAAGGAAGTAACACATTTCTTGATTTTACTATCTGAACAGGGTAGAAATTTCGCCTATGGATGCACTGAGCCAGTTGGAAGCCCGAATCGATTCCATGCTTGCCAAGAACCGGGTTCTGGAGGAGGAAAACCGGCGTCTTCGGCGGGAGCTCGATGGTGGCAAACGAGAGCTTGAAAGCGAAAACCGAGCTCTGCGCGACGAACTCGAGCGCGAACGGGCCGGAAAGAGAGACGTCCTCGCCAAGATAGACAATCTGCTGGAAAAACTTCAGTCAGAGACTGAATAGGCGGAATATCTACATATGCCGAGTTACACTCTTTCTGTCCTTGATTTGGAAGTTTCCTTCAGGGCAAAGGCTGACCATACCCGAGTTCTCAAGGCAAAGGAGCTTCTTGAGGAACGGTACCGGGAAATCACACAGCACGGTAGACGACTGAGCAAAGAGAAGCTGTTGACATTCCTGGCTCTTGGGCTGGCAGACGACCTGCTCCAGAGCAACCGGAAACTAGAAGAGCTGGATGGAAAACTTTCCGATCTTCTCGATAAGATCGATAATGGCGGGACCTGATTAACGGGCGTCATACTTGCGTATCTCCCTGGGGGGTTTGTGATTGAGGAACAATTTTTGAGCCAACACTTCTAAAACGGGAGCAGCTTTAAGGCCTGCCCGTGTGCACACCCGCAAGACGGGGAGCCTGACGGCAGGTACAGCAGCACCCACCTTGCTTTGCAAGGTTCAAAAGAGTTCCCAACACGGCGCCCCGGGGTAGATATATACATTCTTGGTTGTGGGAGAATACCTTAACCCGGCATGAACGCTTGCAGGATAAACCCTTAACACGCCTCACCCGCCTTTCCTCATGGCCCCTTGCGGGTCTTCCAGCCGCGGCTGCCTCCGGCCGCTCACTTCCGATGTATCGCTCTTCACCCCTCGCCGCTGGCAGGAGCAGAAGCCCTGCCGAAGTATATCGGGTTTGCGGCAACCCGTAGCGCATAAAAGGAGAGTGCCATGAGTTTGGCAATATTGTTCGCCGCAATTGTCGGCGCGGTATTAGGGGCCTCAGCAGGCTATGTCCTGCACAATTACATCTCATCGAAGCGGCTGGCTGGCGCCAAGGACCTCGCCGACCGCATCCTCGACGAGGCCCGTAAGGAAGGACAGGCCCAGCGCAAGGAGTACATGCTCCAAGCGCAGGACGAAATCCTCCGCCTGAAAAAAGAAATGGAGGGCGAGTTCAAAGACGTTGAACGCGACCTCAAAAAACGTGAATCCCGCAACCAGGACAAGGAAGAACGCCTTGAGCGCCGCGTAGAGGAATCCAACCGCAAGGAATCCGAACTCGTCGCCATGGAAAAGCGTCTCTCCCGCCTCGAACGCAAGCTGACCAACCGTCAGGAGCACATCGAGGAACTGGAAGGACAGCAGATGACCAAGCTGGAGGAAATCTCCGGCCTGACAGCTGAAGAAGCCAAAGAACGCCTCATGGGTGAAATCGAATCCCAGACGAGGCACGAGGCCGCCAAGCGCGTCCGTCAGATTGAGATGGAAGCCAAAGAAACCGGCGACCGCAAAGCCAAAGAAATCCTCGCCACCGCCATCCAGCGGTATTCCGGCGACTTCGTCAACGAGCAGACCGTCGCCGCCGTCACCCTGCCTAGCGAAGATATGAAGGGCCGCATCATCGGCCGCGAAGGCCGCAACATCCGTGCGCTGGAAGCCGCCACGGGCGTGGACCTCATCATTGACGACACCCCCGAAACCGTCGTCCTTTCCGCCTTCTCCCCCTTGCGTCGCCAGGTCGCCAAGCTGGCACTGGAACGCCTCATCAGCGACGGCCGCATCCATCCGGCCCGCATTGAAGACGTGGTGAAGAAAGTGGAACAGGAAATGGACGTCAAGCTCCGCGAAATTGGCGAGCAGGCGACCTTCGACGTGGGCGTGCACGGCATCCATCCTGATGTCGTCCGTCTGCTGGGCCAGCTCCAGTACCGCACCAGCTTCTCCCAGAATGTGCTCCAGCACTCTCTGGAAGTGGCCTCCCTGTGCGGCATCATGGCCGCAGAGCTTGGTCTGGACGCCAAAAAGGCCAAGCGCGCCGGCCTGCTGCACGACATCGGCAAAGCCGTGGACCACGAAGTGGAAGGTCCCCACGCCCTCATCGGCGCGGACCTCGCCAAGAAATACGGCGAGGGCAAGGACATCATCCACTCCATCGCCGCCCACCACGAGGACACCGCCCCCACCACGGTGCTGGCCGTCCTCGTCCAGGCAGCGGACAGCCTCTCCGGCGCACGCCCCGGCGCGCGTAAAGAGCTGCTGGAAAACTACGTGAAGCGCCTTGAAGAGCTGGAAGGCATCGCCACCAGCTTCGAGGGCGTGTCCAAGGCCTACGCCATTCAGGCCGGACGCGAAATCCGCGTCATGGTCGATTCCGAGCGCATCGACGACGACAAGACCTACCTGCTGTGTAAGGACATCTCCCAGAAGATTGAGGAGAACCTCACCTACCCCGGCCAGATTCGCGTGACCTGTATCCGCGAACGCCGCGCCGTGGGCTACGCCAAGTAGCGTCAGCGCTCCCAACCAGAACACACGGACCGGAAAGGCTCAGCCTTTCCGGTCTTTTTTTTGCGCCCAGCGCGCCGCGCCTATGTCCTCAATAGAATGCACAATGCCCTTGTACAAAAAAAGACCATTACAGCACGCACACGCAAAAATCGAAATGTGGCAGGCCTTACAACGTATCACCCAAACCCATGCCACAACTCGGGATATTGACATCTGTTGTCCAAGGCGCAATACAGCTGACATGGACTCTAAGAGGGAGGGAATTCCATGCGAATCCGGCTTGTTGCACCGCTTATTCTTGCGTCTGTGGCCCTAATACCCTTGTTCACACGTCCTGTGGCCGCACAGGAGAAGACCTACGTCGGCTCCAAAGCGTGCGCGGAGTGTCATCCCGAACAGTATGACAACTTTATGCGCCACGCCAAAAAAGCCACCTCCGCCCACAGCATCAAAATCATGTCGTCGGACCTCACCGAAGAGGAAGAACGCGGCTGCTACGCCTGCCACACCACGGGATACGGCGAACCCGGCGGATTCGTGAGCTTTGAGCAAACGCCGGAACTCGGCCACGCCGGGTGCGAGGTCTGCCACGGCCCCGGCTCCGTGCATGTGGAATGGGGCGGCGACCCGGACCAAATCCACGGCTCGCTGAGCATTGAGGACTGTGAACACTGCCACAACGAAGAACGTGTCGGCGCGTTCAACTTCAAGCCCATGCTCTACGGCGGGGCGCATTAAAGGAGGTCGGCAGGCATGGGATTCTACAGCAAATCATTGCGGCTCAAGATCATTGTCCCCATCTCCATCATCACCATCTTCACCTTTGCCGTTCTTGGCGTCACCAACTCCGCGTGGCACCGCCACGCCACCACGGACATCATCCACGACTCTGCCACCCGCATCGCCTCCACCCTGCTCTCCGCCATTGAGGAGCCTATGGCCATCGGCGACAACGAGGGCACGCAGATGCAGCTTCGCAAAGTGGCGGACAGCTACAGCGACGTCACCGTCTTCCTGACCAACTTCAAGGGCAACATCACCTACTCCACGGATGAAGAGGCCGTCCGCAAGGACCTTGCCACCATCCGCCCGGAACAGGACATCCAGAACCTGCTCTCCGCCAGCCTTGCAGCCCCGCAGGAAGCGGGCGAACTGCTGCACATTGGCGGGCGCCCCTACTTTGTGGCCGTCAATTCCATCCCCAACGAGGCAAGCTGTCACCACTGTCACGGCGCGTCCCAGCCCATCCTCGGGTCCATGGTGCTCATGCAGGACGTCAGCCCGCAATTTGCGGACCTGTGGAACGCGGAAAAGATGACCATCGGCCTCTCCCTCGCGGGGGCGGCCTTCCTGCTGCTGGCGCTTCTTGGCTTCATCAAGCGTATGGTCATCTCCAAGGTGGTCTGCATCGCCGACATCAGCGACCGCATCAAGGACGGCGATTACAACGCGGAATTCGACACCTGCGGCGACGACGAACTCGCCTCGCTGTCCGACAACCTGCGCGTCATGGTGCAAACCGTGCAGAACCAGCTGGAATACAACAAAAGCATTCTGCACGGCATCATCATCCCCCTCATCGTCACGGACCGGGACGAACGCGTCACCTTCACCAACGAGCCCATGCGCCGCATCCTCGGCCTGCCCGAGGGGCGCATTGCCGGGCGGAAGATGTCTGAACTCTTTGCCCAGTGCCCGCCCGAGCACGCCCAGGTGGCGCGCCGCGTTATCGCCTCGGGCGCCAGCGCAAGCGGCCAGCTGACCTACACGGGGCAGGACGGCGCGCAATACCCCTTGCACTACGAAGTTTCGCCCCTCACGGACGCCAACGACGCCGTGGTCGGCGCCATCGCCACCATGATTGACCTGACGCAGGAGGAAGCCGACAAAGAGCGCATCCGCGCCCAGCGCGAGAACCTGCTCCACGTGGCGGATGACGTCACCGAGGTCGCCACAGCCCTTACCGCCTCGGCGGACCAGCTGGCGCACCAGATGCAGGAACTCATGAACGGCATGGAACAGACCTCGGCCCAGACCGGGCAGGTGGCGGCCGCCATGGAGGAAATGAACGCCACGGTTCTGGAGGTTGCCCAAAACGCCGGGCGCGCCGCCGAGGCCTCAACCTCTGCCAGCGGCGTGGCCAAGGACGGCGGGCAGGAAGTGGAAAACACCGTCATGGAAACGCGCCAAATGGCCGAGACAACGCAGGGCCTTGCCCAAAGCCTTGGCAGCCTGTCCGAACGCGCCGAGGACATCGGCCACGTTATGAGCGTTATTAATGATATCGCGGACCAGACCAACCTGCTAGCGCTCAACGCCGCCATAGAGGCCGCCCGCGCGGGCGAGGCCGGGCGCGGATTTGCCGTGGTGGCGGACGAAGTGCGCAAGCTGGCGGAAAAGACCATGCAGGCCACCCGCGAGGTGGACGGCGCCATCCGCGGCATTCAGGAAAGCGCCCACGACGCTGTCTCCGCCATGGACCAAACCCGCGACCGCGCAACCCACACCCAGTCCCTGGCCTCCAACGCGGGCTCCGTGCTGACGCGCATCGTCTCCCAATCCGATTCCATAGCGGACATGGTGCGCTCCATTGCCACGGCGGCGGATCAACAATCCTCCACCAGCGATGAAATCAACGCCAATGTCTCCAGCATCAATGAATTGTCGCAGGATATCTCCCAGCGCATATCCACGGCCAACGCGTCCATTCAGGATGTGGCGGGCATGGCAAAGCAGCTGAGCACTTTGGTGGAGAAATTCCGCGAATAAGTCCGGTTCTCCAAGCCGCCCGCATGCTGCATGCCATGGTTCCCCACCGCCACGCGCATGCAGCATGCGGGCACTTTTCCCCAACTGCGTAGGTAGCGCACAGTTCCTCCCAGCAGTACTGCACGGCATCCCGTGCGACTCTCCGTCCTTTCAAATGTTCATTTCCTGTCAGGAAAGCGTGTTGATAGAGCCCCACCTTTTGCGTATATAGTGTTGGTGAATCCTTAAAGAGACGGTTTTCCTCTTTTTCCGAGGCGTTCCATCTCTTCGGCATTTGAAAAATGCCCAGATTGTGGCAGACTACCTTCCAACTCCTAGGGGGATGATGGGATTTCAATGCCAACACATCACAACACGGCGCACCACAGTCAGCGCCGCACCTCACCGCACCGCGCGCATTTGGAATGCCCTGCCATCACGAAGGAATTTGGAAAATTCCTGCCCAAACCCCTTGTCAAAGGCCATCTTAATCGCTAATGGTTCCTAATACCAACTGCGAATCACCTGCAATGAAAAGACAGGAGGAAACCATGCCCGAAGTATTAGAAGTCTACAAATGTGAAGCATGTGGAAACATTGTGGAAGTGCTGCATGGTGGCGCAGGCGAACTGGTCTGCTGTGGCGAGCCCATGAAGAAGTTCGCTGAAAACACCGTGGATGCCGCCAAAGAAAAGCACGTGCCTGTCATTGAAAAGACAGCCGACGGCTATAAAGTGAAGGTTGGCGATGTGGCCCACCCCATGGAAGAAAAGCACTACATCGAGTGGATTGAACTCATCGCGGACGGCAAAGCCTACCGCCAGTTCCTGAAGCCCGGTGACGCACCCGAAGCCACCTTCTGTATTTCCGCCAGCTCCGTGACGGCCCGCGAATACTGCAACCTGCACGGCCTGTGGAAGGCCGAGAGCTAAGCCCCCAGCGGCAAAAGGAGATTTCCCTCATGGCCAAGTATGTTTGCACCCTGTGCGGCTATGTGTACGACCCCGCCGAAGGCGATCCCGATAGCAACATCGCCCCCGGCACCGCCTTTGAAGACCTCCCCGATGACTGGGTCTGCCCCATCTGCGGCGCAGGCAAGGAAGACTTCGAAAAAGAATAGCATCCATGGCCCCCGCTTGCCGGGGGCCTTCCCGGCGGGGCGGCAGAGTCCGTCACGCCCGGAAGGCCCGCGAGAGAGAAACCGGGCCGCAGGGAAGACGCCGCGCACGCGGCGAAACACAGACTCACAAACGAAACGGACAGAACAATCATGAGACCGGTTGAAATCAAAAAAGACATCTACTGGGTTGGCTGCGTTGATTGGAACGGCATTGACTTTCACGGCTATTCCATTGCCCGTCACGGCACCACGTACAACGCCTACCTCGTCAAAGACGAAAAAATCACCCTGTTCGACACGGTGAAGCCCGAATTCCGCGACGAATTCCTCGCCACCCTCGCGCAGGTCGTGAACATTGAAGACATCGACTACATCGTGGCCAACCATCTGGAGCCCGACCACGGCGGCCTGCTTGCCGACCTCGTCGAGCTGGCCAAGCCCGAAAAAATCTTCTGCTCCCCCATGGGCAAGCGTGCCATTGAGGCCCACTTCCACCCCGAAGGCTGGCCCATTGAAGCCATGAAGACCGGCTCGTCCATCTCCCTTGGTCAGCGCACCGTGCAGTTTGTGGAAACCCGCATGCTGCATTGGCCCGACTCCATGCTGTCCTACATCCCCGAGGACAAGCTGCTCATCACCAACGATGCCTTCGGCCAGAACATTGCCTCCTCCGAGCGCTACGCGGACCAGCTGGACCGCGGGTTCCTGAAGCGCCGCATGATGGAGTACTACGCCAACATCGTTGTGCCTTACTCCCCCGTTGTGGAAAAAACCCTCGACGGCGTGCATGAGCTGGACCTGGACGTGGACATGGTGGCCCCGGACCACGGCGCCATCTTCCGCGGCAAAGAGGACGTGGAGTTCGCCATGCAGACCTACCGCGAGTTTGCCGAGCAAAAGCCCACGAACCGCGCCGTCATCGTGTACGACACCATGTGGCACTCCACGGAAAAGATGGCCAAGGCCATCGCCGACGGCCTCATGGACGAGGGCGTGGAAGTGCGCCTGATGCACCTGAAGAGCTACCACCACTCCGAAGTGATGACCGAGGTCTTCAAGTCCGGCGCTGTGCTGATGGGCTCCCCCACGCACAACAACGGCATCCTGCCGCTGGTGGCCGACATGCTCACCTACATGAAGGGCCTGCGCCCGCAGAACAAGGTGGGCGCGGCGTTCGGCTCCTTCGGCTGGAGCGGCGAATGCGTCAAGACCATCACCGAATGGCTGGAGTCCATGAGCTTTGAAGTTGTGGACCCGGTGAAGACCAAGCACGTCCCCGCCAAGGAATCCCTTGAGGAATGCCTTGAACTGGGCCGCGCCGTCGGCAAGGCGCTCAAAGCCAAACTGGCCGACTAAATCCGTCTCGCACGCGCCGGGGGTCTCCGGACCTCCGGCGCTTCTTGAACCGGCGCAGGAAACCACCGACCAAGGGGGCACACAATGGATGCTTTGTTCCTCTCGCGGCTCCAGTTCGCTGCCGCGACCATGTTTCACTTCATTTTCGTCCCGCTGACGCTGGGGCTTTCCATCCTCGTCGCCGTGATGGAAACCAAGTACGTCACCTCCGGCAACGAGACGTACAAGAAAATGGCGAAGTTCTGGGGCAAGCTGTTCCTCATCAACTTTGCCCTCGGCGTCGTCACCGGCATTACGCTGGAATTCCAGTTCGGCACCAACTGGTCCCGCTACTCCGCCTATGTGGGCGACATTTTCGGTTCGCTGCTGGCTATTGAGGCCACGGTGGCGTTCTTCCTTGAGTCCACGTTCATTGCGGTGTGGGTCTTTGGCTGGGACAAGCTCTCGCCCAAGATGCACTGTGCCGCCATCTGGATTGTGGCCATCGCCTCCAATCTTTCAGGCCTGTGGATTCTGCTGGCCAACGGCTTTATGCAGAACCCCGTCGGCTACACGCTGCAAAACGGCCGCGCGGAACTCGCCAACTTCCTTGACGTTATCACCAACCCCTTTGGGTGGATGCAGTTCTTCCACGTCATTCCGGCATCGCTCATCGTCGCGGGCTTCTTTATCATGGGCATCAGCGCATGGCATTTGCTGCGCGGCTCGCACACGGATTTCTTCCAGAAGTCCATGCGCGTTGGCATCTACGCAGCGCTCATCTTCTCGCTGTTCACCGCCTTTGAGGGCCACATGCACGGCAACGAGGTGGCCCAGGTGCAGCCCGCCAAGCTGGCCGCCATGGAAGCGCACTGGGAGACCACAGACTACGCGCCCATGTACCTGCTGCAGATTCCCGATGAAAAGAATGAGGAGAACCTCATTGAAGCGTTCCCCATTCCGGGCCTGCTGTCCCTGCTGGCCTTCAACGACCCCTCCGCCACCGTGCAGGGCCTGAAGGACTTCCCCAAGGACCAGCGGCCTCCCGTCATGCTGACGTTCCTCTCCTTCCGCGCCATGGTCGGTCTTGGCACCTTGTTCATCGTCCTTGCCGGCCTTGCATGGCTGGTACGCAACCGCCTGACGGACTACCCCATGCTGCTCAAGGCGCTGGTATGGACCATTCCGCTGCCCTACCTCGCCCACCAGTTCGGCTGGATAGTGGCGGAGGTTGGCCGCCAGCCATGGGTTGTCTACGGCCTGATGCGCACGTCCGAGGGCGTCTCGCCCGCCGTGACCACGACGCAGGTGGGCTTCTCCCTGGCGGCACTGGTGGGCATGTACCTGCTGCTTGGCGCAGCGGACATCTTCCTGCTGTTCAAGTACGCCCGCAAGGGTCCGCAATAGGCCGGGCATGACAACGGGTATCGACACCAACTTCTTACCTGACGAGGAAGAGGCATGTTAGAGACTGTATGGTTCCTGCTGTGGGGCGTACTGTGGGCCGTCTACTTCATTTTGGACGGATTCGACTTGGGCATGGGCACCATCATGCCCTTCATCAGCAAAAACGAAACCGACCGCCGCACCATCTACAATGCCGCCGGTCCCTTTTGGGACGGCAACGAAGTGTGGCTTATTACCGCTGGCGGCGTGACCTTTGCGGCCTTCCCCGGCGCGTATGCCGCGCTGTTCTCGGCCATGTATTCGGCGCTGTTCCTGCTGCTGTTTGCGCTCATCCTGCGCGGCGTTTCCTTTGAGTTCCGCTCCAAGGTGGAAAGCGACGCATGGCGCAAGCTGTGGGACGTGTGCCACGTGATTGGCAGCTTTGCCCCGGCCCTCCTGCTGGGCGTGGCCTTTGCCAACATCTTCCGCGGCATTCCCCTCAACGCCGAGGGCATCAACGAAGCGGGCCTGCTGCAGCTGCTGAACCCCTACGGGCTGGCTGGCGGCGTGCTCTTCGTCATCATGTTCGTGGTGCACGGCTCCATTTGGCTGGGCATCAAGTCGCAGGGCCCCCTGCATGACCGCGCCGTGAACCTTGCCACCAAGGCATGGCCCGTGCTCATCATCTGGGCGGTGCTCTTTGTGGTCTACACCGGCGTTGAGACCAACACCTTTGCCAACTATCTGGCGAACCCGCTGCTGTTCGTCATCCTCATTGGCGCGGTTGCGGGCATGATTGCCATCCGCCCCGCCCTTGGCGCGGGCCGGCTGTGGCGCGCGTGGACGGCCTCGGCCGTGGGCATTGGCGGCACCGCGCTGTTCGGCGTGGTGGGCATGTTCCCCCGCCTGCTGCCCTCCAGCCTCAACGATGCATGGAGCATGACCATCCACAACGCGGCGTCCACACCGCTGACCCTCAAGATCATGCTCACCGTGACCTTGATCACCATCCCCATCGTCATCGCGTACCAGGCGTGGGTGTATAAAACCTTCTCCCACAAGATCACGCAGGACGACCTCGACTACGAGGAAGCCTACTAACGCGGCGATTTTTCTCCGCCGCCCTGTGGAAAACACAACGCCGCCCCGGCCTTGGCCGGGGCGGCGTCTTTTGTGGAAGCGGGCGGAAAATGCGCTGGCAGGGCAAAGGGGAATCCGCCTTTTTCAGGAGGGCTCCGACGTCGCGGCTCGGCCCCCATACTGACTTTTTTGCATCGGCGGCGATGCCGCCATGGCGTCAGGCGTCGTCATCCTCGGCAAGCGCCCCCGCGTCGGGCGCGCCAAGGGTGCAGGCGTTGCCCTTGTAATTGAAGAACAGCTTCAGGGTCTTCTTGACCTTGTCGGAGAAAATCTTGGGGCCAAGGTAATTCCCGGCCACGCGCTTGTTGATTTCACCAAGGGTCGGATAGGGATGCACCGCGCTGGCGAGTGTGCTCAGCTTCACGCCGCCGCTTTGGATAGCCACCCATTCGTTAATCAGCTCCCCGGCGTGGGGGCCGACAATCTGCACGCCAACGGGACGGCCCTTTGTGAGCAGCAGCTTGATACGTCCGCGCGTTTCGCCTTCGGCAAGGGCGCGGTCGTTGCCTGCAAAATCCTCGGTGATGACGTCCACATCCAGCCCCGCCTTCGCCGCGGACTTCTCGTTGTGGCCGATGGAGGCGCTTTCGGGCCATGTATAGGTGCAGTGCGGCAGGTTGGTGTAGTCGGCCTTGCGGGGCAGGTGAAACACCGCGTTGGACACCACTATGCCGCCCTCATAGCCTGCGGCGTGGGTGAATTGATGCTGGCCGGTCACGTCCCCGGCGGCGTAAATATGCTTCACATTGGTGCGCATACGCGCGTCCACGCCGATGCCGCGGCGCGATGCGTCCACGCCCGCCTGCTCCAGACCCAGCCCCTCAATATTCGGCGCACGCCCCAGCGCCACAAAAAGCGCCTCGCCCACCACAGAGCGCGGCGCGCCCGCCGCATCCGTAAACACCACCTCGGCGGCGTGCCCGGTGCTGACCACCTCACGCACTGAGGTGCCCACGTGCACGCTGACGCCGTCGTCACGCAGGGCCTGCTGGACCACCTCCGCCATATCCGCATCCTCTCCGGACAGAATATGCGCGCTGCGCTGAATGAGCGTGACCTTGCTCCCAAGGCGGCTGAACGCCTGCGCCATTTCGCAGGCAATGGGTCCGCCCCCAAGGATGGTCAGCGACGCCGGAAGTTCATCCAGCGAAAAAATCTGCTCGTTGGTGAGGTAGTCCACGCTGTCCAGCCCCGGAATGGGCGGCACACCGGGGCGCGTACCCGTGGCAACAACCCACGAGCCTGCGGAATACACCGCGCCGCCAACGCGCACGCTGTGCTCGTCCACAAACACAGCCTCGCCAAACTCCACCCGCGCCCCCAGCCCGCAAAAGCGCTCCACCGAGTCGTGCTCCTGAATCACGGCCTGCACCTCGCGGATGCGTTCGGCAACGCGGTAGAACTCCACGGGCGGCACGTCCACGCTTGGCAGACCAAAGCGGTGGGCCGAGCGCATCTGATGATAGACATGGGCGCTGTGGAGCAAGGTCTTGCTGGGCACGCAGCCATAGTGCAAGCAGTCGCCGCCAAGGGCGGGCTCGCGCTCGATAAGCAGGGTCTTGGCCCCAAGCTGGGCGCTCCCTGCGGCCACAGTCAGCCCAGCCGCCCCGCCGCCAATAATGCCTAGGTCAAAGTCGTACGAGCCCATACGCCATGCTCCTTACGCGCCAAAGCGCCGCGCGCGGACGCGGGTCATAATCTTCTTCACCACAAGGGGAAACAGGCCAAGGGCCGCAAAGGACGCAAGCAGCGACGGCGACAGAATGCCCGACAGCGACTGCAGCTGCCCCAACTCCTTGCCAGCGTTCACATACACCATGGTTCCGGGCAGCATGCCCAATTGCGACACCCAATAGTACCGCAGCAAGGGCATTGTGGTCAGCCCCATCACCAGATTGATGGCAAAGAACGGAAACGCCGGGATAAGCCGCATGGTGAACAGATACAGCGCGCCCTCGCGCTCAATGCCCCGGTTTACGGTGACCAGCCTGCCCCCAAAGCGCTGCTGCACCCAGTCGCGCAGGATAAAGCGCGACGCCGCGCACGCCAACGTCGCCCCAAGGGTGCTGGCAAAGGAAATCACCACCAAGCCCAGCCAAAAGCCGAACAGCCCGCCCCCAAGCAGCGTCATCACCGTTGCGCCGGGGACCGACAGCGCCGTCACCAGCACATAGACAGCGAAATACACGCCAATAACGGCCACGGTGTGCTCCGCATACACCGACGCAAACCACGCCTGCTGCTCGCGGACAAAGTCCAAAGAGAAGAAGCGCCCAAGATCAAACACAAAGTACCCGGCAAGACCAAGCAACACGAGCACCAGAACCACCACTTTGCGTAACGACATGACTCCACCTTGTTTCACAACAGCGCACAACGCGCCGCTTCCATTTCCATATACACTGCACAAGCCCCGCGGTGAAGACCAGCCGCCCGCACCACAGCGCCCGGCCGAGTAGCACATATGTCACCCGCGTGACACTTTCGCGTTACGACTGGCCGAATTATGCATTGACGACGCACCACACCTCACGTAGAGTCATTTTCAGCATATGGGAACAGCACACAACGACACCTCCGTGTGCCCCATCCTACCGCTAACCCCGTTCGCGCGGGGTTTTTTCATGATTCTTCCTTCCAGCGGGGTATTCCCCCGCGTGCTGTGCCATCATCCACAATCCGCTCCCCGTCCCCCGTTGCCTCCTCATAGTGGCGCAGGGCGGGAGCGTTGTGGAGTGATGCCCTTCTTTGCGTTCGCAATAACTGTTCTCACTCCTTGAATTTTCCGTCCTACGTCCTATAGAGACGCTTCCCGCCCCAAAATTGCCTGTCTCATCGCCCTCAACGCCATTTTTTGTATGCACCGTGCATTGCGTAATAACATTTCGCAATTAATATTCCTATTGTACTATCAATAGAAAAAATGTAACAATCGCTCCCAGTTCCCAGGAGGTGTTTCAACAACGCGGGCTGTTTGCCCGCTCAAACGGAAGGAGGATCGCCATGTCAGGTTGCAAGGCACAGCAGCCGCCTGTCGAGCCGGTCGATCTCTCCGGCGTTGCGCCGGTTGGAGCAGGCGCCACGCAGGAGATGGAGTCCATCCGCTACAAAATGAACGCGCCCCACGGTGTTGAGCCGGACAGCATGTTCTTTGTGCAGGTGGATCCCGAGATCTGTGTAGACTGCTTTGAGTGTGAGGACCACTGTCCCACCGGAGCCATTCAGGAAAACGCGGACTTCGTGCACGAAGTCGTGGACCCTGCCGCATGCATGAACTGCGGCCAGTGTCTGCTCAGCTGCCCCTATGGCGCCATCTACGAGAACGTCTCGTACGTGGACGAGCTTTTTGAAAAGCTGCAGGACCCCGACACCATCGTGGTCACCATGCCCGCCCCCGCCGTGCGCTACGCCCTTGGCGAGTGCTTTGGCGAGGAGACCGGCACCTTCGTCAGCGGCAAAATGCACGCTGCTCTCAAGAAGATGGGCGTTGACTACGTGTGGGACACCGAGTGGACCGCCGACGTCACCATCCTTGAAGAAGGCACCGAGCTCATCAACCGCGTGAAGACCGGCGAGATGCCCCTGCCGCAGTTCACATCCTGCTGTCCCGGCTGGATCAAGTACTGCGAAAGCTTCTACCCGGACCTCATCCCCCACTTGTCCACCTGCCGTTCGCCCATTGGCATGATCGGCTCCATGGCCAAGACCTACGGCGCAGAGCAGACCGGTGAGAAGCCCAAAAAGATCTACACCGTGTCCATCATGCCCTGCATCGCCAAGAAGTACGAAGGCATGCGCCCCGAGCTGGATGCCAGCGGCTTCCGCGACATCGACGCCACCATCAACACCCGCGAGCTGGCCTACATGATCAAGAAGGCCGGTATCGACTGGAACGCCCTGCCCGAGGTCCAGCCCGACCCCGCCCTTGGCATGTCCACCGGTGCCGCGACCATCTTCTGCACCAGCGGCGGCGTTATGGAAGCGGCCCTGCGCCTGGCCTACGAGGAACTCTCCGGCCAGGACCTGCCCGCTCCCGATATCAAGGTCGTGCGCACGCACGAAGGCATCAACGCTGCGGACATCGACATCCCCGGCTTCGGCACCGTTAAGGTGGCTGTGGCTTCGGGCCTCGAAAACGCGGCCAAGCTCTGCGACGAAGTGCGCGCGGGCAAGTCCCCCTACCACTTCATCGAAATCATGACCTGCCCCGGCGGTTGTGTGAACGGCGGCGGCCAGCCCATGGACCCGGCTGTCCAGGCCTCCCTGTTCAAGAGCATGATTGCCAAGGTCAACAAGCGCTTCCGCGCGCGCAGCATCGCCTAAAGGAGGAAACCATGCACAATGTCGCTACTCTGACCCGACGTGGTTTCATCAAGGCCGCCGGCCTGGCCTGCGGGTACGCCGTTCTCGGCGTGAACCTGACCAAAGAAGCCGTGGCCGCCGCCATGGAATTCGTCGGTCTGCGCCAGCGCTCCGTCTACAATGCTGACGCCAACATCTATAAGCTGCGCAAGTCGCAGGACAACCCGACTGTTATGTCCCTGTACGCCAAGGACGGCTTCCTGTCCGAAGGCCCCTGCGGGCACAAGTCGCACCACCTGCTGCACACGCACTACTTTGACCGCAGCGCCAAAGTACAGGCGCTCAAGGACAAGGGCTTCGAACTGAAGCGCTAGGTCCCCGCACGCAACCGGGCTCGCCTGCGGGAAGGACACCGCGTCTGACCCCAAGGGCTCGCCCGTCTTCCACACCCGCCTTTTCCCGAACGAAACCCGCTAATCCTGCGGATTTCGTAGGGATTTTATTTTTCTTCTAACCATCTGTTTTTCTTCACTTTTTCTCCAATTTTCCCCATTGACATACCGCAGTGAAGCGGGTACTCCTCTGGCACACGATTTATAAATTCGTGTTACCTATATACGTGAATCGACCTGCGGGGAGGACGTACGTCTGAACCAGAGGGGAGGCCACTGCGCGACCTGAACGCTGCGCGTCCGCACACCAGTGCTGGCGTAAGGCCACAGGTGCACCCGCACACTTCCTCCATCCCCCTCACAGATCGAGCTGACCACCGCCCGCGCGGCCAGATGCTGGCCCAGCGCAGGCACAACCGCCCGCACACGGCGACGGAGCTCAACCATGGAAAAACGCATGGGCGTTATCGGCATCATCATCCACGATAGGACTGCCGCAGCCTCGGCCGTCAACGAGATTCTCAGCGACTACGGCCACATTGTGGTGGGTCGTATGGGCCTTCCCTACAAGGAGAAGGGCGTCAACGTTATCTCGCTGATTATCGAGGCTTCCACGGACGAGGTCGGCGCCATGACCGGACGGCTCGGCCAGCTTGCCAATGTCAAAGTCAAATCCATGCTCGTGTAGCACAAGGAGGCGGGAATGCTCATCGACACATCCACGGCCAAGGACTTCATCAACGAAGACGCCATCTGGGCAACCATTGAAAAGGCAGGCTCCCCGGACCCCGCGGAAGTGCGGGATATCCTCGCCAAAGCGGCGGAACGCAAGGGGCTGACCCAGTACGAGACCGCCGTGCTTCTGCAGAACACGGACAAGGACCTCGACGAAGAAATCTTTTCCACGGCCATGGCCGTGAAGCAGGGCATTTACGGCAACCGTCTGGTGCTGTTCGCGCCGCTGTACATCACCAACGAGTGCTGTAACAAATGCGCGTACTGCGGCTTCAACGCCGACAACGACGACCTTGACCGCCGCACCCTCAACGACGCGGAAATCGCCAGCGAAACCCGCGTGCTTGAGGACCTCGGCCAGAAGCGCCTGCTCCTCGTCTACGGCGAGCATCCCCGCCTTGACGCCAAATGGATCGCCCACACCATGCAGGTGGTGTACGACACCATCTCCGAGAAATCCGGCGAAATCCGCCGCGTCAACGTCAACTGTGCGCCGCTGGATGTGGACGGCTTCCGCGCCCTGCAGGAAACCGGCATCGGCACCTACCAGTGCTTCCAGGAGAGCTACCACCGCAAGACCTACGAAAAGGTCCACCTTGCCGGACGCAAGACCAACTACCTCTGGCGTCTGAACGCCCTGCACCGCGCGCAGGAAGCCGGCATTGACGACGTGGCCATGGGCGCCCTCTTTGGCCTGTACGACCACCGCTTTGAAATGCTGGCCCTGCTCCAGCATGCCGAGCAGCTGGAAAAGGACTGGGGCGTTGGCCCGCACACCATTTCCTTCCCGCGCATGGAGCCCGCGCTGGGGTCTGAGATGTCCTACGATCCGCCCTACGCCATCTCCAAGCACGACTTCAAAAAGGTCGTCGCCATCCTGCGCCTGGCCGTGCCCTACACCGGCCTCATCCTCACCACGCGTGAAAATGCCGAGTACCGCCGCGAGCTCATCAAGGTTGGCGTCTCGCAGATTTCCGGCGGCTCCCGCACCTACCCCGGCGCGTACACGGACCCCGAGTACGACCGCCCGGACGTGCAGCAGTTCTGCGTGGGCGACAACCGCTCCTTTGACGAAGTCATCCGCGACGTTGTGGAGCAGGGCTACCTGCCCTCGTGGTGCACAGCCTGCTACCGCCTTGGCCGCACCGGCGAGCACTTCATGGAACTGGCCAAAAAGGGCTTTATCCAGAAGTTCTGCCACCCCAACGCCATGATGACCTTCAATGAATACCTCAACGACTACGCCTCCCCCGAGACCCGCGAGGCGGGACGCCTTTTCCTTGAAAAGGAACTCAAAGGCATTGGCGACGAAAAGACCCACACCCGCATTGCCGAGCGCATGAAGCGCATCGACGAGGGTGAACGCGACCTCTACTTCTAGAGCATACCGACGACACGGCCCCCGTCCGCCATTGGCGGGCGGGGGCCATTGCCATACGCCTGCCGCCCCTCCACGCACTCCGTTGTCCCCCTCGCTTTTGCAGGCCGCCGCGCCCCGGCGCGGCGTAGGCATGTGTGCCGTCCGTTTTCAGGAGCCGATATGCTCGCTGTTCCCGGCATTGCCGCCCTTGGCGTCCCGGACGCCCTTGCCGCGGCGCGCCGCCGCATCATTTTGCACGCCGCCGTGTATGGCAATTTTGCGTCCTCACCCCGCCACGCCGCGGCGTTTGACGCCGTCTTGGCCGCGCCGGAGTTTCAGGGGCTGGACATCATTCACATCGCCCCCGAGGCCCTTGGTAAAGCGGCAGACGCATGCGAGGCACTTGACTGCGGGACACCACCCCACATCCCGGACAGCGCGGGGACGGATGCCGTTCCGGACGCCGCCCGCATCCTGCGCCACCACTGGAGCGCGCAGGCCATGCACGAGCACGCCGACGCCTCGCTGGACTTTGTCTGCAGGCTGGCCGCGCGCCACCCGGAACGGGTGCGCATCCACATAACGCCGCACCTTGGCCTGTTCCCGGCCCTCGTCATCGACGACAGTCTCTTTTTTGGCCACTACGCCCACGCCCCAGTGCCCGCACCAGAGGGCTACTGGATGCGCGTGGACACGGACACCGCCCTGCTTGATGCGTGGCTGGACGCCGGACGCATCCCCGGCGACGCCACGCCCGACCAGCGCGCGGCCCTGCGCATCCTTGCCGAGTGCCGTCACGCCATGGCCTCGGCCACGACCCTTCACACAGGACCCGACGCATGACCATGAACCTTTCCCGCTCCGACATCATCACCCTGCTGGACGGCCACGCCGACAAATGGCTCTACGGCGCTGCCGACGCAACACGCCGCGACGTTTTCGATACGGACGTGTACCTGCGCGGCATTGTGGAGTTCTCCAACCACTGCTGCCGCCGCTGCCAGTACTGCGGCCTGCGCGCCCCCAATACCAAGGCCCAGCGCTACCGGCTGGACGCCAAGCACATTGAAAACGCCGCCGCCCTTGTGCCGCAACTTGGCTTTGGCACCCTTGTGCTCCAGTCCGGGGACGACTTCACCTACTCCGGCGAAGCCATCGCCGCCCTTGTCCGCACTATCAAGGAGCAGCAGGACATCGCCATCACCCTCTCCCTTGGGGACCGCACCGAGGACGACTTTGCCCTGTGGCGCGACAGCGGCGCGGACCGCTATCTCCTCAAGCTGGAGACCACGGACCCGGACCTGTACGCCGCCTGCCGACCGGGAGAAAACCTCGCGGACCGCTTCCGGCGCATCGAGGAGCTTCGCAAACTGGGCTACGAGGTCGGCTCCGGCGTCATCACGGGCCTACCCGGCATGACCACGCCACGCCTTGCCGACGACCTGCTGCGCCTGTCCTCGCTGGAGCTGGACATGATTGCGGCTGGCCCCTTTGTTCCGCATCCGCAAACGCCCTTCGCGGGCGAGGCCCAAGGCTCGCTGGACACCAACTACCGCGCCTCGGCCATTTTGCGCCTGCTGAACCCGCAGGCAAACATCCCCGCCACCAGCGCGCTGGATGTTCTGCAAGCGGGTGGACGCTGCACCGCCCTTGCCCGGGGCTGCAACGTCATCATGCCCTCGCTCACGCCCGAAGACGTGCGCGCGGCCTACTCCATCTACCCCGGCAAAAACACCTTCACGTCCGACGCCCTCGCCTACGCGGAAGACGTCAAGGCCATGATCCGCGAGGCCGGATACACCCCTTCGGCCTCCCAAGGCTTTTCACCGAGGAGCACCCATGTCTGATAAAGCCCCACGCGGGGTCCGGCTCGTCATTGCGCTGGCCGGCCGCCGCAACGCTGGCAAGTCCTCCCTCATCAACGCCATCACCGGGCAGGACATCGCCATTGTCTCGGACCATCCCGGAACCACAACGGACCCCGTAGCCAAGCACTACGAGCTGATTCCCCTCGGGCCCGTCACCTTTTACGACACCGCCGGCCTCGACGACGAGGGCGACCTTGGCGGCCTGCGCGTGAAGGCCACCAACAAGGTCCTGCTGCGCTCGGACCTCGCGGTGGTGGTCATCGGCGACGAAGGCCTCGACGCCTACGAACAGAAGACCATCGCCCGCATCCGCGAGCTGGATATCCCCTTCCTCGTCGTCTTCAACAAGAGCGACCGCTCCGCCCCCGCCGCCACGGACACCGCATGGTGCGAGGCCGAGGGCATCACATGGCTGGCTGTCTCCGCCACCACGGGGGAGAACATCACCGAACTCAAGGAAGCTCTCATCGCCGCCGCGCCGCCGGAATTCCGCGACGAGCCGCTGCTGTGCCGCGACCTTGTGGACGCCGGACAGTGGGCCGTGTGCGTGGTGCCCATCGACCTCTCCGCCCCCAAGGGCCGCCTGATTCTGCCGCAGGTGCAGGTCCTGCGCGACCTGCTGGATGCGGGCGCACTTGCCGTCACCGTCAAAGAATTCGAGCTGGCCGACGCGCTAAGCGGCCTCAAGGACGACCCCGCCCTTGTCATCACGGACTCGCAGGTCATCGACAAGGTGGCGGCCACCGTGCCGGACCGCGTGCCCACCACCACCTTCTCCACCCTGTTTGCGCGCTACAAGGGCGATATTGGCCCGCTGGTGGAAGGCGCCCGCGCCATCGACACCCTCAAGGATGGCGACAAGGTACTGGTGGCCGAAGCCTGCTCCCACCACGTTGCCGACGACGACATCGGCCGCGTAAAGATTCCCCAGTGGATGAAACGCGCCACGGGCAAGGACATCATCTTTGACGTCTACGCCGGGCACGACTTCCCCGAGGACCTTGAGCAGTACGCCCTGTGTATCCACTGCGGCTCTTGCATGCTGAACCGCCGCGAGATGCTCCGCCGCATCCGCGAGTGCGTCCGGCGCGGGGTGCCCATCACCAACTACGGGGTTGCCATCTCCAAATTGCAGGGCGTTCTGGAGCGCGTCATCCGTCCCCTCGGCCTCACGCCGTAGGACGGGCCGCCTTCGGGCCACAGCGCCCCACCCTGTTGTGGCGGGAACGTCCTGCACGGCAGCAGGATACCCGCGCCCACACCGCCCCGGCCGCGCCGTCCGGATGACGGCGCGCCGGATACTCCCCAGCGGCAGCGCGCAGGGCGTCCTGACGCGCCGCACGCAGTCAGACGCACAGACGCAGGCATGCGCCCCGCGCCCAGACCTGCGCAGGCACGTCCGTTCCCGCCCCACACATCGCCCAGCGCCGTAGCGGCGCTGGGCGACTGCGTTTTTGGCTGGAGATGGCGGGGCAGGCGCTAAACCCGGCACTGAACACAAAGCGAGGTCCGAGGCATGCGCTTGCGCATACGCCTCATCTTATGCCGGCGGTGATCATCCTGCTCATGGTCCCCCGCCGCCTGCGCGCGCCGTGAGCCACCTGCCAAGAAGCCTGCCGCAGAACACAGGAGCCAAAAGGCCGAGAGGAAGCGGCAGGACACGCGCCGCGCACCAAAGGGCAAGGGCGCAGCCACACGCACTCCCTGCCGCGCAGATTCCTGCTGGATTGCACAGGCGCTTGGCTGTAGCATCAGGACCACCCGGCAGCGCGCAGCGCTTTGCCAGCGCAGCCGCCACACAGCGCGAGGCGCGGGCAAAACCACGTGCGGCGAAACAGAACAGAGCGGCACGCAACCGGTCGCAATTGTACAGACATTCCCCGGAGCACGCGTAGCGCCTTGCATGACGGGAATGCACACCGCGAAAACACGCCATGGGCACCGGAAATTGCAGAGAATATCCGTTGACTTGGCACAACGTACCGTGGTAGGGGCTTGCTGTTTGTGAATGTTTGAACGAAACGCAAGTCGCTCGCTACGGTGAGGACGGCACACATGCTCTTTGGCAAACGGAAGAAAGACGAACGACCCCTCCTTGACCTTATGGGAGACGTGGGCACCATCGGCATGCACATGGTGGCCTCCACGTTTGTGGGGTTGGCCATAGGCTACTATCTGGACGAATGGCTCGGTACTGGCCCGTGGTTACTGCTTTTCTTCCTCCTTGTCGGCATTGCCGCCGGATTCAAAAACGTATATGAGCAGGCGATGCGAATGATGAACGATAAGGATGAAGACGATGCGTCTCGCGATGATACATGAGAACGTCGAGGCACGGCTGTACCGGATGGGCTACACGCTGAGGGATGTCCGCATCCTGGTCCGGAATCAGTTGTACCTCGCCACAGGCTCTGTCGTCATAGCGGCATGCCTTGGCTGGATGTACCCGTGGCTGTTTGATTTTGCTGCAGGCGCGGTGCTTATCACGCTGAACTTCTCTTCCCTGACTCAATTCGTTCAGCATCTCGTGCACAAAAGAGATGGCGCCGTAGCCCGTCTGCTCTTCAGGTTTTACGGGCGGCTCTTTTTGACCGGTCTGGCTCTGTTTGCCCTGATCGTCTGGGGAAACGCGGTCGTTGCGGCATTGCTCGCCGGTCTTTCCACGGTAGTGGTCACGATTCTCATCTGGGGCGCCGCCCAGGTGATAGGGAAAAACGCGAAGGAGGCGTAAGGAAAATGGCAGCTGGTGGTGGATTACCGCATCCGGTTCTTCTGGTTCCCAACGCGCTGGACGCCATGGGAATCCATGTCCCGATACACATCAGCCTGACGTGGACCGTCATGCTGCTCCTCTTCGTTACGGCTTTCATTGTCAGCCGCAACCTGAAGATGGTGCCGGGCAAGCTCCAAAACCTCTTCGAGCTCATCATCGGTGGGCTTGAGGACTTCGTCGTCACCAACATTGGCGAAGAAGGCCGCAAGGTCTTTCCGGTCCTGTGTGTGCTGTTCCTGTTCATCCTGCCCATGAACTGGGTGGGCCTGATTCCGGGCTTCGACGCACCGACCGCCAACGTGAACACCAACGCCGCCATGGCGATGTTCCTGTTCCTCTACTACAACTGGATTGGCATCAAGAAGTGGAAGTTTGGCTACGTCAAACACTTCATGGGTCCGATTCCCGCGCTGGCACCGCTCATGATGATCATCGAGTTCGTCAGCCATCTCTCCCGTCCGCTGTCGCTCACGCTTCGTCTGTTCGGCAACATTAAGGGTGAGGAAATCGTCCTCGTGCTGATGTTCACCTTGGCTCCCTTGGTGGGCACGCTTCCGATGTACTTCCTGTTCGTACTGGCGAAGTTCATCCAGGCCTTCATCTTCTTCATGCTGGGCATGATCTACCTGAAGGGCTCTCTGGAACACGCACATTGATCCGGCGCATAGCGCGCCAATCCCGATACCGGGGGAAACGGTCATTTGACCGATTGTATATCAACTACCTGGAGGTTTTATCCAATGCGTAAAGCTATTCTGACCGTGCTGAACACCGTGGCTCTCGTCGCCGTCGCTTCCGTTGCCTTCGCCGCTGATGGTGGCGTTGCTACCGCTTCCGTCTGGGCTTCCGCCATTGGCATGGCTATCGCCGCTGCTGGTTGTGGTCTTGGTCAGGGCATGGGCCTCAAGGCCGCTTGTGAGGGCACCGCCCGTAACCCCGAGGCTTCCGGTAAGATCACCGTTACCCTCATTCTGGGTCTGGCCTTCGTCGAGTCCCTCGCCATTTACGCCCTCGTCGTCAACCTGATCCTCCTGTTCGTTAAGCCTTTCGCTTAAGAACGAAAATTGCTACACTGAGGGCCGCGCCACGGCGCGGCCTTCTTTTTCCACTTTTTTGTTAAAAATTTCACATGAATCCCGGAAAAACTACAAAAGTGAAAAGTCAGCACATTCCAAGAGCCACTATCCAGAGGATGGCCGTCTACATTCAGGTCCTTGAGAACCTCCAGCGCGATGGCAAAAACGTCATCTCTTCGGAGCTTCTGGCCCGCACCTGTGATGTCAATCCGTCCCAGATCCGCAAAGACCTCGCTTACTTCGGTGAGTTTGGCGTGCGCGGTGTGGGATACTACGTGCAGGACCTCATCACCAGCATCAAGCAAGCGCTCGGTGTCGACCGCGTTTGGAAATGCGCCCTCGTGGGCGTTGGCAACCTCGGTCGCGCCCTGCTCAATCACCGCGAGTTTCGTCTGCGCGGCTTCCATATTGTTGGCGCCTTTGACTGCGACCCCTTCAAGATTGGTGAAATCGTCTCCGGCCTTGAAGTTGTCTGCTCCCGCCGCCTCAAAGAGAAGGTGGACGAGCTGGGCATTGAGGTCGGCATCATCACCACGCCGCCAGAGCGCGCGCAGCGAGCCTGCAACTACCTTGTGGACGCTGGTATCCAAGGCATCCTGAATTTCGCCCCCGCGCGAATCGACGTGCCCGACAACGTGAACGTAGAGTACGTGGACTTCTTCCACCACTTCTACGCCGTGGCGTTTAACGTCACCCTCGCGCTGCAGGACTAGACAGGCTCTTTTCTCCCCGCGGACACCGGATCCGCCTGCCGTCAGGAGAGAGGGAAAATCCTACCTTCCCACTTCCCTCTTTCCGGGATTTTCTGCATCCATTGAACGGCACTGTAACTCCCCCTTTTTCTCTCTATCTTCCCCCTAGAATTCCTGCTCTGCTCTCTTACACCATGTACTCCAAATGTCACGGAGGCGACATGTCATGAAGCAGACACAGCATTGCATTCCGTAAATACGCATGAGCGGCAGCGCTTCCCGCGCTGCCGCATCTTTTGCCTCATTTATAAAGAGGTACCAAGAAGTCCTGCCGCGCCGCTTCCCCGCCTTGCCGCCACGTACCACGCACGCAACGCTCAAAACCCACATCAAGCCCTGCCGCAAGCCATTTTCCTCTCCTGCCGCGCCATTCTTGCGTAACAATTGATTGACCACACAACCACAATGCACGCATCAGTACATCTCAAAGCGTGCATACGCACGAGCAATACGTATACACAGCACCAAAAGCCTGTGCAGTGCGGATTTTCACGGTTTCTCCGGTGATATTCCACGAAAAAGTGTCCTGCTACAGACGAAAAACGCTTGCGTTTTCAAAGTAAGGCGTCTACCGTTTTATTTGCTTTGGCGCTCAAGCCGGGCACTTTGACAACGAATCATGCAGAGAGGCGCGAGGGATCTGGCCCGACGACCGCCCGGCAACCTGCCATCAAGGCAAGGTGCTAATGCCAGCCCCGAAAGGGACCCATGGAGACAACAATCCTGGATTCATGAGACCCTCCCCTTCGGGAGGGTCTCTTTTTTTTTGGCCCGCGCTCCACCACGGCCAGACGGTGGACGCCCGCCGCCGGCATGCGGTAGATTCGGCCCCAAACGCCCTGCACACACAGGGCAACCGACTGGCCCGCTTTCGACCACGCAGTTTCGCCCGGACACGCTCCGGGCCGGAGGAACACGACATATGCAGATCATCACCGATCCGCACGCTTTTCAACAACACGCCATGACAGAGCGCGCATCAGGAGCCACCACCGCTCTGGTGCCGACCATGGGCTTTTTTCATGAAGGGCACCTGAGCCTCATGCGCTGGGCGCGCGAACATGCGGACACCGTCTACGTCAGCCTGTTCGTCAATCCCACGCAGTTTGGCCCCGATGAAGACCTGGACGCCTACCCCCGCGACCTCGACCGCGACGCCCGCCTTGCCGAGGAGGCCGGAGTGGACGTGCTGTTCGCGCCGGACCCGCGCGCCATCTACGCCGAGGACCACGCGGCATGGGTGGAGGTCCCCACACTGGCCCAGCATCTGTGCGGCGCCTCGCGCCCCGTGCATTTTCGCGGTGTGGCGACCATTGTGTCCATTCTGCTGCACCTTGCCATGCCCTCCATGGCCGTCTTTGGCCAAAAGGACTGGCAGCAGCTGGCCCTTTTGCGCCGCATGGCCCGCGACCTGTTCATCCCAACAGAAATCATCGGACGCCCCATCGTGCGCGAGGCCGACGGGCTGGCCCTCAGCTCCCGCAATGTCTACCTGACCCCGCAGGAGCGCCAGCACGCGCCGCACATTCACAAGGGTATTCAGCACATCGCCGCCCTTGCCCATGCTGGGGAGCGCAGCGCCGCCGCCCTCAAGGCCGCCTTCGCCGACTACATCGCCCAGCATATTCCCGGCGCCGAGATTGACTACTTTGAACTGGTCCACCCGGACAATATTCAGCCCGTCCTCGACCTCACCGGTCCCACCCTTGCGGCCACCGCGGTCCGCATCGGCAAGGCCCGGCTTCTGGACAACACACTGCTGCTGGCCGACGCCTAACGCTGTTTTTTGGAGAACGCTTCCGTGCTTAAACGCATCGCTCGCACAATAAAAGATACGCTCAAGGCCAACCTGCTGGCGGGCATTCTCGTGACGACGCCACTGGCCGCCACCGCGTTTTTCCTTGGGCTGCTCATGAAATGGGGCGACAAGGTGCTCCTGCTCATTCCGCAGGCCTACCGCCCGGAGAACTACTTGCCCTTCAAGGTTCCCGGACTTGGCATCCTTGTCCTGTTCATATTCCTGTTCATCGCCGGCCTGCTTGGCCGCAACATTCTTGGCCGCTGGCTGATGGGCATTGGTGAACGCATCGTCGATAACATTCCGCTGGTGAACAAGTTCTACCACGCGGTCAAACAGCTTGTGACCACCATCATCAATGGTGGCGGCAAGGACTTCAAACGCGTGGTGCTGGTGGAGTATCCACGCAAGGGTGTTTGGGCTATCGCGTATGTGACCGGAACCGCCGTCGGCGAGATGCAGCGCCGTACCGAAAAACGCGTCATCAATATCTTTGTGCCCACCACGCCCAATCCCACGTCGGGCTTCTACCTTATGGTGCCTGAGGACGAACTCATCACCCTCGACATGAGCGTAGAAGACTCGTTTAAGGTTCTTATATCCGGTGGAATAATCAATCCTGAAAACAAACAGGTGTAACTCACTTCTTTGGAGGAACTCATGGTTCACAGCAACGGACGCTACCACTTCACTTCCGAATCCGTGACCGAAGGTCACCCCGACAAAGTCGCCGACAAAATCTCCGACGCCGTACTGGACGCCCTGCTGGAGCAGGACCCCGATTCCCGCGTTGCCTGCGAGACGATGGTCACCACCGGCATGGCCTTCATCGCCGGTGAGATCACCACCAAGGGCTACGCCGATCTGCCCCAGATCGTGCGCAACACCATCCGCGAAATCGGCTACACCAGCTCCGACATGGGCTTCGACTCCGAAACCTGCGCTGTGATTTCCTCCATCGACAAGCAGTCCCCCGACATCGCGCAGGGTGTGGACCGTGAAGACCCCGAAAATCAGGGCGCTGGCGACCAGGGCATGATGTTCGGCTTCGCCTGCAACGAAACCGATTCCCTGATGCCCGCCCCCATCTACTGGTCCCACAAGCTCTCCGAGCGCCTGACCAAGGTCCGCAAGGACGGCGTGCTGAACTTCCTGCGCCCCGACGGCAAAACCGAAGTCAGCTTCGTCTACGAAGAAGGCAAGCCCAAGTTCATCGACACCGTCGTCATCGCCGCCCAGCACGATGAAGACGTCTCCCACGACGACCTGTGCGACGGCATCCGCAACGAAGTCATCTTCAAGACCCTGCCCAAGGAATTCGTGGACCCCGAAAAGACCCGCGTGTTCATTAACACCACCGGCCGTTTTGTCATCGGTGGCCCCATGGGCGACGCCGGCCTCACCGGCCGTAAGATCATTCAGGACACCTACGGCGGCATGGGCGCCCACGGCGGCGGCGCCTTCTCCGGCAAGGACCCGTCCAAGGTGGACCGCTCCGGCGCCTACATGGGCCGCTACATCGCCAAGAACATCGTGGCCGCCGGTCTGGCCGAAAAGTGCGAAGTGCAGATTGCCTACGTCATCGGCGTGGCGCAGCCCGTGTCCACCCTCGTGACCACCATGGGCACCGGCGTGGTTCCGGACGAAATCCTCACCAAGGCCGTGAAGGAAGTCTTTGACCTGCGCCCCTACCACATCCTGAAGCGCCTCGACCTGCGCCGCCCCATCTACTCCGAAAGCGCCTGCTACGGCCACTTCGGCCGCGAACTGCCCCAGTTCACCTGGGAGCGCACCGACGCCGCCGAAGACCTCAAAGCCGCATGCCGCGTCTAACCCGCGCGCCATCCACGAGCACAAAAAAGCCCAGCCAACACCACGTTGGCTGGGCCTCAAAAGCCGGGGCGGGAGTCGTACGACTCCCGCCCCGGTTCTTTTCAGCAATTCACATTATTCCCCGCGTGACTCTGCGGGCTCATCAGCGCGCTGGGGCATGGGCGCGCGCAGGCTCAGCACCACACCCGCCCCGCTCACCACGGCAAAACAGCCAAGGGCCCACTGCATCGCTTGCAAATACATGCTGTGCGTCTCCACCGTCACCGCGTACTCGCCCATAAACACAGACAAAAACATGCCAATGCACACAAGGCTCACCGTCATGCCCGTGGTACGCATACCGCCCGTCATGGCCGACGCCGTGGCATAATGCTCCGGCGGCACACTCCCCATAATCACGCTGGTATTGGGCGCGGAAAACAGCGCAATGCCCGTTCCAAACAGCATCAATATGCCCACCACCGTGGTCACGGCCGTATGCTCGTCAAAGCCCGCGGCAACAGCAAGGCCCACCGTCGCCACAGCCATGCCCGCCGTGGCAATGCGGTGCGGCGGCCAGCGGTCCGCCATGCGGCCCGCCGTGGTGGACAGCGCCGCCTGAACCAGCGGCTGCGCCACCAGAATCGTCCCGGCCTGCCCCGCCGTCATGCCCTGCACTGTCTGCAGATACAGGCTCATCAAGAACGTCACGCCAAAGGTCGCCGCGTAATTAATAAACTGCACCGCGCTGCCATAGGCAAAGGACCGGCTGCTCAAAAAAAGCCCCATGTCCAAAAGCGGGCTATCATGCCGCCGCTCCCACCACACAAAGCCGCTCAGCAGCACGAGCGAGGCCGCAAACAGCGCCTTGCCCGCCATGTCCTCCCATTCCGCGCTGCCCAGCACCATCATGCCAAGGCCCGACGCACTCAGGACAAAGCCGCCCCAGTCAAACCGGCGCGTTCTATCCCGCAGCAGACGCACATCAAGCCCGCGGAAGGACATATACAGCGCCACAAGGCACGCCGGGATGCCCACAAAGAAAATCCACCGCCAGCCCCAATGCGTCGCAATAAGCCCGCCAAAGTACGGGCCCAGCGATAAGCCGATATACACGCCCGTGACGGCAATCCCCAGCGCTCTGCCGCGCTCCTCGCGCGGGAACACCTCCGTCAGGATGGCCAGCCCCGTCGCCACCTGCGCCGCGCCGCCAAGGCCCTGCATCACGCGGAACACAATAAGCATCTCAATGCTCTGCGACATGCCAAGCAGCAGCGACATCACCGTGAACATCGCCACGCCGCTGACAAAGAGCAGCCCCCGGCCATACATGTCCGACAGCCGCGCACAGGGAAACATCATCATCGCCACCGCAGCCAAATACCCGGACTCCACAAGCCCAAGCTGTACCGCGCTGGCGCTGAGTTCCTCGCCAATCACAGGTAGCGCCACGCCCACAGCCGAAACCATGAACGGAACAGCAAACTGCGTGGCCGTCACTGCAAACAGCGCCCCGCGCCGTGTCTGCGCCGTCGTACCCATTACGCCGCGCCCTCCCCTCGGAGTTCGGCATCAAGATTCACCGCCATCTTCTCCAAAAGCTCCAATGCCATGCTCCGCTCCTGCGTACTCAGGCCGCGGAACATCACCTCATTATTCGTATCCAAAGCAGCAAAAAACGCCGTCTCAAGCTCGCAGGCACGCGCCGTGGGCGACACAAACTTCTGCCGCCTGTTCTGCGGGTTCTCGCACCGGCTCACAAGCCCCTTGCGCTCCAACAGCGCCACAGCGCGCGCCGTGGCCGAACGGTTGACGCCAACCAGCGCCCCCAGCTCGTCCTGCGTCAAACGCCCATGGTACAACAGCTCGCACATGTACGGCACCTGACCATGCCCAATACCCAACGGCGCCGCCGTACGCTCCACCTGAAGCGCAAGAAGACGCGCCAAACGCGACACCTTGTGCCCCGGAGACGTCTTGCGCCGTTCCTTCAAATTCTGCATATCGTCATTTCCATTGTTGCTTAGTGAACAGTTGCCCGGAGAACTAACGCTCAGGGGACGCTGTGTCAAACCCTACCAAGAGGGTCGTTTTTGGGGAAGGAAGGCATGCCTCCGGCGGCTCAAGGGTGTGATACCCTTGAGAATCCCCAGGATTTTCGGGGCGGAAGCCGCCCCGAAAATAGGGGTGGATTCTGCTGTCCTTTTTTCTTGCTCACGCCAAACAGGGATGCTCACCGGCATTCAAATGGCGACAACGCCCCCCAAAAAAATGCTCCCCATCCACACGGACGGGAGCACGGCAGGGGTGACGACTGCGCCATACAAAGGCACCCGGTCTGTGCGCACATGGGATTCCAAAGGGCCCACGGCCCTTTGGCCTGCGGAGCACAAAAAGCCCTGCCCTCGCCCACCCCATAACGCCATCCCCCCCAAAAACTCCCCATCCACACGGACGAGAGCCGTCAGGGGTGACGACCGCGCCATACAAAGGCACCCGGTCTGTGCGCACATGGGATCCCTAAGGGCCCACGGCCCTTAGGCCTGCGGAGCACAAAAAAGCGCCGCCCCCATTTCCGGGAGCGGCGCGTTACGACATCACAATGGCGAGACGCCTTACGGTGCGGCTATTCGTCGCACTGGTTCTTGGCGGCAAGCTCGGCGAGTTCGGCGAGGCGGTCGTCCACGCGGCGGTAGAGGGTGCCGGTGGGGAACTTGCCGGAGGGGCGGCGTTTGCCTGCGGGCAGGCCTGTGAGAATCTCCATGGCCTGCTCTATGGTCTCCACGGGGTAGATGTGGAACATGCCAGCCTTGACGGCTTCGACGACTTCGGTGCCGAGCATGAGATGCACAACGTTGTCCTTGGGGACGATGACGCCTTGCTTGCCGGTCAGGCCGCGACGCTTGCAGACCTGAAAGAAGCCTTCGATTTTGCGGGTCACGCCGCCGACGGCCATGATGGCTCCGGACTGGCTGACGGCGCCGGTGAAGGCGTAGGAGTGGTTGATGGGCGCGCCGGAGAGCGCGGAGAGGAGCGAGGCCAGCTCGGCGCCGGACGCGGAGTCGCCTTCGACCTCGACGTAGGACTGCTCAAAGCAGAGGCTCCCGGTGAGGACGAGGGGCTTGTCCTGCGCGAACAGGCCGGTGAGATAGCTCTTGAGAATCATCATGCCCTTGGTGTGGATGGGGCCGCCGAGTTCGGCTTCGCGCTCCAGATCGAGAATGCCACCGTGCCCCACACCTACGGTGCAGGAAATCTGGTGCGGCAGACCGAATTCGTAGCCGCCGTAGGCGGTCACGGCGAGCCCGTTGGCGCGGCCCACGGCGTCGCCGGTGGTGGCGACCTTGATGAGCTGACGGTCGTACTCGCCGAGGAATTCTTCCTCGTAGTAATTGGCGCGGAAGTCGCGGTTGCGGGCGGCGCGCTCGAAGATGTCGCTGGTGACAACCTCGCGCTTCTCCATACGGGCAAGGGCCGAGGCCTCAATCATCAGCTCACGCACGAGGGGGAGTTGCAGGGACAGCTTCTTCTGGTCCTCAGCCATGCGCGAAGCATGATCCACAAGGGCGGCAAGGGCGGTGCGGTCAAAGGGCGCAAGGTCGGCGTCGCGGATGATGCGCGCCATGACGCCCAGATAACCCTTGATGGAGCTGGCGCTGCGAGGAACGGTGTCCTGCATGTGCGCCTTGAGCTTGAAGAGCTTTGGGAAGCGGTCGTCCACGGCGTAGAGGGTCTCGTAAATGTCGTCGGTGCCGATGAGGATAACCTTCACGGACAGGGGCACGGGCTTTGGCTCAATGCCCTTGGTGCGCATGGCTTCGCGTTCCTGCGCGTCCTCTATCTTGCTGACGCCTGCGCGCAGGGCGCGGAGCAAACCGTCCCACGCCTGCGGCTCCTGCAGCAGGTCTTCCATACGCAGGACAAGAAAGCCCCCGTTGGCGCGGTGCAATGCGCCGGCCTTGATGAGGGTAAAGTCTGTGTACAGCGCGCCCATTTCGGATTCCCGCTCAATGCTGCCAAGCAGATTGGCCACGGTGGGATGATTCTCGAAAATGATGGGCGCACCGGAACAGTCGCAGTTATCCACGAAGCGGTTGACGGTGTAGCGCACAAAAAAGTCCACCTGCGAGCCACCGTCAAAGAGCGCCTGCATGCCGGAGACAGGCGCGCTATCCGCGGGCAGGAACTGGTCCATGTTGTCGAGAATGTCGGCGCGCAGGGCCTTGAGGTAGCCGGAGACGTCGTCGCTGTCTTCGTAGCCGTCGGCGAGGGGCTTCAGGTGCACGTCCAGAACGGCGTCCACGACGCTGCGTTCCAGCTTGCGCCGGTCCTCGCGGTAGTCGCGTTCTTCGCGGGTAAGCTGGCGCAGGCTCTTGGTCATCTCCGCCAGCAGGGTGTCGCCGCTCTTCTTGAGCTTGGTGCGCAGGCCCACGTCGAGCTTGTCGAAGTCGATTTCGGACACGACTTTGCCTTCCACGAGGGGATAGAGGCTCATGCCGCCCTGCTCGTCCACCTCCAACTCAAAACCCTTGGCGGATGCCCGTTTTTCCATTTCACGGACCATCTCTTCGCGCCGGTCCTGAAAGGAGCGCAGCAGCGTCTCGCTCTTGCGGGCGAAGGAGTCCTGCTCCAAGCGCTCGGGGATTTCGCGGCGGATGTCCGTGATGGCGGCGTCGAGGGCTTTTTTGAACGTCTTGCCGCCGCCTGCGGGCAGGCGCATGATGCGCGGCCGGTCAGGATCCTGAAAATTGTAGACGTAGACGAGGTCCGTCGGGCGGTCCTTCTTTGCCGCGCGCGGCTCCAGAAACTGGCGGACCATGTAGGTCCGGCCAAGGTTCGGGTCACCGGCCACATAGACGTTGTAGCCGGGGTCGCTGATGGCGAGGCCCATCTCAAGGCCCATGAGCGCACGGGGCTGGGGCGGCTTGATGGCTGCGGACTGCGGAATCTCTCGGCTGTCGGCGTAGGCGATCTTTTCCGGGGGCATGACGGCCCGGAGTCTGGTGCTGGAAAGCGGTTTCGGTTTAGCCATGGGGCTCCTTCTTATACTGCATATTCGCGGCGTCAAGCCGCCTCTGGCACAGGACTACCCACTCGTCGCCAATTTGTCATCATCCACAACCCAGCCAAATATGGAGCAGGGCAAGGCGAAGAGCGCACGTTACGGGTCTGTTTGGCTGTTTGTCGCGCCGCGTCACCTCCCATGTTACCGAAACGTCACAGAAAAGCCATACGTTACACACAGTATTACGCCATAGCTCCTGCTGCCAGTCTGGCATTCCAATGACCTTGGGGGGAGAATATGAGTGTAAAATCCAAGCTGGTGCTGTTTTGCCTGCTGGTCGGCCTGCTGCCGACGGCGCTCATGGGCTTTTACAGCGTCAAGCTGGCAACGGACAGCCTGTCCGACGCCGCCTTCAATCAATTGACCTCAGTGCGCGACGCACGCAAGCGAACCGTCACCGAACTGCTTGGCACATGGCATGACGAGGCGCGCATCTATGCCACGTCCAAGGATGTGTACAACGCCCTTGGCATGCTGCGCGACTACGCATGGGGCGAGGCCAAAGCCGGTGAACGCATGGACATCACCGCCGCGGAGTACACGGAGCTGGCCGCCTATGTGTCGCGCGCGTTTACGCCCTTCGTGAAGAAGCTGGGCTACGCTGACGCCTACCTCATCGGCGACGATGGCCGCATCCTCTACACCGTGCAGGGCGGGCGCGACCTTGGTGAAGACCTCGCCAAGGGGGCGCTGCTGCAGGACTCCAACCTCGCCGCGGCGTGGAAGCGCGCCCTTGAGGGCCAGACCACCTTTGCGGATATGGCCGCCTACCCGGCGCTGGATGGCGCTCCGGCCATGTTTGTGGCCTCGCCCGTGCTGGACCATACCGGTGCGGTGGAGGGCGTGGCCGCCCTGCGTCTGCCTGTGGACCGCCTAAGTTCCATCATGAACGGGCGCGCGGGCATGGGCGATACCGGAGAAACCTACATCGTTGGCCCGGATGGCCTGCTGCGGTCGGACTCGCTGCAAAACGCGACGACGCCCATGGACCTGGGGACGGTGTACGCCGCGCCGGATGAAGCGCGCATCACCACCAAGGCCGCCACCGCCGCCCTCGCCGGAGAGGCCGACACCCGCATTATAACGGACTATGGCGGTGTGGAAACACTGTCCGCCTATGCGCCGGTGCAGGTGCATGGCCTCAGCTGGGCGCTTTTGGCCGAGGTTGACACCGCAGAGGCCTTTGCTCCGGTCCGCCGCCTGTGGCGCGCCGCGCTGCTGCTTGGCGCGGTGACAGGATGCATCATCCTTGCGCTGACCATTCTCTTTGTCCGCCGGGAAATTACCCGCCCCCTCGACGCCGTGACGGCCTTCCTGCGCCAGACGGCGGCAGGGGACTTCTCCTGCACGCTGGAGGGCACGTTCAAGGCCGAGATGCTCCAACTGGCCAGCGGAGTGCGCCAGATGTTCAATACGGTGAAGGAACGCCTTGGTTTTGCACAGGGCGTGCTCAGAGGCATTGCCCAGCCCTGCCTTGTCCTGGACCCGCAGGGACGTCTTGCCTTCATCAACACCCACGCGCTGACACTGCTTGGCAGCACGCAGGAGCCAAAGGCCCTGACCGGCCAGCCGCTGGAGCAGGTGCTGCCCGGCGGAGACGCTGACGCGGCGCTCCCTCTTCACGCCCTGGCCCAGCGCGTGACCCTTGCCGAGGAGCAGGCCCTTGCCACGCACAGCGGAGCCAAACAGGTGAGCATCAGCGCAACGCCGATATATGACCTTGATGGCGACATCCTCGGAGCCTTTGCCATGTACTACGACCTGACGCACATCCGCGAGCAGGAGCAGCGCATTCAGGAACATACGCAAAGTCTGGAACGCGTGGCCCAGCAGGCTGCGGGCATTGCCTCGCAGGTGTCCGAAGCCGCAACGGAATTGCACGGACGCAGCCAAAGCATGGAGCAGGGCGCGATGACCCAAAGCAGGCGCACCGAATCCACAGCGGCCAGCGTCCAGCAGATGTCCGCCACCACGCTGGATGTCGCGCAGAATGCCTCGGACGCGGCGCACAGCGCCACCATTGCGCGGGAAAAGGCCGAAGGCGGCAACGCCATTGTGGAGGAGGCCGTCACTGCCATTGGCGAGGTGCACGAACGCACCAAGGCCATTGGCACGGCCATGGACGAGCTGTCGGTCAGCGCCGAGGGCATCGGAAAAATTATGACCGTTATCGAGGACATTGCGGACCAGACCAACCTCCTCGCCCTCAACGCGGCCATTGAAGCCGCCCGCGCGGGCGAAGCGGGACGCGGCTTTGCCGTGGTCGCTGACGAAGTCCGCAAGCTGGCGGAAAAGACCATGCTCGCCACCCGCGATGTGGCGCAGTCCATTTCCAGCATCCAATCCAGCGCTGCCTCCAGCCGCGAAGCCACGGCAAAGGCCGAGGACGCCGTCACCCGCTCCACAGCCCTCGCCGAAGAATCCGGACGCGCCCTGCAGGAAATTGTGGAGTTGGTGGCCGGAACGGCGGACCAAATCCACACCATCGCCGCCGCAGGGGATGAACAGTCCGCCGCCAGCGAGGAAATACGCCGCGCGGTTGAGGACATCAGTTCCATATCGCGCACCACGGCCACGGAATCCGGCAACGCGCTGGAAACCATCGCCTCCCTCGAAACGCAGGCCAAACGGCTGGAATCGCTCATCCAAAGCATCCGCTAACGCGCCCCGCCCGCCACAGGCCACGCCCCGGCTGACGCCGGGCGCCTGTGGCGGCGGCGAACCGTTCACGACACACCCGTCCCCCCCCCATAAAAGGATTGTTAAGCAATCGTATTGGCAATCAAGCGTTAAGTGCAGGATCCCAAGGTTTTCCCGTCCGTAAAATCGCATTGCAAATCACGAGAAGCTTCCTTGCACAGGCAGTGAGGGCGACCTTTTTAGGTTTGCCCGCATCGCAAAGACGCTGGTAGAAGGCTCGAATTGCAGGGTTCCAGACAGTCGCTGAGATTGCGCTCATGTAAAGGGCGCTACGTACTTTTATTCGTCCTCCCCAAACGCAACGTTGCCCCGTTTTCTTGCCGCTATCCCTGTTGAATGGTGCCAGGCCTGCTAGAGAAGCTGCTTGCTTCGGCGTTAACGTCCCCAACTCAGGAAAGAAAGCAAGAAGAGTCGCAGAGGTTACTGACGAAATCCCTTTCGTGGTTTCAAGCAACGTTGCCTTATCGCTAAAATCTTTGTCACTGAGAATGTGTTTCTTGATTTCAAGTGACAAACTCTTTTCTTGCGTTCTTAGAGTAGCAATGACGTCTTCAATATAAGGGCGCACATCAGACGAAGCTCGCTGCAAGCGAACGCGCTCCCGGGAAAGGATTTCGACGACCTGCCGACGACGGTTAACTAGAGTTTCCAGCTTGCGCTGAGTTGCCCGGACTTTTTGATTTTCCCGGACAGGGACGACTTCCCCAAACTGAACAAGAACAAGAGCATCAATACGATCCGTCTTCGCCAACACTCCGAGGCTCCGGGCAAAGTCACGCACACGGCGAGGATTCACAACAGCGACGGGAATGCCTTGCTCCATCAAAAAATCTGCGGCGTCAGACTCATATCCACCTGTCGCTTCCACGATGACGAGCTCAACATTATGCGCTTCTGCCGTCTCAACGATTTGCTGAAAACCCGAAGGGGTATTTTCAACAGTGGACGTGCTGTCGTCACCAGAAATGGCGACATCAAGCTTGGCCTTCGATACGTCAATGCCCATGGTGCGTTTCATCGTAGTTCACTCTTCCTTGCAAATTCGAGCTTTGTGCTCTAACAATCATTCGAGTTTGTACTACATATTGCGGCGACCCAGCTTAACAACGAGCTCATTACTCAAGGACGTACGGTCTGCCGCAACAGCCGCCTTCATGCCAGTCATGGAGGCGGCTTCCTTTTTTCTCCGCCTTCGGCTTGAGGGTCAATATACAAGGATGAAATCCTTACCCCCCCGGAGGGAATATACGGCAGGCATCACCACACGGCATGCCCAACGCCAGCCGTGTGGTGATGCCATCCATTACGGCCTCCAACAGCGGAAACAACTGCTCTTCCCCCCGCACACTCTGCCCCCCAGACGTCACGCGACACACACTTTCCACCACGGCGTCACCGCCACGTCACAGTGCCCCCGTAGGTTCGCCCTAGCCCCTGAAAGCACCGCAGAGAGGCACGCACAACAGAAGAGAAAGACACCTCCGACAACCCCCTTCCAACTCCCACACTCCCCTCTGGCACTCTCCCCGGCTTGGCACACGAAGCCGGGGAGACTTTTTTGCGGCTCCGGGCATAATGTTCATAATTTCTCAACATATTTCAACATGATACATCGCTTTGGAACACAACGAACAACCAACCGACGCTGCATGCTCTGCGCCATACATGGCGCGCGGCGGACACGCCCGCCCTTGCCAAGGCGCGTGAAATACCGCACCACTAGCCCATGACATACGACGCCCTCTCTTTCCTCGTCACCGGCACCCTCCTTGGGCTGGCCGCCGGGCTTGCCCCCGGCCCTCTGCTGACGCTGGTTGTCACGGAAAGCCTATCCAATGGCTTTTCCTCCGGCCTGCGCGTGGCCCTTGCGCCGCTGGTTTCAGACTCGCCCATCGTGCTGGGCTGCCTGTACGTCCTGAGCACCATCACCCTTGGCGCCACATCGGAGCTCACCATCCCCGGCCTTGCCAAGGGCCTTGGCGTTGTCTCCCTTATCGGCGCGGGCTTTCTGGTCTACCTCGCCCGCGAGACGTGGAGCGCACCTTTGCCGAGCTTTGCACCTGCCGCGCGCCCGCCACGGTCACTCATGAAAGGGGCGCTGGTGAACCTCTTAAGCCCGCATCCGTACCTCTTCTGGCTCACCATCGGCACGCCGCTCATGGCGACCTCCATGCAGAAAGCGGGCATGACCGGGCCTGTGCTGGTTGTGGTCAGCTTCTACGCCGTGCTGGTGGGGGCCAAGATGGCTGTGGCCTACGGTGTGGCGCGCTCCTCCGGCCTGCTGACGCCGCGGGTGTACACCAGCATTTTGCGCGGCATGGCCATCATCCTTGTGGGCTTTGCCATCTTCCTCGCCCATGAGGGGGTTATCTGGTACACGCAGCGCGGAAATGCCATTGCGCTTCAATAGCCCCGCCACATGCAAACATCCGGCAACACTTGTAAACCTTCGGCTACGCCGTGCATGCGCCCGGCATTGCACTGATGGCAAAAATGCCCTACAGCACATCCATGCCGACTCCGAAAATTCTGGTCGTTGACGACTCCCTGCTTATCCGCAAGGCCATCCAGCACGAGCTGACCCAGCTTGGCGCTATGGTCACACAGGCCCGCGATGGTCAGGAGGGGCTGGAAAAGGCCCACGCCGATCATTTCGACCTCATCATTTCCGATGTGGATATGCCGCGTATGGACGGGTATACCCTGTGCCAGCAGCTCAAAGCGGACCCGAAAACCGCGCGTACGCCCGTGGTGATCTGCAGCTCGCAGGACAGTGAGGAAGCCATCGACAAGGGCTTCCACGCCGGGGCGGACGGCTACCTGCCCAAGTCCGACGGGAGCGAGGGCTTCCGCCGCGCCATCCGCGACGTGCTGGACCGCGCCAATATCATCAGCGGCCGCCTTATCCTTGTGGTGGACGACTCCACCCTTGTCCGCCACAGCGTCAGCGACGCGTTGACGCAGGCAGGCTTTCGCGTTGCCACGGCCAACAATGGACGCGACGCCATGCAGTGGCTTGCGGACAACGGCGCGCCGGACCTCATCATCAGCGACATTGAGATGCCCCAGATGGGCGGCATGGAACTGCTCACCACCATCAAGCGGCATCCGCAGTGGCATTCCATCCCCTTCCTCGTCATGACCTCCATGGCGGACCAAGGCACCATCCGGCGGCTGTACCGCGCCGGGGCCGCGTCCTATGTGCCCAAGCCCTTCAACGCCCCGCACCTTGTGCACACGGCGGAAAAACTGCTCTCGGACAACTTCCTCAAGCTACTGCGGGAAAAGGAACGCCTCCAGTCCGAACACGGCCTTTTGCTGGCCTCCATCACCAGCCTTATTCAGGCCCTTGAAGCGCGCGACCTGTACACCCGCGGCCACTCCGAAGCCGTGGCCCGCATCGCCACCGGCATGGCCCGCACCATGGGCATGCCCGCCGAACAGGTAGAAAGCCTTGAAATCGCCGCGCGCCTGCATGACCTTGGCAAAATCGGCATCCCGGATTCCGTGCTCCTCAAGCCCGGCAAGCTCACGGACGAAGAGTACGAAATCATCAAAACGCACCCCACCATCGGTGCGGACATCCTGCGCCCCATCCCCTCCCTCGCCGACCTCATCCCCGCCGTGCAGAGCCACCACGAGCGCCTTGACGGCACCGGCTATCCCCAAGGGCTGAAAGGCGACGAAATTCCGCTGTTTGCGCGCATCATTGCCGTGGGGGACATCTATCACGCCCTGACCAGCAACCGCCCCTACCGCGCGCCCATGCCCGAGGACCGGGTGCTGGAAATCATCAACGACGCGCGCGGCTCGCACCTGTGCCCGGAATGCGTGGACGTGTTTCTGCAGTACCTGGAGGAATCCGGCCAGCATGCGCCGCGTCCGGCCACGGCCGGGACGCCGCTGTAGCGCCCCTTTCCGTTCACGCCGCCCCACGCGCTCGTGCGCGGCATTCTTCTGACGCGCGTAGCGCGTTGCGCGCCACCACCGCCGAGGACGCTCCGCCAGTTCGCACGGCACCATCGCACCACGCACAGGCCAAAACAGCCCCGCGGACAAAGACGCCCCCTTTTCAACGCGAACGGGCCGCCCTGCATCATGCAGGGCGGCCCGTTCTTTCGTGTGCAGTGCGGGGGAGCGCGCTAGCGCGCCGCGTCGTTGAAGAACCGAAGCCGGAGGGCGTTGGAGACGACCGTCACGGAGGACAGAGCCATGGCCGTCCCGGCAATCATGGGGTTCAGGGTGGGCCCGCCAAAGATGTGCAGCACGCCCGCGGCAATGGGGATGCCGAGGGAGTTGAAGGCAAAGGCCCAAAAGAGGTTTTGCTTAATATTGCGCAGCACCGCGCGCGACAAACGCAGGGCCGTCAACACGCTTCGCAGGTTGTCGCGCACAAGGACGATATCGCCGGACTCCACGGCCACGTCAATGCCGGACCCCATGGCGATGCCGCAGTCCGCCTGCGCCAGCGCCGGAGCGTCGTTGATGCCGTCGCCCGCCATGGCCACGGACAGGCCCTGCTGTTGCAGTTCGCGCACGACCTCGGCCTTGCGCTCGGGCAGAACGCGGGCCGCAACGTCATCAATGCCAACCTTGGCGGCCACGGCGCGGGCGGTTTCTTCCGAGTCGCCCGTCAGCATGACCACCTTGAGGCCCATACGCTTTAATTCCGCCACCACCTCCGGGGCTTCCTCGCGCATGGTGTCCGCCACGGCAAGAAGCGCCGTCATGCGGCCATCCACGGCCATATGCAGAACGGTCTTGGCCTCTGCGGCAAGGGCCGCGGCCTTCTCGCCCACTTCGGGCGCGTCCAGTCCGTCCACACCGCCCTCACGCATGCAGGCGTCGTTGCCCACGAGCACGGTGTGCCCCTCCACCTGTGCGGAGAGTCCGCGTCCGTGCAGGGCTTCAAAGTTCTCCACACGCGGCAGGCGGACGCCGTCCTCCTTGGCGCGGGCTGTGATGGCCGTGGCCAAAGGATGCTCCGAGGAGCTTTCCGCCGCAGCGGCAAGGCGCAGGGCGTCTGCCTCATCCGCGCCGCCAATGGGGACGATGTCCGTCAGGCGGGGGGTGCCGTGGGTCAGGGTGCCTGTCTTGTCAAAGACAATGGCCCGCACGCCCTGCGCGGCCTGCAGGGCCTGACCGCTCTTCACCAGCACGCCAAGGCCAGCGCCGCGCCCGGTGCCCACCATGATGGACGTCGGGGTAGCAAGACCCATAGCGCACGGGCAGGCGATAACCAGCACCGCCACAAAGATGCGCAGCGCAAAGGGGAAGTCCACCGCGCCAAAGGCCAGCCACGCCAGGCTGGACACCACGGCAATGGCCATAACCGTCGGCACAAAATAAAAGCTCACCGTATCGGCAAGATTGGCGATGGGGGCCTTGGTGCCCTGCGCCTCGCGCACCATGCGGATGATGCGGGCGAGGGTGGTATCCTGCCCCACACGGTCCGCACGGATGGTCAGCGCGCCGGAGGTATTCATGGTGCCGCCCGCCACGGTGTCGCCATCGGTCTTGGTCACGGGCAAGGACTCGCCCGTCAGCATGGACTCGTCCACGCCGGAGCGTCCAGACACCACCGTGCCGTCAACGGGGATACGCTCGCCCGGGCGCACCAGCAGGGTGTCGCCCTCTTCCACCTCTTCGGCGGGAATTTCGCGCTGCTCGCCGGAGTCGTCCACGAGGGTCGCGGTATCCGGGGCAAGGCGCATCAGGGCGCGGATGGCGTCCGAGGTCTTGATGCGCGAGCGCGCCTCAAAATATTTGCCAAGGGAAATCATGGCGATAAGCACCGCCGCGGACTCAAAATACAAGTCCATGGCCCGCGCGTGGGGATTCACGCCAAGGCCAATCTCCAGCGTATTCCACAGGCTGTAGATGAGCGCCGCGCCCGTGCCCACGGCAATGAGCGAGTCCATATCCGGCGAGCGCCGCCACAAATTCGGAAATCCGCGCAGGTAGAAGTGCCGTCCGGACCATACCACAGGGAGCGTCAGCACCAGCTGCGCCACGGCAAAGGCCAGCGGCGAATGCGCCGGGTCCAGCCACGCCGGAAGCGGCATACCAAACATATGCCCCATGGAAAGGATAAGCAGCGGCAGCGCAAAGGCGAACGCCGGAATCAGCCGCCGCCGCGCATCGGCGAGGCGGGCAAGGGCCTCCTGCTGGCGTTCCTCGAACATATCCGTGCCCGCGCTGGCGGGTGTGGCCGTGAAGCCCAGCTTGGCAATGGCCTCGCGGATGGCGCGCTGGGATGTGACCTTCGGGTCAAAGGCAAACACACCGGACTCGGCGGCAAGGCTGACGCTGGCGCTTTCCACGCCCTGCATCTGGCCCACCACCTTCTCAATGCGTCCCGAGCAGGCGGCGCAGTGCATGCCGCTGATGGCAAGGGTCACCTCGCGGTTGTCCGGCGGGGCTTCGGTCTCAAAGCCAAGTCCCTTCACGCGGTCGGCAATGTCGGAAAAGTCGAGCTTCGCGGGGTCGAAGGCCACGTCCATGGTCTCGGCCGCCAGATTCACCGACGCCTTGTCCACGCCCTCCATCTGCCCCACCACTTTTTCAATGCGGCCGGAACAGGCGGCGCAATGCATGCCCTTAACCGGGGCAAGAATGCGCTTCAGGCTTTCCTTTTCGCTGTGCTGTTCATCCATTGGTTTCTGCTCGTTGGTCATAATTCAGAACGCTACGCCGACCCGGCACCACTGTGCAACCCTTCCTAGCAGCCGCCGCACCCGCCGCAGCCACCGCCCCGGTTGTCGAGGCTCTTGGATGATGAGGCGGAATCGCACCCGTCGCAGCCGCACCCGCAGCCCGAAGACTTCTTGCTCGTGTACCGCCACACAAGATACCCGCCGGCAGCGGCAATCAAAACCACAACGGCCACAATGTCGAATATATTGCTGTCCATGCTGTCCTCCCCCGGGGCTGACCCCGGACGTGTTCTTTGAATTCTTCTTTATGATAGTGAATGTCGTTTTCAACATCTAATCCTCGTCCCCCGTATCGTCAAGGATGCTGGGGCGGGTTTTCCCCTTTTGGGCGGGCACCGCTCCCGCGCGCCACGGGGCGCTGCGCAAAAAGGCCCGCCCCGCAGGCAGGCAGCGCGCAACGCACGCCACTTCGCACGACCCGGCAAATACGTGGAGATGCTTGGCGAATTGGGCCAGATGACGTATGGTGATTGTGACTCTCAACCCTGCGCTGAACCGTGAGGAGCCGATACAATGGCCCAGAAAAAGCCCGGCAAGATATTTGAGAACGATCCCCTCTGGTACAAGGACGCCGTCATCTACGAGGTTCACGTCCGCGCCTTTGCCGACAGCGACGGTGACGGCGTGGGCGACTTCAAGGGCCTTGCGGAAAAGATGGATTATTTGCAGGACCTTGGCGTTACCGCCATTTGGCTGCTGCCCTTCTTTCCCTCCCCCCTCAAGGACGACGGGTACGACACGTCCGACTACCGCGACATCCACCCCAACTACGGCACCATGCGCGACTTCAAGGCCTTTTTGCGCGCGGCGCACGCCCGGGGCATACGCGTCATCACCGAACTGGTGCTGAACCACACCTCGGACAAGCACCCGTGGTTCCAGCGCGCCCGCCGCGCCAAACCCGGAAGCGCCGCGCGCGACTACTACGTGTGGAGCGACACCCACAAAAAGTACGAAGAAGCGCGCATCATCTTTCAGGACTTCGAGAACTCCAACTGGACATGGGACGACGAGGCCGGGGCCTACTACTGGCACCGCTTCTACTCCCACCAGCCGGACCTGAATTTTGACAACCCGCAGGTGCGGCGCATCATGAAGCAGACCGTGGACTACTGGCTGCGCCTTGGTGTGGACGGCCTGCGCCTTGACGCCGTGCCCTACCTCTACGAGCGCGAGGGCACCAACTGCGAAAACCTGCCGGAGACCTACGACTATCTGCGCGAACTGCGCGCCCATATTGACAAAAAGTTCGACTCGCGCATGCTGCTGGCGGAGGCCAACCAGTGGCCCGAAGACGCCGTGGCCTACTTTGGCGACGGCGATATGTGCCACATGGCGTTCCACTTTCCCATCATGCCGCGCCTGTTCATGGCCCTGTGGATGGAGGACCGCTTCCCCCTGCTGGACATTCTGGAACAGACCCCGGACATCAACGCCACCAACCAGTGGGCGCTGTTCCTGCGCAACCATGACGAACTCACCCTTGAAATGGTCACCGACGAGGAACGCGACCTTATGTACCGCGTGTACGCGCGCGACCCGCAAATGCGCGTCAACCTCGGCATCCGCCGCCGCTTTGCCCCGCTCATGGGCAACAACCGCCGCATGATCGAACTCATGAACGCGCTGCTCTTCTCCCTGCCGGGCACCCCCGTCATCTACTACGGCGACGAAATCGGCATGGGCGACAACATCTACCTTGGCGACCGCAACGCCGTGCGCACCCCCATGCAGTGGAGCGCAGACCGCAACGCCGGATTCTCGCGCGCCAACCCGCAGCAGCTGTTCCTGCCCGTTATCATCGACCCGGAATACCACTACGAAACCGTCAACGTGGACGCGCAGGAAAATAACCCCCACTCCCTGCTGTGGTGGATGCGCCGCACCATCGCCCTACGCCGCAAGCACAAGGCCTTTGGACGCGGCGACATCGACTTCATCTCGCCGGAGAACAGAAAAATCCTCTGCTTTGTGCGCTCCTACGAGGACGAGCGCATCCTTGTGGTCGCCAACCTGTCGCGCTACGCCCAGCACGCGGAGCTGGACCTCTCCGAATTCGCGGGCATGGTGCCCGTCGAAATGTTCGGCCGCTCGGAATTTCCGCAAATCGGCAACCGGCCCTACACCCTGACCATTGCGGGGCACACGTTCTTCTGGTTCGTCCTCGCCCCCCTGCGCGTGGGCGCGGACATCATCACCGGCAAGACCGAAGAGACCCCGGCCTTTGCCTGCTCCGCCTCGTGGGACGAGGTGTTGGCCGCGCCGCATCTGGAGCGGTTGGAATCCCTGCTGCCGCACTATATTGCCAGCTCGCCATGGTTCTGCGGCGGCAACCGGCGCATCGCCACGGCCAGCTTCCGCCAGTGGCTCACCGTGTCCAATCTGGACCCGCCCGCCTATATCACCCTCGTGCATGTGGAATACATGGACGGCACCGAGGAGTACTATTCCGTGCCCCTTGGTTTTGCCACGGGCAACCGCGCCGAGCGCCTCTACAGCGAACAGCCGCACACCATCCTCGGCAAAATATCCATCGCGGCCAGCAACGAGGAAGGCTACCTCTTCGACGCGCTGGCATCGCGGACGTTCTGTATGGCACTCCTTGAAAACGTGCCCCGGCGCGCCGCCACCGTGGAGGCCACGGACCGCATCGCCATCAGCAGCACCCGCGCCCTGCGGCGTATGGTGCAGGATGCGGACTTCACCCTGCACTCCCCGTCCGCGCGCGTGGACCAGAACAACACCGTCATCGTCTTTGGCGACACCTTCGTGCTCAAGTTCTTCCGCCGCCTTGACCCGGACATCAGCCCGGAACTGGAAATCGGCCGCTTTCTCAACGAGCGCAACTACCCCCACAGCCCCAATGTGGTCGGCGCCATCGAGTACCGCCGCGGCCGCCATCACGCCCCCATGACGCTGGCAACCTTGACGGAATACATCCCAAATCAGGGCACGGCGTGGCATTACGTTCTGGAAATGCTCCAAGGCGTCTTTGACAGGGCGCAGGCCCGGCGCGAAGAAGCGCCGAACATCCCCGAAGAGCACATGCTTGATGTCTCCAGCATCACGCCGCCCGAGAGCGCCGCAGAAATGTTCGGCTCCTCCCTTGAGCGCTTTGCCGTCCTCGGCCAGCGCACGGCGGAGCTGCACCTCGCGCTGTCCTCACCAACAGGCACGCTGGAGCACGACGCCTTCCTGCCCGAGGACTTCACCCGCCTGTATCAGCGCTCCCTGTATCAGGGGCTGCGCAGTCACGTCGGGCGTGTGTGGCCTCAGCTCAAAAAGCGCATCGACGACCTGCCGCAGGAGGCCCTTGGCGACGCCAACTGGGCGCTGGACAACAAGGCCACCATTCAGGACTTCTACAAGAATATTACCTCCAAGCGCTTCGGCGGGCAGCGCATCCGCTGCCATGGGGACTTCCACCTCGGGCACGCCCTGCTCACCGGGCAAGACTTCGCCCTCATCGACTTTGAGGGCGACCCGGACCGCACCTACGGCGAACGCCGCTTGCTGCGCTCGCCCCTGCGCGATGTAGCCACGCTTCTGCGGTCCATGGACTTTGCCGCCTTTGCCGCGCTGTCCGCCTTTGCCGAGCAAGGCTACGCCCGAGTCAGCGACCTTTCCAACCTCTTCTGCTGGGGCCGCTACTGGCAGTACTGGGCCGGGGCCGCCTTCCTTGACGCGTACCTCGCCACCGCCAAGCAAAGCGTCATGATTCCAACCGACCCCACTGAACGGCGGCTGTTGCTCGACAGCTTCCTGCTGGACAAGGCCGTGGCCGAACTCGCCGAGGAACTGAAAAACCGCCCGGCATGGACGCAGGTTCCCCTTGCCGCCATCCGGGCCATTGTGGACAGCCCCTCGTGTTAGGCCACGCCGCGTTATCCATCATCTGACCACCCGCCCAGCCCCGCACAAGCGGGGCTGGGCCAAAACCGCTCTGGAGGATCACATGATTCTGCGCTCAAGCGGACTGCTCATGCACATCACCTCGCTCCCCAGCCCCTACGGCATCGGCGGGCTTGGGGACGAAGCCTACGCCTTTGCCGACATGCTTCACCGCACCGGCCAGCGCGTCTGGCAGATTCTGCCCCTTACCCCCACGGCGCAGTCCTCATGGAACGACCCCTATCACAGCGTCAGCGCCTTTGCGGGCAACCCCCTGCTCATCTGCCCCGCACGCCTTGTTCAAGCAGGCTGGCTGGACGAAGCCGACATCGCCTCGCCCCCAAACTTTCCCGAGCACACCGTGGACTTTGCCGCCGTCACCGAATGGAAGCAGGCCCTGTTCACCAAGGCCCACGCCCGCTTCAATCCCCAGAACCACCCCGAGTATCACCGCTTCTGCCAAAAGAGCGCCCACTGGCTGGACGACTACGCGCTCTATGTGGCCCTGCGCTCGCGCTACGGCGAAAAGCCATGGAACACATGGCCGGAGCCCCTGCGCACCCGCCAGCCCGAGGCGCTCGCCCGCGCCCGCGCCGACCTTGCCGACGTCATGGACGAAGTGCGTTTTCTCCAGTGGGTGTTTCAGGAGCAGTGGGACGCCCTCAAGGCCTACTGCCACGAGCGCAGCATTCAATTCTTCGGGGACATGCCCATCTATGTGGACCTCGACAGCGCCGACCTGTGGAGCGCCCCCCACTGCTGGAAGCTCGACGACGAGTACGTCCCAACCGTCGTAGCCGGAGTGCCGCCGGACTACTTCAGCGCCACCGGCCAACTCTGGGAAAGCCCCATCTACGACTGGGACGCCCTGCAAAAGAACAACTTCTCATGGTGGGTGCGCCGCATCTTCCGCAATCTGGACCTGTTCGACACCCTGCGCATCGACCACTTCCGCGGTCTTGTCGCCTACTGGGAGGTGCCCGCAGGCGAGCCCACAGCAATGAACGGCGAATGGGTCGAAGCGCCGGTTCGCGAATTCTTCGACACCCTCTTCGCCAGGCGTCCCACCCTGCCCCTCGTGGCCGAGGACCTTGGCGTCATCACCCCGGACGTGCGCGAGACCATGGCCCATTACGCGTTGCCGGGCATGAAGATTCTGCTTTTCGCCTTTGGCGACGACCTGCCGAGCAACCCCTACGCGCCGCACAACATCGGCCCGCACAGCGTCGTCTACACCGGCACCCACGACAATATGCCCGCCAAGGGCTGGTTCACCGACGAAGCCGACGACGCCACCCGAAAGCGCCTCATCGACTACGCCGGCCAAAACGTCACCGCCGACACCGCGCCATGGATTCTGGCGCGCATGGCCTTTCTTTCCCACGCCAAGCTCGCCATCATCCCCGTGCAGGACCTGCTGGCCCTCGGCGCAGACGCCCGCATGAACCGCCCCGGAAACCTCAAGGGCAACTGGCACTGGCGCATGCGCCCCGGCAGCATCACCACACAGCACGAAACACAACTCGCCCGTCTGACGGAGCTTTCCGGACGCGGCAACTCGCATCAGCAAAACGGCTGACGCTAAGCTCAATCTCGTGTACTACGGGCAGTGGAGCCTGCGGTAAATCGGCTCCGCATATCCTTCACCACTCACGGCAAGGAGGAGTTCATGGCAGAACGTAGCGGCATCGTAACCCTACACGGCAACGGGCTGACCCTCACAGGCTCGCCCGTGGAAGTTGGGCAAAAAGCGCCCGACTTCACCGTGCTGGACAACGACCTCAACCCCAAATCGCTGGCAGACTACGCAGGAGGCGTCCTCATCGTCTCCGCCGTGCCGTCACTGGACACGCCCGTCTGCGACATGGAGACCCGGCGCTTCAATACGGAAGCCGCCAACCTCGGCGATGTGACCATCCTCACCATCTCCACCGACCTGCCCTTCGCCCAGAAGCGCTGGTGCGGCGCAGCAGGCGTGGATAAAGTCGTCACACTGTCCGACCACAAGGATGTCTCCTTCGGTACGAACTATGGACTGCTCATTAAAGAACTGCGCCTGCTCGCACGCGCCGTTCTCGTCATCAACAAGGAGGGCGCCATCACGCATCAGGAAATCGTCAGCGAAGTCTCCAATGAGCCCGACTACAACGCGGCTATAAACGCCGCCAAAGCCGCGCTCTAGACGCACCAGTCGACACGAAGTGAAAGGCCGCCGAAAGGCGGCCTTTTTTTGGTGCCCATGGACGGGCGGCATCAGTTGTTTGTTGTGTTCCTAAATGTGCTATTGGTCTAAAATATATACTCATTTAACGAACATTTTTGCCTCCGGCGGGTTAAGGGCCGCGGGCCCTTAACGATCCCATTTGCGCACAGGCCGAGTGCCTTTATCTGGGACTGTCGTCACCCCTGACGGCTCTCGTCCGTGTGGATGGGAGAGTTTTTTTGGGGGGGGCGTTGGCGCGGTGTGAAGGGCGGTGAGCATCCCTGTCTGGCTGTTCGAAAGACGAAAGACAAAAGCAAAAGGCAGAAGATCCCGCCCGCCCACCCCTATTTTCGGGGCGGCTTCCGCCCCGAAAATCCTGGGGATTCTCAAGGGTGTCACACCCTTGAGCCGTCGGAGACAAAAAAAATCTCATAAAAAAGGCCCCGCGAAGCATTTCGCGGAGCCTTCCATTGGTCTTCCTGTCGCGGCGCGGGCACGTTCTAGAGGAGGCTCCAGAGCATACGGGTGCCGACGACGAAGAGCAGAAGGGCGAAGAATTTTTTCAGGGTCGCCACGGGCAGGGAGTGGGCGAGCTTGGCGCCAAAGGGGGCGGTAAGCACGCTCATGCTGACGATGCCAACCATCGCGGGCAGGTAGATGTAGCCGAGGGACCAATCGGGACGGCCTTCCACGCCAATACCGTTGACGAAATAGCCAAGGGTGCCGGAGATGGCGATGGGAAGCCCGATTGCGGCGGCGGTGCCGATGGCGCGGTGAATGGCCATATTGCACCACGTGAGGAAGGGCACGGACAGCGTGCCGCCACCAATGCCGACAAGGCTGGAGACAACGCCGATGACGTTTCCTGCGCCGAACATACCGGTGGCGCCGGGCAGTTCGCGGGAGGCGCTGGGCTTTTTGCCGAGCAGCATCTGGTAGGACACGTAGTAGAGGAAGATGCCGAAGAAGCCTTTGAGAATGTTGGTCGGCAACTGCGCGGCAATCCATGCGCCAAGAAAGGTGCCGGTGAGAATGCCGGGGGTCACGCGCCAAAACGCGGACCAATCAACGGCTCCCCGCCCGTGATGGGCGCGCATGCTGGACAGGGAGGTAAAGATAATGGTGGCGAGGGACGTGCCAAGGGCCATGTGCAGAATATGCTCGTGGGGCACCCCCTGCCATGTGAAGGAGAAGGTCAGCAGGGGCACGATGACCAAACCGCCGCCAATGCCCAACAGTCCGGCCAGAACACCGGCAAACGCGCCAAGAACAACGTAAAGAAGAAGCGAAGTCAGCATGATGCGCCGATTCCTTATGCAAGGGGCCGGAGCGCGGCGGCTCCGGCCCGGTTAAAGCTACTTGCCGTTGGTGTAGAGAATGTGGCTTCCGACGGCGGCGATGTCCTTGCAGCCGGTGAGCACCATGGCCTGCGTCAGCTGGGCTTTCAACGCGTCAATATAGGCCTCCACGCCTTCCTGCGTTCCGCCCACGGCGGCCACGGAGAAGGGACGGCCAATCATGACGGCGTCTGCGCCGAGGGCGACCATCTTGAGCACATCCACACCGTCGCGGATACCGCCATCAACGATGATGCCGATGCGTCCCTTCACAGCCTGCGCAATGGCGGGCAGGACGGCGGCGGTACCGGGGGCGTGGTCGAGCACGCGGCCACCGTGGTTGGACACGACAATGGCGTCCGCACCGACTTCGGCGGCCTTTTCGGCTTCGTCCACGGTCATGACGCCCTTGAGGATGAACTTGCCACCCTTGTCATGCACCTTCTGGATGATTTCACGCAGCTGGTCCGGCGTCTTGGGGGCGACGGGGCGGCCCATCTTGCGCAGGGTGATGAGTCCGGCGGCGTCCACGTCCATGCCGTAGACTTTGGCTCCGCTGTCGAAGGCCATGGCGAACTTTTCATCCAGCTCGTCGCTTTCCCACGGCTTAATGAAGGGGATGCCGTAGCCGTCCACCTTTTTCAGGCCGCCGAAGGAGGCCTCGACGATGAAGGGCGGCACGCCGTCGCCGGTACAGCCAATGATGCCGCGGGACTTGCAGCCGCCAAGGATGGCGTCCACGTATTCGGCTTCGGTGATGCCGCCGCCCATATTAAAGGACACGCCACCGATGGGCGCGGCGATAACGGGCAGGGCAAGGTCCAGACCGAGCAGAGAGGTGGAGGTATCCGGCTCGGCGGCATCATGCATGAGGCGCATGTTCAGCTGCACCTCGCGCAGGGCGCGGACGTTGCTACGGAAGGCTTCGCCGGTGCCAAGGCCGCCCATACCCGGCACTTCGCCGGAACAGGCGCGTCCGTCACAGACGGGACACACGCGGCAGTACCCTTTCATCAATTCCTTAGCCTTTGCTCGCACATCGGGCATTTCCATAATGCTACTCCGTGATGTTGATAAACGTCATATACTGATGAAATACCGGCTCCGGGGCCACGTGGTCATGACCGGGGGGCGCGGAAAAACCATTCGCTTAGTCCTCGAAGGTAAAGCCGCCCGCTACGGCAAGCCCGCCGTCGGGGAACAGCCTGTCGGCCACATCGCGCACATGGCGGGCCATGCGCCGCTCCGCGGCTGCTCCGTCGCCGTGCTCAATGGCGGCGACGATGGCCTCATGCACGGCAAGAGAGGCCATCCGCCGCTCAGAGGGTACAAGCACCTCGTCGCGGCTTTCGGCAAACATGCCATGCATACGGCCAAGCAGGCAGTGCAACAGCGCATTGCCGCACATGGACGCAAGGCTGGCGTGAAAGGCCTCGTCCTGTTTGGCTCCAGTCCCGCCACGTTCCACGTCGCGCCGCTGCATCTCCAGCGTGCCGCGCAGCGCCGCCACATCCTCGGAAGTGGCGCGCACGGCGGCCATCCGCGCCACACGCGGCTCCAGAATAAGGCGCACCTCCATTACCTCGCGCAGGCGCGTGCGCCCTTCCAGCATGGAGTCGGCAATGCCGGCCACAAGATCATCGTCCCGGCCCTGCGCCACATAGGTGCCGCTGCCGGGGCGCGTCTCCACCACCCCGCGCTGGGTCAGCACGCGGATGGCCTCGCGCACGGAATTGCGCGACACGCCAAAGGCCTCGGCCAGCCGCCGCTCCGGCGGCAGACGGTCTCCGGGGGCAAGCTCGCCGGAGGCGAGCATTTCGTTGATGCGCCGTACAATCTGCTCGTACACGGCGGAGCGCTGTACACTCCCGCCGCCTGCAAATCCTTCGGCTGGTATCCGTTGCGGCATACTTGTCCTTCTGGCAAAAATTGGTAGGACCAAAGTACCAATTGGACCACCCAAGTCAAGCCCCCAACCACATTTTGTTTCGCGGCGGTCGTGCATGCATTGACACGACGGCGCAGGCGATATATTACAATATCTCAATATGCAGATATTACAGTTTTCCAAAGCGCTGGCCGACCTCACCCGGCTCCGGCTCATCCGCATCCTTATGGAGCACGAGCTGGCCGTGGCCGAGATTGTTGAAGCGCTGGCCCTCAAGCAGTCGCGCATCTCGCGGCACCTGAAAATCCTTGCATCCGCCGGACTTGTCGAATGGCGGCGCGACGGGCAGTGGGTCTTCTACCAGGCCTCTTCGCAGGGCGAAGCTGGCGACTACCTTGCCGCGCTGTCGCCCTTTGTCCACGCCGAGGCCGACCTTGACGCCGACGCGGCAGCCGCCGCGCGCGTTGTGGCCGCACGCCGCCGCGAAACGGCGCGCTTTTTCGGCTCCATCGCCGAGGAGTGGGACCAGATGCGGCGCGACACCCTTGGGGGGCTGGACATCGCCGGGCTAGTCACCAGCCGCATGCATGGGGCGGGCACGGCCCTTGACCTTGGCTGCGGGACGGGCGGCCTGCTGACGGCCCTGTCCCAGCAGGCGGAGAGCGTTATCGGCGTGGACAACTCGCCGGAGATGCTGGACCGCGCGCGGGAAGCCTTTGGCGAACAGGCCGGGGCGTCGGGGCGCATTAGCCTGCGCATTGGCGACCTGGAACATCTTCCCGTTGCTGACGGCGAAGCGGATTTTGCGGTAATGTGTCTTTCTCTGCACCATTTGGCCTCCCCGCGCGAGGGCATTGGCGAGGCCTACCGCGCCCTGCACGGCGGCGGGCGCTTTGTCCTTGCGGACTTTGACAAGCACGAGGTGGAGGCCATGCGCACCGAGTCCGGCGACAGATGGCTGGGCTTTGCCCCCGGCGATGTCCGGGCATGGCTGGAGAAAGTAGGATTTTCCATCGTCAACGAAGACCGGTTCGAACTTCCATCGGGGCTGCGGCTTCGGGTGTTCGAGGCGGCAAAACACTAATTTCCCGGAGGAAAGAACCATGGCAGACGTACAGCCGCTGGACCTGACCCTTCCTTACAAGGTCAAGGACATTGCCGAAGCCGATTTTGGCTACAAGGAAATGCAGCTCTCCGAGCGCGAAGTTCCCGGCCTGATGGCCCTTATTGAGAAGTACGGCGACGAAAAGCCCCTGAAGGGCCTGAAAGTCACCGGCTCCCTGCACATGACCATCCAGACCGCCATGCTCATCAAGTGCCTGCACGCACTGGGCGCGGACATCCGCTGGGCATCGTGCAACATTTTCTCCACGCAGGACCACGCCGCCGCCGCCATTGCCGACTCCGGCATGGCCAAGGTGTTTGCCTGGAAGGGCGAATCCCTTGAGGAATACTGGTGGTGCACGGAAATGGCCCTCACCTGGCCCGACGGCTCCGGCCCGGACCTCATCGTGGACGACGGCGGCGACGCCACCCTGCTCATCCATCAGGGCGTGAAGGTCGAAAAGGACCCCTCCATTCTGAAGCAGAAGGTGGACAACAAGGAATTCGCCGTGGTCATGAGCCGACTGGCCGCCAGCTACGAAGCCACCCCCACCAAGTGGACCGAAATCGCCAAGAAGGTGCGCGGCGTCTCCGAGGAGACCACCACCGGCGTGCATCGCCTCTACCAGATGCAGAAGTCCGGCGAACTGCTGTTCCCCGCCTTCAACGTCAACGACGCCGTGACCAAGTCCAAGTTCGACAACCTCTACGGCTGCCGCGAGTCCTTGGCCGACGGCATCAAGCGCGCCACCGACATCATGATTGCCGGTAAGGTTGTGGTCGTCATCGGCTACGGCGACGTGGGCAAGGGCTGCGCCCAGTCCATGCGCGGCTTTGGCGCGCGCGTCATCGTCACCGAAATTGACCCCATCTGCGCGCTGCAGGCCGCCATGGAAGGCTTTGAAGTCACCACCATGGACGAAGCCGCCGCCATGGGCGACATCTTTGTCACCGCCACGGGCAACTACCACGTCATCCGCGGCGAGCACATGGAAAACATGAAGGACGAGGCCATCATCTGCAACATCGGCCACTTCGATAGCGAAATCGAAATGACCTACCTTGAGGACAACTCGGATTGCACCCGCACCGTCATCAAGCCGCAGGTGGACAAGTGGACCATGAAGTCCGGCAAGAGCGTCATCGTTCTGGCCGAGGGCCGTCTGGTGAACCTTGGCTGCGCTACGGGCCACCCCTCCTTCGTTATGTCCAACAGCTTCACCAACCAGGCTCTGGCGCAGATTGACCTCGCCAAGAACGACTACGAGCCGCAGGTCATGGTTCTGCCCAAGCGTCTGGACGAAGAAGTAGCCCGCCTGCACCTTGACCGTCTGGGCGTGAAGCTCGACACCCTGACCAAGGAACAGGCCGACTACATCGGCGTTCCCGTGGATGGCCCCTTCAAGGCCGACCACTACCGCTACTAAGCGCGGCCACGCCCGCTTTTTGGCATACTGGCTCAAGACCGAATGGGCGCCCCGTCTCCGTTGTGGAGGCGGGGCGCTTTGCCGTTGCTGGGGGCGTTTTTTCTCAAACGCACGCGCGCCGGGCTCTGACGGGTGGAATCAGGCTTCCAATTCGTGCAAAATACTGGCAAAGGGAAGCCAAACGCGGCCGCCTCCAAACCTGCCGCGAACAGCCCTGGGAGGGGCCATGCGCGACTTCACATACTCTGTACCGTGGAATCTTGCTCTCATCACCATAGGAACGGGCATCTTTGCCTTTGGCATCAAAGCCATCGCCCTACCGCACGGGTTTATCTCCGGCGGCATGTCCGGCCTTGGCCTGCTGCTGTATTACCTGACGGACAAGCTCTCGCCGGGGCAATGGCTGTTTCTGCTCAACGCCCCCATTTTCCTCTTTGGCTGGTTTGGCGTCAGCCGCCGCTTTTTCCTGTACAGCCTGTATGGGGCCATGTCCGTTGTGGTGTTCATGGAGCTTATTCCATGGCAGCTGCCGGTGCACGACCCGTGGCTGGCCGCCATTGCCGCCGGAGCCACCTTTGGCACCGGCCTCGGCATCACGTTTCGGTCGCTTGGATCCACGGGCGGTACGGACATCATTGCCGTCGCCATCAATCAGAAGTACAATCTGCGCATAGGCGCGGTGACGTTTGGCTTCAATCTGGCGCTGTTTGTGGTCAGCATGCTGTTCATGAAGGTGGACCTTGTGCTGTACTCGCTGTCCACGGTGTTCATTGCCGCGCAGATTATGGAATACGTCCTTGGGCTGTTCCATCAGCGCAAGATGGTCTTCATCATCTCGGACAAGACCGAGGAAATCGCCGCCGCCATCATGCGCGACCTGCACCGGGGCGCCACCTTCCTCGACGGACGCGGCGCCTACTCCGGCAGGCCCAAGAGCGTGCTGCTGACCGTGGTGTTCAACATTCAAGTCAAGCGGCTGGAACAAGCCATCTACGCCATTGACCCGGACGCCTTCACCATTGTGGAGAGCCCCATGAACGTCATTGGCCGCAAATTCTCCAGACGGAAGGTCTATTAGCATGACCGCGAGGACACCCGCCCCCATCGCCCTGCTGACGGACTTTGGTCTGGGCGACCCGTACGTCGCCCAGATGAAAGGCCGCATTCTGTCCCTTGTGCCGGACGCCCGCATCGTGGACATCAGCCACGGGGTGGAGCCGTTCAACTTGGCGCAGGGGGGATTCTTCCTGAACGCCAGTAGGCGGCACTTTCCCGAAGGGACGGTGTTCGCCGCCGTGGTGGACCCAGGGGTTGGCACCACGCGGGGGATTGTTCTCCTTGAAAAGGACGGGCAATCCATCATCGTCCCGGACAACGGCCTTGCCAGCCTTGTGCTTGGCAGCGGCGGGCCTGTGCGCGTGTTTGACCTGTCCGTGCACATGCACTCCCCGCGCACCGTCAGTGCCACCTTCCACGGGCGCGACGTCTTCGCCCCCCTTGCCGCGCAATTGGCGCAGGGAGCGGAGGCAGAATCCCTCGGCCCGGAAATGGCACCAGACGACCTTGTCACGCTGGACTGGGCAAGGCCCCGCCTTGAGGACGACAACGCCGCCGTCACCGCCACGGTCCTGCACGTGGACCGCTTTGGCAACTGCATTCTGAACCTGCCGGCCCGCGAGTGGCTGGACCGTCTGTGCCACTGGGAAGGGCTTGCCCTGTCCGCCAAGGGCCGCACAGGCGCCGTCACCTGCTGCCGCACCTACGCGGACCTGCCCCTTGGCAGCATGGGCCTGCTTGAAGGCAGTCAGGGCTACCTTGAACTGTCCATGAATCAGGCCTCCGCCGCCCGTCTTTTGGCCGCCACATGCGGCACCACCATAACCCTCGCCGCCGCGCAAAGGCTGTAATGCTCTTTTTCACCTCGTTTCTCGCATCCCTCAGCTTCATGACCCGCCTCGGCCCCGCCCGCATTTATGATGAAAAGACCGTTGCCGCCACCATCGGGTGGTTTCCCGTTATTGGGCTGATCATCGGCACCATTGTCACCCTGCCCTTTGCCCTTGGCGTTCTTGGCGGTCAGCCGTGGGTACAGGCGTGGCTGGTGGTTGGCGGCTCCCTGACCCTGACCCGCGCCCTGCACTGGGACGGCTGGGCCGACCTCTTTGACGGCTGGGGCAGCGGCGCGCGCGGCGAACGCTTCTGGACCATCGTCAAGGACAGCCGCAACGGCGCCTTTGGCGTTCTTGCCATGGTCATGGGCATTGCGGGACAAATCATTCTGCTGCATCAGGCGCTGGCCGCGCAGGCGTATGGCGTGGTGGTGTTTGCCTTCATCATGGGCCGCACCGTCTCCGTATGCACGGCCTACACCGGCCGCCATCTCACCCGCGACGGACAGGGTCGGCTGTTTCTGAGCGGCGCAACCACGCCCATTGTGCTCCTCGTCATCATCCAGACGCTGTGTGCCGCGCTGTTCGTCCAGCCCCTTATTTTCCTGCTTCCCACCGCCCTGCTGGCCGGACTGGGCATTATGGAAATGGCCCTGCTGGCCCGCACCCACGGTGGCATGAACGGCGACTTTTTGGGCGCGGCCGTCATCTGGGGCGAAATCTCCACCCTGCTGGGCTGGTGCATCGCCATGAACCTGACGCGCAACCTGCTGCCGCTGTTCTACTAGCCGCAGGGGAAGCCCCGCGGTCCCGACAGGTTCCCCCACCGGCGCAACACGGCACAGACGCCGAAGCCCCTGCCGCCCCACGTGGCACCGCCTCCCATCGCCGCCCTGCGCACCATCCACGGCCACACGCCGCGCCCTCAGCGGCGCCATCACCACACAAGACAAAGCGCCCCCGTCCGGAAGAGCCGAACGGGGGCGCTGTCGTACTGCGCGGGAATTGGGGCGACCTTAGAAGGTCTTGGCGGCCTGCAGGTCCTCTTCGGAGTAGTCCCACGTCACGTTGTGGGGCGGCAGGGCCTCCTTGAACCAGCGGGGGAGCTGGTCGTCGTGCTTGGTAAAGCCGGCGTCGGCGTTGAAGGAGTGCTCGTCCTTCAGAGTCTGCACGCCAAGGGCGAGGGCGTCGTCCGGCGTGATGTTGCCGCCGTAGCGGGCGTTGAGCAGGTCGCACAGCACCTGCATGGCGTCCGGAGTATCCAGCACGGCAAAGGCCACAAACAGGCACATGCCGGTGGAATCGATGGACGCGGTGGCCACCTGAAGATTCTTGGACAGCTCAACGTTGCCGTCGTCCTTCATGCCGTCCACATCGCCGCCCACTTTGAGGACGTTCTGACACACGGCGTAGCCGGCGGTATGGTCGCCGCCCATGGGGTTGGTGGCGTAGGTGACGCCAACACCCTTGACCGCGCGGGGGTCGTAGGCGGGCAGGGCCTGATTCTTGACGGTGGGCACGCGGTCCACGCCAAAGGCGGCGGCAGTGGAGCCCGTGCCGTTGCCGATGATGCGGCCCAGCGGGTCGTCAGTGCCGACCTTTTCCAGCAGCGCCTTGGCGGCGGGGCCATCGCCCCACTCAATGAGGCCGCCTTCCATGGCCATGGTCACGGCGTTGGCCATCTCGATGGTGTCGATGCCCTTTTCGTCGCAAACGCGGTCCATTTCGGCGATGAGGTCGATATCGTGCACAAGGCCGTTGGGACCAAAGCCCCACAGGGTCTCGTACTCAAAGCCGGAGGTCACGTATTCGCCCTTTTCGTCCACGTAGCGCTGGGAGCACTGCATCACGCAGCCGGGGTGACAGCCTTCGTGTACCTTGCCGCCGCGCTTTTCGATGAGTTCGGACATCTTTTCGCCGGAGACGTCGGCGGCGTGCTCGTACTGGCCGCTGCGGAAGTTCTTAGTGGGCAGTGCGCCAGCTTCGTTGATGATGTTCACGAGGATGGCGGTGCCGAATCCGGCAAGGCCCTGACCGGTAACCGGGTGGGTCTTGAGGATTTCGGTCCAGCGCTTGTTGGCGGCCTTGAACGCGTCCTTGTCGGCGTATTCAATGCCCTTGGCGCCGGAGTTGTCCACGGCGATGCAGCGCACGCGCTTGGAGCCCATCACAGCGCCCATGCCGCCACGGCCAGCGGAGCGTGCGGGGTTGCCGAAGGGGTCGGTAAACTGGATGGTGGACGCCTGCAGGCACTGCTCGCCGGCGGTACCGATGAGGGCCACGGTGGCTTTGCCGCCAAAGGCCTCGTCCAGCACCTTCTGGTACGCGTAGTTGTCCTTGCCTTCACGGTCCGGGGCGTCGGAGAATTCCACGCCGTCCTTGGTGATGCGGATGGCGGTGAAGGGAGCGTCCTTTTCGGGCTTGTCCTCCAGCACAACAGCGGCGAGGCCCAGCTTGGCCAGCTTCTGGGACAGCATGCCGCCGGAGTTGGACTCCTTGATGGAGCCCGTCAGCGGGGACTTGGCGCCAACGGAAATGCGGCCGGAGTTGGCGGCCATGGTGCCGGACAGCAGTCCGGGGGCAAAAATGAGCTTGTTGTCGGCAGAGAGGGCGTGAGCGTCGGCCGGAACCTCTTTACGCACAATGCGGGACGTGAGGGCGCGGCCTCCAAGACCTGCATATTCCCCCATATCCTCGTACTTGTACGTACGCTCGCGAGTGTTGATACGCAAAATTTTCATCGTGCTTTCCTCCAGTTTGCAGCTCGATAAACTGTTGCTTCAATGCTTCAAACTTCATATCGTCTATGACCAACTGAATACATTGTCAAAATCATAGAAAACTGCATTGTTGTTACATACAGTTCCTGCAAGACAGTTTATTCTGTTCTCCGGATTGAAGCGCCACAAAATAACCAAGACGAACCAATCCCAACAGAAGCGCGGAGGAAAATTTTGCAATCCGTTCCAAAGATTTCACCCCAGCCCGGTTCCGGTGATATTTCCGGGGAAATAGCCATCCGCCTCGCGCCGGGGCACGCGGCGTCCCTGCACCTCCTCCTGCAAGAGGGCGTGGACATCGCCCTGCCACAGCCCATGACGGTCCGCGACCTGCTGACCCAGCACCTGCACATCCCCGCAGACTACGTGGACCGCGACATCAGCACCGTGTTTCTCGAAGGCCACCCCGTGGATGATATCGACACCGCCGAGATCGCCGCTGGCAGCACGCTTGCCCTTTCCGGGTCGCTTCCCGGCATCTGCGGCATCACCATGCGCCGCCACAGCCCCATTGCGCGCATGCGCTCAGGCATTGCCCTGCAGGACGGCGCGCCGGCAGAAGGCGGCGCCGGAACCATCCGCCTGCGCGCCTTCAACTTCATCGCCAAGGGCGTGGCCGCTCCTGTCTTTGCCGCCGGGGTTCAGCTCACAGCCCGCCGCGCACGCGGGGCGCTGGCGCCCGTCCTCACGGCGCAGGACGCCATCCACAGCGCCACCGCAGAGGGATCGCCCATCGCTCCTGCCGCCCTTGAAGAGCACCTGCGCCAATGCGCGGACGCCATCATCCATCTGACCGTTTCGGCCTGAGTCATGCCGCTTTTCACCGCATAACGCCGCCCACGCACAGCGCGGGCGCGGGGGGAGTGCGCCCATGCGCCCAGCTACCGCGCCCCGCCACCACGCCGGACATGGGGCATTTGCAATTGCCTTGTGTTGCGGTATTGCAGACCTATTAAATCGTTCAATTTTCTCGTCACGTGTTCGGAGGCGAAGTGCAAAAAGGTTTCTTTCAAGTCGTCAGCCCGGAAACATTCATCGGCCTGCTCAAGGATTTTCCCACCCTCGCGCAGACATCCGTCCCCCTGCACGACGCGGCGGGGCGCATTCTTGCCAGCGACGTCACCGCCGCCGAAGACCTGCCCATGGTCAACCGCTCGTGCATGGATGGCTACGCCGTCAACGCGCGCGACGCCTTTGGGGCAAGCGAATCCAACCCGGCCTATCTGGAGTGCCGGGGCAGTCTGTCTATCGATGAACAGCCCTCAGCCCCCCTGTCCCGCGGGGACTGTGTGGGCATTGTCACCGGCGGCACCCTGCCCGAAGGGGCGGACGCCGTGGTGATGGTGGAACACACCCAGGAGCTTGGCGCTGGCACCATTGAATTCCGCAAGTCCGTCGCCCCCGGCGACAACGTTATGCAGCGCGGCGAGGACGCCCGGGCAGGACAGCCCGCCCTCACCGCAGGCACCCCCTTGCGCCCACAGGAGGTCGGCCTGTTGGCCGCCCTTGGCGTCAGCGAAGTGCCGGTGCGAAAGCGCCCGCGCGTTGGCCTCATCTCCACCGGAGACGAACTTATCCCCGTCACGGACACGCCGCGTCCGGGACAAATCCGCGATGTGAACAGCTACGCCCTCGGCGCGCTGGTGCGCACCGCAGGCGGCGTGCCCACGCTGTACGGCCTGGTGCGCGATGACGAGGCCAGCCTTGCCGCTGCCATCAAAAAAGGCGTAGAGGAAAATGACGTGGTGCTCATCTCCGGCGGCAGTTCCATTGGCGTGCGCGACCTGACGCAGGCCGCCATTGAGGAATTGCCCGACGCGCAGGTGCTGGCCCACGGCGTTGCCGTCAGCCCCGGCAAGCCCACCATTCTGGCCCGCGCAGGCAGCACCGCCGTGTGGGGACTGCCCGGACAGGTCACCTCCGCACAGGTGGTGATGCACGTGTTTGGCCTGCCCTTTTTGCGCCACATCGCCGGGGACAGGGACGCCTTTGCCCCGCGCCGCCGCAGCGTGCGCCGCGCCACCCTCGGGCGCAACATCGCCTCCAAACAGGGGCGCGAGGACTACGTCCGAGTCCGGCTGGAAACCCGCGAGGACGGCGCCAGCATAGCCACGCCCGTCCTTGGCAAATCCGGCCTGCTGCGCACCATGCTCCGCGCCGACGGGCTGGTCCGCATCCCGGCGGATACGGAAGGCCTCTTCGAGGGCCACCCCGTGGACGTATGGCTGCTCAACTAACAGCACGCCAAACAGGCACCGTCCCAAACAGCACAGCAACGGCAGGCCCGCGCCACAGCGCATGAACAGCCAAAGCACCGCACACAGCGAAGGCACCCATGAAGCGCAATATCTATCTCGACACCATTCCCATTGACGAAGCCGTGGGCAAGGTTCAGGCCGCCCTAGACAGGGAAAGCCTCCTCGGCACCGAAACCATTCCCACCCACGAGGCCGCAGGCCGCATCACGGCGTGCGCCATCCATGCGCGGCTGTCCTCGCCCACCTACCACAGTGCGGCCATGGACGGCATTGCCGTGGACGCCGAAGCCACCTTTACCGCGCGCGAGGACGAGCCCCTCACCCTTGGGGCGGACGCCTTTGTCCCGGTCAACACCGGCAACCCGCTGCCGGACGGCACCAACGCCGTCATCATGATCGAAAACGTGGTCATGACCGCCGACGGCAGCGCCCGCATTGAGGCGCCGGCCTTTCCGTGGCAGCACGTACGCCGCATCGGCGAGGACATCGTCGCCACGGAACTGCTCATCCCGCAGAACCACGAGCTCACGGCCTATGACATTGGCGCGCTGCTCTCTGCGGGCATCTGGGAGGTCACCGTGCATGAGCGCATTATCATGCACGTCATTCCCACCGGCGACGAGGTGCTGGACTTTACGGACCGCCCGACCCCGGCGCCGGGGCAGGTGGTGGAAAGCAACTCGCAGGTCTTTGCCGCACTGGCGCAAAGCTGGGGCATCGACATCCGCCGCACCGCGCCCGTCCCGGACAAGCCCGGCGCCCTCATCGAGGCCGTGGAAGACGCCCTTGGCACAGACGCGCACATTATCGTCATTGGCGCAGGTTCCTCGGCCGGCGCCAAGGACTACACCCGCACCGTCATGGAGAGCGTCGGCAGCGTGCTGGTGCACGGCATTAAGGCCATGCCCGGCAAGCCCACCCTGCTGGGCATGGCGGACAAGGCCCACGGCGGCAAGCTCCTTGTGGGCGCGCCGGGCTATCCCGTCAGCGCGGTGGTGTGCATGGAGGAACTGGTGGCCCCGCTGTGCGCGTGGCTGACCCGCCGCACCCTGCCCCGCCGCCCGGAAGTGGACGTGGAGCTAACGCGCAGCGTGCCGTCCAAGCTGGGCATGGAAGAATTCTTGCGCCTGTCCATCGGCCGCGTTGGCGGCAAGTACGTCGCCACGCCCCTGTCGCGCGGGGCGGGCATGATTACCACCATGACCCGCGCGCAGGGCATCTGCCGCATTCCGGCCAACTCCGAAGGCGTAGAACAGGGCGCCACCGTCCGCGCCGACCTGCGCGTGCCGCAGGACGCGCTGGAGCGCACCCTTGTCGCCGTGGGCAGCCATGACAACACCATAGACCTGCTCGCCAACGCCCTCATGGGGCTGGAGACGCCCATCCACCTTGCCTCCACCCATGTGGGCAGCATGGGCGGACTCATGGCCGTCAAAAACGGCTCCTGCCACATGGCGGGCACCCACCTCTTCGCCCCCGAAACCGGCGACTACAACACGCCCTTTGTCCGCAAATATCTCCCGGATGTGGACGCAGTGCTGGTCAACCTTGCGGTGCGCCATCAGGGCCTCATGGTCCCGGCAGGAAACCCCAAAGGCATCTCGGGCGTTGACGACCTCGCCCGCGAGGACGTGCAGTTCATCAACCGCCAGCGCGGGGCGGGAACCCGCATCCTGCTGGACTGGCACCTCTCCGAGGCCGGCATCACGCCCCAGCAGGTCAACGGCTACGACAAGGAAGAATTCACCCACATGGCCGTGGCGGTAAACGTGCTCACCGGCGCGGTGGACTGCGGGCTGGGCATCATGGCCGCCGCCCGCGCCCTCGGGCTGGACTTTGTCCCCCTTGCGCGTGAGCGCTACGACCTGCTCATCCCGCGCGAGCACCTTGCGGACCCACGCGTCAAGGCCGTGCTGGACCTCATCCGCAGCGCGGACTTCCGCACAAGCATTGAAGCCCTTGGCGGCTACGAAACCACCTGCACCGGCGAATTCATGGAAGCCGGACAGGGCCTGCCCTAGGCAGGCCGCCCCCATGCGGGGCACACAACCCACCATTCACAAAAACGGGCGGCGCACACAGCGCCGCCCGTTTTTCTGCCTCTGGCAGGTCCGGTGACCGAACCAGCACAAGGGCTTGCCTTTCCGTGATTTTTTGCCACAATGCGGGGCATGATTATCACAGTAAAATGCTTTGCCACGCTCAAGCCCTTTGAGCCGCAGGACGCGGCGGCCTACACCGCGCCGGACGGCGTCACCGTGGGCGGCCTGATGGACCACCTCGGCATCCCCCGCGACGAGGTCAAAATCATGTTCATCAACAACAAGCACACCACCGTGGACGCCACCATACACGACGGCGACCGGGTGGGCCTGTTCCCTGCCGTAGGCGGAGGATGACGCCATGGGCTGCGCGGACCCCATAGGCAACCGAACGCGGGAGCTTGCCCTCTCCGCAGCCATGCCCGACGGCTCGCCCTATTTGAGCCTTGGCATCCATGCGGCCCGCGAACTTGCCGCCGAGTGCGGCGAAACGCTCCGCGCCATAGAAGTCGCCGCCCTTGGCGCCGGGGTCATCCCGGAGCGCTACATCCGCAACTTTTCCACGCTGGACTGTCAGGGGCAGGTGCGCCTGCTGTGTTCCAAGGCCGTGCTCATTGGCCTTGGCGGCCTTGGCGGCCTGCTCCTTGAAGCCATGGTCCGTATGGGCGTTGGCACCATTGAGGCGGCGGACGGCGACTCCTTTGAGGAAAGCAACCTCAACCGCCAACTGACCTCCACGACGGATATCGTGGACATTCCCAAAACCCGCGCCGCCACCGTCCGCGCCATGACCGTGAACCCCGCCGTGGACTTTCTGGCCCATGAGGTGATGGTGGATGAATCCGACATGCTGGCCATGTGCGAAGACGCCCACGTGGTGGTGGACGCCCTTGGCGGACTGGACGACCGCCCCGCCTTGCAACGCGTGGCCGCGCGCGCCGGCCTGCCCCTTGTGACGGCGGGCATCGCGGGCCTGTCGGGCTATGTTGCCACGGTGATGCCGGGCCAGCCCGGTCCGGCGGACTTCTTTGGCGCCAGCGGCGGAGCCGAGGACGCCCTCGGCAGCCCTGCTCCAGGCGTGTATACCGCCGCCAGTCTGCAAAGCGCGGAGATCATGCGTCTGCTAGGTACGGGGACGCCGGCCCTCGCCGGAAAGATGCTCCTGTTCGACCTGCGGGACATGAGCTTCGAAACCATTGACATCGCGTCCTAACCCGCCTCCCCCACCGCTGTCCCCCACCATGGGCGGACGTTCAACACACGCAAAGCCCGCGGCGCGGGCTCGACGCGAGGCCAACGCGGCACCATGCTCTACAAAGGAATGCGTCTTTTGGTAAGTCCCGCTGAATAACGGATTCCGCCACCCCACTAACCCTGCCTGCTCACAATCCCTCCCGGCCCCGCAAGGGGCGCAGTCAGCGCTGTGCGCTTGATGGTGACAATATTGCGCAGCACGTCCGTGGTCTCCAGCAGCGGATTGCCCTCGGGCATGGACGTGGTCGCCAGCGACGTGATGACCTGTTGCAGGGTCTTGCGCTTGGTGAGGTCGAATTCCTCGGCAATGGGCGGCCCCGGATCCTCAAGGGCCGACTTGGGAAGCAGGCGCTCATATAGGTCCGGCGTCCGCGCCGAGAGCGACGCCTTTTGCCAGTCCGCCACCAATCCGCTCAGCCCCGCGAAGGTGCTGCGCGCCGCGTCCGGGTCGCGCATGACGCCTTCCATAAACGCCTCACGGTCCACCACCAGCAGTTTTTCCGCCGTAAACTCACGGATGCCGTACCCCGCAAGCTCCCCCTCGCGCGAGGTAATGGCCGCACGCCAACGGTCGGCAAAGCCGTCCTCAAAGACTTCCTGATGCGGCAGGACAAACGCCCGCAGGTCATTATAAGCCGTCACCACATCGGCAAGGCGGTCCTCCACCTCCCCGTAGGCCTCCACCACGCGCAGGGGAATGGCCTCGCCATACGACGACTGCGCCTCAAACACCACGCGCCCCTTATCCACCGCCACCAGCCCGGTCTCGGACACCACTTCGTCGCCATCCACCACCACCCGCGCATCCATGCCCGGCGTCGCCGTGGCGTTCATGCCAAGGGTCTCAAGGAGCGTTCCGCCCACCGTGGTGGTCCATGACGACCCATCGTAGAAATACCACGCGTCGTCCTCCTCGCTGTACACAGTGTTGTCGTCCGTGGGCGTGGTCTCGTCCCACGTGGCGCTGAGCTCGTCATATTCATAGATGCGGTTCTCCACCCAGCCATTGGCCGTGGCCGAGGCGATATACCGCTCGCCATTGACGGGCGCGGCGGGCAAGGCCGCCGTCGGGTCAAAAAAGTCCAGCACGTCGTCCACAACAGGGCCGCCAAAGTCGCGCAGGTACATGCGCTCCCCACGCTTGGGGCTGACAAGGGTCACCTCCAAGTACTCGCCCTCCGCCATGAGCGGCTGCGTATCCAGCCCAGACGGACGCTGTCCGTCACGAATCTCCGCCCGCAGGCGCCCCGATGAGGAATTGAGCGCCCCGGCAAGCGCGCGCAGCACCTCGCCCATGGTCATATCCGCCTCAAGGGAGACAAGCACCTCCTCAGTCGCGCCATTTATGGAAAAGCGCACCTGATGCTCCCCTGCGGCAAAGGGCGAGGCGGCCCCGGGGTCCAGTACATCGGAACGCACGCTGGACGCATGCGCTGTAGAGTCCACACGGACGCGGTAGGGCAAGGTTTCGGCGGCAAAGGCGGGCGTGGTGGTTGCTTTCAGATTCAACTCGGCAAGCAGGTGCCCGTCCTCATCGGCAAGGGAGACATCCTGCGCGCTGACGGCGGGATTGACGGTAATGGCAAGGGCGGAGCCAACGGCGACAAGGCCGTCAACATACTGATTCGGGGCGTTCTGGCGGACAACCTCCGCCTGCACGGGCAGGGACAGCGCATTGATGCCCGCCGCCACCTGCTCCACCATATCGCCCCACGTGGCGTCGTCATCCAGCGCGATGTCCACATTCTCCGTCTCGCCCCCTTGGGTCACGGAAAAGCGGTATTCGCCACCGGCAAGGTCTGTGGACGTCCACGGCATGTGGCCACTGGAAAAATATTTGTAATAGCGCGTCACCTCGTCCTGAGGGCGCACGCGGGCGGCAAGGCGACCGGACAGCTCATCCGAGGCATTGGAAGGGGTCACAAGGCGGGCGCGGGTAAAGGAGGTATCTTCAGGCCATGCAAAGCGGGCAAGGGCGTCTTCAAAGGCCGCCACCTTGGAGCCAAGGCGCTCCACAGTGCCGGTGACCAGCCTGCCGTAGCGCTGGCGGCGCTGGGCATTCTCAAAGCGCCACGCCACGCGCGAATCAAGGGCCAGCCGCTCAAGGGGCGAGGCAAAGGCCTTGCCCTCGGCAGCGGTGCCGCGCAGCGTATCACCCGCGCTGATGCGTCCCTGATAATCAATGCTGACCATATGCCCGCCCAACACAAGGGGTGCGAGAACACGCAAAGGCGGGCGGAGAGAAACGGGGCGGGCTAGGCGTCCGCCCCGGCGTAGTCGACGTGCTCCATACACAGGCCCTGTGGCGGCGCGGTCACGTAGCGCACAGCGCTCCGGTCCGCCGCAGCAAGGACGCGGTCCACGTCCTGCGGGGCAAAGCGTCCACGCCCCACTTCCACCATCAGGCCCATCAGGTTGCGCACCATCTGCTTCAAAAAGCCGTCGGCGGAAAAGCGCCACACCACTTCATCAGCGAATGCTCCGGCGCTGCGGGTTATGCCCGTCACGGTGCGCACAGTGCTCTTCACGGGCGTCCCCGTGTTTTGAAACGAGGCAAAGTCATGCTCTCCGGCAAGCCGCTTTGCCGCCTCGTCCATGGCCGCCATGTCCAGCGGTCCCGTCTTCCAGACGTAGCGCCGCCTTTGCGGTAAAACATATCGGCCATTCAGCCATAAACTATAGGCATAGGTCTTGGACGTGGCGGAATAGCGGGCGTGGAAGTCGTCCGGCACAAGGGCGGCGGCCGTCACGGCCACGTCGTCCGGCAACAGGGCGTTGCAGGCGCGCATCCAGTCCACTCCGGCCTTGTCCGGCGGAATGTCCATGTGCGCCACCTGCCCCAGTGCATGGACGCCGGAGTCCGTCCGTCCGGACCCAAAGGCCCGGACGGGGCACCCGCATACGCGGGTCATAACGGATTCCACCAGTCCCTGAATGGTTGGTTGGTCAGCGCGGCCAGCCTGAATCTGCCAGCCGCAATAGGCCGTGCCCTCGTAGGCGATATCCAGTCGCAGTCTGGGCACGGACTACTCGAAGGGAATCTGCAAGCGGGTCAGCTTTTCGGCCAGACGCGCCGCCTTCTTGGCGTTGACGTAGGTGAGGATTTCGCCGGCCTGACGTCCGCGCATGCCTGACAGAATCTTGACGGCCTGCCGCTCGTCCATGGTCTCCAGAACCTGCGCGGCCTGCTTGGCCTTCATGTTGGAGAAGACCTCCACAAGGTGCTTGTCGCGCTTGTTCTTGATGGCCTTGGCGTCTTCGAGCATCCGTTCAATCTGCTGGCGGGTCTTTTTCAGCTCGGCCATATCGCGGGCAATTTTGTCTTCCAGCGCATTGAGGTCGCGCTCGCGCCGGTCCAGCTCCTCCTGCTTCTGCATGAGGGCGTCGCGGCCGAGGGGCGGCTCGGTGGGCTGGGCCTCACTCTGCGCCGCGGCGGGGGCGTCCTGCGCGTGGGCCCTTGCGGGCTCCACCACCTTGCGCACCGCCTGCTGGGGCGCAGGCTGCGGGGCGCGCTGGGCCACCTGCTGGGTCTGGCGCACCGTACTCACGGGGCCATCGACCACAGCCTGCCACCCAATAAAGGTCAGCAGGCACAATTTCAGAAGGGCCAGCGTCATCAGGCCCTTAACGATCTTAGAGAGTCCCATTTTCGTAACGAAGCGTGGCCATCTCATCGGCTTCCCTCTGCTCTCGCGCATTCTCCTCGCGGTTGAACGCCGTCTCCTGCGACGCGCGCAACCGTTCGAGGGTCTTTTTCTCTTTTGCCGTTTTCACGGCCTCCTGCCTGCAGGCGTTCAGGCGCTTGGCGCGCTGAAACAACTCCTGCTCGGCAATGGAGATGTCCTGCTCCAGACGACTCTTATACATCCGCCACAGCCACAGGTCGCCTTCGGAAAGATTGCGGCGACCATCCAGCGAGGCTTCGTGCCCGGCCAGACGCTCGCGCAGGCCCTCCACCAGTGCGGACTGCTCCTGATGCGCCCGCGTGGCGACGGCAAGCTCCATTCTGGCTCGCGTTTCAAGCTGCTCGCGGTACTCCAGCACCCGTTGCAGCCGAAATGAAAAACGTTTGGGCACGGTGTTTCCTCTTCAGCGTAGCGTCAACCTTGCGACATCAAAATAGGTTCCACCGGCAAAGTAGCAATATCCGGGCCGAAGCGGATTTCGCCCTGGCGGCCCCCACCATACCAAGGCGCGACCGCCAGCGCAAAGAGGGCGGCAGAGCCGATTTTGACCAATGCGCGCCCATGGGTTGCGAATCGCGCACGGATATGCTCATTTGCACTGAGAGGAGAGCACTTCCCTATGCAAAGAATGGAAACCGTCTTGCGTGCATTTCTAAAAAAGCACGACCCAGATGGCATGCAACGCACACTGCGCCGACTGTGGCGGCACTGGCCGGAGATTGTGGACGAACACATCGCCGAGATTGCCCGTCCCATCGGCCATAGAAAACGCATCCTGCTCATTGGCGTGGAAGATTCCATGGTCATGCAGGACCTCACGTTTTATGCGCCATACATTCTGGAACAGGTGAATGCCTTTCTTGGTACAAAAAGCTTTGACAAAGTTCTCCCAGAGTTGATAAGAGACCGCGTTTCACTGGACCTAATTAAGAAAAGAACCACTTCGGCGGTTCGCTTCGAGCCCAGTCGCCCACAGAATCTCGGCTCTCAGGCCGACGCGTTCGACGCGAACTCTGCCGTGGCAAGGTGCTACGCCGCCTATGTGAAGCTTTTCAACGAACGAGGGCAAAACGGTACCCGTCAGCCCCGGACGACGAATACAGACTTTCCCAAGGAGGAGAAAACGAGATGAGCGAAGAAATCAACATCGAGCTGAAAAAGCCGCTTGAGAAGATGACCATCAAGGAACTGCGCGAACTCGCCATCGCCGAGATCCCGCAGATCACCGGTGCATCCGGCATGGACAAAGACACTCTCCTCGCCGCCATCAAAGAGGTGCTCGGCATCGCTGACGACGACGAGAACAAGGGCAACCCCTACCAGGGTCAGATCGCCCGCATCAAAAAAGAGCTGAACGAGCTGCGCGCCAAGAAGCTGACCACGAAGGGCAGCAAAGAGCGTGAGATCATCCGTAAGAAGATCAACAAGCTCAAGAAGTACACCCGTCGTCTGGCGCACTCCGCCTAACGAAATTTCAAAAAGCGCGATTTAAGGGTTGACACCCCCGGGCGAAAACCGTAAATCGCTGTTTCCGCGCTGGCGGATCGTCTAAGTGGTAGGACGCTGGATTCTGGTCCCAGTAATCAAGGTTCAAGTCCTTGTCCGCCAGCCAACTTATCACGTCCCCATCGTCTAGCCTGGCCCAGGACACCTGCCTTTCACGCAGGCGACAGGGGTTCAAATCCCCTTGGGGACGCCAGGAAACACAGCCCTCCGGAGCAATCCGGAGGGCTTTTTCGTTGTGCGAGGCGCCACGCCTCGCCCTCTCGCCCTCCAATACAGGCCGTGCTACTGAAACGGGAAATCCACCCGTAGGAGACGCCATGCCCCGTCACGACGCCCCACAGACCACCCCCGTCACACTGACCACGCCGCGCCTTATCCTCCGCCAATGGCGCGAGGCCGACCGCGCGCCCTTTGCCGCCCTTGGGGCCGACCCGGAAGTCATGCGCTATTTCCCGGCCCTGCTCTCGCGGGAGGAAAGCGACGAAACAGCGCAGCATCTGGCGCAGCGCATTGCGGACAACGGTTGGGGATTCTGGGCGGTGGAGCATCGCGACTCAGGCGCCTTTCTCGGCTTCGTGGGGCTGAACGCGCCTCAAGTGGACCTCCACTTCACGCCCTGCGTCGAGGTGGGCTGGCGCCTTGGCCGGGAGCACTGGGGAAACGGCTACGCCACGGAAGCCGCCCGCGCCGCGCTGGACTTTGGCTTCACGCATCTTGGCCTCACAAGTATTGTCGCCTTCACCGCCCATACCAACGTCCCGTCGTTGGCCGTTATGCGCCGCCTCGGCATGACACGCGACGCCCATGGCGACTTCATCCACCCCGCCGTCCCGGCGAATCATCCCCTGCAACCGTTCGTCCTGTACCGCATCACCCGCGAGGCTTGGCAAAAGCACCGCGCGCAGGCGTAGCCAGCGCCATACCCCAGGGAAAACACTCCCTGCGAACACGAGGTGGAGAAAGAGCCCCCCTCGCGCCACTCCACATGGCTTCCACAACACTTTTCCCCTGTGTTCCAAGCCCTTGCGCAAGCCTCGGCGCAATTCATCCAGAAAACCCGACGCTGCCGCCAAAAACACACGCTCTTCCCCGCCCCGGCGCCCCTACCCCGTCCTTCACACAAAAAAATACCCCTCTCCGCATTTTTTCGTTTGACAACGGCGAAAATTCTCCGTAGATGCTTTTTCTCGCGTTGGCGGATCGTCTAAGTGGTAGGACGCTGGATTCTGGTCCCAGTAATCAAGGTTCAAGTCCTTGTCCGCCAGCCAACTGCTTGTCCCCATCGTCTAGCCTGGCCCAGGACACCTGCCTTTCACGCAGGCGACAGGGGTTCAAATCCCCTTGGGGACGCCAGGACAGCACAGCCCTCCGGAGCAATCCGGAGGGCTTTTTTTGTGCGCAAAACGCCCCTCTCAGCTCTCACCACTCCCGAGCACTGGACCTCACTCCTTCCTTGCTATAGAACTCACGAATCGCTCATGGTTGCACCTTTTTCCAACCCTTCAGCCGTCAAGAACGCTCTGTTGCGAGTCGCCAATGCCTGAACGCGTCAAAACCATTACCATCCTTGTCCCCGTCCTCAACGAAGAGGACAGCATCGCCTACTTTTTGGACACGGTCCGAAACGTCATCCGCAATGAGCCATACCAGTGGAAATTCCTTTTCGTCGACGACGGCAGCACCGACGCGACGCTCAGCATCCTCCGCACACTCAGCGAGACGGATGACTCCATTGGCTTCCTGTCCCTAAGCCGCAACTTCGGCAAGGAAACGGCTATGGCCGCAGGCCTGCGAAACGCCAAGGGCGACGCCGTCATTATCATGGATGTTGACCTTCAGGACCCGCCAGAGCTCATCCCACAATTCCTCAGAAAATGGGAAGCAGGACATGCCTCCGTGGCCGGATTCCGCAACAGCCGCTCATCCGACTCCTTCCTGAAGCGCACAACAGCAGCGGGTTTCTACAGGGTGTTCAACATCTTTTCGAAGGTGAAAATTACTCCAAACACTGGTGACTACCGCCTTTTGGACCGCCGTGTTGTCGAAGCGCTCAACCTGCTGCCAGAACGAGTGCGTTTCACTAAAGGCCTCTATGCATGGGTCGGCTTCGATGAAGCCACCGTGGACTTTGTCCGCCCCGAGCGCGCCAAAGGGCAAACCAAATGGAACTCCTGGAAGCTCTGGAACTTCGCTATCGACGGCATCTCCGCCTTTAGCTCCTTCCCCATGCGCATCTGGGCCTACATTGGTTTCCTCGTCGCCGCATCCAGCTTCCTCTACGCCGCATACACCTTCCTTAAGACTCTCTTCTTCGGCGTGGATGTCCCAGGCTATTCCTCACTGCTCATCTCCATCCTCGGCCTCGGCGGGTGCATCCTGATGTCCCTTGGCATCATTGGCGAGTACCTTGGCCGCATCTATGAAGAAGTAAAGCTTCGCCCCATGTATCTGCTCAAAGAGCAGGGTGGCGTGGAGAAGGACAGCCATGAATAACACCGATCCCATGAATCACCACACTTCTGCGCACATCGCCGCCACGGCACTTATCGTAAGTATTTTCTGCATTGCTGCGTTCTTCACTTACCCAATAGCTGACGACTATTCATATGCATTAAAAGTAAGAAACACCCCTTTTACTGAATATCTTGTAAACTTCTATATGACGTGGTCTGGCCGATACGCTTCAAATATTCTCATCCCGCTCCTCGAACCGCTCAACAGGCACATCATACTCTACCAAACATTGCCGCTTCTGCTCATTGTCATTTTTTTTGGCGGCACACTTGCTGCGTTTCATACTGCATGCAAGAACTCTTTCAGTAATAAAGTTCTTTTTTCCCTAATCATTACATGTATATTTTTTACAGCCTCTGTCACTCTTCGCCAAAGTCTCTACTGGATGTCGGGCTCCTTGACCTACCAAATTTCTTTTTCCTTTTTCCCCATTCTGCTCGCATGCCTTTTTCATCTCGCCCTTGCAAAAGCACCGCGTCACGCCCTCTTATGGCCTTTTTTGTTCCTAAGCCTTTTCCTGTGTTGTGGAGCAACAGAAATGATCTGCTTGGGCGTACTTTTAACGACCTATGTGGCTGTAGGAACTGCCTATTTGAATAATCATCACGCGAAGCGGACTTTCCTCGTGATCGCATTTGTGACCACACTTTTCGCTCTCGCGTCTTTCCTAGCCCCCGGCAACTTTGCTCGGGCAACCAACTCTCCCCATGTTAATGCTTCCATTCTCAATAAAGTCCTACTGTGCTTAGGCGGAGGAGTATCCGGAGCTTTTGAGTCCTTCAAATGGTTCTTCCTCTCCCCATTCATTCCAGGAGTGCTCTTTATTTGCATACGCATGAAGCCTAAAAGCAAAACACAACTCCCTCTTGCCAAAGGCACAACGAAGCACAATGCATATTCAATATTTATCATACTTCTCTTTATTCTGTTTGCGATTTACTTCCTGGCCTACGCAGCAATCGGTGGATATCCATATGCCCGCGTTCGTAGTGGTATTTTTGCGACAGCTATCATCCTTGGCAGTGTTGGAATTCTCTTGTTCTGCGCCGATATTTCAACAAGACTTCATAAACTGGCCTCTTCCCACGCGCTGAGTAAAATTACTTTCGGAACCTTCATTGTAATTTCTCTCGCTATGCCCAACACGTCACTCACACTCTACAACCTGGCAAACGGCAACCTTTTGCAATACCGAAACCTTAAACGAGAACAACAAGAAATTGCTCGAAAGCATACACAACGCCCAGCGGTTATCCCCGTATCGTCCAATCACCCTCACCCTGTATGGTTTCGAGCCCTTGATGACCCGAAACGAACCTGGCTTGCTGGCGTCTACAAAGACTACTGGCGCTTAACCTCCATCACCTTCGAGCACAGGAACTAAGCGTGGTACTCCGAACACTGTCCCGCTACTTTACGGCGTCCGTCATCGGCACTGCGCTGAACTTTGCCAGCCGTTTTCTCTTTGAGCTTTTCATGCCCTTTCTCTACAGCGTCGCCGCAGCCACATATGTTGGGATGGTGGTTATCTTCGTGTTGTCGTACAAGCGCATTTTTGCCACCACGCTCTCCTGGAAAACCGCCTTTCTTCGCTTCGCCATCACAGCGCATGTTGGTCTTGCCGTTGTCATGGGGTGCAGTGAATTTGCCCTTTGGGCGCTCCATCCTTTTGTAAGCGACCAGCTTCCCCAGTCCCTTCTTAATGGCACAGCCCACGCCTTTGGCATCGGAGTTGGGTTTGTCTTTAACTTTCTTGGGCACCTTTTTTTCAGCTTTGCCCGCCTCGGGACCAATGCGCTGCGCGGAGGTGACGCCTAACCCCTTGCCTCGGCGCCCTGTCATGCCTATGTCTTAAGGCAGTGGGAACGATTTGGTTCTTTCGACTCCAGCCATCAGGACGCATGCTTCATGACCACATTTGAATTCACTTCCATCGGCACCATCCATTCGCCGCATAAGTCGCTGAGCGACATGCCCATTCAGCCCACCGGGGCGCGGGATGCCATTGGGTATATTGATATTGATCCCAAGTACGCGGCGGGCTTGCAGGACATTGAAGGGTTTTCGCACATTATTTTGCTGTACGCCTTTCATCAGTCCAACGGCTTTTCCCTGAAGGTTACCCCCTTCATGGACGACACCGAGCGCGGTCTCTTTGCCACGCGGGCGCCGCGCCGCCCGAATCCCATCGGCTTTTCCGTGGTGGAGCTTCTGGGCAGGGCGGGAAACCGGCTCGACATCTGCGGGGTGGACGTCCTCAGCGGCACGCCCCTTCTGGACGTTAAGCCCTACGTCCCCCGTTTTGACGCCCCGGACGCCACCCGCTGCGGCTGGCTGGACGACAAAGCCGCCCTCAGCGAGTCCCTGCGGTCTGACGACCGATTCGTCACCAAAAAATAATATTTCACCCGCCGCAGGAAACTTGGCCGCCCTCTTCCGGGGGCGGCCTTTTCATTTTCTTGCCTCCAAGGAAACTCACTCACCCCGCACTGGTTCCCCCTCCATTTTTGGGGCAAAAGCCTTATTTCACGCGGGTTGACAACCGATGAGTGCGCCCCTATATCTATGCCTCCTATTAAATAGCTTGCTAATCAATTTTTCCTTGTCACGAACCATACATGAAGCAACGGAGTGTTTTTCATGCAGAACGCTAAACACCTGATACTGTTCGCCTGCTTGCTCCTGTCGGCCGCACTGGCCACGGGTTGCACCGAGAGCGAAGCCTCCAAAAGCGCCACCCCGCCCCCGCCGCTGGTGAAGGCGCAGACCGTGTCGCGCACCGACGTGCCCCTGACCCTTGAATACGTCGGCCAGACCGCTGGCTCGCGCGAGGTTCAGGTCCGCGCCCGTGTCGGCGGCATCCTGCTCAAGCGCGCTTACGTGGAAGGCAGCCCCATCAACGAGGGCGACCTGATGTTCACCATCGACCCGGAGCCCTTCCGCGCCGAGCTTGGACAGGCCAACGGCCAGCTGGCCAAGTGCAAGGCCACCCTGCAGAAGGCCATCCTCGACCGTGACCGCATCCTTGAACTCTTCAAGGAAGGCGCCGTGAGTACGCAGGAACGTGACAACGCCCTGACCACTTACGACTCCGCCAAGGCGGACGTGGAAGCCGCCAGCGCCCGCGTGCGCGAGGCCGCCATCAACCTCGGCTACACTGACGTTCGCGCGCCCATCTCCGGCATCACCAGCAAGGAGACGCGCTCCGAGGGCAGCCTCATCAGCACGGACGCCTCCGGCAGCCTGCTGACGACCATTACGCAGCTGGACCCCATCTACGTGAACTTTTCCATCCCCGGCACCGAAGCCCTGCACTACCGCAAGCTGGCCGAGGAGGGAAGGCTGCATCTGCCCGAGGCTGGCTACAGCGTACGCATCCGCCTGAGCGACGGCACCATTTACGACACCAAGGGCCACATCAACTTCTCGGACAAGCAGGTGGACCCCATGACGGGCTCCATCCGTTCCCGCGCGGAATTCTCCAACACCGAGGGCATGGTGCTTCCCGGCCAGTTCGTGCGTGTGCTCCTTGATGGCGCCATGCTCGAAAATTGCCTGATGGTGCCTCAGCGCGCCGTGCTGTTCACGCAGAACGGTCCCATCGTCTACACGCTGGACGAAAACGGCACCGCCTCCCCGCGCCCGGTGACCCTTGGCGATTCCGTTGGCGAGGCCTTTGTTGTTGAATCCGGCCTGAAGGACGGCGAGCGCATCGTCTCCGAAGGCGTGGTGAAGGTCCGTCCCGGTACGCCCGTGAACGTGGCCGGAACCAAACCCGCCAACGCGGGTGCGGAGGGCTAGCTGTGATATCTCGCTTTTTCATCAACCGTCCCATCTTCGCCACGGTTATCTCGCTGCTCATTACGCTGGCGGGCGCTCTGGCGATTGAGACGCTGGCCGTGGAGCAGTACCCGGACTTGATCCCGCCCGAGGTCAACGTCACCACGGCGTACCCCGGCGCCAGCGCCGAAGTTATCGCCCAGACCGTTGCCGCGCCCTTGGAGCAGGAAATCAACGGCGTTGACGACATGCTCTACATGCGCTCGTCCAGCTCCAGTAGCGGCGCGCTGTCCATCGCCGTGACCTTTGCCATTGGCACGGACCCGGACCAGGCAACCATTAACGTCAACAACCGTGTGCAGTCCGCCTTGTCGAGCCTGCCCACGGAGGTGCGCCAGCAGGGCGTCACGGTGAGCAAGCGCTCGCCCAGTATGCTGCAGGTTATCAACCTGGAGTCCGACGGCCGCTACGACACCGTGTTCATGGGCAACTACGCCCTCGTCAATGTCCTGGACGACCTGCGCCGCGTTCCCGGTGTGGGTGACGCCATCATCTTTGGCGACCATGACTACTCCATGCGTGTGTGGCTGCAGCCGGACAAGCTGGCGCAGCTGAAGCTGACGCCGGACGACATCGCGGGCGCCATCAAGGAGCAGAACTCCCAGTTTGCGGCCGGTACCATCGGCATGGAGCCGCTGAGCGACCCTGTCCAGCTGACCTACACCGTCACCACGCAGGGCCGTATGGTCACGCCCGAACAGTTTGGCAACATCATCCTGCGCGCCAACCCCGACGGCACGCTGCTGCGGCTCAAGGATGTGGCTCGTCTGGAGCTTGGCGCCTACAGCTACAGCATCGAGAGTAAGCATAACGGCAACCCGTGCATCGCCCTTGGCGTGTTCCTTGCCCCGGGCGCCAACGCCCTCAAAACGGCAGACCGCGTCAACGCGCGCATGGCCGAATTGTCCAACCGCTTCCCCGATGGCATTGACTACGCCGTGCCGTACAACACCACGGAGTTCGTCCGCATCTCCATCAACGAGGTGGTGCACACGCTGTTCGAGGCCATGCTCCTCGTGTTCCTAATCATTTACCTGTTCCTGCAGAACTGGCGGGCGACCATCATCCCCTGCCTTGCCGTGCCGGTCTCCATTGTCGGTACCTTTGCGGGCATGTATCTGCTGGGCTTTTCCATCAACACGCTCACGCTGTTTGGCCTTGTGTTGGCCATCGGCATCGTTGTTGACGACGCCATCGTCGTTATTGAAAACGTGGAACGCATCATGTCCACGGACGGGCTCTCGCCCCATGACGCCACGGTCAAAGCCATGGAAGAGGTGACCGGCCCGGTTATCGCCATTGTGCTGGTGCTGTGCTCCGTGTTCGTGCCTGTTGCGTTCATGGGCGGCCTTGCCGGTGAAATGTACAAGCAGTTCGCGGTTACCATCGCGGTCTCCGTTGTGCTCTCCGGCATTGTAGCCCTGACCCTGACCCCGGCCCTGTGCTCCCTGATGCTGAAGCCCGGCCACAGTCAGCCGCTGGCCCCCTTCCGCTGGTTCAACGCCTTCTTTGACAGCGTCACCCGCCGCTACACCGCTGGTGTGCGGTTCCTGCTCAAGCGCACGCTGGTTGGCGTGCTGCTGTTTGCGGGCCTGTGCGCCGTAACGTGGGGCCTGTTCCAGCGCGTGCCCGGCAGCCTTGTGCCGGACGAGGACCAAGGCGTGTTCATCGCCACCGCCATCCTGCCGGACGGCGCATCCCTGTCCCGCACCACCGACGTCATGGACACGCTGGAATCCACGCTGCTCGAAAGCCCGACCACGCAGGACACCATCAACCTTTCGGGGTATGACCTGTTCTCCGGCAGCGCCAAGACCAGCTCCGGCACCATGTTCATCAACCTCAAGGACTGGGACCTGCGCGGCGAGGGAGAATCCTCCTTTGACGCGGTGAAGGACGTCTTCCGCAAGAGCTACGGCATCACCGACGCCATGGTTCTGGCCTTTAACCCGCCGCCCATCAGCGGCATGAGTAACACCGGCGGCTTTGAAGGCTTTGTCCAGAGCCGTGGCGGCGCTGGCATGCGCGCACTGGCCGAGCAGACCAAAACCCTTGTGGCCGAAGCTTCCAAGCGCCCTGAAATCGGCAATTTGAGCACCACATTCAGCGCCAACGCGCCCCAGCTGCACATCGACCTCGACCGCGAAAAGGCCAAGGCCCTTGGCGTCCCTGTCAACCGCGTGTTCCAGACCATGCAGGCTACCTTTGGCGCATACTACGTCAACGACTTCAACAAGATGGGCCGCACCTTCCGTGTGCAGATCCAGTCGGAGTCCGACTACCGCAGTACGCCCGACGACCTGCGCAACGTCTACGTCCGCTCCGCCACCGGCGAGATGATCCCGCTCACCGCGCTGGTGCACATCAAGCAGACCGTTGGCCCGAACATTGTGGAACGCTTCAACGTGTTCCCGGCGGCCAAGATCGTTGGCGGCCCTGCACCGGGCTACAGCTCCGGTCAGGCCCTTGCGGCCATGGAAGAGGTGGCGGCCAAGGTTCTGCCCGGCGACTACACCCTGGCGTGGACCGGTTCCGCCTATCAGGAAAAAGCGACGGGCGGCACGTCCTCGCAGGTATTCCTGCTGGGCCTGTTGATGGTGTTCCTCATCCTTGCGGCCCAGTATGAACGCTGGTCCCTGCCCTTTGCGGTCATCATGGTGGTGCCCTTCGCCCTGTTTGGCGCCATCACCGCAAACTGGATACGTGGGCTGGCCAACGACGTGTACTTCCAGATTGCTCTGGTGACACTCATCGGCCTTGCGTCCAAGAACGCCATCCTCATCGTCGAATTCGCGGCCATGAAGCACCGCGAAGGCCTGAATATCTTCGACGCGGCCATTGAGGCGGCGCGCCTTCGCTTCCGCCCCATCGTCATGACGTCGCTGGCCTTCATCCTTGGCGTTGTGCCGCTGGCCATCAGCCACGGCGCCGGCGCGGCCAGCCGTCACTCCATCGGCACCGGCGTCATCGGCGGTATGCTGGCGGCGACCTTCATCGCCACCTTGTTCATCCCTGCGTTCTACAAGACCGTGGCCTCGCTCACCGAAACGGTGCGCGGCGCACGCAAGAACCGCAAGGTAGCATCCGAGAACGCATAATTCCCGGGGCGGGAGGCCCTCACGCCTCCCGCCCGTCAGGGTCAGCCGCCGCCATGTGCGGCAGGAGGGACGAACATCATGTCTTCACTGGACAATCTGGACGTTAAGGTCACGGAGATATTCAAGACGAACTCGCGCCAGCTTGGCGTGCTTATCGCCGCCGTTGCCCGCGAATGGCGCATGCGCCTTGATGAGCGCATGAAACCCTTTGGCATCAGCGGCGCGCGCTGGGTCACCTTGGTGTGCCTGAGCGAGCTTGGCGCGGTGTCGCAAAAGCAACTGGCCGAGGCCATGGGCATTGAAGGGCCAACGCTGGTCCGCCTGCTGGACCGGCTGGAAAAGGACGGCTGGGTCAGCCGCCATGTGTCCGAGCAGGACCGCCGCGTCAAAATCGTGGTGCTGGAGCCCAAAGCCCATGCCTTCCTTGACGAGTTTGAGGAAATCGCCATCGGTATCCGCGACGAGGCCATTCAGGGCCTGCCCGAGCGCGACCTTGCCGCCTGTACCAACGTGCTCCTGCATTTGCAGGACAAGCTTTCCGCCATGGGCCACGCCAACTAGGCAGCCCGCGGCGCACCGAGGAGGAGTCCCCCCAACCCCCACCACCCCTCATATCTCCTCCTCTCCCCCCACACCGAGGCGGGGCATGGTCCATGGACCATGCCCCGCCTCGGCCATTTTACGGCCCGAACAAAGGTGACGGAAAATGTCCCCACACATTTCCTTTCCCCGCGCGCCTATGGCATACTCAGGCATTGACGTGTGTTGACGCTTCCAGTCACTCCCAAACGGCATTCCCGGAGGCTGCATGGACAACAACGACCGCACCTCCAGCAGGCGCCGCCTTGCGGCGCGCCGCTTCGCCCCGGCGACACGGGCCGTTTGCCGCGCCCACATGACGCGGCGGCGCTTTTTGCGCATGGCGGCCGTCACCGCTGGTGCCATACTTCTGGACGGCCCCCTTGTATGGGCCAAAAAAGACATCTCACTCACCTATTTGGCCTCCAACGTCAGCGGATACCGGGAAATTGCCAAGCAAGCGCAGAAGGACCTTGGCATCACCATCCGCATGGAGCGCGCCAATACCATCCATGACAACATGCGGCGCGCCATCACCCGGCCCAAGTCCGTTGACGTGGTCGACCTCGACTTCGGCAATATCGACACCATTGTCCGCCTGCAGATGCTGACCCCCATCGAGACAAAGCGTATAGACGAATACGACCGCCTCTCCACCATCTTTACGGACGGCAGCCTCGGGGACACTACGCTGTCCACCCAGGGCGGCGCGCCCTATACGCACCTGTACCTGCGCCCAAACGCTCCTGACGCCTTTGCCCCGGGTCCCACCAGCCACATGGCCCTTGTGCCCACCATGTACAACGCGGACACCCTTGGCGTACGCCCGGACCTTGTTGGGCGGCCCATTACCTCGTGGCGCGAACTCCTCAGCCCAGAGTTTGCCGGACGCACCGCCCTTGTCAGCCGCCCGGGCGTGGGCATCCTTGACGCCGCCCTTGCCCTCGAAGCCGCAGGACGCATCACTTATCAAGACAAAGCCAACATGACCCGCGCGGAAATTGACGCCACCATGCGCCACTTGCTGCGCCTGAAGCGGCGCGGGCACTTTTATGGCTTCTGGAAGGATTTTGGCGAAAGCGTGGACTTTATGGCCTCGGGCAATGTGGTCATCCAGTCCATGTGGTCCCCGGCGGTGACGCAGGTGCGCCAGCACGGCATTGCCTGTACCTATCCCCCACTGGCCGAGGGACACCGGGGCTGGTGCTACGGATTGGGACTCAGCCGCGCCCTTAATGGCGCCAAGCTGGACGCCGCCTACGCGTTTATGAACTGGTTCCTCTCGGGGTGGGTTGGGGCCTTCCTCGGGCGGCAAGGCTACTACCCCTCCGTCCCCGCCACCATGCACAAGGCCATGCAGCCGCACGAGTGGGCCTACTGGATGGAAGGAGAGCCCGCCACCAAACCCATCGTCAGTCCGCATGGACTGGTCATTGCCCAGCCCGGCGAGCGGCGTGACGGCGGCTCCTACATTGACAGGATGAGCAGCATCGCCTGCTGGAACTCCCTCATGGACGAAAGCCGCTACCTGCTCGCCCGGTGGAGCGAACTCACGACCAAAGGATAACGGTCATGCCACACACTGCGCCCAAAACAGCCTGCGTTTCCTGCGGCCTTGCGGCCCTTGCCACCTGCCTCTTTGTTCTCCTCAGCCTTGCCCCGGCACAGGCCAAGGAGCCGACAATCTTTCTCATCAGCCATGCCGGTGCGGGCGATCCCTTCTGGGGCATTGAGTTCAAGGGCGCGCGCGACGCCGCACAGCGCCTCGGCGTTGACCTGCACATTCTTGCCCCGGAATTTCCCAACGACATCATGCGCCAGCGCGAACTGCTGGAGCAGGCCATCCTTGCGGAACCTGACGGCATTGCCACCACCCTCTCGCACCCAACGGCCTTCACCCCCTCGCTCAAGGCGGCCAAACAACGCGGCATTCCCGTTGTCATCTTCAACTCCATCCCCACGGATGTAGACCGCACAACAACGCCCTTCCTCGCCTATATCGGCATGAACGACTTTACCGCAGGGCAACGGGCGGCGCGGCAGGCGCTGGCCTCCGGCAAGCTCACGGGGCGGGTATGCGTTGCCGCGCAGCAGTTTGGCGTGCCGGGCATTATGGCGCGCCTGCGCGGGCTGCGCTCCATCTTGGAGCCCAAGGGCCTCAATGTGGACGTTGTGGACATGACCGCCGACCCGGCGCTGGCCGTCTCCGCCATGCGCAACTATCTGGAGCGGCACAAGGACGTCTCGGCCCTGTTCAGCCTTGGGCCGGTGGTGACCCATGCCCTCGTCGGCCTGCTGCAGGAGCGGCGCGACCTGTACGTTGGCTGCTTTGACCTGTCGCCACAGACAGTACAGCTCATAGAAGCGGGCGTTGTGGCGTTCACCATTGACCAGCAGCCCTACATGCAGAGCTTTATGGCCGTAACACTGCTCAACCTTGCGGCGCGTTACGCCCTGACCCCAACGGACATCAACACCGGTGTCGGCATTGTGGACAAAACCAACGTACAAGCGGTTCAGGACCTTGCCCGGCAGGGCATCCGCTAGACGGAGAACAGCGCAGTGAGACCCCTTCGCCGCTCCCTTCGGATGAAGCTCCTCGTTCTGGCATTTTTGCCAGCGCTTGCCGTTGCGCTTTTTGGCGGGAGCATGTCCACCCTTGTGCTGCTGAAGGAGGACCGCAAAACCACGCGCAAGGACCTGCAAACTCAGCTGGAGACCGTCAACAGAAACCTGCAGTCCCTGCGGCAAAACATGCAGGGCACCCTCCAGCTTCAAGTCAGCGACCGAAGCCTTATCTACCGCGCCCGCTCGGCCTATGAACTGGACAAAAGCAACACCGACGTCCTGCTGGACCTGTACCTGAGCATTGTCCGGTCGCTCCAAACCGTTGGGCGGGCCAAGCTCTACGACCTTGTGGCCCTCTACACCCCGGATGGCCTGCGCGGTTACGCCACGCAGGACTCCATGCGCCTTGTGGTGCCCCAACAGGAAGGGCCGGTGCACTATGCACCGCTGAACCCCTCGGCCTATATCCGCTTTACCCGCGAACGGTGGAAGCCCGTCCCCGCCACCAGCGACCTGCCCCACCACCTGTCCATACCCGTGGGGATGCATGTGGACTGGACGATCCAGCCCAGCGGGCTTGTCCTTGAAGCTGTCGCCCCCATCACCGCCCCTGTTCTGGACCCAGAGACGTTGCAGGAGCACACGGCCACCCTCGGGGCTATCCTGCTGCACCGCCACATCACCGACGATTGGCTTGCGGAGCAAAAATCCTTTCAGGGGAATGCCTCGGCCATCTTTGCCACCAACGGCACCCTGCTCGCCTCCAACGCGCCCTATATCCTCATGGACGGCATGCTCCCCAGCACGGCAAGCCCGGACGCCATGGTCGAGACCTCGGCGGCGGGCACCCCCTTCTACGCGCTGGCCACCGCCCTGCGGAATCAAGACATCCCAGCGGCCCGCCTTGCCACTTTGGCCTCACGCACGGCGCTGTCCAAGCGCTCACAGGCCGTCATCCTGCTGGAATTCACAGGCCTTGGCATCGGCCTTGTTCTGGCCATGATTCTCGCCATCGCCGCCGGACGCGCCGTGACCAAGCCGCTGGCCACCATCAGCCGCCAAATGACGGAAATCGCCCAAACGCAAGACTTTACGCGCACGGTTGCCGTCACCTCGCGCGATGAACTGGGCACCCTTGCCTCGGCCTTCAACAACATGGCCACCCGCCTGGACAATGCCTACAAAGCGCTCATGCGCTCGCGCAATGAACTGGAGGAGCGCGTGCAGGCCCGCACGCAGGAACTCAGCCTTGCCAACGAAAAGCTGCAGGACGAAATCGCCCAGCGCAAAATAACCGCCGACGCCCTGCTCATCGCCAAGGACGCCGCCGAACAGGCCGCACAGGCCAAGGCAAACTTTCTTGCCAACATCAGCCACGAGATACGCACCCCGCTCAACGCCATCATCGGCATGGGGCACCTGCTGCAAAAGACCGAACTCTCGGACAAGCAGCAGGACTATCTGGAAAAGATGCACTCCTCTGCCCTGCACCTGTTGCGGCTGGTGGAGGATATTCTGGACTTTTCCCGCCTTGAGAGTCAGGCCATGGAACTCGATTCGGTGCCCTTTGCACTGGACGACATCATCCGTGGCCTGAGTGCGACATCAACGCCCAAGGCGCAGGACAAGGAACTGGACCTCGTCTTTGACATCCCGCCGGACCTGCCCCTCGACCTTGTGGGCGACCCCATCAAGCTGGCGCAAATTCTGGATGCGGTCATGGACAACGCCATCAAATTCACCGAGGAAGGCGAAGTTGTCTTTGCCATCGCGGTGGAGCAGGACGAAGGAGAAACCGTCACCCTCCGCTTTAGCGTTACCGACACAGGCATCGGCATCGACAAGCAGCGCATTGACGAAGCCTTTGTGCCCTTCTCGCAGGCCGATGAAACCGCCACCCGCAGACACGGCGGCACCGGCCTTGGTCTGGCGCTCTGCGCGCGGCTGGTGGACGTCATGGACGGCTCCATCACGCTGGACTCCGCCCCGGCGGAAGGGACCACCGTCACCCTGACGCTCACCTTGGCGCGCAACACCGCACCAATCCGGACGCGCCAGCATGCGCCCCTGCCCGACACCGCGCCAAACCGCATCCTTGTGGTGGACGACAGCCCAACCGCGCGTGAAATTCTGCGGCAGATGCTCTCGCACCTGAGCATTGAAGCCCATGAGGCCGTGGACGGCTCTGCGGCGGTGACCGCCGCGGCCACGGCCGCGCAGGAGGGCCAGCCCTTTGACGCCATCATCATGGACTGGGCCATGCCCGTCATGGACGGCCTTGACGCCACACGCGCCATCCGCACCCATCCCGGCATACCGCCACACACGGCCATCATCATGGCCTCAGCCTTCCCGCAGAATGTCCTGCATGAGCGCGCGCCGGATATCGACTTAGACGCCGTGCTCACGAAACCCATCACCGCGGACTCCCTTGTGGCTGCGCTGTCGCGGATTTTACCCACAACGCCCGGTCCGAAGCACGCTCCCCCCGCCCCACAAGACGGCGCGCTCCCCCGCCGCGTGGACGGCGGCGACGCCCTGCCCACCAGCATCCCCGGCGTGGACATGCGCGAAGGACTGCGGCGCGCGGCAGGCGACCGGACGCTATACCACTCCCTTCTGGCCCGGCTCGTGAAGGACTTTTCCAGCATTGACGCCACCCTCAGGCCCCTCATGGAGCAGGAGCGGTTCAGTGAGGCGCGCATGGTCATGCAGTCCCTCATCGGCATGGCCGAAAACGTCGTGGCTACGGACGTCCAGCAGGCCGCCACCGCGCTGGACGCCGCGCTTCAGGCGCAGCACAAGGACACAGACCGTATCCGTGACATCGAAACCGCCCTGCGCGACATCGAAAACGCCCTGAAGCAGGACGCCCAAGAGGAGCCACCCCGAAAAGCTGACGTCCCCACAGGAAATGCAGACGCCCCCGGCGCCCCCCACGAGGGGCACCGCCCCACCCGGCGCGACACCACATCCACGCGTCTGCTGGCCCTGCTGGAGCGGGCAGAACATCTGGCTCAGCGCGGCGACAGCGAAGGCATACGCACCCTGCTTGGTGATGTAACGCCAACCACCTTCCCGCCTCTGCTCCAGCCCCTTGGCGACACCTTTGTCAGCCAACTGCAACGCGGGCACTACGACGCCGCGCTGGATACGGCCAAGGAAATCGCGGCGTGGCTGGCCAACAACCGCCCCTGAGCAGGGCCGCCCCGCCCCAGCCCCCTGAGCACGGTTAGGCGAATTTTGCCCAAAGCAAACCGTCAAAATCCTCCGCAAAAACCGGAACCACGTCCACCACCAGCGGAAAATGCCCTCAAGGAAAGAAAATTGCGCCTAGGGGCTTGACGAACCGCCCAAACATATGTCAGTCAGCCGACACATTGTGCGGCGCTCCAGTTTAACAGCAACTGCGGTCGCATGTTTTCCATAGATCCATTCCATCCCGGCACGCGATGCCACGGGGCCGATGCGGCATGAAGCACCCTCCCGGCCTTGGCGCGGAAGAACAACCATTCCAATGGCGACGCCCCCGCAGCAGTAGGCATGCTGCGCACGAGCCATCTTCCACGACACCACATTGCCAGCATCACCTGCCGGAGACGGAGACAGCGAGGGCGGCGTCTGCGCGGACGACGCCCCGCATGCCGTAACGAAGCCGCAGGCCCACAGGGCCGTCAAGCGGGCGGCTTCGCAGACAACAGGCACCTCCGACATGGCACATTGTTGAGCTCCTACCTCCAGTAGCAGTGCAGAACCATGTCATGGGGCGGCGGCTCCTCCACCCGGCCGCCGCCCTTTTTCCCTCCCGCTTCACGGGAAACGCAGTAGCCATTTCGCATCATTTCCCTACCAAGCGGACCAAAGCCATCCCTGCGGCTTTGGTCCGCTTGTTTTTTTGCCCGCCGCCTTGCCCTTTTCGTGCGCGGCGTGTTCCGATATATCCAGTGCGGACGCTCTCGTTTCTTCCACATTTCCACGGACGCAGGACGGATTATGCCCACCAGAACCATCGTCGTTGCCGGCACCCACAGCGGATGCGGCAAAACCACGGCCAGCCTCGGCCTTATGGCCGCCCTTGTGCGGCGCGGGCTCACCGTGCAGGCCTTCAAGTGCGGGCCGGACTTCATCGACCCCGGCCACCACGAGCGCATCACAGGACGCCCCAGCCACAACCTCGACGGCTGGATGATGGGACACGACGCCGTGCATGAGGTCTTTGCGCGGGAAGCCGCAGATGCCGACGTCGCCGTGGTGGAGGGCGTCATGGGCCTTTATGACGGCCGCACCGGCACCGGCGAGGACGGCAGCACCGCGCAAATCGCCAAATGGCTTGGCGCGCCGGTGGTGCTGGTGGCCGATGCGCGCTCCATGGCGCGCTCTGCCGCCGCCCTTGTCACCGGCTACACCGCCTTTGACCCGGACATCGACTTTGCGGGCATTCTGCTGAACCGCGTTGGCAGCGACAACCACGCCCAGCTCCTGGACGACGCACTGCGTGGCCTGCCAGACCACCTTGGCAGCCAGCCGCCACTGCTTGGCCTGCTCCGCCGCCGTGAGGGCCTTGAACTGCCCTCGCGCCACCTTGGGCTTGTGACCGCGCAGGACCATCACCTACCCGAAGACACCGTGACCCAGCTGGCCCAGTGGATGGAGGACGGCTGCCACCTTGGCCGCCTGCTGGACCGCAGCCCCGAGCGCCACCTGACGCCCACGGCCCCGCCCACGCAGGCGGAAAAGCCCGTGCGCATCGCCGTAGCCCGCGACGAGGCGTTCTGCTTCTACTACCACGAGAACCTGCGCCAGCTTGAGGCCGCGGGCGCGCAGCTCGTCTTCTTCTCCCCCTTGCGCGACGCCGCCCTGCCCCCGGACATTGGCGGCCTGTACCTTGGCGGCGGCTATCCCGAACTGCACGCGGCGCAGCTCTCAGACAACGCCGCCATGCGCGCCGCCGTGCGCGGATTCAGCGAGGCCAATGCCCCGGTGTACGCCGAGTGCGGGGGCTTCATGTACCTGATGCGGGGCATCACCACCGCCGAGGGTGCAGAGCACCCCATGGTGGGCGTCTTTCCCATGCATGCAGCCATGGACAAACGCTTTCGCGCGCTGGGCTACCGCGAGGCCGTTACCACCGCGTCCACCTTTTTCGGGCCGGAATGGACCATGCTGCGCGGGCACGAATTCCACTACTCCTCGCCCTCCGCGCTGGACGCGGACATCCCCGCCGTCTACAAGGTCATGGACCGGCGCGGCTGGACCGGCGCCAAGGAAGGCTTTGCCCTGCGCCAGACCCTTGCCTCGTACATCCATGTGCACTTTGCCTCCAACCCCGACGCGGCCCGCGCCTTTGTGGACGCCGCCCGCGCCCACACAGCCCAGAGCGCGGCAGAGTAACGCTGCGCAGCGGCCACCATCATGACCACACATCTTCGAGAAGGCTTCACCACAGGCACCGCAGCCGCAGCCGCAGCCAAGGCGGGATTCCTCGCCCTTGTGCGCGGGTGGCGCGGGGCCGTCATGGACACGCCGACCCCGCGCGCCGGCCGCCTGAGCATTCCCATCGCGGCCCTTGAGCCAGAAGGGAACGCCATCCGCGTCAGCGTCACCAAGGACGGCGGAGATGACCCGGACGCCACCCACGGGGCCACCATCTGCGCCGTCGTGCGCCTGCTGCCGGACGGGCCACGCGGCGAGGTGCACCTTGAGGGCGGCGCCGGCGTTGGACGCGTCACCCTACCCGGCCTGCCCATCCCGCCCGGACAGGCCGCCATCAACCCCGCCCCGCGCCAGCAGATTGCAGACGCCGTGCGCGAGGCCATGGACGAAACAGACTTTTGCGGCGCGGTGGACGTGACCATAGAGGTCCCGGACGGCGAGGCCATTGCCGCCCACACCATGAACGGGCGCCTTGGCATTGTTGGGGGCATCTCCATCCTTGGCACGCGCGGTACGGTGAAGCCCTACAGCCACGAATCCTACGAAGCCAGCATCAATCAAGCCCTGAGCGTGGCCCGCGCGGCAGGGCATCACACCATCGCCCTGTCCACCGGCGGGCGCACAGAGCGCCTGCTGCTGACGGACCGGCCGGACATCCCCCGCATCGCCAGCGTGCAGATAGCGGACTTTTTCGCCAGCGCCCTGCGCGGCGCCCGCCAGCACGGCATGACGCGCATCGTCATCGGCTGCTTTTTCGGCAAGCTGGTCAAGATGGCGCAGGGCTACGAATACACCCACGCCAAAGACAACCGCATCGATTTCGATCTGCTGGCCAAGTGGTGCCTACAGGCTGGAGCACAGCCCGGCCATGCCCGGGATATCGCCGGCGCCAACACCGCGCGCCACGCTCTGGAAATTCTCGTGAACGATGCCCATAAAAATGCTATTGTTACGGCAATTGCACACCGCGCGCTGCGCGCTGCCCTTTCCCTTGCCGGACCGGGCATCCGCATCGAATACCACGTCTACGACTTCGACGGCACGCGCCTTTGCCACGTCACATCGGAGGACGCATCATGACCATTCATATCATCGGCCTCGGTCAGGACCCGGACAACCTTCCCGACGACACCCGCTCACTGCTGGACCACGCACAGGTGCTGGTGGGCGGACGCGCCCTGCTGGAGCACTTTGACGGCCACCCCGCCGAAAAGCTGCCCATCGCCGCCCCGCTGGAGGAGGTGTACGCCACCATGGCCGCGCGGCAGGCCGACGGACTTGAGGTTGTCGTCCTTGCCGACGGCGACCCGCTCTTTTTCGGCATCGGCACCTCGCTCATCGAGCGCTTTGGGCCTGAGGACGTGCGCATCTACCCCAACGTCACCACCCTGCAAGCCGCGGCCGCGCGCCTGAAAATCCCGTGGCAGGGCATCCGCACCGTGTCCCTGCATGGCCGAAACGACTACCGCCCCATGTTCAGCGCCCTGCTTGAGGCCCACTGGGTGGCGGTGTTTACGGACAACCGCAACATCCCCTCGGCCATCGCCCAGAGCATTCTGGACAAAAGCGGCGAAACCCACTGCATGTGGGTGCTGGAGGACCTGGAAAGCGACAAGGAACGCATCGGCAAGTACACCCTTGAGGAAGCTCGGAAAAAGAGCTTTTCCCCGCGCAACCTTGTGCTGCTGGAGCGCGTGGCCGAACCGCAAATCCCCCTCGGCCTCGGCACCCCGGACGATCTGTTCATGCGCGAAAAGAACCTCATCACCAAGGGCCCTGCCCGCGCCGTGGGCATTGCGGCCCTGCGCCTGCGCCCGGACTCCGTGATGTGGGACCTTGGCGCGGGCTGCGGCGCCATCGGCATTGAGGCCTCCAGCCTCACCACGCGCGGCAACGTCATCGCCGTGGAAAAAAACGCCAACCGCGTCGCCATGATACGCGAGAATATCCGCCGCACCGGCGCCTACCTTGTGGACGTGGTGCACGGCTCCATGCCCGCCTGCCTCGCCGACCTGCCAACGCCGGACCGCATCTTCATCGGCGGCGGCCTTGCTGGGGACGCCGACACCGTGCTGGACATCGTGTGCAAACGCCTTCGCCCGGGCGGACGCCTTGTGGCCCACGCCGTACTGCTGGATACCCTCACCCGCGCGCGCCAGATTCTGGAGGAGCACGACTGGCCCTACTCTGTCACCCTCATCCAGGGCGGCGAATCCGCGCCGCTGGCCGGGGACCTGCGCATTGCCGCGCAGAATCCCGTGTTCGCCCTCATCGCGGACAAGCCGCTGGAATAGCCATGACGCCGCCGCGGCATTTGTCATCCACCCCAAATCCGACTATACCGGTCCAAAAGGAAACCGCGCCGGACGTCTTCCGCATCATTCCCACCGTCGGCCCCCGGCTGGCGGAGGTTTTTATGGAATTGGACTACGCGGATATTGACGCCCTGCGCGGTGAAAACCCACAGGACATGTACGACAGGCTCATCAGCCAGCGCGGGGAGCACGTGGACCGCTGCGTGCTCTATGTCTTTCGCCTTGCGGTGTATTACGCCGCAGGCGGACGCGACCCGCAGCGCCTGCGCTGGTGGGACTGGAAGGATACCCCGTGACCCATCATTTCACGCGCCTTGCCGACGACGTCCTCGGCGGCAAGGCCCTCACTGACGACGACGTGCGCGCCATTGCGTGCGCAGCCGCAGAGGATGCCGCATGCCTCCACGCCGAGGCCGTGCGCATCAAGGAGCACACCTTTGGCAAGGCCGTAGGCCTGTGCTCCATCATCAACGCCAAAAGCGGACGCTGTGGCGAGGACTGCCGCTTCTGCGCCCAGTCCGCCCACCACGGCGTCAACAGCCCGGAATATCCCTTTGTGGGCGCGCAGCGCATCCTTGAAGCCGCCCGCGCCATGCAGGCCGCCGGTGCCTCGCGCTTTAGCATCGTCACCAGCGGCAAGGGCCTGTCCGAGGCGGACTTTGACGAAATGCTCCGCGCCGTGCGCGGCATCTGCGACCTTGGCCTGCGCGCCGACGCCAGCGTCGGCATCCTCACCGCGGCCCAGCTCACCGCCCTGCGCGATGCTGGCCTGTCCGGCTACCATCACAATCTGGAGACGGCCCGCAGCTTCTTCCCCAGCATCTGTACCACCCACAGCTACGACGAGGACGTGCAAACCGTGCGCGACGCCGTGGACGCGGGCCTCATGGTCTGCTGCGGCGGGCTGTTCGGCATGGGCGAAACATGGGAGCAGCGTGCGGAACTGGCGCGGACGCTGGCGGACCTTGGCGTGCATTCCGTGCCCGTCAATTTCCTGCACCCCATCCCGGGGACGCCCCTTGCCTCCCGCCCCCTGCTCAGCGCCGGGGAAGCGGCGGGCATCATCGCCTTGCTCCGGTTCATGCTGCCAAGCAAGCATATACGCATCTGCGGCGGCCGCCCCGCCGTGTTTGGCGCGGACCGCATGCGCCCCCTGCTGTGCGGGGCCAGCGGACTGATGATTGGCGACTACCTGACCGTGCAGGGCAACGACGTGGCCGCCGACCGTGCGGACATGGACGCCCTCGGCCTTCTTCCGGAGCCCGCATGACGCACTCCGGGCACAGCCTGCATACGCTGGAATCCCTGCACCGGCTGGTGTGGACGGCCATGTTCTCGGCAACCATTGCCGTGGGGGCGTATCTGCACTTCCCCATCGGGCCGATTCCCTTTTCCATGCAGCCGTTCTTTGTGTTTTTGGCGGGGTATGCCCTTGGCCCGGCCTACGGCGCGCTGAGTGTGGCGCTGTACCTTATGGCGGGAATCATCGGCCTGCCGGTGTTTGCCGGGGGCAATGCGGGGTTTGCCTATCTGCTGGGACCGACAGGCGGCTACCTTGCGGCCTTTGTGGGCTCAGCGGCGCTGACGGGCATGGCCGGACGCCGCAATCCCATCCCATGGGCGCACGCCGTTGTCTGGGGCATGGCCGCACTGGTGGTGGCCTACGGCCTTGGCACGTGGCGCCTCGCCGCCGTGCTCAATATCTCCATGGAGCGCGCCGCCATGGTGGGCATCGCGCCGTTTATCCTCCCCGACGCGGTCAAAATCGTCGCGGCGGCGGCCTGCGCACGCCACATGCAGCGGCGCGGCCTGCTGCGCTTGTAGCGCCTACAGATACCACCGCCAACTGCGCCCCGCGAGGTAGACATCGCGCAGCGTCTCAATGCCACCGGATTTCAATTTCTTCACAAGGAAAAGAAACAGGTAGGCCGTCTGCATGGCGTCGTAGAGGGCGTTGTGCTGGTCAAAGGCTGGCAGGCCGTAGGACGCGGACAAATCCCCCAGTTGGTACGACACGCGCGAGTCAAACTGGTCGTAGTAGTTTTCCCAGCACTCCCGCTCGTACACCTGCGCAAGGCGCATGGTATCCACGCACGGAATGCGCAGCCGCCCGCCCAGAATATCGCGCGCCGCGCGGTTCAAAAACGACATATCCAGCCCGATGTTGTGCCCCACAAGCAGCGAGTCGCCAAGGAACTCCATCAGCCGGGGAAAGGTCTGCCGCAAGCGCGGGGCGCCGCGCAACATCTCGGGCGTGATGCGGTGCACCATGGTAGACACCTTGGGCACGCCGCCGCGCGGCGCCACCAGCGAATAAAAGCTGTCCGCCGTAATGGACAAATCGCGCACTTTCACCGCGCCAATGGACACAATCTCGTCCGTGCGCGGCGACAGGCCCGTCAACTCCGTATCCAGCACCGTAAAGGTATAGTCCGTGAGGGGCCGGTCCTGATCCAGCCCCGCGTACCGGCTCCGGTGCTCGGCCAGCGGCCCGGACGCGCCAAGGCCCACAAGGCGCAACAGGCGCTCCCCAAGGCTCCGCCCGCGTGTGGCGGCAGGTGCCGTCATACCATCCTCCCTGTCAGGCGATGTTCAGCCGAAACACGTCCCGAATAAAGCCCTGCAAGCCCGAAATCACGCCAAAGGCCTCCTTGAGGGTCTGCTTCTCAAGGTCCGTCAGCGCCGACGGGCGCACCCGGTTGTCCGGTTCGCGTTCCTCACGTATCTGGCGCATCTGGTGCACCAGCCTCAGCTGCATCAAAAATTCGTAGGCCTCCGTAGCCTCGGAGCACAGGTCCTGCGCTACGTGCTCCTGCGCGCCGAGGGCGTGCAGGCGGTCCAGCGTGTTGGTGGCCGCAATGCCATGGCGCAGGGCAAACAGCCGCGCAAAGTCCACAAAGGGCACCAGCCCGCGCTCCTTCAGGTCCAGCGTGTCCTTGTGCTCGCCGTTTTTCTCCACAATGAAGTTCCGGAAAAACGACAGCGGCGGGCGCGCGCCAAGGCAGTCCCGCGCCAAATGCCGCAGGAACACAGCCTCGCGCGGGGCGTGCAGGGTGATGTGCCGCCGCAGGCTCTCGCCAAGGTCCGCGCGCCCCCACCCGGGGCGGAAGTCAAAGAAAATCGTGGCGTGGAGCACTTCCTGCGGTTCGGGCCGCAGCATCATCTCCTCAAAGAACTCCCGAAACACCGCAAAGGGCCGCCGCCAGCGCGGATTGGACGCCATCATGCCGCCGGGGCACGGCGGGTAGCCACAGCGCCCCAAATGGTCCCGCGCGGCATCGGCAAAGCGCGCCAGATACGCCTCGGCGCTGGCGGCCTCGTCCGCGTCTTGCGGGTCGGTGTAGATGATGGCGTTGTCCTGATCGGTATGAAAGGTCTGCTCACGCCGCCCCTCGCTGCCCATGAGCATCCAGCAAAACGGCACCGGCGGCGGACCCATCTTGTCCTGGAGCATGGTCAGCAGCTTTTCCAGAATCAGGTCATTCAGCACGGTAATCATGCGTGTAATGTTCCCGGCCTTGGCCCCCTCCTCAATAAGGGACCCCACCACCAGCGGCACCTTCTGCGACAGGGCGTACAGCCCCTCAATCCGGCGCTGGGCCAATATCTCGCGGAACAGATACACCGGGGAACGGCCCTGCAGCACCATGATGTCGTGGGACGTCACCATCCCCACCACGCGCCCGTCCTCCTCCACAGCCAAGTGGTGAATCTGCGCCGCCATCATGCTCAGCAGGGCGTCAAAGCACACAGCGCGGTGGCTGGCCGTCACCAGCGGCGCGCTCATAATGCTCTCCACAGGCGCGGCAGGGTCCACGCCTTCGGCCACACAGCGCCGCAGGTCCTTGTCCGTGACAATCCCCACAGGAGCGCCGCCCTCGCCCTCGGTCACCAGCAGCGAGCCGATGCCGCCACGCAGCATCCGCCGCGCGGCCCGGCGGATGCTCGCCCCCCGCTCCACCCCGCGCGGGGCGCGCTGGATAAGGTCGCCGATGCGGGTGGAAAACAAATACAACGGGCTGTCCGTGCACAGGTCCGCGTGCTGGCGGCGCAGTTCCGAAAACGCGCGCGAGACGTAATGCTCCGAGAGGCTGTGCAGAAAATGCCGGGCAATGGCCGGGTGGGTCTCCACCAGCTGGCGGAAGACCAGTGCAGGCATCTTGAAGCAGAAGGTATCCTCAATGGTGTCAGCCGTCAGGCTGGCCACACTCTCGCGGATAATGCCCAGCGCGCCCACGGTGCCGCCCTCGCCGCGGTAGTCCACCAGCTTGTCCCCGCCCTGCTCCTGCACCAAATACAGCCGCACGCCGCCACGCTGGATAATAAGCAAATGCTCCACCGCACTCTCCCCTTGGGTGAGCAGTCTCGTGCCCTTGGGGTAGAAGTCGATGGAGCACTTGCGCGCCAACTCCCGCAGGACGTCGTCGTCCAATTCGGAGAAGGGCAACGTTGCCTTTAAAAAGGGGATGATTTCCGACGGCTGGGCCGCGAACACGTCCCGGTGCATAGCGCCTCGCTTCCGGCGTTTTCGGCGCGCGGCGCGGGTGTGCGCCGCGCGCCGGTTGGGCTAATGATCAATGGCCGAACCCGCACCGCGGGGGGAGCGCACGTTCTCAACCAGCTCCTGCACTTCCTGCGGCGGCGGCGCGGTAATGGCGGAGACGCCAAGGGTCACGGCAAAGTTGATGAGCATACCAATCATGCCGATGCCCTCGGGGCTGATGCCAAACAGCCACCAGCCAACGCCAAGGAACTTGGTCTGCACGATGTAGAACATGGTGAAGCCAATGCCCGCAATCATGCCGCAGATGGCGCCTTCGCGCGTGGTGCGCTTGGAGAAGATGCCAAGCACCAGCACCGGGAAGAAGCTGGACGCGCCAAGGCCAAAGGCCAGCGCCACAACCTGCGCCACAAATCCCGGCGGGTTGACGCCAAAGTACCCGGCCACACACACGGCCACGCCAATCATGATGCGCCCGATAAGCAGGCGCTTCTTCTCCGAGGCCTTGCGGTTGATGATGCGGTAGTACAGGTCGTGCGAGATGCTGGACGCGATGACCAGCAACAGGCCCGAGGCCGTGGACAGCGCCGCGGCCAAACCGCCCGCCACCACCAGAGCGATGACCCACGGCGACAGCGCGGCAATTTCGGGATTCGCCAGCACCATGATGTCCCGGTCCACGTACAATTCATTGGGGGATTCGGTGACCTGATTCGCCACCAGCCGCTGGCCGTGGCTGCCCGCGCCATCAATAAAGTTCGGCTTTCCGGCAAAGACCTTGCCCGCGCGGTACTGGATGAGACCGTCGTCGTTCTTGTCCACCCACGCGATAAGCCCGGTCTGTTCCCACTTGGTAAACCACGAGGGCATCTGCACGTAGGGCGCATCGTTCACGGTGCCAATCATGTTGTAGCGCGCAAACGAGGCCACAGCAGGCGCCGTGGTGTACAGGATGGCGATGAACAGCAGCGCGTACCCGGCAGACAGGCGCGCGGCGCGCACGCTGGGCACGGTGTAAAAGCGGATAATCACGTGGGGCAGGCCCGCAGTGCCCACCATCAGGGACATGGTCAGGGCAAACACGTCCAGCATGGACTTATTCCCCGCCCCAAAGGCCGAGGTATACTCCCGGAACCCAAGGTCCCTGCCAATGGTATCCAGCGTCTCCAGCAGGTACTTGCCCGCATCCGGGCCAGCCTGAATGGTGCTGCCAAAGCCAATCTGCGGGATGGCAACGCCGGTAATCTTGAGGGAAATAGCCACCGCCGGGATAAGAAACGCCACGATGAGCACGCAATACTGCGCCACCTGCGTGTAGGTGATGCCCTTCATGCCGCCAAGCCCGGCGTAGATGAACACGATGACCATGCCGATGAGCACGCCCGTATTCACGTCCGTTTCCAAAAAACGCGAGAACACGATGCCAACGCCGCGCATCTGCCCCGCCACATAGGTGAGGGAGACAAAAATGGCGCACACCAGCGCCACCACCCGCGCCGTGCGCGAGTAGTACCTGTCGCCCACAAAGTCCGGCACCGTAAACTTGCCAAACTTGCGCAGGTACGGGGCCAACAACAGCGCCAGCAGCACATAGCCGCCGGTCCAGCCCATGAGGTACACCGCGCCCGTGTAGCCCAAAAAGGAAATGAGTCCGGCCATGGAGATGAACGACGCCGCGCTCATCCAGTCCGCAGCCGTGGCCATGCCGTTGGCCAAAGGCGGCACGCCGCCCCCCGCCACATAAAAGCCCTTGGTATCCCGCACACGGGACATCCACGCAATGGTCAAGTACACCCCAAAGGTCACCCCGACCATGATATAGGTCCACACCTGAAGCGTCATCGCGCCCTCCGCATGGTTTCCGCACGCCACAGCAGGGGCGGGCTATTCATGAACGTCAAAGATCTTGTCCAAACGCCGCATGAGAAAGAAATAGACGAAGATGAGAATCACGAAGACATAGATGGCTCCCTGCTGGGCAAACCAGAACCCCAAGGGGAACCCGCCAATGTGGATGGCGTTGAGGGGCTGCACAAAGAGAATGCCGCACCCATAGGACACAACCGCCCAGATGCTGAGCAAAATAACCATGTACCTGAGGTTGCGCCGCCAATACTCCTGCCGCTTGTCCATAACGACCTCCTGTATCCCGCCGGCGGATGCCGGGGGGCGTCCACCGCGTGCGGGGTATGGATACTTTTTCGTTATACACCCGCCCGGCCCCTGCGGCACGTGCAAATCGGTGAACGGCGCACCCTGCGGCGTAAAGGACGGGCCGCGCGCCAGACACGCCGCCTGCCCCGCATCTTGCGCCGCCCGCCCCCCAAATGACGCATATCAACGTCCGGGACGTGCAACACCCCTATTCACCTTTGGACGCTGTTCTGGTAGGTAACGGAAAGATTTTTCCGGCGTCGCGGATGCACCGCCGCCCGCGCCGCCCCAGTGCCACACCGGACCGTCCGGTCCGCTCCAAAAAAGGAAATCCACTTCATGTTCAACTTTCTGGACATCATATTCATTGCCATTGCGGCCTATTTCTTTGTCCGGGGCGCGTTTCGCGGCCTTATCAAGGAAGTGGCGTCCACCCTTGGCCTTATACTCGCGTATTGGCTGGCCAACGCCCACAACGACATGCTGGTGGGCTTTTATTCCACATGGTTCAAAAGCCCGGGCCTGCTGCATTTTCTGTCCTACATCACGCTGTTTGCCGGGGTGATGATTGGCGTGTCCATCGTGGCGTGGATGCTGGTGCGCATTTTCCGCATCATGCCCGTGCCGTGGCTGGACATTCCCGGCGGCGCGGCGGTCGGCTTTATCAAGGCTGGCGGGCTGTGCTGCATTCTGCTGGTGGCGCTGGCGTCCTTTATGCCCAGCTCCGACGTCACGCGCGAGTCCGCCATTGCGCCCTACCTGCAGCGCGGCGTGGACACCCTGTCGCAGTTCACCCCGGACAAAATGCGCAACTTCGATCCCTCGGACCTGCGCGAACGCATGCAGCGCGAGCGCGAAAAGGCTCTGGATGATTTTCTGGAAGGGGCACGCTCCTCCGGCAAAAAGCTGGGCGAAAGCTCCCTCGAAATGCTCGACACCGTGAAAAGTTCCCTCAAGGAGGCCACAGAGTAGTACCATGCCCACCAATGCCGACGCACCAACCTCCACCACGCCTCTGACCACCGCCGAAGCGCTGGACAAACTCTCCGGCGTTATCGACAGCCTGCTTGGCGACAACGGCTGCCCCTGGGACAAGGAGCAGACCCCCTGGACCCTCACCGACTACATCCTTGAGGAGTCCTTTGAACTCGTGGAAGCCATCCGCAACGACGCCCCCGCGCATTCCACCGCCGAGACCACCAACGAAGTCATGGAGGAACTGGGCGACGTGGCCTTCCTGCTGGTCTTCGTGGCCGAGCTGTACCGCCGCGCCGGACATTTTTCGCTGGCGGACTCCTTTGATTACAGCGCCACCAAGATGATCCGCCGCCATCCGCACGTCTTTGAAGACCTGCACCTCGGCAGCAAGGACGAACTGCTCTCCAACTGGGAACGCATCAAGCGCCGCGAAAAGAACGGCGAGGGCGAAGCCCCAAAGCGTGTGTTCGATTCCCTGCCCAAAGGCCTGCCGCCCATGCTCAAGGCCTACCGCGTGAATTCCAAGGCCGCGCGCACCGGCTTTACGTGGGAGTCCGACGAGGACCAAAAAGCCCACCTGGACAGCGAATGGCAGGAATGGCTGGAGGCCGAAGCCTCCGGCGACAAAGAGCGCATGCAGGAAGAATTCGGCGACTACCTGTTCTCCCTCATCGAATACGGACGCCGCCACGGTCTCAAGGCCAACATGGCCCTTGAGGACGCCAACGTGAAGTTCCTGAACCGCTTCTGCGCCATTGAGGACGCCGCCCAAAACGGCGGCCGCGACATCGCGGACCTGAGCCTTGATGAAATGAACGCCCTGTGGGAGCGCGTAAAGGCCAAGAAATAGGGCGCGCACCGCCCTGCGGGCTGTTTGCTTGCCTGCCCGCTTTGCCCGTTTCACCACCCGCCTTTCCGGCCAGCGACGCACCACGCGCGCTGGCCTTTTTTCTGCCCCAACATGCACGCAGGTGCACGGCATCTTGGCTGAGCCCCGCCCGCGCAGGGCTGCCGCAATCATTGACACATGCATGCAAAGGGGCGATACAGTACGCGAAAGGAGTCTGCCTATGCATGTTTTATCACGCTGCTTTGCATATACTGTGGCCGCCTTTGCCGGCCTTGTCTTTCTGGCCGGGGCGGCCATGGCCCAGCCCCTGTCCGTTGCGGTGAGCATCCTGCCGGAAAAATACTTTGTCGAACGCATCGGCGGCGACCTTGTGGACGTGCAGGTCATGGTGCCGCCCGGTTCACAGCCCCATTTCTACGACCCCAAGCCCAGCCAAATGGTGCGCCTGAATGATGCGGCGGTGTACTTCGCCATTGGCGTCCCCTTTGAAAAAGCGTGGCTGCCGCGCTTTGCATCCGCCAATGCGGACATGCGCATCGTCAACATTGCCGACGGCCTGCCCCGCATTCCCATTGCGCCCCATGCGCACCATCACGCCGGTGGCGAGGATGGCGACCACGACCACAGCGCCCACCATGCGGTGGAAGCGGCGGAGAATATGGGGCACAGCACCGACACCCACCATGACGGCGCCGAGTCTCACGAGGGCGAAGAGCATCATGACCATGCGGGACATCATGACCATGCGGCCCACCACGATCACGCTGGACACCATGACCACAGCGCGGATACCGAAACCATGGACCCGCACGTCTGGCTGTCCCCGCGCTATGTGGTACGCATGGCGGATACCATCCGCGACGCGCTCATCCTTGCCGACCCCGTCAATGCCAAGGCCTACAAGGCCGGGCACGCCGCCTTCATCAGCGACGTCACCGCCCTGCACATGGAACTCACCGCCACCTTTGACCACGCCCCGGACGAGGAGGACGACGCCCCCGCCCCGGTCCTGTCCGATGGTGCGCGCACGTTTATGGTCTTCCATCCGTCGTGGGGCTACTTCGCGCGGGACTACAACCTGCGCCAGCTGCCCATTGAACAGGACGGCAAGGAACCCTCCCCGCGCGACCTCGCACACCTCATCGCCACGGCCAAGGCCAAGGGCGTGCGCGTTATCTTCGTCCAGCCCCAATTCGCGCGCCGCAGCGCCGAAGCCATCGCCCGCGGCGTGGACGGCACCGTCATCCCCGCAGACCCGCTGGCCTACGACTGGCTTGCCAATATGCGCTCCGTGGCCGACGCCTTCCACGCGGCCCTGCGCTAAAGCCAACCGCCCGCACACGCTTGCCATTTCCGGCCGCCCCCGGCACACTGCGGGGGCGGCCGTCTTGCGCCGCAGGGGCGCGCCAGCGTCCCCATGACCATACCTCAGGAGCAAGGAGAACCAGCCATTTCCACCTTTTTGCGCATTACCGACCTCACGAAGCACTACCCCGTCGACAGCGGACTTTTTGGTGCGGAGACAAGCTTTGTCCACGCGCTGGATGGCGTGTCGCTATCGGTACGCGCCGGGGAGACCCTTGGGCTGGTGGGGGAATCCGGGTGCGGCAAGTCCACACTGGCGCGCCAGCTGCTACGGCTGGAGCGCCCCACGTCCGGCGGCATTGAACTGGAAGGGACAGACATCTGGTCCGCGGACCACGCCTTTAAGAAGGCCTATCCCCGCAAGGTGCAGATGATTTTTCAGGACCCGTTCTCTTCCCTGAATCCGCGAAAGCGCATCGGCAGCACCATTGCCGAGGGCCTTGCCATCCACGGCGTGCCGCGCAGGGAGCGCCGTCAGCGCGTGCGCGAACTTATGGACTGGGTGGGCCTGCGCCCGGAGCTCATCTCGCGCTATCCCCATGAATTTTCCGGCGGCCAGCGCCAGCGCGTGGCCATTGCCCGCGCCCTTGCCCTCAATCCCGCCTGCGTGGTCTGCGACGAAGCCGTCTCCGCGCTGGACGTGTCCATTCAGGCGCAGGTCATCGGCCTGTTGCAGGACCTGCAGGACAAGCTGGGACTGACGTATATTTTCATCTCGCACGACCTTGCGGTGGTGGGCTACATGAGCGACCGCGTCGCCGTAATGTACCTTGGCCGCCTGATGGAGCTGGCCCCCAGCCGGGACATCTACGCCGCGCCCCTGCACCCCTACACCCGCGCCCTGCTGGACGCCGTGCCGCGCCCGGACCCGGAATCCGGGGGCCTTGCTCTGCGCGTAGCCGGGGACATCCCAAGCCCCATCAATCCCCCCGCCGGATGCCCCTTTCACCCCCGCTGCCCCGAGGCCATGCCCGTGTGCTCCGCCGCCGCGCCAGCATGGCACGAGGCCGCGCCGGAGCACTTTGTGGCCTGCCACCTGCACCAGTCCTAACCCACGCCGCCAGCGCCGAAAAAACGGCCCGCCAGCGGGTGCCCCAGACAAGCCCCTTGACTCCGCCGGACTTGATGCCTACTTGTGAACTTCTGCACAACGTAATCAATGACCGGAATGGAGGCATACACAATGGCGCGCAAAATCGATTACGCCGTCGCCGACGTGGCGGAAGTCATGAAGTTTGAAAACTGGCTGCGGTTCTACTTCGTGGAAGAAGAACAGGGCGAGGCCCTGCTCATCGGCATCCCGGAAGAAATCCTCAAGGATATTGAAGGACGATACCCCCACCTGTATGAGCTTGCGAACCGCTACGACAAAAGCCTCATCGACTACGAACGCTCCTGTACCGAAGTGTGCTCGCATGTTGCCAGCGTCTACGACGGGGAAAAGTACCCCCCCGGACTCGTGGAAAAGAGCTTCGACTCCAAGGAACTGAAAATTGAGATGTACCTCTTTGGCCTGTGGATGCAGGGCCATGAGGATGAACTGGACAAGGAATATATGTCCTTTGGCGAGTGGATGACCGGCTACGAGGAGTGGAAGGGCACGCAGGAAGTGCAGGACTACCTCTCCCGCCTCACCGACGTCAGCGCCGAAACCGGCGAAGCCGTGCAGTAGCCCTGCCCTAAAGGGCGGCGTCCCGGCCCATACAGCATACCAACGCGCCCCGCAGGCTTCCGTCTGCGGGGCGCGTTTTTCATCTGGTTGCGGCGCGGGGGGAGGTTCAGCCGCCTTCGAGGGCCTCGAACCCGGCGGCCACTTCCAAAAGTTCCGCCGTGATAAGGCTCTGGCGCAAATCGCGATGCTGGGCCGCAAGGTCGTCGCGCATTTCCTCCACGTTCTTTTCCGCGCGCTGCATGGCCGTCAGGCGCGCGGCATTCTCCGCCGCCATGGACAGGCCAAAGGCCCGGTACAGCGAAATAAACAGATACTGGGCGAACAGCTGGGCAAACAGTTCACGGCGCGGCACACCGGGCATGGGCAGGTTCCGGCGCGGCCACGGCGCGGCCCGGTGTTCCTCCAGCCATGCGGCGTCCAGCGGCAACACCTGCCGCACCCGCGTGCGAAAGCCCCCGCCGCTTTCCGGCTCGTTGGAAATGAGCGTCAAGGCTCCGGGCGGCTCCGGCAGGTCCCGCACGGCGCGCATGGCCGCCGTGCTGATGCCCGTCAGCCCTGCGGGCTGGGGGATGTGTCCATCCGGGGTGTGCCCGGCCTCATCAAGGGCGCTTTCGGCGCGCGCTCCGGAACACCACACACGCGCCCTGTCACGCTCCGCCAGCGCCTCTGCCGCCTTTGTGCCCACGGCCTCGTTAAACGTGCCGCACAGGCCCTGATCCGAGCCTATGACAAGGCACACGGCCTCGCCGCGCGGCGCAACGGGCCGCAGCGCGCCATTGCGCAGCAGCACCTGCCACCCCATGTCGTTGATGACGGAGTAGCGTTCCAGAGCCTCCACGGCGCGCTCATACTGGCGCATGTTCACCGCCGCGAGGTTCTTCATGGACGTCACCACGGACAGCAGATTTCCGGCGGTGGCAATGCGCTTTTCCAGCGCCTCAAGGGTTATCATCGCCCCCCTCCGCCGCAAAGAACCGCTCCATCTCGCCCTGCAACTCCTCCCACACCCCGTCATCCGGCCCGGCCTGCGTGAGCGGCTCCATCAGATCCTCGCGCGGCTCCAGCGCCTGCGTCAAACGCTGACGTACATCCGGCAAATTCTCCACGGGGATGGTGTCCAAAAAGCCGCTAGTCACGGCAAAAAGCAGACTCACCTGCTCCGGCGCGGACAGCCGCTCGTACCGCCGCTGCTTAAAGGCCTCGCGCACGCGGCGCCCGTGTTCAAGGGTCTTTCGCGTGCTCTCGTCGAGCCGGGTGCCAAAACGGGCAAAGGCTTCGAGCTCCTGAAACTGCGAATACGACAGGCGCAGGTCCCCGGCGACCTTGCGGTAGCCCGGATGCTGGGCGCGCCCGCCCACGCGCGACACGCTCTTGCCCACGTCCACAGCGGGGAGTTGCCCTTTGCGGAACAGGTCCGGATTCACATAAATCTGCCCGTCGGTGATGGAGATAAGGTTGGTGGGGATGTAGGCCGACAGGTTCTGCGCTTCCGTCTCAATGACGGGGAGCGCGGTAAGGGAGCCGCCGCCGTGCTCGTCACGCAGGTGGGTGGCGCGCTCCAAAAGGCGCGAATGCAGGTAGAAAATATCGCCGGGAAAGGCCTCGCGCCCCGGCGGACGCCGGAGCAGAAGCGAAAGCTGGCGGTACGCCACGGCGTGGCGCGTCAGGTCGTCGTACACCACCAGCACGTCGCGTCCCTCGTGCATAAGGTATTCAGCCATGCTTGTGGCCGCAAAGGGCGCGGCGTAAATCATGCCGGGCTGGTCGCCGCCTTCGGCAACCACCACCATGGTGTACTCCAGCGCGCCATTCTGGCGCAGGGTTTCCACGGCGCTGGCCACGCTGGAACTGCGCTGTCCCACGGCGCAGTACACGCACAGGCAGTCCTTGCCCTGCTGGTTCAGGATGGCGGTCAGGGCCACATCGGTCTTGCCCGTCTGCCTGTCGCCAAGGATGAGCTCGCGCTGCCCGCGCCCAACGGGGATAAGGGCGTCTATGACCGTTATGCCCGTCTCCACTGGCCGTTCCACAGGCGCGCGGTGCATGATGGGCGGCGCGTCGCGCTCAACGGGCCAGCGTGCCGGGGCGTCCACAGGTCCGCCGCCATCCAGCGGCCGCCCGAGCGGATCCACCACGCGCCCCATCAGCCCCTCGCCTACAGGGACATCCAGCACGCGCTCGGTGCGCACGGCCTCGTCACCTGCGGACAGGCCTGTGGCGTCGTCGAGCAGAGCAAGGCCCACCTTGTCCGGCAAAATATCCATCACCAAGGCCGAAACACGTCCGGCCAGCTTCACCAATTCGCCAGAGCCTACCGCGCCGAGCCCCTCGGCCCACGCTATGCCTTCGCCAACGGCGATGACGCGCCCCACCTCCTCCGTGGTGGGCGCGTAGTCGTAGTCCCCAAGGGCGCGGTCCACGGCCTGCGTTCCGGTCTCCAGCGCATTCTGCATGCTTCTGCCCGTGTCGCTCACGCCATGCCTCCCTGCGGCGTTGCCGCCAGTTCGTCCAGCACCCGCTGTTCAAGACCTTCCAGATAACCGGAAAGCGTCCAGCCGATGCGCGTGTCTCCCGTTTCCATCCGCATGCCGAATCCAAGCTCCGAGGCCTGCGTAAAGTCCACCTCCGTCACCTCCGTGAACACATTGCGCAGCCCCTCGGCCACGCGGCGCTGGGCCTCCGGCCCCATGTCCGCGCCTGTGCCCACGGTCACGCGGCCGGACACCGCCGCGCCGCGCCGCTCGCGCACCTCGCGCAGGAAGGCCTCGGCAAGGCGCTCCTCAAGGTCCGCGTCGCCAAGGTCAGTGAGCACCCGGCGCGATACCGAAACAACCTCGCGCGCCACGCGCTCGGCAAGGGCGCGTTCGAACTCGGCCTGCTCCGCGCTCAGGCTCTCCAGCCAGCGCTCACGGCGGGCCTCCACCTCGCCGCGCACGCGCTCTTCGGCGCTTTCGCGCCATGTTTGCACGTCCTCGCGGGCCTTTTCCATAAGCTGACGCTTCTCCTCGGCGAAGCCCTCGCGGTCCCTGGCTAGGGCGCGGCGCTCCTCCTCGGCGGCGTCACGCGCGGCGTCGGCATCGCGCAGGCGCTGGGCAATGGCCGCCTCGCGGCTGTCCACGGCCCGCAGTATGGGACCGTAGAGGAACCGCTTCAGCAGCCACAGCAGGATCAGAAAATTGACGATCTGCGCGCCAATGGTGAACCAGTCAAACAGCACGGTGGAACTCCTTGCCTGCCCGGGTTCAGCCTCCGGCCTGCCCGAGGAAATAGTTCCAGTACGGATTGGCAAACAGCAAAATCATGGTGACCACAAAGGCATAGATAGCCGTGGATTCCACCATGGCAAGGCCCACAAACAGCGTGCGGGTGATGGTGCTGGCCTCGTCCGGCTGCTGGGCCAACGAGTTCAGCGCCCGCCCAAGGGCGTGGCCCTCACCAATGCCCGGGCCAATAGCGCCAAGGCCAATGCACAATCCCGCGCCGATGATGGACGCGGCGGCAACGATGGTCAGACTGTCCATGTTCGACTCCTTGTCAGTTTCACGGGGATTCCTCTTCCGCCTCAATTCCGGCGGCGATATACACGGCGGCAAGCACCGCGAAAATATAGGCCTGTACCAGCCCGATAAGCAGGCCAAGCACCTGCATCACCACGGGCACAAACAGCGGCGCAATGATGAGCAAAATCGCCCCCATCATCCGCCCGCTCATGATATTGCCAAACAGACGCACGGCCAGCGCCATGGTCCGCGACAGTTCCGCAAAAATATTCAGGGGCAGCATCAGCGGCGTTGGGCGCACATAGGTCACCAGATACTTCCGCAGCCCCACACGCAGCAACGAATAGCCCGGCACCGTCACAAACACGCACAGCGCCAGCGCCGACGTGGTGGACAGCGACCCCGTGGGCGCTATAAAGCCCGGCACCGCCGCCAAGGTATTGCTGACGGCAATGAACAAAAACAGCGTCGCCAAAAACGGCAACAGACTCGCCGCGCCCTTGCCCAGCACCTCCGTCACCTCGCCGCGCGCGTAGACCACCACGGTCTCCAGCACGGTCTGCCAGCGCGGCACCTTCTGCCCCGCCAACACATCCTCGTGCCGCACCAGCCGCCGCGTCACCAGCCACGACCCGCCAACAAGCAGCGCCATGACCACCCACGTATAGACAAGGGTTGCGCTCAGCGTGACCGGGCCGTAGCGCCAGTATACAATCCAGTCAGGACTTATATCCATGCCGTCCTCCGCTCACGCCGCCAAGGCGGCGCACCATGAGCGCGCGCATAGCAATGAATCCCACCATGGCCGCGCCAAGGGCCAGAGGCCCGGCAGTGAGCGCGGCCCAGAATCCGGCAAGGGCCACGGCAAGGCGCGCCACATACAGCGCCCCAAACGTCGCCCGCGGGCGACGCCGCCCGGGCACCAGCCGCAGGCTCAGCCACAGCCCGCCAAAGTACAGCGCGCCAAGGACCATGCCCCACACGGCCGCCACAGCCAGCACCATCGGCTCATTTCCCATCACGGTCATGCCCGTGTTCCTCCTTGTCCCGCAAAATGGACCGCCGCTCGCGGCTGACCCAGTACGCCGCGTGGGCGCAGCCAATACCAAGCCCCAGCACCATCAGCATCAGCGTCCATGACGACGTGCCCGGATGCGACAGGTCAATCCACACCCCGACAAAGGTGCCCACCAACAGCGGCACGGCCACAGCCCAGCCCACAAGGCCAAACATCCCCAGCCCGCGCAGCAGTTCCGGGCGGTTGTCCCGCCGCCCGCCAATGCGCCGCCGCTCCTGCCTGTCCACCCCGCGTGAAAATTTCTCCGGCATGGTCTATCGGCTCCCAAAGTCCAAAACACCGCGCACAAAGCGCGCCTCAAGGCGCGCCAAAGCCGTACGCGCCGCACGTTCGCCCTCGTCCAGTTCCTCGGTCATGGCGTCCACGGCCTCGCGCAGGTGCCCCAGTTCGCCGCTGACGGCGTGGCGCGTGGCCACGCGGACCTCGTCGCCGCTTTTCACCAATATGCCGCCGTTCACGGCCACAAAGCGCTCCTCGCCATCCGCCCACCATGACAGAATGCCCGGAATGAGCGCTGTAGCCATATCCACATGGCGCGGCCGCAAACAAAAGCCCCCGCGCAGGCCCATGCCCACCACCTTGTCCGTCTCCTCCTCAAGGAAAACCTTCAGCGGCAGAACAACGCTCAGCTGCATCACGCGCCCCCGGCCTCGTCGATGTCGCCAATCATATACAGCGCAGGCTCCGGCATCTCCGCGAACTCGTCAGCAAGAATGCGTTCGCAGCCCTCCACGGTCTTCTCCGGGTCCACCATGCGGCCCTTCTTGCCCGTAAAGTGCTCCGTGGTGAAAAACGGCTGGGTCAAGAAGCGCTCCAGCCGCCGCGCGCGGTATACGGTTTTGCGGTCCTCGCTGGAGAGTTCCTCCAGCCCCAGCATGGCGATGATGTCCTTGAGCTCCTCATACGAGGCCAGCGTGCGGCGCACCTCGCGCGCCACGTCGTAGTGCCGCTGGCCCACCACCGCAGGCGACAGCATGCGCGAGGACGACTGGAGCGGGTCCACCGCCGGATACAGTCCCTCGCCCGCGCGCTTGCGCGAAAGCACAATACTTGCCGACAAGTGCGCAAAGGTATGCACCGCCGAGGGGTCCGTCAGGTCATCAGCAGGCACGTACACCGCCTGAATGGACGTAATGGCCGCGCGGCGCGAGCTGGAAATCCGTTCCTCCAGTTCCGCCAGTTCCGTCGCCATGGTGGGCTGGTAGCCAAGGCGCGACGGCAAGCGCCCCATCAGGCCGGACAATTCCATGCCCGCCTGAATAAACCGGAAAATATTGTCCACAAGGAGCAGCACATCCTGCCCCCTGTCGTCGCGGAAATGTTCCGCCATAGTCATGGCCGACAGCCCCACGCGAAAGCGCGCCCCCGGCGGCTCGTTCATCTGCCCGAACACCATCACCGTGGAGTCCATCACGCCGGACTCGCGCATGTCGCGGTAGAGTTCCTCGCCCTCGCGGCAGCGCTCGCCAATGCCGCAAAAGATGCTCACGCCCTTGTGGCGTCCGGCCATGTTGTTGATAAGCTCGGTAATGACGACGGTTTTGCCCACGCCCGCGCCGCCGAACATTCCGGCCTTGCCGCCGCGCTCCAGCGGAGCCAGCAGGTCAATAACCTTAATGCCTGTGGGGAAGACCTCCTCCCCCGCCACACGCTCGGACAGCGGGGCCGGGGCACGGTGCACGCCGCGCCGCTCAAGGTCCGGCGCGGGCTTATCGTCGATGGGGTCGCCAAACACGTTAAATACGCGCCCAAGCAGTCCCTCGCCCACCGGCGCCTCCAGCGGGCTGCCCTCGCCGCGCACCGTGTCCCCGCGCGCCACGCCCTGCACCGCCATCAACGCAAGGCACCGCGCACGCTCAGCATCAATATGCGAGGCCACCTCCATCACGATGCCGTCGTCACCATCGGTGCGTACCAGCGTCCGCAAGGGGGGCAGGCCATCCGGAAAAGAGACGTCCACCACGCCGCCGCGAACCGCATCCACCACACCGTCATAGCTGGCGGCTTTTTCCGCTTTGGTTTCCACCACGGTCATTGCCTCCTCAGTCGCAGATTGCCCCGCAAGGGGCCGAAAATTCGCTCACACGCGCCGGGGCCTCCGGGCAGGGCTTCGCCCCGTCCTTAGGGACGCACCCACAGCACTGCGCCAGCAAGCTCACGCATAAGGTTAATCGTCGTAGACCCCATGAACAGCCGCTTAAACATGCCGCCCCCCGCGCCCGTGCGCCCAAGGGCCACCGCGGCGTACATGCCGTCCTCGGCCTCCTCCATAATGGCCCGCCACGGCGTATTGCGCTCGCGCACCGTCATGCGGATGCGCGATTCGTCCACACCGTTCTCCAAGAGGGACTCCGCCGCGCGGGAAAAAATTTCTTCGGTTTCGCGGTGGCTTCGCGTTCCCGGCTTGATAACGCGCAGCAGCCGCACATGGTGGTGCTTCTCCTCCGCCACCATAAATCCCACATGGTCCGCCATGCGGTAGCTGGCATCGGATCCGTCAAGGCACAGGAGCACATGCTGGCGGTGCTTCTCCGGCCAGCGGCATATCCACATCGGCGCAATGGACTGCTTGCCGATGATTTCCATGCTCACGCTGTCCTCCACCAGCTGTTCTATGCGTGTCAGTCCCCGGCGGCCCAGCACAATGGCGTCGTACAGCCCCTCCTCGCCCTCGCGCAGGATGTCCATGGCCTTGGTGTCCTTGCGGAACATGAGCTTGGCGTCCACCTGCTCCTCGCACAGTTCCAGACTGCACAGGTGCGTGCGCGCCTCCTCCAGAGCCTTGCGGCCCTTGGCCTCGGCCTTGTCCGCCATGCGTCGCTGCTCATTCAGCGTTTCAAAGTTTTTTTCGTGCTCCCAGACCTCCGGCGGGCGGGTGGCCGCGTAGAACAGCGTCAGGCGCAGGTTTTGCCTGTTCTTGAAAAAATTGAGGATAAAGCGGATGCCATGCATGGCGCTCTCTTCGCCGCTCACCGTCACAAGCAGATGTTTTTCCATTCCAACTCCCATGCTCTTCATCCTCCGGGCCTGAGCCCCACGCGTCTACCCCACCACCCACACACTGCAATTCTTGGCGTAGTGCACAACCTTGCTCGACACACTGCCAAACAGAAATTCCTCAGCTTTGCTCACGCCCCGGCGGCCAACAACAACCGTCCCAAAGCCGCCCTCCTTCTGGATACGCAGGATGTGCTGGGCAATGGATGGCGCCGTAATGCACAGTTGCCGCTCTGTCACCGCCTCGTCCGTAAAGCCGCCGTCCAGCAGGATGCCCCGCGCCGTGTCGAGAAAGGCATGCGATTCTTCCTCCTGCTCGCACAGCTTGGCGTCAAAAGCCTCCTCGTCCGGATACATATCCCGCTCCGGCAGCCGCACAATGTGCAACAGCTCCACCTCGCCGCCGCAGCCGCCGCCCAGCATCTGCGCCACATACTCAATGGCGCGCAATGAATTTTCCGATGTATCCACCGCCAACAAAATTCGCCTGCAGTCCATCATGACGCCTCTCCCTGTTGTCACCCTGCTTGCCGCGCCATGCGCCGCACAAGCGGCACGCACGGGCGCAGCTCCGCAAGGAACTCCTCCACGGATTCATAAAAGACATACGTCCCCGCGCTGAAATGCATCAGCACGTTATTGAGTGCTTCTGGAATATACGGATACAGCTTGCGCAGGTTCACCACGCGGTTGGCAAAGACAATGGAAAAATCCTCACGCTCCAAGCCCGCCTCCTCCGGCGCGCCCAACCCGCGCGAGGCAAAGACCTCGCGGATCAGGTCGCCCTGCCCCACAAGGTAGACAAGGATGTTCCCAAGTCCAAAAAGGTCCAACCCAAACGGGTTCTCCTGAAAATCGAAGGTATAGTCGAAGTCGATCCAGCACGGCCGCCCGGAGCCGTGCTGAATGAGCAAATGGTCGCGGCGGATGTCGCCGTGCTTTTCAAATCGCGAATGCAAATAGTCGATGGCTTCAGCCGCCTCGATGAACTTTTCCAAAAGCCCCGGCAAATGCTGAAGGAAATATTCCCTGTGGCCCACCTCCAGCCCGTCCACAATGCTGTCCAGCCGCCGCCCGTGCACAATCTCCAGCAGCCGCACAATATTGCCCTTGCTGTCGTGCAGGGGCTGCCCCTGCATGAACCGCCGGTCACCCCGGACAAGGTTCAAAATGCGCGCCTCCTTTTCCGGACTGCGGAAGCACCGCACCTCCATAGCGCCGATGCGCAGGGGGAAATTCTCGTGGAACACCAGCTTGGCAATGCGCCGCTCGCCCGTCTCCAGCACACGGCAGCGCTTAACCCAATACTTCGGGTCCTCAAGGCCATAGCGCCGCTCCACTTCCTCCTTCAGCACCATATAATGCAGACCGCCAAGGAGCATGACATCCCCATACGAAATGTCCATAAACTCCGTCGTGTCCGTATACAGCTTGCCGCAGCGTGCAAGTGGAAAGTCCGGCATAAATCGCCTGACAAGGTCGCGTACTTCCTGTGACACAAAGCCCTCCAAAGTGACGCATCCAGCCGTGATACAACGGTTTTCTCCACAGGTTTTCCCAATCTATCACACTCCCTTCCCTTCTCCTAGCCTCTGCACAACATTCACACACCGCCCGCACCCCTCGCATGCAAGGCTTTTTGAACGATTGGCGGATTTTTTACGAAAAGTTGGGGACAGGTGCGCCGGGGACAAGGCGCGGGAAGAAAAGAGGAAGAGAGCCTCCGGCGGGTTAAGGACTACCGTCCTTGTATATTGACCCTCAAGCCGAAGGCGGAGAAAAAAGGAAGCCGCCTCCATGACTGGCATGAAGGCGGCTGTTGCGGCAGACCGTACGTCCTTGAGTAATGAGCTCGTTGTTAAGCTGGGTCGCCGCAATATGTAGTACAAACTCGAATGATTGTTAGAGCACAAAGCTCGAATTTGCAAGGAAGAGTGAACTACGATGAAACGCACCATGGGCATTGACGTATCGAAGGCCAAGCTTGATGTCGCCATTTCTGGTGACGACAGCACGTCCACTGTTGAAAATACCCCTTCGGGTTTTCAGCAAATCGTTGAGACGGCAGAAGCGCATAATGTTGAGCTCGTCATCGTGGAAGCGACAGGTGGATATGAGTCTGACGCCGCAGATTTTTTGATGGAGCAAGGCATTCCCGTCGCTGTTGTGAATCCTCGCCGTGTGCGTGACTTTGCCCGGAGCCTCGGAGTGTTGGCGAAGACGGATCGTATTGATGCTCTTGTTCTTGTTCAGTTTGGGGAAGTCGTCCCTGTCCGGGAAAATCAAAAAGTCCGGGCAACTCAGCGCAAGCTGGAAACTCTAGTTAACCGTCGTCGGCAGGTCGTCGAAATCCTTTCCCGGGAGCGCGTTCGCTTGCAGCGAGCTTCGTCTGATGTGCGCCCTTATATTGAAGACGTCATTGCTACTCTAAGAACGCAAGAAAAGAGTTTGTCACTTGAAATCAAGAAACACATTCTCAGTGACAAAGATTTTAGCGATAAGGCAACGTTGCTTGAAACCACGAAAGGGATTTCGTCAGTAACCTCTGCGACTCTTCTTGCTTTCTTTCCTGAGTTGGGGACGTTAACGCCGAAGCAAGCAGCTTCTCTAGCAGGCCTGGCACCATTCAACAGGGATAGCGGCAAGAAAACGGGGCAACGTTGCGTTTGGGGAGGACGAATAAAAGTACGTAGCGCCCTTTACATGAGCGCAATCTCAGCGACTGTCTGGAACCCTGCAATTCGAGCCTTCTACCAGCGTCTTTGCGATGCGGGCAAACCTAAAAAGGTCGCCCTCACTGCCTGTGCAAGGAAGCTTCTCGTGATTTGCAATGCGATTTTACGGACGGGAAAACCTTGGGATCCTGCACTTAACGCTTGATTGCCAATACGATTGCTTAACGATCCTGCGTGCGCACAGACCGGGCGGCTGTGTATGGCACTGTCGTCACCCCTGACGGCTCCCGTCCGTGTGGATGGGAAGATATTTTTTTGGGGGGCGTTGGCGCTGTGTGATGGGCGGTGAGAATCCCTGTTGAGGATGTGTGTGTAGAACAAAGAGAAGGCAAAAGACCCGCCCACCCACCCCTATTTTTCGGGCGGCTTCCGCCCGAAAAATCCTGGGGATTCTCAAGGGTGTCACACCCTTGAGCCGCCGGAGGCAAAAGAAAAAAAGCGTCCCCTGCTTCCACACGAAGCAGGGGACGCTGAAGAGTCGCAGCATCTCGCCATACGGCGTTAGCCGTGTTGGCGGGAGAATTCGCCCATGATGATGGCGGCGGCTTGGGCGACGTTGAAGGAGTCGAAGGGCCGGCGCAGGGGAATCGTCAATTTTTCCGAGCACCTTTTGGCAACGCCGGGGCGGATGCCTTTTTCTTCGTTACCCATGACGAGGACGGCCGGAGTTGACAATGCTTGCGCGTACATGTTCTTTCCGACGGGGTCGACCATGGAACCATAGATAGGCCAACCGCGTTCATCGCACGCATCGAGAGCGCGGGAGAGGTTGACCACCCGGGCGACGGGCAGGCGTGTCAGCGCGCCGGCGGACGCCTTGACGGCGGCTCCGCCGAGGTAGGCGGTGCGGTCTTTGGGGACGATGATTCCGGCCCCGCCGAGGGCGTAGAGCGTGCGCGCCATAGCGCCCACGTTGCCGGGGTCCTGCACTTGGTCGAGGGCGAGGAGAAGCGGCAGCGGCGCGTCCAGCGCGGCGTCCAGCAGATCCTCCAGCTCGGTGTACGACGCGGCGGATGTTCTTGCGAGCACGCCTTGATGGTTGCCGTCGAACATCCGGGCCATATCGCCCCGCGGCACTTTACGAAAGCGCACCCCGCCATCGCGGCACGCGTCGATGATGGCCCCGACATCTTTTCCGCGTGCGCCTTCCTGCACGAACACCATATCGACGGTGTCGCGGCTATTCTGCACGAGTTCCAAAACGGGCTTGCGTCCGGGAACGAGGTTATCGTCACCGCCGGTCTGCCGTTTTTTTCCTTTGGTATTCATGGTAGTTACGTCCCTGCTGCCTGCCTAAAAAATTCAGGGACTTAGGCCCTCAAGCCCGAGTCTACATCCCGATTTTCCTTGACTTTCAACAGCTGTTCTCTAGATATTTTTCTAACCTAGCATGCTCGACTGAGCGCAAACACATCCTGAACCGATGAGCACATACACATACTCTGAGACCGACGCCCCAGAGGCACATACACACGCGACGGCCGTTACCCGCACTTTGCTGGTGCTGGTCCTCGCCCTCTGTATCGCGGGGCTTTCGGCCTGCGCCACAAAGAAGCCGCTGCCCGAAGAGGACGCCGTCATCACGGTGGACGAGGGCATGCCGGACGAATTGGCCGCAGCGCCGGAGCATGGCGAGGAACCTGAACAGCCCAGTGATGAGGCCGTGCAGGAATTTGCCGAAGCGGACGAAGCGCCTTTGTCCGCTACGGAGCAGGAGGCCCTGGAAACCGAAGCGGACCTGAGCTTTCAGCTCGACTCCGTGGAAACCAAGGAAATGCTCTCCTTCTTCCGGTATTTTACCCACAACAAGCGGGGGCGCAAGAACTTCGCCCGTTGGCTTGAGCGTTCTGAAACATATCTTCCGTATGTCCGCAAGGTCTTTGCTGACCGCGGCCTTCCCCATGACCTCGTGTTTTTGCCCTTTGTGGAGAGCGGCTTCAACCCCAAAGCCGGTTCGCATGCCGGTGCCAAGGGGCTGTGGCAGTTCATGCCGTTTACGGGCAAAAAGTACGGTCTGGACGTTGGCTGGTGGATGGATGAGCGCTATGACCCCTACAAATCCACCCACGCCGCCGCGGACTACCTGACCAAGCTCTACGGCGACTTTGACGACTGGTACCTTGCCCTTGCGGCGTACAACGCCGGCGAGGGCCGCGTGATGCGCGCCATGAAGCGCAGCGGCTGTGACGACTTCTTTGAGCTGTCCAAAAAGCGCCAGAACCGCTGGCGCCGTGGCCGCCGCCTGTACTACCTCCCGCGCGAGACGCGCCAGTACGTGCCCAAGCTGATGGCCGTCATCAAGATTGTCCGCAATCTGGAGTCGCTGGGCTTTGAAAAGCCCAACTGGAGCGGCTCCGGCGAAATTGCCTCCGTGGAGACGAAGCCCCGCACGGACCTGAAAGCCTTCGCCAAGGCGCTGGACGTGCCGTGGAAGGAATTCCACGCCATGAACACCGCCTACGTGGAGCCGGGAACCCACCCGCAGAAATCCAGCACGGTGTACGTGCCGCTGGACAAGCTGGAAGCCGCACAGGGCTACCTCGCAAGCGCGGACTTCAAGACGTACACGGGCTACTACGCGTTCTACAAGGTCCGCCGTGGCGATTCGTGGTACCGCATTTCCCGCCGCTTTGGCGTCCCCATCGCGGTGCTGAAAAACTTCAACGGCAGGCGCTCCAACCTCATCCGTCCGGGCCAGACGCTGAAGATTCCGGGCAAGGGCCAAACCCGCCTGACCGCCCAGAAGGTGAACAAGCGGTCCGCCAAGCGCAACCTGACGGCAAGCTCCTACCGCGTGCGCCGTGGCGACTCCCTGTGGACCATCGCCCGCCGCCATGGAGTTAGCGTCAGCGAACTGGCCCGCGCCAACAAGATTACCACCCGCTCCAAGATTATGCCGGGGCAGCGCCTTGCCATTCCGGGACGCGGCACCTCCAAGGCCCGCACCCGCCAGCTGGCGCAGTCGCGCTCCAACTACACGGTCCACCGTGGCGACACCCTGTGGGATGTGGCCAAGCGCTACAACACCACCGTGGCGACGCTGGCGCGCGCAAACGGCATCTCGTCGCGCAGCACGCTGCGCCCGGGCCAGCGCCTGTACATCCCGGACCAAAGCACCGTGGCCGCCAAGCGCACCAAGTCCGAAGCGCGCAAGGCCAAGCAGCTCATCACCTACAAGGTCCGCCGCGGCGACACCCTGTATGACATTGCCCGCCGCTTTGGCGTCAGCACGCGCAGCATCATGGCGTGGAACAATATGTCCTCCCCGCGCATCTACCCCGGCGACAGCCTGAAGCTGTACCAATAGCCGCGCGGCGCACCACGATACCGACCACACAGAAAAGGCTCCGGAGATACTCCGGAGCCTTTTTTTGCGCCTTGGTAGGCAGGTGGGGAAAGGAAGCCCTGTGCAGGGCTAGCGGGCGTGCGCCTCGCCGTTCTCCTCTTCCTCCTCCATGATGAGCGCCTCGTGGCGGCGCAGCAATTCCTCAAAGCGGATATCCGCGCCAAGGATACCCTGAATCTCCATATTCTCGTCATCCACAGGGGTGGCGACGGTGAGGCACAGCTTGCCCGTGAAGTGCGACTTGTAGAAGTCCGTCACGTGCAGTTTGCCGGTGCGCATGGGCACGGTGAACCATTCGCGGTCGGAGAAGTCGGTGGTGTAGTCGAACAGCGTGTACTTGGGCCGGTCCTCGGCGTTGCACACGGCGCTGTTGATAATATGGCCGGTGGTGTCGATGAGGTACAGATACTGGATGAACGGGTACTCCGCGAGGAAGTCGTCCATGCAGCGCTCCACCGCGGACGTCTCCATACCCCGGATGTCGCACTGGCTGGACAGGCGCTCGATGACCTTGGCGGCCAGCGTGTGGGCCACGGTCTTGAGGTGGTCGAACTCCGAGGGGAACAGTTCGGGCATGAAGCGCTTGACCAGCGCCTTCATCTCCTTGTTGGAGAAGTGCGTGGTGCGGCCCTTTTCGTAGGCGCGGGCGATATGCCCGGCAATCTTGCCCACGGTGGGGTGACGCTTGTCGATGCGCTCGGAGCCTTTGAGCTCCAGATGCTGGTTGATCCAGTACGCCACGCCCGCCTTGCCGGTCTTGTCCGTGATGATGATGGGGATGGGCCGGGCGAGAATCTTTTCCGTGTCGAAAATGTTGTAGATTTCCTCGTTTTTGATGAGGCCGTCCACATGGATGCCCGCGCTGGTGGCGTTGAAGTCGCGCCCCACGAAGGGGTAGTTGGGCGGAATGCGGTAATCCAGCTCGCGCACGAAGTAGTCCGCAATCTCGGAGATTACCTCCGTGACGGCGGCGTCGTCCTCGCCCGTGAGGGAGATGTACTCAAAGATCAGCGCCTCCAGCGGCGCATTGCCCGTGCGCTCGCCAAAGCCAAGGAGCGTGCCGTTGGCCCCGGAGCAGCCATACAGCCACGCCGTGGACGCATTAACGAGCACCTTGTGGAAGTCGTTGTGCCCGTGCCACTCCAGCCACTCGCCGGGCACGCCAGCCTGGTCGGTAAAGGCGCGCACAATCTTGGCCACGGAGCGCGGCAGCGCCGCGCCGGGGTACGGCACGCCAAAGCCAAGGGTGTCGCACAGGCGAATCTTCACAGGCAGGCCGCTCTGGCGGGCGAGTTCCATCAGGCGGATGGCAAAGGGCACACAAAAGCCGTCAATATCCGCGCGGGTGATGTCCTCAAAGTGGCAACGCGGCACAATGCCCCACTCAAGGGCCTTTTCCACGATGGCCAAATAGTCGTCCATGGCCTGCTGGCGGTCTTTTTTGAGCTTCAGATAGATGTGGTAGTCGGACACGGAGGTAAGCATGCCCGTCTCGCGCAGCCCCATTTCCTTGACGAGGCGCAGGTCGTCCGGATTGGCGCGGATCCACCCCGTCACTTCCGGAAAGGCGTAGTCCCGGGCAAGGCAGGTCTCGACGGCACGCCGGTCCTTGGCGGAGTAGAGAAAGAATTCGCTCTGGCGGATGAGGCCGGAATGCCCGCCCAGCTTGTGCAGATAGTCGTAGATGGTGGCAATCTGCTTGACGGTGTAGGGCGGTCTGGCCTGTTGTCCGTCGCGGAAGGTGGTATCCGTTATGAACATTGGCTCTGCGGGACGCGGAACCAGAAAGCTGTCGTCAAAGTTGACGCGGCCGACTTTGGTGTAGGGGAAATTCTGCCGAAAGAGCTCCGGCTCGTCAGGGTTCTGCAACGCGTACGTTGGAGGACGGTTGAAGTGCAGAAAAGGCATTGGGTACGGCTCCTTTGTACTGGAATATATTGCGCATGGCAGAAGATTCCTGCCCTATCGTAGCGGAACGGTACCAAAAAGTCGGAGAAGTGCAAATGCCGGATATGGCCTCACCGGCGGCAGGCGTGTGGCCCTGCGTTGATGCTTGCGCACGCAGGGCCGGCCACATCAGGAGCGTTTGGCGCAGATGCGTCCGCGTTCCTGATGCAGCAAGGGATGATCGGCGTTGATGCGTTCGGCCTCGGTGAGGGCGCGCATGGCGTCCTCGCGCCAGCCGCCTTCGCGCAGGCTGCGCGCGGCCAGCAGATACAACAGCTCCGGCTCGTCGCCGTACACGCTTTCCAGCAGGCGGGCGTAGCCGCTGCCGAAAACCTCGCGCACCAGTTCCTCCCGCGCCAGCAGAAAGCGGGCAAGAAGTTCATTATCCCGGTGCAGGGCCAGATAGTCGATAAGCAGGCGGCGGCAATTGAAGAGGATAAAACGGATGCGGCCTATCTCGCGCTCGATGCTTTCGTTGGTCTGATCGAGAACGCGCATAAGCTCCTGCGAAATAAGGCGGGCGTCGTCGGAGAGCTGGCGGCGCTGGAGCTCGCGGAACCACGGGGCGTAGTTCTGCTGCTGGTAGGCATCTTCCTTGAGCTTGATGGTGTCGTGGAAGATGTAGCCGATGCTCCAGTCGAGGAATTGGCCGTTGAGGCCGTTTTCCGAGGCGTTCTTTTTGAAAAGCAGGTGCGCGGTGTCCTTGAGCCGCCACAGGAGGCCCTTGTTCATTTCCTGCCCCAAGAGGTTGCGGATCATGGAGAAATCCACATGTCCGGTCTTGTCGTAGTGCCGGAACTCCTTCTCAAGCTCACGATGAACAAGGCAGAAATCGCGCACGACATCGCGCACGAACTCCGGCCTTTTGGTACGTATCCACGTTTTCGACATTCCTGCTCTGTTCTCCTTTGTCCCCCTCGGACATCACCTTCTAGCATACGTCCCGGAACAAGCAAACCTTTCGCGGGGCAAGGTGTTCACGGCGCATGCCGGGGGCTGCGGGGCAACACAGGAGAGGCACAGAATCAGGCGTCCGGCGGGGGCGGGGAGCCGCTCTCCTCCCTCCGCGCACCCTCAAGGCGTGAGGACCAATGCAGCCCGGCGAACACCATGCCCACCGTGCCGAAAATGCACACCACGGCCAGCACATAGGGGATGATGCCGCGCCCGTCGTACTCCGCAATAAGCGCCACGCACAGGCTAAAGACGAACACTGCAGGGCTGTAGGGCGCAAGGGCCCACACCTGCCGGGCCCGCTGGCGCAGCCCCGCCCCAAGAGCCGACGGCGTCTCCCCCCGGCCACGCTGGCGCGCAACGCGCACCGGCACGCTCACCATGGCCCATCCGGCCACCATGGCCACAACAGTCAGTCCCCCTGCCCCTCCGGCGATAACGGCTTCGGCAAACGACACGGCCCTGCCCCCTTGGCTTCCGGTTTCCCGCGCGGTACTGGTGCGCGCAGATTTCCACTCTCTCAGAGTAAAAGAGGCGGGGGCGTATGTCGAGGTGAATTGCCCGGGACGCGGGGACGGCCCGGCTGGGGCGCAGCGCATACAAATCCACCTGCCCCCTTTCCCTTTGGGCCATTCAATTGTATTGCATGCTCAGCCGCGCTCGCGCGGCAATCATGAACCGGAGGCAGCTTCATACGTGGGACGAACACTCATCATAGCGGAAAAACCATCCGTGGCTCGGGAAATAGCCAAGGTCCTCGGCGTGCGCGGTGCGCGGCAGGACGGCTATATCGCCAACGAGCAGTACGCGGTCACCTGGGCGGTAGGCCACTTGGTCAACATCGCCGAGCCAGAAAAGCAGGACGAAAAATGGGCCGGACGCTGGAACATGAACCAGCTGCCCATGATTCCCCGGCGCTTCAAGCTGGCCGTGCTCCCCAAGTCCGCCAAGCAGTTCCACATCGTGAAGTCGCTTCTGGACGCGCCGGACGTGACCGAAGTCCTCAACGCCACTGACGCCGGGCGCGAGGGCGAGCTGATTTTCCGCCGCATCTACGTCATGGCCGGATGCGACAAGCCCATCCGCCGCCTGTGGGCCAGCGACATGACCGAACAGGGCCTCAAAAAAGCCCTCGCCAGCACCGTAAAGGGCGAAAAGAAGCGCAACCTCGGCCTTGCGGCCTTTGCCCGCGCCGAGGCGGACTGGCTCATCGGCATGAACTACTCGCGCCTGTTCACCCTCAAGGACAAAAACCTCATCACCGTAGGCCGCGTGCAGACGCCCGTCCTCAAACTGCTGGTGGACCGCCGCCGCGAGATTGAGCACTTCGTCCCCAAGGACTACTGGACCGTAGAGGCCACCATGTCCCGCGAGGACGAAGCCTTCTCCGCCGTGTGGCACAAGCCGCCGGAGTACAAGGAAACGCGCATCGATGCGGAAGCGGACGCCGCCGCCATCGTGGAGAAGTGCCTTGGCAAGGACGGCGTGGTGGACGGCACCAAAAGCCAACAGCGCCAGCAAAAGCCCCCGCTGCCCTTTGACCTGACCACCCTCCAGCGCGAGGCGAACTCCCGCTACGGCCTGTCCGCCAAGGACACCCTCGCCATCGCGCAGGCGCTGTACGAGCAAAAAAAGCTGCTCACCTATCCGCGTACGGACTCCCGCTACCTGACCAAGGAACTGTTCAAGGAAGCGCTCTCGCACCTGCGGGCCACCTACCACCTGTTCCCGGACATTTCCGCTGACGCCGCAACACGCATCAAGGAAGCCAAATCCAGCTTTGCCTGCGTCAACGACAAGAAGGTCTCGGACCACCACGCCATCATCCCCACGGCGCGCAAGGCCGTGCGCGAGTCCCTGTCCGACAACGAATGGAATATCTACGAGATGGTCTGCCGCCGCTTTATCGCGGCCTTCCTGCCGCCGGTGAAGTTTGCGGCCACCACGCTGTGGGTGACGGTGGAGGACGAGCGCTTCAAAGCCACGGGCAAGGTCTTTAAGGACCGCGGCTGGCTGGCCGCCGAACCATGGCGCGCGGCCAAGGACAATCCCCTGCCCAAACTGCGCAAGGGCTCCAAGGTGGCCGTGGACGACCTGCACAGCAAGGCGCACCAGACCAAACCGCCGTCCCACTTTACGGACGCCACCCTGCTTGGCGCCATGGAAACGGCGGGCAAGCTGGTGGACGACGAGGAACTGCGCGAGGCCATGAAGGAACGCGGCCTTGGCACGCCTGCCACCCGCGCCCAAATTATCGAGACCCTGCTCTCGCGCAAGTACATCGCCAAAGACAAGAAAAAGCTCATCGCCACGGATGCCGGGTGCCACGCCGTTGACGTCATCACCGCCCACCTGCCCGACGTCACCTCGCCGGAACTCACAGGCGAATGGGAAAAGAAGCTCGGCGACATTGAACGCGGCGATTTTTCCTACAGCCAGTTCATGCAGGCCGTGCGGCAGAACGTGCACCATAATGTGACGGTCATCCGAAACCACCGCGCCTTTGACAAGGACGGCTTCCCCCTGCCGCCGCCCTCAATGGCTCCGGCCGGCGCGCCCAAGAAGCCCGCCCAGCCCCGGCCTAAGCCCCGCCCCCGCGTGGACCGCGACGGCTTTCCGCTGGACGCCCCGGCTCCTCAGAGCGCCACCGCGCCGCAGCAGGAGCAGGCCCCAGCAGCCGCCCCAGCGCCGCAGGTGGACGCCGACGGCTTCCCCATTGGCGGCCCGGCCAAAACCCCGCCCAAGCACGCGGGGGAATCCGTAGGGGCCTGCCCCCTGTGCGGCAAAAACGTTCTGGAACAGCCGGACGTGTACGAGTGCGAAAACGCCGCGCAAAGCGGCGGCACCTGCGCGTTCAGCATCCGCCGCCGCGCCTTTGGCGGGGAAATTCTGCCCAACCAGATGCGCGACCTGCTGGCCAAGGGCCGCACCTTTAAACGCGGGCGCTTTGTCTCCAAAAAGGGCAAGCGCTTCAACGCCAACCTCAAGCTAAGCGGCACCCGCGTAGAACTCACTTTCGAGGACTAACACCCGCCACGCAAAAGCCCCCGGCATCGCACGATGCCGGGGGCTTTTCTTGTCAAAACGGGCGAACTCCTTACAGCAGGCGCATCTGCTGCTGGGCGTTGCCGTAGGCGCGGATATAGGCGTCCACGTCAAACTTGCGGCGGCAGCCGCGCTCGTTCATGTAGCGCACGGTGCCAAGGACCTCGCGCTCGCGCCAGCCCCGGTCGTGCACGCCGCCGATGGACCACATCACCCCCACGTAGCCGTTGGGGTCGCGGCCATCAAGCTGGTAGCGGTCGTTGAGGTATATGGCCGTCTCCAGCGCCTCCTCGGGCGTCCGCGACCATTCCAGAATCTTCTTGGCCCAGAACATCCGCATGTAGTTGTGCATAAAGCCCGTGCGCACCATTTGCAGCTGGGCCGCATTCCACAGGGCGCTGTGGGTCTGCGCCCGCTCAAAGGCCTCACGCGTGTACAGGTGCGGGCGCGCGTCATCGCGGTGGGCATCCAGCGTACGCCGCGCCCAGTCCGGCGCGTCGTCCAAGCTGTCGTAACGCTCGTTGTGCAGGCAAAAGTTATCCGTGAGCTCCCGGCGCACCACCAGCTGTTCCAAAAACGCGGTCACGCCCTCGCCGCGCCCGCACGCGCTGGCCGCAAGGGCCACCCGCTGCGGCGACACCTGCCCAAAGTGCAAATACGGCGACAGCATGGACACGCCATCCACCGTGGGGTCGCTGCTCGTCTCATGGTAGCGGCGGATGCGGCTCTGCAGAAAATCCTCCATGCGCCGCAAGCCCGCTTCCGCGCCCGGTGGCAGGTCCACGGCCGGGACGGCGGCGTCGGCCTGCACCCAGCTTCGCAGGGCGTCCACGTCTGAAGCGTCTGCATCCGGGGCATCCATTCCAAAGTCCGCGCCGGAGGCGCGCGGCGGCGTCAGCTCCGGGAACGGCTCCAAAAATTCATCCAGCATGCGGTGGATTTTGGGGCGGATGGTGCGGGCGGCGTACTCCTGCTTGTCCGAAACATGGCGGCAGGGAACAATATTGTGGGCGTCCACCTCATCCACCGTGCAGGCCACGGCGCGCGCCACATCCGCCAGCCACTGCTGCTTGAGGCGCAGCGGGTCAAAGTCCGTCACCAGCCGCGCGGAGCGGACTTCCGCCAGATACCCCGGCAAGGTCTCGGGCGCGGCCCCGCGCAGGACGGTGAAGGGAATGCCCACCTGCCTCAGGCGCTGGGCCGTCTCCGCCAGCCCGCGCAACATAAAGTCATATTGCCGGCGCGTGGCGCCAAGAAAGGTCCGCGACAGGCAAAACACCACCACAAGGGGCACGCCCGCATCATCGGCGCAGTCCCGTGCGTGCAGCAGCGCCCAATTCTCGTCCGCGCGCTGGTCGCGGCTCATCCAGTACACAACAGGCCCGGTTCCGCCCGCGCCATCACGGACGCGGCGGACACGGGCCGGATGAACGGTATGCATCGTGTCTCCTCAATCGGTTTTGGAAGGCGGCGCGTCCTGCGCCTCGGGCAAAACGCACATGCCGCCACTGCCGGAAAAGGCGTGCGGGGCGTCACAGACAGCGCATCCCGTGCGTCCGGCAATGGTGCGGAGCATGCCCTTGAACAGCCAGCCGTGCACCGGATACAGGCTGTACCAATAGGCAATGCCCACAAGGCCGCGCGGCAGAAAGCGCGCCACCTGCGCAAGCTCCGTCCCACCGTCCTCGGTGGGCGTCAGGGAAAATTGCAAAATCGCCTCGCCCGGGAGCTTCATCTCCGCCAGCAGTTGCAAGCGGCTGTTTTCCTCCACGGCAGTGACGCGCCAAAAATCCAGCGCGTCGCCGGGGCGCAGGTCGTCCGGGTCGCGGCGGCCACGCCGCAGGCCCACGCCGCCAATAAGCCGGTCCACAAGGCCGCGCAGCATCCACAGCGGCTCGGCGTAATACCACCCATGCACGCCGCCAATGCCCCGGATGGTCTTCCACACGCGCTCCGGCGGGCAGGCCAGCAACACCTTGTGGTTGGACTCCAACACCGTGCCCCCGGCATAGGGCGCATCGCCGCAGGCCAGCCATTCCGGCGGAAGCAACTCCCCGGCGTCGGCCCAGCAGGTTTCCACCTCGTGCTGACGCACGCGGTCGAGGGCGCGGCGGATAGCCTGCCGCACGGTGAGGGTTTGGCGGGGGATGACCTCCGCTATGCGCGACTCGTGGCACACCACCTCGTTGCGCAGGCCCTCGGCAAGGGGGCGCGCCAAGGCGGCAGGCACGGGCGTCACAAGGTGTATCCACCACGACGAGAGCTTGGGGGTAAACACGGGCACCGGAATGACCAGCCGCCGACGCAGTCCGGCCTCCTCGGCGTAGATGCGGAAAATCTGCTCGTAGTCCAGCACGTCTGGGCCGCCGATGTCGTAGGTCTGCCCCGCCGTCTGCGGCGCATCAAGGCAGCCCTGCAAATAGCCCAGCACATCGGTAATGGCGATGGGCTGGCACAGGGTGCGCACCCAGCGCGGAGTGACCATCACCGGCAACCGGTCCACAAGGTAACGCATGATTTCAAAGGACGCGCTGCCCGAGCCAAGAATCATGGCCGCGCGCAGGAAGGTGACCGGCACCGGCCCCTCGGCCAGCACCCGCGCCGTCTCCATGCGCGAGCGCAAATGGTGGGACAGGTCCGGGTCATCCTCGTCCCCCAGCCCGCCAAGGTAAATAATGCGCGATACGCCCTGCTCCGCCGCGGCTTCGGCCATGTGGCGGGCGGCATCGCGGTCCGCGCTGGCAAAATCCTTCTGCCCCGGCACCATGGAGTGGACAAGGTAATACGCAACCTCAACGCCCTGCAGCGCCGCCGAGAGGGATGCGCGGTCGTGCACATCCGCTCCGGCGACTTCAAGATTCGGGTGACCGCCCCATGGCCGCCCCCGCAGCTTCACTGCGGAGCGCGCCACGGCGCGCACGGCGTACCCGGCCTCCAGCAGGCGCGGCACAAGCCGTCCGCCCACATAGCCGGTGGCGCCGATAACGGCCACCCGTGTTCTTTGCGTTGCGGCATCAGGCATGGAACAACAGCTTCAGTTCCTTGGGATGCGGGTTCAGGTACACCTGCTGACGCAGGTAATCGTTGTCGTACTTGCGCACGTAGTGGTTCACCAGCGTCAGCGGCGAAATCCACGGCACAAGGCCCTTGCGGTACGATTCGACAAGGTCCAAAAGCTCCTGCTTTTCGTCCGAGGTCAAATCGTCCTTAAAGTGCCCAAGGATGTGGGTGAGCACGTTGACGTGGTTCTTCACCGTGGCCTTTTTGGCCATGGCGCGGCTGAGCAGGTCCCAGTAGGTGGCGGCAAGCTCGTCCGGGTCCATATCTTTGCCTCCGGCCACCAGCTTGCCCATCTCGCGGTACACGCTTTGGTTGTGCGAGAGGATGAGCATCTTGTGCCGGGTGTGGAAGTCCACCAACGCGCCCATGGAGAAGCCCGCCTTCATCAGGTTGCGCCACCGCCACGTGACGAACAGGCGCTTGATGAAGTTTTCGCGCAGGCCCATGTCGTTCAAGCGGCCGTCTTCCTCAAAGGGCAGCATGGGGAAGTGGTCCATAAACATGCGGGCCCACATGCCCACACCGGTATACAGCGGCTGGCCGTTGTCCTGAAACACCTTCACGCGCTCCATGCCGCTGGACGGCGAGCGCGACCTGAAGATGTAGCCGCACAGGTCTTCACTCTCCAACTGACGCAGGCGGGTCTTGCCCCACGTCTGCATTTTCTCCGTCCAGTCCGTCCCGGACTCGCGCCCCACAAGGCGCGGACTGTCCACGTCCCCCACAAGGCGCACAGCCTCGCGCGGGATGGGCATACCGCACTCCACCTCCGGGCACACGGGGACAAACTCCACAAACTGCCCAAGGACATCGCGGATATATTTGTCCAACTTGTGCGTGCCGTCATAACGGACCTCGTCACCAAGCAGGCACCGGGCAATGCCAAGACGGATGGGCTGTGTGTCGTGGCCGGCTTCGGCCATGTCGTGGGATTTCAGGTTCTCCTCCACGTGAATAACTCCTTACAAGCTAGCATTGTACTCCCAGTAGGCGCAGGGTATAGTGGCAGGATACACCCTTCCCGTTGAGCTGAAAAGGAGAGTGCATGGGTAAGCATCTCATTCTGGCCGGTGGCGGCCACGCGCATGTGGCAGTCATTGACGGCCTTCAGGACTTCATCGACCGCGGCCATTCGGTCACCCTCGTCAGCCCCGCCCCGCGCCACCACTACTCCGGCATGGGGCCGGGGATGCTGGGCGGCGCCTACACGCCAGACGACATCAGCTTTCCCGTTGAGGAGATGGCCACCGCCAAGGGCGCGGCCTTTGTGCAGGATTCCATAGAGCACATCGACAGCGCAGAGCGCGCCGTCACCCTCGCCTCGGGCACAGTACTGCGCTACGACGTCCTTTCCCTCAATATCGGCAGCGGCGTGCCCACCCTCGGCGCCACCACCCCCGGCCCGGAAGACGGCGTCTACCCCGTCAAACCCATCGACAACCTGCTCATGGCGCGCGAGCGCATGCTGGCCCTGCTGCAGGAGCGCGAGCCCAACGTCCTTGTGGTCGGCGGCGGCCCCGCCGCCCTTGAGATTGCGGGCAACACCTGGGGCGCAGCCCGCCGCATGCGCGACGAGCACGGCGGACGCATGCCCCGCATCCGCATTCTGGCGGGGAAGCACTTTCTTTCCCGCGCGCATCCCGGCGTGGCCCGCCGCGCGCGAAAAAGCCTCACCCGGCGCGACATTTCCATCATCGAGCACGGCTACGCCACATCCATCGCCCCCGGCTCCGTCACGCTGGACAACGGCGAAGTCTTTAGCGGCGACATTATCTTTCTGGCCCTTGGCGTGCGCCCGCCGGAGCTTATTGCGGCCTCGGGCCTGCCGACCGGTCCGGACGGCGGCCTGTCCGTGAACCGGCATCTGCAAAGCATCGGCGCGCCGCGCATCTTTGGCGGCGGCGACTGCATCCACTTTAAGGACCAGCCGCTGGACAAGGTGGGCGTCTACGCCGTGCGCCAGCATGCCGTCCTGCCCGGCAACCTGCTTGCGGCGCTGGAGGGCCGCCCACTCACACCCTTCAACCCCGGCGGACAGTATCTGCTGGTGTACAACCTTGGCGACGGTACAGGCATCTTCCACAAGGGTCCTCTTGTATTCGGCGGCGCGCCCGCATGGTGGATTAAGGACTTCATCGACAGACGATTTATGGAAAAGTTTCGGACATAGGGCCAACGTGCCGTCTGGCCCCGAACCCGCCGCAGCAGCACGGGTTTTCCCATGGCAACGGGAGAAAATCGGCGCAAAAATGCACGCGCCGCGCACTTTGGGCGCAAGTCTTCTCTTGACAAGGACACAGGGAATGTATTCCTTCATTCACAGCCGGAACGCTTTTGAGAAAGCAATCCCATCCCGGCCCTTCAGGTGCTCCATGAGACCCTCCCTGTCCGCCGCCTTCGGCCTCGTTCTCCTTCTCGCGATGACATCCTCCGCCTTTGCGTTCCCAAACGCACCGCTGGTTCTTGCCTATCGTGTTACGGAGCCGGGGGCCGACGTCCGTATGCAGGACTGCCTTGTGGAACCCTCCAAAGAAGGCTGGCGTCTGACGATACATTCGCAGGGCGCCTCCCGGGCCATTGTCGCCACGGCCACTATGGAGACCATAGTTGAGGAGTATCGCGCCCCGCAGAGCGATACCCGCCTCATCCTCCGCAAGACCGACAGCGTGCTGGAACTAACCGGCCACAAAGGACAAAGCGCCGTGCAGAAAGGCTACCGGGCCACCGCGCCCTGGGTTGCCTCCCCTCTGCAACTGTGCGCCGCTGTCCTCGCCGGCACGGACGAAATCCGGTTCTGTACCGCAAACGCGCGGCAGGACACCTTCTGGCACGTCACCCTCCACCGCGAGGGGACGGAAGACATCAGCATCTGCGGCAAACGCGTCAGCGCGGTGCGCTACGAATACACCGCCACCGACTTCCTCGGAAAAAGCAGGAAGTCCACCTACTGGTACCGGGCAGACGACGGACTGCTTCTTGCCATGCAAGACCAGCCAAACGCCAACGCGGCCCCCACAAAACGAGTGGAACTCGTCCGGGAAACACCGCTTGAAGGCGTCCGTACCGTTGCCCACCTGCGCGGCCCCACGCCACCGGCGTGAGCGCCAGCAGCAGCCGCCTTCGCCCGCTCCATGCGTGGCCAGCACCCGAAGTCCGACCTTGCTTCATCCGGTCGGCTCGGCCCAGACGCACCCCACGGCGCGACCTTGGTCCGACTGAAGAAATTTCCGCGGGACTGGTCAAAATCAATAAAGCATGGCACATAATGACGGGTCGAAGATACGTAAACGTTTACGAGGAAACGTGTTTCATGAGTGATGACCACAGCATTTTTGGCCTGAAACCCGCCAAGAAACAGCCGACCAAGGACAAAAGCGCCGACGCACCGCAGGCAGACTCCGGGAAGAAAGAGGCTTCAAAGCCCGTTGAGTCCAATGGTGCAGCCCCAAAAGCGGCAGAAGGCGCAAAGGACAAACCCGCCCGCCCCCGCCGCCCGCGCAGGCGCCGCTCCGCGCGCAAACCCCGCACGGACGCGCCCCAGGACGCCGCGCAAAACGACGCGCCCAAGTCCGCTTCCGACTCCGCCCCAAAGTCCGCACTCGAGTCCGCACAAAGCGCGCCCAAGCAGGCAGAAGCTCCCGAGGCTTCCCCCAAAGCAAGCGCAGACGCCAGCCCGGACAAACCCGCGTCCAAGCCGCGCCCCAAACGTCGGCGCAGCTCCTCCAGACGCTCCAAAGCCTCCAAACCCTCCGCACGCGAGAACGCGCCCCAGGCTTCCGCACCCAAAGCTCCGGCCACACCCAGCGCCGAGCAGGAACCTGCGGCCTCTCCCGCAGCAGAGAAGGATACGACCATAGCTTCATCCTCAGAACGACCCAAAGCGCCCAAGGCCGACGAGCGCCCCAGCGCCCCCACTCACGCCGAAGACGCCCCCACAGAGCGCCCCGCACCAGCCAAGGAGCAGGAAGCGCCCAAGCAGGAAGCCCCTGCACCAGCCGCAAAGCCCAAGCGTGGGCCCGCCCAAAGCGTTGCCGAAGTGCCCGAGGATGAAACACTGCCCGAAATTACCCTGAGCGATCTGCCCCAGCATCTGCAGGATGCCTGCGCCCGCGCCGGATGGGACAAGCTCATGCCCGTACAGGCCAAGGCCATCCCCTACCTGCTCGCCAACCGCGACCTGATGATTCAGTCGCGCACCGGCAGCGGCAAGACAGGCAGCTTCGGCCTGCCCATTCTCGACCGCGTCGAAGTTGGCCGCAACGAATGCCAGGCCCTTGTCCTCGTTCCCACGCGAGAGCTCGCCCAGCAGGTCGCCCGCGAAATCGAAGTGCTCGCGGAAGGCACCGGTCTGCGCACCGTCGCCGTCTTTGGCGGCACCAGCTACAAGGCCCAGCTCGACGCCTTCCGCGAAGGCGCGCACGTTGTCGTCGGCACTCCGGGCCGCGTGCTCGACCATCTGCTGCGCGGCTCCCTCAGCCTCAAAGGCATCGACACCCTCGTCTTCGACGAAGCCGACCGTATGCTGTCCATTGGCTTCTACCCAGACATGAAGCAGGTGCAGACCTATCTGCCCCGCCGCGACATCAGCATGCTCATGACCTCCGCCACCTACCCCCCGCACGTTCTGCGGCTGGCCGGCGAGTTCATGGACAAGCCACAGATTCTGTCCCTCTCCAGCGCGCAGGTGCACGTGGCCGAGACGCCCCACGTCTACTTCGAGTGCCCCGCCATGCAGAAGGACCGCGCCCTCGTGCGCATCATCGAGCTGGAAAATCCGGCCACGGGCTTCATCTTCTGTAATACCAAACAGCACGTGCATTATCTGACCACCGTGCTCAAGCGCTTCGGCTACGACGCCGACGAACTCTCCGGCGACCTGACGCAGGCCAAACGCGAACAAGTGCTCGAACGCCTGCGCAAACGCGAACTGCGCTTCCTCATCACCACCGACGTCGCCGCACGCGGTATCGACATCCCCGACATCTCGCACGTCTTCATGTACGAGCCGCCCGAGGATCACGAGGTCTACATCCACCGCGCCGGACGCACCGGACGCGCCGGAGCCTCCGGTGAGGTCATCTCCCTTGTGGACGTCATGGAACGCCTCTCCCTTGAGCGCATCGCCAAGACCTATTCCATCACCCTCGAAAAGCGCGACCTGCCCTCCGACGACGACCTCGCCGCCGAAGTCGGCAACCGCGTCACCGCCCTGCTGGAAGCACGCTTCCGCGATATCGACGCCGTCACCCGCGAGCGCCTGCAACGCTTCGTGCCCCTCGTTCGCTCCCTCAGCGAGCACGAGGACATCGTCCAGCTCGTCGCCATGCTGCTCGACGAGACCTACCAAAAGACCCTGCACGATACCCCGCAGCCGCCCACGGAAGCCGACGCCCCTGCCCCCAAGGACGACGCCCCCCGCAGCGAACGCAAGCGCCCCAGCAGAGCCACCAGCAGCAGAAACCGGGGCCGGAAAAAGCCCGCAGAAGCGCGCTCCGACAGCCCGCGCCCAAAACAGGACGCACCAAAACAGGACGCGCAGCAGGCCGGCGACACCAGCGACAAGCCCAAACGCAAACGCCGCCCCCGCCGCCGCAGAAAAAAGAAACCCGCCACCAACAATAACGGCGGTCAGGATTAAAACGCATACAAGCCGCCAGCCCCACAAGGGCTGGCGGCTTTTTTTGGGAGAAATTTTTTGCTCCGCAGGCTCAAGGTCTTAGGTCGTTCGGCCTGAAAGGACGAAGGGCCTTAGAGAGAAAGAGAGCCTCCGGCGGCTCAAGGGTGTGACACCCTTGAGAATCCCCAGGATTTTCGGGGCGGAAGCCGCCCGAAAAATAGGGGTGGGTGGGCGGGGTCTTTTGCCTTCTCTTTGTTCTACACACACATCCCCAACAGGGATTCTCACCGCCCATCAGACAGCGCCAACGCCCCCCAAAAAATATCTTCCAATCCACACGGACGGGAGCCGTCAGGGGTGACGACAGTGCCCTATACAGCCGCCCGGTCTGTGCGCAAATGGGATTCTCAAGGGGGCGCGCCCCTTGAGCCGCCGGAGGCCCTCTTCGTCCTCTCTTGGCGCAAAGATGCCTCCGGAATCGTCATTGCCTTGTCACGCGAGCGAAAGAGGGTGTAGGGTGCGTAGTGATATTCTGTGCTGCGCGCGGGGCTGTACAATGGCGCTAAAGGGCCATGCGGCCCAGCGGAAATGCGTGGCGGAATGTTGCGCACGCGGCGCAATTTAAAAAATGTAGTTTTGCATTTTTGTTTATTTCTTGCGCTTGAAAAGCGCTTAAAGAAACATTTTTGTTAAAATAAAAAATTTGCCATTCAGGCTGGTTCTTGCTATCCGCTTGTCTCACAAGGTTTTTCCACTCTTGGCCCGGCTCTTGTAATGGAAAGACCAGAACGACGACGATGAAGGCTTTTCGTCCTTTACACGAATACACATTCCCGGAGGGATACTCATGGAACAGGCCCCTGTCTTCAACTGCAAAAACGCCGATGACGTCCTGAAAGCTGTCCGCGACTACAACGTCAGCTTCATTCAGTTTTGGTTCATCGACACGCTTGGCACGCTCAAGAGCTTTCAGGTAACGCCCAGCGAGCTTGAGGCCGCCTTTGAAGAAGGCATGGGCTTTGACGGCTCCTCCATCCTCGGCTTTACCCGCATTGAGGAATCCGACATGGTCGCCATCCCGGACCCCACCACCTTCCAGATGGTCTCCTGGCGCCCCACGGACCGTCCTGTTGCCCGCATGTTCTGCGACATCAAACTGCCGGACATGACGCCCTACGAAAACGATCCCCGCCACGTGCTGCGCAAGGTCATCGCCAAGGCCGCCGAGAAGGGCTACACCTTCTACGTTGGCCCCGAGCTGGAGTTCTTCGTTTTCGGCAACTCCCGCAGCCCCGAGCTGATGGACGTGGGCGGCTACTTTGATGCACCGCCGCTCGACCTCGGCAACGACATCCGCCGCGAAATCATCTTCGCGCTGCAGAGCATGGGCATTCAGGTGGAATACTCTCACCACGAAGTCGCTCCCTCGCAGCACGAAATCGACCTGCGCTACAACGAAGGCCTCAAGATGGCCGACATCGCCACCACCTACCGCGTGGTGACCAAGGAAGTTGCACGCAAGCACGGCGCCTACGCCACCTTCATGCCCAAGCCCATCTTCGGTCAGAACGGCTCCGGCATGCACGTGCACCAGTCCCTGTTCAAGAACGGCCGCAACGTGTTCTTTGATCCCAAGGACCCCCACGGCCTTTCCGCCGAGTGCAAGTCCTACATCGCAGGCCTGCTGAAGCACGCCAAAGAATTCTGCTGCATCACCAACCAGTGGGTGAACTCCTACAAGCGCCTCGTGCCCGGCTACGAGGCCCCCGTGTACATCGCCTGGGCTCAGCGTAACCGCTCCGCCCTCATCCGCGTGCCCATGTACAAGCCCGGTAAGGAAGCAGCCACCCGCATCGAACTTCGCAACCCCGACCCGGCAGCCAACCCCTACCTCTGCTTTGCCGTCCAGCTTGCCGCTGGCCTGAAGGGCATTGAGGAAGGCTACGAGCTCGCCCCCGCCGTGGAGGAAAACATCTTCGCCTTCACCGAAGAAGATATGGATACCCACGGCATCGAAGCACTGCCCGGCGACCTCTACTCCGCAGCCAAGGAGCTGGAGAAGTCCGAGCTTATGAAGGAGACCCTCGGCGAATCCCTCCACAAGAACCTCGTGGAAAACAAACTCGCCGAGTGGGACGCCTACCGCACCCACGTCTCCGAATTCGAGATCAACAGGTACCTGCCAGTCCTGTAATCGATCATACCTCCATTACCCTCTTCGACGCACTGCACACCGAAAAGCCCCCTTCCCCAAAGGGGGCTTTTCACGTTGTACGGCCCCGCCAACAGCACGTTGGGACCCGAATTTTTTTGCTCCGCAGGCGTTCGGCCTTAGGTCGTTCGGCCTGTAAGGACCAAGGGCCTTAGAGATAAAGAGAGCCTCCGGCGGCTCAAGGGTGTGACACCCTTGAGAATCCCCAGGATTTTCGGGGCGGAAGCCGCCCCGAAAATAGGGGTGGGTGGGCGGGTTCTTCTGCCTTCTCTTTGTTCTTCACACCTCAAACAGGGATTCTCACCGCCCATCACTCGGCACCAAGCCCCCCCAAAAAAACTCTTCCCAACCACACGGACGAGAGCCGTCAGGGGTGACGACAGTACCTTACAAAGCCGCCCGGTCTGTGCGCAAATGGGATTTTTAAGGGCGGTAGCCCTTAAACCGCCGGAGGCAAATCTTCACCCTTCCCCTTCCTGCCCCCCACTCTCCCAACGTCACCCGCCCTCTCGCCACAAGAACAAAAAAGCCCCACCTCCCAAAAGGAAGGCGGGGCGTACTCATCATGAATGACGACCGGTCCGCATAGCGGACTGGCGAACTAGATGATCTTATTCAACGAGTATTCGATGATGCCTTTGGCACCGAGGTCGACGAGCTTGGGGATGAGGTCGCGAACGACGGACTCGTTGACGATGATTTCGACGGAGACCCAGTCCTTGTTCCAAAGGTTGGCCACGGTGGGCGCGGTGATGGCTGGGAGCTCGTCGAGGATGGCCGGAATGCGGTCTTCGGGCACGTTCATCTTGAGGCCGACCATGGACTCGGCGTCGAGGGCGCCGTGCAGGAGCATGTCGATCTGTTCGATCTTCTTGCGCTTAACGGGGTCCTTGAGGGCCTCGGGGTTGGCGATGAGCTGGGCGTTGGACTGCATAAGCTCGGCGATGATGCGCAGACCGTGGGCCTTGATGGTGGTCCCGGTTTCGGTGACTTCGACGACGGCGTCGGCGAGGCCTTCGACGACCTTGGCTTCGGTTGCGCCCCAGGAGTATTCGACCTGCACGGGAATTCCGGCGTTGTCGAAGTACTCACGGGTGAAGTTCATAAGCTCGGTGGCGATTTTTTTCCCGGCGAGGTCCTCGGGGCGCTTGTAGGGGGAGTCGCCGGCAACGGCGAGCACCCATCGCGCGGGGCGGTTGGACACTTTGGAGTAGACGAGGTCGGAGACGACTTCGACGTCCTTGTCGCACCCTGTTTCGTGGAGCCAATCGCGGCCGGTGAGGCCAAGGTCAAGGGTGCCGTCGGCCACATAGCGGGGAATTTCCTGAACGCGGCAGAGGTTGCATTTGAGGGCCTTGTCGTTGACGTCGGGAAAGTAGTTGCGGTGGTGCTGCCGGAGCTTCCAGCCTGCTCGGGCGAACAGGGAGATGGTTGCATCCTGAAGGGAGCCTTTGGGCAGTCCGAACTTGAGTACGGAACCGTTACCGTTGGTATTGTTGGCAGCCATTATTTGTAGACCTCCTTGGGGTCGAACACCACCGGGGAGCATTCGTTGATTTCGCCGTTTCGAAGTTCGCGGTAGAAGCAGGAGCGGTAGCCCTTGTGGCAGGCGGCGCCACCGAGCTGTTCGATGAGCAGGACAAGCGTGTCGTCGTCGCAGTCGATGCGGACGGACTTGACCTTTTGCACATGCCCACTGGTTCCGCCTTTATGCCAGAGGGTCTGGCGGCTGCGGCTCCAGTAGTGGGCTTCGCCGGTTTCGAGGGTCTTTTCCCATGCTTCCTTGTTCATGTAGGCGAGCATGAGGACCTCTCCGGTATCGGCGTCCTGTGCGATGGCGGGAATGAGGCCGCCTTGTTTGTCAAAGTCCGGTGCGAACATGTGAATCCTCGTCAATGCGTTTTTATGACTGGGTGTTGTGCTTTGCCTTGAGCTGACCGCACGCCGCCGCAATATCCTGCCCTTTGCTTTTGCGCAGGATGGCGACGATGCCTTTGTCCCAAAGGACTTTCTCGAAGGCGAGCACGTCGTCGTGGTCTGGCGCCTCGAAGGGCGCGCCGGGGGCGGCGTTGTAGGCGATAAGGTTCACCTTCGCCTTGCGTGCTCCCAGCAGTTTGGCCAGCTGCCGCGCGTGCTCCGGCCTGTCGTTCACGCCGCGCAGCAGAATGTATTCGTAGGTGACGCGTTCACGGGGCTTCAGGGGATAGGCGTCCAGCGTTGCCATAAGCTCATCCAGCGGAAGAGCCTTGGCCGCCTTGGGGAGCAGCTTTTCCCGAAGCTCCTGCGTCGGCGCATGCAGGGAGATGGCGAGCTGTGCCAGCTCACAATCCCCGAGCACCTCCAGTCCTTTAAGGATTCCAACACTTGAAACGGTGATGCGGCGTCGCGAGAAGCCAAGACCGTTTGCATCAGTCATGATTGTGAGGCTGGAGAGCACCTCCTGCACGTTGAGCAGGGGGTCTCCCATGCCCATGAAGACGATATTGCGCACGGGGGCGATTTCGTCTTCGTGCTCCGCTATGTAGTCCTGCGCAACGAGCACCTGAGCGAGAATTTCGCCCATGGTCATGTTGCGGGTAAAGCCCATCTGCCCGGTGCTGCAAAAGGTGCAGGCCATGGGGCAGCCCACTTGGCTGGAAAGACACTGGGTGGTGTGTCCTTCCTCGGGGATGATGACGGTTTCTATGAGTTCGCCATCGGCGAGGCGGAGCAGAAATTTTACGGTGCCGTCTTTGCTGACGGCGGTCTTTTCGCGTTCGGGGTACACCACGTCCGCGCACTCGGCCAACTTTTGGCGCAGGGCTTTGGAAAGGTTGGTCATCTCCGCAAAGTTGCGGGCACGCTTCTGCCAAAGCCACTGGAACACCTGAGCGGCCCGAAAGCGGGATTCGCCAAGCTGTTGCAGGAACGATTGCAGTTCCTCAAAGGTGAGGTCGAGCAGGTTCGTCTTTGTGTTCATTCTGTCTTCTTTATCCATGGCGCACGGCCTGCGGCGCGTGGTGTTCCCGGTCCTGCGCCCTGTGGCGGCAGAGACGAGAGGACGGTGCGGGCTGACACCACCCGCACCGTGCTGTTCTCATGCTGTATGGTAGCCCGGGGCGCGCGGCCCCGGGCGGTATGATTGTGCTAGGAGAGGTTCTCGCGTTCCTTGTAGCGGATGACGAACTCCACGGCGTCGGGCACGGAGGTGACGTCTCCGGCCACCTGCGCCTGCAGCAGCGCATCGCGGATGAGGCCGACGCTGGGGCCGGGCTGCATGCCGGTGAAGTCCATAATTTCGTTGCCGTTGAGGAGGGGCTCCAGCATCTCCTCGGGCGTTTCGGTCCGCTCCATCATCTTCATGTTGTGGTTGAACTCGGTGTAGTTGCCTTCTCTGGCCTTCACGGCGGCGCGCTCCATCTCGATGATGCGCTTGTGATCGGGAAGAACCATAAAGCGGCGGATACCCTTGTCCGTCAGCATGAAGCTGAAGCGCTTGTGGTAGCGCACAAGGTTGCAGATGAGGTCAATGTCCTCGGCGTCGAAGCGCAGGCGGTTCAGAATCTTTCTGGTGACCTGTGCGCCAACGCGGTGGTGCTGGAAGAAGTGCCACTTTCCGGCGAAGTATTCACCGGTGTAGAGCTTGCCCACGTCGTGGAACATGCAGGCGAGGGTGCCCTTCCAGTCGTAGGCGTTTTCCTCGGGGTAGTACTTCATGACCTTGAGCACGTGGTCGAACACGCTTTCCTCTTCGTCCTGCACCATGTGCGAGACGCGGGAGAGCGCGGCAACCTCGGGGATGAGGCCATGCAGCAGCTGGCAGTCGAAGAGCAGGCGCACGAAGAGGTGCATGTTCTCGGCTTCCACCTTGCGCCACTCGTCCATGATGTCGGACACGGACACATAGTCCAGAATACGGCGCACGCCACGGATGATGGCCAGCCACGTGTTCTTTTCAATGGGCAGGTGGTAGTTGGCGGCAAACCGCAGGGCGCGCACGCCGCGCAGATAGTCGCGCTTGAGGGTATCGTCGGCGAAACCGCTCAGGCACACTTCGCCGCTTTCGAAGTCCTTGAAGCCCATGAACGAGTCTTCCTGCTCCTCCGGCAGGTAGGGGCAGGCAAGGCTGGCGGGAAGCTCGTTGGTCTGCTCCAGATGCTTGAGCAGACGGGGCGTCATCCGCGCCACGCAGTCTTCGGGATACGCGCCGTCCTTGGCCTCGATGGGGTAGAAACGGAAGAGGATACCCTCTTCACGAAGCGCGGCAACGACTTTGGGCTCGTTGGTGTGCTCGATTTCCGGGAACAACTTGTCGAGGCCCCGGAAGTCGATATCCGTCATGATGTCCAGTTCAATATCGGTGCTGTCCCGCATGATCTCACGCTGAAGGCGCGCATTGACGACGTAGGCGTCATAGCCGTTTCGCATGATGGTCTTGCAGATTCCAACTGCGTCCTTGTACGGGTCGCTCATTTATCTCTCCGTTTAGCTAATGCACTCGGGCCGGTTCAAATCCGTGTGAAGGAAGGAACTATATGAAGCTCCTGCAGGAACGTCAAACGACACGGCGTCCTTCAACGTACAGAGCGGCGGTTCTGCCGAGCATTGTTTGGCCGGACAGGGGGGTATTCTTGCCCTTGGAGTGCATGGACCCCGGCGAAACCACCCAGAATTCCTCACGGTCGTACAGGACGAAGTCCGCGGGATCGCCGGGGGCAAAGGTGTTGACGGGCAGGCCAAAGGCCTTGGCCGGGGCCGTGGTCCACGCGCGGATGAGGTGGTCCATCTCAAGGATGCCCTTATCCACAAGCTGCATAGTGGCGCTCAGCGCGGTGTCAAAGCCGGAGATGCCGTTGGGAGCCTGCGAGAACGGTTCTTCCTTTTCATGGGTGGCGTGGGGGGCGTGGTCGGTGGCGAGCATGTCAATGACGCCATCGCGCAGCGCCTGACGCATCACCTCCACATGCTCGGCAGGCCGCAGGGGCGGATTCACCTTGGCGGCGGTGTCGTAGCCCTCCACGGCCTCCTCGGTAAACATCAAATAGTGCGGGCAGGTCTCGGCAGTGACGGGCACGCCGCGCTCCTTGGCCGCGCGGACCAGCTCCACGGACTCGCGGCAGCTGACGTGGGCGATGTGGATGGGCAGATTCAGATACTCGGCCAGCAGAATATCGCGCGCCACTTGCAGACTCTCGGCCACGGTGGGCTGGCCCTTGAGGCCAAGGCGCGCACTCATGACGCCCTCGTTGATGCCGGTGCCAAGGGCCATGTGCGGGTCTTCGCAGTGGTCAATGACGGTGAGGCCAAAGTCCGAGGCATACTCCACGGCGCGGCGGAACAGCTCGCTGTTCTCCACGGGCAGGCCATCGTTGGAGACGGCGCGGCACCCTGCGTCCCTCAGCTCGCCCATGGGCGCAAGCTCGCGGCCCTTCAGGCCCATGGTCAGGGCCCCGATGGGAAACAGACGCGGGCCACCCTGCGGAAACGCCGCGCGGGCCTTGTCCAGCATCTGCTCGGTGACGGCGGCGCAGTCGTTGACGGGGTCGGTGTTCGCCATGCACATCACGGTGCCAAAACCGCCGTGAGCCGCTGCGGTCAGGCCGGTGGCGACGGTTTCCTTCCACTCAAAGCCCGGCTCGCGCAGATGGGTGTGCACGTCGATAAGAGCGGGCAAAAGCTGCATACCTTTGGCGTCGACAATCTCTGCGTCCGCATACTCCTGCCCGCCAGCCGAAGGCCGAAGCTCCAGCACAACGCCGCCGGAGAGAAGCAGATCGTGAGATTCGCCGCGCCATGTGGCGTTCTGAATAACTGTATCGGGTTTGGACACGCTGGCCCCCTAGTCTTTGCGGGTTATGAGGAGAAAGAGCACGGCCATGCGGATGGCAACGCCGGACGCCACCTGATCGAGGATGAGACTGTCGGCCATATCCGCAATCTCGGAAGACAGCTCCATGCCCCGGTTGATGGGGCCGGGATGCAGAATCTTCGCGTGGGGCTTCATCAGTTCCACATGCCGCATGCCAAGGCCGTAGGTGCGGGCGTATTCGCGCAGGTCCGGCAGCAGGCCGTCCTGCTGGCGCTCCAACTGCAGGCGCAGGCACATCACGGCGTCCACACCGGTCACGGCCTCGTCCAGATTGGTGTAGACCTCGACGGGCCACGTTTCCATGCGCGGTGGCAGAAGCGTTCTGGGGCCGCACACGCGCACCTTGACGCCCAGCGTGGTGAGCAGGTGCACATTGGAGCGCGCCACCCGGCTGTGGGTGATGTCGCCAAGGATGAGCAGGGTCTTGCCCTCGAACTCGCCATTCCATGCGCGGCGCAGAGTGAAGGCGTCCAAAAGCGCCTGTGTGGGGTGGGCATGCCAGCCGTCACCGGCGTTGACCACCGCGCAATTGAGGCGCTCGGCGATGAATTTTGCCGCGCCGCTGCGCGAATCGCGCAGGACGATGGCGTCGGGATTCATGGACTGGAGGGTGAGGACGGTATCCTTGAGGGTTTCGCCCTTGGTCAGGCTGCTGGAGCTTTTGGCAAGGGAGAACGTATCCGCCGAAAGGCGCTTTCCGGCCACGTCAAAGGACGTCTTGGTCCGTGTGGACGGTTCCGCAAAAAAAAGAACCACGCTCTTGCCTTTGAGCGTGGGGACTTTCTTAACGGAACGGGTATTGATCTCCATAAAGGATTCGGCGGCGTCAAATATTCGGTTCGCCTCGTCCACGGAGAGTATGTCGACATCGAGCAGGTCTTTATATGGCCACTTCATCAGGTCCCTCGCATTATGGTGAGGACCGGGATGCCGTCCCGGTCAGAAATCATTAGGTCATCCGTCCGGGAGTATCCTCTACCTCGACTGGGCTCCGGTTTCAAGAAAAAGCCGCGCCAAAACCGCACGCGAATGCAGATCGCAGCCAAACACGCCCAAAACGCGGCGCTTTTTCCTCTGCCACACCAAAGGGCGCGCCGCGCCGTCTGTGTGCCCTCGCGCCGGGCGGCCGCAGAACGCGATGCGCGGCACAATGTTCAGAACTTTGCTCTTTATTTTGGATAGATAGCTACAAAAGGAACATTTGGAACATATGAAGGCCAAGCCACGCGCCACCGACACAGAAGCGCCGGAAGACGTTGCGAACCCGGCGGGTCTTCGGGTATGAGGTCCACTGGATAGCCACACCTGACCCCATACGGAGCGCCCATGTCCCTTCGCCGTCTTGTTCTGCCCTGCATCGCCGCTGCGATGTGCGCCCTTGTGCTCACCGCCTGCGGCAAGAGCCGCCTTCCTGACGCCTCTCCCCTGCCCCGCACCGAACGGCAGAGCTCAGCCTCGCACGGGCACAAGGCCGGACCATCCCCCAAGGGCACCTTCCGTCCCTACATTGTGGCGGGCAAGCGCTACCATCCGCTGGCCAAGGCCGACGGCTTCCGCCAAGAGGGGCTTGCCTCGTGGTACGGCAAAAAATTTCACGGCAGAAAGACGTCCAACGGCGAACGCTACAACATGTATGACATGACCTGCGCGCACAAGATTCTGCCCATGAACACCGTGGTACGGGTGACGAACAAGGATAACGGCAAGAGCGCGGTGTTCCGCGTGAACGATCGGGGACCGTTCGTCCAGAACCGCATTGTGGACCTGTCCTACACAGGGGCAAGGCGCCTTGGGGTGGTGAAGCCGGGCACGGCTCCGGTTGTTCTGGAAGCCATAGGCATGGCAGGAGACAGCACCATTTCCGTCTCACGCTCGGTGGCGACGGGGCGCTATTACATTCAGGTGGGGTCGTTTACGGTACGCAGCAACGCGGAGCGCCTGCGCGCGGCCCTCAAAGACAGGGGCTACACGCAAAGCCGCATCCAGCGCGCCGAGATAGGCGGCCAGACGTACTGGCGCGTACAGGCAGGCGTGTTTGCGGGCATGGACAAGGCGAAACTCGCCCATGCCCGCCTAAAAAGCCGGTATCCCGGGAGCTTTGTGCTTACGGATTAAGCTCAGCGCGAAACTTCCGGGAAAGCCTGAACACCACGACCTTGCGCGGCGGCAGAACAATGGTCTCGTCCGTCTGCGGATTACGGCCCTTGCGGGCCTTCTTGTCGTAGGCCTCGAACTTGCCAAATCCGCTGATAAGCAGCGAATGGTCACGTTTGACGGCCTGCTTCATGATCTCCAGCAGGGATTCGACGTGGCCTTTGACTTCCGCTCTGTTTCTGTCGACCTTCTCGTAAATGCTGTCGACGATGTCGGCTTTGGTCAGCGTCTTGCCCATGTGGTCCTCCTCAGTTCCCCCGGTTTTTGATCGTTGTGTATGAATCATCCGGAACGGCCGGATAATCGCAACAGAGTACAATAGTGGCGTGAGCAGCGTGGATGGTACCCGGCGTCGGGTACGGTGGCGCCTTCGTGGTCTGCCCGTTCCTCTTGGCGGCCGCCGGACGATTGCGTACGGGCCGAGAGTTCAAGAAGCCGGGGGGACAAGCAGAACCTTTGGCGTTTACCCCACTGCACCTTGGCGGTGCGTCCACGGGTTGCCGGTGCTCACTGTACTGTCCATTTTCGATTTAAGCTCGAGTGCAGCATGAATTTCAGGCTGAGGCCCCGCAGGGCGGTGCCTCGTGAGAAGTCGTGGAGAATACGCGTCGAGCGTAATACAATTTTTACATAACCTTTTTGATTATATCAAGTATTTTTGCTGGACTGCCCCTTTATGTCACACAGAACAGCGCCACCCTTCAGTCACCCGGCTCCGCAGGCCTCCCGGACCAGAATTTGGCCAGTATTCCTGCCCTTTGCCGGATGTCCGTTCCGCTGCACCTACTGCGCGCAAAACACCCTGACGGGCCAGGCGCAGAGTCCACTACACACACTATACGACAATCTCGCGGCTGGACTCAACCGGGCATTGAAAAAAAAGACAAAATCTCTGGAACTGGCGTTCTTCGGCGGCACTTTCACTGCCCTGCCGGAGCCATGGCCTGAGCGCTTTCTTGGCCTTGCGCGGGAGTTCCGAGACGCCGGGCTGATTACGCGCGTGCGCTGCTCCACCCGCCCGGACTGCATCACGAAGTCCATGCTCGCCCGGCTCAAGGGCCTAGGGCTGGACATGGTGGAGCTTGGCATCCAGAGCTTTGACGCCGCCTCCCTAGCCGCCTCACAGCGCGGGTACACCCCGCAGGTGGCCCAAAGCGCCTGCCGCATGGTCACAGACGCCGGGCTCGCCCTTGGCGTACAGCTTATGCCCGGCCTGCCGGGCAACACGCCGGACGCCTTTGCCCGCGACATTGACGCGGCCTGCGCCCTGCGCCCGGAAGTGGCGCGGCTGTACCCGTGCGTTGTGCTGCGGGATACGCCCCTTGCCGCCACGTGGCGTGACGGGGGCTACGCGCCGTGGCCGCTGGAGACCACTGTCGCCGCCCTTGGCGCGGGCCTGCTGCGGCTGTGGGAGCACGGCGTGCATGTTATCCGCATCGGCCTTGCGCCCGAGCACGACCTGCATTCCGCCATCCTTGACGGGCCATGGCACCCGGCCATGGGGCAACTGGTGCGCTCCGAGGCGCTCTTTCACGCCATTGCCGCCCGCGTAGCGGCCATGACGCCCCCGCCAAACCGCCTCACGTGCCCGGAGCGCTTCCGTAGCGACCTTCTTGGACACAAGGGCCGCATGACGGAGCGCTACGCCGCCATAGGCTTGCCGCGCGCGGCCATCACCTTCCACGGGGGCGACACCTTCTGCCTTTCGTCTGCCACCTCCCCCGCCGCATAAGAAACAGCCCCCGTCCACTCTGGGTGAACGGGGGCTCATCACAAATCGTTGTCGCCCTTCTCTGCTGGACGCGGCTTTCCAATCACAAGAGACACGCGCGGCGCAGGAACGAAGTCCGCCTGACAAAGCGCGTTTTCTCTACGCGGCAGGTCAATGTGCTCAAATACGCCCTCGGGGAGCGCTTTGCGTCAGCTTCTGCGCCGCGTGCCTGTGGGCGCCTCCAGATGGGTCACGCCCTCGGCCACAATGCGCACAGGGCCATCAATCCACGCCAGACTTGGCGCGCCCTGTCCGTCCAGCAGGACCATGGCCGTGATGGTGCTGCCGCTGGGCTGACGCGCCCGCAGCTGGGACGCGCCGCGCTCACGCGCCATAAGCAGAGCCAGCGCCACCGTGCCCGATCCGCACGCGGTTTCCACGTGCGTTGTTGCCGTCTCGCGCACCCAGACCACGGGGGTAATGGCGTAGTCGTCCTCCACCGCTGAATACCACACGCACCCCACCGCCGGACCGTCCAGCCCTAGGGCCTCGCGGTAGGACGCGCACGCCGCCACCGGGTCCTCGGGAAAGGGGTGCACCGCCGCGTCAAGAAGCACATGGGAAATGCCATCCAGATGCACCACGGCGCAGCCCTCGGCGTGGCTGTGCAGGCAATCGCTTATGCCCTCAAGGGGCATCTCCACCGCCGCCGTGCCCAGCGCCGTATCCACGCGCACCTCAAGGGGCGCGTCCACGCCGGACACGCCAAGGGTGCCCGTAGCCTCGTCCGCATGGACGCTAAAGGCCGGGTGGCCCTGCCGCACCAGCAGATAGGCCGCGCTGCGCGCGGCGTTGCCGCAAAATTCGCCGCCCATCATCTCAAGATGCGGCTCACTGCCGCAGGACAAATAGCCCACCTGCTCCGCACCCAGATGAAGCGGGTCCATAAGGCGCGCGGCAAGCTCCGCGCGCTCACGCGCGGTCATCTCGGGCGGGTCGAGGAGAAGAATGGTGGTGTTGCCACCGGGACTGACTTTGACGAAGCGGTACGAAGATGCGGTCATGGCGGCATGTGGCGGGGTTTACAGAAGCCGTGAGAACCAGCCGGGCTGCGCGGCAAGGCAGGCCAACGCGTCGGCAAGGGCGGCTTCCGTGTGGGGTTCAAAGGTCACGCCAGGGCGCAGGTCCTGCCGCTCCAGCGCGGCAAACAGCCGGTCAAAAGGAATCTTTCCGCGCCCGATGCCACTGTGCTGGTCGCCGGAACCGTCGTTGTCGTGCAGGTGCATGTGACGGATATGCGGCCCCAAAACGTCCAGCCAGTGTTCAAGGTCATCCTGCGCCGCGCCGCCGCCAAAGCTGTGCCAGTGCCCAACATCGAAGCACACGCCCACTTTGGGGTGGTCTATGGCGCGAACAAGGGCGGCAAGGGTGTCCGGAGCGCTTTCAAAAACATTCTCAAGGCACAACGTGGGATGCTCCGGCCATGTGGCGAGGGTCGTCCGCCACGTCTCCACAGAGTGCTCCAGCCATGCCTCGTATAGCCCGTTGTAGAGCCGCGTGGAGTACATGGCATGCCCCACCATATGCCGGGGAGCATACAGGGCGGCAATCTCCAGCGCCTGCGCAAGGCGCGTGCGCGTGGCCCCGGCAATAAGCGCGTCCGGACTGCCGGGATGCAAATCATGAAACGGCAGGTGCACGCCGCAGGTCAACCCGGCATCGCGCAGGCGCGCGGCGGTCTGCCTGTGCCACGACATGGGCAGCGTTTCAATGGCCACCGCGTCAATGCCCAGCTCCGGATGCAGGCCCTTGTCCAAGAACAAGGCCACATACCGCTCATCCGCCGCCGCATAGGACAGGGGCAAATTGACGTAAAACGGCATTACGGCATGGCTCCCAAAAGGTTCACGGCCTGCAGGGACGGCACATCCCCAAGCAAGGTCATGTGCCCCACCTCGCGGAAGGTGGTGGCCTGCCGCAAGGTCAGGGTCAGGCTCTGCCCGCGTACAAGGGACACGCGGCCATTCCACGGCACGCGCTCCTCATCCACGGTGGCGACGAGCTTGTCGCGCTTGCCATTGCTCCAGATGTCCGTGAGCTCGTAATTGCCTGCGGGAAGGCGCATCAGGTTGCCGGGGTGCCACGGCACCAGATGCCTGCGGCCATCGTTCCCGCGCAAGACCACGGCGTTGATGCGCCGGGGGCGGATATTCAGGTAAAATTCCGTCCGCTTTTTGCCTTCGGTCTCGCGCACCACGCGGCAACGCGTCAGGCCGTCTGCATGCTCCACAAAGCGGCCAAGAAAAATGTCCGGGTCGAGGATGATTTCCTGCCCCATATCCTGCCCGCTGTTGTAGCCGCGCTGGGAGACATAGCCCTTGAAATTGAGCACCTCTTCCTTGGGCGGACGCACGCCGTCCCACACGCCTTCAATGACAAACTGGTCCCCGTCCACCGTCTCCAGCGTTTCGCCCGCCGGAACAAAGTGCAGCTTCTTATTCAGCCAGCACACAAACAGCGTCCGTCCCGGGCGCGGAGGCGCGCCGCGCCCGGCAATGGCGGCGGCATCCGGGCACGCCACCGTGACCTCACTCAGGCGCTTGCCGTCGGCGCGCACATCCAGCGAGGAAATAGGGGTCAACGCAAGGCGCGGGGTCTCAAGGATGTTCACGCCCGGACGGTCCGAGGCAAACACCGCCGGAGCGGGCTCCCACTCGGGGTTGTCGTCCGCCGGGGCCGGTTCGGCCTCAATGCGCGAGCCCTGCGGCACCGTCAGCGTCAGGGTGCGGCCGGGCACGACCTTGCGGCCGTTGACCTTCACAAGCCCCGCTTTGCGCGCGTAGCGGTCAATTTCCGCTTCGGTGACGCGCGGCAGGGTCATGTGCACGCCATACTGCTCCAGCACCAGCGACGTGGCCCGAAGCTGTTGGATAACCTTCCACCCCACCTGAATGATGTCCTTGCTGACCTCAATGGCCAGCGCAGGGATGCCCACGTCCTTGAGGGCGTGGTAGGTCAGCGACTTGCGCTGCTCCGGGTGGGTGGTGTTGTTGGCGAAGGTGTTCGTGTTGAACAGCGTAAAGCGGTAATCCGGCACGATGGTGGCGTTGAGTTCCGTCAGAACGGTATTGGCTACCTTGGCAAGATTGATGCGGTTCTGAAACACCGGGGTGTCGATGATGATGGACTGCCCGTAGCGCTTGGGATTGCGCAGGACGTCTTCGTAGGTGGGGCGGTAGAATCCCGACCCTTCGTGCAGGTGAATCAGCGCGTCAGAGCGCGAGAGCAGATAGCGGATAACCCGCGCGAGGCGGTCTTCGTAGAAGGTGTTGTAGTCTTTGTCGAAGCGCCGGTTCAGGTCCACGTTGATTTGACGTTTGCGCACGTGCACCGTGGGCACGTTGGCCCGGGGCACAATGAGCAGCGTGCCGTTATCAACCTTGGCGCGGGTCAGGATTTGCGCGGTTAGATAGCCCGCGGCTTCGTCGCCCTGAATGCCGCCCTGCACCATCACCGTGGGGCCGGGGGCCTTGCCGCGCAGGATGTGCACGGTCAGCGGGTACTGCGTCCCGCTAAAAAAAGTATGCGACTCGGCATGCGCCAGCGCGGCGCACACCACAACAAGCAGCAGACTAAGAACGAATGTACGACAGCGGATACGTCTCACTGAACAGCGTCTGCCCCGACGAATTCTTGATGCTCAGGCGAATGCCGAACACCTTTGCCATCGAGGTCTTGCCCGGAATGTTAAAGGCGGTCTGAATTTTCTTAAACCGCTGAATCTGGAATTCCAGATCGTCCTTATTCACCTTGGGGCGCAGTTCGTTGCCGTCCGTGGTCAGCAGCGACACCCCCACCACGCCCGAAATGGACCCGGAGGATATGAGGTTGTTCAGGTTGAAGGAAATCCTGATTTTGCTTCCGGCAACCTTGGCCTGCAGGTTGTCCACGCCCACCTGCTGCAGGTCCACTCGCTTAAAGAGTCGGCGCAGGTCAACCGGGGGCTTGGCAGGCTTGGGCGGCGTTTTTTCGCCGGAAGACACCGTGCCCAGCAGCGCCTGCAACTCTTCGGGATCGTTGGACTTGAGGATGCTGTCGATGTTCTGCAGCCGCTCCAGTTCAATGCGTGCGTCGCGCAGTTCGCGCTGGGTGGAGGCCAGCTGCTCCTTAAGGTCGGCATTCTCGGTCCAGAAGGTGAATCCGGCCCAGCCGCCAGCCGCGGCCACCACGCACAATATGAGCAGCAGATAGACAAAGGTCTTCAGCCACAGCGGACTCAGGCGATAGCGCCGCACGGGACTGTTGTCCCGCATCATCAGCACATTGTACTTGGCGTTGCTCATTTACAGATGTCTCCAGTCTTCACGGACAATCTTCCAACCGCCAGCAAAGGGGGCAAAGACGAGGGTCTTGCGGCCATAGTCGCTGTAGCCGCTGGTGGCGGCGTAATCCTGACGGAAGGTGACGGCAATGCCGTCCGCGGCGATGGCGTAGCGGACATCCTCCAGCGCAACGCGCTCGGGCGCGGAGCGGGACCAGACGTCCTTCTTGTGCTGGACAATGGCGCGCAGACCGGCGCGGCCGTCCTGCGTGGCGTCTTCGTCGTAGAACGCGCGGTAGGCGTCAAGATCGCCCTTTTCCCACGCGGCCCGCCATGCGTCCACAAGGGGCTCCACCGCCTTGCGGGAGTCGGCAAGGTAAGCGTCGTTGAGGGTGGTGGGCGTGCGGAGCCATTCGCGGCCCACAATGCGCAGGTCACCAGCCTCGTCATACTGCCAGTACAGGCGCTTTATGCCCTCCGTCACCACGGTGGGCGTACGGTAATACTGGCGGAAATAGGTCACCCAGTAGTCCGGTCCGGGCAGCACGCGGATGTCGTCCACCATCACCCGAATCCACGGATAGGTGGCAAACAGGCGCTCCTTGCGGCTTTTGAAGGCGGCAAAGTTCTTGCCCTGCGACCTCGTAAAGCGCTCCGGGTGATAGAACGCGAAAAAGGCGTCGGACTTCGTCTCCCACGCATGCGCCCAGCCCCGCACCTTGCCCACAAGGGCGTCAATGGTCTGATCCATTTCGGACGGCGTGGTGGGCATGCCCTCGCTCACGCGCATGGTGGTGGTGATGGCCACAGGCAGCCCCGGCGCAATCTCGTCCTGCACGGTGTGCAGGTCCGAGTCGGACAGGGCCACACAGCCCTGCGTGTCGCGCGGGGTCAGCGGCTTGCCGCGTCCATGGATCCAAATGCCATAGCCCGTTTTGCCCTTGAGCTTATCCACAGGGTTCGGGAAATTGAGCGTAAACGCTTGGTCCCCGTACAATTCGTAGTTCAGGCCACCTTGCAGGTGGCGCTCCACGAAATAGATGCCCTCCGGGGTGCGCAGGTCGCCCTGACGCAGTTTGTCCCCTTTGCGCTGGCCCGTGGTGCACGGCAGGTTGCGCACCTGCCGCAGCGGGCTGTGCTGCGTATACACAAAGAATTTCTGCGCCGTCTTGTCGATGGCCAAAAACTTCTGGGGCAAATTGGGATGACTATCCAGAGTGGCGTTCCACCCGGAGGCCCAGGACGTACCAACCATGCACAGGATGGTCGCGAGTGTGATGATGCTGATGCGTCGGTTCACTAGGTCTCTACTTGTAGTTCTGCCAGTCGAACGCCACCCGGCCGGCCGGACCCGAGACCATAAGGCGCACCGGGCCCGCTGACAGGGGCTCGAAGCGGATAAAATAATACTTCTGCCAACGAGTGTGATGGGGGAAGAATGCCGCCAGCCGCTCGGAGGACCACTCCTCTTCCTGCAGGGGGCGTACTTCCTGTGGCAGAACGGTTCTGCCGTCATTTTGCACGGTAATGCGCCACGTCTTCAGCCGCGGCGCAAGGCGCGTCAGTTCGCGCTTCGCGCCAGAGACGGCCACAATGAACGTTGTTTCGCGCTCATGGGCACGCATCTGGTCGTCCAGAAAGTCCTGCTGCTCCTGTGGAGTCAGACCATAGACCTCGCCATAGCGCTGGGCGTAGGCCTCGCGCCAATCGCTGGACGCAAGGGTAGCCACGGCGGTGAACTCGGCATTCACCCCGTCGTACAAGGTCTGGGAGCGCGACCACGTCCGCGTTGCGGCAACGTAGGGGTCGTTCAGGTCCGGCCACAGAAAGTCAACAGCCTGCCGACCCTCGACGCTACACGCGCCAAGGGTCAGGCAGGTGACAATCAATAAAAGGAGCTGTTTAGTCCTTGCCCGCATCGAGCAGTTCTCTCCGGGTGAAGATGGAAGTCAGTTCCAACCCGGCTTCTTTCAGGTTCTCCCTGCCGCCTTCCTCTCGGTCCAGCACGCAGATGACGCCGGCAATGTCCAGCCCTGCGTCGCGCACGCGCTCGCAGGCTTTGACAAGGGTGCCACCCGTGGTCACCACATCTTCAAGCAGGACGACCTTGGCGCCCTTTTCAAAGTTGGCCATACCTTCAAGGTACTGATTCGTGCCGTGGCCTTTGGACTTTTTGCGGACGATAAAGCCGGGAAGCGGACGGCCTTCCACATAGGAAACAACGGTAACCGCGCTGATAAGCGGGTCCGCGCCAAGTGTCATGCCGCCCACGCCATCAATATCATACTCTTTCAGCAATTCCAAAAACAGCTTACCGATAAGCCATGAACCCTCCGAATGCAATGCAGTCTGCTTGCAGTCGAAGTAATAATCGCTCTTCTTGCCGGAGGTGAGCGTTACCTCGCCCTCCATGTAGGACTTCTCCAGCAGGATTTTGGCCAGTCGTTTTTTCAGATCATTCATGGCTTACTTGAACACCCTGTTAAAAATGAGGTCTTCATGACGAAGGTAATAGCCGTGGTCAAAGATTTCGTCCAGTTTTTCAGCGCTCAGGCGCGACGAAATCTCGGCATCCTTCCGGGCCTCTTCCGGGAACTGGAGCTGCTCGTTCCAGCAGCGCATGGCCACGCCCTGCACCATTTCGTAGGCCTTCTGGCGCTCAAGGCCGGTCTCGATAAGGGCAAGGAGCACCCGCTGCGAGAAGTACAGCCCATAGGACGCGCGCAGATTGCGGTCCATGTTGTGGCCGTTGACCTTAAGGTTGGCGATAAGGCCGCTCAGGCGGTTCAGCACGTAGTTAGCGAGGATGGTGGAGTCCGGCATAATCACGCGCTCCACAGAGGAGTGGGAGATGTCGCGCTCGTGCCACAGGGCCATATTTTCCATGCTAGCCATGGCGTTGGTGCGCATCAGGCGGGACAGACCGGTGAGGTTCTCCGCAGAGATGGGGTTCTTTTTATGCGGCATGGCGGAGGAGCCTTTCTGGCCCTTGCTGAAGCCTTCCTCGACTTCCAGCACCTCGGTGCGCTGCAGGTGGCGCAGTTCCACGCACAGGCGCTCCACGCCGCCAGCCAGCAGGGCAATGGCAGTGAAGAAGGCCGCGTGGCGGTCGCGCTGGATAATCTGGGTGGAAATGGGATCCACATCCAGCCCCAGCAACTCGCAGGCCACCTGCTCCAGCTCCGGGGTCAGGTGGGCATAGGTGCCCACAGCGCCGGAAATCTTGCCGACGCTCACGCCCTTCCATGCATCAAGGAAGCGCTGCTGATGGCGCTTAAACTCGGCGTAGAAGCCCGCCATCTTGAGGCCAAAGCTGGTGGGCTCGGCATGCACGCCGTGGGTGCGGCCCATGGCGAGGCGGCCCTTATTGTCATTGGCCAGCGTCTTGAGGGTCTCCAGCAGGCGCTCAATGTCCCCCGCGATGATCGCACCGGCGCGGGACAGCAGCACGCCATTGGCGGTGTCCACAATGTCCGAAGACGTGCAGCCCAGATGGATAAAGCGGCTGGAGGGGCCGACCTTTTCCTCAACGGCGGTCAAAAAGGCGATGACGTCGTGCTTGGTGCGCTCCTCAATTTCGAGGATGCGGTCCAGCTCAAAGTCCGCCTTGTCGCGGATGATCTTCATGTCCTCTTCAGGGACGACACCGAGGCGGCACCACGCCTCGCACACGGCAATCTCCACTTCCAGCCAGACCCTGAACTTGTTTTCAAGAGTCCACAGGTTCCCCATCTCGGGGCGGGTGTAGCGTTCGATCATTGCACGATTTCCGGATGTTAGATGGTGGTCGGACCGGCAGGAGGCCGGAATTCCGCAAAAAAAAAGGCAGCCATATAGCTGCCTAGCGCCGCGGCTACGCCTGCGGCGAAGATTGCTCGGCCTTGCTCGGGGCAGAGTCCTTCTTGGCTGGTTCAGTCGAAGAAGAGTCCTTACCGCCGGCAACGTCGGATTTGGCGCTGCCGTGGCTGCCGCCCTGGCAATAGTCGGTCACATACCAGCCGCTGCCCTTCAGGACAAAGCTGGTATTGGAGATGAGTCGCTGCGACGCGCCGCCGCAGACGGGACAGGGCACTTCCTTGTCGTCGAAGTTGCGCTGCCACTCCTCGAAAACTTGTTTACAGTCGTTACAACGATACTCGTAGATTGGCATTGAAATCACCTCATGCGGTCGTCTGGTATGGTGTCCAGTCGGTAAGTACGCCGCGCAAGGTTGTCAAGATTTCGCCCGTTGAAAAATACAGCGAGCAAGCGCTGGACGGGGCAGCCCAAAGAGGCGCCCCGCCCGGCAACCGCGCGGAAATGTGCTACTTCTTGGCAGAAGCCTTCGCTTCCTTGATGCGGGTCTTGATGCGATCGGCCTTGCGCTTACGCTTGCGGTCGAGTTCCTTCTTCCGCTCGTGCTTCTTATGAGCCATTATGGATTCCTCCCTTTCATGTCGATTTGAAAACAAGAGTGTTGCTCTACCCGCAAAACAGGGAGCTTGTAAAGTCCTGGGGGCCCCGCTGTGTGGGCCTACCCCTGCCAAAGGGCAGCCACTGCGCCTCACGCGGAAAGCTCTTTCCCCATATTACAGGAAAATAGCGCAAACATGCCGTGGGCGCAAGTTTTCCGCGCTTTGCCCTGCCATGCCGTGCTGCGGGAGGGCGCCCGCCCATGGCGGCGCGGGCAATAGGGGGCAGTACGTCGGCGGGCCTTCAGGATCGGATGGGGCCGCCAGACGTCCGGCCCCATACACTCTCATCGGCAGGCGGAGAGGTTCTCCATACCTAGCAGCACACGATTTTTGCCAAAGGCCCGGGCTTTAATGCGCAGGCGAACACGTCCGTCCCCACACTCAGTCCCTTCACTTCCTCGTAGCCCTGCTCCAGCAGATACACATAGGCCATGGCCGCGCGGAACATGGTGGCGCAAAACGGCACGATAAACTTGTCCCGCGGCACCTCGTCCAGCCGGTCGGGCAATTCATTAATGGGAATATGCTTGGCAAAGGGAAACGTCAGACAGCCCACTTCCTCATCCGCACGCACATCCAAAAAGAAAAAATGGTCGTTCTTGATGACCTTGAGCGCTTCGTCCACGCCCATGCCGTACTGTCCGGTGGCAAAGAATTCAAAATCCATTTCCTTGAGCAAACTTCCTAGCGAATCCATCCCGTCCTCCTAAGGATTACAACGGCCAGCCCCTCCGGCATCAGCGCCGTAGCGGCGAAGACCATCTGTCTCAACACGTTCCCCGTCATAGCGCGCTGCGGACGGAATGTCACTTGTTCATCCAATAAAACCAGACGATTATCCGCATTATGAACACAATGAACATCCTACGTCATTGCCCAATGCACCGTCGCACAGCCACACCGCAGAGCGCTCCTCCGCATCTTCCATCCCCCTGATGTGCCACAGAAAGTCCCGCCAGAAGCCGCACTTCATGCGTGCGGCGCACCAGCGCCTTGCGCCGAGCGCAATCTTGATGGTACGTGGGCACAGCCGACCGCATGGTTGGAGCACAACATTCAATTCCTTTGTGGTATCCTCTACAGCATGACAAACATCCGACTGAAAAAAGGCAGGGAGAAATCCTTGCTACGCTGGCACCCCTGGGTCTTCTCCGGGGCAATAAAGACAATCGACGGCGATCCCGCTCCCGGTGAGACCGTTCGCGTCGAATCCCAAAACGGCGACTTTCTTGGCTACGGCTCATGGTCGCCCAAATCGCAAATTCAAATCCGCATCCTCAGCTTTACGGAATCCGACACCATCGACGACGCGTTCTTTCATGAGCGCCTCAAAGCCGCTGCCGCCCTGCGCCGCGAACCGGGGTCCGATATTCCAGAACGCGCCTGCCGCATCGTCAACGCGGAAAGCGACGGCCTGCCCGGCGTCATCATCGACCGCTACGGCGACTTCGCCGTGTGTCAGTTCCTGACCACAGGGGCGGAATACTGGAAACACAGCATCGCCGCCTCCCTCATGGACATCCTGCCCGGCCTACGCGGCGTGTACGAACGCTCCGACGCTGACGTGCGCGGCAGCAAGGAAGGCCTCAAAGGCGACTCCGGCGTACTCACAGGCGAAGAGCCGCCAGAGCTGGTGGAAATTGACGAGCTGGGCGTGAAATTCCTTGTGGACGTACGCCACGGGCACAAGACGGGCTTCTACCTCGACCAGCGTGAAAACCGCCGCCTTGTCGGCGCGCACAGCGCCGGGCGCGACGTGCTGAACTGTTTCTGCTTTACCGGCGGATTCGGCGTGTGGGCCCTTGCTGGTGGCGCAAAAAGCGTCATCAACATCGACACCTCCGGCGCTGCGCTGGATATGGCGCGCCGCAATACCGAGGTGAACGGCCTCGATATGGACAAAGCCGAATTCATGGAGGCCGACGTCTTCAAAGCGCTGCGCCGCTTCCGCAAGGAAGGCCGCACCTTCGACGTCATCGTCCTCGACCCGCCCAAATTCGTGGACTCGCGCCGCTCCCTGAAGCAGGCCTGCCGTGGCTACAAGGACATCAACCTGATTGCCTTCCACCTGCTGCGCCCCGGTGGCACCCTGTTCACCTACTCCTGCTCCGGACTCATGGAATCGGACCTGTTCCAAAAAGTCGTTGCCGGCGCTGCCCTTGATGCAGGGCGCAAAGCACAAATCATCCGCCGCATCGGTCAGGCCCCCGACCACCCTGCGGCTCTGAGCTTCCCGGAAAGCCGCTACCTCAAGGGCTTCACCGTCCGCGTCGAGTAGCCCCCTCCGGGTACACGCACCACCAATCCCCCCGCTTCCGCTGGAACCGGGGGGATTTTATTTTCTCAAGCCCACGCGGACCCCACGCAGCCTCGCCCTCCCCCAGAACGCTTCACTCATAGCGTAGAGCTGCCCATGACTCGGAGAGACGTGTCGTCGCCTTGTCCCCCCCGGAACATGGGTAACACTTCGGTCCGGGAACAGAGAAAACAGATTCTGCCGGTACAGGTTGCCCCTAGAGCCTGCCCTCCCTGCTCACACCAGAACGAAGCCCCGACATCCGCCCCGCCACCGGCCCCCTCTTTTCCCTCCACACCCCAACGCTCAACTCTGCCCCCTCACGCACCGACCACAGACGCCCTCTTTCCCCAGAACCAAGCCCACACGCCCGCTATGCCCCCTGTAGCCAACGGATGTTCATAATGTTCTTTATCGATCTATTCACCCGAAATATTTCAATCTTTTGTGAACACAAGCAACTGACCATGTCTCAAGCCTCCACCCGCAACCACTCCGCACACCCACTTTTTTTGCCAAAGACGGAAAAAGACACTTGCCAGCCACCAGAAAATACGGCATACACCCGTTCTCCGGGCGGATAACGCCGCCCACCCCGTGCCGAAGTGGTGGAATTGGTAGACACGCTATCTTGAGGGGGTAGTGGCCGAAAGGCCGTGGGAGTTCGAGTCTCCCCTTCGGCACCATATGACAGCAGAAAGGGCTTCAACCAGTTGGTTGAAGCCCTTTTTCTATGGCGTCAGCTCCCTCCCCTCCACGAAAACACCTCTCCGTTCCCCTGACAAACCGCTCCCCTTGCGCAGAGAGGCCCCCCAAGCAAGAAGAAAAGAAAACAAAACGCAACGACTCTGCTCCCTCTCACTGTCGTCCAAACGTCATTCGCACGCCTCCATATTCCTTCTGTTCAAAAAGTGTTTATCTCCCTTAAATACCATGCTTTATTACGAACAAAACGCAACACACCACCCCCGCCTCATCCCCACGCTTGCAGGGGCCGTGCTGCGCGTGTATGCCTGCTGGTGACGGTTTTAGCCCTGTATGTCTCACTATACGAGGAGTTGCCATATGGATGAGAGCACGAAAAGCTACGAAGAGAGCATTGCTTCCGATATTTTCAATATGATTCAATCCGCCAAAGAAAGCGGGCTGGATGTTGATGATGGGTTTCAGAATGAGCCGTTTTCCACTTCGGCCATTGCTGTCCGCTATCTCTTCTACCCCAAACAGCACCTGCTCCAGATTCCCGGCATGCCCCAGAGCCTGCGGAGCAAGATTCAGACGGCGAATATTCTAGCGCAGGTCGAAGTTGACAAGAAAATCGCCGGGATTCATCTGATCTGGGCTTCCCCCAAGCGCTTTGCCGATATCTCCTCCGAGCAGGACGCCCTGGCGTGTATCGACTCCAAAGGGCTGACCGCCTACAAGGACCACGTCGCCGAAGCCCTGCGCGATGACCTCGCCAAGGCAACCGCAGCAGCAGAAGCCGCGTCCAACACCAAACAGTAGCCAAACGCCCGCAGCAAACGGTCATTCGGCAATTTTTTTGAAAATATGGCCAATTTAGACTTGCCAAAGCCCGGCCAGCAAGTTTATACAGCCTTCTCCCGTGCCGAAGTGGTGGAATTGGTAGACACGCTAGGTTCAGGGTCTAGTGAGCGTTCGCTCGTGGGAGTTCGACTCTCCCCTTCGGCACCACCTTTTGGTGCTTCAGGCTTCGGTTCCACCCCGAAGCCTTTTTTTTTGCTCCGCAGACTTTAGGTCTTAGGTCGTTCGCCCTGAAAGGACGAAGGGCCTTAGAGGTAAAGATAGCAGAGCTTCTCAAGGCAATGATGCCCTTAAGAAGCCCCTCAAACAGGGATTCTCACCGGCCTCGCCAACGCACCAAGCCTCACCCCAATAACTTCCCACCCGCGGGAGCCTCACAGGGGTCCCAGCAGTCTCCTCCACACGCACCCGTCGTGACCGCACTCGGGATTCTCAAGGGCGGAGTCCTTGAGCCATCGGAGATATTTTCTCCCCCCCTCGCATTCGCGCCACGCCAACAAAAACGCTACCTTTCAGCCCTGCCCCGTTCCCCATTCTCACATCTTCCAAGAACGCCCCCCCCACTTTCCAACACACCAAGCCTCACCCCAAAAACTTCCCCACCCGCGGGAGCCTCACAGGGGTCCCAGCAGTCCCCTCCACACGCACCAGTCATGACCGCACTCGGGATTCTCAAGGGCGGAGTCCTTGAGCCATCGGAGATATTCTCTTCTGCCGCGCATTCGCGCCCCCCTCAGCCTCGCCCCGCCTCCCTTCTTGTCTTTCCGGACTTTTTTTCAGCCACGATTTCTTGTGCCCTTTTTCAGGAGTATGATAGCGTTACGCAAACAGTATCCATACTGCACATGGCATAAAACGCACTCTGCCCCGGTGAAGGAGGACTGCAATGCCTGACCTACGCATCTGGAGTGACAGGCAACTTGCTCGCCTGAAAGAGGACATGGACCGCTTGTTCGAGAGTTTTTGCACGGACCTTGGCATTCCGGACATCTCCTGCTTGCATGATGATGGCATGGTTATGCGCAAGAGCCCGGAACGGCTGCTTATAACGTTGCCGCTGCCGGGGTTTTCCATTGAGGACATTGACATCACGCTGACGGGCACGCTGCTTGGCATCTCTGCACACAAGCACACCGGCCAGCACACGACCACGACGCATCGCAAGATGCGCCTGCCGTACGAGGTGGACACGGAGTCGGTAAACGCGTCCTTTGTGGACGGCATTTTGACCGTGACCCTTGTCCGCCGCACTCCCGACACAGCCAAACGCATCACTATTTCCGATTCCTAACCGCCACGGAGGTTCGCATGGCTTCGAAAACGCACTCCCTTCATGTGCCGACCGACCAACTGCGCTGGACCTTGGCGCCCAAATCGCTGCCCTTTTCCTCCACGGCGGACCTTGAGCCGCATCAGGACATTATTGGGCAAAAGCGGGGCGTGGAGGCCTTCCGGTTCGGCATGGGCATGACGAAAAAGGGCTACAATATTTTTGTCACTGGCGCGTCGGGCAGTGGGCGCTTAACCACGGTCAAAAAGCTGCTGAAGGAACTCTCCCGCAAGGACGAGCCGCCGGAGGACCTGTGCTACGTCAACGACTTTAAACGGCAGGAAGCCCCTCTCCTGCTCCAGTTTCAGGCGGGCAAGGGGGCGCAGTTCAAAAAGGCGGTTGAGGAGTTTTTGGACACCCTGAAGCGCGACCTGCCGCAGCTCTTTGAGAGCGAAGAATACATCGCGCGGAAAAACGCCATCCACGAGGCGCACGAAAAAAAGGTCCGTGAGTTCTACAAGGATGTTGAGGACAAGGTGAAGGACACGGACCTTGTGGTCGTGAATATGCAGATGGGCCCGGTCCAGCGCCCGGACATCCTGCCGCTTGTGGACGGCGAACCCAAGCGGCTGGTCGAGCTTGAGGAAATGGTGGAAAATGGCCGCTTCCCCAAAAAGGAATTTGAAAACTTGAAGGAGCGGCGCGCCAAGCTCAAAGAGGAGCTGGACTTCATCGTGCAGCAGGTGCGCGGCCTGCAAAAGGATGTGTCGCGAAAGCACGACGAAGTGGACCGGCTGATGTTCATGACGCTGGCGCAGGACCTGCTGAAGCCCGTGAAGGAAGAATTCCCGGGCGAGAAAGTGGAAGCGTATTGCGAGGCCATGCTGGAACATATGGCCTCACGGCTGGATGAACTGCGCATGATTGGCGCCAAGGCGCCGCAGGGGGCACCGCCCATTCCGATGATGGCCGCGCCCTCGCCGGACGTGCTGCTGCGCCCGTACAAGGTGAATCTGCTGGTGGATAATAGCGAGCTGGAAGGGCCGCCGGTCATTATCGAATCCTACCCGACCTACCGGAACCTGTTTGGATCCATTGAGCGCATTATGGAACCCGGCGGCGGCTGGCGGACGGACTTTACGAAAATCAAGGCGGGGTCGTTCATCAAGGCCAACGGCGGCTACCTTGTCATCAACCTGCTGGACGCGATTATGGAGCCGGGCGTGTGGCAGACGCTGAAACGCTCGCTCAAGACCGAAGAAATCGAAATCCAAACCTACGACCCGTACTACTTCCTGACGGCAACGGGCCTGAAGCCTGAACCTATCCCCATGAACGTAAAGGTCGTTGTCCTTGGGGACGCGCGCATCTACTCGCTGCTGCGCTACTACGACGAGGACATGGAAAAAATCTTCAAAGTCCGCGCGGATTACGAGTCCTCCATGGACCGCTCCGAGGATACTATCCTACAGGTGGCGCGGTTTATCCGCTCGGAACAGGAAAAGGAAGGACTGCGGCACTTCGAGGCCTCCGGCGTGTGCCGCATTATGGAGCAGGCCGTGCGCATGGCGGGACGGCAGGAAAAAATGACCACGGCCTTCCCCGTGCTTGCGGACCTGCTGGCGGAAGCGAACTTCTTTGCGCAGGAGGCTGAGGCAGATAAGGTTGCGGCGGAGCACGTGGACGCGGCGCTCAGCGCCAAAATCTACCGCACCAACCAAATTGAAGAACGCTTGCAGGAAATGATCGACCGCGGCTCCATCTTTGTGGACACCTCGGGAAAAGCTGTGGGGCAGGTGAACGGCCTCGCGGTGTATTCCATGGGCGATTATATGTTCGGCAAACCCTCGCGCATCACGGCGGTAACGTCCCTTGGGCGCGACGGCATTATCAACATCGAGCGGGAAGCCAAACTCTCGGGGCCGACGCACAACAAGGGCATGCTGATCCTGTCCGGGTACCTGCGGCATACCTTTGCGCAGAACAAACCCCTGTCACTCACGGCCTCCATCACCTTCGAACAATCGTATGGCGGCATTGACGGGGACTCGGCGTCCAGCACGGAACTCTACGCCCTGCTCTCCAGCTTGTCGGGCAAGCCCCTGCGGCAGGATATCGCGGTGACCGGCTCCGTAAACCAACGCGGCGAGGTGCAACCCATTGGCGGCGTGAATGAAAAGATTGAAGGCTTCTACCTGTGCTGTAAGCACGCGGGACTGACCGGCGAACAAGGGGTGATGATCCCCCGCGCCAACGTGAAGGACCTGATGCTGCGCCCGGATGTTGTGGAGGCCATCGACAAGGGTGACTTCCACGTCTGGGCCGTTGAGAACATTGACGAAGGGATCGAACTGCTGACAGGCACAAGCGCCGGAAAACGCAAAAAAGACGGCACCTACCCAAAAACCACCATCTACGGCCTTGTGGATGCCAAACTGCGCGAGCTGGCCGAGGAACTGCAAAAATTCGGCAAGGACGACGAAGACAACGGCAAGGGCAAATCCCGCACAAAAAAAGACCCACCCGACTCCCCCGATGACCCCGGAGGGCCGGGGAACGGATAAGGGGAAAGGGACGCGCAACGAAAAAAGGCTTCCAGCATAATGCTGGAAGCCTTACTTTCTTGAGTGGTGCCGAAGGGGAGAGTCGAACTCCCACGAGCGAACGCTCACTAGACCCTGAACCTAGCGTGTCTACCAATTCCACCACTTCGGCACTCGGTGGACGGCCTGTATAGCTTGGGGGCGCTGGGTTTTGCAAGTACTTTTTTTACGTTTCTTTTTGTCCATTTTTTCGGGCAGTTATAAAACTGCTTTCTTCACAGATGTTTCACGGCTTGAACGACATGCTGATTTGGGGTAGCACATGCCCTCATCATATCCCTAGACTCAAAAGGCATCACCCACATGATCGTCATCCGCAACATAGAGGACATCCGAGACAGCCTGCGTGGCGCGTGCGTCACCATTGGCAACTTTGACGGGGTCCACAAGGGGCATCAGAAGCTGCTGGCCAGAACGCGCGACAAAGCGCGGGCAAACCATCAGGAATCTGTTGCCATCACTTTTGACCCGCATCCCCTGCGGGTTCTCACCGCAACGAATACCCCGCCGTTCATCACCCTCTTGGACCAAAAGCTTCAGCTGATCAGCGAGATGGGCATTGAACTGTGCGTGGTTTTGGAATTCACCCGCGACATGGCGGCGCTGGATCCGGAAAGCTTTGTGCACACGTACCTCGTGGACGGCCTGAATACGCAGGAACTCGTCATCGGCTACGACTACGCCTTTGGCAAGGGCCGCAAGGGCAACTACGAGATGCTCACCGCCCTTGGGCACAAGTACGGCTTTGGCGTGGAGCGCGTTGGCCCTTATATGCACGGCGACGCCATTGTCAGCTCCACCCGCATCCGCGACCTCGTGCAGGCCGGAAATGTGTGGGACGCGCGACCGCTGCTGGGGCGCTTCTACACCGTGACCGGTACCGTCCAGCACGGCGCCAACCGCGGCGGCCGCTTGCTGGGCTTTCCTACCGCAAACCTGAAGCTGGTGGATGAACTGTCGCCCGGGCTTGGCGTCTACGCCTGCTGGGCCATGGTGGACGGCGTAACGCGTCCGGCTGTAGCCAATATCGGCTACAACCCCACCTTTGGGAACGACGCGGTTTCCGTCGAGGTCCACATCATGGACATTGAGAAGGACCTGTACGGCAAGGACCTGACGGTCAGCTTTGTCCAGCGCCTGCGCTCGGAAAAGAAATTCGACGATCTGCAGCAGCTCATGGACCAAATCTCACACGACATCAACCTGGCGCGGACCATCCTTGCCAGCTCCGAGGCGCAAATGTAAGCCATGTTTACCAAAACCATAAAAACGCTCTACTCCATGTTCCATGGCCAGACCATGCGCTGGATAGGTCTGTCACTGGGCGTGGGCGTCTTTTCAGGGCTTGCCGCCGTACTCTTCTTTACGGGCGTGGAATATCTGAAATTCGTCTTCATCCATCAGTTTGCGGGCTTTACCCTTCCCGGCCCCGCGGGCGAAGAGATCTTCCACGGCCCGGCCGGTGCCTTCCGGCCCTGGCTTATCCCCATCATGACCACAGCGGTGGGTCTTGCGTCCGGCTGGCTCATCATGCGCTTTATCCCGGACTCCGTTGGTGGCGGCACCGACGGCACCGACGCCACCATCAACGCCTTCCACAATAAGGAAGGGAAAATCCCTCCACTTGTGGGCCTTATCAAAGGCGTCACCGCGATGTTCACCATCGTTACCGGTGGCAGCGCCGGCCGCGAAGGTCCCATCTCGCAGATGGGCGCGACCATTGGCTGCTATATCGCGGACAAATTCAAGCTGACGACAAAGGAGCGCCGCATCATGCTGCTTGCAGGTGCGGCGGGCGGCCTCGGCGCGATTTTCCGCGCACCCCTTGGCGGCGCACTCACCGCCATTGAAGTCATCTACAAGGAAGACTTTGAATCAGAGGCCGTTCTGCCTGCCGTCATTTCCTCTGTTATCGCCTATTCCCTGTTTTCCCTCTTCTTCGGCACAACCCCCATCTTCGGCATCCCCGAGTTCCACTTCACCAATGCGCTGGAACTGCCCTTTTATGTGCTGATGGCTTTTTTCTGCTCCTTCACCGGATGGTTCTACATCCGCACCTTTGAATTCATCAAATTTAAGGTCTTTGAGCCGCTCTCGCTCAAGCTGGGCCTGATGTGGGCCATGGGGCTTGGCGGCCTGGCCATGGGCCTTTTGGGCATGATGTTCCCGCAGCTGCTGACAGGCGGCTACGGCTGGCTGGAACTCGCCATCAAGGGCGAGCTGGCCGTCTCCATCATGCTGGCCATCCTTGTGGGCAAGACCCTTGCCACGTCCGTGACCATCGGGTCGGGCATGAGCGGCGGCATGTTTGCCCCGGCCCTGTTTGTTGGCGGCATGAGCGGCGGCTTTATCGGCTTTCTGTCCAACAAGTACTTCCCGGATATTGTCACCCAGCCCGGCGGCTACGTGCTGGTGGGTATGGCGGCCTTCTTTGCTGGTGTGGCCAATGCCCCCATCGGCCCCATGATTATGGTCTGCGAGCTGACGCAGGGCTACGGCCTGCTTGCGCCGCTGATGCTGGCCAGCGTGGTGTGCATTGTCCTCGGCAAAAAGACCTCGCTGTACGAAAATCAGGTGGAGAACAAGTTTGAGTCACCAGCGCATATTGAGGACATGACCATCAATGTCCTCGAGGGCCTGTACGTGAAGGACTACTTCCGCCCCGGCCGCGTGACCACACTGGAGGAAGGCACCACCCTCAAGGCGCTGACGGACATCATCGTCGGCACCAACGAGCTCTACTTCCCCATCAAGAACACCGAGGGCGCCATTACGGGCATGCTGGGCATGAAGGACGTCCGCAAGGTGCTGTACGAAACCTGCCTCTTTGACCTCATCGTGGTGCGCGACCTCGCGGGCAAGCCCGCAACCCTCGTCCCCAAGGACGACCTGTACACCGCGCTCATGAAGTTCGTGGATACCGACTACGGGCAGATTCCCGTGGTGCACCCGGAATCCCCGCACACGATTATTGGCATCCTGAACCGCGAAGACGTGTTCAATGCCTACAAGAACGCCATCACCATCGCCACAAGCTAGCGCGAGCGCGCCAGCCCTTCCCCCACACGCAAAACGGGGCGCAGCCACATGGCCGCGCCCCGTTTTTTTCATCATCCGCCGCCCGTGGGCGGCGCACACTATTCGCCTGCGCCGTGCACAGCCTCGCACACAGCGGCAAGGGCCTTCATAGGCTCGCCATGCTGGAAAATATTGCGCCCAATGGCGACGCCGGACGCGCCGGCCTCTAGGGCCTCCTGAATCATGGCAAGGAAAGACTTCCAATCCGGCTGGCCCGGGCCACCCGTCACCAGCACCGGCACCGGGGACTGCTCCACGGCGTGGGCAAAGGATGCGGCGTCCCCGGAATAGGGCACGCACACCACATCCGCGCCAAGCTCGCCGCCAAGGCGGATGCAGTGGCCGATGAGGCTGGGGTCCAGCTCGTTCACAATTTGGCCGCCAAGGGCGTAAATCACGGCAATAACGGGCAGGCCAAGGAGGTGCGCCTCGTCGGTGATGGTGCCAAACTCCTGCAGCATGCGGTCTTCAAGGTCGTTGCCGATATTCACATGCACGGACACGGCGTCTGCGCCCAGCCTGTGGGCCTGCTCTACGGAGCAGACAATGCTTTGGTTGTAGTTGGGCAGGCCGTGTTTGGTTCCGGCAGACAGCTGGATAATAAGATTCGTCTCCGGCTCCACATCTGCGGCCTTGGCCCGGGCGAGGCCCTTATTGAGCACCACGCCCTGCACGGGCAGGGTTGCTGCGCCCGCGAGGAGTTCGGGAAAGGTTTCGATCCCCTGAAGCATGCCGTCGCTTGCTCCATGGTCCAGCGGCAGGATGACCGAGCGTGATGTCCGGGTGTGAAACAGCCGCCGCAACCGTCGGGTCGTTCCAATCATATCCACCTCGTTGTTGAGTTTTCGCCCTGCGTGTTCCGGAGAAAAGGAACACACAAAAGCGTCAATGATAAAAGAAAGTTATGGCAAAAACGAACACGGTTCACACCGCCCTTTCCGGTGCGCCGCGCTCCCGGCCTGCGGGAGCAGACTTGCCTGCGTTGCAGGTGTACCCTATGTTCCGCCAACGCGCCACATGCGCAAGGGAGTCGCCATGAGCATATTTGAAACGGAACACACCATACTGATCACCTGCGCCAAGGCTGTAGAGCCTTTTGTCGCCGAGGAGCTGGTCCAGCTGGGCTTTGACGTCACGGCCGAGCGCCCCGCCGCCGTGGAAACCACAGGCACGTTCACGGACTGCATGCTCCTGAACCTGCACCTGCGCACGGCCCACCGCGTGCTCCTTGAACTGGCGCAGTTCCGCGCGGATTCGCCGGACGCGCTGTACCGCGAGGTCTCGCGCCTGCCGTGGGAGGATATCATCCCCGCGGACGGGTACGTCTCCGTGGTGGCCTCCGCCCGCACCGAGGCGGTGCGTGATGCCCGCTTTGCCGGCCTGCGCACCAAGGATGCCATAGTGGACCGCATCCTCAAACACAAGGACCGCCGTCCGGACTCCGGCCCGGACCGAAGCCGCGCCGTGGTCTCCCTGTACTGGCACGACGACAGCGTGACCCTATACCTTGATACCACGGGCGAACCGCTGTCCATGCGCGGCTACCGTAAGCTGCCCCACCGCGCGCCCATGCGCGAAACCTTGGCGGCCGCCGCCATCCTTGGCACGCAGTGGAAGCCGGGCGCGCATTTCGTCAATCCCATGTGCGGCAGCGGCACCCTTGCCATCGAGGCGGCCCTGCTTGCCACCAACACTGCGCCGGGGCTTCTGCGCGACAATTTTTCCTTTATGCACGTGTCCGGGTACGACGCCGGGGAATGGTCCCTCATGCGCGAAGACGCCCTCAAGCGCCGCACGGCGCCAACCGGACGTCTCATCGCCACGGATATTGACCCCAAGGCCGTGGCCGCCGCGCGCAAGAATGCCGAGGCCGCGGGCATGGCGCGCGCCATCGAATTTGACGTGTGCGACTTCCGCCGCACCACCGTCCCCCCGCCCACCGAAGGGGACTGCATCCTGCTCAATCCCGAATACGGCGAGCGCCTTGGCTCCGAGCGCGAACTGGAGCCCATCTACACCGCCATTGGCGACATGTTCAAACAGTCGTGCCAAGGCTACACCGGAGCGGTCTTCACGGGCAACATGCACCTTGCCAAGCGCATCGGCCTGCGCACCCGCCGCCGCATCCAGCTGTTCAATGGCCGCATCGAGTGCCGCCTCTTTGTCTATGACCTCTATGCAGGCACGCGCAAGGTGCGTTCCTGACCGAGGTCTTCCCGCGTGCGTCCTCTCCAGCCCGGCTCCTGAGCCGGGCTTTTTTTTGCCCTTGCGCCGGGCGGTTTAAGGGCGCTCACGTTTTGAACATTCTGCCCTGCGCCCCCAATCCGCCCCCCAAAGCCCCATGTTCGTAACTTTCCAAAAGTCAGGTCCAAAACAGGAGCGCAACCCGCCCGGCGCAAGGGCTGCAGGGTGACAAACAGGTTACGAACATTCGTGAACACGAAAACGACACGACGAACACACTTTTGGGCAAACGGCCCGGCCCTGTCACAAGCGCGTCGTTATTCCCGTCAGAAAAGAACACGTGAAAAGTCAATTTTTCAGGGAAGTTAATTCATAAACGAACATCACGAACAGACCAACTCCCACAACAACAAAACAAAAGAAAGAAGAGAAGAAGAGAGAGGGGATGTCCCAAACCGGGCGGGGCGCATCCAACCGCTGCGTCAAAAGCAATCAGAAGAAGCCGAAAGTGGAAAAGCCACAAGAGGCACCGTCAGCATATCACCCGACACGACACCAGAAGCTTTTACCAAACCCAGCCAAAAGCGCAGAAACACCAAAACCAACACCATGATGGTCAACGCCCCACATCTCGTCATGCCACAGGACACGAAGACAAAGACAGGCCATGAAAGGGACCGATGACCTTTGGGCAAAACAAAACGGGACACTCCCGAAGAAGTGCCCCGCTCAAAACGGTCCACAAACCGTCACGGTTACCTGTCAGACCACAACACGCGCTTTCCCTTCACGGCAAGCCGGGCAAGAGGGCGCCCATGAAACGACAAGCCTGCCCACTTCCCAGACTGCGGCGCCGTCAGACTTTGGCCGGACAGCAGCTGACGAATAACGTCAATGGACGGCGCATCCACAAACCGCTGCGCGTCACCGGGAAGGAGCGCGCGCAGACGGGCATCGGGCTTAAACTTCTTGCCCGCAAACTTTCCTACCGGGAAGCCCTGCCAGCGCATGGCACGCGGAATAATGCGCAGCGCGTGCTCATGCAGAAAATAGGTATTCTCCCCAAAACGGTAGACCTCTCCCGGTGGCAATCCAGCAAGGTCCGCTCCGGCCTGCGCGCACAGGTCACGTTCCGCGCGGGATAACGGGCGCCCCGGAAAGTCGCCCTTGCCGTCCGGCACAGGCGCGCGGTCTTCTCCGCCGCCTTCCTGCTTCACAAACCGGGCGAGGAAGAATCCTTGTCCGCCCTCTTGACCGCCGCCCACACGAAGAACGCCTTCAAGGTGCGCCATGGTCGGCGCGTCCACCTGAAAACCCGGAGGATGCGGCAACGGGTCCAGGGTCAGGCCCAACTCGCGGATGGCGAAATCGGCCTGGGTTTCATTTTCGCGTGCATTGGTGGTGCAGGTAGAATACATCAGCCGCCCGCCGGGCCGGAGAAGATCCACGGCGGTACGCAACAGTTCACGCTGCAGGCGTTCCAGCGGTTCGGTCTTGTCCTCGCTCCACATCTGCATGACGTTGGGATTTTTATTGACGGTGCCCCACCCCGAGCACGGCGGATCCAGCAGGATGGCATCAAAGGAGCCGGGCAACAGCGGGAGTTCCTCGCCGGGGAAGGAGCACGTGGCGGCGTTGACCGCGTTCATGCGGTGCAGGTTGCGGCGCAGGGTTTCAAGGCGCGAGCGGTTTGGCTCGTTGCCGATGACAAAGCCCTCCGGCCCCACAAGAAGCGATAAAAGACTTGTCTTTCCGCCCGGACTGGCGCACATATCCAGAATTGCCGACCCGGGGGCCGGGTCCAGATACAGGGGCGGCAACATACTGGATTTGTCCTGAATGTAGATGAGGCCAAAAGTGTTGGCGAGGCTGCCACCAAGGGGCGCTGGCTCCTCGGTAAGGTGGTAGGCCACATCGGAAAACGGCTCCGGCGCAAACCGGTAGCCCTCGGCGTGCAGGAGATCCAGCGCAAGCTGACGGTCCTGCTGGGGACAGGCCAAGCGGAAGGTCCGTTTGGCGTCCGTGGTGGGAATGGTGGTTGATTCTGCCATGGTGTGTGTTGTCGAGGGTTGATGTACGGCTTTCAAAGCCTCGGAACCTACGGACTGCGCGCCCAAAGCGCAAGCGCAAGGTGGGGGCCACCGGGTGGTCCGCGCCCATGTTCTGCATGGACAAAGTTAGATTTTGCGTCCTTACGCAGAAGGTGCTACACAGGTCTTCCTTTCCGAACTGGAAATGAAGACCATACTGAACGACACCATCGTGCGGAGGCGGGGCCGGCTTGGCCCGCAGTCCGCGCTTTTGCAATCTTTTCTTTCAAGGAGCTGAAATTCATGGGTTGTGTGCGTTATCTGGCGACCCTTCTCATGGCGGTAGCCATCCTCCTGCCCGGGCAGGCTATGGCTGCGGAACTGGCCAAGACCTTTGCGGTCCTTCCCTTCGCCATCAATGGTCCCGACAAGTACCAGTACCTGAGCCGTGGCATTCAGGACATGATGATTTCCCGCCTCAGCTGGGAAGACCATCTTGAACCCATGAGCAAGGACGACGTCGCCGCCAAGGTGAACAGCGCTCCCGATTCCGACGCAGCCGCCGCCAAGGCCCTTGGCGCCCTTGGTGCAGACTACCTCGTCTGGGGCAGTGTGACCATGGTTGGCGAGCAGTGCAGCGTGGACGTGCGCGTGTCCCACAACGACGGCGCCGCCTGGCCGCAGAGCGTGCAGACCGACATCGGCGGCCTGATTCCCGCCCTTGAAGGCATGGCCGGCGACATCAACGACCGCATCTTCAAGCGCCCGGCTCCCGCGCCTCAGGCGGCCCAGCAGCCCGTGAACCGCATGAACCCCGAGCTCATTTTCAACGAGCGCAAGGACGGACAGCAGTTCTACCTGAATCCGCAGTTCCGCTACTCCGGCGGTTCCGATACACCCGGACGCTGGAGAAGCCCCCGCCTTGGCTTTACCGCTCAGGGCATGGTTGCCGGTGACCCCGACGGCGACGGCCAGAATGAAATGCTGTTCATCAGCAAGAACACCCTGTCCGTATACCGTTACGACCGCGGCCGCCTGCGCCTGCTGGCCGAGGTGACCCCCTCGCGCCGCATTGAACTCCTGAACGTGAACCTCATCGATACCGATAGGGACGGCGTGCAGGAAATTGTGGTCTCCGGCGTGTACGAGCACGACCTCGACTCCGCCATGAGCCGCAACGGGCGCAATACCCCCAATTCCTACATCTACCACTTCGACGGTCAGGCCCTGAAGCCTGTGGCCGAAGATCTGCCCTATTTCATGCACGTGGTGCGCATGCCGCCCACGTTCTCCCCCGTGCTTATCGGCCAGAAGGCCGGCCGCCTGCGGACCTTTGACTCCCCCATCCACGAAATGGTGCGCATGGGCGGCGAGTTCCAGCTGGGCAAGCGCGTGGCCGTGCCTGAAAAGGCCAACGTCTTCAACATCGCCTACCTGCCCACCAAAGACGGCCACAAGCTGCTGCTGGTGAACAAGCAGGACCAGATTGAAGTGTACACGCCCAGCAACGAACTGCAGTACACGTCTCTGGATCAGTTTGCCGGTTCGCAGCTGGGCTTTGAACTGCCGGATACCCTGAGCGGCCTCGGCACCGCCCGCGACCAGTACACCAACATGTACTACATCCCCCTGCGCCTTGTTCCCACCAATCTTGATGGCAACGATAGCTGGGAGATTTTGGTCAACAAGAACATCTCCGTGGCCGCGCAGTTCTTCGAGCGCTACCGCTTCTTCCCCAACGGCGAAATCCACTCCCTGTTCTGGGACGGTGTGGGTCTGAGCCTGTCGTGGAAGACGCGCCGCATCAAGGGCACCGTGTGCGACTACGGTCTGGCCGACATCAACAACGACGGCGTGCGCGACCTGTACGTCGCCCTGAACACCTACCCCGGCCACTCCGGCCTTGGTCAGCGCAAGGCCATGGTGATCAGCTACCCCCTCGACCAGACCAAAATGGATCCGGCCACCCCGGTGGAGCGCGAGCAGTAAGCCGCCTCCCGCCATATGGCACCCATCAGCCCCCGCAGCACATGCCGCGGGGGCTGTTTTTGTTTCCCAGCGTGCCGCGGGGGAATATTGCCCGGACGGTTTTCCTTAGCGTGCTGGGCGTGGTATGGTGGGCGGAAATATGTGTCATGCATAGCAGGGAGTGTGCCCGTGCGCGTTGTGGTCCGGATTGTTCTTGGCATTATGGTCTGTATGGCGTTGTCGTCGCCAGTTTTGGCGGAGCCTCTCCGCCTGCGCTATGCCAATTCGCCCCCGGCCTCCACGTTCCCGTGTATCCAGATGGAGCGCTGGGCCGATGAGGTGGAGCGGCGCACCAAGGGCGCTGTGGAAATAGAGACCTACCCCGGAGCGACCCTTGCCGGCGCCGGGGATATGCAGCAGGCTGTGGCCGCAGGGAAGGCCGATATCGGGTGCATCTCCCTCCCCTTTGCCCAGCAGAAGACGCCGGTGTGCACCCTGTTTGAAGAGCCCCTTGGATTCACCTCCGCCACGGTGGCCTGTGCGACGTTTTGGGATATGTTCCAGCGCTATTCACCGGCCCAGTTTCAGTCCGTGAAGGTGCTCACGGTGTTCACCTCCGGGCCCAGTTGCCTGATGAGCAAGGTGCCCGTGCGGGGCCTTGCGGACTTTGAGGGCCTTGAAGTGCGCGCCATTGGCAACGGCCTTGATATTATCCGCCGCCTTGGTGGGGTGCCGGTCTCCCTGCCCATGTCCATGACCGGCGACGCCCTGCACAAGGGCACGGTCAAGGGCGTGCTGTCCTCGCTGGATGTGCTCATGGATATGAATTTTGCCGAGTATTGCCGATATCAGGTGGCGCTGAACCTGCACGTGTATCCCTTTGTCGTGGTCATGAACCGCGCGGTATGGGAAAGCCTGCCGCAGGCGGTGCAGCAGGTGATGGAAGACCTCTCGCGCGAGCATGCGGTGTGGACCGGGCAGTACGTGGACGCCCATACCCGCAAGGCCGTAAGCTGGGCGGTGAAGCGCCATCAGGTGCAGTTTCTTGTGTGGCCGGAAGCCGACCTGCGCGATACCCGTGTGAATTTGGACGTTGGCGTTACCCGGTGGATGAGCCGCGCCCGCGACGCCGGATACCCCGCCAGCCAAATGGTGCGCGATGTGGTCCACTTCAAGGCCAAAAACCGCAAGCGCTATGGCGCGTACATCCCCTCTTTTCCTTGAGGCGCAGTTGCGCTAAGACCGCCCCATGCCACCCGTACAGCATCTTGACGTGTCCGACGCCGAATCCGGGCAGAAGCTTCTGCAGTTTCTCCAGCGCCGTTTGGGGAATGTGCCCCGCTCTCTTCTTATGCGCCTTGTGCGCAAGGGGCAGGTGCGCGTTGATGGGGGCCGCAAAAAGCCCTTTGACCGCGTGAGCGCCGGGCAGGTGGTGCGCGTGCCGCCCATCCGCCTTGATGATGCTCCAGCCCCCTCAGTTGCCGGGCCTGCGCTGCCTGTGGCGTACGATGAGGGCGGCGTCTTGGTCATCGTCAAACCCGCCGGCCTGCCTGTGCAGCCCGGCACCGGACATGCCGACGCCGTCACCGAGCGCCTCAAGGCGCAGTATGCGGGCGCGGCGTTTACTCCCACTCCCGCCCATCGCCTTGACCGCGACACCTCGGGCCTGCTGGCCTGCGGTGCAACCTATGCGGCCCTGAGGCACCTTCAGGAGGCTTTTCAGAGTCATACGCTGGGGAAATACTATTTGTGCTGGACAGAGGGCGCCTGCGCGGCGGGAACGCGCCTAACCATGCGCGACACCATGGAGCGCAGCGGCGCGCCCGGGCGCGAGAAGGTGCGCACCGGTACGGGCAAGGACGCCCACGCCCGCGCCCTGTCGCTGTACACCGATGGCGCGGCGACGCTGTTTTGCGTGCGGCTGTTCACCGGGCGTATGCACCAAATTCGCGTGCAGCTTGCCGGGCGCGGCTATCCCCTTGTGGGGGACGGCAAATACGGTACATCCCGGGGCAACCAGCGCATGCTGCTGCATGCCTGGGCTTTAGCGTGGGATGAGACCTTTGTGCGCCGCGACCCGGACTGGGCCGGACGCTTTGCCGTTGGCGGCCACATGCCGGATGATGTACGCGAGCTTGATGTGTAGAGGACGGACCATGCAGGAGCGAAAAGGGAGACCTTTCGCGGGCGATGGCGCGTGACGGCTTGGCCGGGCGCGCCTTATTTTTTGCCGAGGCCGCTGGCGCGGTCAAAGTGGCCGCTGACGGCGGCGGTGAAGGTGACGGGCAGGCGCTCTGGCACCGGGCGGCCGGCGTTGGCGGGATGGGCGTACAGGCGTAGTGTGCCGCCCTCCTCCACGCGCACGCGGAAGTCTGTCCAGCCTTCGCGGGTTAGGCGGTCCTCCAGCGCGCCAAGGCGGTCCAGAAGCGCTGGTGTTGGCCGCACGCCGTAGGGAAACCGCGTGAGCAGGCAGGGCCGCGCGGGCTGGTCCGGGTGCGGGAGGTTCAGGGCGCGCGCCAGCGTGTGGATGTCGTCCTTGGTGATGCCTGCTTCGGCAAAGGGACTGCGCACGCCCAGTTCGGCAAGGGCGCGCAGGCCCGGACGGTATTCGCCGTGGTCACTGGCGTTGGTGCCGTCAAGGAGTGCTCCCTTGGGGGCGGCGCTCCGCGCGGCGGTAAACAGGTGGTGTTTGCAGTGGTAGCAGCGCTCAGGACCGTTGTCCGCCACACCTGGAACGCGCAGTGGGTCCACGGTGATGATATGAAACGGCAGCCCAAGGTCCTCCAGCCACGCGCGGGCGGCGGCGGATTCATCGGGCGTCAGGTGGGGGCCGGAGATATGCAGGCAGGTCATGGCCGCGCCAAGGTGCTTGGCCACATGGGAGAGCAGGCGGCTGTCCAGCCCCCCGGACACCGCAATGGTGCCCGGGGCGGCCGAACGGATATGCGTCAGGAGCGCCTGCGCTTTGGCACGCAGGCGCCCCGGAACGTCGTCTAGGAGGAGGGAATCTCTTCCTGCGCTTCGGTGAGCTGGAATGTTCCGTCTTCGATCCATTTTTTGAGCTCGTTCGCCACTTCAAGGGAGCGGCTGTAGCTGGTCAGGGGGACGGTCTGCACGGTTTTGCCGTTGAGTTCAATCTCGCCGCTGACCAGTTCCGAGAACTTGGCGTGCTTGAGAATGCGCGGCAGGCCGTTGGGGTAGTCGTACCCGTAGTCCCTGATGGGCATATCAATATCGTCGTCACTGACGCCGGTGAACCATGCCATGTCCTCGTTGAGGATGGGGATGGGAATGCCAACGCCAAGGGCCAGCGAGCAGCCGTAGCCGGTGATGGAAACGCCGCGCACGTAGCGGGCGTCCATGCTCTTGAGGTCGCCCTTGAGCATAAGGGTTCCTGCGCCGGTCATGGGGATGCCGCGTTCGTTGCGCTTGGGCGCGGCGTCGTGCTGGGTGCCCGCGCCAAGAACATAGCCCACGCCGCCGCCGATGAAGATGCGCGTGCCAAGGCCGATGGTCTTGAGGTACGGGTCGTTGAACAGCGGGCTCAGTTGGCCTGCGGTGGCGTAGTTGGCGTTGCGCCCGCCCGGCTTGAGCGGCCCCATGTAGGTGTAGATGAGGCGGCTGGTCAGGTTCACCGCGCAGTTGTAGTTCTGGTAGCAGTTGCGCGGGTTAAGCAGTTCGGCAAAGGGCAGGTCCGCCAGCGTGATGTTTTTATCCAGCTCGCGGCGGGGGTAGCAGTCCGTGCCGTAGGCCGTGGCGCGCAGGTGGACGGCCTTGCCGCGGACAAGGTCTTCGATGACGTGGCCGCCGCCGTACTTGAACTGGCCGGGATAGACCTTGTTCAGCGGGTCGTCCTCGGTGGGCTCGGTGGCGCCGAGGTAGGAATCCACCGCCGCCAGACCGCCGTAGCAGGGCACGTCGTTCAGCCAGACGTTGGACGTGCGCATGGTGGGCGGATTTTTCTGGCCGATATTAAACAGCAGACCACTGGAACACATGGGCGAGAAGGTGCCGGTGGTTACGACGTCCACTTCTTTGGCCGCGGCGACTTTCCCCTTCTTGCGCACCACGTCCACCATCTCCTCTGCATTGAGGACGACGGCCTTGCCTTTGCGAATCTTTTCGTTGATTTCCTTAAGCGTCTTGTTCACTTCATGAGAGTGACTCATTGGGCTTCTCCTATGCTGAAAAATCACGTAAGCGGCAATCGTGGCCGATTCTGAAATGGAAGGCAATGCAAATTTGTGTGCAAAAGCGCGGGAAGCCGCTTGGATACTAGGTTTTTCCTTGGCTTTGGCGGTGTTTTGCGGTATAACGGCCCATACTTTTTCGAAGCAGCGAACACGTCCGCAACACACCGATTTTTCTCTCTTTTTTAACACACTTTGTTGTGGACTTTTTTCCCTCGCAAAGACCGGACACCAATGGATTCCGAATTGAAGAACATTTTGCGCGATCATCTGCTGAAAAACCACTCCGCGGATGAGCTCCGGCGCTGGTACGACCCCTTGCGACTCACGATGAACAGCGAGCAGACAGAGCTGTCCGTGGTCTTTCCCCACGCCTTTTTTTCGCAGTGGTTCGCAGGGAGTCATCAGGAGCGTTTTGAGCAGGAACTGCATGCGTTCTTTGCCGCGCCCGTGCGTCTGCGCTACGGGACCAACGGCAGTTCGGCCAAGGCGGCGCAGACCCCTGCCGCCGGCGAGGACGACGTGCGCACGCTGGATTACCCCTTCGGGCGCGAATTCGCGTTTTCCAGCTTTGTGCAGAACAACAAAAACGCCTTCCCCATCATCTCCGCGCGGGAGGTGGCCAAACAGACGGACCCAACGTTTAATCCGTTCATCGTCTGCGGCCCCAGCGGCTCGGGCAAGACGCACCTGCTCAAGGCCATGGCCAACGAGCTGGCCCGCAATCATGGGCGCGAGAACGTCTTCTTCGGCTCCGTCGAGGATCTGCTCCACCTCTACGAAGGCGAATGCGGCGGCGACGCCATGAAGGCCCGGGCGCAGGTGTGCGGCTATACCTTCCTGCTGGTGGACGACCTGCACCTCCTCAAGGGCCACAGGGACTTCCAGAGTGAGATCCTGACCCTGTTCGACAGCTTCTACGACGCCCGCAAGCAGATGGTGTTTGGGTGCCTTGGCAACCTGCCCTCCTACGACTTCCTTGACCCCAAGCTCAAGTCGCGGCTGGAGTGGGGGCTTATCGTCGCGCTGGCGGAGCCGGACCTTGAAGTGCGCATTGCCTGTGTGGAGCGCTTTTGTCGTCAGAAACAGCTGGGCCTGTCGCGCGAGCGGCAGCTCACCGTGGCGCAGCGCTTTACGGATTTGCGGTTTTTGCAGGGCGTGCTTTTAAAGCTCTACGCGTACAAGGAATTCGTCAGTACGGAGTTTTCGGACAGTGATTTTGACCGCATCATCGCCCAGTCGGACGATGGCGCGCGCGGGGACGTGGACCCGCAAACCATTCTTGACGTGGTGGCGGCCTTTTATGGCCTGAGCCTGAGCGACCTGAAGGGCGCAAGGCGGCACCACAACATCGTGCGGGCGCGGCAGGTGGCCATGTACCTGAGCCGCGACATCCTGCAGACCTCCTACCCCGCCCTTGGGCGGCAGTTTGGAGGGCGCGACCATTCCACGGCGCTGTACGCCGTGAAGAAGGTGCGCACCCTCATGGCCGAAGACGTGCACTTCAAGGACCAGGTCGAGACACTGCGAAAGCGCTGTCTCGCGGACGACTAACGGTCGTGGTCATGCACAATATACCAGCCCGACAGCGGGCCGGACGGAAGATTACGAGTGGCTGCCGCACAGTTTGCGGCCGCGATATTTGTTTCAGTTTTCACGCAAGGAGAAGACGATGTTTCTGAAGGTGTTCCGGGATGACATCATCGAAGGCCTGCAGAAGTCGGCAAGCATCATTCCCGCCAAGACCGGCGCGGCATTTTTGAGAACCATTTGGCTGAAGGTGGACGGCGGCGCCCTGCGCATTATGTCCACGGACTCCAATTTGGAATTTTGCGGCACCTATACGGCAGAAATCATTGAGGAAGGCCTTGTAGGCGTGCAGGGACGGTCCTTTTACGACCTCATCCGCAAGCTGCCTCCGGGACAGATTACCCTCAAGGCGGACGACGAGGGCCAGCACCTTTCCATCCAGCAGGGAAGCCGCAAATACAAGCTGCCCACCAACGAAAAAAGCTGGTTCCAGAACTTTTCGGAATTCCCCGAGGAGAACTCTGTGTTCTGGGCCGGGGATTTTCTGCAGGAACTCATCGACAAGACCGCCTACTGCATCAGCGATGAAGACACCATGGAAGCCATCGCCTGCCTGAGCCTGATGCCCGACAAGACCACGCAGCATATTGAGTCCTGCGGTCTGAACGGCCATCAGTTCGCCATGCTGCGCTTTTTGCACGACGACCTGCGCGACATGCTCCCCGACGGCGGCGTGCTCATTCAGAAAAAGTACTTGGTGGAACTGAAAAAGTGGCTCTCCGGCGACGAGATTGAGCTGAACATCGACAACAAGCGTCTTTTCTTCCGCACCGCGGACAAGAAGGAGACCTTCAGCCTGCCGTTGTCCTTCTACCAGTATCCGGACTACCACACCTTCCTCGATAAGATTGCCGAGGACGGCGTGTCCGAGATGACGGCGGACCGTCTGGAACTCATTGATGCCCTTGAGCGCATCATCATTTTCAATACCGAGAACAACCGCTGCGCGTATTTCCAGCTCGGCGGCGAACTTGTGATCTACAGTCAGGGACAGGACGTCGGAACCGCGTCCGAATCCCTCGACGTCGACTTCACGGGCGACCTGAAAAAAATTGCGTTCCCCACGCGCAACCTTATCGAAATCCTCAATCATTTCTCCTCGGATAAGGTGAACTTCAAGCTGACCGGCGCGGAAGGGCCTTGCGGCGTCTGCGGCGAGGACGATCCCGAATATCAGGTCATCATCATGCCCATGAAGATCGTGGAAGAAACGTATTACAGCGAGGAAGGCACCGAATAATGACCCAGCCCAAGCAATATAATGCGGAAAGCATCACCATTTTGGAGGGCTTGTCCGCAGTTCGAAAACGCCCAGCCATGTACATCGGTTCCACCGATGCGCGCGGCTTGCACCACTTGGTGTACGAGGTGGTGGACAACTCCATTGACGAAGCCATGGCGGGCTATTGCGATACCATCATCGTCAACCTGCACATCGACAACAGCGTCACCGTCATGGACAACGGCCGTGGTATTCCCGTGGATATGCATCCCAAGGAAAACCGCCCCGCCGTTGAAGTCGTCATGACCGTGCTCCACGCCGGTGGCAAGTTTGATAACGACTCCTACAAGGTTTCCGGCGGCCTGCACGGCGTTGGCGTCTCCTGCGTGAACGCCCTGGCCGAGTATTTGGAAGTCACCGTCCGCCGCGACGGCAAAAAGTGGTTCCAGAAGTACGAGCGCGGTGTTCCGGCAACCCAGCTGAAGAACATTGACGACGCTGTGGACTCCGGCACCATGATCCGCTTCCGCCCGGACGAAGAGATTTTCGAGACGAACCAGTTCCAGTACGACGTGCTGCGTAAGCGCTTTGAGGAACTGGCGTACCTCAATCCCGGCCTGACCATCGACTTCCGCGACGAGCGCACCCAGCGCAGCGACGTGTTCAAGTTCGACGGCGGCATTGGACAGTTCGTGGCCGACCTCAACTCCGGCTCCACGGGCATCCACCAGACGATTTCCGCTTCTGCGGAAGTGGAGAGCATCTCCATCGACTTTGGCATGCAGTACAACACCTCCTACAAGGAAGTGATGCTGACCTTTGCCAATAACATCCGCACCAAGGAAGGCGGCACGCACCTGATGGGCTTCAAGTCCGCTCTGACGCGCGCCATCAACGCCTATATCCAGAACTCGGACCTGCCCAAAAAGCTCAAGGCCAAGCTCTCCGGCGACGACGTGCGCGAAGGCTTGACCGCTGTGGTCAGTGTGAAGCTGCCCGCGCCGCAGTTTGAAGGCCAGACCAAGACCAAACTTGGCAACTCCGAGGTCTCCGGCCTTGTGTCCGGCATGGTGTACGACAAGCTGAACACCTTCTTTGTGGAGAATCCCAAGGACGCCCGCGCCATCATCGAAAAGGTGGTGGACGCCCACCGCGCCCGTGAAGCCGCGCGAAAGGCCAAAGACCTTGTGCGACGCAAGGGCGCGCTGTCGGACAACTCCCTCCCCGGCAAGCTGGCGGACTGCCAGACCAAGAAGCCCGAGGAGTCCGAGCTGTTTATCGTTGAGGGCGACTCCGCCGGCGGCTCTGCCAAGCAGGGACGCGACCCCCGCATTCAGGCCATCCTGCCCTTGCGCGGCAAGATTCTGAACGTGGAGCGCACCCGCTTTGACAAGATGCTTGGCAACAAGGAAATCAAGGCCCTTATCACCGCCATGGGCGCTGGTATCGGTCAGGGTGAGGACGAGATTGAACTGGACAAGCTGCGCTACCACAAAATCGTCATCATGACTGACGCCGACGTGGACGGCGCGCACATCCGGACGCTGCTGCTCACCTTCTTCTTCCGCCACTATCCGCAGCTTATCGAGCATGGCTATCTCTACATCGCCCAGCCTCCGCTCTTCCGCGTGCACAAGGGCAAGTTTGAGAAGTACATCAAGGATGAGGGCGAATACGCCGGCTACCTGCTGGAGCGCATCGCCGGCGATATCGAAGTGCACTCCATGGGCTGCGACGAGCCGCGCGTGTTCCGCACCGCGACGTTGGTGCGCTTGATGAACAAGATTAACTTCCTGCGCGACAAGACCCTTGAGGCCGAACAGCTCGGCATTGGCGAGGACCTGTTCCACAAGCTGCTCGCCTTTGACGTGAAGCTGACCCCCGCCTCCCTCGACAACGGCGAGTTTGAGACGCTGAAGGCCTACATCGGCGAGCGCGGCTACTCTGCCGAGTTGGAACTCTCCGACGATGGGCTGGAAAGCCGCCGCTATGTCATCTTTGACAACGGCAAGGGCCACCGCACGCGCATTGGCGTGGAGTTCTTCAACTCCAAAATCTTCAAGCAGAGCTATGACCGCTTCGCCGCCGTCATGGACCAGTGCGGTTCCCATGACTTCCAGCTGGTCAAAAAGGACACCACGGACACCATCTCCGGCATCTTCAACCTGCTGGACGCCGTGTTTGCCGAGGCGCACAAGGGCATCAACATCCAGCGCTATAAGGGCCTGGGTGAAATGAACCCCGAACAGCTGTGGGAAACCACCATGAACCCCGAGCAGCGTACCATGCTGCAGGTCACCGTGGACGACGCCGCCGAGGCGGACGAGCTGTTCTCGGACCTGATGGGCGATCAGGTGGAGCCGCGCCGCCAGTTTATTGAGCGCAACGCACTGGCTGTAGGCGACTTGGACATCTAAGGCCACGCCCTGCGCATTTGCGCGGCATGGCCATGACACACCTGCCCGGCGCACCTTGCGCCGCCGCAGGGATGACAGTTTTTCGGCAGGACCGCCCGCCCCGCTTTGGCGGGTGGGCGGCTCCCCGGATTAATCCCCGCCCGGAGCATGGCTCCGGCAAGCTTGCGAGGGAGAAGCGTGGAAAACCCGACAATCAGTATTGAACAGGAAATACAGCGATCATACCTTGAGTATTCGCTGTCGGTCATTATCGGCCGAGCCATCCCGGACGTGCGCGACGGCCTGAAGCCCGTGCACAGGCGCATCATGTATGCCCAGCATGAGCTCGGCAACACCTACAACAGGGCGTACAAGAAATCCGCCCGTGTTGTTGGTGACGTCATCGGTAAATACCACCCCCATGGCGACTCCGCTGTGTACGACGCCTTGGTGCGTATGGCGCAGGACTTTTCCATGCGCGATCCGCTGGTGGATGGACAGGGTAACTTCGGCTCCATCGACGGCGACTCCGCCGCCGCCATGCGTTACACCGAAGCCCGTATGTCCCGCCTTGCCGGTGAGTTCCTCTCGGATATCGAGAAGAACACCGTCGACTTCCGCCCCAACTACGATAACTCCCTGCAGGAACCCGAGGTTCTGCCCACCAAGGTGCCGAATCTGCTCCTCAATGGTTCCGCGGGTATCGCCGTTGGTATGGCGACCAATATTCCGCCCCACAACCTTGGCGAGCTCATCGACGCGCTGCTGTACCTGCTGGACCACTCGTCCTGCTCGTCCCGCGACCTGATGCAGTTCATCAAGGGCCCGGACTTCCCCACCGGCGGCGTGGCCTACGTTGGCGAAGGCCTGACCGAGGCCTACACCACGGGCCGTGGCTCGGTGAAGATGCGCGGCACCCTCGCCGTTGAGGACCGTGGCAAGGGCCTTGAGTCCATCGTCATTACCGAGATTCCCTACGCAGTGAACAAGTCCACCCTCGTGGAAAAGATTGCCCTGCTGGTGCATGAGCGCCGCATTGAGGGCATCAGCGACCTGCGTGACGAATCCGACCGCCGCGGCATCCGCATTGTTATTGACCTCAAGCGCGGCACCATCCCGGACATCGTCATCAACGCCCTGTACAAGTACACGGCGCTGGAATCCTCCTTTGGCTTCAATATGATGGCCGTTGTGGATAACCGCCCGCAGCTGCTCACCCTTAAGGACATTCTGGCCCACTTCCTTGAGCACCGCCGCGAGGTCATCATCCGCCGCACCCGCTTTGACCTCAAAAAGGCCGAAGCCCGCGCCCATATTCTGGAAGGCCTGCGCATTGCGCTCGATAATATCGACGCCGTGGTCAAGACCATCCGCAGTTCCAAAACCGCTCAGGACGCCAAGCAGGCGCTCATGGAGCAGTTCGAATTGTCCGACGTGCAGAGCCAGGCCATCTTGGACATGCGCCTGCAGCGTCTGACCAATATGGAGCACGAAAAGCTGCTGGAGGAATACGGGGAGCTGCTCAAGAAGATCGAATTCTTCAAGAGCATTCTGGAGAATGAAGACGTTCTTCTTGGCGTTATCCGCGACGAGCTGGACGCCCTCAAGAAGACCTACTCCACCCCGCGCCGCACCGTCATCGACGACCACGACCTGTCCGGCATCGACATCGAGGACCTCATCCCCGACGCCGACGTGGTCATCACGCTGTCCGAGCGCGGCTATATCAAGCGTACCGCCATGGAAAACTATTCCGCCCAGAAGCGCGGCGGCAAGGGCATCTTTGGCGTGCACACTTCGGACGGGGACTTCATCCTGAACTTCCTCGTCACCACGAACCACCAGTACATCCTGCTGTTCACCAACCGGGGCAAGATGCACCGCCTCAAGGTGCACCAGATTCCCGAAGGCAGCCGTACGGCCAAGGGCATGCACATTGCCAACCTGCTGCCGCTGGATAAGGACGAGTACGTGGTGGCATCGCTGACCGTGCGCGACTTTGCCGCAGACAGGAGCTTCCTGTTTGTGACCCGCAAGGGCATGGTGAAGCGCACGCATCAGGAGATGTACACCAACTGCCGCTCCACCGGCATTATTGCCGTCAACGTCCGCGAAAGCGACGACCTGTTGCAGGTTGTGGACGTGGGCCGCGAGGACGAGATTGTGCTGGTGACGCAGCATGGCTACGCCATCCGCTTTAGCGTTGCCGACGCCCGCGCCATGGGCCGTGGCACCGCTGGTGTGAAGGGCATCGCCCTGCGCAGCGGCGACCGCGTTGTGGCCGGTGTTGTGGTGACGCCCGATGAACACAAGGACATCCTGACCGTGTCCGAAAAGGGCTACGGCAAGCGCTCCAGCCTTGACCTCTACCGCCTGCAGACGCGTGGCGGTAAGGGCATCATCACCATGCGCACCACGCCCAAGACCGGTTCCCTCATCGGGGCCATCATGGTCGAAAAGGACGACGACATCATTATGCTGACGTCCGAAAACAAGGTTATCCGCATCGGCGCCGGTGAAATCCGCAAGGTTGGCCGCGCCACGCAGGGTGTGCGCCTTGTCAGCATGGCCGATGACGGCCACGTGGTGGGCTTCGACATCGTCCGCGATAAGCAGATTGATGAAGCACGGAAGAATGAAGACTAAAACCGCCATTGCCTTGGTGCTGGCGTGTCTGCTCTGGGCGTGTTCTCCACAGGCGGAGGACACCACCCTGTCCCGCGCCGACCGGGAATACGCTCAGGGCAACTATGTTCAGGCCGAGAACCTGTACCAGAACTACCTGCAATCCTCGCCGCAGGGCGATGCGCGGTGGAAGGTCTGGAACCGGCTGCTGGACATCTGTCTCGATATAAATGACTCGCCGCGCAAGGCCGCCACACTGCTGGAGGCTATGCTGCTGGAGTTCTCGGATGCCCCCGAGCGCTCCGCGCAGCTGACGCGGCAGCTTGCGGATGTGTATATGCGCATGCGCCAGTGGGATAAGGCGGCGGAAACGTGGCAGCACGCCCTTGCCGCCAATGCGGGCAACCCGGACAGGCTGTGGGAAATCTCCTTCAACCTTGGCAAGGTGTACCAGTATCAGGGGCGGTATGACCTCTCGCGCGACGCCATGCTGCAATGCGTGCAGGATGCCCCTGCTGACGCGCCCCGCGCCACCTGCATGTATGAACTGGCGCAGGCCTATTCCCTGCTCCAGAACAACGAGCAGGCCCGGGAGTGGCTGCACAAGGTCCGTGCGCAGCAGGCTGCGCCAGAGGAACTGCGCGCCCGCGCCACGTTCCTGCTGGCGGAGATTGCCGTTTCGCAGGGCGAGCGGGAGAAGGCGCTGGAGCTGTTCTCCTCCATCCGCACCACGTACCCCAACCCCAAAGTCATTGAGACGCGCATCGGGTTGTTGGAGTCAAAATAGCTTCATCCCCGTGGGACTTCAGAGAAGACCATTCAAAGCCGCTCAGGTTCGCCTGAGCGGCTTTTTGTGTGGGCTGTTGCCGGGCGCTGGGCGGCGGCGTTTGGCGGGAAGTGACGCGCTTTGTTGGGGACTGCGCCGTTGCGGTGAAACCGGAAGCCTGCGGCGCGGCAAAGGTCCATCCCTCCCTTGAGGGACTGCAGTGGAATATCGGGTGGAATGTGGAAAATGTTTCTTATTTTACAATATATTTTAGGATGTTAGTGTAATTAGGAACACTTTGCACATTCGCCGTCCTTGGCACCTCTGGAGTAGATGAAGAGGCGGGAACGCGGCCGGGGAACAATGGGGGCAAGGCCGCACTGGGGCTGTTTGGGATAAGGTGCTCGTATGCATGGACGTGAGGCGACGCGGCCCTGCCCTCCAAGAAATGATGTTACTAATTTCCCCAAGAAAAAGAGCATGTTGTTGTGTTTATGAACAAAGCGCACATCCGGTCCGGGCGTGGGTGAGAATGTGCTGATGGGGGGGGCAGCGCGCCGCGAAGGGCCGGGGGCTGGCCTTGTGGTGAAAAGGATGTGTGATGTGAGGTGGTTGTGCAGTCAGTCTGTGCACGGTGTTGCACATGTTTGCACATTATATGTGCAGTCTTGTGCACCCAAATACTTGAGAAAATTTCACGCAAATTGCTAACACACTGATTTTGCACGTAAATCGTGTTTGGCACGAAGGTTGATACAGAGAAGACAGAAGGCGACGGGAAAAGCCTTCCCATAGCCACCTCCCAAGCTCTCTTTGTTCTCTACCGTGCTAGCGGTGCGGCGGCGGAAAATGCATACGACCCTCTCGGCCGCCGCACCGACGAGATATCAAACCTTCCTTGGTTTATTGGATAGAAGCCTCCTTCTTGCGATTGTGACGGCCGGGGCCGGCGACACCCCGGCCGTCACCTGTTTTTTGTCCCTGCGAAACGGGACCCTTTTCATGCCTCATCCCTCTGAAATTCTTTGTACCGCCAAAACTCCCTGAAATAGCACAAGGAATGCTGCTCCCTCGCGGATATCCGCCCCCGGCAAGGGGTGACAGAATCCGTGAAGACGAGTACAGGCACCTGTCCTGCGCCGTACTGGCGCGCCACCCCCTTCCAAGTAGCAGAGAGGATGATGCACCAAAGCCCCCAAGCTGAGTTAGGATTTCTCCGGTACGTCGTTGCGGCGTGTGTACTGTGCGGCCTGTTGCTGGCTGGTATGCCGCTTTCCGTTCACGCCGGCGAGGCGCAGCGCCCCGCCGCCACCGGTGATGCTGTGACGGTGCGCGATGGCACAGTGCGCAGCGGCGACAGTGTATCCTCCTTGCTTGGCGACGTGCTCACCCCGCCTGAAATTTACGACCTGTCCAAACAGTGCCGGGGCGTCTTTCCGCTGACCAAACTCCGGGCCGGCCAGACCTACCGCGTGCAGTCCGGTCCTGAGGGATTCCACTCCTTCCGCTACGATATTGACGAATGGGAATACCTGCTGGTGACCCGCGAAGATGCGGGCTTTTCCGCCAGTGTGCAGAAGACGCCCATTGATGTGGTGGAGGAAACCATGCACGGCGAGGTGCGCCAGCGCCGCGCCTTCACCGCCGCCATGCGCGATGCGGGCGGAGACCGTGGGCTGGCCCTGCGTCTGGCTGATATTTTTGCCTTCCGCTTCAATGCGTGGCGCGAGGTCCGAAAAGGCGACACCTTCACCCTGCTGGTGGAGAAGAAGTACCGCCGCGGCGAGTGTATTGGGTATGGTCGCATCCTTGCGGCGGCCTTCTTCCGCGGGGACACCGCCTATGAGGCGTTTTGGTTCAAGAATGAACCCGATGGCCGCGCGTCCTACTTCGACGCCGCCGGCAAGAATTTACAGCCCTACCTGCGTGCGCCTCTGGAAACCTATGAACTGGCGTCGGGCTTTGCTTCGCGCCGTTTGCATCCCGTGACAAAGCGCTGGCAGCCCCATTACGCCATTGATTACTCCGCCCCGCGCGGAACGCCGGTCTATGCCACCAGCGATGGCCGCATCGACCGCATGCGGCGCGACCGCAAGTCCGGGCGCTATCTTGCTATCGAGCATGAGGACGGCTACGAGTCGCTGTATTTGCACCTGACTGCCTATGCCAAGGATATCGCCGTTGGCGACCGCGTGGTGCAGGGGCAGGTGATTGGCTATGTGGGCAGCACGGGCTACGCCACAGGACCACATCTTGATTTCCGTCTGAAAAAGAACGGCAGGCTGGTGAACCCGAGGGGCAACCGCTCCCTGGCCTCACGCGACCTCACCCGGCGCGAGATGCGCTATTTGCGCCGCCGCGTCATTGCCTCCCGTGTGCGGATGGGGACCACCCGTCTTGCGCACAATGATTCCCGCTTTTCCGCACATATGTAGATGAATTGACCCTTGCCCGTGCATTTTCCGGGGCGCATGGTGCCTCCCTGTGGTATTCTGAACGGAAACGTCCGGATCACGAGGAGGTGGCCATGAATCGCTTTCGTTGTGGTGGTGTTTTGGGGCTGGTCTTACTCTGTCTTGTGTACGCCTCTCCCGCTCTGGCGCAGGAGGAGTCCTCCGACCCGGCGCTGCACCCTGCCCTGCGCAATACCGTGGAGCTTGGCTATGTGTACGCCAATGTGCGTTACCGAGAGCCGGGGGTCATGAAGGAGACGGGCAGTTTGCACGGCATCCGCCTGCGCGGCACCTACCATTGCTCGGCAGGATGGATGGGGCGCGGCGAAATGGAGTACGTCGGCGGCGGGCTGGACTATGATGGCCAGTATCAGGATGGCACGCCCATCACCCGCGACACCGAAGACTCCATGTTCCACCTGCGCGCTCTTGTCGGGTACGACATTCCCCTCAGTGACTGGGCACTGACGCCCTTTGTCGGCCTTGGCTACCGCTATTGGTTCGATGAAATCGAAGGCGACGGCGGCTACGAGCGCGAAATCCGCTACTTGTATACGCCTGTCGGCGCGGAGCTTGCCACCCGGCGCGGCGAGTGGCGCTTTGGTTTGCGCGGGGAATACGACCTCTTTTGGGGCGGACGCGTGAAGAGCCACCTCAGTCAGGCCGACGCGCGCTACAATGACCCCACCAACGAGCAGGACGCTTTTGACGCGTGGGGCGTGCGTGCCGCGTGTTTTGCCGAATACCTCGGCGAGGGATGGAGCGTCTCCGTGGAGCCGTATTATCGCTATTGGGATGTGGAAGAATCCGACACCGCCACGCTGGAGATTACGGGCAGTGCCGACGGGACTGTGGTGGAGCCGCAGAACACCATGCGGGTGTTTGGGGTGGCTGTGATGGTGGGCTTCTAGGTCCTTTCGGGGAATATCCCCGCGTTACCGCGCCCCTGGGGCCATGAATTCCAAATTTTTTTCAAAAAGTGCTTGCCAACCAAATCGAGTTTGGCTAGGTATTCATCTCCGACGGGGGCCACGGTAGCTCAGTTGGTAGAGCAGGGGACTGAAAATCCCCGTGTCCGCAGTTCAATTCTGTGCCGTGGCACCACTTAGAGAATATGCCTCCGCGTGAAAGCGCGGAGGCTTTTTCTTTGCCCTGTGCCCGCCTTGCCGTCCCGTGTGATGTCGGCGCTTTGCGCCGGGGAGTTCTCTCGTTCTGCTGCGTTCTGGCGGTATGGAGCGCTGTGACGCTCCCCTGCCTCTGGGCGTGTTCCGCCCCGCCCTTTCCTGCCGCTTTGTCTCGATGTTCCTTTTCTGGTCCCGTATGGTGCGCCTGATGTTCTCAGTCGCGTGATGTGCGACGCTGTCCCCTCCCCTGTTTGCCGATTCTGTCCGCCCTGACCGCGCTCCGCGGTGTGCGTACCTTCCACTCTTCCCTCTTCTTTGTGCTTTGGCTGTTGTCTGTGCGGGCCGCTGGAGGCGGTGCTGCGCCAGTCTTGTGTCCTCCTTCCCTCCCCCCTCGCGTCGTTATGACGCCGGGCAGTGGACAGAGGCTCCCGGCGCGGGACTCGGTGCTCCCCCGCCATGCGCTGTTTCCTCTGGTCCCGGACAGTGGTGTCCCCTTGCTCAGGGGGGGGCAGTGCTTCTGTTCAGGGCGTCTGTTTCCCGGCTTCCTTCCCCCTCTTTGCGACATTTTGGACGCCGTGCCGTGTGGCTGTGTTGGTGCGCTGCGCCCTTCCGTCACTGCATTTCTTGGCATGGTTCTGTGGTGTAAAATATACATCTCTGCGCAATGTCTGTTGTGTGGTGTTGCCTGCGATGCTTTGCCGCTGCGTCTCACTGTATTTGCGTGAGCAGTTATACTTATCCGTAAGGGTTCTGGCGCCGTATTTTGCGTCTGATGACGGGAATTTTAAAAAAAAAGGCCCTGCACGCAGAAATCCCCGTTCTGTTTCCGATGACGTTACTCTGAATGCACTGTGCTCGTAAAAAGCGTTGCCCTTTCCGTATCGACGGAGATTGTGAACGCCGTCACAATGCGAAAAGAGTTCTTGCATCCCTTTATCTCTGTATATCGGCCACAACAAACCCAGCACGCTTTTTCAAAAATAAAGTGTCAGCTGGATGACACTGCTGGCGCCGCATCTCGGAAAATTGGCGTTTGCGGCTGGTGTTGGTTGAATATTCAGTCAACTGCTTGGAATGCGGTGTTTCGCCTTGTGTGTCCGATATTTTCTCATGTTTGGCTGGTTGCGCGACCAAGAGAAAGGTGCGCCGATTTCCTGTTGCCGCTGCGGCGTTCTTTTCGCGTGGAAAACTGTGCATGAAATTGAGCAAGATTCCTCCTCTTGACAATTGCAACATCTTGAATGCGTGTAAAAGCATACAAACAACGTTGACGCACCGCTGTATTTCTAATCTTTTGTTGACCTGTAACTGTTCATGTCATAAACAAGGGAGCCAGAAATCTTTAAAAGTTGAGATTTCAAGGACTTGTCCCGGTCAGTGGGAGGCCGGGTTGGCTGTGGGATACGATTGGCGGAACATTTTAAAAGAGGTCGTCATGTCCAATCTGTTAGTGCTTCTTGTTCTTCTTCCATTCGTGGCGGGCATTGCGTGCATGTTCCTGCGTGCAAGTTTTGTCCGGTCACTGGTCGTTACGGGTATGGGCGGCATTCTGGCCGTCGCCTCCATCGCCCTGCTTACGGCGGGGACGTTCACCTATAGCCCGCCAGCGGGCTGGGGAACGCTGGTCGCGGTGGCGGATTTCGCCCTGTTGTTCCTTATTTTGTACTACGCATTCAAACACAACAGCCTGCTCATCAAGGTGTTTACCGTCACGCAGATCGTGCTGCTGGCCATCTTTGAGCTGTTTGTGGTGGACCATGCGCAGGTTCCGGCGTTTTATGCCGACCAGCTTTCGCTGGTGATGGTGCTGGTTATCTCCATCATCGGCTCGCTCATCTGCATCTACGCCATCCCCTACATGAACAAGCACGAGGAGCATCTGCATCTGGAGACGTCCAGACAGCCCCGCTTCTTCATGTTCATGATTCTTTTCCTTGGCGCCATGAACGGCTTGGTCCTCGCCAACAACATCATGTGGCTGTACTTCTTCTTCGAGGTCACCACCTTCTGTTCCTTCATGCTCATCGGGCATGACGGCAGCGAGATTGCCATCCGCAACAGCGTGCGCGCCCTGTGGATGAACAGCCTTGGCGGCGTCGCCTTCGTCATCGGTATGATCTGGGCCTACAACGTCACCGGAACGCTGGACCTGCAGCAGATTATCGCTGCCGGACCTGCCGTGAGCGCGCTGATGATTCCGCTGGCCTTTATCTGTCTGGCCGGGTTCACCAAGGCCGCGCAGGTGCCCTTCCAAAGCTGGCTGCTTGGCGCCATGGTCGCCCCCACTCCGGTTTCCGCCCTGTTGCACTCCAGCACCATGGTCAAGGCCGGTGTGTACGTGGTTCTGCGCATCGCTCCGGCGTTTGCGGGTAGCTTCGTCTCCGACGGCGTAGCCCTGTGTGGCGCCTTCACCTTTGTGGCCTGCGCCGCGCTGGCCATCAGCCAGTCCAACGGCAAGAAGATTCTCGCCTACTCCACGGTGTCCAACCTTGGCCTCATCATCGCCTGTGCGGGCATCAACACCCCCGCGGCGCTGACGGCGGCCATCTTGCTCATCATCTTCCATGCGGTGTCCAAGTCGCTGATGTTCCTGTGCGTTGGCACCATCGAGCAGGAAATCGGCTCCCGCGATATCGAAGACATGCGCGGCCTGTACAACCGCATGCCCCGCACCACCATCCTTGCCGTCATCGGCATCCTGACCATGATTCTGCCGCCCTTTGGCGTGCTGCTGGCGAAGTGGCTGGCCATTGAGTCTGCGGCGGGCAACCTGTTCGTGGTGGTGATGATGGCCCTTGGCTCTGCCCTCACCGTTATCTACTGGGCGCGCTGGGCCGGCATGATGCTGTCCACCGCTGGCGCCGACAAGCCCGCGACGGAGCGTCAGGAAACCTTCATCCGCATGCCGCTGACCCTGCTGGCGGGCGCAGCCGTGGTGCTGTCCCTCGCTGCTCCGGTTATCTACTCCAGCCTTGTGCAGCCGCTGTTCTCCGCGCCGCCCCTTGAGAGCGCCGGAGGCATCCTCACCGGGCCTATGGGCGCGTTTGCGGTATACCCCCTGTTCTTCATCCTTGGCGCGGGCTTCCTGTACGCCCTGCGCGCGGCCAAGAAGGCCCGCACCATCGAGCCGACGGCGGCCTACATGGGCGGCCTGCAGATTGGCGACATCAAGGACGCCACCTTCAACGGCCCCATGAACGCGCCGGTGAAGCTTGAGGCTGGGAACTATTACATGAATGCGGTCTTCGGCGAGAATGTGCTGACCACGCCGGTCAACATTGCCGCCATCGCCCTGATCGTGCTGATGATGGGAGGGGCGCTGTAATGATCACGAAAATCATACTCGCACTGATTGGTCTTGTTGTTGCGCCGCTTATCGGCGGCCTCATCGCCGGTCTGGACCGCAAGGTCACGGCATGGTTTCAGTCCCGGCAGGGACCGCCCATCATGCAGGCCTTCTACGATGTGGCCAAACTGTTTGGAAAGGAGAAGATGGTTGCCAACGTGTGGCAGGTGTTCTGCGCGTGGGTGTACCTTGTGGCCGCTGCCCTGTCCGTGGTGCTCTTCTTCGTCCAGTCCGACCTGCTGCTGATTTTCTTCGTGCAGGCCATTGGCGCGGTGTTCCTTGTCATGGGCGCCATGAGTGTGCCCTCGCCCTACTCGCAGATTGGCGCCCAGCGCGAGCTGATTCAGGTGCTCACCTACGAGCCGCTGCTCATCCTCGTGTTCGTCAGCATCTTTATGGTGACGGGCAGCTTTAACATCAGCGACATCATGGCGACGCAGCAGCCTCTGCTGCTCAAGCTGCCGCTCATGTTCATCGTGCTGGGCTACGCGCTGACCATTAAGCTGAGAAAGTCGCCCTTTGACTTCTCCACCTCGCACCACGGCCATCAGGAACTGGTGAAGGGCGTGCTCACTGAGTACTCCGGCCCGTTCCTTGGCCTGATCGAGCTGGCCCACTGGTACGAAACCATCTTTGTCCTTGGCATCTGCGCCCTGTTCTGGACCACCAGCTGGTACGGCATGGGTCTGCTTTTGGTGGCGGTGTACTTTGCGGAAATCGTCATCGACAACACTATGGCCCGCATGACCTGGCGCTGGATGCTCAAGTACGTCTGGAGCGTTGGCCTGGCCATGTCCTTCGTGAACCTCATCTGGCTGCACGCCGCGAGTTAAGTCATGATCAAGTCATTCATCGAGAAGTCGCGCATCAAGTCCCCGTGGATCATGCACTTCGACTGCGGGAGTTGTAACGGTTGTGATATTGAAACGCTGGCCTGCCTGACCCCCTTGTACGACGTGGAACGCTTTGGCGTCGTCAACGTGGGCAACCCCAAGCATGCTGACATCTTGCTTGTGACGGGCACGGTCAACCACCGCAACAAGAAGGTTCTCAAGAACATCTATGACCAGATGCCCGACCCCAAGGCGGTTATCGCCATTGGCGCATGTGGCACCACAGGCGGCGTGTTCCGCGAGTGCTACAACGTGCTGGGGGGCATTGATAAGGTCATCCCCGTTGATGTCTACGTACCCGGCTGTCCGGCCAAACCGGAAGCCATCATTGATGGCGTTGTGCTGGGGTTGCAGAAGTTCGCCGAAAAGGTCGAAGCCCAGAAGGCATAGTCTCAGGAGAAAGCTGTGATTGAGAATCTGAAAGAGGTCACGAAAGAGACCGTCGCCAATGAGATACTGATGCTCAAGAACGACGGCTACCGGCTGGTCGCCATGTCCTGCACCGAGGTGGACGACGACACTGTGGACATCCTCTACCACATGGACAAGGACCTGGAGCTCGTCAACCTGCGCATGATGGCCGAAAAGGCCAAACCCGTGCCCAGCATCAGCGGCATCTACTTCTGCGCCATGCTTTCCGAAAACGAGATGCGCGACCAGTTCGCCCTCGACTTCGACGGGCTGGTGCTGGACTTCAACCGCTCGCTGCTGCTGGATGAAGAAATATCCACCACGCAGGTTCCCCTGACCAATAACGTCAAGATCACCAAACAGTAAGGATTCGACATGGCCAAGACGGTAATCCCCTTCGGTCCCCAGCACCCGGTCCTGCCGGAGCCGATCCACCTGAAGCTGGTGGTCGAAGACGAAATTGTGACGGAAGCTGTACCCGCACTGGGTTTTGTGCATAGAGGTCTGGAGAAGCTGACCGAGATCCGCGACTACCACCAGATGATTCAGGTGGTGGAACGTGTGTGCGGCATCTGCTCCTGCATCCATGCCATGACCTACTGCGAATGCCTCGAAAAGCTCCTTGGGCTGCAAGTGCCGGACCGCGCACAGCATCTGCGCGTTATTTGGTCCGAGCTGCACCGCATGCACAGCCACCTGCTGTGGCTGGGCCTGTTTGCGGATGCCTTCGGCTTTGAGGCGCTGTTCCAGCAGTTCTGGAAAATCCGTGAAAAGATCATGGATATCAACGAAGCCACCGCGGGCAACCGCGTTATCGTGTCCGTGAACGTGGTTGGCGGCGTGCGTCAGGACCTGTCTCCCGAGCAGTGCCGCTGGATTCTCAGCGAGCTGGACGAGGCCGAAAAGGCCATCCGCGAGCTGACCAACACCATTTTGAACGACTACACCGTGAAGTCCCGCACCGTTGGCAAGGGCGTCCTGACGCCGGAAATGGCCATCGAAACCGGCGCATGCGGCCCGACTCTGCGCGGCTCCGGCATTGCGCAGGACTGCCGCCAGCTCAAGTACGAGTGCTTTGACCGCATCGACTTTGAGCCAGTGGTCTACACGGAGTGTGACTCTTGGGCGCGCAGCGCGGTTCGCTTTGATGAAACGCTGCAGTCCATCGACCTTGTGCGTCAGGCCATCTCGCGCCTGCCTGAGGGCGATCTGGCTACGAAATTCAAGGGCCACCCCGAGGGCGAAATCGTGCACCGCACGGAACAGCCCCGCGGCGAACTGCTCTATTACATTAAGGCCAGCGGCAAGAAGTACCTTGACCGCGTGCGCATCCGCACCCCCACATTCGCGAACATTCCGCCCCTGCTCGCCATGGTGGGCGGCATTGAACTGGCGGATGTACCCGTCGTGGTTCTGTCCATCGACCCGTGCATCTCGTGTACGGAACGATAACGGAGGACACCGCTATGATGAATATGACGCCGACAGTGCTGAGGAACCTCTTCACCAAAAAGGCCACGCGCCTGTATCCCTTTGAGGTTCGCGAGCCGTTTAAGAAATACCGCGGCGAACTGGTGAACAATATGGAGACGTGTACCTTCTGCACCCTGTGCTCCAAGAAGTGCCCGTCCCAGTGCATCACCGTGGACCGCAAGGCCGGAACGTGGGACCTGGACCCGTATGCCTGCATAGGCTGCGGCATCTGCGTGCAGAGCTGTCCCGTGTCTAGCCTGTCCATGACCAACGACCATAAAAAGCCCGCCGCCCAAAAGGCGATGGTGAATATGCAGGGAACGCCGCCCAAGCCCAAGAAAAAGGCGGCGCCCAAGGCTGACCCCAAGGTCTCGTAACGGCCTCCCTGTGGTCGTCTTGTCGACACGACATGGCCCCTCCCGCGTACGCGCAGGAGGGGCCGCGTTGTTTGCATGGGCAAGCTTTTTGTCCGGGGCGTTTCGCTCCTGCACCGGAGTGTGGTAGGCTCCTCGTGTCTGGACCGCCGTGGCCGCGGCGGGCGCGTGTGGCGGGGTGCTGTGGGGCGCGCAAAGCGCTTTATCCCGCCCTCTCCCACGCCGCGCCGTGATTGGCGGCCAAGGCCCCGCATGCCCTGTAGTGTGGCGGCATGTGCCATGGTCCAGACGGCTCCGCTGCCCTGCATCCACCGGAGGTTCCCCGCTATGCTTGAACACTGTGTTGCCGTGCTCACCGGCCATTCCCTGTGCGTCCTCGCCACAGCTGGGCCTGATGGCCCGCACACCTCGCTGATGACCTATGTTGTGCCCATTCCGCCCCGCGCCATGTACCTTGTTACGTCCAAGGACAGCGCCAAGTGGCGGAATATCCAGCAGAGCCCTGCCGTGAGCCTGCTTGTGGATACCCGCCTCAAGTCCCCTGACGACCGCTCGCGCATTCAGGCGCTCACGGTCCGCGGGACGGCCAGCGCCGTGGACCACCCGCAGGAACGCGCCAAGGCCGCCGCGGAATTGGAACGCGTCAATCCGGGGCTGGAGCACTTTCTCAGCCAGCCGGACTGCGTTGTCTTCCGCGTGGATATTGCGTCCTTCCAGCTGTTGTCCGGCGTTGCCGAGCAGTTTCATTACGCTCTTGAACCGCCGCGTGAGGCCGCGTCTAGCACGTAGCCTACGCGATAGCCCCAGTACACAGAACGCCCCGTTTCGCCCTGCATGCAGTGGCGGGACGGGGCGGTGTTTTGTCTGGACGATGCGCGGGTGAAAAGGATGCGCCATAGCGGCCGGGAAACCAGGCGTGGCATGGGCTGATAGCCTGTTTGCTGTGGGGCGTCCCTGGGCTTTGCCGGGAGGATGGCGTGTGACTGTTTAGGAGAAGAGGCTTGGGCGACCCGTGTTCCCGCTTCAAGAGAAGAGCGGCGAAGAAACGGTTGGGGGCGAGGCGTAGGAGCGGACCGCGCCTGCGCGCGGCGGAGAAATGGGGCTGTGCCTGCCCTCTGTCATCCCTTTTAGAGAAAAGGGGCGGGAAACGGCGGAAGCCCGGGACGGTGGGACCGTGTGGTGCGGCAAGCGGTGGCGCCATATGCGGCGGCATGGGCTGGGTGAGGATGGAGGCGTGCCGCTCAGAGGAATCCGCTGGCGCTGTGACAAGGGCCTACGGTCTGCCGCAACAGCCGCCTTCATGCCATTCATGGAGGCGGCTTTCTTTTTTCTCCGCCTCTGGCTCAGGGGGGCAATATACAAGGGCTCCCGCCGCGACATGGCGGACCTCCTGTGGCCCAGCAGCCGAGGGTGTAGATGCGCCTAGTCGCCCTGCTCCGGGGTTTTCTCCTCGTCGCCGGGTTCGTGTTCGCCGTCATCGTCTTCCGGCCGCACAAGGGGCATATTGAAGGAAAAAACGTCGTCCTGATAGTTCTTGGTCACCTCAAAGCCGAGGGCGGCGGCAAGGCCTGCCATGCCTTTGTTCTCCAGCAGGGCTTCGCCGATGATGGCCTTGGTCCCGCGCGAGGTGGCGTAGCGCACCAGCTTGTCCAGCAGAATGCGCCCCAGCCCCTGCCGCTTGATGTCCGAGCGGATGATAATGGCAAACTCCATGGCGGAGTTGTCCGGTTTGGTCATGCCACGCACCACGCCAAGGGTCTCCGGCGCGTCGCCGTCGGACTCGCGCGAGGCAATGAAGGCCATTTCGCGGTCGTAGTCGATTTGCGTCAGGCGGATCATTTCGGAGCGCGGCAGTTCGCGGATATGGCCGAAGAAGCGGTAGCGGATGTCCTCGATGGAGAGCTTGGACAGGAAGTCCCAGTGCGCTGGCTCATCCTCCGGGCGGATGGGGCGCAGGGTGATGCGCATGCCGTTTTTGAGGGTGATGCATTCCTCCAGCTCGCGCGGGTAGGGGCGGATGGCAAGGCGCGCGGTGCCGGTTTCCTCTTCGTCCTCGTGCACCACCACGTCGGCATCAAGGGCCAGCACGCCCTGCTCGTCGGCAAACAGGGGATTGATTTCCATGGAGGTGATTTCCGGCAGGTCGATGAGCAGCTGCGAGACCTTGTTCAGCGTCAGGCACAGGGCGTCGATGTCCGCCGCTGGCCGATCCGCGTGCCCCTGCAGGAGCTTCCAGATAAAGGTGCGCGAGATGAGTTCCTTGGCGAGGGTCATGTTCAGCGGCGGCAGCGCCACGGCGGAGTCCGCAAGGATTTCCGATTCCGCCCCACCCTGCCCGAAGCTGATATACGGGCCAAAGACCGGGTCCGTGCCCACATGGATATACAGCTCGTGCGCGCGGGGTCTGCGGCCCATGCGCTGGACAATAAAGCCCGAGATGCAGCACTCCGGCTGCGCCGAGCACACGCGGTAGGCCACGGCGCGCGCGGCGTCCATCACGGCCTGCGGGGTGTCGAGGTCGAGGGCCACGCCGCCCGCCTTGGACTTGCACACAAGGTCCGGGGAGAGAATCTTCAGCGCAACGGGGAAGCCAATGGCCTCCGCCGCTTCTGCGGCCTCCTCCGCCGTGGAGGCAAGGCGTGTTTCCGGGACGGGAATTTGGTACGCGGCAAGGATGTCCATGGCCTCGGGCACGGTGAGCCTGTCGCGCCCGGAGTCCAGCGCGGCCTGCATAACGCGGCGGGCGGTGCTCGTCTCCGGCTGGTAGGACGTCGGCAGTGAGGCAGGGGTTTCCACCAGCATGTCTTGGTTGCGGCGGTAGTGCACAAGGTTCAAGTACGCGCGGACGGCCTTGTCCGGCGTGGAGTAGACGGGGATGCCCGCTTCGTTGAAGACTTCGCGTGCGTCCTCGGTGTTTGCGCCGCCCACCCAGCTGGTCAGTACAAGGCGTTTGGCGCGTTTGGCGGCCTTGGCCACGGCCTGCGCCGCTTCCTTGCCGTCCACAAGGGCCGAAGGGAAATGCAGCAGCAGCACGGCGTCAACGCCGGGCGCCTTGAGGAGGATGCGCAGCGCATCGGCGTAGCGCTCTGGCGGTGCGTTGGCGGCAATGTTGACGGGATTGCCCACGCACCCTTCTGCGCGGCATCCGGGCATGGGTTCATCAACGAGCAATTCGGCCAGCTTGTTCCGCGTTTCAGGCGCGATTTCCGCCAGCTCTCCCCCGCCCTCCACAAAGCGGTCCAGCGTGATGAGGCCCGGGCTTAGGCCGTTGACCACAATGGCCAGCCGTTCGCCCTTGAAGGGCTTGGAGCGGGCAATGGTTTCCACGCTGTCGAACAGCGCTTCGGTGTCCGAGACGCGCAGCATGCCCGCGCGGCGGAAGGCGGCGTCGTACACCGCGTCCGCGCCAAGGGCGCGGGTGGTAAAGCGCGCCATTTCGCGCGCGGCCTGCGGCGTGCGCCCTGCCTTAATGACCACCACGGGCTTGTTGCGCGATGTGGCCCGCGCGGCGGACATAAAGTGCCGCGCGTTTTCAATGTCCTCCACGTACAGGAGCACCGCGCGGGTGTGCGGGTCCGCGTTGAGGAAGTCCAGCACCGTGCCGAAGCCGAAGTCCAGCCGTGTGCCAAGGGAAATGCATTGTGAAAAGCCAATATTGCGCACGTGCGCCCAGTCCAGAACCGTGGTGAACAGCGAGTCGGACTGGGTGACAAAGGCAATGCGCCCGGGCTGGGCGTCGCAGTGGGCAAGGCTGGCGTTGATGCCGATGATGGGGTTCAGAAACCCCATGCTCCCCACGCCCAAGAGGCGCAGGTCCGTGCGCCGGGCGGCGCTGAGAATGGCGCCTTCCAGCATTTGGTGGGCGTCCGGCGGCAGGTCCGCAAAGCCGGTGCCGAGGATGATGGCCCCGGCCACACCGCGGTGTCCCAGCTGGAGCACATAGTCCGGCACCGTTTCGGGCGCGGAGCAGATGATGGCCACGTCTGGCGTCAGGGGGAGCGTGTCGATGGAGCGGAAAGCAGGCAGTCCGGCTATTTCCGAGAGGGATTCGTGCACCGGCATAATGGGACCGATGAACTTGCCGTCCTTGAGGTTGCGCAGGATGACCGCGCCGGGCGTACCGGGCGTATCCGTTGCGCCAATAACGGCGACGGAGTTGGGCCGGAACATGGTGTGCAGATTGGTCAGGTTCATCGTGGCTACGCTCTTTTCCGTTCACCTGTCGTGTTTGACCGCCGACCGCCGGGCGGTGGCCGATAGAAGCCTCTAAGTTCCGCTCATACCATTCTTTTCTGCCGTTTACCAAAAAAACATGTCCACTGAAATTCTCAAGGCCTATAAAAGCGTGTATTCAATAAACGATGGAGTCCGAACTGCTGCAACGGTCTCCACACATGCCGCGGACTGTCTTTTTTCAAGGCCAGAGCAAGGGAGTGCATATGACTGATCAGGAAAAGATTGAAAGCATGATGCAGGAAAACAGGCTCTTTGAACCCTTCCAGCGCGGGGACGGCACGCCGTGGGTCGCGTCCATGAAGGAATATGAAGAGCTGTACGCCGCATCCATGGATGACCCCGAGGGCTTTTGGATGAAGCGGACGCAGGAACTCATTTCGTGGTTCACGCCGCCGCAGAAGGGGTTGGAGTATGACTTCCACACCCCGGACATCAAGTGGTTCCAAGGCGGCACCCTGAATGTCGCCTACAACTGCCTGGACAGGCACATCAAGAATGGCCGCCGCAACAAGGCCGCCATCATTTGGCAGGGTGAGCCGGACGAGGACGTGCGCGTGTTCACCTACCAGATGCTGCACACCGAGGTGAACAAGTTCGCCAACGTGCTGCGTAAGATGGGCGTTGGCAAGGGCGACCGCGTGGCGCTGTATCTGCCCATGGTGCCGGAGCTGGCTATTGCCATGCTGGCCTGCGCGCGCATCGGGGCTATGCACTCCATTGTTTTTGCCGGCTTCTCCGCCATCAGCCTGCAAAACCGCGTCAACGACTGCGAGGCCAAAGTGCTCGTCACTGCCGACGCTGTGCTGCGCGCAGGGCGCACTATTCCCCTCAAGCCCAACGCCGACGAAGCCCTTGCCGGATGTCCCACCGTCAAGAAGTGCGTTGTGGTGCAGCGCGCGGGCAACGACATTTCCATGACCGACGGCCGCGACTCGTGGTGGCACGAGGAAGTGGCCGCCGAGGACGTGCAGGGCTTTTGCGAGCCGGAGCACATGGAGGCCGAGGATACCCTGTTCATCCTCTACACCTCCGGGTCCACCGGCAAGCCCAAGGGCGTTGTGCACACTACGGGCGGCTACCTGACCTACACCGCCAGCACCATGCAGCACGTCTTCGACCTGACCGACGATGATGTCTACTGGTGCACCGCCGACATCGGGTGGATTACCGGGCACAGCTACATCGTGTATGGCCCGCTGTGCCTTGGCGGCACGTCGCTGATGTTTGAGGGCGTGCCCAGCTACCCCGCGCCGGACCGCTTCTGGCAGATTGTGGAGAAGTTCAAGGTCAACATTTTCTACACCGCGCCCACCGTCATCCGCGCCCTCATGCGCGAGGGCACGGAGTGGACGGACAAGCGCGACATGTCCTCCCTGCGCATCCTCGGGTCCGTTGGCGAGCCCATCAACCCCGAGGCATGGATGTGGTACTACGAGAACGTCGGCAAAAAGAATCTGCCCATCGTGGACACATGGTGGCAGACCGAAACCGGCGGCATTCTCATCTCCGCCATGCCCTACGCGACTCCCCTCAAGCCCGGCTCCGCCACCCGGCCCCTGCCCGGTGTGGACGCCGCCATCGTTGACGCCGAGGGCACGCCCGTCGGCCCCGGCGAAGGCGGGCACCTTGTGGTGCGCAAGCCGTGGCCCGGTATGCTCCGCGGCGTCTTCGGCGATCCGGAGCGCTTTAAGAGCACCTACTTCGAGCGCTTCCCCGGCATGTACGAGTCCGGCGACGGCGCGCGGACGGACGATGACGGCTACTTTTGGGTCATGGGGCGTTTGGACGACGTGATCAACGTCTCCGGCCACCGCATGGGCACCGCCGAAATCGAGTCCGCCATCGTTGCGCACTCCGCCGTGGCCGAAGCCGCCGTGGTCGGCATGCCGCATGAAATCAAGGGCGAGTCCATCTACGCCTACGTCACCCTCACCGCGGATTCGGAACCCACCGATGAGCTTATGGCCGAACTGCGCGGGTGGGTGCGCAAGGAGATCGGCCCCATCGCTTCACCAGAGGTCATCCAGTTCGCCGACGAACTGCCAAAGACCCGAAGCGGCAAGATCATGCGCCGGGTTTTGCGCAAGATTGCGGCAGGCATCACCGACGAGTTCGGCGATACCTCCACCCTTGCCGACCCCGGTGTCATCACGGACCTGCTGGAAGGTCGCGACGAATTGCTCGCCTAGCGCGAGGCAGCAGCACTCCCGCATTGAGGGCCGGATGCATAGGGCATCCGGCCCTCGCATGTTGTGGGGGCCGGCGCCGCTCGCCTCGTGTGCCGCCCTACCGCTACCCGGTCGCCACCCTACGCCGTTCGGCCTCGCCTTGGTCTGTCAGGCCACTATCACCTTGTGATTCCGTCCCAATTTGCCCCTACTATTCGGGCTTGCCCGACCTGCACTGGTTTGGTATTCGCAAGAGTTCCGGTTTCTACGCAGAACCGGGATTGAGGGAGTGGATAACTGTTCAGTTGCCCGGGGGGTATGCGGGCACAAAAGGAGTGGAAACCATGGGTAAGAAGCTTATTGCTGGTATTTTTGGCCTGATGTTGACCCTGATGCTTGCAAGCGGCGCCATCGCTGCCGACAAAGTTTACGTCAATGGAATCGATTTTGGCTTTCCGCCTTTCGGTTACGTTGACAAGCACGGCGATCCCGCAGGGTTCGATGTGGACGCCGTGAACTGGATTGCCGACAAGATGGGCTTTGAAGTGCGCCATCAGCCCATGGACTGGGACGGAATCATCCCCGCGCTTAACGCCGGAAAGCTCGACTTTATCGCGTGTGGCATGTCCGCCACCAAGGAGCGCGCCAAGGTCGTTGACTTCACCATCCCCTACTACGAAGTCACGCAGGTGCTCGTGGTGCGCGACAACATCAAGGGCGATCTGGAAAACTTCCTGACCTCCGGCAAGACCGTTGGCGTGCAGCGTGGCACCAACACCGCCGCCTATCTTGATGCCCTGTCCAAGAAGGACGGCATGGACTTTACGGTGAAAAAGTACGACTCCACCGACCTCTCCATGCAGGACCTGCCCATCGGCCGCATTGACGGTTCCGCCATGGACAGCACCATCGCCTACGAGATGATGAAGGATCAGCCCTACCACATCTGCGGCACCTTTGACCTTGAAAGCGAAGTGTACAGCTACGCCGTCCGCAAGACCGACGGCGACCTGCGCGAAAAGCTCAACGAAGGTCTGAAGCTGCTCATGGCCGATCCCTACTGGAAAGAGCTGAAGGCCAAGTGGAACATCCACTAGCCTGAAAACGTTCTCACTTTTGAGCCGCCCGGATGGTATCGGTCCCGTTGACCGTTCCGGGCGGTTTTTTCCTTTTTAACAAAGCGATACGACTATGGATTTTACCAAGGCATTCGCTGCGATATTGGATGCGCTTCCGTACCTGTTGTCCGGCATTTGGTGGACGGCAGGTCTTGTTATTGGTGCGCTGGCCCTTGGGCTGTGCCTCGGCATCCCCATGGCTGTGGGGCACGTGTACGGCTCGCGCCCGGTGCGGCGCCTTGTTGGGCTGTATGTCTGGCTGTTTCGCGGCGTGCCCATTCTGGTGATGCTCTACCTCTTTTATTTCGGCATTCTCGCCACGTTGACGGAAGTGTTCCCCGCCCTGCGAGCCATCGGCCTCGACAGCGCGTTTGCGGCAGCCGTCATTGTGCTGGGCCTCACCAGCGGCGCATACCAGTCCCAGATTTTCCGCGGAGCCATTCAGTCGCTGCCGTCCGGCCAGCTCAAGGCCGCCCGCGCCCTCGGCATGTCCGACCGCGACGCCATCGTGTCCATCATTTTGCCGCAGGCGCTCCGGCTGGCCATTCCCGGCTGGTCCAATGAATTTTCCATCATTCTCAAGGACTCGGCCCTGGCGTTCGTCATCGGCGTCATGGAACTGATGTCCAGAACGCGCTCCGTGGCGTCCACAACGCATCAGCCGTTGCCGCTCGCCGTGTTTGCGGGGCTGTTGTTCTTTGTTCTGACGTGGTTCGGCCTCAAGGCCCTGCGTCGGCTTGAAGTGAAAGTACGGATTCCGGGCTACTCCCGGGAGGGATCCTTCTAATGTCTGATTCTGTCATATTAAAGGTGCAAGGACTCAATAAGTCCTTCGGCGAAAACCACGTTCTGCGCGACGCCTGCCTTGAGCTGGGGCGCGGCTCCCTCAAGGTGCTTATCGGCCCCTCCGGCGGCGGCAAGAGTACCCTGCTCCAGTGTATGAACTTTCTCATCACGCCCGATACCGGCCGCTTTTGGCTAAGTGGTGAGGAAGTGGACTACACCAACCGCAAGGTGCTTAACGACTACCGGCAAAAAGTGGGCATGATCTTTCAGGACTTCAACCTGTTTGATCATCTTACCGCCATGGAGAACGTGCGCATCGCCCTGACCAAAGTGCGCCGCATGAACAAGCGCGAAGCCACCGACCGCGCCATGGCCGAGCTGGAACGCGTGGGCCTTGCCGGGCGTGCAGGCCTGTATCCCGCCCAGCTTTCCGGCGGCCAGAAGCAGCGCGTGTCCATCGCCCGCGCCCTTGCCATGGACCCGGAAGTGCTCCTCCTCGACGAGCCGACCTCCGCCCTTGACCCCGAGCTTATCGGTGAGGTGCTCGCCGTTATTCGCGACCTTGCGCAGAACGGCATGACCATGGTCATGGCCACCCACCAGATCACGTTCTCCTCCCAGCTTGCGGATGAGTTCATATTCATGCAGCAGGGTGAAATCATTGAGCACGGCTCCCCCGCAGAGCTACTCGGCGCAGGCTCCGCCTCCCGCACGCAGGAGTTCTGCTCCAAGATCAACGAACTGACCGGGGAGACCCTGTAACATGGACGCTTTCCTGCAATTCGTTATGGAACGCGTCGTTCCGGGCCTGAACGTTGGGCTTTTGGTCAGCCTCAAGCTGATCATCCCCGCGTCGGCCCTTGGCGTCGTGTTCGGCGTACTCACGGGAACCATACGCGTCTACGGTCCGCGTCCCCTGCGCTGGCTGGCCGACGTTTACGTCGCCATCTTCCGCGGGACGCCCCTCGTCGTGCAGCTCTACTTCTGGTACTTCGCCCTGCCCTACATCTCCGTAGGGGGCTTCCGCCTCGTGCTGGACCCCATGGAGGCCGCCGTTATCGGCTTCTTCATGTGCAGCGCCGCCTATCAGTCCGAGTATGTACGCATGGGCCTCATGTCCATTAAGTCCGGCCAGCTTAAAGCCGCCGAAGCCCTCGGCATGACGCCCTTTCAGACCGTCGTCCACATCGTGCTCCCGCAGGCCGTGCGCCGCGCTCTGCCCGGCTGTGGCAACGAAATTATCTACCTCATCAAATACTCCTCGCTGGCGTCCATTATCACCGTCAACGACCTTACTGGCATGGGCCGTGAGATCGCCAAGGCCACATGGCGCAATATCGAGGTGTTCTCCGTGGTCGGGCTCTACTATCTGCTGCTCGTCACCCTCGCTACATGGGGGCTGCGTGAATTCGAAAAACGCACCTCCATCCCCGGCTTCAACGCCATATCCACCGGCGACTAGCCGGGGCACTGCCCTTTTCTCAGGGAGCCCGCAACGTCTTGGCGTTGCGGGCTTTTTTATTGGTGGAGAGATGCGGTCCGCTAACGGTGGCTGGACGGGGTGAGGTGAGGGGTGGTCGTGGTCGAATGTGGGGCGTACGGGGCCGGGCTTGTGGGGCCTCCGGCGGCTTAAGGGCGACCGCCCTTAAGAATCCCATCTGCGCACAGGCCGGGAGCGTGTGGATGAGGCGGTCGTCACCCCTGTGTAGCTCTCGTCCGTGTGGATGGAGAATTTTTTTGGGGGGGCTTTGGCGTTGTGTGATGGGCGGTGAGAATCCCTGTTGGGAATGTGCAAGAAAGAAAAGAGATAAGACAGAAGATCTCCTCCGCCCACCCCTATTTCACGGGCGGCTTCCGCCCGAGAAAGCCTAAGGATTGTTAAGGAAATTATTTCCTTAACCCGCCGGAGGCCCTCTTTCCCCATTCCGAAAGCCGCCGCAGGCCCAAAAAAGTCATGGCCCAAAAGCCCAAAAAGGTTTTTGGCAACCCCCGCAGTGATGGGTATCCTGCGCAGGAAGGAGATGGAACGATGAGTGTATTTGCGTTGTTTGATCAGCTTGCGGAGGAGCGCATTCGCGAGGCGCAGGAGCGCGGCGAGTTTGATGACCTTGCGGGCAAGGGCAAGCCGTTGGTGTTTGAGGATGATTCCATGGTGCCGGAGGACCTGCGCATGGCGTACAAGGTGCTCAAGAATTCCGGGCATCTGCCGCCGGAGGTGGACGCGGAGCGGGATATTCGGTCTACGGCGGACTTGCTTCACCATGCCGAGGACGAGCAGGAGCGCTGCCGCCAGATGCGCAAGCTCAATTACTTGATGAGCCGCCTTGGGGCGTCCCGGTCCATGTCCTTGAAGGTGCAGGACGACTATTACAACGAGATTGTGCAGCGCGTCAGCGTGCCGAAGAAGGACAGCGACTAGGTTTCCTCAATTGCCGCGTCGTTTTCGGCTGAGCCTGTGAGGCGCTTCAGGTAGACTTCTCCGGTGTGCGTGAGGAAGAAGAGCTTCCTGCCGCGAACGCCACCGATGTCCTGCGCCTTGGGGGTGATGCCGTAACGCTGGAGGACGCTGAGAGCGTTTTCTGCGTTTCGGGTGCCGACGGCGTACTGGTCCGCAAAGAACGAGTTTGCGCCGCCGAACATTTTGCACTCCAGATTCGACGTTGTGCAACCAAGGTTGACCATCTCCTCAATGAGCCGATGCGTTCCCTCGTCCGCAAACCGATACACATCGCCCTCGCGGCGGACACTGCGCTCGCCACGCGTTGGCAACAGCGCATGAAATATCCCCCCGCAACGCATGTGCGGGCAGAAGAGCGTGACAGCAACACACGATCCCAAAACCGTCGTCACCGCTGCCTGCTCACACAGCGCCATCCCTTCACCAACCCCAAGGTTGTGAAATGTCAGCCCGGGATACCGCTCCAGAAGACTCCGAAACACCGCACCCTTCCAGGTCAGATGTGAACACCACAAAATGCGTCACTTTTTAGCATAACACCGCGCCTTCATGTGACCAATCAAATTTTGGTGAGGCATAGGCACAGGGCTAAGGGGGAAGAAAGAAGAGGGCCTCCGGCGGGTTAAGGAAATAATTTCCTTAACAATCCTTAGGATTTTTCGGGCGGAAGCCGCCCGAAAAATACGGGGTGGATAGGCGAGGCCTCCTGCCATGTCTCTTTTCATTCTCACATTCCAAACAGGGATTCTCACCGCGTAGCCCCCTCCTCCATACCCCACCCCCAAAAAAACAGACACAGCCCCGAGAGCCGTACAGGGGTGACGACCGCCCCTTCCACACGCACCCGGCCTGTGCGCAAAAGGGATTCTTAAGCAATCGTATTGGCAATCAAGCGTTAAGTGCAGGATCCCAAGGTTTTCCCGTCCGTAAAATCGCATTACAAATCACGAGAAGCTTCCTTGCACAGGCAGTGAGGGCGACCTTTTTAGGTTTGCCCGCATCGCAAAGACGCTGGTAGAAGGCTCGAATTGCAGGGTTCCAGACAGTCGCTGAGATTGCGCTCATGTAAAGGGCGCTACGTACTTTTATTCGCCCACCCCAAACGCAGCGTTGCCCCGTTTTCTTGCCGCTATCCCTGTTGAATGGAGCCAGGCCTGCCAGAGAAGCTGCTTGCTTCGGCGTTAACGTCCCCAACTCAGGAAAGAAAGCAAGAAGAGTCGCAGAGGTTACAGACGAAATCCCTTTCATGGTTTCAAGCAAAGTTGCCTTGTCACAAAAATCTTTGTCACTGAGAATGTGTTTCTTGATTTCAAGTGACAAGCTCTTTTCTTGCGTTCTCAGAGTCGCAATAACGTCTTCAATGTAAGGGCGCACATCAGACGAAGCTCGCTGCAAGCGAACGCGCTCCCGGGAAAGGATTTCGACGACCTGCCGGCGACGGTTAACAAGAGCTTCCAGCTTACGCTGAGTTGCCCGGACTTTTTGATTTTCCCGGACAGGGACGACTTCCCCAAACTGAACAAGAACAAGAGCATCAATACGATCCGTCTTCGCCAACACTCCGAGGCTCCGGGCAAAGTCACGCACACGGCGAGGATTCACAACAGCGACGGGAATGCCTTGCTCCATCAAAAAATCTGCGGCGTCAGACTCATATCCACCTGTCGCTTCCACGATGACGAGCTCAACATTATGCGCTTCTGCCGTCTCAACGATTTGCTGAAAACCCAAAGGGTTATTTTCAACAGTGGACGTGCTGTCGTCACCAGAAATGGCGACATCAAGCTTGGCCTTCGATACGTCAATGCCCATGGTGCGTTTCATCGTAGTTCACTCTTCCTTGCAAATTCGAGCTTTGTGCTCTAACAATCATTCGAGTTTGTACTACATATTGCGGCGACCCAGCTTAAGAACGAGCTCGTAACTCAAGGGCGTACGGTCTGCCGCAACAGCCGCCTTCATGCCAGTCATGGAGGCGGCTTTCTTTTTTCTCCGCCTTTGGCTTGAGGGTCAATATACAAGGGCGGTAGCCCTTAAGCCGCCGGAGGCATCCAAAGCCCGGCCCCTCGCGCCCCGTTCGCCCACCGCTCCCCATGAGGGAGGGGCGAACGCATTCACCACCCGCACTGCCCCCCACTGCGACGGGCGCAAATGAAGCGTTTTTTGAAAAAATATGACCTACGCCCTGCGAGCAACGTAAAAGCGCCACAGCATCCGCGTGAGGCGGCAAAAAATGGGTTTGTCGCTTCGGCTGGCGATTGCTGCTGGCAGCTTGGCGCTGCGAAAGAAAAAAGCCGCGGCACTGTAGGCAGTGCGGCGGCTTTAATGCGCGAGCAGTAATTGCTGTTACTCATCAAGCCATGTCTCGACGGGGGTGTCGTCGTAGTCTTGGAGTGCGGCGCGGAGTTCATCGGCAGAGGCGGCGGCGGTGCCGACTTGGGCGACGACCATCCCTGCGGCGTAGTTGGCGAGCACGCAACTGGTGAGCAGGTCGAGCCCTGCGGCGAGGGCGAGGCCGAGGGTGGCGATGACGGTGTCGCCTGCGCCGGTGACGTCGAACACTTGGCGCGCGGCTGTGGGGATGCGCCGAACGTGGCCCGGGCCCTCGAAGAGCGCCATACCGTCGGCGCCGAGGGTGATGAGCAGGTTTTTGTTGCCGAGGCGTTCGAAGATGGCGCGACCGGCGCGCAGGGTATCTTCGGGCTGGGTGGTGATGGGAAAGCCCGCGCCTTCGCCTGCTTCCTTGGTGTTTGGGGTAAGCAGGTCGACGTTCTTGTAGAGATGAAAATTGCGCATCTTGGGATCGACGAGCACTTTTGGGCGACGGGGCAATGCACTGAGCATGGCGCCCAGCTGCTGCATGAACACGTCGGTAATGAGGCCTTTGCCGTAGTCGGAGAGGATGATGACTTCGGCGTCTGCGGCTTCATGGCGCAGGGAGTCCATGAGCTGGGTGAGCACGGCCTCGGAGACGGGCGCGGCGTTTTCCCAGTCGACGCGGACGACTTGTTGCTGCTGGGCGATGATGCGGGTCTTTTTGGTTGTTGGCCGCGTGTCGTCGCAGACGGTGCGTGCGGTGATGCCGTCTTGTTGCAGCAGGCTGGTCATGAGGTCGCCTTCGGCGTCGCGTCCACAGACGCCGATGATGACGGGCTGGCCGCCGAGGGTCTTGATGTTTCGCGCCACGTTGCCTGCGCCGCCGAGGATGTAGCGTTCGCTGCCGACTTCGACGACGGGGACGGGGGCTTCTGGGGAGATGCGCCCGACGGCGCCCATGACGTAGTGGTCGAGGACGAGATCTCCGACGATGAGGACCTTTTTGTGCGCCATGGCGTCGAGGGCATGAAGCAGGCTTTCTGGGGAAATGGTCGTGGTGTCGTTCATGTGTAATCTATGCTCTGGGGCAAAAACTGGCCCGGCTGGAACGTGTGGTTCTGGCCGGGCCGGTGGAGTTAATCGAGGGTGACGTCGAGGCCGAGGCGCTGCATCAGGGAGAGGAACTCTTCCTGATCGCTGTAGGAGACGGTAAGGCGTCCCTTCTCGGTGTCGCCGGAGATGTTGACCTTGAGGTTCAGCGTCTCCTTGAGCTTGGTATTCAGCTCGGTGATGACCGGGAGCACTTCCTTGGGCTGGCCTTTTTTGCCTTTGGCCTTGGGGGTGCCGGTGGCCTCGGGCAGATGCCCGGTGCGCTTGAAGTAAGCGGCGATGGCCTCGCATTCGCGCACGGAGAGGCCTTCGTCCAGAATGCGCTGGCGCAGGGCTTCCTGTGCGTCCTCGTCGGTGATGGCGAGGAGCGAGCGCCCGTGGCCGCCGCTCATGAGGCCTTTTTGAATATCGGTCTGAATGGCCTGTGGCAGTTGGATCAGGCGCAGCAGGTTGGCGATGGCGGGACGGCTTTTGCCGACCTTCTTCGCGAGGTCATCCTGCGTGAGGCCGAATTCATCCTGCAGTCGCTTCAGGCCGAGGGCCTCTTCGATGGGGTTGAGGTCCTCACGCTGAAGGTTTTCAATAAGCGCGATGGCGAGGCTTTCCTCGTCGGAGATGCGCTTAATGATGGCGGGAATATCCGTCAGGTCAACGATTTGCGAGGCGCGCCAGCGGCGTTCACCGGCGACGAGCTCGTACATATGCTGGCCTTCCTCATCGATGGGGCGTACCAGTACAGGTTGCAGCACCCCGTTTGCCTGAATGGAGGCGGCTAATTCTTCCAGCGCGTCGTCTTCGAATTCGCGTCGCGGCTGGTTGGGATTCGCTCGGATTTTGGTAATGGGGACGAGGACGACTTCCGGTGCTTCCATATCTTCCTGAAAGCCGGAGAGCAGTGCGTCCAGGCCGCGGCCGAGTCCTCTTTGCAGTGCAGCCATATTCCTACTCCTTGACATTGCGGGGGTTGCAATACATCACTTGGCATTTGCTGGTCACAACATACCCCCTATGGAGGAACCATGTCCCGTCTTGATGATAACGTAAAGTTTCTCTACGACGACAAGGGCAAGAGCCTTGGCGTGTGGATGAGTCCTGAACTTTGGAACAGCCTGGATGCGCACATTGAGCCGCTTCTTCACAAGCTGTATCCGGAATGTTTTGAGGATGCGGTTATTCCTGAGCCGGTTGACGATTTGAACATGCTCAAGGAGTACTGGGACTTTCCGTATCCTCCTGATGGCAAAGTCCACTGCGAGCACTGCGGTGCTTCCACAGAGGATTGGGAGAGCGACGACCCCCGCGTGTTCCGCCTGAAGGCGGCGAACCTTGGCGGGTTGGTCACCTTTGAGTGCCAGCAGTGTTCGTCCCGCATTACGAAGCGGCATTTCAAGGACAAAGTGACCTTTGAATGCAAGCCGCCGGTGGACAGAAAATCTCGCTAGCCGCGTGGCGGTGTTGCGAAACGGATGTCTTCACGAAAAGCCCCTGCCCAGTGCGGGGGCTTTTCTGCATTGAAATATCGGGCGTTAGGCCTGGGGCCTGCGGGTGACGACTTCCTTGGCAAGTTGCAGGTATGCCTCCGCGCCTTTGGATTTGATATCATATCCAACGACCGGCTTGCCATAGCTTGGCGCTTCCGAGAGGCGGATATTGCGCGGGACCACCGTTTCAAGCAGGTGCTGCGGCAGGGTTTTTCGGATTTCGTTTTTCACCTGTCGCGACAGCCTGTTGCGGGTGTCGTACATGGTGAGCACCACGCCCAGCAGGCGGATGCCGGGGTTGAGGCGTCTGCGGACAAGCCCATACGTTTGCAGGAGCTTGGCGATGCCTTCAAGGGCGAAGTATTCGCACTGGAGGGGGATGAGCACCTCTTCGCCCACGCACATGGCGTTGAGCGTCAGCAGGCCGAGGGACGGCGGACAGTCCACGATGATGAAGTCGTATTCGTCCTTGAGCGGCAGGAGGGCTTCTCTCAGGAAGTATTCACGCGCAGGCTTGCCGACCAGTTCGATTTCCGCCGCCACAAGGTCCTGATGGGCAGGAATGATGGAGAGGTACGGAATGGAAGTCAGCTTGACGGCTTCCGGAGCCGAAGGCGGATCGAGCAGGATACTGTAGGTACTGCTCTGCACGCTTTCGGGGTAAATGCCTAGACCGCTGGATGCGTTGGCCTGCGGGTCGCAGTCAACGACCAAGACCTTCTTTTCCATAACGGCAAGGCTGGCGGCGAGGTTGACGGACGTGGTTGTTTTGCCCACGCCGCCCTTTTGGTTGGCGACAATAATGATGCGCGACACGCGTTACTACTCCTTCCCGCTGTTTCACGGGAAACATCGCAGGGCTTTGCTTACATGCTAAACATGCGATGGCAATAGTCTTTAGCGGCGTCGAGGGATTCGACTATCATGACGGCCTCTTGGAGTTCCTTTCGCTTGACGGCTTGCTGGAGCTTAACGGCCATGTGGGCGAAGTCTTCAGCCTCCCCGGCCCAATCGTCATACGCTTGGTTTTGCAGCATGCGGCACAGGCGAACAAAGTTGTCCACCACCTCCTTCTGAGGCATCTCGCCGTGGCTGGTGTTGTCAAGAAGCTGGGCGAACGTTGTTTCAAGGTCGTTTTTCAGCGTCTGGAAATCCATGTCGAAGCCTCTGAGTTACTCCATTCGTTAAGGGACAAGGGGGGACTACCAGTTGCGATACTGGAAGCCCCTCTCCCCTGTCAATGTGAATTATAGACCGTGGTACTCCTTGTACCACTCTACGAATCGGGCAATGCCCTCTTCTATCGGCGTATTCGGGCGGAAGCCAACGTCGCGGACAAGATCATCTACATTGGCGTATGTTGCCGGTACATCACCGGGCTGCATGTCCATGTAGTTCTTCTTGGCCTTTTTGCCGAGGCAGTCTTCCAGTACTTCAATGTACTTGCCAAGCTCCACGACATTGTTGTTGCCAATGTTGTAGATCTTGTAGGGCACGCAGGAGGTGCCCGGGTCGGGCGTTTCACCGGTCCATTCGGGATTCGGTGCGGGGGTGTGCTTAGTTACACGGAGCACACCTTCCACGATGTCATCAATGTAGGTGAAGTCGCGGCGCATTTTGCCGTGGTTGAAGACATTGATGGGCTGGTCTTCAAGGATGGCCTTGGTGAACAGGAACAGCGCCATGTCCGGGCGGCCCCACGGGCCGTACACAGTGAAGAAACGCAGACCGGTGCACGGCAGACCGTACAGGTAGGAGTAGGTATGCGCCATCAGCTCGTTGGACTTTTTGGTCGCAGCATAGAGGCTGATGGGATGGTCCACGTTGTCATGCACGCTAAACGGCATGGTGGTGTTCAGGCCATACACGGAGCTGGAGGACGCAAACACAAGGTGCTTCACGCCGTAGTGGCGGCAGCCCTCAAGGATGTGCAGAAAGCCGACCGTGTTGGAATTGATGTAGGACTTGGGGTTCTCGATGGAGTACCGAACGCCAGCCTGAGCGGCAAGGTTGATGACGTGGGTGAACTGCTCGCGCTTGAACAGTTCGTCCATGCCCTGCTCGTCTTCCAGGTCCATCTTCACAAAGGTGAAGTTGGGGTGATCCTGAATGCGGGCCAGACGGTCCTTCTTGAGCTGAACGGAATAATAGTCATTGAGGTTGTCGAGGCCGACAACGGTATGCCCTTCTTCAAGGAAGCGCATGCTCAGCGTAGAGCCAATGAACCCGGCAGCGCCGGTCACCAATATCTTCATTGTGTGTTCTCGCATGTTGCGGTGTGATGCTACAGGAAGACAGGGGTCGCGTGCAGTGCCCCTGAAGCCGAAAGGCGGCGCGATGCAGTGCGTGTTTCCCACGCCGCATCGGCACTACATGTTTCCCGTGAAACATGCCGGGGTGGGGTCAGTCGCCCCCGTGCCCCGGCCGAGACTTCCAGTTAAATGAAAAAAAATCAAGAGGCAGGGGCAGGACGGTGGAGGCTTTGCTTTCCGCCGCCATCTCGCGCATGGTCTGTAAATACCGCAGCTGCAGGGCCTCTGGATACTGGCTGATGATTTCCGCCGCGTCGGCTAATTTGTTGGCGGCCTGATATTCGCCCTCGGCATTAATGACCTTGGCGCGGCGCTCGCGTTCGGCCTCGGCCTGCTTGGCCATGGCGCGCTGCATCTCCTGCGGCAGGTCAATGTACTTGAGTTCCACCGTGCTGACCTTGATGCCCCACGCGTCCGTGTGCTGGTCCAGTATCTCCTGAATCTGATTGTTGACCATGTCGCGGTGGGACAAAATCTCGTCCAACTCCACCCCGCCGCACACGCTGCGCAGCGTGGTCTGGGCCAACTGGGACGTGGCAAAGAGGTAGTCCTCAACTTCAAGGATGGATTTGATGGGCTCCAGCACGCGGAAGTAGACCACGGCGTTGACCTTGATGCTCACGTTGTCGCGCGTGATGACGTCCTGATTGGGTACATCAAGGGCAAGGATGCGCAGGCTGACCTTCACCATCCGGTCAATGACCGGGATGAGGATGATAAGGCCCGGGCCTTTGGCTTTGATGACGCGCCCAAGGCGGAAAATGACGCCGCGCTCGTATTCGTTGAGCACCCGCAAGGATGCCAGAAGAACGAGGATGATAAGGCCCAACGCTGGCAGGACTTGATACAGCATGTTTCCTCCGGGTGGCAGGTGCTCTCGTGGCCGTTGGCCAGTTGGTGATATGGTCGTGGTGGTGCGTCGGCATCACACGGCCGCGCCCTCTTCTTTCACGACAATGAGGCGGAGGCCTTCCGTCCGCACAACGCGGACGGTGTCGCCTTCGTCCATGGGCAGCCCCTCGGGGTGCTCTGCGGTCCAAATCTCTCCGCGCACGAGTACTTGGCCCTTGCCGTTTTGCCATGTCCGCACCACGGCGGTCTTGCCCACAAGGGTTTGGGGGCCGAGGCGGACGGGGATGGTTTGCGCTTTGGCGACCAAGTAGACGCCCAGGAAAACGATACACCCCACGCCAACAACCGTGGACGCGATGATGCCCATGGGCAGCGCCGTAAAGCCATATTCAAAGCGGAACAAAATAGTGGACCCAAAGAACAGCGCAGCGAGGCCCGAAATGGCAAGCAAGCCGTAGCTGGTGACAAACACTTCCAGAATGAAGAGGAGCATCGCAAAGAGGATGAGCAGTACCCCTGCCGCGGTGGTTGGCAGGATGGACAGTGCGTAGAGGGCCAGCAGCAGGCACAGTCCGCCGAACACACCGGGAAAAACGGCCCCCGGTGTCGCGAGTTCAAAGAACAGTCCGGCCATGCCCCCGAGAAGGAGCAGGTAAGCCACCTGCGGGCTCAGGAGCCATGACAGGATAGTGTGCCTTGCCCCTGGCGAAAATGTGACCCGCTCGATCCGTGCCGGGTCGAAGGCGATGGTGCCGCCCCGGAAGGGAATGCCCTCTTTGGCAATGGCGCGGAGAAAATCGTCTTCGGAACGTGCAAGGATTTCAACCACGCCCGTGTTGACGGCTTCGGTGCCAGTGATGCTGGCGCTCTCCTCCACCGCCTTCTCGTACCACTCCACATTGCGCCCCCGGGAGTGCGCCATGGCCCGCACAAGGCTCATGATGTCGTTGGTGACCTTTTGCCCCATGGTGCCGTTAACGGACTTTCCGGAGAGGTTCACGGGGCTGGCTGCGCCAATAGTTGCCTGCGGGCTCATGCCCGCAATATGCGACGCGGCGACGAGGAACACCCCCGCAGATGCCGCCCGCGCGCCGCCCGGGCCAACCCACACGGCAACGGGAATGGGCGCGCCAAGGATGCTTTGCGCCATCTCGCGCATGCTGGTGCCAAGGCCCCCCGGGGTATCGATGCGAAGCAGAAGCAGGTCCGCGCCGCTCGTTTGGGCATGGTGGATGGCGTCGTTTAAGGCGTCGGCCTGTGCTGGGTTGATGGTGCCCGTTATGGCGAATTCCAGCACAGTAAAAGGAGCCCGGACCGGTACAGGGTCAGTGGCGTTTTCGGCGCCCGCCCTGCCCGCACCACACAGGCAGCACAGCGCAATGAGACACGTGGTGAACAGCCGTAAGGCTCCGAGCATGACAGCATTCCTCCAAATGGCCAAAAGGGAGTTGGAGAATACTACCAAATAATGGGCGGCATGGGCAAAGGATTCTGCGCTTTTCGCGCGGGCGGCAAAAGCCGTTTCGCGATCGCACTCGTCGCGAGTGTGGGCGCTGCGGGAGGGGGAGAAATGTGGGGCGGAGGTGGTGCGGGGGCATTGGGTGTGGGGCGTGGTGGTGGGAGTGAGCGGGTTGATTGGCGGGTGTGGTGCGTTTTGGGTGCAGGGGGCGTTGTTGTGTGCGCGGGGCGGGCCGTGGGGGGGGGCGCTCTACGTTTGTTACCTCCGGTGGTTTAAGGATTTCATGCTTAAAAATCCTTTCATTGGGGAGGGGGGGAGTTGGTCTGGTGTGTCGTTTTGGTGTGGGCAATGTGATTGGGAGGGGATGGTGTTTGCGGGCGATTCGGGACTATGTCTCTGGGGCTGGATTGTTCAATGGTGAGGTGTTGACCTTTCATCAGTGTGTGTGAGGGGGAAATGGAGGGTGATTTGTTTTCGCTTCACCCTTCTGGCTTTTTTGGGGGGGCACCTGCGGCGTTGTGGTTTGCGAAGGCGCATTCGTTCAGCCCTGACGCTCTGTGACTGGTGACGATTATTTTTTGGGGCGGTAGGTCGTTGTTTTGATTTTCTGGTCCTCTTTTGCCGTCCGACTCGGCGAGGGGATGTGTCTTCTTCTGTGTTCTTCGCTTCGGGCGACGCGGGATGGTTCTCTTTGAGGATTATGCGTCCTCGCGGGGGGGCCTTTGTTCACTCTCCTGCCATATGTGCACCGCCCTTCTGGCGTCCAAAAAAGCCCCGCATTGACCAGTGGTCAATGCGGGGCGTGTGGTGCGGTATTGGCGCGGAGGTGTTTAGGACGGTGTGAAGCTCTTGAGGCCATTCCATGCGACGAGCTTCGCCTGTTTGTCGCCCGCGAGCATGGCATTTGGTCCGGGGAGGACGTAGACATTCATGCCGTTCTTTTGGCGGATGCCGGGTGTGAAGTCCTGCCCCGGAAACAGCGCCTGAAAGGCGCGTTCGCCAAAGCAGAAAACGGTCTGCGCCTCGGCCTCTCGCACGCCGCGCCAGAAGCTGCCGGGATGCGGCAGCAAAAAACCGCGGTGCTGCGCAGAGACGGGCCAGAAGGTGATGGACCCCGCAGGCCAGTGCAGGTTTTTGATGATGGCTGCAAAGAGCTTGCGGCGCTCGGCGCTCGGATTCTCCCCAAAGTCGTCGCCAAGGTCCCAATAGGTCCACACCGTGCGGCTGGGCGTGTGCAGTTTGGGGCGGAAGTCCTCCCACGGAAACTGCGGGCCTGCCGGAGGCGGTGCGGATTTCTTGGGCGCAGAGGGCTGGGCGGTCTGCTGGCGCGGGTTGACCTTTTGCGGGCGCTGCGGTGGGCGGCGCTTTGGCGCGGCGGGTGTTTCATGTGAAACATGTGCGCCCTGCTTTGGCGCAGGGGCAGGAGCCGCTGCCGCACGTGCGGCGCGGGCTTCCTCAGCGGCTTTGGCCGCAGGGAAGTCTGCTTTGAAGACCAGCCGCAGGCCGGCTTCGTGCCACGAGCGAAGCCCCTCGCGGATGTTTAGAGCGCGAGCATCCAATCCCAAATCCTCCATGCAACGTCGGCCTTGGACATCGGGTCCCATGCCTCGGTGGCGCCTGTCACGTCGTGGATGACCACGGCGTTGGTGGGCGTGCCGAAACCGGAGTCCGGACGCGAAACGTCATTGCCGACAATCATATCCAGATTCTTTCTGGTGAGTTTGCCGGCGGCGTTAGCCTCTAGGTCGGACGCCTCGGCCGCAAAGCCGATAAGGCGCTGGCCGTCCTTCTTGTTCTGACCAAGGGTGTACAGGATGTCTGGGTTCTGCTCAAAGGCGACCTCCAGACCTGCACTCCCCTCCTTTTTGAATTTGCCAGTTCCGTAGGGAACGGGGCGGTAGTCGGCCACCGCTGCGCTGAGGCAGGCGATGTCTGCCGCAGGCCAGTGGGCTGTGGTGGCGTCAAACATTTCGCGGGCGGTGCCCACGTCAATGCTGGTGATGCCTTCCGGCAGCCAGACGTTGGTCGGGCCGCATACGGCGGTGACGTTCGCCCCGCGAAGCCACGCCGCAACGGCGATGGCCGCGCCCATGGTCCCGGACGAAGGGTTGCTCCAAAAGCGCACGGCGTCGAAGTATTCCCGCGTGGGGCCAAGGGTGATGAGGATGTTCTTCCCCGCCAAGTCCTGCGGGCTGAGGGCGCGCAGAATGGTCAGAGAGATGCTGTCCACATCGGGGAAACGGCCCTTGCCGTCCTCGCCGCAGGCCATTTCGCCGCAGGTGGGCTCGATGCAGATAACGCCGCGATCCTTCAGCTTCTGCCAGTTTTCGCGTGTTGCCGCAGCGTTCCACATACGCGGGTTCATGGCCGGGGCCAGAACCATGGGGCCGTTGAAGGCCAGCGCCTGACACGACAGCATGTCGTCCGCGATGCCGTGGGCGATTTTGGCAAGGATGTTTGCCGTGGCCGGAGCAACGGCAAACACGTGGGCGTCCTGCCCCGGCTCAAGGTGGCCGAAGATGCTGGACTCCGTGTTGTCCATGCTGGTGTACACCGGCGCCGCCCCAAGAGCCTCAAAAGACAGAGGGGTGATAAAGCGCTGGGCGCCAGTTGTCAGCGTGGCGCTGGTGTGGACGCCGGTTTTGGCAAGGGCCCGCATAAGCTCAAGGGACTTGACCACGGCAACACTGCCGCTCACGCCAAGATGCAGGCGCTTGCCCCGAAAACCGGTGAACGCTGTGTGTGGGTACATGATGCGGTATCCCTTACTGGGCCAGGTTTTCCTCAACGGGAGCGGGGATGCTCTGCGTGGGCACGTCGCCGGAGGACTGGCGCGGGGCAATCATAATCTCGACAACGGTGTCGAAGGTGCCGTCCAGAATATTGATGATGCAGTCACGGTCCGGCTTTTCGAAGACCATGATGGTGCGGTTGTACTTCATTTTGCTGCGCAGGTGCCAGTTGTCCTTGGTCATGTTGCGCTCAAAGAAGTTGGCAAGGTCCACGGCGTTAACGCGGCCAGCGTAGGTGACGATACCGGTCTTGAAGTTCGGCGTCTCAAAGACGAAGGACTTTTTGTTGTCCAGCTCCAAGTCATTGGGAATAAGGATATCGTCAAACTCCTGATACGAACTCACGGCCTTGGGGGCAACGTGGCGGTTCGGCTCGGGAGAGGCATCGGAACGGTTTTGCAGTGCCGACTGGCAGGAGCACAGGGACAGCAAGGAAACCATTGCCAGGATCAGGAGAATCGGTCTATGCATGTTGCCTCCAGAGTCACGGTGATTGCGTGTACAGTTGATAGTGTGGCAAGCCACGTTTCAGCCAGTCGTACACCCTAATCGACTCGAAGCCAAACATCAATCAGGACGGGGCCTCCCGGTGCGTAACCGGTCCGGTTCTCCCGCTTTTTTACAGCGGGGGCGCCCCTCTCGTATGCCCTGCCCGCAAATGCGGTGGGACCGTCCCCCCGCCGGGATGCAGATTGCCATGAGTGATATACCCGTAGAATACCAACTTTCGTCCTATACCTTCGAGCTGCCCGAGGACCAAATAGCGCAGGAGCCAGCCGCCAACCGCGATGCGTCAAAGCTCCTCGTGCTCGACAAGGCCTCCGGCCAGACCGAGATAGACACCTTTGCCTCCATTGTAGACCGTTTGCCCGAGAACACCCTTCTCGTCGCCAACAATTCCAAGGTGCTCCCCGCCCGTGTGTTTGGGCACAAGGAGACTGGCGGCAAAGTGGAGTTTCTGCTGCTCACCCCCCTCCCCCTCGTGCTTGAGCGCGTGCAGGACGCCGGAGACGGCTGGTCCACCGCCGAGGTTGGCGGGTTGCTGCGCGCCTCCAAGGGCCCAAAAGTCGGCCAGACCATTACCATCAGCGATGATTTCCGCCTTGATGTGCTGGACCGGCGCGAGTTCGGCCAGAGCACAGTACGCCTTCTTTGGCGCGGCGATTTGGCCCAACTCTTCATCGCCAACGGCCACTACCCCCTGCCCCCCTACATCCGCCGCCCCGACACCCCCGAGGACGCCAAGCGCTACCAGACGGTCTACGCCGAGGACGCCAAGCTCGGCTCCGTGGCTGCGCCGACTGCGGGCCTGCACTTTACGCCGGTGGTGCGCGAGCGCCTTGCCCAGCGCGGCATTGAATGGGCGGAGGTCACGCTCTACGTGGGCTACGGCACCTTCAGCCCCGTGCGGTGCGAGGATATTCGCGAGCACTCCATGCATGGCGAATACATTGAAGTCAGCGAGGATACCGCCCGCGCCGTGCGCGAGGCCAAGGCCTCTGGACGCCCCGTGGTGTGCGTCGGCACCACCAGCGTGCGGTCCCTTGAGGGCGCTTTTGCGGCCACGGGCGGCATACAGCCCTACACCGGATGGACGAATATTTATTTGTATCCGGGGCGGAAATTCAATGTCGTTGACCGCATGCTGACGAATTTCCATTTGCCAGAGTCCTCGCTCCTTATTATGGTTTCTGCGCTCGCTGGAAGGGATTCCGTGCTCGCAGCGTACGCAACCGCGCTCGAGAACAAGTTTCGTTTCTTCTCTTACGGCGACGCAATGCTCATACTCTAGCCAGCCGCGCCCCGCGCATTGACCTGCTCTCGGACGGCTGGCTGATTGACTCTTGAATCAGCAAGGAGCTGCGTATGTCGAGAATCGAGATTCGGGAGGAGCGGTGTAAGGGCTGTTTGCTCTGTACCACCGTCTGCCCGAAGGAGATCATTCAGCAGTCCGACAGGTTCAATGCCCAGGGCTACAAAGTGGTCGAGGTTCCTCAGGGGAAAATGGAGGAATGCATCGGCTGTATGTCTTGCGCAAAAATCTGCCCGGACTTCTGCTTCACCGTCTACAAGACCCCAAAGGCCAAGGAGGCGTAGACGATGGCCAAACAATCTCCGGAAAAACGCTTCGTCAAAGGCAATGAGGCCATCGCCCGCGGCGCCCTCGCCGCCGGGTGCAAGTGCTTCTTCGGCTACCCCATCACCCCGCAGAACGAGATTCCTGAATTCCTCTCCAAGGCGCTCCCCGACGCCGGAGGCGAATTTGTGCAGGCAGAGAGCGAAGTCGCCGCAGCAAACATGCTGCTGGGCGCCGCCGCGTGCGGCGTGCGCGCCATGACGTCGTCCTCCAGCCCCGGTATGTCTCTGAAGCAGGAAGCCATTTCCTACATGGCCGGAAGCCAGCTGCCCGCCGTCCTCGTGAATATGAACAGAGGCGGTCCGGGCCTTGGCGACATTGGCCCGAGTCAGGGCGACTATTACCAGTCCACCCGCGGCGGCGGACACGGCGACTACCGCCTGCTCGTCCTCGCCCCCGCAACCTGTCAGGAAGGCTATGACCTCATCATCGAGGCCTTCACCCTCGCCTTCCGCTATAAGAACCCTGTGATGATTCTTGGCGACGCCATCCTCGGCCAGATGAAGGAGCCTGTCTCCTGCTGGCAGCCAGAGGACGTGGACGACAACGCAGGCCCGTGGCAGCTGGATGGCGCCGCTGGCCGCGACCCAAGGCTCATCAAGTCCCTCTTCCTCGAAGAAGGCGCCCTTGCCGCGCACAACACCGTTTTGCAGAACAAGTACGAGGCCATGAAGGCGGAAATCCGCTACGAGGCCTTTGAGTGCGATGATGCGGACCTTGTTGTCGTGGCCTATGGCTCCATCGGACGCATTGTCAAAAGCACTGTGCGCGCCCTGCGCGCCAAGGGGCACAAGGTTGGCCTGTTCAGGCCCATCACGCTGTACCCCTTCCCCACCGAAGCGCTGGAACAGCTGGCCGCCAACGGCAAGCGGTTCCTGACCATCGAGCACAACCTTGGGCAGATGGTCGACGATGTGCGGCTGGCCGTGCGGCGGCATGCGGATTCTGACTTCCATGCCCAGATGCCCGGCACCCTGCCCAACCCCGATGACTTCGAAGCCCCTATTCTTGAGCGGCTGGGAGGGAAATAAGCATGCCTCAGACACAGGAAAAACTCGTGTTCAAGCCGTCGGAGGTTCTCGTTGACCGTCCGACGCATTATTGCCCCGGATGCCAGCACGGCACAGTGCACCGCATCGTGGCCGAGTGCCTCGAAGAGATGGGTCTTGCCGAAAAGACCGTCTGCATCGGCTCCATCGGCTGTTCGGTGTTTATCTACAATTACCTCACGGTAGACGCCGTCGAGGCACCCCACGGCCGCGCCCCCGCCGTTGCCACCGGTGCCAAGCGCGCCCGCGAAGACGCCTTTGTCTTTGCCTATCAGGGCGACGGCGACCTGGCGTCCATCGGCCTTGCCGAGATTATGCACGCCGCCAACCGCGGCGAACGCATCTCCATCATCTTCGTGAATAACACCGTCTACGGCATGACCGGCGGACAGATGGCCCCCACCACCATGATTGGTCAGGCCACCACCACCTGCCCCGGCGGACGCTGTGAAGATAAAGAAGGCCTGCCCATCAAAATGGCGGAAATCATCGCCGGGCTGGGCGGCACCGCCTATTCCGCGCGCGTGGCCGTCAACACCGTGGGCAACATCGCTAAGGCCAAAAAAGCCGTCCGCCGCGCCTTCGAGGCGCAGGAAAATGGCGAAGGCTTCGGCTTTGTGGAGTTCCTCGCCACCTGCCCCACCAACTGGAAGATGTCCCCCGTCGCTGCCAACGAACGCATCGCGTCGGAATTGATCCCCTACTTCCCGCTCGGCGTGTTCACTGACCGCGCCGCGGGTGAGGAATAAGGAGCCGCTATGCTGTATCAGGATGTCATCATGGCGGGGTTCGGCGGACAGGGCGTGATGCTCATTGGCAATCTGCTGGCCTACGCCGGTATGGGCCAAGGCTTTAACGTTACCTATATCCCGGTCTATGGCCCGGAAATGCGTGGCGGTACCGCCAACTGCACCGTCGTTGTGTCCAGTGAGGAAATCGGCTCGCCCATCATCCGCACCCCCAAGAGCCTTATCATCATGAATAGACCCTCGCTGGATAAGTTCCAGCCGCGGATGCAGGACGGTGGCGTGCAGATCGTTAATTCGTCCCTCGTGGACGAGTCTCTTGTCGAAACCGAGCGCGTGCGCTCCATCATGGTCCCCTGCAACGATATCGCCGACTCCATCGGCAATACGCGCATGGCCAACATGGTCGCCCTCGGCGCCTACGTGCAGGCCACAGGCGTCATGCCCGTCAGCGCCGTGCAGGACGCACTGCCAAGCGTCATCTCCAAACGCTACGAAAAACTCATCCCCAAAAACGCCGAAGCCCTGCAAGCAGGAGCCGACGTTGCCGCCAAGGCGCTGCACTAGCGCCAAAGGTGGACATGAGAAGAATACGGGAGGGCGTGGTTGCGCCCTCCCCTTTTTTTGTGAAGAGGTTTGTTTGCCTCCGGCGGCTTGAGCTCTTAGGCCGTTCGGCCTGAAAGGACGAAGGGATAGAGAAAGAAAGAGAGCCTCCGGCGGCTCAAGGGTGTGACACCCTTGAGAATCCCCAGGATTTTCGGGGCGGAAGCCGCCCCGAAAATAAGGGTGGGTGGGCGGGTTCTTCTGCCTTCTCTCTTTTTCTTCACACACATCCCAAACAGGGATTCTCACCGGCAAGGACACGACGCCAAAGCCCCCCAAAAAATATCTTCCAATCCACACGGCCGGGAGCCGTCAGGGGTGACGACAGTTCCATACAAAGCCACCCGGTCTGTGCGCACGCAGGATTGTTAAGCAATCGTATTGGCAATCAAGCGTTAAGTGCAGGATCCCAAGGTTTTCCCGTCCGTAAAATCGCATTGCAAATTACGAGAAGCTTCCTTGCACAGGCAGTGAGGGCGACCTTTTTAGGTTTGCCCGCATCGCAAAGACGCTGGTAGAAGGCTCGAATTGCAGGGTTCCAGACAGTCGCTGAGATTGCGCTCATGTAAAGGGCGCTACGTACTTTTATTCGTCCTCCCCAAACGCAGCGTTGCCCCGTTTTCTTGCCGCTATCCCTGTTGAATGGTGCCAGGCCTGCTAGAGAAGCTGCTTGCTTCGGCGTTAACGTCCCCAACTCAGGAAAGAAAGCAAGAAGGGTCGCAGAGGTTACAGACGAAATCCCTTTCATGGTTTCAAGCAACGTTGCCTTGTCGCTAAAATCTTTGTCACTGAGAATGTGTTTCTTGATTTCAAGTGACAAACTCTTTTCTTGCGTTCTCAGAGTCGCAATGACGTCTTCAATGTAAGGGCGCACATCAGACGAAGCTCGCTGCAAGCGAACGCGCTCCCGGGAAAGGATTTCGACGACCTGCCGACGACGGTTAACAAGAGTTTCCAGCTTGCGCTGAGTTGCCCGGACTTTTTGATTTTCCCGGACAGGGACGACTTCCCCAAACTGAACAAGAACAAGAGCATCAATACGATCCGTCTTCGCCAACACTCCGAGGCTCCGGGCAAAGTCACGCACACGGCGCGGATTTACGACAGCGACGGGAATGCCTTGCTCCATCAAAAAATCTGCGGCGTCAGACTCATATCCACCTGTCGCTTCCACGATGACGAGCTCAACTTTATGCGCTTCTGCAGTCTCAACGATTTGCTGAAAACCCGAAGGGTTATTTTCAACAGTGGACGTGCTGTCGTCACCAGAAATGGCGACATCAAGCTTGGCCTTCGATACGTCAATGCCCATGGTGCGTTTCATCGTAGTTCACTCTTCCTTGCAAATTCGAGCTTTGTGCTCTAACAATCATTCGAGTTTGTACTACATATTGCGGCGACCCAGCTTAACAACGAGCTCATTACTCAAGGACGTACGGTCTGCCGCAACAGCCGCCTTCATGCCAGTCATGGAGGCGGCTTTCTTTTTTCTCCGCCTTCGGCTTGAGGGTCAATATACAAGGACGGTAGTCCTTAACCCGCCGGAGGCTCTCTTTATCGTTTAGGCTTCTCGCCCTGTCAGGCCGAGAAGCCAAAGAGCTTAACCCGCCGGAGGCACAAAACGTTCGCCGCCCCACCTCCCATGCGCCCACTCCACCGCCCGGACGCCACCGTTGTCGTGGTTGGGCGTTGACGTCACGCCCGTGCTGACCGAGGATAGCGAAGCGATTGCGCGTTCTTGGAGCGCGGTCGCGCCGCGCTCCTGAAGAGTAGCGCACGAAAACGCACATGGAGACGATATGACTGCACAGCAGACGCACAGCGCCTCGGATGAGCCGAAGCGCTATGGAATAATTGGGTGGCCGCTGGGCCATAGTATGAGTCCTCTTCTGCACAACTGGGCGTTTGGTCAGCTGGGCATGAATGCGGAGTATAAGGCGTACCCTCTTCCGCCGGAGGACTTGGAGTATTTTATGGCGCATATGCGCGAGGCTCCGCTGTCCGGACTGTCGGTAACCATTCCGCACAAGCTGGCGATAAAGGGCTATGTGGACGGCCTGTCTGACGGCGTTATTGCGGTTGGCGCGGCCAATACGTTGTATTGGGACGGAAAGCGCCTTATGGCGGAAAATACTGATGTATTTGGCTTTCAGGCGCCGCTTCGCAAGATGCCGGTCCGCATTGAGTCGGCGATTGTGTACGGCGCTGGTGGAGCATCGCGCGCGGTGGTGGCTGGGCTGTTGGAGCTTGGCGTCCCGGACATTGTGATTGTCAACAGATCGGCGGACAAGGCAATGGAGCTGGCGAGCGAGTTCCACGTGTCAGCGGCGGATTGGGACGAGCGTCATCGTATTGACGCGCAGTTGCATGTGAATGCGACGCCGCTTGGCATGTCTGGCGACGGTGTTGCATTGTCTCCCTTGCCGGAGGGCGTGAAGCTGGGGCCGGGACAGATTGCCTATGACATTGTGTACAACCCTGTGCGGACAACATTCCTTGAGCAGGCGTCCGAGGCGGGGTGCCACACGGTGGATGGGCTGGAGATGTTCCTGCACCAGGCTGTGGAGCAGTTCCGGCTGTGGACGGGCGAGATGTTCTCCTTGGAGGATGCCCGGGCGCTTCTGCGCGAGCAGTTGGGCTAGAATCCCCAGTGTTTCCCGTGGAACACTCCTTTTTGCCTGCATGCGGCGGCGCTCAGGTTTGCCCTTGCGCGGTAAACCCGCTACCGTTTGGGCCTTTTCTGAACTGACACAGCACCGGAGAACCGATGGAAAAGCGTTCGAGCGGTAATATTGTCGATGTGCGGCGTGTGTCGCACAACTTTGGCACCCACTGGGCGCTGAAGGACGTGAGCCTGTCGCTGGAAAAAGGCGGCTTTCTGTTTTTGACGGGGCCGTCTGGCGCGGGCAAGACAACGCTGCTGCGCCTCCTGTACGGCTCACTTCCGCTGGCGCGCGGCGCGGCGGAGGTGGCGGGCTTTCAGCTGAAAGGCCTGAAAAAGACGCGGCTCCCGCAGCTGCGTCGGCAGGTGAGCGTGGTGTTTCAGGATTTTCGCGTGTTGCCGGATAGAACGGTTGCGGAAAATGTGGCCCTGCCCCTTGAGGTGCGCGGTGAAAAGCGGCGCACCATCGACCGTCGCGTCAACGCCGTGCTCAGGAGCCTCAATCTCTCCAGCAAGAGCCGCTGCCTGTGTGCGGAACTCTCCGGCGGTGAACAGCAGCGTGTGGCCATTGCCCGGTCCATCGTGGTGAACCCCAAGCTGCTGTTGGCGGACGAGCCCACGGGCAACCTTGACCTCGACCTCGCTATGCACTTGATGGACGTCTTTAAGCAGTTTCATACCTTTGGGACGACCATTATCCTTGCAACGCATAACCGCGAGATTGTGCGCTCCGTCCCGCATGCGCGGCGGCTGGAGCTTGCGGACGGGCAGGTCATTGGCGAGGCGCAGGCAGGCGAATGGGGGCCGGTGTGCGACATTGCCCCGCAGGAGGAGCCGGTATGCTGAGCACCGTGTTTCGCCTGATATGCCGGGGGCTGAGGGATATGGTCCGCAATCCCCTGTCCCAGACGCTGACGCTTCTTGCCGTGACGCTTGCGGTGTTCCTTGGCGGGCTGTTTTTGTTGGTGGTGAGCAATCTGGACCGTGAGCTTTTGGACGTGAAGGGCCGCTTTGCCTTTCAGGTGTACTGGAACGCCGAGGCTGACGCGCAGACCGTTCAGGATGCGTGGGCGCGCCTTCAGTCTCTGCCGCACCTGACATCGTGGAAGACCTTTACGCCGGACGAGGCACTGGCCGACCTTGGGGAGACCCTTGACGGCGCGCAGGCGCTCAAGGCGCTGGGGCAGGACAACCCCCTGCCGCCCACGGCGCTCCTCCACTTTTCTCCGCCGCCGGGCGATGCCGACGCCTTTGCGCGGGATATGCTGGCGCAGTTGCAGGCGCTGCCCGGTGTGGTGGACGTGCATTACGACGCGTTGCAGATAGAGCTTGCCAGTTCGTGGGCGTCGTTCTCGCGCACCATCTTGTGGCCGCTTATTGCGCTGCTTGCCTTTGTGGTGGCGCTGCTGGTGGCGAATACGATGAAGCTGTCCATGCTTTCGCGGCGGGATGAGGTGGCAATCCTCCATCTTGTGGGCGCGGCGCGGTGGTATATTCGCCTTCCGCTCCTTGCTGGCGGGGCGAGTCTTGGCGTGGTGGCGGGTGTCTTGGCCCTTGTGCTCCTCCGCGGGGCGCAGCTCGCGTTGGCGGAATTTTGCGCCACGCCGCCCCTGCATTTGGAGGTGCACTACCTGTCGTGGGCACAGAGCCTTGCCATGGTGGTCGGCCCCTCCGTTGTGGGGATGGCCAGTGGCTGGGTGGCTGTGAAGGAATACTGATTCCCGCCCTGCTCCCGCCTGTTTTCAGCACAGACCGCCCCCGTGCGCATTGGCGCGCGGGGGCGGCTTTTTATGGGCCGGAGGACAACGCCCTTGCGCCCGTGGCGCATCCTGTCTACCGTGCTGGGTACGCAACCAATTTATTCACAGCATGGAGAAAGGATACCGACTATGCGAAGCAAAAAGATGACGCAGGGGCTGGAGAAGGCTCCGCATCGCTCGCTGTTGTACGCGCTGGGGATGACGCGCGACGAAATGCAGCGCCCGCTCGTGGGCGTGGTGAACGCTGCAAACGAGGTGGTCCCGGGGCATATCCACCTCGACCGGATTGCCGAAGCCGTGAAGGCCGGAGTGCGCTCCGCGGGCGGCACACCCATGGAGTTTCCGGTCATTGGCGTGTGCGACGGCCTCGCCATGAACCATGAGGGCATGTACTATTCCCTGCCCTCGCGCGAAATCATCGCGGATTCCATTGAAATTATGGCCAGTGCGCATCCCTTTGATGCGCTGGTGCTCATACCCAACTGCGACAAAATCGTGCCCGCCATGCTCATGGCGGCGCTGCGCATGAATATCCCCGCCATTGTTGTGTCCGGCGGCCCTATGATGGCCGGAGTGGACGATACGGACCTTATCAGCGTGTTTGAGGGCGTGGGCCGCGTGAAGCGCGGCGAAATGACAGAGGACGAGCTGTCCGAATTGGAGCAGTGCGCCTGTCCGGGGTGTGGCTCCTGTTCCGGTATGTTCACGGCAAATTCCATGAACTGCCTGTCCGAGACCATCGGCCTTGCCCTGCCCGGCAACGGCACCATTCCCGCCGTCACTGCCGAGCGTATCCGCCTTGCCAAGACCGCTGGCGCGCGTGTGATGGACCTTGTGCGCGAGAACATTACCCCGCGCGACATCGTCACCGAAAAGGCCGTTGCCAACGCGGTCGCCATGGACATGGCCCTTGGGTGCTCCACCAACACCGTCCTGCATCTGCCCGCCGTCTTCGCCGAGGCCGGTCTTGATTTGGACCTGACCATCTTTGACGACGTCAGCCGCAAGACTCCGAACCTCTGCAAGCTCTCCCCCGCCGGGCCGAACCATATTCACGACCTGCACCGCGCGGGCGGTATTCCCGCCGTGATGAGCGAGCTTGACGCCCACGGCCACATTCACCGCGACGCGCTCACCGTCACCGGGCACACCGTTGGCGAGAATCTCGACGCCCTTGGCGCCAAGGCTAAAGACCGCGCCGTCATCCGCAGTTACGACGAGCCGTATGCCAAGCAAGGCGGCATTGCCATTTTGCGCGGCAACCTCGCCGAGCAGGGGGCCGTGGTCAAGCAGTCCGCCGTTGCCCCTGCCATGATGACGCAGACCGGCCCCGCCCGCGTCTTTAACGGCGAAGAGGACGCCAACGCGGCCATCCTTGGCGGCAGCATCAACCCCGGCGAAATCATCGTCATCCGCTACGAAGGCCCGCGCGGAGGCCCCGGCATGCGAGAGATGCTCTCCCCTACCGCCAATATCGGCGGCATGGGCCTTGGCGAATCCGTGGCCCTCATCACCGACGGCCGCTTCTCCGGCGGCACCCGCGGCGCAGCCATCGGCCACGTGTCGCCCGAAGCCGCAGACGGCGGCCTCATCGCCCTTGTGCAGGAAGGCGACACCATCGAAATCGACATCCCTCAGCGCAAGCTGAATCTGCTCGTCGATGACGACGAACTCGCGCGCCGACGTGACAAACTGGTGCACCCCACCAAAGAAATTACGTCGCCCATCCTCAAGCGCTACAGCAGACTCGTCACCTCCGCCGCCAGCGGCGGTGTGTATCGGGACGATATGTAGTTCGAAAGCTCCCCAAACACTCCAGAGTGTGTTTGGGGAGCTTCTTTTTTTGCCTCCGGCGGCTCAAGGGTGTGACACCCTTGAGAATCCCCAGGATTTTCGGGGCGGAAGCCGCCCCGAAAATAGGGGTGGGTGGGCGGGGTCTTCTGCCTTATGCCTTTTTGTTCTTCCCCTTCCCAACAGGGATTCTCACCGGTATTCAAATGGCGCCAAAGCCCCCCAAAAAAATATCCACATCAACACGGACGGGAGCCGTCAGGGGTGACGACAGTTCCATACAAAGCCACCCGGTCTGTGCGCACGCAGGATCGTTAAGGACAGTAGTCCTTAACCAGCTCTGCTATCTTTATCTCTAAGGCTTCTCGCCCTTTCAGGCCGAGAAACCTAAGAGCTTAAGTCGCCGGAGGCTATCTTTATCTCTTAGCCCCGTCGTTTTTTCAGGCCGAACGCCCTACGAACTCAAGTCACGGAGACGAATCTTCTCCCACGCTCGCTCCTGCCTCCCCGCTTCACCACCGTCACCGGCTTATGATGATGAACATTGCGGGCGCATTGCGCTCCTGTTGAAGTTGTCATAGAACCGAGGGAAGTGACTGAATCGGCATGGAATTGAGGCCCTCAAGCGGGCGCGAATCGGAGGCGAAATGTCGGAGCGTTGGGACAGGGAAGCTGTTGCGAGCTACGAGGAGTGGTTTGAGACTGCGGAGGGGGCGTTTGCCTTTTCGCAGGAGCGCCGCCTTGTGGAGCGTTTGGTTTCTGCATGGCCGCGCCGTGGGCAGCGCCTGCTTGATGTTGGGTGCGGCCCGGGCATGATGTTGAAGTCCATGTGGGAGTCTGGCTTTGATGTGACGGGGCTGGACGCTGCACCGGAGATGCTGGGCGCGGCGCGCCGGCGCATGGGCGCGCGTGCGGCGTACCATGTTGGTCAGGCGGACCATATGCCGTTTGACGACAACGAATTTGAATTTTCTGTGGTGATGAACGTGTTGGAGTTTTGCGAGGACCCGGAGGCGGTGCTTCGCGAGGCTGCGCGGGTAACGCGCCACGGTATGATTGTGTGTTATTTGAATAAATGGAGCTTGTATTGGCTGCTGGTTGGCCGTCCGGGGCGCAATGGGCGTGGCGGGCGGCTTGCGCGGGCGCGCTGGTTCTCGCCGCTGGATATGCGCCGGATGCTGGGCAATGCTCTTGGCGTGTTGCCGGAGGAGGCGGGGTCCGTGCTGCCGGGGCCGCCGAAAACGTGGCGTGGGCGGCGGCCGTGGACGGTGCTGAACAGGCTGGTGTATCCGCATGGTGTTGGCGCATTTTGCGCTGTGCGGCTTGATTTTACTGGCGGCAAACCGCTTACGCCGCTGATGGCCTTTAGCGCGCGTCCGTGCGGAACGACGTAGGGGCGCGGGGCACTTCTGCTTCTCCCGGCGAGCCGGGAACTTCCGAAATAGAATTGGCGAGGTTGCGTGGTGCATTGGCGGCGCCGTACAGGGCGCGCCCTGCGCGGTGCGAATGCGGCGCGCGGCGGGCGTCTTGCGGTGCGTTTGCGTACGCTGACGCTTTTGACATTTCACGGCGTATGGACTACTGCCTATCGGCTTAGCCCGCGCGCATCCAAGGGGTGCGCCGAGTCCCTTCAAATCCTGAACGAATCGACGTTAGAGCAATGAGCAAGATTCAAAAAATCAAGGGCGTAGCAGACCTCTTCTCGCCCGAGAGCGACAAGTTCGCCTTCATGGAGCGGACCGCGCGCGAGGTCTTCTCGCGTTACGGTTACCGCGAGGTACGCATCCCCATCATGGAAAAGACGGAGCTTTTTGCCCGTTCCATCGGTGAGGAGACGGACGTGGTCCAGAAGGAGATGTACACCTTCCCGGACCGCAAGGGCCGTTCCCTGACGCTGCGCCCGGAGGCCACCGCAGGACTGATGCGGGCCTACATTGAGAACAAGCTCCACGCCTCGCAGGCTGTGTCGAAGCTGTTCACCTTTGGCCCCATGTTCCGCTACGAGCGCCCGCAGAAGGGCCGCATGCGCCAGTTCCACCAGTTGGATGTGGAGATGATTGGCGCAAGCGAGCCGCAGGCGGACGCCGAGCTTCTGCTGATGCTCAATGCGTTTTTGCGCACGCTGGGCCTGAGGAAGCTGTCCTTTGAAATCAATTCGCTGGGCTGTCATGACTGCCGCCCTGCGCACCGCGAGGCATTGAAGGAGTTCTTCAGCCACGTGAACAAGGAGGAACTCTGTGACGACTGCCGTCGTCGCGTCGATACCAATCCTCTGCGTGTGCTGGACTGCAAGGTCGAGCGGTGCCGCGAACTGACCCAGGGCGCTCCTGAAATCACGGACCACCTGTGCGATTCGTGCCGTAGCGACTTTGAAGAGATCAAGGGCATCCTTAACGCCATGAACGTTGAGTATACGCACAATCCGCGCTTGGTGCGCGGCCTTGACTACTACGTGGGGCTGACGTTTGAGGTGACATCCTCGGACATTGGCTCGCAGACTGCTGTTGCTGGTGGTGGCCGCTACAATGGCCTCATCAAGCAGCTGGGCGGTCCGGACCTGCCTGCCACGGGCTTTGGCATCGGCATGGAGCGCCTTGCGCTGCTGCTGGGCGATATGCAGACCGAGGGGCAGGACTTCTACGTAGCAGTTCTGGACGAAAACGGGTCCACTCCCGCACTGACGCTGGCGCAGACGCTGCGCGCCGCTGGTCTGTCCGGCGAAGCCGGATTCACCAAGGGCAGCATGAAGAGCCGCCTGCGCGCCGCGAACAAGTCCGGCGCGCGCTGGTGCTTGCTGCTTGGCACGGACGAGCTGGCCGCAGGCGAAGTGACGGTGAAGGACCTTGAGGGCGGCGAGCAGGAGCGCGTGGCGCTGGCTGACGTGTGCGCCCACCTTGCCGCGAAAAAGTAATCGCGCCGTAGTACACTGACAACGCTGCGCCGGATGCACCGGCGCAAGATTTTCTTATAAGGGTAGGTAATTTTCATGAGCGAGTCCTCTGATATTCAGATGGAGCATCAGCAATACATCCAGCCGCTGGGCGACTGGGTGCGCACCCACTCCTGCTGCGAACTCACCGCGGCAAACGTGGGTGACGAAGTCCTGCTTATGGGCTGGGCGCAGTTCCGCCGCGACCACGGCGGCCTTATCTTTATCGACATGCGCGACCGTGAAGGCCTGACGCAGGTCGTCTTCTCCCCCGAGGAGAACGAAGAGGCCCACAAGACCGCGCACATCCTGCGCACCGAATATGTCCTTGCCATCAAGGGCCGCGTCCGCCTGCGCCCCGAGGGCATGGCCAACTCCAATCTGCACACCGGCGAGATTGAAGTTGTGGTGTCGGACTGGAAACTGCTGAACACGTGCCGCACCACGCCTTTTGGCATTGAGGACCGTGTGGAGGCGACGGAGAACCTGCGCCTCAAGTACCGCTACCTCGACCTGCGCCGCCCGCGTCTGGCCAAGAATTTCATCATCCGCCACAAGGCCATGCAGAGCGTGCGCCGCTATCTGGACGAGCTGAGCTTCCTCGACATCGAGACGCCCATCCTGACCAAGAGCACGCCCGAGGGCGCGCGCGACTTCCTCGTGCCCAGCCGTGTGAATCAGGGCCAGTTCTATGCGTTGCCGCAGTCTCCCCAGCTGTTCAAACAGTTGCTGATGGTGGCAGGCATGGAGCGCTATTACCAGATTGTACGCTGCTTCCGCGACGAAGACCTGCGCGCCGACCGCCAGCCCGAGTTCACGCAGATTGACTGCGAGATGAGCTTTGTGGACCACGAGCAGGTTATGGCGATGGGCGAAGGCATGGCCCGCCGCATGTTCAAGGACGTGCTGGACGTGGACCTGCCCGAGGCCTTCCCGCGTATGACCTACGCCGAGGCCATGGACAAGTACGGCGTGGACAAGCCGGACACCCGCTTTGAACTGCTGCTCACCGACGTCACCGACGTTGTGAAGGGCTCCGAGTTCCGCCTGTTTGCCACGGCGGAGCTGGTCAAGGCCATGACCGTCAAGGGCGGCGCCACCATGAGCCGTAAGGAAATCGACGACCACACCGAGTTCGTGAAGATTTACGGCGCCAAGGGTCTGGCGTGGATTAAGGTGAAGGAAGACGACTGGCAGTCCCCCATTGCCAAGTTCCTGTCCGACGACGAGCGCAAGGGCCTCACCGAGGCGCTTGGCCTTGAGCCGGGCGATATTGTGTTCTTCCAGGCCGGTCCTGCGGATATGGTCAACGCGGCGCTGGGCAACCTGCGCCTGCGCATTGGCGAGCAGATGGGCCTCATCGACGAGAAAGCCATCAACGCCCTGTGGGTGACGGACTTCCCCCTGCTGGAATGGGACGACGAGTCCAAGCGCTACGCGGCGCTGCACCACCCCTTCACGGCCCCGCATCCGGACGATATTGAGCTTCTGAAGACCGATCCCGGCAAGGTGCGCTCCAACGCCTACGACATGGTCATCAACGGCCATGAGGTTGGCGGCGGCTCCATCCGCATCCACTCCAGTGAAGTGCAGGCCAGCATGTTTGAGGCCCTCGGCATTGGCGAAGAGGAAGCGCAGGAGAAGTTCGGCTTCCTGCTTGAGGCGCTGGAATATGGCGCTCCGCCGCACGGAGGCATTGCCTTTGGTCTGGACAGACTTATTATGATTCTGACGGGCGCAAAGTCCATCAGAGAGGTCATCGCCTTCCCCAAGACCCAGAGGGGGACGTGCCTGATGACCGAAGCCCCCAGCCCCGTTGCCACCGCGCAGCTGCGCGAGCTTGGCATCAAGCTGCGGGAGAAACCCAGCAACTAGCCGGAATCGCTTCCGCCGTCCTGTGCGGCGGAAGCGCTACCCCATCCCGGGCGTCCGGCACGTCGGGACACTGCTATGAAAAGAGAAATCGTCACGTATCCGGAGCCGGTCCTTGCCGAAAAGGCGGCCGAGATTACCGAGATTACGCCAGAAATCCGTGCCCTTGCCGAAGACATGGCCGAAACCATGTACGAAGGCGACGGCATTGGCCTTGCTGCGCCGCAGGTGGGCGAAAGCTGCCGCCTTGTGGTGGTGGACATCACCGGCCCCAATGACCGCAGCGACCTGCGCATCCTCGTGAATCCGTGCATCACTTCCCGCGAGGGCGAGGTGGAGTCCGAAGAGGGCTGCCTGAGCGTTATCGGACTGCGTGGCAAGGTCACGCGTGCGGAAAACATCACCGTGGACGCCACCGACCTTGAGGGCAACCCTGTCCACATCGAGGCCGACGGTCTGCTGGCCATCTGCCTGCAGCACGAGATCGACCACCTCGACGGCGTGCTGTTCATCGACCATTTAAGCCGCCTCAAGCGGTCCTTGTACGACAAGAAAGTGAAAAAATGGGTTCGACAGAAAAAACGCCACTCCGCATAGTTTTCATGGGCACGCCCGATTTTGCCCGCACGTCCCTTGAGCACCTTGCTGCGTGGGACGGCGGTGAGATTGTGGGCGTGTACACCCAGCCCGACCGCCCCTGTGGCCGGGGACAGGTCTGCAAGCCCTCCGCGGTGAAGCAGCTGGCCCTTGAGCAGGGATGGGACGTCTACCAGCCCGTTAACTTCAAGGACTCCGCCGCCATTGACGAACTGGCCGCCCTGCGCCCGGACGTCCTGGTGGTTGCCGCTTATGGTCTCATTCTGCCGCAGGCTGTGCTGGACATTGCTCCGCATGGCGCGGTGAACGTGCACTCCTCCCTGCTGCCCAAGTACCGCGGCGCTGCGCCCATCCAGCGCGCCATCTTACATGGCGACGATGTGACCGGCGTGACCATCATGCAGATGGACAAGGGCATGGACACCGGCGACATCCTGAAGGCGCGCGCTCTTGCCATAGGCAAGGATGACACCGCGGAAATTCTGCATGACGAGCTGGCCGAGCTTGGCGGCAAACTGCTGGTGGAAACACTGGACGCCATGGTTGCCGGAACGCTGCGCCGCATCAAGCAGGATGAGGACAAGGCCACCTACGCGGCCAAGCTGTCCAAGAGCGAGGGCCAGCTGGACTGGACCCGCCCCGCGCAAGAGGTGCATAACCGCGCCCGCGCCATGCATCCGTGGCCGGGGGCGTACTTCTTCTGGTGCGCGCCAGACCGTGACAAGCCCCTGCGCATTGCCCTGACTCCCGGCGAAGTTGGCCCCTCCCTTGAGGAGTACGGCAACCCCGAACCGGGAACCATCATCGGCGATGTTGACGGCAAGCTCGCCATTGCCTGCGCTGACAAGGTGTACCTTGCTGCTGCGGTGAAGCCCGCCGGCAAGAAGTGCATGACGGCCGAAGGCTTCTGCTGCGGCTACTTGAACCGCTGCGCGGAGTAGGCTCCGGAGCTTGACTTTTGCCGGGCCTGTTGGTGGTATGTCAGTGAATTCATGCCACTAGCACGGTACAAGCCCCAAGGGCGCAGGGAGAGGAATGACCCACCAGCATAACGACCTGACGGATTTCGACGCGACGGACCGAGAGGTCAGCCGAGAGCGCAAGCGGCTGTTCATCGGTCTTATTTCTTTGGCCTCCGTGCTTGTGAGCGCTGTGCTGCTTTTGCTGTGGTACGTGCCCTATGTGGGGCTGACCTCCATCCATCCCATTATGCCGTGGCTTATGGGCGCGGTTGTGGCCGTTGCCGTTGGCGGCGTGCTGTGGGCTGGGCTGGGCCTTGTGCTGAATATTCTTGTGGGCCGCAGTCTGCCGTATACGCGGCGTCTTCACGGCCTGACCATCAAGCTGTTTTTGCCGCTTATGGTGCTGCTGGGCAAAGCCCTTGGCATATCCAAGCGGCGCGTGCGTTCCTCGTTCATTAAGGTGAATAACGAGCTGGTGCGGAACGAGGCCTCGCGCTACGAGGCCGATGACATTTTGCTCCTTTTGCCCCACTGCCTGCAGAACAGCCGCTGCGACATGCGGCTGACCTATGACATGAACAACTGCAAGCGGTGCGGCAAATGCCCCATCAAAGACCTTCTTGAACTTTCCGAGCGGTATGGCGTGCATATGGCAATTGCCACCGGCGGGACCATTGCGCGGCGCATCGTGGTGCAGACGCGGCCGAAACTCATCTTGGCCGTCGCCTGTGAACGCGACCTCGCCAGCGGCATTCAGGACACCTACCCCATCCCAACCTACGGTGTCATGAACGAGCGCCCCCACGGGCCGTGTCTGGATACGCAGGTCTCCACCGCACTGGTGGAGAAGGCGCTCCAGCGCTTTATGGTGTCGCCCCCCGAACCTTCACCCACGCTGAAGCCTCTTTCCACCACGGCTGAGGCGGGTGCGTAACCCATCATGACCAAAAAACGAAAATATCGACCTCAATTGCCGCCAGCACGACTGGCGGCAATCGACGCTCTGACGGCTTGCCTTGATCAGGGCATTGACATTCAGGCGGCCCTTGATGCCGCCATCACCTCCCTCAGGGACGCAGGCGGCATTGACGCCCGCGACACCGCGCTGGCGACGGAATTGGCCTATGGCTATCTGCGCTTGCGGCTGCGCCTTGATTTTATCCTCGACTCCCATCTGAAGTCCCCCGGCAAAACGCCCCGGCGCATGCGCCTCGCCCTTGGCGTGGCCGCGTTCGAGATTCTTATGCTCGACCGCGTTCCGGCCTACGCCTCCGTGGACTGGTGCGTCACGCATGTGAAAAAGGACATCACGCCCAAGCTGTCTGGCGTTGCCAACGCCGTCCTGCGCGCCGTGAGCCGCCTAGGAGCCGAGGCGACCTCCCATGACTACTACCGGCAGGACAAGCCGGACCGGGATACCTTCCTTAGCCGCTACTACTCCTGCCCCAAGTGGCTGGTGAAGCTGTGGCGCAAGGCCTACGGCGAACGCAAGGCCATTGCCCTGCTGTCGGCGTCGGTGAAGGCGCCGGCCCTTGGTCTGCGGTTCGATTTTTCCTCCCCTGCCTCGCGGGCGGCGCATGAGCAGCTTGCGGCGCAGGAGGATTGCCTCGCCACCATGGGCACCGGCCTTGCCATGCGCGCCCCCACGCCCGAGGCCCTGAGCGCCGAGCGCGATGGTTTTGCCGTGCGCCAGAGCGCTGCAGGGCAGGAGGCCATGCTGGCCCTTGGCGCCAAGGACTGGCCCCGCCCTTTATGGGATGCCTGTTGTGGCCGTGGCGGCAAAGCCCTTTTTCTGCACAGCCTTGGGGGCGGCCCCATTGTGGCCAGCGACCCAAGCCCTGCCCGTCTGCGTGGCCTCAGCGCCCTGCTGGCGGGCAAGGACATTGACGACGTGACCGTGGCGCAGGCGCGCGCGGACGAGCCCGCGCCCTTTGCCGAGCCTTTTCCCGTGGTGCTGGTTGACGCGCCGTGCTCCGGCCTTGGCGTGCTGTCACGCCGCCCGGATGCCAAGTACCGCCGTACGCGCAAGGACCTTGCGGAACTTGCCGCGCTCCAGACCAGTATCCTCGACACGGCGTGGCAGGCCGTCGCCCCCGGCGGCATGCTGGCCTATGTGACCTGCACCATGACTCCGCAGGAGAATGAGCAGCAGGTGGAGGGCTTCCTGCGCCGCGCCAAGGACGCCGCCCTGATGACGCGCTTCCGCACGCCGGAGGATACCCCCCTCGGCGAGTTCTTCTTTGGCGCGACATTCCGCAAGATGTAGTGCCTCGCGCCTTTTCTCGCTCTTTTGCGCCGCCCGCCTTACTGAGGTGGGCGGCGCTTTGTGTTTGGGCGCCCTGCTCTGGCTACGGCGTGGGGCGCCCCTTGGTGGACGCCCTGCCCGCCTCGCTTGTCCCGCCCATGGGGTGCGCTTCCGCCCTTCGCGCAGTGGCTGAGGAGTGTTTCGCGTGAAACGGCGGGGCGATTTGGGGATTTGTCCTCCTGCAGTGAAGGGGGCGGAAGGCCTTTGCCCCCTTGCCCTCAGGCCCCGGGCGCAGTAAGGATTGTCCCTCGGCGCAGTGCGCCGGGGAGAGAGAATGGCAGCAGACGTCCGCGAATATATTCAGGCCCTCAAGGATTCCAAACAGCTGGGCCAACTTGTGGTCCACCATCAGGTTGTGGAGGGACGCCCCGCCGTCACGGCGGCGTGCCGTCGCCCATGGCCCGTCACTGTGGAGCGCTTGCTGGCGTGGCGCGGCATCACGCAGCTGTATTCTCATCAGGCCCGCGCCATGGATATTCTGCGCAGTGGGCGCAGTATGGTTGCCGCCACCCCAACGGCCAGCGGCAAAACGCTCATCTACAACCTGCCCGTCATCGAACAGGTGCTTTCCAACCCCGACAGCCGCGCGCTGTATCTTTTCCCCCTCAAGGCCCTTGCGCAGGACCAGTTGAAGGGCTTCAACGAGCTTGTGGCCCCATGGCCCGGCGACGACCGGCCCGAAGCCCGCATCTACGACGGCGACACCACCCAGTGGTTCCGTAAGAAAATTCGCGATAATCCACCTCATGTGCTCATGACCAATCCGGAGATGATGCATCTGTCCATGCTGCCCTACCATGAGCGGTGGGCCGCATTCTGGGCGGGGCTGACCCATGTGGTGGTGGACGAGGTGCACACCTATCGCGGGGTGCTTGGCTCGCACATGGCGCAGGTTTTCCGCCGGATGCGGCGCGTGTGCGCGCGGTACGGGGCGAACCCGTCCTTTGCATTTTTGTCCGCCACGGTGGGCAATCCCGGCCAGCTGACGCATGACCTTACCGGGCTGGACGTCGAGACCGTTACCGAGTCTGGCGCGCCGCAGGGTTCGCGGCATTTTGTGTTTGTGAATCCGGCCCTGACCATGGCCGAGAGCCCCTCGCAGGTGGCTATTCATCTCCTGAAGGCCGCCCTTGCACGCGGCATGCGGACCATTGTTTACTGCCAGTCGCGCAAGATGACGGAGCTTATCTCCATGTGGGCCTCCCAGCGCGCCGGGCGCTACAGGGACCGCATCAGCGCCTACCGCGCTGGCTTTCTGCCCGAGGAGCGGCGCGATATTGAGGAGCGCATGGCCTCCGGCGAGCTGTTGGCCGTCGTATCCACCAGCGCGCTGGAACTTGGCATCGACATCGGCAATCTGGACCTGTGCATTCTGGTGGGCTACCCCGGCACCATCATGAGCACCCTGCAGCGCGGGGGGCGCGTTGGCCGCGCCCAGCAAGAATCCGCCGTGGCCCTTGTTGCGGGCGAGGATCAGCTGGACCAGTATTTTATGAAGAACCCGCGCGACTTCTTCGCGCGTCCGCCCGAGAATGCGGTGCTGAACCCGGTTAATCCGGTCATTGTAGAAAAGCACCTTGTGTGCGCGTCGGCGGAGTTGCCGCTGTCGCCTGACGAGCCGTGGCTTGCCGAACCGGGCATGGCCGAGCAGGTTGCGCGCCTTGAGGCCGAAGGCAAACTGCTGCGCAGTGCGGATGGCCGTGATATTTACTCCCACCGCAAGCGCCCGCACCGCGAAATCAGCCTACGCGGTTCCAGCCGGACCTTTCAGATTGTTACGGGGCATGATTCCCTTGAGGAAGCCGGCGGCGAGGGGCAGGTCAGCATTGGCGACATCGACGAACACCGCGCCTTTACGGAGACCTACACCGGCGCGGTGTATCTGCACCGCGGCCGGTCCTATGTGGTGGACAAGCTGGATGTGGAGGGCGGCGCTGTGCACGTGCGCCCGGCCAAGGTGGACTACTACACCCGCGTGCGCAGTGAGAAGACCACGGAAATTTTATCCACCACAGGCGTGCGTGCGGCCTACGGCTGCCGGGTGTTTGTGGGACGCCTGCGCGTAACGCAGACCGTAAAGGGCTATGAAAAGCGGCGCATTCGCGGCAGCAAGCTCATGACCGTTGTCCCGCTGGATCTGCCGCCCCTCACGTTTGAGACCGACGGCCTGTGGATAGAAATCCCGCGCGAGATTCAGCGCAAGGCCGAGGACGAGTATCTGCACTTTATGGGCGGCATCCATGCGGTGGAACACGCCGCCATTGGCATTCTGCCGCTGCTCGTCATGACGGACCGAAACGACCTTGGCGGCATTTCCACGCCCTATCATCAGCAAGTCGGCGGCGCAGCGGTGTTTGTCTACGACGGCGTGCCCGGCGGCGTTGGGTTGACGCGGCAGGCCTTTGACACCGCCGAGGAACTTATTGAGCGGACTCTTTCGGTCGTCGCAGACTGCGAGTGCGAACTCGGGTGCCCCTCCTGCGTGCATTCCCCCAAGTGCGGCTCCGGCAACCGCCCCATCGACAAAGCCGCGTCCCTCTTTATTCTGCGCGCCATCAAGGCTGCCCCGCGTCCTCAGAATCTGACACTGGAGGATGCGCCGGGCACTGATGACAAAACGACTACGGAGCGTAATACAATGAAGCCTAAAGCCAACGGTCAGACCACCCCCGCCCCCTCTTCATCCGCGTCTGCGTCCGATGAGCCAGCAGGACCGGCAGTCCCCGTTGCCGCCAGTGCGCCCCGCGCTTCTGCCGCCGAACAGGGCAACGGACGCTACGCCGTGCTCGACCTCGAAACCCAGCGCTCCGCGCAGGAGGTCGGCGGGTGGGGCAAGGCGTACCGTATGGGGGTCTCCTGCGTGTGCGTGTACGACTCCGCCGCCGACGAGACGTTGTCCTATCTGGAGGACGACATCCCCCAGCTTATTGACGACCTGCAAGGCTATGACTTCGTCGTCGGCTTCAACATCAAGCGCTTCGACTACACCGTGCTCACGGGCTACACGGATTTTGACTTCCGCACGCTGACGACCATCGACCTGCTGGAACACGTGCACCGCCGCCTTGGCTACCGCCTGTCCCTCGACCATCTGGCGCAGGCCACCCTTGGCGCGCAAAAATCCGCCGACGGCCTGCAAGCCCTCAAGTGGTGGAAGGAAGGTCGCATCGACGATATTGTCGCCTACTGCAAACAGGACGTCGCTGTCACACGCGATCTCTACCGCTACGGCGCCGAGCACGGCTATCTGCTCTTCCGTAATAAAGCGAAAAGAGACGTCCGCCTGCCCGTGGATTGGTCGGTGTTGCCGGGGTAGGTACGGGAAGAGGAAGAGTGCCTCCGGCGGGTTAAGGAAATAATTTCCTTAACAATCCTTAGGATTTTCTGGAGCGGAAGCCGCTCCAGAAAATAGGGGTGGGCGGGCCTTCCGCCTTTCTCTTCTCCCCACGCCCCAACAGGGATTCTCACCGGTATTCACTCAGCGCCAACGCCCCCCCCAAAAAAACATCCACACGGACGAGAGCCGTCAGGGGTGACGACTGCCGCATCCACTCGCACCCGGCATGTGCGCAAATGGGATCCCTAAGGGCCCCCGGCCCTTAGGCCTGCGGAGCAAAAAACTCTGGCCCCCTCCCCCCTTCCTTGGGCCTGTTCTCCTCCCCCGCGCCCCCCTGCGCCTGCTCTCCCATTTCAAGCCCTCTTGCTTCCTGCTATGCTGAACCAAACGCACGAAGTCGGCGCGCTGTGCTGCGCGGCGCACATGGAGATGCATATGGAGGACTTATGCAGATAGGTATGGTTGGCCTTGGCCGCATGGGCATGAACATGGCGCGGCGGCTGCTTGGCGGCGGGCACGCTGTGGTGGCGTATAACCGCACGCCCCAGCGGGTGGATGACATCCGCGCTGCCGGGGCGGCGGGGGCGTATACCCTTGAGGAGCTGGTGGAGCAGTTGGAGCGGCCGCGCGTGGTGTGGATTATGTTGCCTGCGGGGCAGACTGTGGATGACCATATTGACGTGCTGATTCCGCTGCTGGACGCGGAGGACATCATCGTGGACGGCGGCAACTCGCGCTACCATGATGACATCCGGCGCGCGGCGAATCTGGCCGGGCATGGCCTGCGGTACGTGGACGCCGGGGTGAGCGGCGGCATCTGGGGGCTGGAGGTTGGCTACTGTACGATGCTTGGCGGCAACGCCGCTGATGTGGAGCACCTGACGCCGCTCCTTGAAACCCTTGCGCCCAAGGATGGCTATTTGCACTGCGGCGGTCACGGCGCGGGGCACTTCGTGAAGATGATCCATAACGGCATTGAATACGGCATGATGCAGGCCTATGCCGAGGGCTTTGCGCTGCTGGAGGCCTCGCGCTATGGCGAGGAGATGGATTTTTCGCGCGTTGCGGGGCTGTGGAATCAGGGGAGCGTTATCCGCTCGTGGCTTCTGGAGTTGGCGGAGTCGGCCTTTGCCGGGGACGCGCGCCTTGAGGATGTGGCCGCGTTCGTGGAGGACTCGGGCGAAGGGCGCTGGACTGTTGCTGAGGCTGTGGACGCGGCTGTCCCGGCGCCGGTGCTGACGCTGGCGCTCATGGAGCGCTTCCGTTCGCGGCAGGAGAATTCGTTTGCGGACCGGCTGCTTGCGGCGCTTCGCGCTGAGTTTGGCGGGCACGCGGTAAAACGTCCGAACAAGGAGTAGTGCTGTGGACAGTGTTTCGTCGTCTGCACTTGGGCGTGCATTTTCGCCCTCGGCGCTGACCCATGGCGAGTGCGCGCGTGGGGGCGCTCCTGCGCCGTGCTCACTTGTCATCTTTGGTGCGTCTGGGGATTTGACGGCGCGCAAGCTGTTCCCGGCGCTGTTTCGGCTGCTGCGTGGTGGGCTCTTAGACCCGCGAAGCACGGTGGTGGGCGTGGCGCGCTCCGGCATGGATGACGCCATGTTCCGCCGCCGCATGAAGCAGGCGCTTGAGGATGCCGATATTTTTGAAGAAGACCTGTGGGACCAGTGCGCGCAGAACCTGCACTACCACCAGTTGCAGTATGACAGCCCCAAGGAATACGGCGCGCTGGCCGAGCGCCTTGGCCAGTGGGAGGCGGAGCGCGGAGATGGCGGCAACCGCCTGTTTTATTTGGCAACGCCGCCTGCGGTGTATGGCACCATTGCCGAGCACCTTGGCCGGAGCGGCCTCGCCCGCGAAACAGAAGAGGCGTACGCGCGGCTGGTGGTGGAAAAGCCCTTTGGGCATGACCTGCCAAGCGCCCGCGCGCTGGACGCCACCCTGCACGAGGCCTTTGCCGAGCATCAGATTTTTCGCATAGACCACTACCTTGCCAAGGAAACCGTGCAGAATATTTTGCTGTTTCGCTTTGGGAATGCGGTGTTCGAGCCGATTTGGAACCGGCGGTATATTGCGTCCATTACCTGCGCATCGTCGGAGAAGATAGGAGTGGAGCACCGGGCTGGATACTATGAGCACGCGGGCGTCCTGCGCGATATGTTCCAGAACCATATGATGCAGATTTTGTCCCTTGTGGCCATTGAGCCGCCCGCGCTCTTTGAGGCGGACCGGGTGCGCGATGAAAAGGTGAAGGTGTACCGGGCACTGCGCCCCTTTGCGCCGGAGCGGCTGCGGGAGCATTTGGTGCTGGGGCAGTACGCGCGGGGTGTGGTGGATGGGCGCGAGGTGCCCGCCTACCGCGAGGAGCGTGGTGTCTCCGGCTCATCCATAACGCCGACGTTTGCCATGCTCACGGCGTATGTGGACAACTGGCGCTGGCAGGGGGTGCCGTTTCACATCATGTCCGGCAAGCGGCTGCAGGAAAAGCTGACGCGCATTGTGATTACATTCCGCGATGTGCCGCACTCCATGTTCCGTGAGGTGGCGCAGGGGGATATGGCGCCCAACCGGCTGGTGGTGGATGTGGCGCCGGATAATGCCATTTCGCTGCAATTTCAGGCCAAGGTGCCGGGGGCGCAGCTGTGCTTCCGGCCCGTGACCATGCGCTATGACTTTTCCGCCGAGGCCTCGGGAACGGGGCTGGATGCGTATGAAAAGGTGGTTCTGGATTGTATGCTTGGGGACCAGACGCTGTTTTGGCGGCAGGATGGCGTGGAGGCGTGCTGGGGCTACCTGACGCCAATTCTTGATTTGTGCGAAGCCTGCGGCGACGCGGAGGAGCACCTGCACCCCTACCCTGCTGGCTCGTGGGGCCCACAGGCCAGCCTTAAGACGGTGCGGACGCTGTTTTAGGGCGGCGCCATGCGGTGACGCTGGTCCACTAGGCGGAAACAAAACGGCCCGGACAAAATTTGTCCGGGCCGTTTTGCGTTGCGGGAAAAACAGGGCGCCCTACCCGTTTGCGGCGTCCCATGTGGCCTGAATAACGGTGCCCTTGCCGGGCTGGGAAAAAATGCCAAAGTCGCCGCCGCTCATTTCCGTGCGTTCGCGCATATTTTCCAGCCCCATGCCTGTGGTGATGCGCTCGCGCATGGCGTCGGTGCTGAGGGAGAAGCCGCAGCCGTTGTCGCGGATGCGCAGGACAAGGGCGGCGTCCTCGTGGGCGAGGGTTAGCCAGACCACGCTGGCCCCGCTGTGGCGGGCGGCGTTGCTCATGGCCTCCTGCATGATGCGGTAGAAGGTCACCTTGAGGCTGGGCGGGATGTCGGCTTCCTCTATTTCTATGCGCTTTTGCACCAGCACGTGGGAATAAATGCTTTCGTATTCTGCGCAGAAGCCGTTCATGGACGTGATGAGGCCAAGGTCCTCAATGCTTGGCGGGTGCAGCGCCGCCTGAATGTTGCGGATTTTGTCGATGAGGCCTTGGGTGAGGGTCACCACGCTGCGAAGGGGCTTTACGCTGGCTTCGTCCGCCACGGGGGCAACGTCGAGAATGGCATTTTCCACCGCGTATTTGACGGCGGCAAGGGTCTGTCCCACGTCGTCGTGCAGTTCGCGCGCAAGGCGCTGGCGTTCCTGCTCCTGCGCCTGAAAAAAGCGGCGCGAGAGAATGCGCAGGCGTTTTTCATTTTCCTTCAGGCGCTGCTCGTACTGCACGCGGCGGGTCACATCGCGCCCGACGGCTTGGTATTCCGCGGGGGAGCCGTCGTCGTTGAAAATGATGCGGACGTTCCATTCCAAATGCCGCATGGTGTTGTCTGCCGTGGTGAGGCTGGTCTGACAGGTGACGATGGGGCATGCCCCGCACAACGCGGAGACACCACGCCGCACCGCGCCCCGGTCCTGCTTGCTGATGAGGTCGAAAAATGTGGACGGCGGGGCCTGCGAGGCAAGGCGCAGGTTCTGCATGGCCCGGTTTTGGTAGGTGAGCGTACCGCTGCGGCGGAAGCGGCAGACGTATTCCGTCTGGTCCTCCACGATGGCGCGGTAGCGCTTTTCGCTTTCGGTGAGGGCGCGCTCCATTTCTCGCACGCGGGTGACGTCCGTGACCACGGCGACACTGCCGTTGAAGTGGCCGGTTTCGGAAAACAGCGGCGCGGCGGAGATGAGGCAGTGGACGTTGCGCCCGTTGCTGCGGCGGAAGTCAATTTCGTAGACATCGGCCTTGCCTGCGGCGCGGGTTTGGAGTTGCTCGCGGATGGTGGCGCGCGTTGTGGCGCTCAGGCCATCGTCAATGTAGTCCAGCACCGTCCGCCCAAGGATTTCCGCCCGCTGTTTCCCCATGATTTCACAGTATCTTTGGTTGACGGCAATGACGGTTTGGTCCGCATCTGTCAGGGCGAGGCCGTCGTTGAGTGTCTCGAAAACCTTGCGCAGGAAGAGTTCCTTGGTGGCCAGCATATGCGCGTAGCGCCTGTTGGCTGTCACATCCACAAGGGTGGCCAGCTTCAGGCCCGAGGGCAGATTGATGAGCCGAAAATTGATGATGTGTGTTTCGCCGTTAGCGCACGTGAGGGGATGCTCGCGCTCCACAAAGGAGCGGGTGCGGTCCTCGCGCCACAGATGCAGCAGGCGGTGGCGCAGCGTGGGGTCGGGATAGGCCCGGTGCAGCCATGCGCCAAGGGGGGTAAGGTCCGCAAGGGTATAGCCCGTCATGGCCGTAAAGCTGGCATTGACAAAAAGCGGCTTTGCCTCAGCATCAAAGACGATGATGCCTAGCTGCGCGTTGTCCATCACGGCGGAAAGGAGTTGTCTTTCGGTGTCTGTCAGCGATGAAAGGGACAGCCCGTCTGGGAAGCGGAAGGCCATAGGGAGCTACTGGTGGCTGAAGGTGTCAGCTGGTGCGCGCTCCAGCGATGAGGGCTTTGGCGGCGGTGGATTCGAGGGGGCGGGAAAAATAAAAGCCCTGCACGAAATCGCAGCTTAGTCCTTTGAGCAGGTCGAGCTGGTCGGCCTGCTCCACGCCCTCGGCAACAACGTCGAGGCCGATGGTCCGGGCAAGGGCGAGAACAATGCGCACAATTTCGGTGTTTTGGCTCCCCTTGCTCATGTCCACGATGAAGGACCGGTCCACCTTGAGTGTATTTACCGGGAATTGCAAGAGATAGGACAGCGAGCAGTAGCCTGTGCCAAAGTCGTCGATGGAGAGTTGAATGCCCAGCGCCTTGAGCCGCTTGAGCATGACAAGGGCGCTTTCGGCATTGCGCATGATGGCGGTTTCGGTGATTTCCAGCTTGAGGCACGAGGGGGTGAGGCCTGTTTCGTCGAGGATGCAGGTAATCTGGTCCACAAGGCTTGGCTGGGAAAACTGCACGGCGGAAAGATTGACGGACAGCACCAGATCTGCGCGCGAGGGGTAGGCGGCCTGCCACTCGGCCATGGTGGCGCAGGCTTGGCGCAACACCAAAAGGCCAAGGTCAATAATGTCGCCGGTGTCCTCGGCGTGGGGGATGAAGTCGCTGGGCAGAATTTCGCCGTGGATGGGATGCCGCCAGCGGCATAGGGCCTCAAAGCCGACGACTTCGCCGGTTTTGATGGACAGGATGGGCTGGTACAGGACGTAGAATTCTTTGTTTTGGATGGCGCGGCGCAGGTCGTTTTCAAAGAACATGGTCCGCGCGGCGCGCTCGCGCATGCGGGTGGTGAAGACCTTGATGTGGTTGCGGCGGTCTTCGCGCCGGGCTTCATACAGGGCTATGTTGGCGTTTTGCAAAATTTCTTCGGGCTGGGTGCATCCGGTTTGACTGAGGACGATGCCGAAGCTGGCCGTCAGGCGGATGGAGCGGTCCCCAATGGTCAGGGGCTTGGCAAGGGCTGCGCGCACGCGGTGCACGGCGGTAATGGCCTCGCGCGGGGATTCCAGTTCGTCGAGGAGCAGGATGAATTGGTCGCCGCCAAAGCGGCACACGGTGTCCAGACTGCGCACGCAGTGCAAAAGCCGCAGGCCTGTTTCGCGCAGGACGCTGTCGCCAAAGGCGTGGCCGAGGCTGTCGTTGATGACGCGGAAGCGGTCAATGTCGAGGAAGACCACGGCGTAGTGGTAGTCAGGGCGGCGCTTGGAGCGCGCCAAAACCTGCCGGATGCGGTCAAGGCAGAGTTCGCGGTTGGCGAGGCCTGTGAGGGTGTCGTGCAGGGATTCGTAGCTGAGGCGGCGCTCTAAGCTTTTGCGGTCCGTGATGTCGCGCATGCTGCAGCGGACGCCAAGGGGGGAGCCGTCGTCGTCAAAGACGCTGCGGCAGACCACATTCAGCCAGCGCATGCGCCCGTCCTTGCGGAAAAAGCGCACGTCGATGGAGTCCGTGTCCGAGTGCTCGTCGGTTTCCATGAACTGGGTCCAGATGGGCACATCGTCGCGGTGCAACAGGCCAAGCATAAACTGCGGGTCCGCGAGGAAGTCCTTCTCGGCGTAGCCCGTGAGCCGGAGGCACGAGGTGGACACATACAGCATGCGCCCGCCCGGCGAGCACCACGTCTCCAGCCCAAAGGCGGAGTCGGACACGGTGCGGTAGCGCTTTTCGGAGCAGCGCAGGGCGTCCTCCATGCGGATGCGTTCAATGGACAGCGCCACCTGCCCGGAGATGGCGGCCAAAAGGTCGGCGTCCTGCTCGGTGTACTGATGCGGATTGTGGTAGTCCTGAATGGCCATGGCCCCGATGATTGTGCCGCTGACCATGAGGGGAACGCCCAGCCATACCGCGCTCATGGTGCCCACCACGCCTGAAACGCCCTCGCGCAGGCCGTCGCCGCCCGCGTCTACGTCCTGTGCATTGATGAGCAGTGGCTTGCCGGAGCGGATGACGTCCAGCGTCAGGCTTTTGGTGGCGGGGTCGCTGATGCCCCGGATTTCCAAAAAGGATTCCATCTCGTCCATGTAGTAGGGAAAGACGAGGCGGTCGTTGTCCTTGTCGATGAGGGCAATGTAAAAGTTGGGTGCGGCGATGTATTCCAGCAGAATGCGGTGGATGGTGGGAAACAGCTCGTCGATGGAGGGCGAAACGTTGACCACGTTGGCAATGCGGTACAACAGCCCGAGGCGGCGTTCGTTGCTGAGGCCTTCGCTGCGGGTGTTGAGGCGCTCGGTCACGTCCTCCATAATGCCTACGAGATTGGCGGTGCCGTCGGGATTGTCGTGCCGGCGGATGACGGCGTCCAGCCAGTAGCACTCGCCGTCTTTTTTGCACTGGCGCAGAAGCCCGCGCCACTCGCGCCCGTGAACAAGGGCGCGCATCATCCGGTCGCGCTCCGCCGGGGGCAGCATTTTGGAGGTGTGGGTAAAAACGCTCTGCCCCACCACTTCGTCAGTGGAAAAGCCAGAAATATCGCAGAACATGGGGTTGGCGTATTCAACCGTCCCCTCAAGGTCCGTGACCAGAACAAGCGTTGGGGAATGCTCCACCACCGATGGCAGCCACGCCGGAATGCGTGTGGTTTGGCCGTGCTGCATGAGGCGGAGCAGGTCGTCGTGCTCCCGCCGCAGACGGGCATAGCGTTGCCGCAGGGTTTGGAGCTCATCGTGGCAGTGGACGACATGCTCTGTACAGTGGCCTGGAGTGTTGTCGGTACCCATAGCATCCTGTGGGGCTGAGGTGGCAGATGGATATATGCCTTCCTGTATACGCTAGACCGATTGGATTGTGCAATGTGTTTTGTAAAGAGCGACGGTGTGTTGGAGCGTTCTCCAAAAGGTGATGCTGCGCTGGTGGTGGCGTTTTTCGGGGGATAAGTGCGTTGGCCGGGGCGTATGGCCCCATGGCGCGGCAGGTGGATGCGGCGCAAAAAAGCCCCCGGACCGTGGTCCGGGGGCTTTTTGAATGTGTGGAGGGTGGCGGGGCTAGCCGCACTTGGTGTAGCCGCACGCGCCGCACAGGAAGCACCCTTCCTGAAAGTGCAGCTCCGCGCCGCATTCGGGGCAGGAGGGGGCCAACAGGTCGTCGCCGCCGGTCACGGGCGATTCATCCTGCGTGATGTAGCGCTGCTCCAGCACCCACGCGATGGCGTCGGGGATGGACATGATCATGCCCTTTTTGCGGAACACCGGGTGTTCGCCGCCAATGCCCTTGAGCTGCTGCACCACCGCGCGTACGGAGATGCCGGAGCGTAGCGCCAGTGACACCAGACGGCCAATGGCCTCGGCCTTGGCGGTGATGGAGCGGCCGGACTTGCCAATGGTGGCAAAGACTTCAAAAGGCTTGTGGTCCACCTCGTTGATGGTGAGGTACATGGCGCCAAGGCCTGTTTCGATCTTTTGGGTAAAGCCGTAGACCACGTCGGGCCTTTCGCGGACGATTTCCTCTTCCTGCACGTCGCCGGGGGCGCTGTCGCCGGTGTAGAGCACCTGCACGGCTTTGCAGCCGTCGCGGTAGACGGTGACGCCCTTGCAGCCCATCTCGTACGCCATCCAATAGATGGCGCGGATGTCGTCCTTGGTGGCGGAGTTCGCCAGATTCACGGTCTTGGAGACGGCGTTGTCCGTGTATTTCTGGAAGCTGGCCTGCATGCGCAGGTGCCATTCCGCGGCAAAGTCCATGGCCGTGACGAACACGCCGCGCAGGTCTTCGGGCAGGTAGTCCATGTCGCGGATGGTGCCCTTTTTGGCGACCTCTTCCATGAGGGAGGACGACCACGCTCCGGCCTGCTTCAGGGCGTCTTCAAAATAGGGATTCACTTCCACCAGCTTGTCGCCGTCCATGACGTGGCGGGCAAAGGACAGGGCAAACAGCGGCTCCACGCCCGAGGAACAGCCCGCAATGATGGACAGTGTGCCCGTGGGCGCAATGGTCGTGGTGGTGGCGTTGCGGTAGGGGCCAAGGTCCTGCTCGGCAAAGATGGATTCATCATAGGCCGGGAAGGGGCCACGCTCCTTGGCCAGCTTCTTGGACGCGGCGCGGGCTTGCTCGCGGATGAACTTCATCACCTGCTCACCAAGCTGCAGGCCCTCCTGACTGCAATAGGGGATGCGTAGCTGGAACAGCAGGTCCGCAAAGCCCATGACGCCGAGGCCGATTTTGCGGTTTTTGCGGACGGTTTCGGTGATGCGGTCCAGCGGGTACTTGGACGCGTCGATGACGTTGTCCAAAAAGCGCACGCTCATGTGCACCACGCGCCTGAGTTCGTCCCAGTCCACCTCGATGTTGTCGCCTTCGCCGCGCACCATGAGGGCAAGGTTCACGGAGCCAAGGTTGCAGGCCTCGTAGGGCAGCAGGGGCTGCTCGCCGCAGGGGTTGGTGCTTTCCATCTCGCCCTGCGCGGGGGTGGGATTGTCGCGGTTGATGCGGTCAAGGAAGATGATGCCCGGATCGCCGGATTCCCACGCCTTGCACACCAAGCGGTTGAACACGTCGCGCGCCTTGAGCTGGGCGACCACCTCATGGGTGTGGGGAGTGACGAGGTCGTAGTCCTCGTCCTTTTCCACAGCCTGCATAAAGCGCTCGGTCAGCGCCACGGAGAGGTTGAAGTTGTTCAGCTCGCCGTCGCGCTCCTTGGCGGAGAGGAATTCGAGGATGTCTGGATGGTCCACGCGCAGGATGCCCATGTTGGCGCCGCGGCGGGTACCGCCCTGCTTCACCTGCTCCGTTGCGGTGTTGAAAATGCGCAGAAAGGACAGCGGGCCGGAGGCCACACCGCCGGTGGAGCCCACCACGGCGTCCTTCTGCCGCAGGCGTGAGAAGGAAAAGCCCGTGCCGCCGCCGGACTTGTGGATAAGCGCGGCGTGCTTCACGGCATCGAAGATTTCTTCCATGGAATCGCCGACGGGCAGAACGAAGCACGCGGCCAACTGACCGAGGGCCGTTCCCGCGTTCATGAGGGTCGGCGAGTTGGGCAGAAACTTGAAGCTGGTCATCAGGTCATAGAATTCCTGCGCCAGCTGGTCCGGGGTATAGGGGGATTCGGTATATTTTGCTTCTTCGGCGGCAATGCCGGCGGCCACGCGCCAGAACATCTGGGTGGCGTTTTCCGTGGGGTTGCCTTCGGCGTCCTTGCGGTAGTAGCGGCGGCTGAGGACTACCTCGGCATTGTCGTTGACCGCTGCGGGGCGGATGGTGTCGGGCATGGCTGGTGCGCTGCACTGTGTCGTCTTCTGTAGCACGGTCTCACTCCGGAAAAATTGATGGAAATTGCACTGATGAGGGAGGGGGCCCTATCGCCGCAGACGCTACCTCAGAGGGCGTGTGAAGGAAAGCCCCCTCGGGCAAGTGAGATGGTTCCCACAGGGAAACGCCCCGGGATAGCTGGCGAAAAATTTTCTGGCTGTGGTTCTCCCCATACCCGTGGAATTCGGTGGGTACAGCAGCGCCGCCGCAGCGGGTGCGGCGGCGAAATGCACAGGTGGCGCGGGGGCGCTATGAGTTTTGCCCAGGCGTCTTTGGCGCGGCCTCTTCCAGGTCGCTGAGGTGGATATTGAGCGCCTGAACCGAGATGTAAATCTCGCGCATGGACCATGTCAGGGAGAGCATCAGCATCACGAGGCTGGCCCCAAAGAGCAGCTTGCCCACAAAGACCTGCCCGGCAAACAGCACAAACATGCACACCACGCATAAAAACAGGCTGAACACACCCATCGCCTGCATGTTTCGGATGAGCACTACGCGTTTTTTCAGGCTGTCTATCTGCTCGCGCAGATGCTCGCCGCCGTTTTCACAGTAGATGTCGTGCAGTTGGCGGATGCGCGCACCAAGGGCCAAAAAGCGGTTGGTGTAGGCCAAAAGGAGCAGTGAAATGGCCGGAAACAAAAGCGCAGGGGTGGTGACGGTGATGTCCATGGGCGTTCTCCGTGGGTGGTGCGGCGCAGGGCGCGTGGTATGGGAAAGCGCACCCTGCCCGGGGCGGGCCGGGCGGGGTGCGGTTGGCTAGCTGTTGGCCTTGTACAGCGCGGTGATATCGCCACTGCACAACAGGTCGAGGTTGGCGTTTATGCGTTGGTCGTCCCAGTCCCACCATGCCAGTTCGTCCAGCATGCGCCGCTCGTCGTCATTGAAGCGGTAGCGGATGTGCTTGGCGGGGTTGCCGCCGACCACGGCGTAGGCTGGGACATGCTTGGTCACCACGGCGCGGGCGGCAATGACGGCGCCGTTGCCGATGTGCACGCCGGGCATGATCATGGCCTCGGTGCCTATCCAGACATCGTTGCCCACCACGGTGTCGCCGCGCGGCACCCAGCCGTCCGGGCAGTCCGGATAGTGCGGCATGTAGTGGAAGGGATAGGTCGCCGCCCAGTTCATCTGGTGGCCCTGATTGCCCGCCATGATAAAGGACGCGCCCGAGCCGATGGAACAAAAGCTACCGATGACGAGGCGGTCCACGTCGTCCCGGTCCGGGGCGAGGTAGCGCACGTTTTCCTCAAAGTGGCAGCCGTGGTAGTAGCCGGAGTAATAGCTCCGCCGGCCCACGGTGATGTTGGGGTTGGTGATGTGGTCCTGTATCTCGTAGCCCTCAAAGGGGCTGGCAAACGGATTGGGCATGGTCGGGTCTTCTCTAGTGCGGCCTTGGGCCATCGATGCCCGGGCGCAGTTGGCATTTGACGCGGATGTTGCGGCCTGTGGTCACCACGCCGTCCACCATATTGAAGGCTTCGGCCTCGGTGATGTCCGGCGCTGCGTTCGTGGCAACGCCCTGCTCTTCCAAGTAGCCCGTGAGTGCGGCGAGGGCGTCGGCCTTGGCTTCATCCAGCGTGTAGTTCCGGGGGATGGACTTGGCGATGTCCAAGTTGGGGATGAACATTTTGCCCTTTTGCGTGTCGGCAAACAGTTCAATATCCAGCGTGGTCCGCGTGAGGGCCGCCCCGATGGCGTTGGCCACGGGAGCGTGCTCCGGCAGGCCCACGGCGGCCCCAAGGCGTTCGGTCAGGACGCCCTGCATGGCCTCGGCCGGGCCGCCCATGGCGAAGTAGTGCTTGGGCGAAATACGCTTGCCCCGCAGCAGTTCATAGATGGTGTACACGGGCTTTTCGTTGATGGCGGTGACCATTTCGTTCACAGCGCTGCAGATGCGGTGCGTGGCAAAGTCCACAGCCTGTTGGGCCAGCTTTTGCGGCTGCATGTCCCACAGGCGGGCCAGCTTCTCGATGCCCCGGCGCGAGGCGTCAATGTCCCCAAAACTGCTCAGGCCAAGGACGTTTAAGGCATCGGTCAGGGCCGGGCCTCCCGCGCCCTGTGGCTGAACGGCCAGCGATGGGCCTTGCCGGTCCGGGCCGACGGTGACGCCGTGGGCGCTGACATGGATGGCGGAGTCGCCCCCAATGCCGATGGACGACACCCGAAGGGCCTGCACCAGCGTGGGATAGGAGCCCACGGTCATGCCTTCGCTCTCGATAATGGGCGAGCCGTCGGCAAAGACGGCGATGTCCGTGGTGGTGCCGCCGATGTCGAGGATGACGGCGTCTTCGTCAATGTCGCACAGGGCCACAATGCCCATGACGCTGGCGGCGGGGCCGGACAGGATGGACTCCACAGGCGTGGTGCGCGAGGCCGCAAGGGGCATGGTGCCGCCGTCGGCCTTAAGGATATTGATATCCGCGGTGATGCCGAATTCCCGCGCGCTCTCCTCCACGGCCCACGCAAAGTCGTTGTACACGCGCCACACGGCGCTGTTGAAGTAGGCGGTGGCGATGCGGCGGGGAAAGTTCAAAATGCCGGACAGGCTGTGCCCCATGGTGATGCAGTCCGCGGCGCCGGAGTCCTCCACGGCGCGGCGCATGGCGCGCTCGTGCGTGGGGTTGCGGGTGGAGAACTTGCCCACCACGGCGTAGGCGCGCACGCCCGCATCGGCGCAGGCGCTGACGGCGCGCTCAAGGGCGTCCGTCTCAAGGGCGGAGATTTCGGTGCCCCGGTGGTCGATGGAGCCGGGAATCACATGATATTGCGCGCCGGTGCGGTGGTGCTCCGGGTCTATGCCCGGCCCGGCGGACAGGATGACGCCAACGTCCTCGGTTTTCCCCTCGACGATGGCGTTGGTGGACAGCGTGGTGGAGAGGTTCACCCGGCTGATGTCCTGCGGGGGGATGTCCGCCAGTACGGCCTTCATGGCGCGGCGGATGGATTGGAGCAGGTTGTCGTGGTCCGTGGGAATCTTGGCCCACCCCATGAGGGTTTGGCCATCGATGACAACGGCGTCTGTGTGGGTGCCGCCCACGTCAATTCCAAGCAACATGGCTGTATTCTCCGAAGATTTGTCCTGTGAGGATGTCGAAAGAAATTGCGTTACCGTATCAGCAATGCGGGGGCGCTGGAAAGGGCCGAATGGGGCGCTCAGCCTGCGCGGACAAGGCCTTCGCGCACGGCGTCCAGCGGCGTGTGGACGGCTATGGCCTGCGCTGGCAGCTCCACGGCGGCCACGGCAAGGCGCGGCTGTGCGTGCCAGACGCTGGGCCAGCATCCGGTGGCGATGATGGCAAAGCTCCCCTCGGCGCGGAACACGGGCGGGAACTGCTGGCGTCCGGAAATGGTCCGCCCCGTTGTGGTGCTCCGTAGATCGCCGCCGGGACCCTGCTCCCATGGCGCGCCCGGAGGGGTAAATCGCGCGCGCTCTGCGCCGCCGTGGCCGCTGCCCCAAGGCGAGGCCTCGCGCGGGGCGGTGTGGGGAGCCTCACCGTGCAGGGTCCAGCCCTGACAGGGATGGTCGTCCGGGCGCACCGCGCTGACGGCAACGTCCGCCCCTTCGCGCCGCATGCGTTCAAGGGCGCTGCGTACAAGGGCCTCGCTGACGCTGCGGTTGCGGATGTCGAGAACAATCCACGGCGCTTCTGCCGGACGGGCCATGGCCTCTGCAGTGCCGGAGGGCAAAAATGGCGGCGCGTCCGGGCCGGGGGCGCAGGTGAGCACCTGTACACCGCGCGCGGTGAGGAGCGCTTTGATTTGTGGGCTGTCCGTGGCGGCAAGGATGCCGTCCACGAGGGGCAGGCAGGCCAGCAGGTCCAGCGCCGCGCTGATGTGCGCCTTCAGGCGCTCTGGCAAGGCAATGGGTTCTCCGGGGGTGAGAAAGATGGGCAGCAGGGCGTTCATGCGTCCTCCGGCCAGCGGAAGAGTCCGGCATCCAGCGCGGCTTCGGCAAGGGCGAGGTCGTCTTTGGTGTCGATGTCCACAAGGTGCACGGGGTCGGTCATTTCCTCATACCAGACGCCAGAGCCGGTAAAGCTGAGGCAGGTGCCGTCGTACAGGCCGTACTGGCGGAAGACCGGGGCTTCCTCTCCGGGCAGAAAGGCGTTGCCGCAGAGGTAAGTCCCCTGCCGCGCCGGAATGCGCGTCACAGGGACAACCACGGCGTAGCCCGCAAGGTTGCGCTCCACAAGGTGGTCCACAAGGCCGTCCGGGCGGAAGGGATGGGTGGGATAGAGTGTCGCGGCGACGTCAAAGCGGTCGCCCTCACGGGCGAGGGCGTCCACGGCGTGCCGGGTGACCGGGCCAAGGCGCGCCGTATCCCCAGAAAGTTCCGCAGGCCGCATAAAGGGTGTTTCCGCCCCCCACTCGCGGGCCACGGCGGCAATGGCGTCGTCGTCGGTGGAGACAATAACGCGCTGGATGCGGCGGGCGCGGCGCGCGGCCATGATGGACCACGCAATGAGCGGAACGCCGCCGAGAGTGCGGATATTCTTCCGCGGCAGGCTCTTTGAGCCGCCGCGCGCGGGAATGATGGCCACGGCCCGCGCCGTGTCCGGGTCCGGGTGGGAGTGTTGCGCCGTCATTTCGGCAGTATAGACCGGGTGCGGCCTGCCGTCCACGCCGCATGCGGAGCGTATGAGTGTCTTTTGGGTGGAGGTGGTTGACATTTCCCCCTTTGCGTCGTCTCATCACGGGATGCGTACAACGAACAGTCCCGCGCGGTCATTGGAGAATCCGCACCATGCTTGAAGCACAACATTCACTCGGCCTTATCTTTTTCCCGGCCTTTGACTGGGCCATCAGCGCCACCCACCCCGAACGGGAGGAGCGCCTGCTCTACACGCAGGATCAGCTGCGCGAGGAAGGGCTTTTCGACATAGAGGGCATTACCGAACACAAGCCCGACGTTGCCACCAATGAGGACGTGGAGCGTGTGCACTTTTGCATGCCCGATGTCGCTACCGTGGCCACCAAGAGCCATCTTGTCTCCGCCGGCGGCGCCATCAAGGCCGCGCGCCTCGTTATGGAGGGCAAGGAGGACAAAGCCTTTGCCCTTGTTCGCCCGCCGGGGCACCACGCCATGAAGGTGGTCCACGGCAACCGCGGCTTTTGCAATATCAACATCGAAGCCGTGATGATTGAGTATATCCGCGTCACCTACGGGCACAAGCGCGTCGCCATCGTGGACACCGACTGCCACCACGGCGACGGCACGCAGGACGTGTACTGGCACGATCCGGATACGCTGTTCATCTCCCTGCATCAGGACGGGCGCACCCTGTATCCGGGCACGGGGTTCCCCATGGATCTTGGCGGTCCCAACGCCCTCGGGCGGACCATCAATATCCCCCTGCCCCCTTTCACCAGTGACGAAGGGTTCCTGCATGTCATCGACAATGTGGTGCAGCCCATCCTTGATGACTTTAAGCCCGACATTATTATCAATTCCGCCGGGCAGGATAATCACTTCTCCGACCCCATCACCAATATGAACTTCTCCGCCCGCGGCTACGCTATGCTCAACGAGCGGCTGAACCCGGACATCGCGGTGCTGGAGGGCGGCTACTCCATTCAGGGCGCCCTGCCCTACGTGAATCTTGGCATCTGCCTCGCCATGGCTGGGGTGGACTACTCCGGTGTGCGCGAGCCCGACTTTGACGCCGAGCGCCTGCGGCAGCCGCAAAAGGTGACGGACTACATCAAGGAGATGTCCGACCAGATGCGGCAGCTGTATTTTGCTCCGCCAAAAAGCGCCCTCAAGGGCGAGATGGTGGACGGCTTCTTTGTGCGCCACAAGGATATCTTCTACGATACCGACGGCATCAGCGAATCGCAGGTGGAGTCCGTGCAGGTGTGCGACGAATGCCCGGGCGTGTTGAAGATAGAAACGTGGTCCTCGGTCAATCCGCTGTCCGTCGGCATCCAGATTCCCATCACTGCCTGCGAGCGGTGCCGGAACACGGGCCTTCGGCTGTGGGAAGAGGCGCAGGTGAAGGGCAGCTACCGCTATATGCAGCTCATTAACCGAAAGGATGGCTACTGCCGCCAGTTTGGGTTCTAGCTCCTTCCCCTTCTTACGACGAACATGAAAAAACGGGCCCGGAAGACATAATGTCTTCCGGGCCCGTTTTTCGCGTGGACGAGACGCGCGGCGGACGCCGATGATGTTCTGCCCTGCCGTCAGCGGATATACTGCGGAATGTTCAGGAACAGGTTGGTGGTGTAGGTGATCATTTTGTCAAGAATCCATGGGAACGCCACAAGCAGCGCCAGAAAGATGGCGATAATCTTCGGTATGAAGGTCAGGGTCATCTCCTGAATCTGCGTGGCGGCCTGCAACACACTGATGAACAGGCCGACGCCAAGGCCGATGCCCAGCATGGGCAGGGAAATCATCAGCGTCATTTCAATGGCCTGACGCGCAAAGCCGATAACGAATTCCGGGGTCATAATGCGGTTTCCTCCCGTCAATAAAAGAAGCTGTTGACCAGCGACGCCGTTAACAGATTCCAGCCATCCACCATCACGAACAAGAGCAGCTTGAACGGGAGTGATATCATGACTGGTGGCAGCATCATCATACCCATGGCCAGCAGGATGGACGCCACAACCATATCCAGTATGAGGAACGGAATGTAGATGAGAAAGCCAATGGTGAAGCCCGTTTTCAGCTCACTGATGACAAAGGCGGCAATGAGCATGGGCATGGGCACATCCACCTTGGTCTGGGGCTGGTTCATACCCGTCACGGAGTAGAAGACGGAGAGGTCCTTCTCGCGCGTGTGGCGGAACAGGAACTCGCGCATGGGGATTTCCGCGCGGCCTAAGGCTTCCTGAAAGCCGATTTCCTCATTGAGGTAGGGCTGCAGGGCGGTGTCGTTCACCTTGGTGCCAACGGGCAGCATGATGACGAAGGTCATAAAGATGGCAAGGCTGGCCAGAACCTGATTGGGGGGCATCTGCTGCGTGCCCATGGCCTGCCGCAAAAAGGAGAACACGATGATGATGCGCGTAAACGACGTCATCGTGATGACGATGGCCGGAGCCAGCGACAAAATGGTGAGCAGGAAGAGAATCTCCAAAAGGACGGAGACCTTCTCCGGCTCCGCCTGGCCGGCGGCGAGGTTGAGGGTCAGCGAGGGGATGTTCGGTTCGGCGCAGGCCAGCGCCGGAAGGAGGACAAGCGCGGCCAGCGCAAGCGCCGCAATGCTAGCGGTCGCTGCGGCTGGCCGTTTGAAGCGCTTTGGAAAAATTGGTGTTGGTCTCGTCATCATCAGCGTCCATTTCTGTTAGCAGGTTGATGGTGGAGTCGGTGACTCCAAGCACCAAATGCTTATTCAAGAAACGGACCACCATGACGCTCTTTTTGGGGCCAAGGGCAAGTTGCCCTTCCAGTTTCAGGTCGCTGCGCCCCAGCATGCCAAGGCCCGCGCGGGGGCCAAAGCGCCGCAGCAGCCAAAAGCCCCCGAAAAGGACGGCCAGCAGCAAGCACAGCACCCCCACCACCTTGAGGGAGGCGGCACCCAGTGCTGGCTGGGGAGCCATAACCGGTGCGGCCTCCTCGGCGGCGAGAAGTGTGGACGGCAGCCACATCAGGGCAACGGTGGCGGCGCAGGTACGCGCGCGGCGCAAAAGGGCGTGCATGCGGCTACCCAAGCTGCTTCACGCGTTCGATGGGGCTGATGATGTCCGTCAGCCGTACGCCGAACTTTTCGTTAATGACAACCGCCTCGCCGCGGGCGACGAGCTTGCCGTTGACGTAGATTTCAAGCGGTTCGCCAGCCAGTTTGTTCAGCTCAATGACCGAACCCTGACCCAGCTGCAGCAGCTCGTTGATGAGCAGCTTGGTGCGGCCAAGCTCTGCCGAGACATCAAGGGGAATATCCAGAATGAAATCAAGGTCGCGCTTGGTGGCATCCGGGCGCGGAGCCTTGGCGTCGTCCGTCAAATCCTTGAACGCGGCGTCAGAGCTTTGAGCGGCAAAGCCCGCTTGTTTTTCCTGCTCGGCCTGCATGTCCGAGGCTTCGTCCTCGGCAAGAGCGGCGGCCCACTCTGCGGCCAAAGCGTCGTCGTCGCCATCACCGCCAGCGTCAGCTGCGGGGGCTTCTGCAGCGCCGTTCTGGGCGTCCTGCCCCTCGTCTTCGTCCGAGAGTGCGGCGGCCCATTCCGCGGCCAATTGATCCTGATCCAGTTCCTTTTCCATGCCTATCCTCGTATCGGGTCTGATTTTAATCCTGTCAGGTCCAATGCAGTTATTGGACCACCATCTCCGTGAAGTACACACGCAGAATGGACGACCCGCCCATAATCTGGTTCAGGCGCTTCACAATCTGGTCCTTGAGCTCCAGCTTGGCGTCGATGGAGGACAGGTCCGCAAAGGTCTTGCTGGACAGCAGCAAAATCACGGCGTCGCGGACTTTCGCCTCGGATTGATTGAGCGTTTCCGCGGCTTCCTTGCTGGCAACCTCCACGGAGAGGGTCAGCTTCAGGTACCTGCGGCCCAGCGGGTCCGCCAGATTGACCACAAAGGTCGGCAGGGTGACCATTTCCGTCTCGCCGGCGGGAGCCATGGGCTGCGCGCCGGGTTCCTGCGTCTGGGTTGTGGCATTGGCGGGGGCGTCACCGCCGCCCAGCAGCTTTTCCTGCACAATGGGCCAAGCAAAGAAGGCGCCGGCACCAATGGCCAGCAGCAGGACCAGCAGAATGATCCACTTGAGTTTCCCACTTTTTTTCTTTTCTTCTTTTGGGGCTTCCATTTGTTCGTCAGCCACGGTGTCGCTCCTTTTTTATCGGACGGAAGGTTAAAGTCTATTGCGTGTAGGCGCCAAGCCACGGGGTGGTCTTCAGCAGAATCTCAACCCGGCGGTTTTGCCCCTGCCCTTCGCGGGTGGTGTTGGGGGCGATGGGCCAGTTGGGACCATAGCCGGACACGGAAAACCGTTGGTCCGGAATCCCGCGCGACAGGAAAAAGTCCAGCACGGACAGCGCGCGCTCGCCAGAAAGGCGGTAGTTGCCCGCGGCGTTGCCGCCCACGTTGTCCGTGTAGCCGGAGATGTTGATTGGCGCGGTCATGTAGGCCAGCACCTCGGCCACGGACGCCAGCACAACCTTGGCCGGCTGGCTGAGCTCCGAACCACCAAGGGGAAACAGCACCTTGTCCGTCAAAACGAGGGCCACGCCCTCGGGGCGCTGCAGTATCTGGAGGTTTTCGTCCAGCGTGCTCTTGTTGATCTCCGGCGGCAGGACGTCTTCGGGGAACAGCAAATCCTTGATGCGCTGCTGTTTATCCAGCACTTCCCACGGCTTTTCAATGGCGTCGATGATGAACTTGATGCGCTGGGGGATCTGCCCGGCGCTGCGGTACGTCAAAAAGCCAATATCGTCCGTGAACAGTGTGATGCGCGTGAGGATGCTCCTGTCCATTGAGGACATACTGAGCAGGAGCACGAAAAATGTCAAAAGCAGGGTCACCAGATCGCCGAAGGTGATGAGCCATTCGTCGCCTGTCAGCCCGCCGCTTTGTTTTTTCTTCTTGCGTGCCATGGCGGTTCCCTACTCTGTCCTGCCCCGGCGTTCAAACCGGAAGATGAAGTCTTTGTACTTGAATTCCTCGGGCGTGGTGTCCTTGCTCTGGTAGAAGAACTTGTCCTGCCAGCGGGCGTTGCGCTTGTCGAGGATGATGTCCACCCGCCGGTTTTTGCGCCGCCCCTTGGGCGTGAGCTCAGAATACCGGGGGTGGAAGCGGCCAAAGGCCTCAACGCGCATCAAGTCCGGGTCCATCCCCGAGTTCAGCAGAAACAGATACAGGCTCATGACGCGGCTAAAGGAGAGCCGCCACGAGCTGTCCATGGGCTTGTCGCGGTCTTCCACGCGGTAGGCCGTGCCCTCTTCGTCACGCAGGGACGAGGTGTGCCCCGCCAGCAAAATGGGCGTGCGTACGGAAAAGAACACCGGCAGCGCCATTTCCAGCAGCCGTTTGCCGCCCGGCTTCAGGCGGCTGCTGCCGCTTTCAAAGAGCACATCGTCCGCAATGGAAAAGACCTGCACGAATTCGTTGGATTTGAAATCCAGGTCCTCGTTGGCGTCGTCCCAGATGAGTTCCTTGAGCGGCTCCAGGTCGTTGGTGTCCTCCACCTCTATGGGGCCGGGCTCCACGCTGCGCTTTTTATCCTGCTGGGAGAGAACCTCGTAGCTGTCGCGCCCAAGGCCAAACGTGCCCACGATGGACCCAAGGACCACCAGTTTGCGGCGTTCGTCCATCACGCTCATGCTCACGAGCAGCACGAAGAACGTCAGCATCAGGGTCATCATGTCCGAGAACGTGACGAGCCATGCCGGGACGCCTTCCTGTTTTTCCTCTCGTTCCTTTCTTGCCATGCTGTTGTGTCCCGTGCCGGGAGCTAGTCGGTCTGCCGGCGGTCTTTGGGCGGCAGGAAGCTGTTGAGTTTTTCTTCAATGATGCGGGGGTTCTCGCCCTTGGAGATGGACAGAATGCCGTTCATGACCATTTCCTTGAGCAGGACCTCTTCCTTGCTGCGCGTTCTCAGCTTGCCCGCCATGGGGTTGAACACAAGGTTCGCCAGCACCGCACCGTAAAAGGTGGTCAGCAGGGCCACGGCCATGGCCGGGCCAATGGTGCTGGGGTCGCTCATGGTCTGCAGCATCTGCACAAGGCCGATAACCGTACCAATCATACCCATGGCCGGGGCAAACGCCCCAAGGGTGGAGCAGATGTCCGCACCCTTGCTGTGGCGCTCCTCAATGTAGGAAATTTCCGTCTCCAGAATTTCCTGAATGGTCTGCGGCTCCAGACCGTCAACGGTCAACTGCAAGCCCTTCTTGAGGAATTCGTCGTCGATTTCCTTGATCAGCGGCTCCAGCGAGAGGATGCCCTCGCGGCGGGCGCGGTTGGCGTAGTCCATGAACTTTTCAATGATTTCCGCCGGGCTTTCCAAGCTGGAGAAGAACGTCTTTTTGATGATGCCCATCACCCCCAGCACATTGGCCAGGGGGTAGTTCACCATGGTCGCGCCGAGGGTTCCGCCCATCACAATGAGCATGGACGGAATGGAAATGAATATCAGGGGGCTGCCCCCGGTGACGATGGCAGCGGCCACCAGGCCGAAAGCGAGGACAATGCCTATGAGCGTCGCAAGATCCATGGCGTTCGCCAGCTCCTACTGTTTGGTTGGTCGTGGCCCGAAAATGCGCGTTCCCACACGCACGATGGTTGCCCCCTCCATAATGGCCTGCGGAAAATCATCCGTCATGCCCATGGAAAGGACCGGGAGCGTCATGTTCAGCCGGGTTTCAAGCGCGTCGCGCTGGCGCCGCAGCTCCGCGAACAGCGGCCGTCGCTGCTCGGGGGTGAGGTCGAAGGGCGGCAGCAGCATCAGCCCGGCAAGCTCCAGACTGTCATAGCCTAGCACGGCTTCGGCCAGCGCCGGAAGCGCCTCCGGCATCACTCCCGCCTTTTGCTCCTCTCCGGCAAGGTTCACCTCAAGGAGCACGCGCTGTCGTGGCGCGGCAGCGGTACACAGGCGTTTATGCAAGGCTTGGGCCAGCTTAGGGGACTCCAGCGTGTGGATGAGGTCGAATCGGCAAGGGACAAACTTGGCCTTGTTGCTTTGCAGTTTGCCCGTAAAGTGCCACGAGATGTCCAAATCCGTCAGTTCGTCCTGCTTGGCGAGGGCTTCCTGAATGTAGTTTTCGCCGAACTGGCGCTGGCCCGCGTCGTATGCGGCGCGCACAGCACCGGCGGGGTGAAACTTGGAAATGGCAACCAGCGAGACGTCCTCAGCAGCGCGCCCTGCCCTGCGCGCTGCGTCCGCAATGGCGTCACGCGTACCGGCCAAACGTTCGCCGATGGCGCGGGCTTCGTGTTCAGAAATCATGAAAACTTTTCCTCATGCATGGATTTTGCCCGTGAAAGGCGGAAAAATATAACTGTTTCGGGGTGGTGGCGTCAAAACATCGGCGGCGGGCATGGGGCAGCGCGCCCCTTGCCGCAGGCCGGGTTTCACGCCGCAGGCTGGGCGTGGCACATAAAAGCGGCGAACCCGTCCCCGGCTCCGCCGCTTTCCGCTCATTCTGGCGCGCTGGTTATTCCTCCAGCCCGCCCGTCAGGCCGATGGCACGCAGGAAGGGTTCGTCCTCGGTCCAACCGGAGCGGACCTTGACCCACAACTCAATGTGGACCTTCTTGCCGACCAGCTCCTTAATCTCAATGCGCGACTTTTTGCCGATATCCTTGAGATTCTGGCCGCCTTTGCCAATGACCATGGCCTTGTGGTTTGCCCGCGCAACATAGATGATGGCCGACATCGTCAGCAGCTTGTCCGTCTCTTCCCACTGTTCAATCTCCACCGCCGTGGTATAAGGCAGTTCATGGCGCAGGCCCATAAACAGCTTCTCGCGGATGACTTCCGAAGCCATAAACCGCAGCGGCACGGTAGAGATTTGATCCTCGGGGAACATGGGCGGGCATTCCGGCAGGTGCTCCTTGACGGACGCAAGCAGGCGGTCTACCCCTTCACCCTTGGCCGCGCTAATGGGCATAATCTCTGCGTTTGGCCAAACGGAGGTAAAATACTCCATCAGCGGCAGCAGATCGCTCTTTTCCTTTACGAGGTCAATTTTGTTGAGCGCCAGGTACACGGGCTGCGATGTCGCGGCCACGCGTTCCACCAGCGGATCCATTTCCTTTTGCAGCAGGTGCGGCTTTCTCGCGTAGAGGTCCGCGTCCGCCAAAACGACCATGACATCCGCCGCGCCAGCGCCGTTCCACGCCGCCTGCAAGAGGAACCGGTTCATCTTGCCACGCAGGCGGTGGACGCCGGGCGTGTCCAAAAAGATGATTTGCGAATCCTCATCGCTGAGGATGCCGGTTATCTGGTTGCGCGTGGTCTGCGGCTTGGGCGTGACAATGGCCACTTTTTGGCCGAGCAGGTTGTTCAGCAGCGTGGACTTGCCTGCATTCGGCGGTCCCAGCAGGACCACAGTTCCAAATCGATGCGTCATGCGGAGTTATTCTCCTTGATAGATGATGTATGCTTTCGCCCTGTTAAGGGTGTTTTTTTCTGTCCGATATTGACTCGGGCAAAAGATAGTATACCGTAATCAGTTATGTTCCGGCACCGGAAACGTCCATCAATTCAATCCGAAATGCAAGGGTTGCCTTGCGTCAACCCTTCGGCTACGGAACCCACTTGTTATGAGTAAGAACTTAATCATCGTCGAGTCCCCGGCAAAGGTGAAGACCATCAAGAAGTTTCTTGGCCGGAAGTACGCCGTCGAGGCCAGTGTTGGCCACGTGCGCGATCTTCCAAACAAGAAGCTCGGGGTGGACGAAGATACCTTCGAGCCAGAATACCGTGTCATCCCCGGTAAGGAAAAGGTGGTAAACAAGCTGACGAAGGCGGCGGAAAAAGCCGAAGTCGTCTACCTTGCACCTGACCCGGACCGGGAGGGTGAAGCCATTGCATGGCACGTGGCCAACCTCATTCACGAGCAGAACAAGGACGCCACCATCCGGCGCATCCAGTTCAACGAAATCACGTCCCGTGCCGTCAAGGAAGCGCTTGAACACCCGCGCGATCTCGACGAGAACCTGTTCAACTCCCAGCAGGCGCGCCGCGTCCTCGATAGGCTGGTGGGCTACAAGGTCTCGCCTCTTCTGTGGAAGAAGGTCAAGCGTGGCATCTCCGCCGGGCGCGTGCAATCCGTCGCCCTGCGCCTTATCGTGGAGCGCGAAAAAGAACGCCGCGCCTTCGAGCCCGAGGAATACTGGGTGCTCAAGGTGCGTCTGGCCGGCGAAAATCCGCCGCCCTTTGACGCGGACCTCTGGAAAATTAAGGGCAAGACCGCCAAGGTCGGCTCCGAGGATCAGGCCCTCGCGCTGGAAAAAGCCGTGCGCGAAGGCTCCTTCGTGGTGGAGTCCGTCACCGAGAAGGAACGCCGCCGCCAGCCCGCGCCGCCGTTCATCACCTCCACCCTGCAGCAGGAAGCCAACCGCCGCATGGGCTTTTCCGCCAAGCGCACCATGAGCACCGCGCAGCGCCTCTATGAAGGTGTGGACCTTGGCGAACGCGGCACCACCGCGCTCATTACCTATATGCGTACCGACTCCGTGCGCATCGCCGCCGATGCCCGCGACGCCGCAAAGGACTTCATCACCGATCGCTACGGCAAGGATTTTTATCCGCCAAAAGCCCGCGCCTTCAAGACCAAGTCCTCCGCGCAGGATGCGCATGAAGCCATCCGTCCCGTTGATGTGAACATCACCCCCGATGACGTCAAGGCCCTGCTCCCCTCGGATCAGTTCCGCCTCTACAAGCTCATTTGGGAGCGCTTTGTCGCATCGCAGATGGCCGCCGCCAAATTCTGGGACACCACCGTCATCACCAAAGCCGGTGAGACGCAGTGGCGCTCCAAGGGAGAGCGTTTGCTCTTCCCTGGCTACATGATGGCCTATCAGGGAACCAAGCTCGTCGAATTCCAGTCCATCTCGGCCCACAAGGCAGACGTCAACGAGCTGCCCAAGCTCGCCGAAGGACAGGACCTCACCCTTGAGGACTTCCAGAAGGAACAGAAGTTCACCCAGCCGCCGCCCCGCTACAGCGAAGCATCGCTCGTGAAGGAGCTGGAGGAGAAAGGCATCGGGCGTCCCTCGACCTACGCCGCCATCATCTCCACCATTCTCGCCCGCGAGTATGTGCAGCTTACCGAGAAGCGGTTTATCCCCACCGACCTCGGCACCGTGGTCAGCGACCAGCTCACCGAGCACTTCGAGACGCTTCTCGACGTTAGCTTCACCGCCAACATGGAGGAGAGCCTCGACAAGGTTGCCACCGGAGGTCAGGATTGGGTGGCGCTCCTCAAGGACTTCACCACCGACTTCTACCCCACCCTCGATCAGGCCAAAGAGAACATGGCCCGCGTGAAGACCGGTCTGCAGACCGAGATCATGTGCGAAGAGTGCGGCAAGCCCCTCGTCATCAAGTTCGGCAAGGCCGGGACCTTCCTCGCCTGCTCCGGCTATCCCGCGTGTACCAATACCAAGAACTTCACGCGAAACGACAAGGGCGAAATCGAAATCATCGAGAAGACCAAGGCCGAAGTGGAAAAGATTGGCCGCAAGTGCCCCGAGTGCAGCGGCGAGCTCGTTCTCAAGCGCGCCCGCACCGGCAGCCGCTTCATCGCCTGCGACAACTATCCCGACTGCACGTACACCGAGCCGTTCACCACAGGCATCAAGTGCCCCAAGTGCGGCGAAGGCGACCTCGTCGAGAAGTCCTCGCGCCGCGGCAAGCTCTTCTTCTCCTGCAGCCGCTACCCCGACTGCGAGTACGCCCAGTGGAACAAGCCCGTGGCAGAGACCTGCCCCGACTGCGGGTTCCCCGTGCTTGAGAAGAAGACCACCAAGGCCAAAGGCGAGCACCTCGCCTGCCCCAACAAGAAGTGCAAGTACACCCGCTCCCTCGAAGAGGAAGCCGACGCCTAGCACCCCGCATGCGCGGGCCCCGCACGTATTAAGATGACGTGGGGCGTAAAGAGACGACACGGAGAGGCCCTCGCGAGAGGGCCTTTTCTTTTGCCCAGTGGGATGAGCGTGGAAGATGGCAAGGGAAGCCAAGGCCTTGGCGATAAATGTGGTGCAGTGGCGGTTAAAGGCGTGAAAACCGTTGTCTGCCAGTTGAATTATGGGGTATTGTGGCGGCGTGTGTTGGGCGGAGTTGGTCTGGGTTGGTGTTGGCGTGGAGCCGTGGAGGCAGAGGGAAGAGATGCCTCCGGCGGTCTAAGGGCCGCGGGCCCTTAGATATCCCCTTTGCGCACAGACCGGCTTCCTTTGGCGGGTACTGTCGTCACCCCTGAGTGGCTCCCGGGCTTGTGGATGGAAGAGGATTTTTTGGGGGGCTTTGGTGCCCCGGATGGGCGGTGAGGATCCCTGTTTGAGTGAAGAGGGGAGAGTGAAGAGTGTGTGGCCCATTATATAGTATATGGGCGGGAGGGGTGAGTGCGTTGAGGCTCAACCCACCCAACCCTTTTTCGGGCCAGCTTCTGGCCCGAAAACCTGGGGATTGTTAAGGGAATCAGGCAGATTGTAATCCAAAACTGAACACTTGGCAGGAAGCCGCCTTCTCAGACTTGAACAAATAAAAAAGCCCATGCTAGCTGCTGGTTACCAGACCAAAACTCCACAAGGGAGCGCAACTGCATGGGCAAAAAACACCTTACGTTAGAGAAGCGCGAAATACTAGCCCGATTACTTTCTGAGGGCATGAGCATCCGAAAGATCGCCCATATTCTTGGCTTTAGCCCCTCAGCGATTAGTCAGGAAGTACGGAGAAACAGCTTGAAGGATGGGCGATATGTTCCAAAGTCGGCGCAGGAAAAAGCGCGGATACGTAGGCTTCGAGCCAACAGAGACCGCCAGCCTGTAGATACGGCTTTGTATGCGTATATTAAGGAAAAACTCAGCTTCTGCTGGTCTCCAGAACAGATCGTTGGCCGTTTGAGAAAAGATTTCCCGACTGCTCATCGAATGCGAATCAGCTTTAAAACGATCTACAATAAGATTTGTCCAGCAAAGGGTGCGCCTCGAACAGATTTTGTCCACTACAAGCAATACCTTCGGCGGAAGCATGCACGCACAAGAAGTTTTAGACATGGCAAGAGCCGAAGCGCTGCAGAGGTGAATCGCACCTTGCCTTCCATTGAACAGCGTCCATCAGTAGTCGATGAAAGAGCTCGGTTCGGTGACTGGGAAGGCGACCTAATATCAGGAAAAAGAGGAACAGGTTTCATTGCCACGTTTGTAGAACGTCTTACCGGCCTTACTTTAGCGTATCGATGCAAGGACAAGTCAAAGGCTACAGTATCCCATGCTATGGAATGTTTTATGAAGGATGTTCCAGGTGACTTGAGACGGACTATGACCCTTGACAGAGGTACGGAGTTCTTTGGCTATGAAGCCCTACAGTTGAAATACGAGACTAAATTCTATTTCTGTCACCCGCAGTGTCCACAAGAACGTGGCCTGAATGAGAATACAAACGGATTACTTCGGCAGTTCTTCCCTCGCAAAATGGATTTCAGAAAAATAAGCGAATTTGAATTAAAACATAAACTCCGACTGCTTGCAGACAGGCCGCGCAAGAAGTTTGGGTATAGCTCGACAATTGAAAAACTGCAGCAGCTTGGGCTTGAGGGCTGTGTTCAGTTTTGAATTGCAATTCACCTCATTC